>DATLXA010000001.1:0-105663 GCA_035576105.1 Bacteriovoracaceae bacterium
TTCATTTTTTATTAAACGTAAAGCTTCTTCTGCTTCACTTCTGAGCAAGGCTTCAGCTTCCATAATTACCGATCTGGGTATGAGTGCAGGTTCTTCTGTCGCTTCATTTGTATTCATTAACTATTCCCTTTAAGAGGTAAATTATTCAATAAGGGCAAGTTGCTATTGGATACAATTAAGATTTAAGTCCTTTTGTTTTTAAATGGAAAGCCGTTCAGAGTTATATCTGACCAAGTCGGT
This sequence comes from Bacteriovoracaceae bacterium, assembly GCA_035576105.1. Lineage (GTDB taxonomy): Bacteria > Bdellovibrionota > Bacteriovoracia > Bacteriovoracales > Bacteriovoracaceae > Peredibacter. Next base: position 241 of record DATLXA010000001.1, read on the forward strand.
TTTTTTAGGCGCGTGATAAAGCATTCAGTTAATAATGATGAGAGCATACCCCTTGATCTAAAGGGCGCACTCTACTGGCCTCTTTAATTAGGCAGCTTTCTTTAAGCGTTGTAGGCCATCAAGGATAAAAACTCGAATTAGGACTTGATACGGAATTCCTTGAATCTCGGCCAGAGCTTTTAGCTCTTGAATGGTGGTTTCATCAAGAGCTACACTTGTAGGTTTCTTAGGCGATTCTTTATAGCGCTTCATCGCTGCCAAAATCTTCTTTGAATCAAGTAGAGATTCAGAGTCATACTCTTTAAGTGATTTTACATAAGACTTCTTCATACTGCGTCCTTTCTTTTTTATTAGCCGTCCGAGCGCTTATAACTCGAACCCGTCCATCTCTTAGGGCAAAAGCGACCTGTACTAGTTTTCCGTTCAGTGTCGGGCCGACAACTCCAAGTCTTTGTTCATTGACCAACGGACTAATCTGTATTCCTAAAGGAAGTGCTAATCCTGAGCGAAAAACGGCTTCGATCTCATGCGTTTCTAGACCATGTTTCCTCGCATTCTTGGTGGAATTACCTTTATCCCACTCAAACTCAAAGTGGGAGGTTTCCAAAATCCAAAAAAGCAGCCATTCGACGAATTCCCATTGGGCCATATATACCACACTATACAGGCACTATGATGATAGTGTCAATTAATATTATCGAGAAGGTGGTGTCCATGGTCTTCCCCAATTTGATACCTGAGAGTCTTGGATTAAGTGCAACTGGGCTATTCTCACTCTTTTTATTAGCCAAGGAAGATTTCCTGAGGCTGCGGCCAGAAAAGCTATGGCTGCTGCGATTTGAGCTAGTTTTGAAATGCCCATTTGATTGTTTCCTTTTCTTTCACGGTCAGACCTAGAAGGTTGAAATCCTTCTTACGTATGTTCTGACAGTAATTTTTGATAGCGTTCAGAGTTCGATTGTAGTGAAGGCTTAGTTTTTTATAACTCCAGCCCTCAATCCAACGTAGTTTTGCCAGCTCCACTAGATCAACTCTCGACTCTCGCCACTGAATTAAGTAACTTAGACCTAATACGAGTGGTTCTTCTATCCTAGAGCCGCGGGCACCATTATTCTTTCAGTTGAAAATCATTCATCTTCACAATCAGGCTCTCGTCTCCGCCTCGGTCACGTACCGGCGTACGCTCCCTCGTTGTCGCTCGGCCTTCATGTGAATCTGAATAATTTTGAACTGAAAGAGGGGAGAAGCGCCCGTTGGGCGGCTTGGGGCTAAGGGGGCTTGGGGCTAAGGGAAATGGGGGAGGAGCATTATTCGAATAGCGAATTGGTAGTATCTGATCCATTCATTGGATAAATATAGTAATAGAACTTATATTCCTTTTAACGAGAAATCATTCTCAACAACAAAGAGGAATTTTATGAAAACGTTTTTGAAATCTGCACTTTTAGTGGCCACAACATTTAACTTTGCATACGGGGCCGATGTTCCATTCATGCCTAAGGGAGCACCGGGGATCTACGAGATCACTGAAGGAATTAAGCATCCGGAGAGCGCGATCTACTCTGAGATGCACGGGGTATTTTTTGTTTCAAACGTAGCGAGTGGGAATCCACTTGAGACGAAAGAAGTTGGATACCTTAGTAAGATTTCTGTGGATGGGAAGACGGTTCAAGCGAAATGGGTCAAGGGTTAAAGGCGCCGAAAGGGCTCGCCATCAGAGGGAATGACCTGTTTGTGACAGACATAAACCGGGTGGTCAAAGTGGATATTGCTAAGGGTTCGATTAGCAGGATCTTCGAGGTCGAAGGTTCCAAATTCCTCAATGACATTGTGATCGATGAGGAAGGTACGGTTTTTACTTCGGACATGTTCTCGAATGTGATCTATCAGATTCGGGGCAATTCGGTTTCTAGGTTCGTTGAAGACGATCGGATCTCCGGGGCCAATGGTCTGTATCTCAAAGGCGAGCAACTGGTTGTTTCAAGATGGGACTCCGAGATTGATCTTAATACGTTTGTCTCAAAGCAGCTAGGAGACGTGGTCTCAATCAGCCTTAAGAACCCAAAGGAGATGAGCACTTCGAATGCAGTAACCGGACATCTGGATGGGCTCACCTACGATAATGAAGGGAATCAGCTTCTTTCTGACTGGATGAACGGGGACGTGTTCAGAGTGGACAGGGCCGGTCGGAGTGAGAAGCTTTATAACTTTGGTCAGGGCACTGCCGACATAAGTTTTGCTAAGGAACTCAACACGCTTCTCGTTCCGCAGATGAATCAGAGTAAGCTAATCCTCATAAAATTCTAACAAGTTTATGAAGTTTTAGATTATGCAGCTGCCGAAACTTAAAGCTGGCAGCTGCATATGAACCATTAGATTAACAGTCTGCTCCTGAAGACCTAATGGATTCGATTAGAAGTTTCTCCGCGAGACTAGGGGTTCGACCTGTGCGAACCACAATATCGAGGCCTGTATTCACAGGTCTTTTGTCACTAAAAAGCTTGATTAGATTTTTTTGTTTTTCAATCATATATTCTGGGGCCATCGTTATTCCGTAGCCCTGGGCCACAATATCCAAAGCCATTTGATGGTTTTCTACAATAAGTCTCGGTTTTCTATGCTTGAGAGAGGGTAAGAATTTTGGAGCATTGACTTTGAACCAAGCTCCAAAACAAGCAAATGTATCCGTTAAATCAATGAGCGGAAGATCGATGAGTTCTTTGGGCAGCTTTACCGGAAAAGATTTTATGAATTGATGAGATGTCACAATCCAATTTCTACTTAAGTTAAGTGGAATCTTTCGAAAGGCTTGCGTTTGATCAAAATGAACCATAAGGCCAAGATCTATTTTGTTAGCTAATAACCCCTGCTCAATCTGCGCATCACTTGCCTCTAAGACTTCTATGCTAACTTCGGGATGTTTTAAACAAAAGCGACTTATAGTTGTGGCCATAGGAACTAAATTCGAACGGGAATTTAGAAGTCCGATTCGTATATGTCCTTGCAGAGATTGTTTAGTTCCCTGCAGACGACTTGCTTCATCATCTAAACGGCTCAGCAGAGGCTTTGCAGTGTCATATAAACTTCGACCTTCTTTAGAAAGATAAATTTTTCGCGAAACTCGCTCCAAAAGGCGCACGTCGAGTTCATCCTCTAACGACTGTATTTGCTGAGAAATTGCGGACTGACTTCGACGAAGTTGTGTCGCTGCCTGAGAAAAGGATCCCTGATCAACGACAACCGTAAAGGTTCTGAGTTTATTAAGATCCATAAGTTTTACCATCCTAATTCATGTTAATATCTAATTTTACTTATAGATATGATCGATATAACTTGCAAGAAAATTCAGTGCTTTAAAACTGAATAAACAGAAATGGAGAAAAGGATGACCTTTAAAATTTTAATTCAAGCTCTCGTGACGGTTTTAACACTGGCAAATTCCGTTGTTTTTGCGACGCCGTGGTCGCAGGTTGAGGGCGAGTACCAGCTTCAAAGCATGGATTCATTAGGTGTTTTGAAACCTACAAAGATTTTCGTGGCCCTTAATGCCGGCTCAGTCCACATTAGTGGAGAGCTGATCGGAACCTGTATAGATGAGTATAATATTGAATACGAAAGTCATGACTTTTCTCCACAAACCTTTTCTTTGAATTCGCAATTGTCTGGGGCCAATGATTGTAAATTAACTTCAATGAATCTTTTTTATGACATCGTTCCCCAACCACTAAAGCTTGTTAGGAGCTATGTTCCTCTTAGTCTGTATGGCCCCTTCTTTAAAAAGGGTTACCTAGGTTTACTGGTTAAAGTTGGGTTTCAAAAATGAAAGGTAAAGAAGATGCATTTTTAGAAGCACTAAATTGGCGTTATGCGACGAAGCGCTTTGACTCCTCAAAAAAAATACCTCAGGATAAATTGAATTTTTTGCTAGAAACACTAAGACTTGCTCCTTCCTCTTTTGGGCTTCAACCATGGTATTTTGTTGTAGTCGAAAACCCCACACTTAAAGAAAAGCTGTATCCAGTAAGTTGGGGAAATAGGCAGGTCCTAGAATGTTCACATCTTCTTGTGTTGTGTGCTCCCTCAAGTTTTGGGGCTCGTGATATCGATAGATACTTAGAGCAATATAAGTATCTAGCACCAGAGATTTCTCAATTGAATCTTGCAGGTTACGAAAAAATGATGAAAGAATTTATCAACGGGATGAATCCTAGCGAGCTTGATCAGTGGATGTTTCATCAAGTTCACATTGCACTCGGATTTCTTCTCTCAGCCGCGGCAGCAGTACGTGTCGATAGTTGTCCGATGGGCGGATTTCAGGCAAAAGAATACGACCGAATCTTAGGTCTCACTGAACGGAATCTCCAAGCCGTTGTTCTTTGCGCCCTGGGGTACCGATCCGATGAGGATAACTACGCTGAGAGACCAAAAGTCCGCTTCTCCTAAGAGAAGCTTTTTACTCTCGTGGAATAAATGCTCTGATCATCGGCTCTCCTAACTTGGAATCTCAACTTTTCGTAGTAAATATAAACAATCCAATCATTGCCGAGAAAAGTATAATTAAGGGTTCTTTTATTTTTGTTTTAATCAATGTTACGCAGACAATGATCGCTATTATAAATGTGAAAGGATCTATAATAGCTCTTTTTCCTAAGACCCAACAAGCTCCGGCAATTGCACCTACTGCTGCTACAGTTATTCCTGCAATCAAAGATTTAAGATAAACATTTTTAGCGTATTTATTAAAGTAAGGGGCAGGAATAATCGTAAATAGATAACATGGAAGAAATGTTCCTGTGGCCGCAAGCACTGACCCACTAAATCCTGCAACTAAGTACCCGATGAATGCTACCGTTATAACAACTGGTCCGGGAGTAATCATCGCAACAGCGACGGCATCAAGAAACTGTCTCTCTGTCAGCCATTTAAATTCAGAAACAACACCTGTATGTAAGAAAGGAACGATGGCCAATCCGCTACCAAATATGAATGAGCCTGCTTTTACAAAATAAAAAAATATGTCTGACAAAGTATCGTTAGTCGCTTCTCCATTAATTCCGTAGAGGAGCGATGGAATGAATATAAAGCCGCTTCGGTTTAATTTTAAAAGGTTGGGGTGTTTCCACAGCATATAGAAAATGCCCGTTCCCAAGATCAGGTAAATGTTCTCATTCTCAGTTACTGCCGTAACGAGCGCAGATATACTCCACAATCCTAAAAGTAACTTGTCTTTCCCCACGGCTTTCTTGGCCAATTTGAAGGAACTCATAACAATGATACCGATCACAGCGGCACCAACGACATAGAAGGTTGGCTTAAGCCAGGGGAGTGAGCTGAATTTGAGGTAAAAGAAGGCCAGTATTAAACATATAATAAAAGATGGAAGAATGAAGGCCAGCCCACAAATAGTAGCACCAACATTTTTAAATCTCACCCATCCTAAATAAATGGCAAGTTGAGCAGCTAACGGTCCAGGTGCTAGCTGTGCTAAGGCAATACCTTCAGCATATTCATCGGGAGTAATCCAATTTCTCTCATCGACTAAATCCCTTTCCATATATTGCACTAATGCAGCTGGACCACCAAAACCAAGGTAGCCTAATCGAAAAAAATAAGATGCCAGATCTTTTAACGTGCAGCTCATATTATGGGGTTGGATTCCAGCCATGTCTCTGGTCACTCAGCTTCCTGCACCATGTGTAAAGGGAGTCATAAATGATCATTCCCACCTTAAGCATCTCATGATCATTAGTGATGTTTTCTGAAAGTCCTAAGGTAATGGCCAGAAGACCTGGGGCCTGAGCTGAAAGGTGCACTTTATCGGTGTCTGCCGCTCTTATAATTAAGGCGAGTTGGTTTAGACCTTCATCTTTGAGATCATATTTTTTAATGAAGGCATCAAAGCTACATAAGTCACCCTCATGAGTAAGCTCAACTCCAGCAATATCATATGGAATTGCCTGCTGAGATTGTGAAGCTGAAATGACTTCGTCTTTTGGGACATACAAAAACTCAGCTTCTGGATCGATAAATTTCTTAATCAGCCAGGGACAAGCAATACGGTCTATTTTAGGTCGCTCTCTAGTGATCCACTTCATAATTAGTCCTTATTAGATTTGCTTCTTATTCTATCCACTTCCTACTACATCTGAAAGACATTCGAAGGAAATGCCTCTCTCTGTCATAACTTCGCCATGCGAATGGTATCATCAGTAAAACCTTGATACTCATAAATTTAACAAGGGACTAAATAATGCTGAAAAATAATCTTTATCTCAAACTCACACTTTTGCTTTGCTTAAATGTATCACTTTCGTTTGCTCAGATGGAGGGTAGAAAATCATCCTTGAATACATCAAAAATTGAAGAACTGACAGGGCTGAAAGGAAGTCTCGATAAAACGGAAGATGTTTTTAAAGTTACCTTTCCGAGGGATGATTTGAAAGTAAAAGTTGGAAAAGTTAAACTCACCTCTGGCCTGGGTCTCACGTCTTGGACGGCCTTCACCAAAACTGGCGATCAAATTATGGCGATGGGTGATATTGTCCTGACTGAGAGGCAGGTTAATTCAGTCATGGACGTTGCGCTTACAAATGGATTAGAAGTCACGGCCCTACACAATCACTTTTTTTTAGAGAATCCCAGAATCTTTTTTATGCACATTGGGGGAATGGGCAAGGAGGAGGACGTCGCCTCGGCAGTAGGCAAGGTTTATGCAAAAGTGAAAGAGACTATCCTGAAAGCTCCTGAATATCCTAATGCAGATATTGATCCTGCAAAGACCAAGCTCACAGAAGAAATTCTTGTTGAGGTCATGGGCCAGGCGGGAGAGATGAAAAATGGAATCTATAAAATTAGCATAGCACGCCCAACTAAAATGCACGGTTTTGTCATGGGAAACGCTATGGGAGTAAACACTTGGGCAGCCTTTTCAGGCACAGACAAAGAAGCTTTAGTCATCGGAGACTTTGCTATGTACGAAGATGAACTACAAGGGGTTCTGAAGGCACTTAGAAAACAAAATATTCAAGTTGTGGCCATTCATAATCACATGACCCATGAAACTCCGCGAGTCGTTTTCCTTCATTACTGGGGTATTGGCCCAGCTAAGGTATTGGCCGGGGGAGTTCGAGCTGCACTGGATACTCATTCAAAATCTACTATTGTAAAATAAATTAATGTGCTTCATCTTTGATGAAAGAATCCGAATCGGAATGATATGGAAGTAAAAGGGTCATCTCCTATGGATTTTTTAGATGATGGTCTTGAACTAACTTGCTTGAATTTTCTAAAATCTATTATTTAAAAACATTCAGACCGGTTTCCGCTGGGCTGATCGTTTAGATTGCAGGTCCGTGCTTATAATACACATGCTTGCGCAGCGTTCCACCTGCCACAAGGTCACACACATAAAGCACAGTCTCATCATCAATAATCCTAAGACTATGGAGCTTCGAGCATTCCGGTGTGGTGCTAGGAAATTTAGTTAGGACATCCTTTTGAATGTCATAGAGATAATGATCCAGTCCATCCCTGGTTGTTACACTGAATTGGTTAGAGTTGTTGGGATGCCACGCAATCTTGAAACCCGAAAAGGGAAGTGATGCTACAACTTCACAGGGCTTTGTAAGGTCTTCAGGAATTCGAACCACGTTGAGTCGAGTGTTGTCGTCGCTTTGGGCATTGATGAACTTTCCATCCCGAGAAATGACCGGTCCGGAATTTCTAATGTTACTACAAATTTTATCCTGCGAGCCGAGCTCGGTTACTTCTATCACATCGCCATCGATCCTTATCTGGAAATGGTCAAGCCTCACATCTTCAAAGCGGGTTAGAATTCTCACCACATAGTCGTTGGGGCCATGAAAGGAAGATACTCCAATAGAGGGATACCACCATGAAGCCTTCCTCTCGGAAGAATGAAAAGGAGTTGGATGAGTTGGATTCTCAAGTAAGTGCTTTAGGGAGTAGAACTTAAGTTGCACTGTTCTCTCATCAGAATCTTTCGTTGTTATGAACTTACCGTCTGGTGAAGGGTACGGATCTCCACCTAGAATGGGTGTCGGCAGATGTTTTCCTGTTAGCTGATCAATGATGTGAACCTGCCATTTAGTTATGTAACTATAATCCAGAACAAAGGGCACATTTGGAGTGACCTGGAAGAATGCAGAGTTGCCCATACCATCGTAGAGTGGGTATTGACTTTGCAATCTTAACTGAGGGTTCTCCAGGACGCGGAGGTGTTGCAGCTGTGCCAGTCTCCGGTTTGCATCGTCCAGAGCTTTTTCAATGGTCGAATATGCTTTCGTCTTTTTGCGCTCTTGCTTTATGATGAAGCTCCATTCATTATTCACCCTGCGACCAATGTGAGCATGTGAGGTGAGTTGCCCATCTTTGTAAAAGAAGAGTGCGGGGTAGTGTCTAGTTCCACCGAGAAGGCGGAGTTCTGTTGAAATGACTTTCGGGTCCGGGTGTGGACTTTCCACCGAGTTAGGATCAATAAGGAAAGTTACTGGCAGGCTCGATTCGTCAGCGACTTTCTGTATTTCCGCTCTTCCCTCAACTGAAAGAGGTAGGGAAGGACTCCACACGTAGATCAGGCCCTCGGTATTTTTCGCAAGAAGAGTTCTAAGATCCGTGTCAGTGAAACCCAATGCCATTGAAGATGGCTGACTAGATTTTTCGTGACTAACTAAACAGTCGTCTAGAAAATCCCATCTCTCAGTATCCGCAGAAGTCTGCCTCAGGAGCTTATGCTCCCTGCCGCGGTTTTTGATGAAGAAAACGCTTTCATCGTTGTTGGGCCCTCTCATGTAGACCGTTCTGGTGTCTGCGCTTTCCGGAGGGAGGTTGACAAAACCGACAACTGAGTTGAGATCAATTATATTGACCATCACGTCTTTGATCGTGACGGGGCAGGTTGCGGAAGCAAGTGAGACATTTAAGTTTAGAATAGATAAGAATGAAAAGAATAATTTCATGAGAAAAACCTTTGGATATTTAGGATGCGAATTAAATCCTTTTCGTTTTTCATAGTCAAAGGATAGGCTGGAAAAATCTGACAACACATGGCGACAAGCAGGAAGAATAGTTTAAAGCGAGGTCTTTTTGACCCAATTTAACCGTCTACAGTAAGTCTGGCCGCTCTAAAATTGCCCTGTTAAACCAAAGGTTTAATTTATAACTGAGAATTAAAAAGGGCCGGAAGTATTTTTCCTTCCAAGTTTGCGGTCGATGTACCGATCTTATCTGCGATCTTTGAGATCAATGCTTTCTTATCTTTTTCATTGCTCGAAGCTTTCATGACTTCTATCAAGCTGACACCAGTTAACTTTATAAGATCTGCTGCGAACGCTGCCTGATCAGTGCTTGTTAGTTCTCCTCGGCTTTTACCAAGAAGAGTTTCGGTTTTCTCAGCTAGAGTCACCAGAGAGAGTGACGTCTCGATTCCTAGATTAAACGCGTGGGAAACCCTGGCCGCTTTCTTGAAGAATTCAACTTGTTCCTTTTCAGCAGTGAGTAGGGACACGTCCGTCGACTCGCTCTGGGCTTCATACTGGTAGCCAGAGTTCCTTCCGGTGAAGATTCCGCTGATCCCGTTGTAGTCCACCACTTCATAGAGACGGCCGTTGTGATCACCGTTGGTTTCGTCGGTGTTGGAGGAGCGGATGGTCTGATCGATGTCCAGCTCGAGGTAAGAGTGCTCAGGATCTACGAAAATAGTGTTCAGAGCAGTGACGAACTCAGAAGCAGTGATCGAGGTTGACTTGAATGCCGATCGTCCAGATGTTCCGGAGGAACCAGAGCCGCCGAAGTTACACGCAGTCAGCACCAGCAATGAAGTGGTGAGGACTGAAATAGTGACTAGGTTTTTCATGAGTTGACTCTATGGTTAAGGTTGTTTCAAGTCCGCCGAATAAAGCACACTTATCCTTGAAACGGGGCATGAAAATGATGAAGCTGAAATATTTATCCTACAGCTTGGACGAGATCTTGCCGGAGCCAAGGTGGCTCCCTCCGCTTCTCTACATGGGATTTAAATCATAGAGACATTAACTCGCCTGAAGAGCAAAAGCTCGAAGGAGATGAATGAGAACGGACATCAGTTTGGCGGGCATCAAACCATTGATTCAATCCGGCCTATAGAAAAATTCTATACTCTCGTATATAAAATGTAAAATTGACATGGACATATTTCAAGAAGAACATGCGTGCCACAAAGGAGATTCAATGAAAAATATTTTTCAAGTTTTTATCGTCTTGTTCACCGTCGTCTCACAAGTAGCATCCGCGAAAGTTCTATCTGTAGACGGTCCCTTCGATTCATCTAGAGGATCGATCGATATTCAGACATACCATGTTAGGATAAAACCAGAGAAGCTCGGCAACCGTGAATGCTTTAACGGCCCCGATATTACAACAAGACTCATCAATGGAAAACCAGTCACTAGCTTCGTTTGCACCATCTTCATCGCCTCATTTGATGAGCTCCATCGTGCAGCAAAAAATAAGTATTTCACAGTGGTCAATAGTGGCGGCCCTTCTTATGGTTCAGATTTTGGTCCTGCCGTTTCCGTCCCTTCCCGAAACCCAAGGATTAAAAACACTATTTCCTACGGTGGAGCTATTCACATCTCGGCGAGGATTAACTTTCTTTGCAATGACTGTAATCCGTCCGAAATATATGAAGAGTTCAGTCAATTTGAATTTCCTAAAGGTGTATTGAATGGAAAAACATTCTCAGAGTTTGAAACAAGCTTCACGCCTGGAATTCCTTTTCCAAATAATTCAGGAGCTGGAACTGGAGCGCAGGGCGGCGGATAGTTTTTAATTTATTCTTCATTGCTTTTGTCCCCAAGTGGAATGGGGACGAAGGCCATGATTAACACTTTTTTCTATCTAGAACCCAATGCGTTGCCATTTTCTATGGCACTTCGCACACGTTACTTTAGGAAGTCTTTGGATTCCTTCTTCAGGAATGTTGTTAAGATTAATTAAGAGAAATTCCCATTTCAGGAGGATAACATGCCTAGAAAAACAGTGAACACAAACACCCGAAGAACTAAAAGAGCAGCTAGTGTCTTGGAGTCAGCTCCAAAGATCCAGAAAAGCATTAACAGGGACTATAAGCTCCTCTTTAAAAACTACGGAAGATTAGCCTCTAAACTCTGGAGCCGACCGGCAACCAGATATGTCGTTGGCGGTGCTGCTGTGGCCGCTCTGGTTCCAGTAGCCATGAGAGTCTACAAAAGATATCCACAGATTTCGACCTTCTTCAGCGAAAGTCTTGATGCCGTAGAAGGAAAAATTTCGGAAATTAAAACATTCGCTAACGATATGATGTCATCTAATAACGATGCTCATCACTAAACCGGGGGTATTTCGTGGCTAAGAAGGTACAAAAAAAATCAAACTCAACTCGCGCACCACTGAGCAAAAGTGTGAGTGAATCTGTACGAGAACCCGCAAGAGAATCAATCCTAGCGTCTCAGTTCAAAGAATTTAACTTAAGCAATGAAGTTATCGAAAAGCTGAAGATGCTCGCGGCAAATCCGGCGGTACGAAATATTGCTGCTGGTCTCGCAACAGCTGCTGCTGCTCGGTTACTTACTAAAATGTCTACGAGATATCCAGAGATCACGACTTTAATCCGTGAAAATCTGGGAAGCTTTGAAGACAAGCTCGGAGATTTTACTCAAGGTTCTAAAGATTCTGATAAAAGATTTAGTTAGATAACATGCCGTCGTTTAAATACGACGGCATGTTTTAGCACTCTAAGTTATTTGACGCGGCTAATACTTTTAAATACAATTTTTTCAGCTAATTCATTGGCGATTTGTATAATTCACACTATTATTCAAGCTAGTGCCCAGGTGGTGAAATGGTAGACATACCGTCTTCAGACGGCGGCGCCTTTAAAAGCATGCTGGTTCGAGTCCAGTCCTGGGCACCATTTAAGTAGTCAGTTTTTTTATAATTCCAAAAAATTTAACATTTATTTCAGTGAGATTCTCATCAGGTGAATGCCCTTGAGAGATTGGACTTCTCTCAGGGAGCTCAAGTAGCTGAGAAGGGGAACTTCTTCAACAATGCCGCTTTCGCTACTGGCGTGCCGAAGGTAAAGACCGGCTTCCTTCTTGAAGAGGATTCCTTGGTGTGAAACATTTAGGTTGGTGCCATTCTTCCGGGTTAAGTCCCAGTTTGGCCTTATGAAATTTATGACTGTCCCGTTCGGAATCTTCGCCAACAGGTCCGGTTTCTCGAGTAGCCGGAAGATCGGAATGTAGGAGACTCTTGCCATCACCGGAGAGAAGTTTTCTGCCTCAGTGTGAAGCTCCGATAGTTGGCGTAGTTTTTCATCTTCAGTCGCGAACGGGGAGATGATTTGCTCCAGTTTCGTTGCCCGGATCCAGGCCGGAAGGTTGATCAGGGCCTCTGCTACCTGAAGCTCCTGGGCCGGGAGCACTTCTTCGTTGATGTCTTTCAGGTACCCGTTTCTGGTGTTGAACGGGATCCACTGTAAGTCTGTGAAGTGGTTTCGCCTGTTGTATTCGACCACCCCGTCCTCATACCGGATCGAGTCCATGTGCTTTTCGAACTCCGAGATGTTCTTCGCGTGGGCAAGGCTAATCATCGTCTCCACAAAAGTGGTGCAGTCAAAAGTATCAAACCGGTAAAGAGGATCCTGGTCATACTTCCCATCGGCCCCTTCGCCCAAAGGTCCACTCCGCCCATAGGGCCTTCCTAGAAATTTTTGGGATATTTTATCAAGCCGCAGCAGGGAATCTGTCTCTTGTTTAAAACTGTCTAAGATGTGGATCGCTTCCTCCCGGGGTCCAGCGATTGAGACGGTGTGCAAAGAAAGCAGCAGGAGTAGGGGCATCAACATGAAAAAGAACCTGTCGGGATAGAAAAGATTAGCATCACGATTTCATAGTAGATGAATCTAAGAAAAATAAAACCCGGCAGCTTGCTCCCGTATGCGCCAAGTGCCCAAGATTCAAAGGATTAACAGCTTGTTCAAGTGTCCCGCTCACGAAAAAAAATTTAATGTAGACTAAAGTTTTCAGCTCAGATGTTTTGTCGTAATAACCAGCCATGAAATACTTTATGACCCTATCATTCATTGTCGTTTTTTCTGTTCAAGCTTCTTGGGATCAACCCCAGGTCTTGTGTCCCGAAGAAATCTTCCCGAAAGGGGTTCCTTGTCTCGATCTTAGTCAGGTAAAGGAACCGTCCTCTGACTTTCCACTCAGTCTCACCGCTGAGGAAAAGATCCGTTGGCAGTCCGTCTGGGCAAGTGATCTAAAGTTCTGCAGAAACCTAGAACTGCTGAAGCGAGAGACAGTGCGACCGGGGACATTAACTCCGGTACAGATTCAGATCGCGTGGATGATCACCAACGGTGCTCAGATGCCCCAGGAAAAGCTTTCGGCGATCCTCGACGCTTCTTCGAAATATGATATCCCGCCGCACGTCCTCATCGGCGCTATAACCCAGGAGTCCCTGCTCTCATCTCTGGGAATCTCCCCCGACGGTGGCAACTACTCCTGTGGGATCGCTCAGCTCAACATCGAGGAGTGGTGTCAGGGAATTAATTCTCTTCCCCAAGATCAAAGGACCCGCATAAGCTGGCCACAGATAAGTTGTGCCTCTTTGAAGTCGGGAATGCTGGAACCGTTCTATGAGCTCGCGAAGCAGAATCTCGGAACACGGCCCGAGTACCGGATCGAAGCAGCAGATTTTAAGGAAATAAGTTTCGAGCAGGTCAGGTCCCAGCTGCCGGCAGCGGATGCTGGCCACCAGCTGCTGAAGTACCAGGCCATCACCTCATTCATCAACAACTGTCAGGATTTCCGGCTGTCCATCTTTGCCAAGGCACTCACTCTCCGTAAGCTCTTTGAGCAGTTTGTCCCTAAGGAATTAAGGAGCGCAGAAGTCTACAGAGATAACACTCGCTTCAACCGGAGCTGCCAGAGTAGCTACAGCTCGACGTACTATCCACTCCACACCGGATGGCTGCTGGCAGTCGCGATCTACAACGCCGGGCCCCGGCAGACGCAGTTGATCCAGCACTATCACCAGAACCCAGCAGTGCTCCCGCCCATGAATCCGACCGACCTGATCGAGGCCCTTCACTGGGGAGGAAACTTTGTAGAGGGAACGAAGAAAGTCTTTTTCAAGGGTAGGGACGCAAAAGCGCAGTCTCAGTTGTGGTATAAGAGCTGTGTGGTCCAGCGACACGTCTCCAGAGTCATTCAACACGTCAGTCCACCAGGAAAACCACTGGCCCGGTCGATCGAACAAGCGGCCTGCAATCTGGGAGAGGTACCCCTGTACCGAAGGGACTCAAGTGGTGTTAAAGCGAACTGACCACGAGGGCTAGACCTTCTTAACTTTCTTCAGTACCCCAGCATTTTTTTTGTTGATCTTTTGCTGAGTCTTTAACCGCAGCCGCAGGAACTCTTCCAGCATCGACTTATCGAGCTTCGCCGTGGCTGCTTCACGGATCAGCGGAAGGAGATCTCTCTCCTCTTCTTTCAAGTGGTGCTCGACGATCTCTGAGAGGACATTCACGTGAGCGCTCCAATCAAGTGGCTTTTTCGCTTTCTCAATTCGCTTCATGAGGTCCGTTGCCAGTTGGTGCTCGACATAACCTTCGGAGACCTTGATGTGCATGTCTTTTCCCGCGAGTTTGAAAGTCGCCAGGTAAGCGACCTTCTCTTCGATCTCTGAGTGAGACTTTAGCAAGGCGCTGAAGCTCTCGTAGGCCCGGCGACGGTCGCTCATCTTCCCATCAGTGTTTTTCAGGATACTGAGGAAGTTGCGCAGACCTTCGTGGTCCATCTTTATGGCAGAGACTATGTCCGTCGGTTTGACGGAGAGGATATTGGTGAGCTGTTCGGAAATTTTTTTAACGTTTTCTTTTATCCCGGATTTATTCTTCATACTGATCCTTTGTAGTAGTCTACTTGCATGGGATCAATCTAGCACAAAACACTCGACTCTGCTTACTGTATTCTGAAGCAATTCCCTTTGAAGCTGTGGCCGTCGAACTTGAGTGAAAAGATCGTTTCAACCTCACCAATGATTGTGTTCTCCACCGAATCCAGGTACCCCGACTTCACTCCGGCGGCGGTATAGAATTTCCGGTAGCAGGCCATCCCTGCATAGGAAGTTCGACCGCAGTCACTGACAAACGAGCCCCGAGTTTTCAGCAGGGACCTGTCATCGTCTTGAATGGTTATCTCGCCGCTGGCGACGTTCACTTCGATCTCGTAGGTGATCTTTTTCTTATCCCAACAAGAGTACACTTCTGCCGCCAGGGCGTTGGTGACGACGAGGAAGCAGAATACGGTTGTGATCAGTCTTGTGTGCATGGTGACCCCGGAAGTAGTTTATGTGAGGTGTTCTATCTCAGAACCTTTCCCGGAAGCAAGTTAGTGTAAAAATTCCACTCTGGAGACCCTGATCCAGAGTTAGATGAGACCGCTTCCCAGTGCCAGGGCCAGCAGCACCAGAGACACCGAGACAACTGTCTGAACTCCTTTCATAGTCATCTTCTTCAATCTTGCATTGCCGACGTAAGCACCGAGGAAGGCGGCCATCACCGTCACCGCCAGGAGTGGAAGATTCGCTGTGATCCTTGCTGCTTGGAAACTCGTTGAATACACAAAAAGCCGTGCGACATCTATCATGACGGCGATCCACACCCCCGTCGCCAGGAACTGCAGCTTCTCCAGGCCTGCACGGGCAAGGAACGCCGATCTCAGAGCACCCTGGTGACCCGACAGGCCTCCGAAAAATCCGCTGATGAATCCACCGAGGCTAAGATGCCTTTGGTGGAACTCGAGCTTCCTGAGCTTCGGGATCAGCTCGACGACGGTGAAAACAATGATGAGAACGGCGATGAGGAGCTTTACCGGCGAGATAACTAAAGTTTTTCCCAAGAGCTGATAGGTCTGGAGGGCAGGGAGGTGAGAAAGTTCAGCGAGGGCCCTGGCCCCCAGCAGGGCCGCGAGCATTGCCGGGATCCCAAACCGAATCAAGACGTTTCGGTCGACGTGTCTTCCGACTAACATGAGTTTAAACAGCCCGTTTAAGAAATGAACGATGGCCGTCATGGCAATCGAGGTTTCTAAGGGAAAGTAGACAGCAAACACTGGAGTGAGGATGGTGCCGAGGCCGAAGCCAGAATAAAAAGTCAGGATAGAAGCAAGGAATGCGACAATGGGTAGCAGAAAATATTCCATCCCCCGATGATTTAATTTTAAGTCATTTATGTCAACGGGTCAGACCATCGAACGCTGCGTCGCAAGCGCATCATATTTTTGAATTCCGATTAATAAATTTGGCAATCTTCTCCGAATGTGGATTACTTAAAGGGTAACACTCATTCAAGGAGATAACATGACAAAACTTATCATGCTGTTAGTTCTACTGGTAGGGACCGCTGCGCACGCGGATAGTAAGATGGGACTCATGGGAAGCCTTTTATTCAACACTGTTGAAATCGATGGCCAGAACCCTTCCAAGCTTGAAGAAAATTCAGAGATAGGTTTCGGCATAGGCATGCGGGCACTCCTGACTCTCAACGACCGGCTCTATCTAAGAACCGGAGCAGGGATTGTAAAAAAAGCATTCGGCCTCGAGACCAGCACTGGACCCCAGGGCGACATCGATGTTTCTATCATCTACCTGAACATCCCCGCGACCCTCTACCTCAAGGCCTCTCCTCAGGTTGGGATCTTCGCTGGAACAGCTATAAACGCAAAGCTCTCAGATGATGTAGAAGGCGGAGGCTCATTGGCAAACGCCACTGATGACGCCAACGACACCGAGTCGATGGTCTTCCCCGCAATCCTCGGGTTTGAATTCATGTTCAACGAACAGATCAGTTTAGAGCTGTCCTACGAATATGGAATCATGGAATCGGCGAAGGACCTAAAAGTAAGCTCCCTTGTGACTTCTCTGGTTTATAACTTCGAATAACCACCACAGGCCCTCAAAACCTATGTCGAATTTTTTATCTCTAGCTCAGGCGGTGGTGAAGAAGGCCGATGCGCACTTGGCGGTGCACGGGCACGAGGAATTCCATACCCGGGCGAGTGAGCTTCTCCTTAGCTCTGGCATGAGTGAGACCTTCAATCTTGAAGAGCTGGTCCAAGAAACAATGAGGGCCGGCTTCACGTCTCCGCAGACCTACGGTGCCACTCAGTTCAGTGACCTCCCGGTCACCCTAGCGACCGGGGAGGGGTGCTTCCTCGACCTTTATTTTTGGAGGAGAAGGCCCACCGTCATCCACAATCATCACTTTTGCGGCGCTTTCATGTGCCTCGAAGGCCTGAACCTGGACCTCGAATTCGAGTTCATTCAAACGAGGAAATTGGGACGGTACCATGCCTTAGGTCCAGTTACACTTAAGCACACCAATCATCTCAAGAAGGGGGATGTGAAGAGCATCCCGTTCCTTGACCGGTTCATTCATCAGAACCATCATCACTCTGACCTGAGCATCAATGTGTGCCTTCGCACCCCGGAGCTCGGGGAGAGCAACCTTTCGAATTATCTTTTCTCTGGACTAAAATATGACAAGGATCCCTGGCTGCTCAGCAGGCACGACCGGCTCGAGGGGTTCCTGCGGCTCTGCCAAACGGACTTTGAAAAGCTTGACCTGGACATCGATGACTCTCTCTACTTTGTGATTCAGAATTTTCATTCCAGTTCAGAAAATATGCGCTTTAAGAAACTCTACCAATTCTTGCTTCAGAAAATTATCACTGAGACTGGCGTGGATATCCTTGGTCTGCTGAAGGAACATGAAAGCTGTTACGACCGGATCCAGGCCCAGTACGATTAGCCATTAGAAATCTTTCTTCACCACCAACGGCTGTGGATCGTCTGGGAAAACTGCCGTGCTCAGGGACTTGGTTTCTTTGATGTTGCTGCCGGAAATGTAAATCACTGGTCTTAGTGCCTCTCGCAACTTGTTTTCCTGCTGGGGAGTGAGCGGCAGGTTCCTTCTTCTACCGTAAAACCTTTGGGTGATCCGGTCTTTAAAAATTCCGGCCATGAGAGGGCCCTGTCGGATGTAGCTGGTCCGGGGACTGGCCTTGTTCTGAGTCCGGGCCGCGGTTTTGATTAATCCGTCGAAGACTGGGAAATGGGTACAGAACTCTCCCACCACGTCGAAAGTAACTTCCGGTGCCAGCAGTTTTAGATCCGTCTGAACCGCATCATTTTGGACACCGCCCGGGGCCCCGTGTTCGATCATTTCCACCCAGTTGCCAGGACCCATTTGATAAATTTCAAGCTTCTTCCCTCCAGGAAGTGGCATGCTGTCCACCGTTGCGATGCTCTCCACGCTTGATCCTTTCTGTGTGAACCATCTTTTCTGGGTATGTGTCCTGGAGGAAATCCGGGAGAGTTCGACAGCGTACGATGCGGCCAGTGCCTTGGGGTAGACACCGGTTCTGACCGTGGCCGGAGTTGCGAGGATCCCAACCCTTACCATCTTTTGTTCTCTGGGAAGCTGGTCTATCTTGGCCCTGAGTTCCGACACCGAACTATCGATGATGGAGATGATCCTGGCACCCAGTCCTGGCTTCTGGTTCTCCAGTAGAATTTTTATCGCTTGGAACTGCGTGGAAGCTGTGTTGCAGGCAATGTAAACTTCTTGAGCGCCGTCAGCGAAGGCGCGGGAGATTCCCTTCGCCGCAAACTGCGCAATCATTTCCGGTGTCTTTTCGCCGTAGGGAGCGTTTTGGGTGTCGCCGTAGTGGGCGAGATTGAAGGTCACCGGATACTCTTTGGCCAAAGCGAAACCCTCTTTCTCGATTTCTTTAGCGGTGAAGTAGCCTCCGAAGCCGGAATCGAAGGTGGCAATTTTCAGCAGCTCCTCTGCGGCCTTAGCGGAAACCGCGCAGGAGAGTAGGAGAGCGAGGAAGAGGATGAGAGTCTTCATTTAAAGCTTGGGCTTAGAAAAACGAAGTGTCATGCGGTCACTTTCACCGATCTTGAGATACTTGTCTTTATCCTTTTCACCCAGCTTTAACGTCGGAGGAAGGGTCCACACTCCCTCTGGATAATTCTTAGTATCTAGTGGGTTACTGTTGATTTCAGATTCATCTACCAGCCTGAAACCGGCCTTTTCAGCAAACGCGATGACGTCACTCTCTCTCACGTATCCGGACTTCGCTTTCGGGTCGATCATGTTGTGATCCGACCGGTGTTCAACCACCCCCAGGACTCCTCCTGGCTTCAGCGCCTTAAAAAAGGAGTCGAAAGCTGCCTGTGCGAAACCGTTGGTCATCCAGTTATGGACATTCCGGAAAGTCAGGACCATGTCCGCTGAGTTCGCTGGAGCGATCTCCTCCTTCTGGGCCGGGTTCAAACTGGTGAGAGTCATCTTCGCGCCGACTTCCGGGTAGCGAGTTTGCCAATCCAGTACTTTATTTTTTAGATCAGCCATGTAGGCGTTACCGGCCGGGGGGAGGGCACCGTAGTATTTCCCCTTGGTCGCCAGGTAGGGTGCAAGAATTTCCATGTACCACCCGGATCCTGGAGAAATTTCAACAACTGTCATATCAGGTCTGATATTAAAAAAGGCCAGGGTCTCCCGAGGATGACGGTACAGGTCGCGCTCCCGGTTAGCCGCTGTCCGATAACTGGAGCCAATAGCTTCTTCCAAGCTGGTGGGTAACTTTCTTGCAGTGTCGGTTGAGTTTTTTGGCTTCATCCCCGAGGCACAGCCCAGAGTTAATAGAGTTAAGACCAGCAGTCCGTACATGTGTTTCATCGGGGAACCTCCGTGTGGTCCAAATCTATATCACAAAAATAACTGCCTAGTCTTGCTTGCTTGAAGATTCATGCTAGGATTTATGCATGAAGCACAAACCCCTCATTTTCTCCGTCCTCTTGATCCTCTTTCTGGTTGAACCCCTTATAAAGGTTCTCTACTTTAAGGCATCGACGGACTTCGATTTCTCTACCATCTTCACCAACCTGTTTTCGCGCAACTCTCCGCGAGAAATCTTCGATTTCTGGCTGGTGTTTCCGCTGGCGGGGATTGCCTTGATCCGGATCCGGAAATGGTCTTACTATGTGTTCCTCTCGCTCATGGCCTACATTGTCTTCAGTTTCCTGACCTACGAAAAATACACATGGCCCTATAACAGTGACTCCCCACTTGCCTACCATTATGCGGTGGTGGCCCTGTCGCTGGTCATCTTCTCCATCTTCCTCATCCCGCAGATCAGAGAACCGTTTTTCAATCGCCGACTCCGGTGGTGGGAATCCAAGGCGCGCTACAAGACCTCTCTGGGGACGAAGATCGTGGGTCCGAAGACCACTTTCGATACCCAGATCATAAACATCTCTCAGACCGGTGCCTTCATCCAAGATTCGCCTTACCTCACTATCGGTGAGCCGCTACAGATGCAGTTTGATAAAGAAGGGGAGGCCTACGACCTGCCGGTGATCGTGATGAGTAAGCACAAGATCGGAGAAGTCCAGGGGTGTGGGGTGCAGTTCAAGCCTCGGTCCATGGCCCAGAAGTTTCAGATCCTCAAGCTCATCCAGAAGCTCAAGTCCGAGAAAGTCCGCTAGGCCTACTGTCTTCTGGCGTACTGGCACTTTAAGGTGGTCTTGGTGCCGTTATACGTCAGGACTGTTTTATAGGTCGTGGCCGTCCGTAATCTGATGTCGACGTTCCAGGCACTGCGAAAACTCATCTTATAAATTTCTACGGCCGGCGTGCTCTCCAAGAGGGTCACCGTGGCCATGGGCATTTCCATGTATTTCAGGCGCTGGTCTATCATGAAATCTACCCCGTTCACCTGGATCCCGGCGATCCCTTCGAAGGTGTCGTACACCTTCACCAGCTCCGTGCCGGACGCGTTGGTGCACTTGACGAACGGAGTTGCGAAATCAGCGAGCCGGGCCGGGCCAGCGTGCACCAACAGTGGTAAAGAAAGGATAAAAAATAATACTATTTTAGTCATGGTCTACTCCGGTTTAATTTAAGGTTTGTTATCATTAAAATCCTGAACCTGCCCCGGTGGAAGTAAAAATTACTCTGGATTAGAGGTGCCGACTGGTATAGAAAAAGTCCCATGAATGAAAAGAAAAATGCTGATCCCTTGCACGGGATAACCCTCGAGGCGATGCTGGTCGCACTCCAGGCACACTACGGCTGGGAAGAGCTGGGGCAAATGATCAATATCAGGTGCTTTAACTTCGACCCAAGTATAAAGTCCAGTCTCAGCTTTCTTAGAAAGACTCCTTGGGCACGGGCCAAGGTAGAAGGACTCTACCTGACCCTTAAGAACAATTAGTTGTCTTTGAATCCACTGAAGAAGAGCTTCAGGAAATCATCCGCCCAGCTCTCTTTCTTAACCCTGTCCTGTTTGCTGAGGAAGGGGACTTCTACCACGCTCAGGATCCCACTGGGATTGATCTCATGGTCATCTTCATAGTGGAGCCCAAGCGGAGCTTTCGCCCAGCCACGGGTATCAACCGCCGGTCCAAACGAGTACTGGGTCCCGTAGACTCCGTTCTTCAGCGCGCGGGCGTACTCGATCATCACCTGGTCGTGGAGCAGGGGAGCGAAGTAGAAAAACGGCGTGCCACTTTCTCCTACGCCTGCGGTGTAAAGCCCGAGCGCGTTCACGTACTCCATAAAGAAAGTATAAAAGCCGTAGCGCATGCCAAGCTTAACCTGGGTAGCGTAGTGTTGGGGTTCGAAGCCCAAGAGAAACTTCCTATTCATGCCTAGGATGTGATGCAGGACGGCCCGTTTGTTGGCATTGAGGATTTCGGAGACTGAATCGTTCTTGCTGGGGAAGGTGCTGGTCTTGGCCGCGGCTTCCAGGAGTATCTTCATCACCTCTTCTTTTGTCTTCACCCCCAGGAGTTCACTCAGGAGGACACCGTCGTTCGCCGTCAGGCCCTCGAGGATTTCGTCGGTCCGCACCAGCTGAGTTTCCGAGGGCCGGAGCTTCAGCATTTTTTGTCTAGCGGCGAAGGGCTCCTTCTCATCAAAGGAGTATTCTCTGCGCAGACCCACCAACCGCTCCAGGACGATGAAATCATTCTTGGTGAGAAGGCTTCGGAATTCGATCTCTTCAATCTCTTCAGAGCTAAACTCGGCCACGGCTCCTTTGGGCTTGAGGTCTCCGTCATTGGAGGTCACCAGGTGTTTGAGCATTGATAAGAAATGCTTATCATCCTTTGCCCCCAGAACTTCTCGCATCTTCTGTCCGTTGTTCCTGGAGAGTTCATCCACCACCTGGTCGATGGGTTTGTTCGGGATGAACTCTGTCTGGTAGTAGTAGTCCAGGTGAAGCATGTTGTCGGTCATCATGGTTTTGCCGGTGGTGGCGAGGAGTTCCTGGTGCAGGGACTTGAGGTCCGCGAACTGCTTGAGGATCTTTAGACGGGCGGCTTCGGCGTCGTCGTGGGTCTTATTCCACGAGGCAAAGACGAACTCGGTGATGGCCCAGTCTACCTCACTGTGCTGGGTCTTGCTCTCGAGGAAACTTTTAGTGGCAGTGAGATCCCCGGCCAACAGGGCCTCGAAATCAATGTTCATCAGGTCCAAGTGTCCAAGCATGAACTTGGAAACCGCAAAGCGTCCTGGACCTTTGTGACTAGGATAGTAGGCCGGAGTCATGGCCTCATTGTGCATGAAGAGGATTCTTCTTCCGTTGGAATTCTTCTCAGCGGCCAACCGGATGTGCACGTTCGCCTTGGCAATCTGGATGACACTCGGGATGTAGTATTTCATCATGTCCTGCGAATCCCACTTGGCGAAGGCCCCGTGCCAGAACTGTCTGTTGAATCCTGCCAGAGTTTCAGGTTCGTTCACCCCGTTGATGATGACATTGACCTCTTTGCCCAACTTCGCCTCAACGTCACTGGCCCGTTTCCAGAGTTCCTGCATCATGACATCGGTCAGCTTGCCCATGTCCTTGGGCCAGCTTCGGTGGAGCAGGTAACTTTCGGACTTGATGATCGAACCGTTCGGGCGCTTGAGCTCCCACTTCGCTAGGCCAGGGAAAAAGGCCACTGAGACCGTCGGGGTCGCACCCGCGAGCCAGATTGTTTCAATCTGATTCAGGAATGGTCTCCAGCTGCGCGGCTCGGTGCTCACTTCATGCAGGTTAGGCCCTAGGCGGATGGACTTGATCCCCTTGGCGACGATGCCCTGGACGGCCTTCTTAAAGAGCTCCGGATCTTCCATCCCAGAAACCTTCATCGAATCCCACTGGTAAGGGCCTCTGGAGGTTTCGATGTAGGGGTGTCCGCTTTCAATGAAGGTCCCCAGAAGGCTTGACGGATCATCCTTTGGAAAATACTTGTCGTAGAGTTTTTTAGTGTTCGCGGCTACCAGTGCCTCTTCTGCTGATGGTTTTACTACCACTGAAACTTCGGGCAAGTAGAAATCTATGAAGTCCGGCACCCCGCCGTTATTGCCTCGGTCTTTGATCCAGTTTTTGAGACCACTTACTTTTGGTTCATACCAACTCATTATTTTTTTATTGGCCTCTTCCGTGTTCTCCTGATGGCCGGGCTGGGGGTTCGCCGCAAGGTTGCGGGAAGCTTTTTCAGGCTGATTCAGGTTTCCAGATGAGCAGGCCGAAAAAAAGAGGAATGAGGTGAGAAACAGGTGGGTTTGGATTTTTATTTTCATCTTAACAGTTTCGGACATCTCACAGCATCTTAAAGGAAAAAAAATCTTAAACCTTCAAACATCTGGCATCCTACTCGAATGATTTCTTAGACGTAAGCGTTAAGGGTTTCACGGTGGACTAGACCTGAAAAGAAGTTATTGGTAATCAGAAGATCACTTTTTCTCTTCAGGAGACGTATGAAAAATCTAAAAGTCCTCGCTCTCTTATCCTGCGTTATATTCTCAGCTACTGCTCTGGCCGTTAACGAAGGATTCTACTTTCAAAAGCAATCTCTACGGATGCAGTCGAGCGAAACCCAGTTCCAGAAACTAAAGCTGCGGGCCGACGGAAGCTTTCGGACCATGGAGAAAGCTACCTTTGAACAAAAGCTCGTTCACGGGGGCCAGTCGTCAAAAACATTTAAGCAAAGATATTTCGTGGATTCTTCTTATGCAACCGATGCCAATTCTCCGGTGTTTTATATCATCTGTGGAGAGTGGAACTGCGCCGGGACTGGTTCGTACTCCTATGTCGAGGGCCTTGCCAAGAAACTCAAGGCCCACTTGGTGGCGCTCGAGCACCGGTACTACGGGGAGAGTCTCCCCACTTCAAAGCTCACCGCAAACAACATCATCTCCCTCGACCTGGCATCCGCCGTTACCGATCTTGCGACCTTCCAGAAGTTCATGATGGATGAGAAAGGTCTCAAGGGACAGTGGGTTGCTGTGGGAGGCTCATACGCCGGGACCCTGGCAGCATTCTACCGGTTGAAGCACCCGGAACTGGTGGTCGGCGCCCTGGCTTCATCGGCTCCGGTTTTGGCCAAGAGCGAGTTCTCCGAGTACGACGCTCACGTCGCCAAGGTCATCAACTCATCCTCCTGCGGGAATAAGGTCCGCCAGGCAGTGGCGCTGATCGAAAAGAAACTCGAGACACCTGAAACCTCGCAGGCCGTAAAGGCCCTGTTCAACTCATCGGACATCCCGGATGACGATGACTTCTTGTACGCCGTCGCAGATATGCTGGCCGCCGCTGTTCAGTACGGTCGGGACAAGGTCTTTTGTGATGCCATGAATTCCACTCCGGATCTGGTCGCTGGGTACGCGAAAGGTGGGCTTACGGTGCTGGCAGCACTGGGGGCCAAGCCTTCGGACATTGCCCTATCTGTGGCCCTCAAAGAAGACGTCACTCCCAATGAAAACATGCGCCAGTGGATGTGGCAGAGCTGCCAGGAGTTCGGTTGGTTCCAAGTGGCCAATGGATCCGGGGCCGGTACTTCCAGGTCTTCTCGGGTAGACATCGGTTACCACCAGCGGGTCTGCCAAAGGCTTTTCCAGCGGTCGATGAAAGCCGACGGGTCCCTCAACCAAGACTGGTACCTTCCGTTACTTGATCCGCAGACCTCGCATATCATCTTCACCAATGGTTCCAACGACCCTTGGTTAACTCTCTCTGTGGTCCCGGGAGGATCCGGAAGAAACGAAAATTTTGATCTCTTCATGATGGACGGCTCCGCTCACTGCAATGACCTGCGAGCAGTCACTCAGTTACCATCAGTGATGGCCGCACAGACCAAGATGGAAAGTATCATCCGGACCTGGTTAAAATAAAAACTACTGGGTGCTGACGGCGACGCCAGCACCCTTGCGTTGAGAGATTCGATCAACCTTCACACAAGCCTCATCAAAAGCTAACGCGGAATTTTTTTCACCTGCCTGATAATCGTCCTTAAGACGCTCATGAACCATCCCGGGCGTCCTATTCAGGACGATATGAATAAACTATTTTACTTCTTGCTGGCTAGTTTCCTCTTCCCGGAGTGCTATGCTCTCCGCTTACAGATCCTCCACACCAATGATCTTCACTCATTCTTTGAAGGCACTCGCGACGGTCAGGGTGGGTACGCCCGGCTTAAGTCTCTCGCCGACCGGTTAAGGGTGAAAGCAAAAACCGATGGCATGAAGACCCTCTTTCTGGATGGAGGAGACTTCGGAGAAGGCACTTCCTACTTCCTGGCAGATAAGGGGGCGACTTCCCTGAGCTTATTGGATGCTCTCGGCGTCGACGCCACAGTGGTTGGGAACCATGACTATCTCATGGGTACTGATACGTTGAGTGATCAGATGGACCGGGCCGGTCTCAAGGCCCACATGCTCTCTGCCAACATCGATGAGAAAACTAAGAAACTCCTGGGAAACCGGATCAAGGACCTGGTGAACTTCGAGATCGACGGAGTCCGCATCGGCGTCTTTGGCCTGACCACCGTCGACCTGCACTACAAGTACGCCCTGAAGGATTCGGCTTCGTTCACGGATCCGGATAAGCAGATCGCTCCAATGGAAAAGCTCGCAGGGGAGAACCAAGTGGATTTCCTTATTGGCCTCACCCACCTCGGCGTGGAGAAGGACGAGTCCGTGGTAAAAAAATCAAGCAGCGTTGACCTCATCGTCGGTGGCCACTCCCACACCAGACTGGAAGAGGCGCTGTATAGAAAAAACAAAAATGGTCGTAGCGTTCCGATCGTCCAGGCCGGGTCGCACTCTTTAGCTATTGGGGAGCTCATCATTGAAATCAATCCGAAAACGAAGGCGCACAAAATTTTAAGTTACAGGCTACACAACGTGACTCCGGATCTACCGCAGGACGAAACGATTCACCAGATCGTTAAGAACGCACACATCTCACGAGAGCAGGCCTTCGGCAGGTCCTTCGATGAAATCATCGGCGAGTCGAGCTTCGACCTCTCCGGGTACGAAAATGGAAACAATCCCGAGTCGATCAGCTGTTGGGGGGGCCACCTGGCCCGGATGACGAAACATGCAGCAGGAGCTGACCTCGGACTTCATCTCGCTGCCTTCGAAGGTGAGAAAATCCCACGCGGTTTCATCCGCTACGGCGACCTGGTAGATAACTATCCGCACTTCAGGAAGTTCGGAGACCCTGGCTGGGAGATCGTCACTGTGCAAATGAAGGGGATGGTGCTGGAAAAAATCTACCAGTTCATCTCGACCAGGAAAGGGCAGCTGGGGTGGAATTTCTCTGGGATCGAGAGGTCCGGGAAAGACACCCTGGTCAATGGGGAGAAGATCAAATCCTGGAAGAGCTATGGCCTGGCCCTGCCGCATGAGGTGACCTTCGCTTTGGAGACGGCACTGCCATTCATCAAGCGGTTCATCTACCAGGAAAGGAAGCAGACCGGAGTGTTCATCTGGAACGGCATCGAAGAATACTTGCGGTTAAATTCTCCGCTCAGTTGCACCGGCGCGAGTTAGATTTCGATCACTGTCCGCAGACCAAGCGCCCAAGCGTCTGCCCCGGTGCTCCCCGTGGGGTTCTGGATGTACTGCAGGTCCGGTCGCAGCTGGAGAACTTTGTGGGCCCTGAAAGAGTAGTAAGCTTCATAGACGGTTTCGGCGAGTGGAGAGTTAAGATCCGAAACTTCTTTCTGGTGGTTTCCGGAGAACTTCGCGTGGGAGACTCCCAG
This sequence comes from Bacteriovoracaceae bacterium, assembly GCA_035576105.1. Classification (GTDB taxonomy): domain Bacteria; phylum Bdellovibrionota; class Bacteriovoracia; order Bacteriovoracales; family Bacteriovoracaceae; genus Peredibacter. Next base: position 27,394 of record DATLXA010000001.1, read on the forward strand.
GCCCAGTTCGTCTTCGAACTTCTTTCTTTGTAACAGGCCCCTGTAGACTGCTCCCACCACTGTGTTGGCCTGGATCATACTGACCTCAGGGTTGGCCCAGCCGTATCTCACGAACCCAGTCAGCTGGTTGGATAATTTTTTTTGCATTATCGCGTAGACTCCTGCGGACGTGCCCGAGCGGGTCTCATCCAGGTACGCCGCGACTTCTTTGGAGTGGGCCCAGGCGCCGAGACCGAACTTCTGCTGGTCGTCTTCGTAAGAGGTTTCGGTGATCGCCAGGTAGCCTTCGTGATTACCGATGTCGGAGTGAAAGCTCCGGTAGGTCGACTCGTCACCCGGATCAGCGTCGTAGATGGCCGCGAGGAGTTTGACTTCGTCGGTGAACTGGAACTCATTTTTTAATCCCACGGAGGTGATCGGGTAGATGGAACCACCGCGCTCGCCGGAGAAGCTGAGCTCGGTTGAGGTCCCGAAGGCGGAGTTCAGAAAGTTCAGTGAGCTGTCTGTGACGTTGAACTCCGTACTCAGGTCATGGATCCCGATGAGGGATTTATACTTCGGGGTCCAGCTGTGCTGGTACCAAAGGTCAGTGACCCGGTCGACCTGGAAGGGCATTTCGATGTTGCTCGTTCCCTGGGTGTCGCCGATGGCAGCACTCTGGTCCGGACCGCCGATGTGGGTGAAGTGGACCATGAACTCGCCGCTTATGCTTGAGAACTTTTTGAAGTCTGAGCTGAGGTAGAGGTCGAGGGCGCCGACGTTGCGGGTTCCGGCCTTCTCTCCGCCGCTGCTGGAGATGGTGTCGTTGGTGTAGAAGGCTTCGAACTCGAAGGATTTTCTAAAGTTGTTCCAATTAATGTTCTGGAGGTTTTTGAAACTGATGACGGACTGGGCGTGGGCCACGGGATTTGAAACCAGGCCAGCGAAGATAACGGCCAGGCCCTGCAGGCCCTTAGAGATTGAAATTTTCATATGCACAAATTACTCGATAAACAGAACTTTAGGGTGGAAAAAATCTGACATTGGAAAAATATTCATCGGGTCTCCGGTGTACTTTTGGCACCCTTGATATTGCTTATCACCTCAGCCAACTGGTCGGGTAATTTGTTGAATTTACAGAAATTGATGCTTTCATTTGGGTCAAAGTCTCTTAGACTAAAAGAGGGAACTTTCAGGAGTAAGTTATGCAGGATCACTCTTGGGTTAAAGACCGCAGAATCTATCCAATATTTGGCATACTCTTACTCGCCCATATACTACTCTTACTCCAAACCTATCGCCCCGCAAATCAAGCAGAAATTACAATCACAGAGGACGAAAAACCAATAGCTGTGAAGCTCAGCCGTGACAACCTGGCGCACATCAAAAAACAGATCGTCCGGTCCGAGGAGAGTGAGTCCGATGAAAAAAAAGACCAGGCATACCTCAGTGACAAGACCCGTTCCTTTGACCGCGAGTCTGTGGCAAAACGCATCGACACTTTCAAACCGAGTGCTCAGGGATCCCCGAAGAAATCCATCACCAAGCGTTCCGAAGACATAAAACTCTCCGACCTCGGGGCCTATCCAAAGAGTGAGAATCCTTTTAAGAAAGCGGCCCGGGAATACAGCAAATCGAAGAATGGTTTAGTCAACGGGAACCCGGACGTGCGAGGGATCAGTTCCACCAATGATTACATCAAAGAGGTTCCAGCGGGTGACTTCACCCACCTCAATACGGTGGAATTCAAATACTACGGTTTCTACCACCGCATCCGACAGAAGCTCGAGCAGTTCTGGGGTCGGAGCATTCAGGAAAAAGCGGAAATTTTAATTAAAGACGGACGGAGAGTTCCAGCAAGCGAAGAGTTGATCACCGCCCTGCAAGTGACCATGGACCGCGACGGAGAAATCATCGCCATCAAGGTCAAAGGCTCTAGCGGCGTGAAGGAACTCGATGACGCCGCCATCGAATCATTCAACGACGCTGGCCCATTTCCGAATCCGCCGAAAGATTTGATCGTAAATGGAAAAGTAACTGTCGAGTGGGGCTTCGTGGTTAAAAGTTAACAACCTTATTCTGATTGGCCTGAGTTGACCTAAAGCGCACAGGAAATTGTTTCTCACACCCCTGGCACTTGGCAAGGATTCCTGAATGACCCTGGATGCGAGCTTTATGGTATTGGATATTTTGAGAATTACACGCCGTACATTTTTCGTAGACTTTGAAGCCTTGATTGAGAACATACCAACTTGAGACAGGCGCACAGTCAAAAATCATAAATTCCCTCTCATGATGACTACCTAAAATAATTATCAGTTTTAGATACCCACATGGCCATAAAAAAATTTAGATTGTCTCAAGGATGAGTGTGCAGTGCGCGAAGGTTATTTTTTGTATTCGAAGAGACCAAGCATAGTGTTGCGCATGGTGCTATTTTTCATGCCACGGGCGACTTTAAGAGTCGATCCGTTAACCAAAGAAAGGGCGCCTAGATCCATGCCATAAACGGTGGTGAAATTGGCCTCGTGACTTTGACCTGATAGAAACATCCCCGTTATTTTTTTTCCGATCTCTAGTGTGCCGGCTTCCGAGTCAACGCTGTCTGAATCGGTGCATTTCTCGTCGGTGAACCATTCCCGGCGGAACTCAAAATCTCCGCTCCGTTCAATGGTATAGGACTCTTTTACGAAGCCCTGATTGTGTCCTGAGACTTGAGTCTGGATACAAGTGCTCGTCCAGATACCAATAAAAACGGCCAGTGTGATCATAAAATTCCCTTGTTTCGGGCTTTATACAACATTGGCCGCCGGTCAGATTAAAATAACAAGTTCCGTGTCTATTTTACAGAGAACTTGTACACAGTCTGAGACTTATATGTGGTTCCTGGCTTTAAGATGGTGTTCGGGAACTTCGGGTGGTTGGGAGAGTCTGGAAAGTGCTGGGTTTCGAGGCAGAGCCCGTCGTGCTTAACGTAGCCGTCACCGTTTTTACCCATGAGTTTTCCGTCAAGGAAGTTTCCGGAGTAGAACTGGATCCCCGGCTCAGTGGTCAAGACCTCCATCTGCCTTCCGGACTTCGGGTGGTAGAGAACCGCGGCCTGCTTCATGCTCCCGTCGGTATTTCTCAGGACGTAGTTATGGTCGTAACCTCCGCCTTCGACCTTGGCGATGTCTTTACCGATCTTGTGAGACGTTGTGAAATCCATCACGGTCCCTTTGACGTCCTTGAGCTCTCCGGTGGGTGTGAGGTCCTTGTCTACCACAGTGTACTTGTCCGCGTTGATCATGAGTTCGTGGTCTACAATGGTTTCGTTCTTGTCAGCGCTTAGATTGAAGTAGCTGTGGTGAGTGAGGTTGATAGGAGTGGCCTTGCTGGTTGAGGCTTCGTAATCAATCTTGAGTTCATTCTGGGCCGTGAGGGTATAAGTGACTTTTACCTTTAGCTCTCCCGGATATCCCTCTTCACCGTCTTTACTGGTGTAGGAAAGTTCCAGAGCATTGCTCTTGGGAAGTTCAGTTGCGTTCCAGATGACCTTATCAAAACCCTGGACTCCACCGTGGAGTGAATTAGGACCGTTGTTGGTGGCGAGCTTGTAGTCTTTTCCATCGAGCGTGAACTTCCCCTTGGCGATGCGGTTACCGTAGCGGCCAATGAGAGCGCCGAAGTACGGGTGTTCTTTTTTAGTTCTATACTCCTCCGCCGTGTCGAAGCCCAGCACCACGTCTCCGACCTTCCCGTCCTTATCTGGAACTCGCAGAGAAGTGACGATCCCTCCGTAGTTGATGATCTTTACTTCCATGCCTTTATCATTTTTCAACGTATAACTTTTGATTTCCACTCCTGCTCCCCATGAAAAATTCATACTGATAATACTGATTACAAACATCAGACCAAAAAAACTTTTTCTCATATTCATTCCTTTTATTTAAAGCACGAGTTTTGACGAACACACTTAACAAGAAAAGACGCGCGGCATCTAAATTCAACGATTTCTTTTGCTTGAAAGTACCTAACCAAATGAGTATGCTATGTTTTTTCAACGTATATGCGTCATAAATTTATTAGACATAGTGAGGTATAAAATATGCAATTAACTTGGATCGATTACTTAATCATTGCCATCTATTTCGTCTTTGTCATGGGGATTGGTCTTCTGGTGAAGCGGAAGATGAAGAGCAGTTCCGATTTTCTACAGAGCGGTCGGTCACTTCCGCTTTGGATCACTGGGTTGGCATTTATTTCAGCTAACCTCGGTGCTCAAGAAGTTATCGGAATGGCCGCTTCAGGGGCGAAATACGGGATCATGACCAGTCATTTTTACTGGCTTGGAGCGATTCCTGCTATGGTCTTTCTGGGTATTTTCATGATGCCATTCTACTACGGTTCTAGAGCAAGGTCAGTGCCAGAGTACCTGGTGCTTCGCTTCGATGAAAAAACCAGAACCTTCAACGCGCTATCATTTGCGGCGATGACTTTGTTCTCTTCAGGGGTTTCATTGTATGCTTTAGCCATCCTCTTCCAGACTCTGCTGGGTTGGCCTTTCGATATGTCGATCCTGTTAGCTGCAGGTATCGTCATGGGATACACTTTCCTGGGTGGTTTAACTTCTGCCGTCTACAATGAAGTGTTGCAGTTTTTCCTCATCGTTCTGGGTATCGCACCACTTGTCTACATCGGACTCGAGCAGGTCGGTGGTTGGGCTGGAATCGTAGCTCAGTTACCCCCGGAGATGACCAGTGCCTGGAAACCGATGCTAGGGGAGACCGTCAACCCGATGGGTGTGAACCTTTGGCAAATGGCGATGGGACTTGGATTCGTTCTCTCCTTTGGTTACTGGTGTACCGACTTCCTGGTAGTCCAGAGGGCCATGATCGCAAGGAACATGTCTGCCGCTCAGAGAACTCCTCTTATTGCTGCATTCCCGAAGATGCTCCTTCCTTTCGTGGTGATCCTCCCAGGTCTGATAGCTCTGACCCTCCACAAAATGGGAACTGATTTTCAACTTCCAACCAAGCCGGATGGAAGAATTGATTATGACTTAACACTCCCGATGATGCTGACCCATTACTATCCAACCGGAATGTTGGGTGTGGGTCTCACCGCACTCATCGCCTCGTTCATGTCCGGGATGGCAGGAAACGTCACAGCGTTCAACGCTGTGTGGACGTATGACATCTATCAAGCGCACATTAAGAAAGACGGTACCGATGACCACTACCTGTGGGTTGGTAAGATCACCACTGTTGTCGGGATCATCCTCTCGATTGCCACTGCCTACGTCGCCAGGGAATTCAACAACATCATGGATTTCCTGCAGCTCATCTTCGGGTTCGTGAACGCTCCGTTGTTTGCGACCTTCATGCTCGGGATGTTCTGGAAAAGATCTACGGGTCACGGTGCCTTCTGGGGACTGGTCGGTGGAACAACCTTCGCTGCCATCACTCACGGTCTAACCCTGGCAGAAGGCAAGGGGGCCTGGCTGACATCTGAACCGATGCACACTTTCGCCACCACCATGGGACAGGCCTTCTTCATCGCCATTATGGCGTGGGTCAGCTGCTTTGTGATCACCATCGTGGTGAGTCTGATGACGCCGAAGCGTCCGGAGAAAGAACTGGTAGGGCTGGTGTACTCTCTGACGGAGAGACCGAAGAAAGAGGCGGTGCCGTGGTACGAGAGACCGGTTTACCTTTCAGTGGCCGTGCTGTTCATGACAACAATATTAAATTACATTTTCTGGTAGGTTATAAATGTCTTCTAAACTCTATGATCTTTTGTTTCTCATTGGCCTTTTTTTAACTCTCATTGGAGTGATCGTCCTCGGGACTTTCTTCATGGGTCCTAGCGACGTTGTGCAAGGGATACGCGTGAACCTCCTCGGCGGGAGTGTCATGACTTTCGTCGGTGCTGTCATGATCGTTGGAAGTTTCTATAATAAAGACAAGATGTAATTAAACTCCGTTACCGCAGGCCCAAGGGTCCTGCGGTGACGGAACTCTCGTTTTCAAGAACATCCCGAGGAAAAATTTCGGACCTTTAGTGGGCAAGTAGTGTTGCTGTTGATCCCGTGAGCTTCTGGTACTGAGGGATCACTTCGTTTGCGACCCGCTGGCCTTCACCTTTGCGAGCGATGGCCACGATCGATCCACCGAAGCCCCCCCCCGTTAGCCGGGCCCCGAAGACGGCGGGATCTTTCAGGCAAAGTTCAACCAGGGTGTCGATCTCTGGGATCGAAACTTCATAATCATCTCTCATCGACGCATGCGATTCCACGAAAAGCTTCCCGAGTTTCTTGTAGTCACCGGACCGGATGGCCGCGACGGCGTCGAAGACGCGAGCATTTTCCGTTACTACATGCCGGGCCCGTTTCATAAGCAACTGGGGGAGGTCCTTGTGTTTTAACTCTGTGACCGAGATGTCCCGGAGCTCCTTGATCTGGAGCATTTTGCAGGCTTCCTCGCACTCGGCTCTTCTCTGATTGTAACCGCCGCCGGCCGAGAGCCGGTGTGAGATACCGGAGTTGATGATGAACATGTCCATCTGGTCCAGGTCCAGGCCGATCCGTTCGAAGGTCAGGGCCTTGGTGTCCAGGAAGATCGCTTCCCCGGCGGTGGCCAGGCTGCAGGCCATCTGATCCATGATCCCGACCCGGGCGCCGACGAATTCGTTTTCAATCCTCTGCCCCAGCTGAGCGATCTCGACGTCGCTGATGGAGAGTTTGAAAGCCGCGCGCAGGGCCTTGAGGAAACTGATCTCCAGAGCGGCGCTCGAGGAGAGACCACTGCCTTCGGGGATGCTTGATTCGATGTGCGCAGAAAATCCCAGCAGCGTCTCACCCCGCTTGCTGCAAAACTCTGAGAGGAGTTTGGTTCCACCCTGAAGGTAGTCGACCCAGGTGTCGGTGTGCTTCTCGGCTCCCAGTTGGTAGCTGAACTCTCTGCGCTCACCTTTCTTCGGATCGGCGGAGCTGGTGATCTTGACTGTTTTGTCAGTTCCGGGGATGAGTGCCACTTGCGTGAACTGGGGGATGGACGTAGGAAGAACCCAACCTCCATTGTAATCGGTGTGCTCACCAATCAGGTTAACTCTTCCATGGGCTTTTTCTGTGAATGTGTTTGTCATTTTCCTACCTCGACCATCACGGCCTTTAATTCTTTTGCTTTTTCTTCCGGGAGACTGTCGTTAACAAATACGCCGGCCCCGAGTTCTGTTCCGGCCAGGTACTTTAACCGGTCTTGGGTTCGGTACGGGGGATAAAATTGAAAGAACAGATGGGCTTCGGGGTACTTGCCGTTGACGGGTGCTTGAAACAGGGTCATCAGATACGGGAAGGTTCGGTTCCAGAGTCCGTCGAACTTCAGCAGCATGGTCTTAAGGACCACTGCCAGGTCGGCCGTTTCTTCGTCGGTCAATTCATGCAGGTACTGCACCTTTCGCTTGGTGGTGATCCAGGTCTCGTAAGGGTAACGGGCGAACACCGGGATGAAGGCCACGGCGTGTTTCGAATCCACCAGGATGCGGCTGCCGTCTTTGAGTTCATCACTGATGATCTTTTCCAGCAGGCCCGAGTTGTGGGCCTGGTAGTGCTTCTTCATGGAATCCATGATGGTCGCTTGTACTGGTGGGATAAATGAGTAGGCGTAGATCTGCCCATGGGGATGGTGGAGGGTCACGCCCATTTCTACCCCACGGTTTTCAAAAGGCATGACGTACTTAATCTCAGGATTTTTTTCAAGTTCCTTGGTCCGTTCTCCCAGGACTTTTAGCACCAGCTCGACTCTCTTAAGCGGCAACTGGGTCAGGGAAGAATCTGGGTCCTTGGTGAAAACGATCACTTCGCACACCCCGCGAGAGGGTTGTGTCAGTACCGGGTGCGCCGGCGATTCTTGGGTGAAGGTATTGAGTGACGGAAAAAGATTTTCGAAGACCGCTATTTCGTATTCACCCTCCGGCATTTCTGTGGGGAAGTCTTCGGACTTGGAGATGCTCAGGGGCGAGTAGTCTTTCGGCGGAAGGAAGGTTCGATTCTGCCGGTGACTGGCGTAGATCACCCACTCCTGCCGGATAGGGTGCCAGCGTTGGTGAGGGGAAGCTTTCTTGCCGTCGTTAACTGGATTGGTGGCCTTGATCCCCTCGCTGATGGGACTGTTGGAATATAAGTAGAGTGATCGGCCATCAGGTTTTGTCAGGGTTTTTTTAAACATCTGGGTATATTAGGTCAGGTGCGACAGTCAGAAAACCACTTTTTTTTTGTGCGGTGAGAGGGGACTAGTGGGCCATCATTTTAAATTTTACTGGACCTCTGTCATGGGCAGAGTCGAGGTCGAGTAAAGGTCCCTTGGGGACGATTCCCGTGGGGTTGATCCATTTATGGCTCTGGTAGTAGTGCTCTTTGATGTGATCAAAATGACACGTGCTTTTAATCTCGGGGATCTGGTAAATTGATTTTAAGTAATTCTGCAGATGAGGATAATCTTCGATCCTCTTGAAGTTGCACTTGAAGTGTCCATAATATACCGGGTCGAATCTGACCAGAGTGGTGAATAACCTGATGTCGGCTTCGGTGAAGAACTCTCCCGCTAGGAACTGGTTTTTTGAGAGGTCTTCCTCTAGGTCACTCAGAGCTTTGAAGAGTGAGTCGAAAGACATTTCATACGCTGACTGCGAAGCCGCGAATCCAGTTTTATAGACTCCGTTATTTACCGAGTCATAAACCTTCGCATTGATCTCATCAATCCTAGCGCGAAGCTCTTCTGGGTAGAGATCGATGCTACTGGCCTCGAGCTCACTGAATGAAGAGTTTAGGATGCGAATAATCTCAGAGGATTCGTTATTCAAGATTGTTTTGGTCTTACTGTCCCATAACACCGGGACAGAAATCTTTCCGGTGTAGGACTTACTACTAGAAACGTAGAGGACGGCGAGGTACCTAGGGTCCTTAGGGTCACTAAAAGTCCAGCCTTTTTCTCCCATGTAAGCGTCACTGACTGAAACGGATATGACCTTTTCAAGTTTTTTTAAATTCCTGGTGATAAGGGTTCTATGGGCCCAGGGGCAAGCGTAGGAAACATAGAGATGATAGCGGCCTGAAGTAACTTCCGATTTCAGGATTTGTCCCCGGAAAGTTGAATCAGGTCGATTAAATTCACCACTGCGGCTGAGTTTGGCGATAGGGTCATCGGTTATTCTGCCTTCTACCATGTTTGCCATAATCAACCTCTTTTTTTTGTTCCCTACATGCCGTGAGGCTTCAAAATAACCTTCATGCAATTATCTTCTTTGGAGTTGAAGATGTGATAGGCCTCACTCGCCCGCTCGAGCGGAAGCCGGTGAGTGATGATGTCGTCGAGGACGACCTTTTTCTCTCTCACCAGTTTGTTGAGTTCATCGATGTACTTGTGGACCGGTGCCTGTCCTCCACGCATCTTGAGACCTTTGTCGATGATCTGCCCCCAAGGGAAGTTATCGTAGGTGGTACCGTAGATCCCGACACAGGTAACTGTTCCTCCGCGGCGAACGGCACTCACACACATTTTAAAGGCGTTAATGGTACCGGCCTGCATGTGTACCAGGTTGGCAGCTTTCTCCAGGATGTTCCTATCGGCTTCCATCCCAACGGCGTCGACGGCGACGTCCACTCCACGACCCTGAGTCATTTCACGGATGACTTCGACCGCATCTTGTTCTTTGAAATTTATCACTTCTGCGTTTCCGCACTTCTTCGCGATCTCCAGCCGGTAATTGAGCATGTCCACTCCGATCACGCGGCTCGCGCCTTTGAGCCAGGCGGCTTTCATCGCCATGACTCCCACCGGACCGCAGCCGAAGACAGCGACGGTTTCTCCACCCTTCATGTCCGCCCAGTCTATGGCAGACCAACCGGTCGGGAAGATATCGGTCAGGAAGAGGACCTGCTCGTCGGAGAGGTTATCGTCGACTTTGCGAGGTCCGAAGTTGGCGAAGGGAACCCGGGCGTACTCCGCCTGGCCACCGTTGTATCCACCGTAGAGATCGGTGTACCCAAAGAGGGCCGCTCCTTTTTCCATCAGCAGTCCACCCTCCGGACCGTAGTTAGAATTGGAGTTCTCACAGTGGGTTGACTGCTGGTGTTCGCAGAAGAAACACTGACCGCAGGAGATGGGAAACGGAACCACCACCCTGTCACCACGTTTGAGGTGACGGATCTCAGAGCCGACTTCTTCGATGACTCCCATGAACTCGTGGCCCATGATCATCGGACGTACCTGGGGGATAAGGCCATTATAGATGTGAAGATCTGACCCGCAGATGGCTGTGGAGGTAACCTTCAGGATGATGTCGTTATTCTTTTCTATGATGGGATCAGGGACGGTATCAACTGTGATTTTTTTAGGACGATGAAACACAGAAGCTTTCATGGGAGTCTCCTTTTATGTCTTCACTTACGATTCAATACAGAGGTGACACCGTCAAATTTAACTGAGCTTTGTAGGTCAAAAACCAGGATTTCTTGAGGTTAATCACCAATACTTAAACAATGCTGCAGCCTGCATAGGAAAGTATACTTATCTACTAGGATTTGTTAGATTCGGGGCATGAGAGAAATTTGTGTGATTGATGATGACGAGGATGTACGGGAAGTCGTGGCCTTTGCCTTAGAAACCGAAGGATACATGGTCCATCAATTTGAAAACGGCCAGAAGGCCCTGGACCACCTTCTCACGCTTCAAAGAAGCGACTATCCCGGACTGATCATCGTAGACCACCTGATGCCCACGATGGACGGTCTTACTTTCATCTCTAAGATCAAATCTGAGCACAGGGATAGTTTTGGCCTCATCCCGGTGGCCTTGAGTTCCGCAAATGATTTCAGGCAGGCCTACCCGGGTCTACCTCCGGAGATCATTAAGCTCAACAAGCCGATGAACCTCGACGACCTGATCAAACTGGCCTCCGAGCACTGCCGGATCGGATAACTTTGCCTCACTCCAGGATTCCGCGGTTGAATGCTAGAATAGGGGTGTGAAAGCAGAGCTCAATACTAATTTACCGTACCCTAAACCATCTTCCGTCCTAGCGAAGACCGAGGCCCTGGTTAAAACCCCCACTGCGGACATCAAGGCAGCGCTTAAACCGTCACCGGATTATAAGCTGGATCTCTCCAGCAAGGGCGTAGTGCCTATCCCTGTCCTGCCGTCTCCCGTCAGTCTGGCGACGGAAGTGATCAAAGAAGCGGCGACGCCGAAGGCATCGGTCAAAGAGATCAAAAGCTCCCAGGCCTTGGAAGTTAACAAAAGAGACGGGTCTCTGAAGAAACCGGCCATCTTCTTCATCAAAGGCATGGACATCTTCAGCTCTCCCTCCCGCTCCGAAGGTGGTTACACGGGAGTAAGAAAGATCGCCGAATCCATCGAAGGGTCGAGGATTTACGGCTGGGACCAGAAAGACGAAATCATCAAAGAAATAAAGAAGGTCCACCCGGACTATCCGGTCATCCTGATGGGCCATAGCCTCGGAGGCGACACCGCGGTGGAAGTTGCCCAAGAACTTGACTCTCTGGAACAGAAGTTCCGGACCGTCGACCTACTGATCACCATGGACGCGGTAGGCTTTGGCCACGACATCATCCCCCAGAACGTAAAGAAACATCTCAACGTCTTCGGTGAAAATAGTGGGTTGTTAAACGACGGGCCGCACGTGGCAAGGCGGGAGGAGAAGACTCAGGTGAGGAACATTCTTTCACCTCTGGCCCACACGGACCTCGACGATAACTCGGAGATTCAGTTTGAGATTGTAAATCTTATTCAGGAGACGCTCAATCAAGTTAAGAAATAAGAAGCCCCGGTCTTAAACCGGGGCCCTTTACACTAGATTGTATCAGTGGTGAGTTTTCCTGTCTTCGCGCTATCAAGATGATCCTGCAGGCGACCGGCCGCTGTGCCGTTCCCGGACCAAGAAGTATGAAATCTTCCGTAGTAGTCAGAGAGATCATTCCCGCAGGCAGCTCCGCCGCCGTGGAGTTGACCGATCACTCTGTGCTTGTCATCGAAGAGCGGAGATCCGGATGAGCCGGGTTCGGTGGTGCCTTTATCCCAGTCGATGACTCTCACGTGAGTGCTGTCGCCTGGGGAAGAGGCGCTGTTGTAAGAAGAGATCACCGTCGGGTCATTCTCAAATGAGATGGCCTTCTCGTCCGTGTTCGGATGGTGAATGGCAACCACTGAGGTGCCGATCGCAGGGGTAGCGTCCCAGCCGGCGAAGTTCACTTTCCACTCAGATTTCGGCGTGCTCAGGAGCTTCACCAGGGTAAAGTCAGACTTGGCGTTCGACGCCAGATGGGTAGAACCAGTCTGGAACTGAGTCAACTTACCGTCTCTGGTGCCAGCGCACTTGGAGGTCTGGTAGTTCCAGTAAACCACTAAGCTCGGCGCCGAGCTTGAATTCACCCGGCAGTGGGCGGCGGTCATGAAATATGGGGTCTTATCGTTGGCCGTGTTGTTGACCATGAAACCGGTGCAGAAGCGCGATCCACCGGTTGAGATAACTCCGACCGAATTTACTTCCTTTTCCCAACCTTGGGATTCTTTACAGCTTACGTCAATGTTACAGCTCCCGGATTTCAGTGTGGACTGGCTGAAGGTACGGAAACCCTGGCCGACCTGAGTAAGTTCGACCTTCACCTGGTCCAGGACTGCTTCCGGGGCTTCCAGTTCGATGATTACGTCATCGCTCATGATGACCGGAGTCCACAGTTCGTTGTTGACGTTGTTGTCCGCGGAAGTGAAGCTGCGGATGAACTCTGTTCTGTCTGCGGAGTAAATGTTCAGGCTGGCACCTTCGGGTAAGTGGAAGGTTCCGAAAGCGAAGTTCAAGGATACGGCATTAGGCGCAGTCACCCGGTGGCTCCAGACGAAACCGTCGTTCGATTTCTCCCAGCTCGGCTTCACGGAAACCGCGTGCGGAACTGCGAAGCGAGGAGCTTCACCCTTTTTCTCATTGGCAATTTCCTGAGCGTAGATGTCGTTGACATCCAGGGCTTCGAAGTAAGATGAGTTGATGGCCGAGAATGCTTCAAAAGACAGGGCCAAGGTGGCCAGTACTGTGATTATTTTCATGTCTCCTCCTTGAGATGTTTTTATAAACTCTATTGATAGGGAAGGGGTCTGCCATCTAACAATTACTCTCATTAATTAATAGCTTAGTTGAGCACGGAACTCTTCTTTGCGCAGGCGTCGTTAAATATTTTTAATGTCGATGAGTTGCCTAGTCGACAAATATCCGACCAGCGTTTATGGTTAACCAAGTTAACAATTATTTTCACAGGTATCCATGCTCGCCAAGAGACTCTTAGTTTCCATCCCAACCACTATCCGGATCATCCGACGCCTGTCGGTGGCCAAAGTCGGAAAGAAGCTCTCTCTCCAGCAGCTGCGGGTGCTGGTCTTGATAAAAGAGAATAAGGGCCAGGCAGAGCTCGCCGAACTGTTGTATATCTCTCCGGCGGCGGTGTCGAAGATGGTGGATTCTCTGGTGACGAAGAAGCTGGTGACGAAAAAACCGGGCAAAGACGCTCGGTCGAAGTCCCTGCAGCTGACCAAAGATGGGAAGAGAACCCTGGCAACGGTGTCTGCGTACGTGGAAGACCAGCTCACCGCGGGACTGGAGAGATTGACAGCAAAAGAACACGCGGAACTTAACAGAGGACTCGAGGTCCTTGATAAATTTATGGGAATCGTCAATGAACATTAAACCGAAAGTTTTCCTAATCTCCGGGCTGCTAGTGACTAGTGTCCAGGCAGCTAACCTGACTCTAAAAGATTCCTTTTCTGCCGCTCGCACCAACATGGAAACTCTAAAACGCGCCGACGCGCTGATCGAGCAGAGAGATGAGCAGAAAAACCGGGCCAAGGCGCTGATGTTACCCAACATCAGTGGTGTCGGCAGTTACACCCGGATCGACCAACCCGACTCGTTCGGGAACAGTCCGTTTACTCTCACCCGGCAGTATTCTGCCGGAGTCCGGTTATCTCAGCCTCTTTTCCGAGGGGGTTCGGTTTCGGCTTACCAGCTGGCCAAGGATAACGTCCTGCTGGCGGAGTTCCAGAAAGACGCCACCGAGCTGAACCTCTACCAATTGGTGATCAATTCCTACTACAACCTGAGCATCGCTCAGATGGACCTCAAAAACCTCGAGGAGCTCCAGAAGTTCAGCAAACAACGGGTCAAAGAGATCCGGGGACGGACTTCTATTGGCCGCTCCCGGAGAGGCGAGTTGATCGAAGCTGAAGCTCAGCTGTTGGCCGCGGAGTCCCAGTTTCAACAGGGTCAGATTAATTTGCAAGAAACTGAACGAACCTTCGAGTTTTATACGCAGATCAAACCAGTGGAGATCGGACCCTTGAATGAAGTCCCGAAGGTCTCCGGAAGCTTGGAGGAGTACCTGCTTAAGCTCCAGGAGCGTCCGGACATCCAGGCCAATCAGCAGCACACTCGTGCGGCGGATCGACAGATCAGCATCGCCAAGGGTGGGCACTTGCCGTCGGTGGATCTGACCAGCAACTATTACTTCGACCGCACGGGAATCCTAGCGACGGCGGAGTGGGACGTCGGGGTGGTAGTGGTGGTTCCGATCTTCCAGGGCGGCTCGGTCACCGCCGCCACCAGAGAAGCCGTGGCGGTGAAACGAGTGGCCGAGCTCAACAGCTCCGAGGCCCTCAGGTCAGCTCAGAGAGACCTGCGAGTGAACTACCAGAACTATCACCAGCTGCAGGATCAAGCGAAGACCTTAAAGGAAGCCGTGGAAAAAGCTGGCGAAGCTTACCGCCTGAACAAAAAGGATTACCAGTACGGCATCGTCACCAACCTGGACGTGCTGCAGTCTCTCAACGTCTTCATCGAAACCAGAAGATCGTACAATAATGTCTTTGCCCTGTCGCACATGACGTACCGTAACCTCGAGGCGCTAGTAGGAGTCCTTCCATGAGCTTGTCAGATATTTCCATCAGAAAACCAGTCTTCGCCTGGATGCTCATGGCCGCCATGATCATCTTCGGCTACATCTCCATGCGGAAGATGGGTGTCTCGCAGATGCCGGACGTGGACTTTCCGATGGTCAACGTCTCCATTGTCTACGAGGGTGCGTCCCCGGATGTGATGGAGCTCGACGTGATTGATCCCATCGAATCAGCTGTCCTGTCCATCGAAGGGGTCAAGAGCATCACCTCAACCGCGAGGCTCAGCACCGCCAACATCTCCGTGGAGTTCGGCTTAAATAAAAACATCGACGTTGCGGTCTCAGAGATTGAAGCGAAGATCAACCAAGCGGCTCGGTTGCTCCCGGACAGCATCGACCCTCCCACCATCACCAAGGTCAACCCCGACGACAGGCCCATCATGTTCCTGGCGGTCACGGCCCCCGACATGAAACCCAAAGATCTCATGGCCTATGTCCGCGACAATCTAAAGGATAAGTTCCAGACCGTCTCCGGCGTGGCCGATGTATTCCTCGCGGGGTACATCGATCCGAACCTCCGGGTCTGGGCCTACAATGAAAAACTAAACGAACTGCAGCTCACGGTCAACGACGTCATAGCGGCTATCCAGACCGAGCACAAAGAATCTCCTTCCGGCTACATCGAAAATGAAATCTCGGAGAAAAACGTCCGGACTCTGGGGGAGGCGACCTCGGTGGACGAGTTCAAACGGCTCCCCATCATCCGTCGGGGAGGAACCCCGAACTACATCCCGATATCCCTGGACCAGGTGGTAGACGTGGAAGAAGGGATGGCGGATGTCCGGCGGATATCCCGCTCGAACGGGAAGAACGCCATCGGCCTCGGGATCCGCAAACAGCGGGGCTCGAACACCATGGCCGTCGGCGCCGGAGTCAAGGCCAAGATGCTCGAGCTCCGGAAGTCGTTGCCACCCGGGATGGAGATCGAAGTGAATTTCGACACCACCAAGTTCATCGAAGAATCCATCCACGAGCTCTCCTTCACCATGATCATGTCCGCCCTCCTGACAGCAGTGGTCTGCTGGTTATTCCTGGGCTCGTTCTCGGCCACGCTCAACGTGATCCTGGCGATCCCGACTTCGATCCTCGGGGCGTTCATCATCCTGAAGTACATGAACTTTACTCTCAACACCTTTACACTGCTCGGGCTCTCGCTTTCCATTGGAATCGTGGTGGATGACGCCATCATGGTCCTGGAGAACATCTTCCGGCATCACGAAGAAGGCAAGGACCGGGTGAAGGCGTCCATCGACGGTGCCAATGAGATCTCCTTCGCCGCCCTCGCCGCCACCGTGGCCATCATCGCCATCTTCCTTCCGGTGGCCATGATGGACGGGATCATCGGGAAATTTTTCTTCCAGTTCGGGATCACCATCTCCGTTGCGGTGGGGCTGTCCTACATCGAGGCTCTGACCCTGACACCCATGCGGACCAGCCAGTTCATGGAGGAGACTAAACGCAACACCAAGCTCGGCACCGCCGTGGACAACATCTTTGAGAAACTGGTGGTGCTCTACACCATCATCCTCAGTGCGTGCCTACGCCACCGGGCCCCGCTGCTGATTGTTTCATTCATCTTCTTCCTGGCGACGTTCGCCCTGGTGAAATACATCCCGAAGGAATTCGTTCCGGTCCAGGACATCTCTTCTTTCATGATCCGCATCAAGGCGCCGGACGGGTCATCCCTGGCATTCACCGACACTGCCACCAAGGAAGTGGAGAAATATCTCCTGACACAAAAAGATATCAAGAGGTACTTCGTCGCGGTCGGGGGCTTCGGCGGCGGGGCGGAAGCGAACTCCGCTAACCTCTTCGTGACCCTCCACGAGCGCAAGGATCGGCCGGTGGACCCCGAGACCGGTAACAGCCTTCATCAGACAGACCTGCTCAACAAGTACCGTGCCCACTTCAAAGATTTTAAGCTCGGTAAGGTCTTCGTCCAGGACACCTCCCAGGGCGGCTTCTCTGCGAGCGGCAGAGGCTTTCCGGTGGAGTTCACGCTCACCGGAGGGAACTGGAAAACACTGATCGCTGCCTCCAAAGGCGTCATCGCCGACATGAAGGCCTCCGGCTTCTACGTCGACACAGACACCGACTACAAAGAATCCGTCAAAGAAATCCAGGTCTTCCCGGACCGAGAAAAGGCCAAGATCCGGGGCGTGAGTGTTCAGGAAATTGGTACCACCATCAACGCCCTCATCGGTGGTGTGGTCATCGGCAAGTACTCCAAGGACGGACACCGCAATGACATCCGGATCAAGATGGCCGACGCCTCGAAGAACAAACTCGACGACCTCGATCGGATTTTTGTCCGGAACACGCGTGGAGAAGTGGTGAAGCTGCTGGACGTGGTGATCGTCAAAGAACTCCCCGGTGTTCAGTCTATCGCCCGCCGCGGCCGGCAGAGGGCCATCAGCATCTTCTCGGGTGTGGCACCCGGCAAGTCCCAGGGAGAGGCGCTGGAAAAGATGCGGGTGATCACCACCAAAAATCTCCCACCGGGGTACAACCTGGTCGAGTCCGGTTCAGCTGAAACTTACAAAGAAGCCTTCTCGAGTTTGATCTTCGCACTGAGCATGGGAATCCTCATCTCTTACATGGTGCTGGGGACGCAGTTCAATAGCTTCATCGACCCGATCACCGTCCTGATGGCGCTTCCGTTTAGTTTCTCTGGGGCCTTCATGGGACTGTGGGCGATGGAGCAGTCGCTGAACATCTACTCGATGATTGGCCTGATCCTTCTGATGGGGATCGTGAAGAAGAACTCGATCCTGCTGGTGGACTTCACTAACCAAAGACGTGGCGAAGGACTTCCGTTGATCGAAGCTCTCAAGGATGCTTGTCCGAAACGACTGCGACCGATCCTGATGACAACCTTAGCTACCGTCGCCGGGGCCATTCCTCTGGCCTTTTCTCTCGGCCCCGGTTCGGAGTCGCTCAAGCCGATGGCGGTTGCCATCATTGGGGGAAGTATCGTGTCTACCGCACTCACCCTGGTGGTGGTGCCGGTCATCTATTCCTTATTCTCGAGAGAAAAATCGCATCAGAAGAAGAGTAAGCCTACGAGCTAGGCTTACTCAGATAGTGTTCGATCCCGGGTTCGAGGTCTCCCAAGAAGAGCAGCTTCCCGTGGTCCAAGACCATCACCTTGTTGCAGACGTCTCGGATCTGTTCCACCGAGTGGGACACGAAGATGGTGGCCCCTGCCCTCTCGATGAAGGATTTCATCCGCACCGCGAGTTTTTTCTGGAAAAAAATATCCGCCCCGTCGAAGACCTCATCCAGGATCAAGATATCCGTGGATTTAGCTGAGACCAGGGAGAGGAGAAGCCGGGACTGCATCCCTTTGGAGTACTGGTAGAAAGGGACGTCGATGAAGTGACCGAGCTCGGAGAAGTCGATGGCCTCGTTGACGATGGGATCCAGGTTCTCCACTTCCGGAAAGAAGAGCCGTCCCAGTAGCTGCGCATTCTCCCGTCCGGTGAGCGCCGGCATAATCCCGGTCCCGGTGTCGAAGATGGCGCGTACCTCGCAGGTGGTCTCAATCACTCCTCGCTGTCCTTTCATCATCCCGGCCAGGCAGCGGCACAGGGTGGTCTTGCCACTCCCGTTGACTCCCAGGATCCCCAGCCGTGTTCCCTTGGCGATCTCGAAGCTCAGGTCATCGATGACGTAGAGGAGCTCGGGAGACTTGAAGAAGAAATCCAACGGATGGGAGAGTGCCGAGACGAAGACGTCCCGCAGGCCCTGGTGCCCGTAGTGCTCGAGTTCGAAGTGGACCTTGAGGTTCTTAACCCGAAGGAGAACTTCAGAGTTTTCGGTAGAAGTCATTTCTCTTCCTTTTCCAGACCAGGAAAGCGATCAAACAGAACAACCCGGCCACGGCAGAACTCTTGATAAGAGCGAGCATGAGTGCCTGGGAATCCGGAGCGTAGATGATGGTCCGGAAGGGGTCGATGAAGTAGATCATGGGATTGAGGACGATCACCCATTGCCATTCTTCCGGAACGAAACTCTTTGGGTAGAAGACGGGGGTTAGGAAAAAAAGCAGGCTAAAAAGAAACCCCATGATGAAGTTGATGTCCCGGTAAAAAATGTTCAAGACACTCAAAGAGACAGTGATGGCCAGGGTTCCAATGAACATGGGGAGCAGGGCCAGCGGCAACAGCAGCAGAGTTGAAAACGACCGATCTGAGGTAACGTACAATGGTAGCAGGATGATGAGAAAGCTGATCATGAAGTTTATGAAGTTATCCAGGACCTGCGCGCACAGGATGACCCAGGGATTGACCTTAAAGGAGCGCAGCAGGTGGGACTGTTGCACGAAGATGGGAGTTCCCATCTGAATCGTAGTGGAGATGAAAATCCAGGGGAGAAGTCCGCCGGTGAGGAATAAAAAATAATCCGGCATCTGGAGGCGCAGGAACTTCCGGAACACCAGGCTCTGGACGCCGAACATGATGATGGGGCTTAGGACTACCCACAGGAAGCCGGCCCACGTCTTACGGTACCTGGATTTGATAGAGGCAATGGTGAGTACCCTTACCTGCATCCAATACGTCTTAAATTTCATGAGTGGATTGTAGCAACGAATACCGGGGAATTGAACAGTTTTTATGGAGCCGAGAGCACCTGCTGAATCACCCGGGCGATAGCTGTAATCCTGAAGACCACTTCTCCCGCTTTTGTCGGAGTATCAATTTTGTAATCCATCAGACAATTTTTCGCATCGTCGTCGCAACGGTTAACCACCTGACAGCTCTTGGGATCATCGATCCTGCTGGGAAGGTAATCCGGCTTACCCTCAATGAGGATTCCTTCCAGGAGCCCCGTTCTAGCGTCAAATACGGGAGAGCCCGAGTTTCCATGAAAAGTGTCAAGAGTGGTGGAGAAGCGGAGTGGTTCATCATTTTTAACCACCCGACCGCTGTCGGAGATTTTCATTGGGAGCCCTGACGGGTGACCCATGACAACCAGAGAAGTTCGAGAATCGACAATGCCAGAAGTTCTAAATTTCAGGGGAGATCTATTGGTGACTTTACGGTCGAGCTTCACAACAGCGAAATCCACGCCTGAGTCATATCTAACGAAAACTTGCTTACAGCGGTACACATTTTCAGCGAGAATATTCTTGGACGGGTCGTGTGAGGGTGATTTCATGTCATAATCAAAAAGAAAAGCCGATGTCTTGCACACAAACTCCGGACTATTAGCGCCCGAGAAGCAATGCCCGGCCGTAACCATAGTATCGGGTCCGACCAGAAACCCAGTGCAGTTAGGCGCCTTTAGTTGCTGAGAAAATCGTTCGCTGGCACAAATATTTCTTGCTCTCTCTAGTGTTTGAGGGTTTGAGAGATCTAAATGAAATTGATCAGATCCTCTAGACAGTTGGTTCAAGGAAATAAGTCCAGCTGTTGATTTTGCCAGTTTGAGGTAAGAGCTACTTCTGACTTCGTAGACATCCCTGCGGTTATCTTGACCGTAGATAAGATTAATTTCTGAATTTTCAGCGAAGGCTGAAGTAAGTGTAAAAAGAATCACCATACCAGAAAGAATTTTCATCTATTAAATCTCCTTGAGAAGAACAGTGAGGACTGGCGGAGTTATTTCAGAGTAATGTAAGAAAGAGAACTAATAAAACCTGACATTTTTGCATTGGTATTTCAGCTGGGTGCGACAAAGGCTCCCCGTAGGGGAGCCTGGTAAGACAATTTAAGCTTTTTTGGCCCACATATTACAGTAACCGTCTGCTTTGACGATGACCTCTTTCGACTTCATGGCACTTTGCATAGCAGGGAGAACACATTGACCCGCTCCAGCATCCCCGGCCTTGAAGTGCTTACAGGTTGAACACAATTTGCCTTTTTCTTTTTGTGGAGAGACTTCTTTATAGCCAAGCTTTCCTGGTGTAGCAGCAACGCCAGCAGCGAATGATTCTGTGAAAATTCCTGTGGCCTTAGCGACTGCTGTGGAAACAGCAGCAAACAGTAACGTACTTTTTAAAAAATCTCGTCTTTTCATATGGAACCTTTTTGTTAAGGAAGTTTTTCTTAGCATCACCTTTGCTTGGTGATTTTACCACAAAAAAAAGTGCATTCTCAGAGGGAAAATAGAGCAATTTCAGATGTTTGATACTCCAAACTTTTGCTTGAAATACCTAGCAAGAGTTGGATTTTTGATAGACACACTTTTGTCAAAAATCTAAACTCTGGAAATGAAAACAAAGATTAACTCATTTAATTTCATCGACCTCTTCAGTGGATGCGGTGGCCTATCTTACGGACTGGAACTGGCCGGACACAAGTGCTTACTGGGTGTCGACGTGAATAAAGAAGCCATTAAAAGTTTTGAGGCTAACCACCGGCAGGCGAAGTCATACACCGGTGATATAAAAAAACTCTCTGAAAAGAAGCTACAGGAACTGCTGGGTGACCAGAAGGTCGGCATGGTTGTCGGAGGACCACCGTGTCAAGGATTCTCTACCGTGGGGAGAGGACTGGTTGATGACGAAAGGAATCAACTTTTCAAGGAATTTGTAAGAATCGTTCGCATCACCAATCCCCAAGTCATCCTATTTGAGAACGTCACTGGTCTAGTGGCCAAAAAAAACTTAGTGGTCATGAAGAAGATCTTCCACTACTTCGAGCGCCTCGGTTACAACATGGACGCGAGAGTCTTGTCCGCAGAAGAGTTCGGCGTACCGGAAAAAAGAAGAAGGGCCATCATCATGGGAGTTAAGGGAGGACACTGCTTGTTCCCGATGGCTTCTCACGGATCACGGTCTCGGCAAAAGGTCCGGACGGTGGCGCAGGCCTTGAAAAATCTTAAAGCCGTAGATGGGAAGGTCCACAACCACGCCGTCGAACAGGCGCAGATAAAAAAAGTTGAAGACCGGAAGCGTTTGGAATTCATCCCCGCCGGGAAAGGGATCCGCTACGAAGCCGATGAAAAGAAACATCTTCCTCGCAAACTCTGGTACGGCGTTGACTGGTCAAAGATCCGCGAAAAGCGTTTCAGACAAACCAGGTTGCAGCGCTTACCTCTCAACGATCCGTCGCCGACCATCCTCACTTCCCGGACAAGTTACTACCATCCGGTTGAAGCGAGGTACCTCACTCCTCGAGAAGCCGCGGCCTGCCAGAGTTTTCCCAATGATTTCATATTTCATGGATCTCAGACTGCGGTCTTTAAGCAGATCGGAAACGCAGTACCACCGCTGCTGGCGAAAGCTCTCGGAGATGCAGTGAAACAGATAACATTCAACAAATCGGCTTCTAAGAAGAAGCTGGCCGAAACCGTGTTAGGCAAAAACGCCTTCCACTACCACGAACCAACCTACCTATAAAATTATGAATGACACAATGAAGAGAGTTTTTAGTTTCCGGATGCTCATCATGCTGCTAGTGGGTTACAGCGCCGGCTTACCCCTTTTGTTGATCGGATCGACTCTCCAGGCCTGGATGACCAATGAAGGCGTGGACCTGACGGCCATCGGGCTGGTCTCCCTGCTAGGCCTTCCGTATGTTTTGAAATTCTTATGGGCCCCGCTGCTTGACCGGTACAAACTTCCGTTCTTCGGTCGCCGCCGTGGCTGGATGCTGGTTTTCCAGGCGATGATCGTCATGTCGATCTTCGGTCTTTCCATGAGTAACCCCCGCACTGACCTGACCATGGTTTGTGTCTGGTCCTTTCTCATAGCTCTGTTTTCAGCTTCGCAGGACATCGTGCTGGACGCCTACCGAAGAGAAATCCTCCCGGACGAAGAGCTCGGGCTCGGTTCCTCATTATATGTAAACGGGTACCGGCTTGCCATGCTGGTCTCCGGTGCCTTTGCCCTTTACCTCGCCGACCAGATTCCTTGGAAGAGTGTCTACCAGTGGATGGCACTCTTGATGGTACCTTCGATCCTCTTCACACTGATTGCACCCAAGGAAAGCCAGCACATCAAGGTTCCGGCAAATCTCAAAGAAGCCGTAGTGGGACCACTAAAAGATTTCTTCACCCGTAGAGGCGCCTGGGTGATGCTTCTATTTATCTTATTGTACAAAGTCGGTGACAGCATGGCGTCCAACATGACAACTCCGTTCATCCTCGACATCGGGTACTCGAAGACTGACATCGCCACCGTGGCCAAGACTTTCGGGATGGCGGCCACCATGTTGGGCGGGATCATCGGTGGAACGATGATGCTGAAGTTTAACATCCGCTGGTCACTCATTTCTTTCGGAGTCCTGCAGGCAGTCTCGACCTTAGGCTTTGCGGTCTTGACGAGGCTTCCGGTGGGCATGGAGTCCCTGGCGAGTGTCATCGCTTTCGAAAACTTGGCTTCCGGAATGGGGACCGCGGCGTATGCTGCCTACATGGCATCTCTCACCAACCGGCAGTTCACTGCCACCCAGTACGCCTTGCTGACGGCACTGATGGGAATCCCAAGAGTGATTCTCGCCAGTCCAACTGGACTGATGGCAGAAAAAATGGGTTGGGAAAATTTCTTTATTTTCTGTACGGTTGTTGCTGTGCCCGGTCTGCTCTTGCTAATCCCGATCTTCCGGATGGAAAAGACCATCACTGCTGGACCTACAGTATAGCCGGTTGAGGACTTTTTGCGAATCTAGCAGATCCTTTTCAGAACTGTAAGTAGGCCTGAGTGCTTCAGCGATTTCACAGGCATCGTACTGGGCCTTACGTCCGTCAACCTTCACTTTGTACTTTGTGAGCACTGCACTCCTCACCAGCATGCCGACCAGGTCTGGCCGGTTGATGATGACCGCGTGGATGAGCGCAGTCTTCCCAGAGGCATCCACGGCGTGGACGTTCGCACCATTACTCAGAAAAAGATGAACGAAGTTTCTTTTCCCCAAGGCCACGGCCCGGATCAAAGGAGTGGTAGCAGCTCCATCTGGACCCTCGACGGGAACCTTGTATTTAAGGAGCCTGTGGGCAATGAGGACGGCTTCCCGGCCATTGGGACTCTCTGCGAGGATAAGTAGCGGATTGATAGAATTGTAGTCCGTCACGATGCGGGGGTACTTCGAAATCAGGGGTTCCAGTAGCTTGAAGTCAGCGGCTTCGAGTAGCTTCTTGTAGGAGTGCAGGTCCGGCATGCTCAATTCGAGATTGTTCAGCCCCTTCAAATATTCCTGGATTTCAGTTCCGGCCTTAAATTCTTGAGCTAAGACAAAGGCGTTCCGGTCCATGGCGTCCACCGTTTTGAGGTTCGCACCGTTTTTAATGAGACTCAAGCTCGGGATATTTTTTTTATTTTTCAGTGAGAGATGAAGGGCAGTGTCACCTTGTGGGTCTTTGGTCTCGGTATCAACTTTCAGGTCCAGCAGGAGCTTGACGGATTGGCCCCTGTCACTTTGCACGGCCACCATCAGGGGTGTGTGTCCATTGACGTTCGGTTTCTCCAGGTTAACGTTCTTGGAGAGGAGAAAGTCCCGCAGTTCCCGGAAGTCATTTTTGATCGAGTAGGTGAGGAAGGTCTCCCCGTCGCTTAGTAGTTGGTTCAAGTCGAAGCCCGAATTTTCCCGGACAAGACGCTCAACACTTTGGAAATCATTTCCAGTAATCGCCTTCACCAGCTCGAGGGCGGCACTGAACGTCACCTCGGAGGTCGTCGGCTTGAGGGAACTATCTGGTGCTCTGGCATCTACGTCCTGGGTGTCTTTCCCACAAGAAGTCACAGTCACGAGCAGGGCCAGATAGCTCACAAGAGTGAGCATAGATTTCATCTTCTTATAATAAGGTGAGCCGGTGGCGGAGTGGAAACTAAGGCCCGCGGGCAGAAAAGTTTACAAAAGTAGGCCCCTCGCGGGGCCCCAAGATGCCGAAACTAGTACATGACTGTTGGATTCTGCTTACTCTTCTGGATGAGCTTTTTGAACTGCTTATCTTTGAGATTATCAAGACGGAGCATGATGATTCCGCCGGCCTTATACGTGCCTTCCGAACCAACGATTCCAAGGAAGCCGACGTTCTTGCCGCCGACCTTCATCTGCCAGTAACCAGAGATCCCCGCGGTCTCGAATCCGAACGGGATCCAGGCCCCGAAGAGTTTCTTGTGGTAGTAGAACGAGATGTTCTTATACTGAGTATCGAAGCGGATCGAATCCTCGAGAGTTCCACCAGCTACACCCGGCAGTGGTCTTCCGTCCGGAAGGGTGTTGCCGTCGCCGATGCCGATGTCCACAGATCTCAGGTCTTCCACGTCCAGGTACAAAACTAACAGCATGCCGCCGTCAACGGCGTTCGGTGCCAGTTCCATCGAAGAGTTTTTTGTCTTCGGGATTGGGGCCTTGAGACCGGCGGGGATGTTTGCGTTTAACAACTTAATGGTGACGATGACCTGTCCATTAAGAATGTTAAACTGGGGGCCTTTCACTCCGTTGATTTCCGGGAGTCCACTCTGCTTACACCCCGGTGCTAGCAAGATCGCAAAGCACAAACAGAGTGCCTTGATGGATAAAATCCAATTTTTCATATTACCTTCCTTTGGTTATACTGAGTCAAAGCTCATTGCCCTCATTATTTGTGTGATCATGTTTTTTTTCAATTGAGCAAACATTTCTCGAACCAGTGCGTCACACGCAGGAAAATTTATGTTGAAATCAACGGGCCTTCTCTCAAAGATGAGATCCATCTCAAATAATCCTATTAGTTATCACATGACGCTAGGCGAGGTACAGTTTGACCTCACTGCTTTAGTTGGAAAAAATTTAAAGCTCACTTATACTGGAAGAATTTTCTGCAGCAGCTGTGGATCAAAGATTAAGAAAACATACGCACAAGGTTACTGTTTCCCATGCACATTAAAATTAGCTTCCTGTGATCTATGCATCGTCCGTCCTGAAACCTGCCACTATGAGAAAGGAACCTGCCGTGAACCCACCTGGGGTGAGGAGAATTGTTTACGGCCTCATATCGTTTACCTCGCAAATTCCTCCGGACTCAAGGTGGGAATCACCAGAAAGACTCAATTGCCTACGCGCTGGATTGATCAAGGGGCCACTGAAGCACTCCCCATCATCGAAGTAAAAAATCGTCTCTCCTCCGGTCTGATCGAAGTGCTCTTTAAAGCTCACGTTGCTGACAAGACTGACTGGAGGAAAATGCTCAAAGGTGTACCCAGTGAGGTGAATCTCCTGGAGACGAAAACAAGACTTCTGCACGAGATTGAACCCAAGCTCAAAGAGTTTGAGTACACCGTTTTAGAAGAACCTGTTTTGAAGTTCCATTATCCAGTGGAGCGTTATCCAGAAAAAGTTTCATCTTATAACCTTGATAAAGTCTCCGAAATAACGGGAAAATTGGTAGGAATCAAAGGCCAATACCTGATCTTTGACTCTGGCGTTTTAAACGTCCGGTCGCACGCGGGTTACGAAGTGACCCTGGAGGAAATCGATGGAACCCAAGACTATATATTTGAAGGACTACAGACCCTCTAATTTTCAGATTGAAAGTGTGGACCTGAGTGTGGACATCTACCACGACCATTGCCTGGTTACCTCTGTGCTTAAGATCTTCAAGCGACCTGAACTCCAGGGACAAAAACTAAACCTCGAGTTAAACGGCGAAGGAATGACGCTCCAGAGCCTTGGGCTAGACGGCAAGTCACTCTCCCCGAACGAGTACCAGCTTTCTGATGACAAGCTGCTGGTCCTCAATCTGGCCCAGGATGAATTCACTCTGCAGGTTCGGAACCGGATCAACCCCGCAGAGAACACAGCACTGGAGGGGTTCTATAAATCCGGCGCTCAGCTGTGCACGCAGTGTGAGCCGGAAGGGTTCCGGAAGATCACCTATTTCATCGACAGGCCCGACGTCATGTCAAAGTTCAAGACTCGCATGACCGCGGATAAAAAAGAATATCCATTTCTTTTGTCAAACGGAAATCGTCTGGACTCCGGTGAACTCCCCGGCGGGAGGCATTTCGTAGAATGGCTCGATCCGTTCAAGAAGCCCAGCTACCTGTTTGCCATGGTGGCCGGAGACTTCGACGTCGCCCGGGACAGCTACACTACTCGCAGCGGGAGGAAAGTGGCCCTGGAGATCTTCGTGGATAAGGGCAACCTCACAAAGACCCCACACGCGATCACCTCCTTGAAGACGGCCATGAAGTGGGACGAAGATACCTTCGGTCTCGAGTACGACCTGGACAACTACATGATCGTCGCGGTGGACTCTTTCAACATGGGGGCGATGGAAAACAAGGGACTCAATATCTTCAACTCCACCTACACTCTGGCCGACGAGCAGAGTGCCACGGACCACGACTTCCAGGGGATCCAAGGAGTCATCGGACACGAGTACTTCCACAACTGGACCGGCAACCGCGTGACCTGCCGGGACTGGTTCCAGCTCACGCTGAAAGAAGGTCTCACCGTTTTCCGGGACCAGGAGTTCTCCTCGGACATGCTCTCCAGAGCGGTCAAGCGACTCGAAGACGTGCGACTCCTGAAGGATGCTCAGTTCTCAGAGGACGCCGGGCCGATGAGCCATCCCATCAGGCCCTCGAGCTACATCGAGATCAATAACTTCTACACCCGGACCGTCTACGAGAAGGGATCTGAGGTCATCCGCATGATCCACACTTTGATCGGCCCGGAGCTCTTCCGCAAGGGAATGGATAAATACTTTCAGCTCTATGACGGCCAGGCGGTGACCACTGAGGACTTCGTCCACGCCATGGAAGACGCCAGTGGTAAGGACCTCTCGCAGTTCAAGAACTGGTACTCCCGGTCCGGAACCCCGAAGCTCGTCATCCGCAGCCGACGCAGCGGAGAGGACCTGCAGCTGGAGATCGAACAACAGTATCCTCCGACGACCTTTAAGGACGCAGAGGGTTTAGTGCTGCATATGCCGTTTAAAGTCGGATTCGTTGGAGAGGAGCAGGAAGAGAGGCTGCTGGAGCTCACCCAGATGAAACAGAGCTTTGACTTCAAAGGTAAGGCGCAGGCCCTGGTCTCACTTAACCGGGGTTTCTCCGCACCCGTGCGGGTTGACTATCCCTATACCTTCACCGAACTCACCCGGCTGATGAGTCTGGACAGTGATCCCTACTGCCGGTACGAAGCCACACAGAAAGTCTATGACCATGTCTTCAGGTTAATATTCGATGCTTATAAATTAACCGGGACCCTAAGCGCTTCGCTTGACCGAGAGTTCATCGCCGCCTTTAGAGCGCTACTGGATGACTCGAAGATCGACCTTTCTTTTAAATCTTACCTGCTGGATCTGCCGACCCAAAATGGCTACGCCCAGGAAATGCCGCTTCCGGATTTCGATGCGATCCATCTGGTGCATGGACATCTTAAGAGGAAGCTGGGGGTGGAGTTCCAGGATTGGTTTCTGGAGCAGCACTCGATCCTCTCCGCGGTCTCCACCTTCGAACTCACTCCAAAAGCGTTCGGCGAGAGGGCCCTGAAGAATCAATGTCTCTCGTACCTTGTTTCCTCCGGGACCGCTGAAGGCTTGGCCGCACTAGAGGGTCATTACAACAATGCGACTAACATGACCGAGGAGGTCTTTGGCCTCCAGCAATTCATCTCCACAGGTGTGGAGCTCAACCATCCCGCGGTGGTTAAGTTCTATCAGAAATGGAAGTACGATTCACTGGTGATGCTTAAGTGGTTTGGGTCGCTCTCTTCGTACTCTCCGAAAGAGCGGATGGTCGAAACGCTCCTTACTCTTGAAAGGGATCATTTGTTTCAAAACCAAGTTCCCAACTTCCTGCGGGCCCTGTATTTACAGTTTGCCAAAAATAATCTTGTCTCTTTTCATGCTTTGGATGGGAGTGGGTACGAGTTTGTCTCCGAACGGATCATCCTCATTGATAGCTTTAACCCACAAGTGGCGTCCCGGGCGGCAAGTGCATTTTCATTAATTCCCAGGGTGGACGCGAAGCGAAAAGTGCATATGAAGAATGCTCTCCAAAGAATCATGGAGAGGTCACCCTCCAGGGACACTTACGAGGTGGTCTCTAAGTACTTGGCACAGTGAATTTAAGAATTTTTCTTCACCACTTGCAGCTTCAGGGCCTTGTCTTTGGCATGCCTTAAAATAGCAGCTGTGATGATAAATAACAGGAATGAGATTATTTGATATTTCATGGGAATCTCCTTCTCCTTGTTATCGGCAAAATGACGTTTTAAGAGTGAATTTTCTCTTCAAATACTTAATAATAATGTTACTATTTTTACTGAAATCAACGAATTCAGGACTTTACCATGGAAGCTGCTCTCTCTCTCAGGCAGAAGGCCCTTAAAATAAACCTCGCTAAAAGGTTCTACGGAACTTTTGCTGAAATCGGCGGGGGGCAAGAAGTCGCCCGGCATTTTTTCCAGGCCGGCGGTTCCAGTGGTTCCATCGCCAAGACCATTTCTGCCTACGACATGACTTTCTCTGACCATATCTACGGCAAGGAAAACGGGCGGTACGTCTGTGAGCCGCGCCTACTCAAGATGCTTGAAATCGAATTTGCTCTTTTGCAGGAAAGGTTGGGAAGCACCCGTGGGAGAGACCATCAGTTCTTCGCCTTTGCCAACACCGTTTCGGCGCTGAACTTCAAACGGACCAACGAGGCCCACGGCTGGATGGGGATGCGCTTTCAAGACTCCCCTGGGGCGGAGATCAGTGAAGTGGTCATTCACGTGCGGATGCTTGACCCGCAAAACCTGATGCAGCAGGAAGTGCTTGGCATCGTTGGACTCAACTTGAGCTTCGCCTGTCTGTTTCTACACAATGACCCCATTGCCTTCATCAAGTCATTGCTGGATCACCTGGACACTTCCCGGCTTGAGATTAACTTCATCCGCTTCGGTGGAAAGCTCTTCAATGATGTCGACAACCGGCTGATGAATCTTCAGCTTCTCAAAGAAGACATGACCCAGGCTATAATGTTCGACGAACAAGGGCGCGTGGTCCTTCCGAACGATCATCTCTATAAGAAAGATGTGCTGGTGGTGAGAGGTTCGTACCGGCCACCGACGCTGGTGAGCTTTGATATGATCAAAACGGGGATTTCGAGCTTCGCCAAAGACATCGGTCAAAAAGAAGAAGACGTCGTCGCCATCTCCGAGATCACCATCTCCACCCTGAAAGCGGAAGGGGAGATCACCAATGAAGATTTCCTGGTTCGGGTCGATCTGCTGGGAGCTCTGGGACAGAAAGTTCTCATCACCAACTACCCTCAGTACTATAAACTCGCCAACTACTTCGCCCGCATGAACGTCCCGAACCTGGGGCTGGTGCTCGGGATCTACAATTTCCAGCAGATCTTCACCGAGGAATACGCCAACGTTGACGGAGGAATCCTCGCAGCTCTGGGTCAGCTCTTCCGGCACTACGTGAAGGTTTATATCTATCCGTATAAGTCAGAAGAGGGGCAGCTGGAGACGATGGAGAACCTGGAGGTCCCGGAGCAGTTGGGTAACCTGTACGCTCATCTGAAGGGCATGAAGCAGATCGATGATGTTCACATCTATAACAAGGACCTGCTCCACATCTACTCTTCCAAGGTGCTCCACATGATCGTAAGCAACGAGCCGGGCTGGGAGAAGATGGTCCCGCCGTCTGTCGCCAAGACCATCAACGAAAGATGCCTCTTCGGGCACCCGTGCTTCATCGGGAAGAAAAATCCCCTCTAGCCTTATTCGACGTAGACCAGCCAGGATTTGCCTCAAGCCCCAGCAGTTCCTTTTTCATTTCCAATCCGTGTGCAAACCCTCCCAGACCTCTAGCTCCCACCACCCGGTGGCAAGGGTAGATGAGTAGCAGAGGGTTTCGCCCACAGGCAGATCCGATCGCCTGGTAGGCCTTGCTATGGAGTTTCTGGGCAAGGTCTTTATAAGTGCAGACCTCGCCGTAGGGGATCCGGCGCATCTCGCGCAAGACACTTTGTTGGAAGGTGGATAAGGAGCTGAGGTCCAGCTCCAGGTCTATGGTTTTTTTCTTTCCGCTTAAAAAAGAATGGAGCTCTCGGTGGCATGTTTTAAAATATGGGTTCATGCCCTGTGCGGGTGCGGTCGCTATCACCTCAATGGACCTGAGTTTTTTCAGGTCGGTGCTGGTTAGCTGGAGTGTCCCGACGATGGGAAGCTCGGGAAGGATTGCGGTGAAACATTGTTCTTTCATTGGCGAGAGACTATCATAGCGCCACATGAAAGTCTTTACCTCTCCTTTCCGGAACCCGTTCATCAACCTGGCACTCGAGGATTACTTTCTGCGGGAGCGCAGCGATCTGCCACTGCTCTTTTTCTACGTCAACCGTCCCTGCGTGGTGCTCGGAAGGTTTCAGAACCCTTGGCTTGAGAGCCGGCTTCCCTACCTCACGGAGAACGACATCTGGTTAGTCCGGCGCCAGAGTGGTGGAGGCTGCGTCTACCACGATGAAGGAAACTTAAACTTCAGCTTCATTGTCCCCGGTCCGGTGATCGACCGGAGTACCCATGCGCAGCTGCTTAGCAGGGCCTTCGAAAAATCCGCTGTGGAGCTGAGTATTTCTCCGCGCAATGACCTGTGGCTGAAGGACTCACAAGGAGAATGGAAGAAGATCTCCGGCTCGGCGTACAAGCAGACCAGGGACGCGTCTTTTCATCACGGGACCTTTTTGGTGAGTTCGGACCTGAACGTCCTAGAGAACTGCCTCCAGCACACTCTGGTGCCCAAGGAGAGCAAATCCATTGCTTCCGTCCGGTCGAAGGTCATCAGTCTGCAGCAGCGGTTTCCACAGATGAGTATCCAGGATGTGATCGAGCTTGTTTGCTGCGAACTTGGCACGGCCCCTGTGGAGCTTGACGGGACTTATCTTTCTCTCACAGGAGTTCAGGAGAGTTTCGAACGGCTCCGCTCATGGGACTGGCTGTGGGGAGAGACCCCGTTGTTCGAGATTGAATCGCTGCGAGGACCGGTAAAGGTACACAAGGGAAGATTCCAAGAGAGTCGAGAGGTCTTTTCCAGATCCAGCGCCGTAGAACTGTTTACCAAAGATAATTTAGAAATGATGTTCCCGGATTTTAGTGAGCAGCGCAGGTCGAGCAGCCGGATTTTGTAGCGGTCTGGTCCTCGAGCTTCCAGTCTTGGTAATTTTCGTTGAGGTAAAAACAAGCGTCGTTTAAAGAATCGAATTCTTGTTGGAAGACTTCCTGATCTTCGTTTTCCAAAACGGTTACAAAATACTCAAGTGAATCTGAGGCGATTGATTCGGGACTTGCCCCGAAAGTGATCAACGCCATAAAATTACCA
Organism: Bacteriovoracaceae bacterium; assembly: GCA_035576105.1. Taxonomy (GTDB): domain Bacteria; phylum Bdellovibrionota; class Bacteriovoracia; order Bacteriovoracales; family Bacteriovoracaceae; genus Peredibacter. The sequence continues at coordinate 59,612 of DATLXA010000001.1, forward strand.
TTCTGATACCTGCAATAGGTCCAATTTTCTATATTTATGCAATGCATACGAATTACTCTCTCAGGTATTGACTTTACACGGTCTTACAATCAGTTTATAGTGCTAGGACTTTTAAGTAAATGATTACCAATGCGAGGGATATATGGCGAAGGGACCACGAGTTATTGTGACGTTAGAATGTACAGAAGCTAGGAAGGAAGGAAACTCTCCTTCTCGCTACACCACAACGAAAAATAAGAAAACCACTCCTGAGCGTCTAGAGCTTAAGAAGTATAATCCAAATCTACGTCGTCACACGCTCCATAAAGAAATTAAGTAAGTAAATCGGTTTTACTGTCATTAAATAGGGGAGCTCTGCTCCCCTATTACGTTGTGGCGCTTTTACTCACCTCACCTTATCTCTTCTTTTTAACTGCCTTACCCTGAAGCTGACTTCGTTTTTCAGCTAACATCCGGGGGCCCTCAAATGTGTAAACCATCCTACATCTTAGTCTTAGTTTTTTTTACTCTTCTCCAGAACGCCTCTGCGGTCCCAGTAGAGGATTTCAATCTCATCCGGCTTCTCCCGCACACCGGTAGGGGAGAGGGCCTGGATTATAACAAGAGCTACCTGTGGGAAGCCGAGGGTGATAAGAAGATCATCAAGAAGATCAGCCCCACCACCGGGCGGGTGGTGCGAACCTACTCATCGCCGACCCTCTACCCCGAGAGCATCATGTGGATGGAGTCCGATAAGTTCCTCCACATTGACTTCAAAAGGACCGATGTGGTGATCGGACAGATCGGCAGCAATGGCGTCGTCCGGTTGGAGCTCTTGGGACACTTGAAAACGCTGGGTTTCGGTCTGGCCAAGAAGACCGCCACTTCCTTCTGGGTTTCGGGGTACTTCTCTTCGGAGATCTACCTCTACTCGTACCCAGGGCTGCGCCTCCTGCGGACCATCACCACACCGCTAAGAGGAGTGGAAGACCTCGCCTGGGACGGCAAGCACCTGTGGGCATCTGATTACTACGATCTCAATAAAAAACTCGTTTACCGTCTGGACCCGGATGACGGTGACGTCGTCGGGACTTACAAGCTACCGGGCTCCCGGACCTGTGAGCGGGTGGACGGCATCGCTCTCCGTAATGATGAGATCTTTGTCACCGGGAAGAACTGCGGACTCTATGTGGTGGAGAAGCCTGAGTTGTTATACTGATTATACTGAAGAGATTTACCGCAGGTCCTTGAGACCGATCTCCAGGAACCGCAGTTCACCCGGATCAATGAGGATGATGGATCTTTTATCTTCAGTGGTCAGAAAGTACGCTGGCCCTTTTGGTTCATCCAGTCCGGGCAACTTCTCTTTTATCTCGTAGAAGGTATAGGTCCGTACTCCTGCGGTGGAGACCAGTTTGATGGTCTGCGCGGGTGTGACCATGGCCTTGCGGAGAGTGGCGTTCTGGTCCTCACTCAGGCCCTCGAGGACGGTGTAGCTCTTGATGTTCTGGATGCGCTCGAGCAGTGCTTTGACCTTCTCCGGGCCTACGGAACTGCCCGCCGGGTCCTCCCACCGATCTTCTTTCTTAGTCAGTTTTAGTACCGGGTTCTTGGATCCGGCGACCTCGAAGGTCAGCAGGGTCTCGGGGTTGAAAGAGATGACCTTGGAATCGATCAACTGAGTAAGGTCGAAGGCGTCCAGTGGGATCTGGAGAGGTTCGATTTGGTAGATCTGATTCTGCGTCGAGAGGGAGAGGTAAGCAGAGTTATCGATCGGATTAATCAGACCCAGCTTGAGCTCATAGGTCTTATTGAAGGTGTTGGTGAACAGCAGAGTCAGGGTCGGGTTATCGAGAGAAAAATTGGTGACGTTGATGGGTTCGAGCTTATGAAAATTCCTCACCTTCAAAACGTTGAGGGCGTCGATGATCTTTGCGATGACGTCGGACTTAACCTTGAGGGGCTGGGGGGTCAGGATCTGCCACGGGCCCTGGAGGTCACCATCGGGATGAGTGTTCTGAAGCAGGAATTCGCCGTTCTTATTGGTGAGCTTCAGCGTCCGGAGGTGTTGCAGCTCACCTACCGGCACCGGGTTGGCGTAGACCTGGGCCATGTCGACTTCCGTGATCTGGGTGTCGAAGACCTCCGCCACCAAACCCAGAGCGAGCAGGATGAAAAAGAAAATGAGAACCAGCAGGGTGGAGAGCGATGGTCGCAGGAAGTCTTTCATGGACCCTCGGACCCGGTGAAATTAGATCCCAAGTGAATCATCTTCAGGATCTTTCTTACCTTTTTTCTTCTCTGTCTGGATGGTCGGTTCGATGGACCTCAGGAAGTTTCGTAGGCACTCTCTCTCTCCCAGCATGCTGAAAGAAAATCGGCACTGGAGCCGGAAGTCTGGTTTGGTTGAGCTGATGATCCGGCTTCTCATGGCGTAGTGGTGACAGTAGGTCACGTCTGCGGTCATCATGAAACTCTTAGGGATCAGGAACTCCACCACCACCGACTGGCCCTGGAGGAAACTGTCTTTGGTGAAGCTCAGCAGGTGCTCCATGTTGATGTCCGAGAGCAGGGTAAAACCGTAGGAGATTTTTTCCAGGTCTGGGGCCTGCCGCTGGTAGGGCCTGTTCAACACTGGGTTTGGTTTTTTTGTCTCCAGGCCCTGCATGGTCTGTTCAGCGATGATAACTTCCGCGTCACTCAGGGTTTGATTCTCGTCTTTCTTAGTCTCATCGCCCAGGGATTCCATCAAAGTGGACATGTCATCCGGCTGGGATTTAGAACCAATTGTCAGCACATTATCAGGGAGGTCTTGTTGGCCTTGGCGTTTAAGGTTGTAGAAACTTTTGATGTCTTCGATGAAAAGAGGTACTCCGGAGGCTTCGCATTCTTTGATGCGCCGACCGAGCGCCGCTTCGATTTCGTCACGCAGGCTCCATAAACGGATGGAGATTTTTTTGACTTCAACGGGATGGCCGGTTTTATTGTAGATCATTGAACCCTCGTAGGAAGATTGTAGCCTAAAATAGGGAATGGAGAATGAGGTAAATTTTGTTAGGAGGGAATTGGTCGGAAATTAAATGAAAGAGCCTCCATTCGGAGGCTCGGTACTTTTTATGGTAGAGGACGTTATTTATAGTACTTACGAAGAAATTTCGAAAGTCCCATTTTATCTAATGTTTTGATGGTTGAAGTCGCAAGTCTCAGCCTGATGGTCTGACCAGATTCAGGGTCGAAGACTCTCTTGGTTTTTAAGTTCGGCTGTTTGAAAACGCGGGTCTTGTTGTTGGCGTGAGATACTTTATGGTTGGCCTGACGGCTTTTACCTGTTAAATCGCATTGGCGTGCCATAGAAAATTCCTTGTCGTTGTGCTTAATTAAGCAATGACCATATTCTTTTCAAATAGAGTTGGCAAGTTGAAATCATGGGTATTACCAGGAGAAAACAAGTGGACTTAAGCGTCCCTGAGTTTCATACTCTTTTTAAACATTTTCACTCTTAAAAGGTGGTCTTTCTTGGCACTTAAACCCCTCAAAATTAAATCGAAATTACTGCCGGCCCCAACAGGTTCTCCCATCTATAGCATAACCATAAAAGACGCGCAGCTCAAGGATATCAAGCTGGCCAATCCTAAGGCCACCAGGTCTCTGCTGGCCTTGATGGATTTGGCGGCGGTCAACGGTGGAGCTGCCTGCCACTGGGGTGGACCATCTGCCATGACAGAAGCCTGGACGGCCCTTCATGGGATCATGTTCAAGGAACGAAACTGGTTTGAAAATTTCAACTTCGTCAATGACATAGGTCACGCGGAAAATGGGATCTACGCCCTCAGGACGGCCCTTGGATTCGGAGACCTCACCCTCGAGACGCTCAAAGGCTTCCGTTCTCTCGGCTCAAAACTCACGGGCCACGGAGAGTCCCATCTCTACCCAGAAGGAGTTCTGCTTTCAAATGGTCCACTGGGGTCCGCTTTTCCTCAGGCCCAAGGCTTGGCCGTTGCAGACAAGATTGCTGGGAACAAAAGGATCACTGTGGTGTCAGTCTCAGACGGAGCCGCTATGGAAGGTGAAGCAAAGGAAGCGTTCAGCGCTGTTCCGGGTCTGGCCGGTAAAGGAAAGCTCAATCCATTTGTCCTGCTGGTCTCGGATAATAACACCAAGCTGGGCGGAAGGATCGATAAGGATTCCTTCTCCATGCAGCCGACCTTCGAGTCGCTGCAAGCTCTCGGCTGGGATGTGATCAAAGTGGACACTGCCCACCAGCTAGAAACGGTTTATCAGATCCTGGAAGACGCCCTCGCGCGCGTGGCCGCCAAGCCCACCCGGCCGGTGTGCGTTTGGCTCAAGACCACCAAGGGGTACGGGATAAAATCAACCTCCGATTCTGCTTCCGGTGGGCACGGATTTCCCTTGAAGGCCTTCGACGAAGGCATCGATGCGTTCCTGAAAGAAATCTGGGGGGAGGAGAAAGTTCCGGCGGAGTTTCTTAGCTGGGCGAAAGAATTGAAAATCAAGCCCGAGAAAAAGAGTTCCGGTGGACCGACCAAAGATAAAATCCAGGTTGGTGTGGCCAAGGGTCTAAGCCGAGCCGCTAAGGAAGGACTACCGGTGTTTTCGATCACCAGTGACCTGCAGAGTTCGACCGGTCTCAAGGCCTTTCACACCGAATACCCGGAGCACTACCTTGACGTGGGCGTTGCCGAATCCAACATGGTGTCGACCGCAGTGGGGATGAGCAAGAACGGTTTCATTCCCGTGGTAGATACCTTCGCGGCTTTCGGCGTGACGAAAGGGAACCTTCCCTTGATCATGGGCTCTCTTTCTCAGGCACCCGTGATTGCGATCTTCTCGCACACTGGTTTCCAGGACGCCGCCGACGGAGCAAGCCATCAGTCACTGACCTATCTCTCGGCGCTCTCCAGTATCCCACACCTGAACGTGGTGAACGTTGCCTCCGCAAAAGAAGCCGAGGAATACGTCTACGCGGCGGTGAAGAAGATCGCTACCGAACGGGAAGCCGGAGGTGACGGCGAGTCTTATATCTTCTTCATAGGCCGAGAAAACTTCGCGCTGGAAGTGCAGCAGAACCTGGGGTACCAGCTTCACCGGTCGCAGAAGCTCACCGAGGGTACCGCGGCTGCTATCGTGGTAAGCGGATCACTGGTGGCCAAGGGTCTCGAAGCCCATGAGAAGTTAAAAGAGCAGGGGATCGAAACGACAGTCATCAATCACAGCTTCGTGAATAACTCGGACTTCGAGCAGATCGCCCAGTGGGTGCGGGAGAGTGGCTCCGTGATGGTAACGGTGGAAGACCACCAGCTCATCGGTGGCATGGGCGCGCAACTCATACACCGTTTGAAGCTGCTCGGCTCACATTTCTCGGCTTCCTCCCTGGCGGTGCGCGGGGAGTTTGGCCAAAGTGCTTATTCGGCAGATGAATTGTACGCTAAGCACCATCTAGATTCTCGTGCTATAGTCAGCGCGGTTACGGAACTCATGCAGAAACAAGGGGACAATATGAATTTTGATACGGAAGTCATTAAGCAAAAATGGAAAGTTCTCTCGGAGATGACCCTCAAGCAGTGGGATAAGATTTCAGAGAAGGACCTGGAAAAAGTCAAAGGCAACGCAGTTCAGATGGTTTCGATGTTCCAGGAAAAACTCGGAGTCTCTAGAGAAGAGGCGACCAAGAAAGTAGAAGAGCTGATCGCGAAATACGACAAAGAAGAGATCAAGGCCAAAGTCGAGAAGACCGCCGGGAAAGTCTTCGAAACTGCAAACTCCATCTTCACCCAGGTCAGAGACCGGATGAAAAAATAAGAGAGAATCTATGTCCATCATACCAAACTACGTTCCGGGCCAGTACAAGACGGTGAACCTGATGCTGGCGGTGAAGGATGCTGCGCACGCCTTGGATTTTTATAACCGTGCCTTCGGTGCGGAGATCATCACCAAGCTGGTCGATCCGGCAGGCGTGATCGTCCACGCCGAGTTCAAGATCGCTGACACCATCATCATGCTGGCAGAAGAAAACGAACAGTATAACCAGAGCCCCTCAACTCTGGGCGGGACCTCGGTGTTCATCCACCTCTACACCGGTGATCTCGAGGGCTTCACCGAAGAGGCCGTGAAGGCCGGGGCAGAAATCGTTTTTCCGATCACGAAACAATTCTACGGTGACCGGACCTGCCGTTTGAAGGACCCCTTTGGCCACGTGTGGGTGGTCGCAACCCACATGGAAGACCTTACGGAAGCCGAGCTCCAGAAAAGGTTCAACGACCTCTATCCCTAGGTACACCAGCCGGCGATGATGACCCGGCGGCCTTTGGTGACTTTCTGGATCCGGTGTTCGAAGCCGTAGAGGCCGGTGAGGAATAAGATGATTCCACCGAAGCCCGGAGTCGGGACATCGAAGCACCCACTCTGGCCCTTCGGTTTAATACCTAGCCTGCCGCCTTTGAGATTTCCAGTGTCCTCCGTCAGCGATAGGGAGAAGGCAAAAACTCTCGACCCGTCGTCGTGCCAGATTCCGTCGTCTTCCCAGTCGTTGGCAGAGTCTCGCAGACTGATGATGAATTCGATAGATGAGAAATCATGGTAGGTGCGGAGGTATTCGAATAACCGACCACTGGAGGAGGTTAAAACTTTCATTTCTTTATCAATGAGTTCCCAGTTCTCTGACTTTACCCAGTGCCGGAAACTTTCATCCAGAGGAAAATAGGACAGGTGGAAGCCAGTTTGGAACAAATCGGGATTCTTCAGCATTTACGACTCACGTTAATTGACCAGACATCGGCGCATTTCAATTTCTTGAGGTGAGGTTCATTTTACTTCGAAACTTATGCGAGGGAGAATAGAAATAAGAACTTTTCTTTGGAGCACTTATGAATGATCTGATTCCCTCCATAGGCCCGATCATGAAAGCGGCCAGAAAATTCAAGAAGTTTAATCAGGCCGACGTCGCCCATGCCATCGGATGCTCTCAGAGTGCGCTCTCAAAAATGGAACACAATCTCCTTATCCCTTCAGCGCCCCAGTGGTTCCTGTTCTCGCGGTTCACGGCCATCCCACCAGAGACGCTGGAACGCGGGTTCATCGACCGGCATACCCGGGTCAAGTTCAACAATGATCAGGTGTCCCTCGGGTTCAAGTTGCCAAAAAAATACCGGCATTTCCGAGGTGAGAAGATCCGGGAGGTCTATCCGTTTCTTCAGTACCTCGACAAGCAGTACTCACCGGCTGCGATGAAGGAGTTCACCGACTCCACCGACCTCGATCCGGAGTTCTTCTTGGACTTTGATAACCTCACCAACTACCAACTGCTGGTGGATACCATAGAGTTTTTCATCAAGCTGGGACGGAACACGCCGGGTGACATCGAGGCTTTGGTGATGGCCGGGCAGAACGACATCTACTGGGATCACTTCGGGATCGAATGGGCCAAGCTCAAGGATATCCCAGAACTGCTGTCGGCGTACGTCAACGAGCAGCCGTTCTTCCAGTCCGATTTTCAGTTGAAGCTGGAAGAGAGAGACAAAGACCTGGTCCTGACCTATTACCCGGAGTACCACCTCAAGCAGTTCGCGAGCACAGTCTCCGTTCCCTTTACCGAATTCCTCAATCTCTACCGGAAGTTCACCATCGAGAACCTGGTGAAAAGAGTACTGAACCTCAAGATCATAGCAGAGCTCCTACCGGACGTTCAGACCGCAACCCTGGGAGCGAAGTTTCTAATCTCCGAAGTTCAGTGACGGAGCTCGTGGGGTAGCATCTTTTTCTTGGGCCGGTAGTACGTCCGGGGCGAGTAGTCGTCGAAGTCAGCGATTTTTGCCATGTAGATGCAGGCGTATTTTTCTATCTGTCCCGCCAGCCGGCTCGGTTCGACCCCGGCCCTCATCGTTTCTCCCCAGTAGGAATTGAAGTTCTGAGTGTGTGCGCGGATGAGCTTGCCGATCTTTTTATCAACCTTCTCGATCTTCTGAAAGTGGGCCTGGATCTTTTCCTTATCGGGTTTTTTACCTTTCTCGATCTCCCGGTCGAAGAGGTCGTCGAGCTTCTGCTCGAAATCCACCTTCTCGGTCATCAGCAGGTTGATCTCATCGGAGATCACCGCACTCTTATCCAAGGCCGCGCACTCGCTCAGGAGTTCTTCGATCACCAGGGCCGTCCTCCAGTTACAGGTTTTTTTGATGGAGAGGACGTCTCCGTAGATGTGGTCCCCCAGGTATAGGATCTGCTCCCCGGAGAGGCCGGAGTTCTTTTGGATATTCTGGGCGTTCCCACCCTGGTAGACCCCGTCCTCGATCTTGCCATGGTGATTTTTCATCAGACCCGTCTGGGGATCGATCTCCAGCAGGGGCATCTTGTCAGTGAAAAACTTCGGCTTGTTGGCGCCGGTGATGACCAGGTTGAAGAGGTCCATCCAGGACTTGTGTTCTTTGAGGAACGGGTTGATGGCGTAGTCGAGCAGGAGCTTGGAGTATTCGTAGTCGGAGTTGGTGATCACCCACAGTTTCTTCCCGTGTTTTTTGAAGCGCTCAAGGGCATGAACGCTCTGCGGATCCTGGATGATGAACTTCTTGACGTTCTTCTTCACCAGGCCCTTTAGGCTGCCGTCCCGGTGGGAGGTGTCCAGACCTTCTAAGACGTCGAGCTCGATGGTCTTGTAGTCCGGCAGCGAGAGTTCCGGGTGGGCGTCTTTGAAGTCCACCAATTGCATGTAGAGCACACAGTAGGATATTGAAAAAGAGGTGTCGACGATAGCGAATCTCTCCGAGTCATTGAGGTCGATGGTCAGGCCCTGGTAGATCTTCTGCTGGGCCTTGAAGTCGACGTCTTTGAGACCATGATAGGCATGCTTAACTTTTGAGTAGGTGCTGAGCTTGAGAATATTTCCTAATGGCTTATCGATCACCAGGCCGCGGATGGCCAGGTTGATGTTGAACTTCAGGTCACCGATGATCTTGGGATAGTTCTTGGTATCGACCAGTTTCTTCTGAATTTCTTTATAGGTCATTTCTTCAAAGGCTTCGGAGTCGTACCTCACCAGAGTGTAATCCATGTCAAAACCGATGGCGGCTATCTGTTTCATGTTCAAAGTTCTGTTAACGTAAATTCCCATGCTTAACCCTTTATTTGAAGATGAAAATTGTCTCTTTTTACAAACTTACAGTCAAATGAAGAGAATTTACACGTTGCGGCAAACAAAAGGGTCTTTCAACTTGTATTTAAAGTATAAAGGCCCTGGTCTCATAAAGGAGAATCAGATGAAAAAAGTCGTTCACTTCGCATTTATCTCAAGTTCATTCTTCATCTCTCACGCCCGAGCCGATTCAACAGAAGTGAAAGTGATCTATGGGAAAGATAATAGAAAGGAAGTGAGCCGGGCCCGCCCCTGGGTCCAGGGACTAGCTCAGTCGACGGCGACGCTGATTGCGGAAAAAGAAATGACCCGGGATGCGAAGGCTCCGGGAGTGGTGAGGCTAAATCAAAAGTCACTCAAAGAGTGGCTGGAGACCAAGGGAGAACAGAAGATTAACCGTAAACTTTTCTCCGACGAGATCGTCGAGGCTTCCAACGCCGGCGTCACCTTCTGTGACGGGGAACGGTTTGTGAACCAGCCGAACCCTGGGGTGTGCAGTGGGTTTTTGATCGCGCCGGACCTGCTGGCGACGGCGGGCCACTGCTTGGAGATCGAGAACTTCTGCGCTGACTACCGTTGGGTATTCGACTTCAAGGTCGATGGCAAAACGGGCAAGGCCGGCCTTGATGTGAAAGAGGAGAACATCTACAAGTGTAAAAAAGTTGTCTCGAGTGCGCTCAGCAAGGCGCTGAACCTGGACTACGCTGTCATCCAACTTGACCGCTTCGTCGTCGGTCGCAGGCCCTTGAAGATAAACTCGGAGAACACCATCGGAGACGGAACCAAGATCGTCATGATCGGCAGTCCCTCTGGTTTGCCCTTGAAGGTCACCGCAGGCGCGGCCGTGCGGACCAATAAGCATCCCTTCTTTTTCAGTGCCAATTTGGATGCATTCCAGGGCAACTCCGGCTCGGCGGTGTTTAACGCTAGCACGGGAGTGGTGGAAGGGATCCTGGTGCGGGGAGAAGATGACTTTGTCCAGAACCCTCTGCTGATGTGTATCGAAGCAAACAGGTGTGAAGACAAAGCATGTAGAGGGGAGGATGTGTCGCGGATGACGTCTATCCCGGAAGTGGCCGTGATGAAAATGTTGTTTGCCTCTGCTTTCGAGGGAGACCTTGAGAACCTGCAGAAAGTGTTGAAGCTCAACCTGTGGGTGGACTTCTATGATATGAATCGTCAAAGCGCGTTGATGAAGGCCGCCAAGGGTGGCCAGGCGAAAGCTCTCACTCTGCTCCTTACCAAGGGCGCCGATGTGAATCTAATTGATGTCAATGGGAATACAGCGCTCCATCACCTGGCTGCGACCTTGAGTGCTAAGAACGCTGAAGCACTAGATGTGTTACTGACGGCGAAGGCAGGCTTGGAGGTGAAGAATTTCGCTGGTGAATCACCCCTAAAGGTCGCTGGAAGGCTCAAGAACTTAGAAGGTGCCAGATTATTCATTCGCGCAGGAGCAGATAAGAACACCATCAATAAGCTCGGGGAGACCATCCTTTTTGACTTCGCCAAAGAGGGCCCTGGCGCTGAGCTTAGGGAGATGCTGGACCTAGGTGTGAGTCCGGAACTTGAAAATAACATGGGGCTTCGGGCCATCTAAAAGATAATCCTTGCTCAAGCTGTGAGATTTTAATAAATTTGAGTCTCTAATTTTCTAGTTTTGGGGGTATAGCTCAGCTGGGAGAGCGCTTGCATGGCATGCAAGAGGTCAGCAGTTCGATCCTGCTTATCTCCACCATTTTTCTAGGCGAACTACCGATTTTTGGTAGTTCGCAAGTTATGAGATTTAATCACTTTTCATATAATAAAAAGAGTTCATCTAGCGCGGTATCTGGTCAGCAGGTAAGCAGGGTCGAACGGGATCATCGATATCTTCTTCATCAGGTGAAGTAATTCCAAGAAGTACAATCTTAGTTACAAGCATTTGAGCTTGAGAGAAATTTTTTTTGGCTTCTGGTGAATCGTCATGAACTGGTATCAATTTCACATTGAGATTATATTTCAACTTCATGATTAAGAATTCCAAGTAAGTGTTGATTTATTTTTTAATATATCTATCAATTTAAAATTTTTCATATTGTTCCACAAATTTTAGCACTTGAAATCCATACTCTGTCATACCAAAATAATCGCCAGGCCCGTTCAAATCTATTTTTGAAGCTTCTTTCAAAAGGAATTTGTTGCTAAGATTGTGTTCAAGCTCTTGGACCATTTCTCTTAACCCAAGACCGCTTTCTTCAGCAATCCTCTGTCTCCAGTTACCAATGTTTTTATTGTTCTCTACTTGGCTGCTATCTTTCCACATTTGATCTTTAGTTGAAAAATGATAACAAGCTGTGAGGACCAATATTTCACTTGAACTAAGCTGAGAAATGGTTCTAAAGAAATGTCTAACTCTGATTCTTTCTTTTTCATCTTTTGTTAAGCCTACTAGAATGATTTTTTTAAGAAAATCAAATTTAATCTCATCCACTGTTTCATTTCTTTCAAGATCAAAAAGAGCGTCCAGCATATCTTTATTGTAAGAGGAGAGTATATCTTCCCGTGTGATAGTTCCTTCGGCCAAAAGGCGCTGCTCTTCTCCAAGTATATTAAGTGCCTGGGCTTGAAGTCTGATGGCTTTTAAGCCAGAAATAAAGATTTTAGCAGGAGCCGCATATGGCATTAATTGAGGATTTAGAGTTGCAATATCTGTAGTCATAATTCCCAAGTCTAGTGCGATATCATAAATTTTTCCATTATTGCTGTTGGGTTTTGTATTCACTCTCTTTCGCCTTTGCTAAAATTCAGGTTATTACAATGAACGATTTTCTATCAATTGATCAAGATTCCCTTGATTGATTGGTAGACTTTTACTTTGTTCATAATTAATAAATTCATTCATCTTCCCAGCTCTTATTTTTGAGCATGCTGCAACCAAACTAGCTATGTTCAATTCATTGAGAATAGTTTTTTTGTTATTTTTGTGACCGGCAGAGACTCTTGTTATCAAGCCTTTTTCCTCAAGTAGTTTAATTTTCCTTTTTGTTGTTAATGGACTCATGGAGGCTTGCCATGAAAGTCTCTCGATTGAAATATTAATTTCTGGAAGATTTCTCATACTTAAAAGAATTGAGAGAATGAGTTTTTCTCCCGTATCAAGTCTATCGGGAGCAATGTTTTTAACGTCATAGTTTTTTAAATTTTTATATATATCCATAAATGTTTCTCCGCATAAGGTACCATGGTTATAGTTAAAAATTTGTCAGAAGCAAATAAATGATTTATGGATATATTAAAAACAGGAGCTTAGTCTTAAAAGTATCATATTTAACTACTATACAGTATATAACTTCATGTTCTAATGTTTTTCAATATCCAAGAAAGGAGTTGATAATGAATTATTGGAATCAAAATGGCTTTCCGCACAAAGGATGGGCATGTGTTGATGTCGAAGATCGCAGAGAAGATGGGCAATCTGAAAATGAAACCGACTATGCTTCGTGCGAAATGTGCGGAAATGAGAAGCTTCGATATGTACACATAATGAGTCATCCTAAGCTCGATCAAAATCTTGAAGTAGGGTGTATTTGTGCAGGAAAGATGTCAGACGATTATTTAAATCCTGGCAGGAAAGAAAATGCTTTGAAAAGTAAGGCCAGCAGACGTTCGAGATGGCTGACAAGAAATTGGAAGTTATCTTCCAAGGGTAATCATCACATTACAGTTGATGGAAATCACCTATTGGTCTTTCTTAAAAGGAATGATTGTTGGGGATATATGTTTAACAAATCTTTTGGTTCAAAAACATTTAAAACAATTAATGAAGCAAAGTTTGCGTTATTTGAACATTTCTGGAATCAAACTCAATCTCCAACAAGGATTCTGAATGCACTTAAGTAAAGTTGAAATTAAAAACTTTCGAAATTTTCTTTCATTTGAAATTAACTTTACTGCAGGGCTAAATGTTATTGTTGGTGAAAACAATGTAGGCAAAACAAATCTATTTGATGCTATCAGGTTAGCATTAGGTTATCAATCATCCTCAGACCCTCTGAGAGTATCAATTGATGATTTTTATATTCAAGAAGGTGTTCGAACAAAAAGCCCTATAATGATCAATCTTACTTTCACTAGTTTAAGTGAGAGTGAGCAAGCAGAATTCTTAGAAATCCTTAATTTTAATGTTACGATGCCAACTGAATCGACAGCCTCAATAAACTACTTGTGTACAATTGGTCAAAATGAAAAAATGGTTCAAAAGAGATATGGTGCTAAGAGAGATCGTACAGATTCTTCAATAAATGAGGAAGTCCTTCAGTCTATACAAGCGGTTTTTCTTACGGCTTTGCGAGATGCTGTAACAGCTCTAGCTCCCGGAAGATTAAGTCGTCTTGGAAAACTACTTTCAGCTGACGCTAATGACACAGATAAAATAGAGATTGTTGAAATTATTAATACAGCAAATATCAGCTTATCTTCCAAAACTATTATAACAAATACTGAGTTAAAGTTGAATTCTGCACTTGAAAAGGCAACAGGACCAAATCTTAAACAGAATATTGCCATTCGAGCGTCCGACCCTTCCTTTGATCAAGTCGTTAAAAATCTTCGGCTTGTTTTGAAAATGCCAGGCAATGAGAACTATAGCGAGTTAAGACATAATGGCCTTGGCTATAACAACCTTCTTTTTATAGCAACTGTTCTAGCGGAGCTTGAAAGTCTAAGAAGTGCTTCTATGCCACTTTTTTTAGTAGAAGAACCAGAAGCTCATCTCCATCCCCAACTTCAAACGGTTTTAATTGACTTCCTTCAGTCAGGTATAAATTCGAGTGAAAATCGTAGAGTGCAAACTTTTCTTACAACACATTCTCCAACAATCGCATCACATGTTTCTATCGATAGGCTTAACATTCTACATCGCATAACAACCGGAGAGAGTAGAAGCTTTTTTCTTGGTGATATTCCTTTTGCACCAACAGAGAAAAGAAAAATTGAAAGGATGTTAGATGTAACAAAAGCATCTTTTTTATTTTCAAGAGGCGTAATCTTTGTTGAAGGAATAACTGAAGCTCTTTTGATCCCAATAATTGCAAAAAGAATGAATAAGAATTTAGAAGATCGTCATATATCAGTAATTCCTATTTCTGGTGTTGATTTTAAAACACTTACTAACCTTTTTTCCGCTGAAAGAATCCGAGTCAATGTGTCAATAATAACTGATGGAGACCCAAAAGTTATTAGGAAAGACAATACTGACGAAGGTTGGAAGTTTGATGTACCTAAAGGGTTCGAAGATGACAACTATCCAAAATGCGATAGGGCTCTTGATTTGCTTGTGTCAGTTAACGATAATCAAATCGTGAAAGCTTTTATATCAAAGGTGACTTTAGAATTCGATTTAGCAGAGGCCCATGCTGATAATTCAATTCAGTTGTTAGCTGCGTGGAAGGATCTTTTCAATAAGAATCAAAGCGTTATTGATGAGAAGGATTTAATCTCAAAAACTACAGCTAAGGAAAAAGCAATTTTGGTATGGCGTGGAATTTGTCGATCAAGTACCACCAAGTCGAAAGCTGAGTTCGCACAAGTGTTGGCCGAAAAGCTTAATGAGAAAAAAAATGATTCTTGGGTTATTGATAGCAACCAGTTCACGATTCCAAGTTATATTCAGGACGCCATTAATCATGTTACCAAATAGTCCAAATACCTTTCCCAGTTTAGAACAAAAAGCAATTCTAGAATCTAAAAATCGATTAACAATAGTGAAAGCCGTTCCTGGTAGCGGTAAAACTCGCGTATTCACGAATTATATTGAAAATAAAGTTATTAATATGAAATCAAGTCAAGGTGGAGTAGCTGCACTTTCTTTTACGAATTCTGCAAGCAAAGAGATATCAAAGCGCCTGACCGTAAATTTGACCTCTCCTCATTTCGTAGGGACGTTAGATTCTTTTTTATATAATTTTGTGATCAAACCTTTTGGGCATATTTTTGACTTACCTCTAAGTGGAGTATCAATTATCCCATCTCCAATTGACGAAGAAATGAAGGCTCGCGAGGTATACGTCGGTTCGAGTGCACGAGATAAAATAAGTATTCATAGAGCAAGATTTGCTAGAGGTACCCTTGAAAAACCAATCTTTTGCTATAAAAACAACTATGGATCGTACGTAATTATTGATGAGACCTATTCGACGGCTATATTAAAAGGCAAATGGAAATCCTGGAAAGATAAAGGAAAACTCACTCATTCTGATTGTCAGTATCTCTCAGCTTATTTCCTTTCGGATATCGCAAGAGGTCTTCATATAATAAGACTACTCTCGCTTAAGTTTCCATGGGTTTTGATTGACGAATTTCAAGACACAGGCCATTTCTTAAGCATTTCTGTATTCAAAATATTTTCGTGTCCTCGGATAAAAGGATTGATTGTGGGTGATGCAGATCAATCAATTTTTGAATTCAGCGGTGCGAATCCTGAAAATTTTTCTTTGCTTAATGGAATTGAGGGAACTGTTTTAATGCCCATTTCTATTACTCAAAGATGCGCCAAGAATATTTCTAAGCTAGCATCATTTTTCACTGTCAATAATACAGTTATTAATACAAATCATGATGCACTTGAAGGAAAGTTAATTCTATGTTCTCACGATAGTGAGAATATAGAATTTGATGAAAAAATAATTGGAGTTCTTGAAAATATTAAAGAACCAGGTTCAATCTTAGTGATTGCAAGAAAGAACAAAGAACTGAGGAGTCTAAAAGGAGAATTGTACGACCAAACATTTCTTGGAACAAGTAGATCTGGAAAAATATTATCAAAGTCTGCTGAGCAATTTAAAAACGGAAATAGCTTAGAAGCATTTAAGAGCATAAGTAATTTACTCGGCGAACTTTTATTTGGAAAAGAAATTACTTCCTCAAATGATCTAGAAGATTTGGGTATTGATTGGAAAAGTTGGAAAAGGGAGATTATGAATCTACTTGTATCTATAGAATCTGAAGTCCCCGGGGAATCTTGGAATTCTTGGCTCGTAAGAAGCAAAATGTTGATTGAATTAATAGGAAAAAATAATTTAGGGAAAGAGATAAAACTGGGATCTAAATTTAAAATCAATAAGAAAGTTGGAAATAAAATTCGATCTATAACAAGAATTCGAAGTCAAATGCCTAAAGCCTTGCTCACAGCAGCGTTTAAAAATATCCATGAAGCCAAAGGTGGGGAAGCAGACACTGTACTTTTTTACTTACCAAAACCAAGCAAAAAAAAGTGTTCAATAAATTCTTGGTTTGGACCAAGACAAGAGATTGAAGAGCTACGTGTCGCTTTTGTGGCAATCACTCGAGCAAGATTGAATTTGATAATTTATATGCATAGTCAATCCTTGAAAAGATTTAAAGAATTAAGATCAGATCTCACAGAAATGTTTGAAGTAATCGATTAATAACTCTAATTCAGTAGAAATTTATGGTTTCAATTGATTGAAGCATTAATATTACTATTTTGGGAAGGGTGTCCAGGGTCTTCCCCAGTTTGAAGAACGTGATTCCATTAGAAGGTGAAGTTGAGCCAATCGAATTTGCTTAATTATTTTTGGAAGATTGCCTGTGGTCGCAGCCATTAAGGTAAGTGTGATGGCAATTTCGATCAGAGTTTTCATTTTATATTCCTTTTTTATCTTCTTTCGATTTACAGTGATTTAATTGATTCTTGTCTGTCGATGATTCGTTTTATAATTTCATGTGTCCAATTTTTGCCAGTCCGAGTGGTGAGTTTGTTCCCATTTAGATGTCGTGCAATTTCCCTAAAGCTCTGACCTTTATTCCATAATCTTATAATATTTAGGACGATCTGCTTTTCTTTAGGATCTATGACAAGCTTACCTTCGAGATATACAAATCCAAAAGGAACTGGCCCAGCTTTCATAAACGTTTTGTGATTTGGAGATTTAATATTGGTTAAGGCCCGATTCCTAATTTCCATACCGGTATCAGTGAATGTTTTATGTATAGTAGACTTGGGAATACCTGTGATCTCTGCCACCAGCTTTAGCGACAACCCTTTTTTATATAATGGAGTCGCTTCTTCTAAAACTCCCTCTACAGATTTGGGCTGAAATGCAATGAAGTCATGAGGATAGGAGTGTTCGTCTAGCGCGGTAACTGCTCCACCAAATATTAAAGCCCCGTTTTCACGGGGCTTTTTTTATAACCTGTCTGCCTTAGTCGAACATTTTTTTCTAGAGATTGATTTTCTTTGGATCGGCTCCCCAATAAACAATCCAGACTTTTTTCTGAGGATCATACTCGTCATAGATGAATGACACTCCAAGCTTCTTACTGGAGAGCGAGACCCTCTTCTCTATTACATGAGCAGAGCTACTTTTAACTGGATTACTTATCCAATCATCCGCAACAAGCTTAACTTTAATGTAATCAGCATTATTATTATCTTTATCTGTTAGCCAATAAGATATTCTGGTTATTTTTAAATCTTTTTTTGAGACTCGGATGCCAAATGTAGGTAACCCAGGCTTACCCGTGCCAAGGGTATAATCATCTCTTGTTTCTTCCAGCTTTTCTATTTCGGGGAAATATTGATGAGCGAGTTTAGGATCTTTTGTTTCCCAGACATTTTGAATCTTTGTGATTTTCTCATCAAATGCTTTTGACGAAGGATGGGTGCATGCAAGCAAAAACAAGGTTAGAATTAAAATTAAAAATTTCATTATCGCTCCAGCTTAAATTCGGGGCCAACTAGTTCTAAAATCAAGTTGAAGGTATCTGGTGCAAAACGCTTCAACTTAATTGGTTCATGAAGATATAATTCAAAGTGATTGGCCAAATCTTCTGACAAGTCCGCACTTGAGTCCGGTTTTATCAATGGAAAATTAGAAAGTCGTACGAATTTATCACCTCTCTCACGCTGGATTATCTTTTGTTTTTGACTTGGTGCCTCTGAGGAATGTGAGATCTTTGAATTTTCTAAAAACCTCCGGTTGCTCCTGGAGAATTTTAAGGATGACCTCTTTTTCCATATGGCTCCATGCTTTAAAAGTTTCTCCTTTTAACGGCCACTCTGTAAGTGTCTTATCAGTGAATTTTTCCTGCCATTCTATAACTTTTGGAAATTTGAAACGACAATGATCTTTCTTGTTAGATCCGCTTACATGTGAACCATCTCTACGTTCGTAGGCCTGAACTTCATGTTCTCTGATAAGGACTTCCCACTTAGAGCAGGGAGGAACTGATGAAAAAGCATGGGTACTCAAGAATAGACATGAAATGACCGTGAATCTACTAACAACTTTCAAGGCTCATCCCGCTTTATGAAGTTTGGCAGGGAGGTTAGGGCCTATCTCGACTTGAGCATCGTAGAGATCGACTGTCAGCTGAGCATTAAGCCAAAACTCTGGCGTAGTATCAAACGCTGCACCTAACTTTAAGGCCAATTCTGAAGAGACTGATGTCTTTCCATTAATGAGACGATTAATGACCTTGATGTCGACTTCCAGATGATCAGCAAGGACTTTTTGGGTAAGATCAAGAGGAAGTAGAAACTCTTCTTTCAGGATCTCTCCAGGAGTCGTAGGACGGCGAGTAAATCTTTGTTTCATCGTATACCTCACTAATGGTAATCAACAATGTTTACTTCAACTGAGCCCTGGACAGTCCATTTGAAGATAATACGCCATTGATCATTGACTCTAATGCTATGAACACCTTTCAAATCACCTTTCAATTCTTCTAGACGGTTACCTGGAGGGGATCGAAGATCCAGAAAGGCCTGAGCATAATGAAGCATATCCAATTTCCTTTTCACAATATTTTGGACTTGCTTCCAGCCGGCCTTACGAGGCACTTTCCCTGTAAAAAAGAAATCCTGAACAGTCTCATCTGCAAAAGATACTATTGGCATAAATTAATATACCACAGATGGGTATACCTGCAACAGGTATTGATGATTTACTTCCGCCTATTCAACTTTGCCATTGTACTTATAAAGCTTTGATTTTACATTTGATAGATTAACCATCGATGGGTCTTTTCTATTTCCTGTCCGAGCTAGTCCATAAAGCCTCAGCTTAACCGAAGTAAGGCTTATCCCAAATTTTTGGGCAAGCTGTGAAATATTAAGACCCTCTTCCAAGCGAAGCCGTGCCAGCGGCTTCTGATCAATGCTGATTCTATCTCTTATCCATTTCTCTCGGGACAATCGAATAGTTTATGACTGAATAAAGTAATGGTCCTCATATAGTGAAGCCTGCAAAGCGGACTTCACTATAAGAGAATACGGAGCCTTATGATATTCTATTCAATACCGTAACAAGCGAATGGTTCATGATGGTCATCACATTGATGATGATCTCTTCTCGCGCGAAAATGATGATAACCGTGATGTTCTGCTTCGTGTTCGCAATCCCGGCGAGTTTCAACGCATCCTAAGAATTCACTGTGATTAATTTCTGATTCAGCCTTCAAAGAATCAGTCGTAGCCCCTATTTCATCATGTGAAACAGCTAGAGCTAAGCTCATGTTAAAAGTCACTGCAAGTACCGTTACTAAAAATTTCATTTCCAATCCTTTGTTTGGTTGTGTGGAATACACTTATTAGACATGAAAAGGAATATGACCCACAGATACCAGACTGAAAATGAACTGTGAGGAAATTTTAGAAGATGTTATAATTGTGGTTGCAGTTTGACCCTATTATATGATTCAGGGGCAAATTGGCTCCAACTCGGATTTAAGTTTTGAACTATCTCAGCTTCAAGGAGCACCATCCAAGATCCATTTTTTAATCAATTCTCGCTGAGACTGAGAGACTGGGGGAATACCTGAAGAAACTGGGGGCATAAATGTACGTGCTCCTGGTTTGGTAACAATCATTAAGCCGCTATCCTCTGGACTTCCTGGTACAACAATCTCAAGCGAGGAATCAACAAGATCACTTCTAGTATTTAATGGGATATGTGAGGCTGAGCCGTCAGCGCTATGACAGCTTAAGCATTTGCCTGCAATAATCTTTTTCTTAATCGTATCAAATGTTGGTTTATTCGTTTCTTCATCTGGCCCTTGTGGCGTAGGTCGATCCTCTGGCACCGGAGTAGGCCTAGGTGCCTCTGGAGTGGGTAATGGCCTAGGTTCAGCATTTGGATCTGTGGGTTTATCAGGAGCACCAGCTTCAATCCAAGCCGTGACAATGTCTAATTCTCTTTTGTTTAGAGGATTAGCTGGAGCTTTAGGCATAGTTTTGGTTTCTAAGGTACTTCGTTTGATCCCATCCAGGTGTTTGATGGCAGAGCTATAGGTTTCTAAGTTAATGCTGCCGGTCTGCCCATGACACCCGATACATCTCTTTGCGAAGACTTCGGTCTTTACCGTATCAAATGAAACTGCCTCGAGTGCGAGTATCGGTTTTGTGTTATCTTTAAATACCAGTGGAGACTTAGTGCCAAGTCCACAAGATGAGATAAGAATTAAGAGCAATAAAACTTTCATGTTCTTGGCCTTGAGGTCTTAAAAAACGCACCTATTCGATGATTGAATAACTAACGAAGTCACCCTTAGAGTTTAGCAATATCTGGACGGTCTTTTTAGTTGAATGAGTTTTTAAATGAATTACATGTAATATTTTCTTAACTATTGCAAAAAGGAAGAAATAAAAATTCTGGGAATGTCACAAAAGGCCAAATTGCTAAAACTGATACTGAAGGCCCACACCAGCACTGTCTTCAGTGAATTTTAATCCCGCGGACCATGCCCATTGTTTTTGATACATCAAGGAGACCTCAAACCCTGACACTTGTACTTGCCGGAATGTAAACTCTGCATCGGTGTAGATGTACTTCGTCCACTGGAACCTTCTTTCTATATTAAGGCGAAGCCTTCCTTTCTGGTCGATGATGGTGTGAGTTTCAATAAGGTAGGGAAATAGATACCCGAAACCTGCGACCACCGCTCCTTCACCTTCTACTAAAGTACCACCAGCAATTAAATGCGTATAACGGCTTAGCCACCGTTTGTAGAAAAGATCGCCTTCAATTTGCCACTGAGAATCATTTCTTGTTTCAGCACGCAGTTCTAGTTCATCCCAAGTTTTGAGAAAGTAAAATTCACCTTGAAAGTGGTTGGTAGCCGCTTCTAACATTCCTCTGTAATACAAATGATCGTGCAAATGAGGATCGTGCTTTTGATGCTGTTTCATATCAGGTCTTACTTTGAACGTTGAGTAAGAGACTACTCGTGCCATACCTGTTTTCATGTGATAGAGATTATGACAATGGAGCATCCATTCACCTGGCTCATCTGCGTAGAACTCAATTGTTTTTGTGGTATGGGGGGCGATATCCACGGTGTGCTTCAATGGTGATTTCTTCCCAAACTTATTTAGAACTCTGAAGAAATGGCCGTGTAGGTGCATCGGATGATGCATCATGCTTTTGTTAACGAAAGTAAACCGTACTACATCTCCTTGATTGATCTTTAAGTTCCTGTCTTGGTGTATGGCCTTACCGTTAATGAGCCAAATATATCTTTCCATGTCCCCATCAAGGTTGAGAGTTACATCATAGGTAGGTTTGTTTAGTGGTAGAGTCGTTTCGTTCTGGGCTTCTAAATCGTTAACAGTTAAGAGAGGGATAGCTGCTTTGTTCTCTGTATGACTCATGTTGGAGTGATCAATCGGCTCTTCAGCTTTCTTAGTAGGGTCCATTGAGCTGTGATCCATCTTGGAATGGTCAACGGGAGCTTTTGTCATTTTTGAATGATCCATTGTAGAGTGATCCATCAACGCATAAAAATCAGGCTTTGGCTTTAGCGGTGCAGGTATCTTGTCACCCATACCGATCCATGCGCTTGTGCTACCAGTTACATCTTGAGCCGTTGCTTTGAATTCAAAGTTATTATGTGAAGGGACTTCGAAAAGAACGTCATATGTTTCGGCCATGCCAATTAATATTTCATATGCAAGAACTGGTTTAATATCCACACCGTCCGTGGAGATGACATTCATAGGAGTGTTAGCAAGATTCAGGTAGAAATAAGATGATGCCGCAGCGTTAATGATCCGTAAACGAATCTTCTCTCCCGGATGAGCTTCAAGGGCCTGATGATCTTTCTTGCCATTAATCAAGAATGCATCATAACCAACATCTGACAAGTCCATGGCACCCATCCGTGTCCAGTCGTTGTAGAGGTAGTTCTTAAACGACTTGGCCTTGATCGCCCCATAAAAAGATCGCATGGAATCTTTCTTGTAGGTGTAATAGTCGCCGTCTTTTCTTAAGTTCGAGATGACTTGATTGGGATTCTCATCCGTCCAGTCACTAAGAACGAGTACCAGGTCCTTGTCGTATTTAATTTTTTTATCTTTCGGGTGGATAAGAAATGCCCCGTAGATACCTTTTTGCTCCTGAACTCCGGTGTGAGAGTGATACCAGTACGTACCGTGCTGACGTATCTTAAACTCGAAGGTAAAGGACTCACCAGAATGGATCGGCGGAGTGTTCACATAAGGTACTCCGTCCATATAGGGATCCAACAGCAGACCATGCCAGTGGATAGACATCTCCTCACCGGGAATTTTATTGGTAACTTTGATAACTGCTGTATCACCCTCGGTAAACTCAAGTGTCGGGGCAGGGATCCCTCCATTAAGTAGCAAAGCAAAGTCCACTTTCTTTTTACCTGATAGATCAATACTTTCTTTGGTTGCATTAAGCTCGTACTTCACGATCTTCGCGTATGTCCTAAAAGATGTTGTAAGGGCTAAAATTGAAAAAATAAATAGGTAATATTTCATAACGTCCTTAAATTCTACTGCTATTTGTGACAAACTAATTCGTCTAGAATGGGACATTCTGGCCTTTGGTCACCATGACAATTCTCAACCAGGTTATTCAAGGTCGAAAGCATTGATTTTATCTCTGATAACTTGATCTCGAGTTCCGTTACGTGCTTCATGGCGATATTCTTTACCTGAGAACTAGTGCGATTCTTATTTTTCCACAGGCCTACGAGCTGCTTAATGTCTTTCATTGAAAAGCCTAACTCCCGGGCCCTCTTTACAAATTTTAGAACGTGCACATCATTTTGCGAATACTGTCTGTAGCCGGACGTGCTTCTACCTGCTTTAGGAATGATTCCCAGAGCTTCATAGCGCCTAACCATTTTACTATTTACTGCTGCCAGACTAGAGACTTCTCCTATATTCATAAAGACTCCTGATTCGTGTTTGTTGGTCTCCATTTTTTTAAGAGGAGGGAGTTAGTAACCACGCTCACGGAACTTAAGGCCATGGCCGCTCCGGCCACCATAGGGTTTAAGTATCCAAAAGCTGCCAAAGG
This sequence comes from Bacteriovoracaceae bacterium, assembly GCA_035576105.1. Taxonomy (GTDB): domain Bacteria; phylum Bdellovibrionota; class Bacteriovoracia; order Bacteriovoracales; family Bacteriovoracaceae; genus Peredibacter. The sequence continues at coordinate 83,063 of DATLXA010000001.1, forward strand.
AATTCCTATAACGTTATAGATGAACGCCCAGAAAAGATTTTGTTTGATCTTAGAATAGGTTTTCCTAGATATGGAAACAGCGTCAGGAATGAGGAGGGGGTTTCCTCTCATGAGTGTGATGCCCGCGGAGTGCATGGCAACGTCAGTTCCCGTAGACATGGCCATCCCAACATGAGCGGCAGCTAAGGCAGGAGCATCGTTGATTCCATCTCCAACCATTCCGACGATTTCGCCTTTCTTCTTGTATTCTTCTATGACTTCAGATTTGTGTTGAGGCAGAACATTCGCCCTGACGATATCAATGCCAAGCTCTCTGGCAACTGAGTCCGCACTTCCTTGGTTGTCACCGGTTAACATCATCGTTTTAATTCCCAGCAGTTTCAGTTGCCCTATGGTCTTCCTTGCTGATTCCTTTACCTGGTCAATGAAAGTTATAAGACCTACGATCTTATTCAGTTCAGCATCTACAAGATAAGATATTGTCTCGCCGAGAATTTCTCGGTCCTGGGCCATGCTGAATACGTGGCCGTCATTAATGTTGAGCTCCATCACAAGTCTTTTGTTTGCTAGGATAAACTTTCTACCATCAACCACGCCCTCCACTCCTTTGCCTGGAAGTGCTCTGGCTGAGCTCGCCTGGATCATTTTAACGCCTTTACTTTTAGCTTCAAGGATGACCGCTTTGGCCAGGGGGTGGTCACTAGTACTTTGCAGACTCGCGAGGATATTCAGAATTTCTAACTCTGGAAGCCCGAAAGAGAATAGTTTATTAACTGATGGCTTACCTTGCGTGAGAGTACCCGTCTTATCGAAAGCAATAATAGTTAGTGAATGGGTTATCTCCAGGGCCTCCGCATCCTTTATTAATATGCCGGCTTTCGCGGCAGCACCGGTACCGACCATAATAGAAGTGGGGGTAGCTAAGCCCAGGGCACAAGGACAAGCGATGACCAAAACAGCTACTCCATGGATGATGGCGGTTTCCCAGCTTGGCCCGAAAACGCCGGTCAAGAGGATAGTTATCAGTGCAATTACTAGAACTATGGGAACAAAGTAAGTACTTACTCGATCCGCTAATTTCTGAATCGGAGCTTTGACCGATTGAGCATCCTCAACTAACCGGATAATCCTAGAGAGCATCGTCTCAGAGCCGAGTGCTGATACTTCAACAAGAAGTAGGCCATCACCATTTATCGAACCTCCAACAACTATATCTGACTCTTTCTTCTCCACTGGTAAACTTTCCCCTGTGATCAAAGATTCATCGACCTGCGTGATCCCTTTCCTGATGATCCCATCCACTGGAATCCTTTCACCTGGTTTTACAATAACGAGGTTCTTTAATTTTAGTTCCTCAATAGGGACTTCACTCTCAATGTCTCCGATTAAGATTCTGGCAGTGGTAGGTTGGAGTTTCTGGAGTGCCTTAATGGCCGCTGAAGTCTGCATCTTTGCTCTAGTTTCAAGATACTTGCCTAGAAGCACGAGAGTGATGATGACAGCTGAACTTTCAAAGTATAAATGAGGCATATGATGATTAAGGTGACTCAAGTTTTTCAGTAAGAGATATATGCTTAGTCCGAAAGCGGCCGTAGTACCTATGGCAACGAGGAGTTCCATGTTACCTGCCCTGGCCTTAACCGCCCCCCAACCGGCTTTGTAAAACCTGGCACCAATAAAAAATTGGACAGGCGTGGCCAACAAGAGCTGGATCCAAGGGGAAGGCATCAGATGCAATCCTAAAGGCTCGAGTAACATGGGAAGAACTAATGGCAGAGTAAGGAGTATCGATAAGAGAATTAATTTCTTCTCTTTTTTCAAGAGCTGCTCTTTGTCTAGTGCAAGTTTCTCACTGGACTCAGAGATCCTGGCATCATATCCCGCAATAGAAATGATTTTTATTATTTTTTGAGCATCAAGCTTGGAGTTTTCATACTCGATGTTAGCTTTCTCAGTAGCGAGATTCACCGAAGCGTTGATGATTCCATCATTTTTCTTTAGAACCCTTTCTATTCGACTAACACAGGAAGCACAGGTCATTCCTTTGATGTCGAGTGTTAATATTTGTTCCATACTTTCTCCAGGTTATTATCTAGCATAAACCTTCCCCGCAAGGTAAGGTCAACACTCAAAAAAAATAATTTATTTGAATTGACCTTTACCTAGGGGGAAGGTTGATACTGTTTCTACACTTTTGAAAAAAGGAGGAGTGTATGTATAAATTTAAGATTGATAGTTTAAATTGTATGAGCTGCGTTCATAATATCCAAGAGGCGTTAGGTGAATATGATAAGTCCCTGGAAGCCAAGGCAGATGTCCGGAATAAGACTTTATCCGTAGAGACTAGCCTACCGCTTGAAAAGATTAAAGAGTTAATTGAAAACGCTGGCTATCCGGTGAGTGAGGTAGTTTCTCAGTAATAACAGTGGCCCTTTGAGTTAAGCCAAAAAACCAATTCTAAGAACTCCGTAGTAATATCTGTTTTTTATTACTAGTAAAAGTTGCTGAATAAACCCACTGGTGGGGTTTCGCTAGAGGTCACTATATACATTTTTGAAGGTCAGAACGTGACATTAATCACAACAACCACTTTTGAAGTTGCTAAAAAACTTCTTTATAAGTTCGAGTCCAGCAATAATTAATTTCTTCTTTTTGAGTACTCCAGTCACAAATTTAAATACTCATACGTTATACTTAGCAAAACACTTTAACCCCTAGGGAATTTTGTGAAAAATTATCTGATCGGCTCGCTCGTGTACATGATAACACTGTCTGCTCATTCCCATCCGGTCATTTACCAAGGTGGGAAGGTCATAAGCTCCTTCAACATGGCTTCCTACAGCGATAACCAGGCCCTCTATTCTATTACTTCCAAGTGGTCTGCGGGGCTAAACCACTGGCGCTTCACAAAAAAGGATAAAAATACAGAAATGGGTCTTGCCCGGGTAAATCATCTTCTGTGGCGAAAAAATGGCGAGGATTCCCAGGCCAACATCTATCTTCTTTCTGGTATCGGGTTAGTTGATTCTGAGATTGAAGCTCGAAGGACGGAAGAAGTCTATTTGGGTGGCTTCGAAGCAGACTGGGAAACAAGAACCTTATTCACGGCCTTGAAGTACTATCATTTCACGTCACCTAAAGTAACCGATATTTTTATGGCACAAGGGCGGATAGGCTTTTCTCCGTTTGAATCAGGGTTTGAAGACTTGCAGACTTGGTTCATGCTGCAGGCGATGGTGATGCCGGATGTGGAGCCGAATGTAATTATTACACCCATGCTTAGGTTCTTTTATAAGAGCGTTTTATGGGAAATGGGCTCCTCCACCAGGGCGGAGTGGATGTTAAATCTTATGGTTCATTATTAATGTCACAAAATAGTGGGAGTAACCGTCTTACTTGTACACAGGAGGGATCTTTATGAAGTTATCACTTATTTTAGGTTTATTGTTAGTTGGTCAAGCGGCGTTTGCAAAAGATATTTCGGTGAAGGTAAGCGGGATGGTCTGCTCAATGTGCGCTCAAGGTATCAAAAAGAAGTTTTCGCAGATTAAAGAAGTTAAAGAGATCAATGTTAATTTAGATACAAAGATCGTTTCCATCAAAACCAATGAAGATCAAGATTTGAAAGATGAGAAGATTAAGGAAATTATAACTGAGGCGGGATACAATGTTGCAAGCATTGAAAGAAAGTAATTTCTCGAAGAAGTTTTTAAGTTGGTTCGGACTATTTGGTTCCCTTGGAACCCTTATTTGCTGTGCCATACCCTCAACTCTGGTTTTGCTTGGCTTCGGTGCTACTCTTGCTTCGTTTTTAGGAAACTTTCCTCAATTGATTTGGCTCTCAGAGAACAAGGGATATGTCTTCGGATTCAGCTTCCTCATGCTTGGGTTCTCCTACGCTGGGCAGAAGTATTCGCAGGCACAGGTTTGTCCGATAGATAAGAGGGAGGATTGTGAGAAAACAAAAGATTGGTCGAAGCCTCTTTTTTGGACTTCTCTGGGCATAAATGTAATAGGTTCGTTCTACGCATTTGTTCTGCCTAGAATCCTTGAATGAAAACGTATTTATTCTTTATACTTACGATCCTTACAGGAATGGCCTTTGGGCACGGTAACGAATCTCACGGTGCGAAACCCAAGAATGTTGAGGTCCACCTGCCGACTGGCCTTAAGGAACCCATAATTAGCGAATACGAGAAACGAGTTAGGCCAATCTTCCAGGCAAAGTGCTTTAACTGTCATTCAGCACAGACAACGTATCCATGGTACCACCAACTTCCAGTGGTCGGTAAAATCATAAACTCCCATATCAAGGAAGCAAGGTCACATGTCGATTTCACAGATGGTTTTCCATTCAAAGGTCATGGAGGACCTACAAAGGACCTCGAAGAGATAATCAAAGTCACTGAAAATGATGAAATGCCACCCTGGTACTACAGCCCATTTCATAATAATTCTAAAGTGACTCATGAAGAGAAAAAAACAATTATTGAGTGGTCCAAGAACACCTTGAAAAAATTAAAAGTAGAGGCAAAAAATGAAATCACTATTCCTTAGTAGTTTACTGATCATTTCAGCCCAGGCCCTTTCACAAGAGCATGACCATGGCAACACGAAACATAAGGCGACTGCGGCGCTAATACTTGCAGATTCATTACCTGTGTGTAGGAAATAAAACGTATCCCCATTTGAAAATGAATACCTGTAGCTGCACGCGAGAAACGAACATTTTCAATGATTTTATCTGGCTCTATAGTGAGAGGATAAACCCATCATTCTCCCCAAGCTTTCTCTTTACATTTTTTACACCTCCCTTCTTAATGAGGAACCATCTTCGTGGTTAACTTTCTTTAAAGCATGTTTTACAAAACGAAGTAAACCGCTCAGAGAAAAGTGTCTACTAAACTTGGGTAAGCCCACTATTTCTTGATGACGGCAAACCCCTGCTGAGACTTTTTTTCCTAAATAAACTGGTAAGAACCTTATCTTCGAAGTTGAACGATATGAGAAAGATGCTACAGTTTAGTTATGAAACAAAACAAGACCTCCTCCCTCTCTACAGTAACTAAGATCCTTCTCGTCACATCCATCATCGGTATCTTGCTGGTACTATTTGGAAAGTCACTTTTAAGTTACTTTTTCCTGGACCTGGAAATCACAAGTAAAAATATCGAGTCTAATATAAAGAAAGATCCGTCTTATCCCTTTAATGGATTTTGGGAAACTGACTGCAAAGGTAATTTCGGACTAGCAATTGAAGGTGCGGGAGATAAAGACTATTTTGTGAGATTTTGCGGGCCTGGTGGTTGTTTCAGAAAAATCGACATGTTTAGAGTGAATCTAAGTAACAATGAACGCTTCGATATCATGGGACCGGATGTGATCGGATTCCGAAGTACAAAAAACAGCGCAACTCACTCAATGATTTTTATCAGGTGTTCAGGATCTGATCACAATGTCGTGGCAAATAAGACGAAAGCCGAACCACTTCAAACAAACACTACTATGCCCGATGCTCCAATCACAGATCCACGACTGACGACTCTTCTGAATGAGATGAAGGATTCTGGAAAAGCATCTGACCTTCAGGCTTTACTAGCTAGCATTGAATCAGCCAAAGCCAGTTCGGACAGGTTTCCAGGATCACTGGTGATCGTAGGTAAGATTACGGTAAGCGATGGCAAAATATCCCCGAAAGCTATTTATTCCCAAGTTCCAGTAGAAGAAAATGGATACTTTGCCAGTGAGGTTAGAGATTTAGAATCTCCCATCGGATTCCGTGCTGATGGCTATGCGCCGCTGGACTTTAAGATACCGCCTCTTCCGGGAGAAGTTACCCAGAAGAAGATAATTTACGTTGGTGAAATGCAGCTTGAAAGACTATCCACGGCTTCCGCAGCAAGCATCGAGGGGGGGATAAACTTGGGCGGCCTCGCGGCCGGTGATTATAAAGCAGGCCTTCATCTACAAAATGGTCCGATAAATACACCTCATAACGGGACTCGGGGTAACTGGAGCTCTAACGATTCGAGCTTAAAGATAGCGGCAAATGGAAGCTTTAAGAAAACCGGACTTCTACCTGCAGAGTACTACTTTCAAATCGCAGCCCCAGGGCGCATAGCTTTCATCAAAACGATTCAATTTCATCCGGGTGAGAAGCTAGATTTAGGTGAAATAAAGCTTGAAGAGGCTGTGTCACTTGAAATTTCTTATATTGTATCTCAGTCCCAGGATTTTAAAAATTTACCAGTCACGAGTGAGAAGATCCTAGCTGGAACGAAATGGAAAGCATCGAAGTCTATTTACGGTTTCGATATAGAATTCAAACAAATCAATGGTAATTTGGATTTTGATTATTCTTATGGCCCTGCAACTGTTGCGGACGTGGGAACAGGGGATTTAGAATCAGTCAAAAATAATAATTTTTCGGACAGGGCCATGGTGGATTTGAAAAGTATTGATTATAAGAAAGATCATATTTATCTGTACCATGGTGCGACCTGGAAGCATTGGGTGCTCTTCAAACTCAAGGTAGTAGATTAAAAAGATTTTCAACAATGGTTCCACACATCATCTGACAAAGAATAAGAAATGTTAATTTTTAATTTGCGGCTTTGCTATGTTTCGCAGGAAAAACATTATTTTTTGAGGTAACATTGGCCATGGTTTTCATCACTGGGGGGATTCCAGGTGAAAGATTCTAAGCGGCCAAACACTTCTCTTGTCTTAAAATTTATATACCTTTCCAAAGTATCGGCAGTTCTTTCTATTCTAATTGGGACACTTGCTCTATTGGGCCACGCATTCGACGTCGCCTCACTCAAAAGTATCAATCCTGATTGGGTCACAATGAAAGTAAATACCGCTATTGCGTTTATTTTTGCGGGGCCGGCGCTCTGGCTTTCACTTACCGATAAATCCTCAAAGCATCGTCATTTTCTAGGAAACATATGCGCATTAGTTGTAATGCTCATTGGGGGCCTCACTTTGAGTGAGTACATATTTGGTTGGGATCTGGGAATTGATCAGGGCCTATTTCCGGAGGCTGCAGGAGCGGTGCAAACATTTCATCTGGGTCGAATGCCAATGTCGACAGCACTCTGCTTCTTGTTATTGGGGATGTCCCTCACTTTTTTTGATGTAAAAACTCGCCTTATCCAGTGGAGCACCCAATGGCTAATTCTGTCTGTGGCATTTCTCTCACTTTTGGAGATTCTAGGTTATCTCTATGGAACGGTGGAGCTTACTGGTATTTCTGGTTATACAAAAATGGCGGTGCATACTGCTGTTCTATTATTTATTCTTAGTCTCGGCATTCTCTTTGCTCGTCCTTCTCATGGATTCATGGCAGTGGCCTCAAGCGATGCTCCTGGCAGTCAGTTCCTGCGCCGAGTGACGCCAGCAGTCTTTTTTGTGCTGTTCTTTGTGGGTGTACTGCGCTTTGGGGGAGAGCAGCGCGGATTTTTTGGAACAAATTTTGGCGTAATTATTTTTCTAGCTCTGACATTTATGATTTTTTTGCTCGTAATCTGGAAGAATGCAAACATTCTTAATCGAGTGGACCTAGAGCGGGTGCAGCTTTTCAAAACAGGATTAGAATATAAACGCTTATTTAATCTTTCCCTTGATATGATTTGTATCACCAATAGCGATGGCAATTTCCTGGAAATAAATTCGGCATTTGAAAAAATACTTGGCTACGCGAAAGAAGAGTTGCTGGTAAAATCATTAATTGACCTTGTTCATCCTGATGATCTGGCAGCAACCATTGCTGAGGTAGAAAAACTTGCTACTGGTACACCCAATGTCTATTTTGAAAATCGTTACCGCTGCAAGAATGGAGCTTATAAGATTCTAGGGTGGACCAGCTATCCCGTTAAAGAAGAGGGACTGCTCTTTGCCGTTGCCCGCGACATCACCGATATTAAACGGCTCAATCAGGAGCGTGAACGCACCGAATTTATGCTGAAAAGTGCTGAGCGTATTAATGGGTTAGTTCAGCACTCGTTAGATGCGGTAGTGGGAATGAGCGACCAAGGACTCATCACTAGTTGGAACCCTCAGGCAGAAAAAATATTTGGATGGGAAAAGAAGGATGCAATCGGACATAATTTGGCAAATCTCATCATTCCTTCTATGTATCGCGAGGCACACAGAAAGGGACTGGCCAAGTTCCTTGCAACAGGAGGTGGGCCTATATTGAATCAGAGGATTGAAGTGAATGGGCTTCGTCGGGGTCAGGTGGAGTTTCCTATAGAACTTGCTGTTAATCCTTTACAAGAGCCTCATGGCTGGCTTTTCTATGCCTTTGTCCGGGACATTTCAGATCGTAAGAAATGGGAACAGCAACAGCAGGCCATCCTTGAACGAGAAAAGCTCCTGGTGCAGAAACTTGAGGAAGAGCATGTACTCCGTGAGCGGTTTGTATCTGCTTTGACTCATGATCTGCGCACTCCCATGACAGTCGCCAAGATGACAGCGGAGGTTCTGCTTCGGAAAGCTGAAACACCTGAAACGATGAAGAACATGTTCGACCGTATCATAAGGAATATGGACCGTGCCGACTTGATGATTCGCGACCTGCTCGATGCCAATCGAATTAAGGCAGGTGAAGGGATACCGATTTCAATCGTAGCATGTCATCTTGATCAGATCATCGCAGTCGTTGTAAAAGATCTGAGCGAACTCCATGGGCCGAGGTTCCAGGTCCGAAATGAGGCCGGTCAGCTGATTGGGCACTGGGATAGTAAAGGTATTCAACGTATCACTGAAAACCTGGTCAGTAATGCGATCAAATATGGCAAAGCTGATTCACCCATAACCATTAGACTGAAGTCTGAAAACGTCTGGGCAGAAATTGCGGTCCATAATGAAGGGAATGCAATTTCTCATGAAGATCAGCAAACCCTCTTCAAACCTTATCACCGGACTGAATCTGCTATTACAGGTAAACAGAAGGGATGGGGCATCGGTTTAACTCTGGTAAAAGGTCTGATCGAAGCTCATGGCGGTACGGTACGAATTGAAAGTGAACCGGGCCTAGGAACGACATTTTTCGTTCGGCTTCCTTTGGATGCAAGGACAATATCATGAGTGAGGCGCAGGCCTTATTTGAATTACAGTGAAATTGAAAATAATAATCAAGAGACAAACTTTTCAATAATATCTAAAAGTTGATATATATCAAGTGGCTTTTTCAGGTATTCGTTAGCGGAAAGTTTAGCTTTTTTTTCAGACATACTTCCATCCGCAGACATGATGACAACAGGGATATCTTTCAGTGATGGATCAGAAAGCTGAATTTCTCTACTTACAACTTTAAAAATTCTTCAGTTTTGTGGAGAACTTCCTTCTCTGATTGTACTCGTGGCTGTTCTTTTTCTAGAGGCATGAATTGAATCCTGTATGTTACTATAGGGGATTGGTGGAGAAATATTATTTAACTAATTCCTTAACTTCTGCAATGAGTTCATAAATATCAAACGGCTTTCTTAGAAATCGATTCCAGTGATCACCCTTCATCACAGGTTCTTTCGAAGCGCTGATGAGAAGTATGGGTACAGATCGAAGCAGTTGATCTGCTTTCATTGCTTTTACGACATCTTGACCCTGAACCAAAGGCATCATAACATCCAGGATCACCAGATGGGGTAAGACTTCTTTCATGTACGCGAGTCCTACCTCGCCATCCGCAAAGGCTAAAGCCTTATATCCTTCATCCTGAAGCAATATGGCCATTGTTTGCGCCATATCGAGCTCGTCATCGATGATAACAATTCTCTTCATTTCTTTTTAACTCTTTGGACAGGTTTAGACCTTGCCACTTTTTGTTTTGCACTCGCTTTGTTGTTAATTCTATTCTTGGATATTGTTGATGTATCCACCACCGGAGTGATTTGCTGGTTATTGATCCTTGGATGACCCGTTAACAATGCTTCTGCACTTGCAAAAGTATGAGAGATGACAAGACCTTGCTCAGTGATGATGAATTCTCGTATTTCAGATTCGTAGGAGCTGTCTCTCATTTTAAGGATGGAGATCAGACGGTGAATCTTGGAATGGAGTTCAAAATATCTAAGGAAGATGACGTTATCAACCACTGAGCCAAGCTCCCGGTTAGGAAACTCCGGATTAGAGCTAAAAAATTCAGCTTCTTCAGAGAACAGTGTGGTCGCATGGATGTTCCGAAGTTCGTTACTAAGGGCCGCCATGAATGAACCGAATCTTTCTGGATACGCCATGGATCTTCTGAATCCTGACATACCGTCAATGAAAACTCTGACCTTCGCGTTCTTTTTCCTGTTCTCCCGGATTCCTTCGAGCAATCTCTCGGCCAGTGAATCGGCGATGTTTTCTACAGAGGCTTGCCACTGGAGTTCGATGAGGCCCTTGTCGACGTACTTTTTTAAATCCAGGCCAAGCGATGTAGCTTTCTCGACCAACCGGGGGGGCGCTTCATAGAAACCAAAATAGATCCCCTGTTCTCCTTTACTAGCACCTTCGATGAGGAAGGATAAGCCGAGAGAAGTTTTCCCTGTTCCGGGAGTCCCGAACAAAGTGGTCAAAGAGCCTGACAGCAGACCCCCGTGGAGCATGGCATCTAACTGTGGTACCCCAAAAGGCATTCGTACGCGGTTTTCTAAAGGATCACCTTCCGAGGGCCGTCCAAATTGAACCTCGGTTCTGGGATGGATAATAAAACCGTTTGAAGTAATTTCAACTTCATGTCCACCTTTGAGGTAATTAGATCCTCTCATTTTAAGAATCTGAATCTCTCGGACGGCCCGGGCCCCGTCTCGCCATTCAATGATATCGATGACGCCGTCTGATAGTGCATGTTCAAGATAAGTGAGCTCCACATTAGAGCCAGTAGGTTTCAATAGTAGAGTCGTGCATTTCAAAAGAGTGGCATGGGATTGGAGTGAATGGAGAAATTCCCGGTATTCAACCTCCGATTGACAGACTGTTTTTATCACGTCTAAACCATCAATAACTAAGAATTGTGCTTTGTGTTCTTTGATGACGCTTCTGACAAACTCTTTAAACTCCGAGAGTTTTTTCTCTTTAAGCTGTTGATAACCACTCACGTAGTGAACGGTTTTTCCAATCGCATCTTGATCGACAAAATCCAACGCTGATAAATAACCCGTCATTCTTCCTGTGGTTTCTGCCAGGATACTGATGTAAACGCTGATTTCTCCGCATTTCGCCCTATGATAACAGCATTGGTTGGCCAAAATAGTTTTACCCATCCCGGGCTGGCCCTGGATAATATAAACTCCACCCTGGAAAAAACCTCCATTAAGAAGAAAGTCTAACCTCGGTACTCCAGTTTCTATTCTCGGAATTGTTTTTGGCATCGGTGAAACCTTTTTTAATACTCTTTATGAAAGTAAGACTTTATACCTTCTATTCATAAATTGCATGTTGCAGAATCCTATTTTGCTATCATAAAATAGAACAATTATGACTCCGAATACTCAAAAGAAGTTAATGCTTAATTCCACAACAATGAGGCTCGAGCGGAATATAGATAAAATTATGAATGCCTGGAGGCTCAGAACTCTCAATGAGATTGTTGCGTCAAAACACCAGAGTACTTTGGCATTAAAAGATTCCCTGCCTGAATACCTTTCACAATTAGCTCAGGCCCTTTCGGAAACAAGTAATCGCTCTGAGGCTAGAAAAAGATTTGATAAAGACGAAAGCACAAGGGTAGGAAAAAAACACGGTAAAGAGAGGGCAAAAAATTCCAGCTACACGATTAGCCAGATGATTTTTGAGTACCACATACTAAGACAAGTCCTTTGTGATGTTCTGGAAGAGGAAGCTCCTCTGAGCACTGTTGAACGTGAAGTCATCGTATGTTCCATCGAACAAGCCGTTAACGATGCCGCGACTCAGTTCAGCGAATCTCTCAAAGAAGTTGAAATTGACTCAGCAAAAATTATCGCTGCTGAACAGCAGAAGCTCTACACGATGATTTCCGAGTCTCCAGCGGCTAACGCTCTGATGAGAGGTCCAGAATTTATTTTTGAGAAAATAAATATTAAGTGGCAACAGTTGGCCAGCGATAGAGTCTATTTAGGTCAAAATTTTGAAGCCGTGTATCCTGAGATGAACAATTCTCCTGTATTTCAGCATTTAAGCGAAGCTTTCCAAACAGGTGAACCTCGCTCCCGTTATGAGGTCAAGGTCATTATGCAGATGGCAAAGGGCCTTGAGGAACGCTACTACGACTATAGTTTTATTCCGATTTCTGACATCGACGGCTTGCCGTATGGAATCTTTGCTCATTTCATGGATGTGACTGATCAGGTATTGGCTAAGCATGCGCTCACATCCCTAAACGATCAGCTCAACGAAGAAAAAAATATCCGTGATAAATTCGTTGCTTCTCTTTCTCATGATCTGCGCACACCGTTGACTTCGATTAAAATGATTGCACAAATTCTAGCGAAGAAAGGCCATGGACCAGATGAAATTAAAAAAACCTCTGACCGGATTGTCTCTGGAGTGGATCGGATAGATACGATGATCCAGGATCTTCTGGACTTTACACACTTCCACGTCGGCGAAAAACTTCCATTGAGCTTCCAGGTGTGTGACATAAATAGTTTATGCTCTTCGACGGTAGATGAACTTAACGTCATCTATGGCATGCGCTTTATTTTAAGAGCACAAGAACAGTTCGATGTCGTCTGCGATAGTGGCGCGATTAAGCGGATAATCGAAAATTTAGCGACCAATGCCGTGAAGTATGGATCCAAGAATACCGGCATCACCCTGGAACTTAAGAGGAAAAATGACATCCTCGAGATCTCCATCCACAACTTAGGTACTCCCATAAACCAAGAAGAGCAAAAAACAATTTTCGAGCCGTACAAGCGTACCGAATCGGCGGAGAAGAGTGCTCAAAGAGGATGGGGCATCGGTCTTCCCTTAGTTCGAGGCTTAGCGGAAGCTCATGGCGGGGTGGCAAGAGTCGATAGTGATAACACCGGGACGGCATTCACAGTGTCTATACCACTTCATAATAATCACTAGTCTATCTTAGCGTTCTCATCTCGTCCCACCTTCAAGATTTAAGACACCTGATTATCTGGTAATAGGAAATTGAAAGAGCTTCCGACTCCAATCTTACTTTCGACCCAAATTTTTCCACCATGAGCTTCTACAATCCATTTAGCAATTGAAAGCCCCAGTCCCGTTCCATGGTTTGAGGTACCCCTGGCCTGCCAGAATCTATCAAATATATGTGGTAGACTTTCAAGTTCTATTCCGGGCCCAGAGTCTTGAATTTTAAAAACAATTGAATCTTTTTTTTGTTCGCAAGAAATTTGAATTGTTCCATTTTTAGGAACAAATTTAACCGCATTACCTATCAGATTGGAAAAGACCTGTCGTATTCTTTCACTATCACAGTTAATGGTTTGGCCATTTCGATTTAAAAGGTCTTGAAATGTTATATTTTTGATTTCTGCATGGGGAGTTAGCATTTCAATAACTTCAGAAACAACTAAATAAATATTCGTTTCCTTTTTATCTAACTGCATTTTTGTACCTTCAACTTTAGCTAAATCTAATATGCCTTCAATAAGTTCCTGCATCTGAGAAGCTGATCGCTTCATTGCTGGAAGTTTATTTTTTAAAGCTTCAACTACTAGATTACTATCCTCTTTTGCGATAGCGCGATCTAACATCTGCATATGAAGCTTCATTGAACTCAAAGGGTTTTTTAAATCATGAGACACTACTTCAATAATCTTATGAAATTCTCTTTCAACTTCTAATTGTTGTTGGCTCTTTTTGTTTTCTTGATAAAAATTAGAGAAAAATAAAACTTTTGCTTTAAGAGCCTCAGGATTAAAGGGTTTCAAAATATAATCAACGGCACCGATCCTATAACCTTGCTCTGCCGAATGCTCATCCACGTAACTGGCCGTAACAAAAATCAACGGAATAAATTCCGACTTTTCACGTTTTTTAATAAGCATAGCCGTTTCAAATCCGCTTAGCCCTGGCATCTGAACGTCCATTAGGATCAAAGCAAAATCTTTATCCATCAATTCTCTCAGCGCTTCTTCTCCAGAGGAAACTTCAACTAAATTGTATTCTTCTGATTTTAACACTGCACTGAATGCCACAAGGTTTTCGGGACGATCATCGACCAAAAGAATGTTAGGAAGAATATTTGTTTTTTGTTTCAAAACTGCCTCTTAAAAATTAACCAAATATATAGATAACTTAAGTTACCTCAAAGCGCATGACATCCAGAATCGATCCATAATTTATCAAGAAAATGCCGATATGTGTCTTGCCAATAGGAATTGAGGGAGCAAGCGTATTATATACCTGATTAATACAGGCCGCTAATGGCTTAAACCTCGTTAATATTTTGACCAGGAGGGCATGGTACATCCGATTATAAGGGAGCAATATTAAGTCCAACCAGCCCATTGCCAGCGAGTAACTATTTGACCCAAGCACCAGACCCCAACAGGACGGCATCAGATCGGCTTATAGACCATTCTCAAAGAGTGCTTGATCTCTTTGTTGAAGCCGTCCGCCGGGATATTTTCGAGGCCAGGAAAGAATCAAGGCCAATTCTTATCAATTCTCTGCCATTACTTCTAAAGCATATGCAGGTACAGCTGCTTTACCAATCAAACGAAGTCTCCGCTTTTAAAATTGAAGATGCAGCTCGGGAACATGCTGAACAACGTGTCCAGCTTACCGACTACTCATTAAGTAGCGTGTTAACAGAATATCACATACTCCGAAAAATTCTTTTTGAGGTCTTGCGGGAAGAAGGCCCTCTCACATCCACCGAATCTGACATCATTAATTATGTCATTGATCGCGGGGTCGCCCATGCGGGGCAACATTACATGGAGCTTTCTGAAGCCAGATTAAAGGAAAGCCAAGAACAATTCAGCACTCTGGCAAATTCCATTTCCCAATTAGCATGGATGGCCGATGCCAGTGGATACATATTCTGGTACAATGACCGGTGGTATGAATACACCGGTACGACACCTAAACAGATGGAAGGTTGGGGCTGGCAAAGCGTGCATGATCCGATAACATTACCAAGAGTGCTGGAAAATTGGAAGGCCTCTATAGAAACCGGTGTCCCCTTTGACATGACATTTCCATTGCGAAGTTCAAGGGGTGAATTCAGATCATTCTTAACCCGTGTCATTCCGGTTCGCGATAACCATGGAAAAATTATAAATTGGTTTGGCACCAACACTGACATTCAAGCACAAAAAGAAACAGAACGGGCATTATCAGAGGCAACAGAAAATGCGAAACTGGCGATTCGTGCCCGTGATGAGTTCATGTCTATTGCATCCCATGAACTAAAAACTCCTCTGACTTCACTGAAACTCCAGCTACAGTTGAGAGGAAGAAATTTATCCAAAGGGGATTTCAGCGGATTTACTCCGGAAAAAATCACTAAAATGGTTGAAGCCGACAATCGCCAAATCGACAGGATCTCCCGTTTAATTGACGATATGCTGGATGTGTCCCGAATTAACACTGGTAAACTGACCATGGAATTTGAACGATTTGACCTTTGTAGTTTGGCCGAGGAAGTATTGTCCCGTTACCGGGATCAATTTGATTCACTTGGGCTTAAAGTGAGTTTGGTTTGTTGTGATCCAGTTGAAGGGTATTGGGATCGATTCAGAATTGAACAGGCAATAGCTAACTTACTGATGAATGCCATGAAATATGGTGGTGGTAACCCAGTTGAAATAAGTGTTGGTCTTAAAAGTGGGCGGGCAATTCTCATGGTACGTGACCAAGGTATCGGCATCGCAAAAGAGAATATGGAGCGCATATTTAAGAGATTTGAACGTGCTGTGGCCCCAAGTGAAATCAGTGGTCTGGGATTAGGTCTTTATATAACCAAGCAAATTCTTGAGTTACATGGCGGTGGTATCAGGGTGGAAAGCGAATCAGGAAAAGGTTCTACTTTTATCATTGAGTTGCCGATATCGAGTTGAAAAAGGATGACAATAAAGTAGAAGTGTCTGTCCATGTAGTTTTACCTTTTCTGCCTATGCGCCATTAGCTGGGATGCCCTTTAATCTTTCGGCATGATTTATTTCTTTTTATAAGGATACCCTAAAACTGGATCAGGTGTTTTATTCCTGCCCTTGAGAAATGAACTAGAGTCTATCGCATTCGAATCTGACGGATTCGTCGCTCGAAGCTGCTGAGATTGTCCTCACAGTAACCTCTTGTCTTGATGAACCTCCGAAATCTTCTGCTAGGCAGAGATGCCTTGATCTGGATGAAGATTCACTAAGCCTAAAGCTCGCGGCCGGTACTCCTTGGCATTCGTTACTGACTATAAGAGGAAGTCCTTCCGGACTAGAAGCAAGAGTTAATCTTACCGCTGACATTTTCTTCATGAGCTTCGCATTCATGGGTTGTCCATTCGTAGATAAGGTGAAGGTAAGCATGTACTTATCGGTGTCTGCGCCAATTGTTGCGTAAGTCGAGTAGCATTTATATACATCTCCGCTGAAGGCCTGGTCGGCGAAAGCAGTTAAAGCGGATAAGATCATAGTAAGTAATATTATACCTTTCACACAGAGCTCCAAAGTAATGGTTGATAATCATCTGTTGTTAATGTTTTCTTCGCTAATCATCGCAGGATTCTTTTTAAAAAACAGATGACTTGTAATACCTTCCGACCACCTAGCCCAATTGTGGCGCAGTTGTCGATTTTCTTTACATGCTACGCTCTTCGGGATGACATAACTGATGGTTTTTGACTTAAGATGATTTTTCAATGAGTAAGGAGACCACTGGGTGTAAAACAATTTGACGGCCTTTCTGAACAGGTTGAAGAAATTTCAGAGGAGCTATTAACTCTCACGTGGTCCTGTACCCATCAAGACAAACAAAAACGATTAATTTTTAAGTGTCAAAAACATTAGGATTTATTTATGAAATTAGTTCTCTTCAGCTTGGCACTGTTTACTTGTACTAATACTTTTGCCCTACCTTTAGGCTGTAACAGAAAGGAAATACAAGCATCGCAGCAAGCGGGAAGAATTGTAATTCTCTCTCCTGGACTTCAAAGAAAATCAATAGAAATAAGTATGCATACTCTAACGATAAGAGACAAAAAAACATGTCTATTCTTAGCAATTAATTATGAATAAAATGTGAACGATCTTGATAAGCTTCTTTATGGCAAAAAAGTGGCTATTCACCCTTATTGCATTTTCAAAACGTTTGTCGGCTCGAGCTGCTTTCTTTGCGCTACTTGGGGTCGTTGCATCTCTGGTCTCGGTTCTCTTAGATGACTTCGTACCAGATAAGTTTGCGGATCTAGCAGGTGGTAGGGCCGTCGATGGCATTCTTTCAATCATGGCATCTTCAATGTTAATCGTTGTCACTTTCTCTCTCTCAAATGTTATTTCGGCCTACAGTTCAGCGACACAGCAGGCTACACCCCGAGCGACAGTATTGATCCGAGATGATCCTGACACTCAATCAGCAATATCGATATTCTTAGGCGCATTCATATACAGTATTGTATCTGTCATCGCTCTTTCCACCGGGTATTACGGAGAGAAGGGGAGAGTTATTCTCCTCATTATTACTGTTCTCGTCCTGATGACGGTAGTGTGGGTCATAATTAGATGGGTGGATAAGTTGAAGAACATGGGATCTGTGTCAAAGACCATACAAAGTGTAGAGTATGTTACCCGAAAGGCCTTAGAGAAAAGAGCTCAAATGCCCACTTTTGGTTGCAATCTTCGAGTTGAGGTTCCTGTAACTACCACTGCATTAATGTCACCCACAGTAGGGTTCATCCAGAACATTGATATCTCTTATCTGGAAAAATTGGCCGAGAAAGAGAAGCTTGATCTCTACTTCCTCCATGACATAGGTGCATTCGTAAGTTCAACTGCATCTTTAGTCCTTGTTAGAAGAGAATCCATTTCGAAAAAAGTAGAAAGAAAAATCCTGAAAGCCTTTGCAATCGGAAACTTGCGAACATTTGATAATGATCCCATTTACGGTGTCTCCACTCTCTCCGGAATTGCCATCAAAGCACTATCTCCGGCCGTCAATGATCCGGGGACAGCGATCGATGTGGCTTATTCACTATTAAGGGTCTTCATCTCTTTCGAAGCCGTCAATCACGAGCGAAGTGATGAAGGCATCATCCATAAGCATCTTTATTTTCCTGAGCTAGATATAAATGAATTATTTCATCAGGCGTTCTATTATTTGATCATCGAAAGTGTATCCAATTTACAAGTTACTAAAACGATGAACGACATTTTGGTTAATGTTAAAGATCTTCCCAATGCAGCTTTTCTAGATAATGCAGATAAACTTTTACGAGTACTTGCCTCTCAGGCAATGGACAAAAGGAACTAAAGGGGATTGTATGAAACTGATATTTGTTTTACTGCTGGGAGTATACCTTCCTCAAGCCGATGCTCAGACCGGAAAAAAGGTTTTTGGTCCTTCGACGATGGGGCATCCGAGTTATCCTAATTCCGGTATGACGAGAAGTCGCTCCAATGATATGACTGGTAAAGATATGTCTAACTCAGCTCTTATGGGGAGCGACGTGGCCCCAACTGTTCGGGAGACTCCACTCTTGGACGAAGATCGTAAAGAAACATCTCTCCTTTCCGGTCCCTACAAAGACAAGAATCAAATTCACTTGGAAGAAGGTGCTGATGGTCGACAGGCACAAGAAGCTGCTGAACAAGAATCTTTTAACTTATCAAAAAAGCAGATCAAGCGTAAGCAACAAGGTGAGTAGTTCAAGGACCAGGGCTGACCCAGGTCGTATCAAATACCAAAGTTTAACTCTTCGCTGAATGCATCTTAAGAAGGAGTGAGTATTGCCTCTAGGATTTGCTTTTGAGACTTAAAGGATTCAAACTTTCTATTTGACTAAGGAGTAGACCTATCCGGATAAAACTCCGCTTGAACGTCAGTAAGGCTGTGTCTGGATTATTAATGTTCCACATCCTGGTGATAGGCGTTTTCGGTTACACTATCATCAGGGATCAGAGAACAGTGAATGACTTGATTAAAACGAAGGATCAAAGATGGAATTCTATGGTATCCGGCCCGTGGGTATCAATGCGGCTAACGGTCAGAAGCTACTGTTTAGCTTTTGCTCTTCAGAAAGTAGTGACCTCTTTCGCAGGGTATTTCATGATCATGCGGGGAAATACCTTTAGTGTTGGCGAGAGAATTACCATGGGAGGAATCAGGGGAGATGTGATTGAGCTCAATTTCCTCCAGAGGACCATCATGGAAATGGGACAGCCCGCTTCTGTCCAGGGAGCCGATCCGGCGATGTGGGTGAAGGGAAGGCAATTCACCGGACGCATCGTCACGGTGACAAATGACAAGATCTTTGAAAATCCCGTTTTTAATTACACGAGAGATTTTCCGTTTATCTGGGAAGAAATTTCTATCCCGGTGAAATACTCCACTGACCGAAAAATTTCCGAAAAAATTCTCTTGGAGTCTGTCACGAGGCACATTGAAGAAACCCATAACCTAAGTCACCCTCTCCGGAAAAAACTCGATGAGAAGTATGATGTGAAGACGGGAGACATGGTCCCAAAGGTCTTCTATCGACTGACGGATAACTGGCTTGAACTATCAGCGAGATTTATCGTTCCTGAACACGGCGTTCGAAATATTAAAGATGCAATTTCTCGGGATCTTCTCAAGGCGCTTGAAGAGAATAATATTGAGATCGAGAGTGTGACCTTTAAGATCACCGGCCTACCTAAGATTGAACTTTCAGCGTTTAATTCACGAGGTACGAAATCCGAGGACGGACCCGAGGCGAAAGAATGACATGAGGGTCTTTTCAGAAGCTGAATCATTGACCGGGTCACCCATCGGATTCTAGGTTAATTCCTGAGAGTATTTTATTTATAAAATAATGGTACGAAGCTTCACTGTGTAAAAGTCACTGTTTGAAAATTGATGAAAAATTCAGCTGGAAGGCAGGAAAAATATTCAAGCCTTTTAGACAGTCTTAACAGTAGCTTCAGAATCGTATACGCGCCACTCTTTGGCTCTAATTAAGAAGAACATAAGAGTTTTTAATGAGAAGATATTTCATTATTACAGGAGGATTTTATGGAAAATACATCTACCACACCACAACCAGATACCAACCCAAAGACCCCAGGGATGCCAGATGAAGATCAGATTACCAAGCCAGCTATTCCTGATACAGAAGTGAATCCCGGCAAGACTGGTAATGAAACAGAAGTCGACTTAGATAAAGGCAAAACTCAAACTTATCCAAAGTCCACACCACCAGAACGTCACTGATCATCAAATTTCAAGGAGTCCATCATGAAATTAAAATTTATGGAGCTGATAAAGAATTTCTTACAGTCTGGTAAATCACCTGTAAATACACTAGAAAGCAAGGGAACTGAGGGAGCGGCTAAAAAGCTTCTTGGAAAGCCCAGTAAGTCCAGGGTTTCCAGTGAGTTCATAGACAAGAAGAAACAATCTCTAAAGGATTCGCAAGGGGTTTCTGACTTTTCCGGATCGGGATACAATGGCCCTGGTAATGTTGACCGCGAGAAAACGAACTCAAATATGAGTCAAAGAAATCTTTAATCTGCTTCTGGTTGATAGTTTTGGTGCTTTAGCTCTAACTGAAGTGGTTACATGAATCCTGGTCACTTAGATCTCATTGCGACGATTTTGTTTCTCGTGGCAGTACTTCATACCTTCATGGTCAAAAAGTTCCAGCACATGGCAAGCAAATATCCGGAAGGTACAGTTGGAGAGAACCTGTTCCATCTTCTTGGGGAAGTGGAAGTCGTATTCGGAATCTGGGCGGCCATATTCCTTCTGTTCCTTTTTCTATACGATGGGCCTGCCAGTGTCATTACATATATGCAGGATAGAAACTTCACCGAACCCATATTTGTTTTTGTTATTATGGCAGTCTGTTCAACCAAGCCTATCCTGGAACTGTCGAATCTTCTGATTGGACAGGCATCCCGCCTTCTGCCGGGCAACAGATCTTTTTCGTTCTACATCACTGCACTCACACTTGGTTGCTGGCTGGGTAGTTTTATTACCGAACCTGCTGCCATGACTGTGGTTGCACTCTTATTATTTAAGCAATTTTATACAATGGGAATTTCAACAAATCTCAAGTACGCCACTCTCGGACTGTTGTTTGTGAACATCTCAATCAGTGGGACACTGACACCTTTCGCTGCTCCTCCGGTACTCATGGTTGCGGGAAAGTGGGACTGGGACCTGGTATTTATGGCAACAAATTTTGGATGGAAAGGGATGCTCGCTTCAAGCTTATCAACTTTGCTGATCGCATTCAAATTTCGCAAGGAGATTGAAGCCCTGAAGCCTGGTCAGCAGAATGAACTCAATACACCCGTCTGGGTGTATCTCACGCACCTGGTATTTTTATTCTCGGTGGTAGGAACGGCACACTACCCTGAAATCTTTGTGGGCATTTTCCTGTTCTTTTGAGGCCTGGTGAATGTCACCAAAGAATATCAAGATGGTCTTAAGTTAAAATCGGGGATGTTAGTTGGCTTCTTCCTGGCTGGACTGGTTATACTTGGAGGCCCTCAAGGTTGGTGGATTAGTCCTCTTTTAACTAAACTTGAAGCATTACCGCTTTACGTGAGTGCCTTGTTACTGACGGCCATCACAGATAATGCGGCTTTGACCTACCTGGGGTCTTTGGTTCCAAACCTGGCAGAGACTTCGAAGTACGCGCTTGTCGCGGGAGCTGTGGTGGGCGGCGGACTTACGGTCATAGCAAATGCCCCAAACCCTGCAGGCTTTGGCATCCTGAACCCGGCATTTGGAGAGGAAGGGATCAGTCCGTTGAAATTATTCATGAGCGCTTTGCTTCCCACGATAATCTCGGCCTGTGTATTTTGGTTTCTTTAAATATTCTGGAGGCTTTATGAAAACATTTTTTTTCTCTTTGTTGATTGTGAACTTTATTCCGGTACCTGTTTTTGCAGCAGATACCACTCGGAAGAATCTTAAAGAATCCAGAGAGTCTAAAGCAGTAGAGAATCAGCGTCAGAATTACGAAGCAACCAGTCAGTTGAAGCTGGACAGGAAAGCTCAAAAACAAAATCAACAAAGAAAACCAGATATCAATGTAAAGAGATAGTTAATTCTTTTAGAGGATTCGTTAAAAGGCTAAGTATAATTGGCTTTATTTTTTGGCCACGAAGAAATTCAACTATTGAATAGCTCTAAATCTATCTTGCTGAGGGATAGAATCAGGGTGGGCGTCTGTACGGCGCTCTAACATTTTGTTATCAATCTTGACAGGTTGTTTTTTCCAAAGAATCTCTGCAAAGTTTTCTAATGATTCATCATCTGCCATTAGGGATATTTTATCATAAGCTGCGATAGTGGTACTGCCTCTTGGAATTAACACCTCACCATTCCTTTCGATAGCGACAATTAAAATCTTGTGATTAAGAATGCTCAAATCAATAACTGTTTTATTTATAATGCATGAATAAAATGGGACATCCACTGTGACAATATCGCTTAATGACCCAGGA
>DATLXA010000002.1:0-5706 GCA_035576105.1 Bacteriovoracaceae bacterium
TCCGGTTCGAAGAGTTTTGAAAAAAACGATTTGACACGGGTTTCGGGGTTGGATAGATAGCCGCCTCCGCCGCTGACCGGGCGCTAAACGGTTGGGTCGCTTCGGTGGCTCGGGTCTTTGACATTGTTGATTTGGAAAGAGAAACGCAGGCGGCGGCGCTCTGGCGATGGACCTAAGGGTTCATCTTGACGCTGACGAATGCGGTCTCTTGAAGACACCATTAATACGGTGGCTGATGCTTATGCGTTGGTCATTGTGTGATGGGAACTCGTCAAGAAACTATGCAAACCAGATACGCGATCGGGGTTTTCCCCTCGATCAAAGAACTGGAGTCAATGTCAACTCAACCTGAGAGTTTGATCCTGGCTCAGAGCGAACGCTGGCGGCAGGCCTAACACATGCAAGTCGAACGGATCCTTCGGGATTAGTGGCGGACGGGTGAGTAACACGTGGGAACGTGCCCTTTGGTTCGGAACAACTCAGGGAAACTTGAGCTAATACCGGATGTGCCCTTCGGGGGAAAGATTTATCGCCATTGGAGCGGCCCGCGTCTGATTAGCTAGTTGGTGGGGTAAAGGCCCACCAAGGCGACGATCAGTAGCTGGTCTGAGAGGATGATCAGCCACATTGGGACTGAGACACGGCCCAAACTCCTACGGGAGGCAGCAGTGGGGAATCTTGCGCAATGGGCGAAAGCCTGACGCAGCCATGCCGCGTGAATGATGAAGGTCTTAGGATTGTAAAATTCTTTCACCGGGGACGATAATGACGGTACCCGGAGAAGAAGCCCCGGCTAACTTCGTGCCAGCAGCCGCGGTAATACGAAGGGGGCTAGCGTTGCTCGGAATTACTGGGCGTAAAGGGAGCGTAGGCGGACTGTTAAGTTAGAGGTGAAAGCCCAGGGCTCAACCTTGGAATTGCCTTTGATACTGGCAGTCTTGAGTACGGAAGAGGTATGTGGAACTCCGAGTGTAGAGGTGAAATTCGTAGATATTCGGAAGAACACCAGTGGCGAAGGCGACATACTGGTCCGTTACTGACGCTGAGGCTCGAAAGCGTGGGGAGCAAACAGGATTAGATACCCTGGTAGTCCACGCCGTAAACGATGAGTGCTAGTTGTCGGCATGCATGCATGTCGGTGACGCAGCTAACGCATTAAGCACTCCGCCTGGGGAGTACGGTCGCAAGATTAAAACTCAAAGGAATTGACGGGGGCCCGCACAAGCGGTGGAGCATGTGGTTTAATTCGAAGCAACGCGCAGAACCTTACCACCTTTTGACATGCCTGGACCGCCACAGAGATGTGGTTTTCCCTTCGGGGACTGGGACACAGGTGCTGCATGGCTGTCGTCAGCTCGTGTCGTGAGATGTTGGGTTAAGTCCCGCAACGAGCGCAACCCTCGCGATTAGTTGCCATCAGGTTTGGCTGGGCACTCTAATCGTACTGCCGGAGTTAATCCGGAGGAAGGCGGGGATGACGTCAAGTCCTCATGGCCCTTACAAGGTGGGCTACACACGTGCTACAATGGCGACTACAGAGGGCTGCAATCCCGCGAGGGGGAGCCAATCCCTAAAAGTCGTCTCAGTTCGGATTGTTCTCTGCAACTCGAGAGCATGAAGTTGGAATCGCTAGTAATCGCGGATCAGCATGCCGCGGTGAATACGTTCCCGGGCCTTGTACACACCGCCCGTCACACCATGGGAGTTGGCTTTACCCGAAGGCGCTGCGCTAACCGCAAGGAGGCAGGCGACCACGGTAGGGTCAGCGACTGGGGTGAAGTCGTAACAAGGTAGCCGTAGGGGAACCTGCGGCTGGATCACCTCCTTTCTAAGGATGCCTCTCCAGCTCTCACGGGCTATTGAGGCTCCAGACACGGTCGCTAGACGACCAACAAAGAGCGGATCGCCGCCGTCTTCGTTTCTCTTTCCACTCATCTTGATCGACGAGAGATCAAGATGCGATCGCGAGCCCGGAGGCACGACGCCTGCGAAGGCCGTCATAGGCCTGTAGCTCAGGTGGTTAGAGCGTACGCCTGATAAGCGTAAGGTCGGCAGTTCGAGTCTGCCCAGGCCTACCACTCTTCTCCTGAAGCTTCGGATCACGACCAGCTCTCCTGGCTAAACCCGTTTGGGGCCATAGCTCAGTTGGTAGAGCGCCTGCTTTGCAAGCAGGATGTCGTCGGTTCGAATCCGTCTGGCTCCACCATGCTTTGTTGGAAATCTTCACTTCGTCTTCGCTCAAGCAGCGAAGCGGTAGCGAAGACGATGAGACGAAGAAGATCTCGCGATTGGAATGACAAGTTTGCAGCGCCACCTGGTGGCGATGCGAAATGACATTGTGAAGGCAGGGTTCTCCCGCCGACCGCAGCTCACCCCTGGGATGCGGTATCGGTTTAAGGGCGGACTTAAGAAGACATCATTGTCTGACTAAAGGTAGAGCCCGTGCTCGGGCCTTCCCGCGAGATGCGGCGAGGTTCGAATACAGCATGGGTTTTGCTGAGAACGATCAAGCGCATAAGGGCTTCTGACGGATGCCTTGGCATTGAGAGGCGATGAAGGACGTGGCACGCTGCGATAAGAGCCGGGGAGGCGCGAGCACCCTTTGATCCGGCTATCTCCGAATGGGGAAACCCACCTTTATGGTCACCCGACTTAGTCTTGCCTTCGGGCAAGATCAGGATCGGTTGATCAGACAAGGTATAATGACCTGAATACATAGGGTTCATTAAGCAAACCCGGGGAACTGAAACATCTCAGTACCCGGAGGAAAGGACATCAACCGAGACTCCCGTAGTAGTGGCGAGCGAACCGGGACCAGGCCAGTGCTGTCGTGACATAAAGCTGAATGTGTTGGGAAACACAGCCATAGTGGGTGATAGCCCCGTAAGCGTCAAATAGCGACAGACTCGAGTAGGGCGGGACACGTGAAATCCTGTCTGAACATGGGGGGACCACCCTCCAAGCCTAAGTACTCCTCAATGACCGATAGCGAACAAGTACCGTGAGGGAAAGGTGAAAAGCACCCCGACAAGGGGAGTGAAACAGAACCTGAAATCGGAAGCCTACAAGCAGTCGGAGCCACCGCGCGTGGTGACGGCGTACCTTTTGTATAATGGGTCAGCGACTTCATGTGCCGTGCAAGCTTAAGCCGTTAGGTGTAGGCGCAGCGAAAGCGAGTCTGAATAGGGCGAATAAGTACGTCGCATGACGACCCGAAACCAGGTGATCTATCCATGAGCAGGTTGAAGGTAAGGTAACACTTACTGGAGGACCGAACCGGTGAATGTTGAAAAATTCTCGGATGACTTGTGGATAGGGGTGAAAGGCCAATCAAACCTGGACATAGCTGGTTCTCCGCGAAAACTATTTAGGTAGTGCCTCGGACGAATTCCTTGGGGGGTAGAGCACTGAATGGATGCGGGCGGCGCGAGCTGTACCAATTCTAATCAAACTCCGAATACCCAAGAGAACTATCCGGGAGACACACGGCGGGTGCTAACGTCCGTCGTGAAAAGGGAAACAACCCTAACCATCATCTAAGGCCCCCAAGTACTGGCTAAGTGGGAAACGATGTGGGTTTGCTTTGACAACCAGGATGTTGGCTTAGAAGCAGCCATCATTTAAAGAAAGCGTAACAGCTCACTGGTCAAGCGAACCTGCGCGGAAAATGTAACGGGGCTCAAGCCAGTCGCCGAAGGTATGGGTGTGCGTAAGCACGCGGTAGCGGAGCGTTCCGTAAGCCGATGAAGGTGAGGCGCGAGCCTTGCTGGAGGTATCGGAAGTGAGAATGCTGACATGAGTAGCGATAAAGAGGGTGAGAGACCCTCTCGCCGAAAGCCCAAGGGTTCCTGCGTAAAGCTAATCTGCGCAGGGTTAGTCGGCCCCTAAGGCGAGGCCGAAAGGCGTAGTCGATGGGAATCAGGTGAATATTCCTGAACCAGTTGGAAGTGACGGATCTGGTAAATTGTCAGGGCTTATTGGATTGTCCTGGCAGTGAACAGGTCCCTGGAAATAACTCCAACGGAGACCGTACCCGAAACCGACACAGGTGGGCAGGTAGAGTATACCAAGGCGCTTGAGAGAACTATGCTGAAGGAACTCGGCAAATTGCACGCGTAACTTCGGGATAAGCGTGACTCTCTTTTGGGCAACCAGATGAGAGTGGCACAAGCCAGGGGGTAGCGACTGTTTATCAAAAACACAGGGCTCTGCGAAGCCGCAAGGCGACGTATAGGGTCTGACGCCTGCCCGGTGCCTGAAGGTTAAAAGGAGGGGTGCAAGCTCTGAATTGAAGCCCAGGTAAACGGCGGCCGTAACTATAACGGTCCTAAGGTAGCGAAATTCCTTGTCGGGTAAGTTCCGACCTGCACGAATGGCGTAACGACTTCCCCACTGTCTCCAGCATAGGCTCAGCGAAATTGAATTCCCCGTGAAGATGCGGGGTTCCCGCGGTCAGACGGAAAGACCCTATGAACCTTTACTGCAGCTTCGCCTTGGCGTTAGCAGCAACATGTGTAGGATAGGTGGGAGGCTATGAAACAGGGGCGCCAGTTCCTGCGGAGCCATCCTTGAAATACCACCCTTATTGTTGCTGACGTCTAACCGCGGCCCGTTATCCGGGTCCGGGACATGGCGTGGCGGGCAGTTTGACTGGGGCGGTCGCCTCCCAAAGTGTAACGGAGGCGCGCGATGGTGGGCTCAGACCGGTCGGAAATCGGTCGTCGAGTGCAATGGCATAAGCCCGCCTGACTGCGAGACTGACAAGTCGAGCAGAGACGAAAGTCGGCCATAGTGATCCGGTGGTCCTGCGTGGAAGGGCCATCGCTCAACGAATAAAAGGTACTCTAGGGATAACAGGCTGATTTTGCCCAAGAGTCCATATCGACGGCAAAGTTTGGCACCTCGATGTCGGCTCATCACATCCTGGGGCTGGAGCAGGTCCCAAGGGTTCGGCTGTTCGCCGATTAAAGTGGTACGTGAGCTGGGTTCAGAACGTCGTGAGACAGTTTGGTCCCTATCTGCCGTGGGTGTACGAAGCTTGAGAGGATCTGTCCCTAGTACGAGAGGACCGGGATGGACACACCTCTGGTGGACCTGTCATGGCGCCAGCTGTGCAGCAGGGTAGCTAAGTGTGGAATAGATAACCGCTGAAAGCATCTAAGCGGGAAACTAACCTCAAAACAAGGCTTCGCCGAGAGCCGTGGAAGACCACCACGTTGATAGGCCGGGTGTGGAAGTGCGGCGACGCATGGAGCTTACCGGTACTAATAGCTCGATCGGCTTGATCGTTCTTCAGTCAAACCCATGCACAAACATGGCTCGACCTCAGACACTGATGTCTTCTTCACAATCACTGCCCTCGAAAGAGGGCGGTCGATATCCTTTTCGCTGACCTGGTGGCTTTGCCGGGGGTTCCCCACCCGATCCCATTCCGAACTCGGTCGTTAAGTCCCCCTGGGCCAATGGTACTTCGTCTCAAGGCGCGGGAGAGTAGGTCGCCGCCAGGTCCGCCAAAAGGATATCGCTCAGCACTTCAGGCGAAGTGGATCCCGGTTCGCCGCCGGGAAGTGCTGAAAACAAAAAGTCCAAGTCCAACACCCTGCCTCACAATCACCAACACCCTGACGCGGGGTGGAGCAGCCCGGTAGCTCGTCAGGCTCATAACCTGAAGGTCACAGGTTCAAATCCTGTCCCCGCACCCAAGGT
>DATLXA010000003.1:0-41381 GCA_035576105.1 Bacteriovoracaceae bacterium
ACTGCCAAAGCTAATGGTATTGATCCGTTTGATTATCTGAAAAAAGTATTTGAAAAACTGCCCAATGCTCAGACCGAGGCTGACTTCCTAGAGTTACTTCCAGTCAAGATCGATTGAAGTGGTGTTGTTGGATCGCTTACAATGATTCTCTGGCTAATACCTGCAAACAAGCATTTGATTCTATCGAATCAAATTTATGCAGCCCTGAGTTTGAAAAGGGGAATTTAGCGATCGATTCACAATACTCTTTTGAAAGTCTAAACGTGTTTGATCTGGAATCTGGGTACTATGAGAAAGAAGCGATTACAAACTACTGTAGAGATATTAAACTCAAGAATAAGAAAACTATTACTTTCTCCAGTATCCACACCGCCCTAAGCAAAAATCTTCCGGAAGCTATCCAGAATAAAACATTTGAAGTTTTTAAATCTACTGCATTTGACTATCTTATCGACCAAGATAAAAAGAATTTCAAAGAAGAATTAAAAACAAATGCCTGTGCCACAAAAAATCACAAAGGTTGCATGCAGTTCAATTTTTTGAAAGAATTTAAAGACCAAAGATGTAATTCAAAACAACCAATTGCCTACGATGAAAATATCAATGCTATTCTGAATGCAATAATAGGCTCTTCCGGCAACATCAAAGATCCCGACATAAAACTTATCCTTGTTCAACAGGGAGTCTGGGTGGATGACAAAATCAAAGTCGAAAACAAACCAGTTTCATATCAAGAGCAATCCTCTTCAACCGAAAAAAATGCTAGTCCTAACCCTCGAAAGACTGCATCCGTACCCACTACTCAGCAGGCGCCACTCACTGATCAAACAAAAGGCAACACAAGTCAACAAGCTTTAGTTCCTGCTAACTATACAAACAACGTTGATAGTGATGCCAAAGTTACTTCAGTTGATTCCTCGTCCGACTTCACCAAAGAACCATCTAAAGAAAGCGAAGCTAAAATTGAAAACGAAATCCTCCGTCGCTTACTAAACGGAAAGAAATCTCAAACCTCAAAAACACAAAAATCTGAAATTTCTAGAGATGAAATAAAAAAGATGGTAGAACAAGTCGCCAATGAAAACAGAAAAGTTCCGCCAACCGATGATCAAGTCGACCAGTTAACAAACAATTTCATCAGAGATGCTGCAAGCACCGTAGCAAATTTCGTACCTAGCTCATCGGGTATTCCAACTAATAATACCAGTTCTTCCAAACCAACCACCTCTGCCCCTATGTCTGAAGCTGAGAAAAAAGAATTTTCAGCAAACATGGCAAAACTAAACGCACAACAAGGCAGATCCCGCACCTCTCAAGGCATGGGCCCTAAACAACAAAGAAGCATTGCTGCTGAACGTTCCCCTGCCGGCCCACCAATCGTCATCGTCAGCGCAGAGCTAGGAGACATCGAGTTCTTCTTATCCGATGTCATTGACGGAAAAGTGACTAGCAAACTCGAAGAGGCCTCGCTCATGAGAGGTTTAATCGAAAAGGGTAACTCATTCATCCTCAAAGTGAACGGAATCCCCTTCGACATTAGCTTTGAAAAAATTGGAAACGAGGACTCGAATAAAAAAATCAAAATCAGTTCGAAGTCGAATGACACAAATAATGTAAACAAAATCTCTAGGGAGATCGAAGCCTTCTTCATCTCTAAACAATTTTCAAATCTCAACACTCTCGACATCTTGAACAAGATTTTAAAAAATTCTAAACGATAGCCGAAGCTAAAACTCAGGCTTCGAAAAAAATAAACTCCGCCTTCCCAATCTAGAACGTCCGTGGTGATATAGCTTCTTTGTAATCCAAGGACGGAAAATGTACAAAAAGTCTCTCGCTTCACTCTCCCTTCTATTTTTCTTATTTGGCTTCATCACTTGTCTGAACGACATCCTCGTCCCATTCCTAAAAGAGTCTTTCAAGCTCGACTACTCTCAGGCCGCTCTGGTGCAATTTTGCTTCTTCGGAGCCTTTGGAATCATGTCGATCCCGGCCAGTAAAGTCATCGAGCGCGTTGGATACCAGACAGGCATCGTCGTAGGCCTCTGCGTGTCTGCCATCGGCTGCCTTCTCTTCTTCCCTGCAGTATCCTACAATAAGTACGGGCTTTTTCTTTTTGCTCTTTTCATCCTGGCAACAGGGATTGTGCAGATCCAGGTTGCGGCGAACCCTTTTGTTTCTAGCCTCGGTCCCAAACCCTCCGCCTCGTCCCGGCTGACCATGGTCCAGGCCTTCAATTCCTTCGGAACTTTCCTGGCCCCCTTCTTTGGTGCCTATTTCATCCTCTCTAAACTAGAAATCAAGGCCGGCACCCACCAGATCATTTATCCCTATGTACTGATTGCCATCGCCCTCGCGGCCGTGGCAATTTTGTTCCGCAGTTTGGAATTCCCGAAAGTCGAAGCGACTAAAGATGACGGGACTTCCTGGGGTCAGGTTTTGAAACAACCGAGTGTCTTTTTTGGAATGCTCGGAATCTTCGCCTACGTCGGGGCCGAGGTTTCCATCGGAAGCTTCCTCGTCAATTATGTCGTCGAGATCACTCCCATGCCCAAAACACAAGCGGCTAACCTCGTTGCCATCTACTGGGGTGTGAGCATGGCAGGACGTTTCCTGGGAATCTTCACCTTGAAGGAATTTGCCCCTGGGAGGGTCTTAAGCATCCATGGGCTGCTCGCTATCGCCCTTATCCTGATCTCGGTGAACTCCCAGGGTCTCATGTCAATCTACAGCATGATCCTGGTGGGATTCTGTAACTCCATCATGTTCCCGACGATTTTTACCTTGGCCAACAAAGGACTCTCCACCACCGATGCGCAGAAAGGTTCGGGGCTGATGGCCACCGCCATCATCGGCGGGGCCTTGATACCTGTCTTCACTGGAATGATTGCGGATGCACAGGGCCTGCGAGTGGCCTTTAGCTTACCGATTATTTGCTACGGGTATATCTCGATCTTTGGGTTACGCAATATCAAAGAACTTTCCAACGAAAAGTCTTTGCCGATCGATTGCCAACAATATCCTCAACCGTGACCTCGACCTCGTGCTCGCCCTTGGAGACGTTGAGGGTCTTTCGAGGTTGAGCGGTAGTGAAGTTGAGATTGAAAAAAAACTTCCGGCATGAGTAATTGCCACAGGTCCCTTCCATGTAGAAGTCATTGATGTAATCCAGGTCATTGGTCCCCGACGGCAGGTGCTTGAACTCCCAGACCAGGACTTCACCAGCGTTATCCAGACGGTATGAAATCTTATACGGCGGCAGCAAGAACTTATCATGAAGTGTCAGGTCACTGGCCTCCAGGTAAAGCGCGTGCGGACCACTCACCTCTGCTCCCTGGACCGGCCTATGGTTTTTGGCAAGGCCAATCTTCGAGATCACTGGGGGTGAAGTGTCTGCCAGGGGTTCCATCAGTAGAAAAGGATTAATGTATTTCCCGTCACTGGCCACGACCAGCAGATGCAGGTGGTGGTAGACTTCTCCGTAGGTGGTCACCGGCCATTTCACAACGTTCCCCAGGAATGTTCCGGTAGGGATCTTCGTCCCTTGCTGGTAGGCGGCCGTGATTTCGACAGGGATCGATTCTTTGGCGACGTGGTGGTATTTCCACACGAAGCCGTCCGCATCGAGGATGGCAACTTCCCAGTAGAGATGATTACCTCGGACGTAATTTTCCACGTTCACCACTTTCCCACCGGCAGCGGCGTAGATG
The DNA here is from genome assembly GCA_035576105.1 of Bacteriovoracaceae bacterium. GTDB lineage: Bacteria > Bdellovibrionota > Bacteriovoracia > Bacteriovoracales > Bacteriovoracaceae > Peredibacter. The sequence goes on from DATLXA010000003.1 coordinate 3,711, forward strand.
GGCTGATCTGAAACGGACCTGATATCGAGGCCGTCGTGCCAGTACGGCGATGAACCGTAGTTCTGGTAAGACTGCATGCTATGACCGATGGAAAGAAGCGGGAAAGGCCACGGATGACGAAGCTGATCCTCGAAGACACCGAACGCGAGCTTGTTAGCTTTGGTGACAGTGGATTTTTCATGAGCAAAGGCGCTTGAGATCAACATGGTGAGAATCAGAAAAAACTTCATTTGGTAAACCCCTGGAATATATCATCCGGTATCGAATTCGCAAGCTGGACCCCGACCTTCAAGTTCTTCGCCTTGCGGGTGATGTACTTGGGTGGGATTTCATTCGAGATATACATGACTTCCGCTAGTATCGGCGACTCCAAAAGTATGTCCTGCATGCTGGTGATCCACAAAATTCTGTTGTTCTTGAAGTACGCCCTGTTAACTTCCGAAATCAGCAGACCCATGCCGTAGACCGAGACATCAATGATCTTTACTCTTAGCTCATTGCCGGTGTCTTTCTGCATCTTGGTCACCGAGGGCCGTAGCGAGATGAATTTTTCCAGGGCAGGCGGAAACTCATGCCGGGGCCTGGAGCGCAGTTCTTCTGTCTTGATTTCTTCCGGGAAGGCGAAGTGAATGGATTTCTGCCCCTGGCGGTACTGGACAACCTTAAACACGGTTGAACGATAGCCGAGCTTAATATACAGGGGCAGCTGCGGGTCCAGGATAAAGCGTTTAGTGTCAAAATTAAGGACCACTTCTCTGTTCACGAAATCGATCTCGAGATGAAGGATCGGTACGATGCTTCTGCCGACGACGTGAGATTGCCAAAGCATATTCTCCTGGTCAGAAGTGGCTTTTTGGAGAATCCGCAGGATCTCCCGGTACTCAATGCTGGAGCGGTAGCCTTCGAGAATGAACATCACATAAGTTTGCTAAACAAGACAGACTTTGACAATCATGTAATACCCCCGAGTTAATTTGTCGGGTAGATAGAACATAGAGGTACGGCCTGGTCCCGGCATCCTAAAGCTTCTATGACTTGCGGGTCTCTGCCGATGATCTCCAGCCGCTTCCTGCTAAAACTGGTGCTGGAGGGATTGAGGCAGAGCCAGGGGGCCAAGACTCTCCTGAGGGCCCTGTAAGCTTCCTCTGGAGGCAGGTTCTTGAGGCGGGCCATTAAAAGGTTGATCCCACCGATATCCGAGCTCAACTCTTTGTAAGAGAGAGCTTTCTCATGTTCCGGGAAAGTGAAAGATTTTTTAATACAGCGGGACCATTTCTCATAGAGTGCGGGTTGTTTTGAAATATCTACGATGTGGGTTAGCTCGTGCCCCAGCACGAAGGCCAGTCCGTCGATGAACTGCTCCGGGCCTTTGGAGTTTTGGAGGGAGCCCAGGATGACACCCGGGCAGTATACCAGTACCTCGCCTGCGAGCTCACTGAAGATCTTCTGCTTGGTAAACATGTTGTGGTTATCGATCTTGAAGGCATTGTACTCAAAACCATAAGCACCGTCCTGCTTGTTGCACTTACCGACATAGACGTTGGTGTAGTATTTTTTGAACTTTAATTCTTGATCCGAATTCCAAAGTTTGGAGAGGACCTGACCTAGAGATAGGATACTGGCCCCGGCGACAGAGTCCTGGATAAGTTTTTTCTCGGCCGCGGGCCCGGACCATACCTCAGAAAGTTTCATCGGCAAGGCTCGCATTTGCTGATCGACCATCTTCACGGTGACACCGGCCCTGCTAAAAAGTTCCTTCTCTATCCTGTTCATGTACTGAGAGGCATATTCCCCGGACTTCTCGAGTCGAAGATAGCCTGCGTGTCCGTCGAGCTTTAGCTGGGCCTCCATAGACTTATAGGTCTGATCCTCAAGGTACGAGTAAAACTTGATCTTGTCCGGGCCCTGACAGAAAGCGATAGCAAGGCCCTCGCAGCGTTTTTCAAAACCATCCATCATTGCTGCGATAGAGCAGTCAATCAGTAGGAGTAGAGATATAAATTTTAAGCAGTACATCATCACCATTAATCGGGTAAAATCATGTGAACCTGTAGTTGTAGACTTGCCTAGTCAGGTAAGTTGAAATATTCAAGTCCCACTTGGGTGTATAAGATTTGAAAGAACAATATTTAGGATCACCCATGAAACTATCTTCCCTCATCCTAGCGTCCGTTCTCAGCACCGGTTGCATCGCTAAAAAAATGGCCGTCAGCAACGCCGACTCCCTCCTGGCACATCAGGTGAACAAGAAGCTCCAGCTCAAGGATAAGGAGTTCGACCTGCTGAAAAAAGACATCGCTGGCTTTTTGAATCAGTCGAAGCCGAAGGTAAAAAATCTCACCGCAATCATCGGCGCCATTGATCTGGAAATGCCCCAGCGACTCCCCGACGACTACGCTGCTCTGGAAGGATTCTATAAGGAGATCGCCAATGAGTTCACAGATGAGGTGTTGGTTGAACGGATCGCAAGGCTCGACGGGGATCAACAGAAGCAGCTCCTGGAGACTGTCCAGAATGAAAACAAGAAGATCATGAAGCAGACCCCCGGGGAACGGGTCGAAGGCGTCACTAAGCGCTTTAACATGCTCTTCGACGAGATCGAAAAGCCCCAGAGGGATATCCTCAATTCACAGCAGGATTATTTCATGTCCCAGGCCAAGGCCAGACTGGAGCGAAGGACAAGACTCCAGGAGAGCCTTAAAAACCTTTTCAGTGAGAAGCTTGAAACTGCTGACAAGGAAAACAGGCTTAAGGTCTTGATGCGGCAGCATCAAGCAGAAGCCATCAAGGGTAATAAGACCCTCGAGATTCTGCAGGCCATCGTCCCGACCCTCACCAGTGCTCAGAAGAAAGCTTTTAAGAAAAATGCCAAAGAGATCATCGGACTTCTGGAGCACTTGAGTAAAACCAAGTACTAGTTTCATTTCTTAAGGGACTTCTGTTCCTTGAGGATCTTGATCTTCTGCTTGAGCTTCAACATCCCTTTCCAGGGATCAACCTTTCGATTAAGGATCTTCTTGCGCGCCTTGTCCATGGTAAAATCCTGCGGGCCCTTCACTTTGCGAAGTTCGCTCCATTCGAGCGGAAGGGCGATGGCGCTGGTGGGCCGTGCCCTCAGCGAATAGGGCACCACTGCGGTTGCTCCGTAACCGTTCCTCAGGTAGTCCACGAAGATCTTTTTGTTCCGGAGTTTCTTGGCCATGTTCGCTGTGTACAACTCTGGCCGTCGGTTCACCAGTTCCATCGCCAGGGTCTGAGAGAAAGATTTCACCTGGTCCCAGGAATAGACCGGAGCGATGGGGATATGGACGTGAAGCCCTTTACCTCCGGTGAGCTTCACGAAACTCTTGAGCCCGAGGTCCTCCAGCAGTTCCTTGAGTTCGAAGCCACTTTCCACGATGGTTTTCCAGGCCACTCCCGGACCTGGATCGAAATCCATGACGATCTGGTCTGGCTTCATGTAGGTGTCCTTATGACTGTTCCAGGCATGGATCTCGAACGCATTGATCTGGACAAGTTCGATTAATCCCTCTAGGGAATCGATGGTGACGTAGATCCCCTGCCCTTTCTCTTCTTTGACTAAAAAAGTGTTGAAGGAGTCCGGGACATTGCCAATGATGTGCTTCTGGAAGAAGCAACTTCCTTCGGAGCCGTTTGGACAGCGGACGAGTGACAGGGGTCTGTCGGCCAGGTACGGGAGCATCACTTTTGCGATAGCTGTGTAGAACTCTGCGACGTCTTTCTTGGTCTTCTTTTCGGCCTTGAAGAGGACCTTATCCGGTGAGCTGATCGTCCTCACACTCTTCACCGGTAACTTCTTGGAAACTTTTTTGGTGATCTTCTTCGCTTTCTCCATGTGGATATCCTCTGCTGGTTTATCTTCTCTCATCCCCTGGAAGACCGGTGTCCTCAGGATCCCCTCGTCGGTGAAATTTGAAAATGAGACTTCGCACACTTTGATTGGTTTCACCCAATGGATCCCACGTTCCCGCGGAGAATTTTTATTGAAAGGAGACTCCTCGCTTTTCAGCGGCGTGAGGGTCTTTTTTATCTCTCGCAGCGAAAGCTGGTTGAATCCCGTGCCGACCTTCCCCGCGTACCGGAGTTCACCGTCTTCGAAGAGGCCCAGCAGCAACGCTCCGATACCGGTGCGCCCCCCTTTGGGATCCGTCCAACCGGCGATGACAAATTCTTGTCGGGAGGTGCATTTAGTTTTCACCCAGAAGTCATTCCTTCCGGAAGTATAGGGAGCATCGGCCAGCTTGGAGATGATGCCCTCGAGATTGTACTTACAGGATGCCTGGAAAAATTCTCCACCTTGTTCGACGAAATGATCACTGTAGAGAAGAAGCGGGTCCGCATCCTCCAGCACTGCCTTGAGGATTTTTTTTCTCTCCAGCAGCGGAAATTCTCGCAGGTCTTTCCCGTTGAGGTACATGATGTCGAAGACGTAGTAGCGCAGATGTTCGACGTTTTTAGATTTGATGGAGTTTTGAAGTTTCTGGAAGTTACTCCTGCCTTCTTCATCCAGGGCCACCACCTCTCCGTCGAAGATAGCACTCGTCACCGGAAGCTCGTTGAGTGCATTGATCAGATGCGGAAAGGTGTTACTCCAGTCCAGAGAGTTTCTGGTGTAATACCTTGCCAGTGAGTCTTTCACCTGGGCCTGCATCCGGTAGCCGTCGTACTTCATTTCATGGATCCAGACCTGATCTTCATTCGGCACCGCGGTCACCAACCTTGGCAGCTGGGGTGCGATGAACCCTGGCCACTTGTCCAGCCCTAGTTCATCCGCTTTTTTTTTAACCGTACTTTTTTTGGTGCCGACCTTCTTGCTCACGGGGGCCTTCTCAGAGTCCTCGTGCCGTTTGATCAGCAGCCAGTTTTTTTTATCTTCTCCACCCTTGAAATGAGTCCGAACCAGGATAAACTTCCCGTGGAGTTTTTTTCCTTTGACCTCAAATTCGAGTCGCCCCTTCTCAAGCGCCGCTCTGGGATCCTCATCCACTGATTCCCAGGTGCCGCTGTCCCAGATGAAAATTTCTCCACCGCCGTACTCCCCTTTAGGAATCGAACCTTTGAACTTCGCGTACTCAATGGGATGATCCTCAGTCTGGACCGCGAGCCGCTTGTCCGCAGGGTCCAGGGAAGGGCCCTTAGGTACCGCCCAGCTCTTGAGCACACCGTCCAGTTCAAGCCGGAAGTCGTAGTGGAGCCTCGAGGCGTGATGCTCCTGGACCACGAAGATGAGCTTGGTGCCTTTCTTCTTCTGCGCCTTCCCGCTCGGTTCCTTGGTTTTGGTGAAGTCTCGTTTCCGGTTGTAGTCTTTTAATAAATCGCTCATCGATACTCCTGGCTAGCCCACTTTCTTCCGCGCCGCAGTTTTCTTGGTGGTCTTTTTCTTGGTCGAAGTCTTGGTCTGCGACTTCTCTTTTTTCCTTCTTTCGAGCGACTGCTTCAGCAGAGGCATCAGGTCGACGATCATCCCGGTGTTGCCTTTCTCTTCTTTTGGCAAGTCGCCGTAAGCAATTTCTTGGCCTTCTCCGGCCTCGATCTTGAGCTTGATGATCTTCATGATGTCATCGTTGTAGGTGTCCTTGTACTGGTTCGGGTTCCACTCCGTGGTCATGCCGGCGATGAGCTCCTCGGCCATCTTCAGTTCCTGGGGTTTGAACTTCGGCTTGTCGAAGTCTTTGAGGTAGTCCACCTCACTGTCTTCCAGCACTTCATGAGCGAAGCGCAGGATCTCGAGCACCAGGTAGTCGCCCTTGCCCATCACCGCCACCAGGTGCTGCTTGGTGCGGATGACGATCTTGGCGATGGCCACTTTGTTGGACTTCTTAAGAGCTTCACACAGGAGGAAATACCCCTTCACGCCCGTTTTCTGCGGTACCAGGTAGTAGGGTTTCTCGAAGAACAACAGGTCGATGTCATCGAAAGAGACGAAGTCCTCGATGTCGATGGTCTGGGTGGCCTTAGGGTTGGCGGCTTTGAAGTCATCCTTGGTCATCACCACGTACTGGGCCTTATCGTATTCGTAGCCCTTCACGATTTTTTCATAGGGCACTTCCTTCCCACTGTTTCCGTTGACCTTCTTGTACTTAATGGGTGCCATGTCTCTGCCATCGAGCATCGAGAAATGCAGTTCCTTGTCTTCCTGCGCCTTCTGTAGAGAGACCGGGATGTTGAGTAACCCGAAGCTGATCGAACCTTTCCATATACTTCCTGCCATCTGAGACTCCTTGGTGATGCTAAAGAAAATTTAAACCACATCTGCCGCTATCCTCAATTCGCAGGGCTCAACTGTCAAACTTCCCCAAAATGTTCACACCTGCCCCACAAGATGTCCTTATTCTGCTACTTGAGAGTGGCATCCCGCTTGCAAAAACAATTCGTTAGACCAGGAGTTACATATGTTGTTTAGTACGCCAAAGCAAAAAATCAGGTACGCAGTCATAGGCCTTGGATACATAGCTCAAACCGCTGTCTTACCGGCTTTTAGAAACGCCCGGAAGAATTCACAACTGGTGGCGCTGGTTTCCGGCGATAAAGAAAAATTAAAAAAACTCGGTGAGAAGTACAAGGTTAAGAACTGCTACCTCTACACGGAGTTCGAAGACTGCCTTAAGCGTGGCGAAGTTGACGCCATCTACGTCGCGACTCCCAATTCTTACCACCGGAACATCATGGAGACCGCGGCCAAGTACGGCGTGCACGTTCTGTGTGAGAAACCCATGGCGATCACCACGGAAGACTGCCTATCCATGATCGCGCAGGCGGAGAAGAATAACACACAGCTGATGGTGGCCTACCGGCTCCACTTTGAAGCGGCGAACCTCGAAGCGATCAAGATCGTTCAGTCCAAAAAAATTGGGGACCCGAAGATCTTTAACTCCGTCTTCACCATGCAGGTCAAGGATCATAACAACATTCGGCTCGAGGAAGTAGAAAAAGGCGGAGGCCCACTCTACGACATCGGCATCTACTGCATCAACGCCGCAAGGTACCTCTTCAAGGCCGAGCCCATTGAAGTGTTCGCCATGACCGCCAGTAGCAAAGACTCCAGATTTAAAAAAGTCGACGAACAGATCAGCTGTATCATGAAGTTCTCGGACGATCGCTTAGCGACCTTTTCCATCAGCTTCGGTGCGTTCGCCAGTTCGGACTACGATTTGATTGGAACTAAGGGCCGGGTGCGGCTTGAGAAGGGCTACGAGTACTCAACGACTATGACCCTCAAGACCTACGAGAAAGGTAAGACCGTCATAAAGAAGTACCCGAAGCGGGACCAGTTCGGTCCGGAACTGATCTACTTCTCGGACTGTATCCAGCGGAAGAAAAAACCAGAGCCCTCCGGAGAGGAAGGACTGGCGGACATCAAGATCATTGAAGCCCTGCTCCTTTCCATCGACCTCGGCTCGCCCATCACCCTCGATGAAATTACCAAAAAATCCAGACCTCACGAAAAACAAAAAATCACCAGGCCTTCATTTTTCACACCGAAACTTGTCAAGGCCTTGAGCCCTGAGGGGCTAAAACACTAGAGAATAGGAGACGCACATGATCGATCTTTTTGAAAAATACATCCGCAAGAGTAACCCCGTCTCTACCTATACCAATGAAGTCCGAGAGCTCAACGGCTGTCACGGCGCCATCCTGGCCACCGATGGCTTCGAGCAGTCTGAACTGTTTGGCCCTAAAGCGGCTCTAGAAAAAGCCGGCGCCATTGTCCACGTTATTTCGCTCCAGCCAGGCAGAATCCGAGGCTGGTCTAATAACGAATGGGGAAGAAGTGTACAGGTCGACATGACCGTCAGAGAGGCATGGTCCATCCAGTTTGATTTTCTGGTGCTCCCAGGAGGTGTGATGAGCCCCGACAAGCTCCGCAACAACGCCGAGGCCGTTGCGTTTGTGATGTCCTTTGGTCATAAAGGCAGACCGGTCGCTGCAATCTGCCACGGAATTCAGACTCTGATTGAGACCGGTTACCTCAAAGGAAAGAGAGTTACCTCCTGGCCATCGCTGCGGACCGATCTCGCAAATGCCGGCGCCAAATGGGTAGATCAGGAAGTTGTGGTAGACGAGAAGATCATCACCAGCCGCAAGCCCTCAGACATCCCGGCCTTCAATGCGGCGATGATCGAACAGTTCTCTCAGGATAAGATACACTCTACCCAGAACCATTCCGTGAGCGAACAACCGACTCTATAAGACTGAAATTTCTTCTGATTGGCCGGCGAGATGGGAGTGCTGGAGGTTCCTCTGGACGGTGGCGTCCATCGGGATCGAAATCGCAAAACAGGTGCCGTCTTTCTCATCCGAGGTTACGTCGATGAAGCCGTGATGGCCTTCGACGATCTGCTTGACGATGAACAGCCCGAGTCCCAGACCACTCACACTCTCGTTAGAGGTCACCCGTTCGAAGCGGTCGAAGATGATCAGAAGCTTATCCTTCGGGATCCCCTGCCCAAAGTCTCGAACGATGATCTGGATGATATCAACTTCCTGTTTAACCTTAAGTTTGATTTTTCCCGGAGCGTACTTGATGGCATTGGTGAGGAGGTTGATGACCACTTGCTCGATGCGGGTCTTATCCCAAACCGCCGTCAGGTCTCCGGAGACTTCGACCTCCAGCTGGCAGTCGGATGAGTTGATGATCTCCTGATGCCGGTCGACGATCTCGTTCATCAGTTCGGCGACATTGAACTCGGAGAAATTAAAAGTAAACTTCCCCGACTGGATCCGGGAGACGTCCAGCAGCACCTGGATGAGAGCGATCAGCCGGTCCACCTGCTTGACTGAAGCGTCGATGGAGCGGGAGAACCGGTCCAGCGGGAACTCGCCGTTCTTACTAAGAGATAAAGTTTTTTTCACCATCTGGAGCTGCAGCTTTAGGGAAGTTATCGGGGTGTTCAGCTCGTGGGAGGCGATCGACAGGAAATCGTTGCGGACTTCGATGGCCTTCTGAGAGAGCTTGTAGAGTTTGGAATTCTCCATCGCGAGCGACGTTCTGCGGCCCAGCTCTTCCGCGATGTCCACCCAATGTTTGTCGTAGTTCCTACCGGGCCCCGAGGACGCGAAGGTCACGGCCCCCAGGACTTTTCCATGGACTACAAGTGGGATAATCATCGCTGTGGCGTCGCCGAGTTCCCGGGCCAGGCGGATTTGGGACTGGTCTTCCGCCAGGTCACCCTGAGTAGCGGAATTTATGTTTTGATAGACCTGGGTCTGACCGGTTTGGATCACGTATCCCGCCCCCACCAGCGTGCTCGAACTGCAGAGGTACTCGTCGTGAAGCTTCCTGGCGGTGTCGAGCTTCTTCGGGTCATGGTGATTGATCACTAGGTTCTCTAGGTTCCCGTCTTCGTTAATGACGTCGAAAGAACACCAGTCACACAGGTACGGGATGGCAAGCTTCGAAATACTTTGAAGGGTCATCCGGTAATCGAGTGAGGAGACCAGCAGCTCACCGGCTTGGGCAAGAAACCTCTGGGTGTCTTCCATCTTCCTTCGGTCTTCGATGTCGGTGGCCGTACCAAGCCAGGACACGACGACGCCGGGTTTATCAAAAGTTTCCGGCTGGATCCGGATGAGGTGCCATCTGAAAGGGCCGTGCTTACTGAGGATCCGGCACTCGCACTCCAGTCCGTTCTCATTGGACTTGTGCTCCAGCAGTTCCATCAAGCCTGGAAGGTCACTCCGGTGGATGACGTCTTTCCACTTCAACCCGCTACTGGTTTCAAGGGTCAGGCCGGTGTACTCGAACCAGACTTTGTTAAAGTAGTCGAAGCTTCCGTCCTTGAAGAGTCGGAAGACGATCTGCGGGATCGAATCCGCTAGATTCTGATAGCGCCGGAGGTTTTCGAGTTCGAGCTTATCCTTGGAAGCCGCGTGGGCCTTGACTTCATTCTCATAGAGTTTCAGCGCTTGCTCTTTTATCAGGATTTTCTTTTTGAAGATATCAACGAAGATCGCCACCTTGGACCGGAGGATATAAGGATCAAACGGCTTCAGAAGATAATCGATGGCGCCGACCCCGTATCCCTGATAAACGTACTGCTCATCCTGGTTAATGGCCGACATGAAGATGATAGGAATGTCCCTGCTTTTTTCACGAGTTTTGACGACGGAGGCAGTCTCAAAACCATTCATGATCGGCATCTGCACGTCTAGCAAAATAACAGCAAAGTCATCTCGCAGCAGATGGCGTAGGGCTTCGTTCCCCGAAGCCGCCGTGACGATGTTATATCCGGGAGAAGAGAGGACCGCCTGGACAGCTAGTATGCCTTCCGGGCGGTCATCGACCACGAGTATGTTAACCTTATCCATTTTAGAAAGTAGAGGCCAGAGTAGCCGGTTCGTTCATCCACTTATGCATCAGCGAAAGAAGGTTATCGGTGTCCACCGGCTTAGTGATGTAATCCGTCGCTCCTGCTTCGATGCACTTCTCCCGGTCTCCCTTCATCGCTTTCGCCGTAAGGGTGATGATCGGTAAACTCAAGAACTCGTCCATCTTGCGGATCTCCTGAGTCGCTTCGATCCCGCCCATCTCCGGCATCATGACGTCCATCAGGATCATATCCACATCTGGATTTTCCTTGAGCTTGGCGATGCCGGTTATCCCGTTGTCCGCGTAGATGACTTCCATGCCATTGCGCTCGAGGATCACGGTGATAGCGAAGATATTTCTCATGTCATCATCGATCACCAGAACTTTCTTATCATTAAAATTGGCGTTCTTCGGCAGCTTCGGGATCTCAACTTCCGGCTCTGACGGCACATCGATGCCTTCGAGAGTCTGGTACTTGAACGGAAGATCCAGGGTGAAGGTACTTCCAATTCCCGGAGCACTTTCTACGATGATGCTTCCACCTAAGAGTCTTGCGATCTGACGGCTGATGGTCAGACCAAGACCGGTTCCACCGTATTTCCTATTGGTCGTTCCGTCGGCCTGCTGGAAGGCCTCGAAGATGAGGTTCTGCTTCTCTTTCGGAATACCAATCCCCGTGTCGGTCACCGAGAAGACGAGTCTCTTCTCTCCGCTGACGATGGTCTGGTTGATCTTCAGAGTCACTTTCCCCTGCTCGGTGAACTTGAAGGCGTTGGACAGCAGGTTTTTCAGGATCTGCTGGACCCGGGTGATGTCTGTGGTAACAGAGCTCTTGGCGACTTCCGCACTGGTCTCGATGTTAAACAGGAGTCCCTTGTGGTTGGCCACCGGACGGAACGAGTGCTCGAGGTACTCACAGATCTCCGGCACTTTCACTTCCCGAGGAACGATCGGCATCTTCCCTGCTTCAACTTTAGACAAGTCGAGGATCTCATTGATGAGCGCTAACAGGTCACACCCTGACGAGTAGATGGTCTGGGAGAACTTGATCTGCTCGTTGGTGAGGTTCTCTTCCTTGTTCTCTGAGAGCATCTTGGAAAGGATGAGTAAGCTGTTGAGCGGAGTCCGCAGCTCGTGGGACATGTTGGCGAGGAACTCGGACTTGTACTTCGAAATAAGCGAGAGCTGCTCGGCTTTCTCTTCCACCGAGTGCGACGCAAGCTCGACTTCCTGGTTCTTGACCTCGAGGAGCTTCGCTTTATCTTCAAGCTCTTTTGCCTGTGCTTCCAGTTCGACGTTGGACTTCTTAAGTTCCTGGAGGAGTTCTTCCGTTCTCATGGACGAGGCGATCATGTTCAAGACCACACCGATGGAGGTCATGAGCTGATCCAAGAAGTTTAAGTAGTTCTGAGAGAACGGGTGGATGGAGGCGAGTTCGATCACTGCTTTCACTTCGCCCTCGAAGAGGATCGGAAGGACGATGATGTTCACCGGTTTGGTCTCACCCAGTGAAGAAGAAACGTAGATGTAGTCGCCGGGAGCTTTGCCCAGAAGGATCTTCTTCTTCTCGTAGGCACACTGGCCGACCAGGCCTTCACGTAACTTATAGTGGTTATGGAAATTTTTTCTTTCCGAGAACGCGTAGCTGGCGATCATAGAAAGAACATTCTCATTCTTAGTGTCACCGTCCATGATGAAGAACGTGCCCTGCTGAGCATCGATGAGCGGAGTCAACTCAGACATGATGAGCTGTGCGACTGAAGTGATACTTCTCTGCCCCTGCATCATGCTGGCGAACTTCGCGAGGTTGGTTTTGAGCCAATCTTGCTCATGGTTCTTATCCGTCGTATCTTTGAGGTTTCCGATCATCTGGTTGATGTTATCTTTCAGAGCGGCAACCTCTCCCTGTGCTTCAACTTGAATGGACTGTGAAAGGTCACCACGGGTCACCGCAGTGGACACTTCCGCGATCGCTCGGATCTGAGTGGTCAGATTTCCTGCCAGCTGATTCACGTTGTCAGTCAAATCTTTCCAAGTACCAGCAGCACCCGGAACCTTCGCCTGCCCGCCTAGCTTTCCTTCAATCCCCACTTCTCTTGCAGTGGTTGTCACCTGATCCGCGAAAGTTCTTAGGGTGTCAGTCATGCTGTTAATCGTTTCCGCAAGAGCTGCCACTTCCCCTTTCGCTTCGAGGACGAATTTCTGATTCAAGTCACCATTTGCAACCGCGGTCACAACTTTAACGATACCTCGCACCTGCTTAGTAAGGTTCGATGCCATGAAATTCACGTTATCAGTGAGATCTTTCCAGGTACCAGCAACACCCGGCACACGTGCCTGCGCTCCCAGTTTCCCTTCGATCCCCACTTCCCGTGCAACCGTGGTCACCTGATCAGCGAAGGTTCTTAGTGTGTCAGTCATGCTGTTAATCGTTTCCGCAAGAGCTGCCACTTCTCCTTTCGCTTCAAGCACGAATTTCTGGTTCAAGTCACCGTTCGCAACCGCGGTCACAACCTTCACAATTCCTCGCACCTGCTTAGTCAAATTACCGGCCATGAAATTCACGTTATCTGTTAAGTCTTTCCATGTTCCGGAAACACCTTTCACGTCCGCCTGACCACCGAGCTTCCCTTCTGTTCCCACTTCCTTCGCAACTCGAGTCACCTCAGAAGCGAACGAGGAGAGCTGGTCTACCATCTTGTTAATCACGTCTTTAATCTGGAGAATCTCTCCTTTCACGTCCACAGTAATCTTCTGGGACAAGTCACCGTTGGCAATCGCTGTCGCAACCTTCGACACGTCTCGCAGCTGAACTGTGAGGTTAGATGCCATCGCGTTCACGTTATCCGTCAAATCTTTCCAGGTACCAGAGACACCTTTCACTTCTGCTTGACCACCCAGACGTCCTTCTGTTCCCACTTCCTTCGCAACTCGAGTCACCTCGGCCGCGAATGAGTTCAGCTGATCCACCATGGTGTTAATCGTATTCTTGAGCTCGAGGATCTCTCCCTTCGCATCCACTGTAATTTTCTGTGACAAGTCACCTTTCGCAACCGCTGTGGTCACCTTGGCGATGTTTCGCACCTGAGCGGTCAGATTGTTCGCTAGACCGTTCACATTATCTGTCAGATCCTTCCAAGTTCCGGAAACACCTTTCACTTCTGCTTGACCGCCGAGTTTACCTTCAGTACCCACTTCCTTCGCAACCCGAGTTACCTCGGCAGCGAAAGAGTTGAGCTGATCCACCATCACGTTGATGGTGTTCTTGAGCTCGTAGATCTCGCCTCGAGCGTCCACTGTAATTTTCTGAGAAAGATCGCCCTGAGCAACTGCTGTTGTCACTTTCGCGATGTTTCGCACTTGGGCAGTCAGGTTCGCAGCTAGTCCGTTCACGTTGTCTGTCAAATCTTTCCATGTACCGGAAACACCTTTCACATCCGCCTGACCACCCAGCTTACCTTCTGTACCCACTTCCTTCGCCACTCGAGTCACCTCGGCCGCAAATGAGTTGAGCTGATCCACCATCACGTTAATGGTATTTTTAAGTTCTAAGATCTCGCCTTTCGCATCCACAGTGATCTTCTGTGACAAGTCGCCTTTGGCAACCGCCGTTGTAACCTTAGCGATGTTTCGCACCTGATCGGTCAGGTTCCCTGCGAGAACGTTCACGTTATCAGTGAGGTTCTTCCAAGTTCCAGACACACCTTTCACATCCGCTTGTCCACCCAGTTTCCCTTCTGTACCCACTTCCTTCGCAACTCGAGTCACCTCGGCCGCGAATGAGTTCAGCTGATCCACCATCACGTTAATCGTATTCTTAAGTTCGAAGATTTCTCCCTTCGCATCCACCGTGATCTTCTGAGACAAGTCGCCGTTTGCAACCGCTGTGGTCACCTTGGCGATGTTTCGCACTTGGGCAGTCAGGTTAGCAGCTAGACCGTTCACATTATCTGTCAGATCTTTCCATGTTCCGGAGATCCCTTTCACTTCGGCCTGACCACCAAGCTTCCCTTCCGTACCCACTTCCTTCGCAACTCGAGTCACCTCAGCTGCGAACGAGTTGAGCTGATCCACCATCACGTTGATAGTGTTCTTGAGCTCGAGGATCTCGCCTTTCGCATCAACGGTAATCTTCTGTGACAAGTCGCCTTTGGCAACCGCTGTTGTCACTTTGGCGATGTTTCGCACCTGAGCAGTGAGGTTTCCTGCTAGTCCGTTCACGTTATCGGTGAGGTCTTTCCAAGTACCAGACACACCTTTCACGTCTGCCTGACCACCCAGCTTACCTTCTGATCCCACTTCCTTCGCAACTCGTGTCACCTCAGCGGAGAATGACCGGAGTGTGTCCACCATGGTGTTAATCGTATTCTTGAGCTCGAGGATCTCGCCTCGTGCATCCACCGTAATTTTCTGTGACAAGTCGCCGTTAGCAACCGCTGTGGTCACCTTGGCAATGTTTCGCACCTGAGCGGTGAGGTTGTTCGCTAGTCCGTTCACGTTGTCGGTAAGATCTTTCCAGGTACCGGAAACACCTTTCACGTCCGCCTGACCACCCAGTCGTCCTTCCGTACCCACTTCCTTCGCAACTCGTGTCACCTCAGCTGCGAATGAAGACAGCTGATCCACCATCACGTTGATAGTCGTTTTAAGTTCGTAGATCTCTCCACGCGCATCCACGGTAATTTTCTGTGACAAGTCGCCTTTCGCAACCGCCGTTGTCACCTTTGCAATGTTTCGCACCTGCGCAGTTAGATTTCCTGCAAGGCTGTTCACGTTATCTGTTAGATCTTTCCATGTTCCGGAAACACCCTTCACTTCCGCTTGTCCTCCCAGCTTCCCTTCCGTACCCACTTCCTTCGCAACTCGAGTCACCTCGGAAGCGAATGAGTTCAGCTGATCCACCATGGTGTTAACCGTCATACCGATTCGGGCGAACTCACCTTTGAGAGGCGTGCCTTCGATTTCGAGAGTCATCTTTTGGGTCAAGTCACCTTTTGCCACTGATGTGATAACTCGGGCCGCTTCCGTGATCGGTTGCACCAGATCGGTGATAAGTGTGTTCACTGATTCCATATTGGTGAGCCACGCACCTTTCACGGATCCGATCCCTACACGCTCGGTCATCTTCCCTTCTTTACCGACAATCCGACCCACCCGGACAAACTCGTTTGCCATGGTGAGGTTCAATTCGTTGATGTCGTTGAGAACATCTGCGATGTCCCCGACCAGAGTGTCATTTTCGAGAGAAAGTCTCATGGTGAAGTCTCCGCTCCGGATGCCTTTCACTAACATGAGAACTTGCTTGAGTTGCTCTTTGTTACCGACGCTAGCTTCATTTGGAGTTGTGACGACGCGCTTTCTGGTAGGTGTGGTTGTGGCCATGGTTTTCTTTTCTGTAAGGAGTGAGGGAGTTACATTTCTCATATTTTTAGACGCGGGTGTTTTCGCTTTCACGAAGATTCTCCTTGAATAGGGAACTTGAAAATAATTATCAAATTCCGAATAAACCTATTAACAAGTGTTAATGTAATAATTTATGATCACTAAATATTTACGTGACTCGACATGAAAGAGCTAGTGGTTAGCCTAAATATTGTTAAGTGTTAGGAGAAGTTTTTTTTGACGACCTCAAGTTTACCCATAGATTCGGCTAACTTCTTGACAACATATATTGTCTCTATGGGCCATCTTGAGGTTCTATTCATGTTACATAGCCAACCTAGTCAAGAATTTGATGCGGATGCGGTAAGCCGAGAACTGAGAAGTAATGTGACTTCTGCTTCGAGTAAACTTCAACAACTGCACGCGCAAAACCTCATCCGAATAACAAATGATGATAAGTATATTTACTCACCACCACCAACCTTAGTGAAGGTGATTGATGATCTCCATGATCTCTATCAGATCAGACCTGTGGCCATCGTTTCTTTCATTTACGAGAAGCCGGTAGATAAACTCAAGGGCTTCGCTGATGCCTTTAAGCTGAAGAAGGATTAATATGGCGGGAACAGTTTATATTTTATGTGCGCTGCTGAGTTTCGCTTGTTCTATTCTCTTGTACCGGGGTTACCGGGAGAATAAATTCCGATTGCTCTTTTGGAGTAGCATTGGCTTCATTGGATTTGCACTAAACAATACCTTTCTCTTTTTAGATCTCATGGTCATGCCAGACTATGACCTTTCAGTGATCCGGACGCTCCCCGCTCTTGGTGGAATGATCTTATTGGTCTATGGTCTGATTACGGATTCCCACTAGGAGTTGCCATGGTTTATGAAATTATCTCTGGTGCTTTGATGATGGCCTGCCTGGTAGCGGGTCTGTTTTTCCTGGATTTCTGGAAGCGCTCCCACGACAAACTTTTTCTGATGTTCTCATTTGCTTTCTTCCTCCTCGCGGCTGAAAGATTGGTTCTTGGCTACATAGGAACAGCTTACGAACCAAGCCCGAGAATCTATCTCATCAGGGCCGGAGCTTTCGTGATCATCCTGATAGCGATCATCAACAAGAACCGGGAAAATAAACAGTCCTAGTGTTGCTGGAAATACTTCGGTGGGTACTTCCCACGGCTGTCGTCGAATCCGGCTTGAGAAACACCATCCTCCACGTACTGGATGATCCTGGAAGGCCTGTGTGCAAATCTCGCCAGTGGAACATTCTCGTGGGTCCCTTCGACCTTTAATGTCCGACCTTGAATGCTGTACTTTGGAATCTTCTTGAGACTCTGAGTTTCTGCGTCGAAGAACTTCGAGGCGTATTTGTGTTTCTTATAGAACTCATTCATCTGGGTCTCAACAGAGAAGTGCATCGACTTTGCCAGCGGGAGGTTCGCGGCGACTTCCGCTTGAGTCGGAATCTTATAATACTTCACGTCCACGGCCTCCAGCGATCCGTCCTTGTCCCAGTCGACGACGTCGAAGTTATTCAAGACGGTGACCTTAATTTGGTTTGCGGCCTTCTTCAGGTCTAGTGGCATCAGGGTCCGGAGTTCCAGCAGGTCACTGCTGTCCATCCGGTGGCAGCCGTGGGAAACGTACCCGCGTTGCAAGAACCAGACATCGAGTGGGACGTAGTTCGAGATCGGAGCATGGAAGGCCACTCCACTGTACTCGATCAGCAGGAACGGCAATCCTGAGAACTCGTCCTTCCACATATTTGACCACCACCGCGCTTCTATGGATTCGGCGGTCTTCATGTCTGTGATCATTTCCTTCGGCTGGTCGAATGGTCCTTTGGTGGTCGCAGCGATCGGATACACCAGAGTCAGGTACCCGAGGTGGCCCGGTTTTGTGGAGTCATAGGTGAAGAGGTGCCCCAGGTGCGCGAGGAAAAGCTTCCGGGAATTTTCTACCGAAGTCAGTTCGCTCAGCCGGAGGTTATCATTGATGAAGTTTTCCGCAGGCCCGGAGACCTTAAAAAGGTACCGGAAGTAGGCTTCGGAGATGAGCTTTTTGTAATCATCTTTCACTTGACTGCTCTCGAAGTTCTTCATGTTCCTCTTCTGCGCGTAGACATCAAGGCCAGTGCTCGCCAGGGAATGCTGAGAGTACTGGGACGCGATCCGGACCCAGGCCTGGACCTGCTCCGGTTTTCCTTCGGCGAGAGTACCTAGCTGAACAAGGGGATGGAAATTTATCAAGGGGTCGTTGATGGCCTCGTTGGCCTTCTTCCAGCGTAGCAGTAGGTCTCTCGCGTACGAGTCGACTCTGGCTTGGGTGACGTGGGCGGTGACCCGGGCGGTGAGGGACATCTTCGCGATGGTGATCTCGAGTTCCTTCCCGTCAAACTTCGGAACCTCACCCAGGTAAATGTAGCGGCCGGTAGTGGTGTTCTTCAGCTTCGCAGTGTCGGTCCGCTCATGCGGGAAGGGGCCAAAGGGCTCGACCGCCATTACACCGGAGCATGACAACATTACAATGAAGGTGAACATAAGTTTCATCAGATCCTCGCTTTGATTATTGAGTCATAGAGTTCAATTCACGTGCCAAAGCAGAATGAAACCTGGATCATTTGAGTGTCTAATATTTTGACAGCTGACGAATTTCGTTATCATTTTTATAGTTTATACTGCATTTAAAACCGTAACCGAGGAGCACAGATGGAAACGATAGATATGGACCTCAAGAGACTCGCAGACATGATCAAGGATATTAAGTTCACCATGTTTACAACCGTCAACGAAGACGGGTCCATGCACAGTCGGCCCATGGCCACTCAGGACATGAGCAAGTCCGAGTTCGAGGGGACGCTGTGGTTTTTTTCTAGGAAACATTCCATGAAAAACCATTCGATCGAAATGGATCAACACGTGAATCTCGCCTACGCGAATCCGGATAAGCAGCAGTACATCTCAATCTCCGGAAGGGCCCGCATCACCGAGGACAAGGCCATGATGAAGAAGCTCTGGAATCCTCTGCTGAAAGCGTGGTTTCCGGAAGGCTTAGAAGATCCGGAGATATCTCTCATCGGTGTGCAGATCGAATCCGCTGAGATCTGGGACTCTCCGCCGAGTAAGGTGGTCCAGATGGTAGGCTTCGTGAAAGCAGTCGTGACAGGTGTGCCGTATGACCAGAATGCACATAGCAAACAAATAAACTTAGGCAGCCATTAGAGAGGTATCTATGAATTTGATTAAAGTCGGATTGGCCATCGCTGGAGCAAAGAAGCTCTATGGATACTGGTCAACCAACAAGCCTTTCAGTAAGCCTTGGGTAAACAAGGATGATCAGCAGCACGTGATGAGCGACGACGAGAAGTTGGATCAATCTCTAGAAGAGAGTTTTCCAGCAAGTGACCCTCCCGGACACTTTTCTAAGTCCACGGAAGATAAGATTTCTCATTAACATCGCAACCGCTTGAAAACTATGGCTCCTGCATTGCGCAGGGGCTATAAATTTCAATCCTCTATCTTGACTACCTCACCTCTTTTGCATCAAATACCTTCGTTCTACGAGTGAAGGTCAAAAGCCGTTCTAAGAGCCAGCCCCGGCCTGTATGCCGGTCATCTGCGGGTATTGCATGTCCAATAAAACACTGGGACCGGTTTCTCAATTCATGAATCATCATTATAGGCACTTCAACGCCGCAGCGATGATGGATGCAGTCAAGGGCTACGAGGCCCACCTCGCTGATGGCGGGAAGATGATGGTGACTCTCGCCGGGGCCATGAGTACGGCCGAGCTGGGCCTCTCCCTCGCCGAGATGATTAGAAACGACAAGGTCCATGCGATTTCATGCACGGGTGCTAACCTGGAAGAAGATATCTATAACCTCGTCGCCCACGACCACTACGAACGGATCCCGAACTGGAGGGGGCTGACCACTCAGGACGAGCAGGATCTCTACGACCGCCATCTGAACCGAGTGACCGACACCTGCATCCCAGAAGAAGAGGCGATGAGAAAGATCTGGTCTATCATGGCCGACGAGTGGAAAGCCGCCGAGGCCAACGGCGAGAGATGTTTTCCACACGAGTTTTTCTACCGGGCCTTGAGGAAAGGCCTCTTCACCAAACACGCTCAGATCGATGTGAAGAACTCCTGGCTGTTCGCCGCGGCCGAGAAGAACCTGCCGATGGTGGTGCCGGGCTGGGAAGACTCCACTCTCGGTAACATGTACGCATCTTTCTGCATGCGAGGCGAAGTCAAGAACGTCCACACCGTCCGGACGGGAATCGAATACATGACGAGCCTTGCGGAATGGTACATGAAAACAGCAGAGACGAGTTCGATTGGATTTTTCCAGATCGGCGGAGGGATCGCCGGTGACTTCCCTATCTGCGTTGTGCCGATGATCCGGCAGGACCTGGAGAAGACCGACATCAAGCTGTGGGGCTACTTCTGCCAGATCTCCGATTCCACCACTAGCTACGGTAGCTATTCGGGAGCCGTGCCGAATGAAAAAATCACCTGGGGTAAGCTCTCCCAAACAACTCCAAGCTTCATCGTCGAATCGGACGCCACCATCGTCGCGCCGCTGATGTTCGCGCACATCCTTGGCTGGTAAGGATGACTACCTACACTGATGCTTTCATCCGCGAGATGCCGAAGTCGGACCTTCACCTCCACCTCGACGGTTCGATGCGGATCCCGTCTCTGATTGATATGTCGAAGCGGCTGAAGATCGACCTCCCGTCGATGACCGAGACCGGTCTGCGGGAACTTGTCTTTAAAGAATCCTACGCCAACCTCTCAGAGTACCTCACTGGATTCCAGTACACCTGCAACGTCCTGAGGGACCTGGAGAACCTCGAACGGACATCCTACGAGCTCGCCGTCGATAACCAGAATGAAGGAGTGAACTACATCGAAGTTCGCTTCGCTCCTCAGCTGCTGATCGACATCGACAGAGGTCTCACCATGGAGACCGTGCTCGACGCCTGCTACAAAGGTTTCGAGCGAGCGAAGAAAGAATATAATAACAGACCCGAGATCAAAAACGGCGACATGCCGGAGTTCCACTACGGGATCATTTGCTGTGCCATGAGGAAGTTCGGGCCGAAGGGCTATTCTCCTTACTACACGAGCTTCTTTAAGATGATGGAATTTTCCAAAGAGATGGAAGTGATCACAGAAGCGGCCCTGCAAATGGTGAAGGCCGTGGTGCGAATCCGAGACCAGAAAGGGATCCCCATCGTCGGGATCGACCTCGCAGGCCAGGAGGAAGGCTACCCACCTAGTAAGTTCAAAGAAGTCTATGCGTACGCGCACAAGCATTTCATGCACAAGACTGTCCACGCCGGCGAAGCCTACGGTGCGGAAAGCATCTTCCAGGGGATCACCGCCCTCCACGCCGACCGCTTGGGACACGGGTACTACCTCTTCGAAGCGAATAAGATCACGGACCCCAGGATCACCGATCGTGAGGATTACATAGAAAAGCTCGCTTCGTTCATCGCCGACAAGAGAATTTTGATCGAAGTCTGCCTGACGTCTAACCTCCAGACCAACCCGGAGATTAAAGAATACAGGAATCATAAGTTCAAGAACATGCTGGATCACCGGATGGCCGTTACCATCTGTACTGATAACAGGCTCGTCTCAAACACCACGGTTTCCCGAGAGTTCAGAGTAGCGCTGGATAATTTCGATATCCCGAAGAAGCGGCTCAAAGATATCCTCGCCTACGGATTCAAGAAAAGTTTCTTCCCCGGAAACTACGTGGAGAAAAGAGATTATGCAAAACAGTGCATGGTCTACTTTGATAAGGTGGCCCACAAGCATGGAGTGGTTGATTAACGTATGAAGTCAGGATTTTAATTTCAGTGCAAATTATTGACAAGAAATCGCAGATCACCGAAACTCATTTGACTAAACGCTATCAATGGAGACGTGCCCGAGTGGTCCAAGGGAACGGTTTGCAAAACCGTACAGCCTCCGGTTCAAATCCGGACGTCTCCTCCATTCTCTAAAAGCCCTCTGAACGAAAAAACGGCAGAGGGCTTTTAAGTTTCAGTAACCACACACTATTAGTTTCAATTATTTAACCAATTCTCTTCTTTTAAACCTTTCTGGAATTGTCGCAAACTTTCTCTCGATGGCTGACTTTGGCTCACTTGCTGACTGACTTGCATCTGTAGTCATTACAGGTGAGCCAAATAAGCTATTTCTATGTTTTTATCTGCAAATTCTCCGTCGTAGCCATTTGAATTCAAAGAGCAAATCCTGGCTCACGCCTGGTAAACACTTTGCTTAATGGAGAAAATTATGACGCGTAGAAGAGAATTAGTAGAAACGTCGATGGAATCAATACTGATCAAAGAACTGAGGAAGGAAAATGGTTTGTCCTTACGTGAATTAGCAGCGGAAGCTGACGTGTCTGTTACCTACCTCCACCAATTAGAAATGGGTCAGGTCAATCCAGTTGGAGAATCCTTCCAAAAAGTTTTGACGACGCTTTGCCCATACCGGAGTTTTGCTCAAGCTTTTTTAAATGGAGAGCTACAAATTGAAGAGGCCAAAGACAGCACTCTTAGAATGATCTCCTCCTTGCCCTTTAGAAAGCTTATTTCTCTTATTGAAGAAGAGGGATCAACAAAATTAGACAAAGAAAATAAAAAAACAGAAGGTAAGGTTTTATTGCGTAGAGATTTAGATTGTTAAATTATGCGTAATATCTGTCTACCAATAGAACTCAGGAGAAAAAATGAAAACCCTTATCGAATTAGCTTTCACATTAACTATACTAGCCGCTGCTGCGGGAAATCTCCCCAAAATAATCAAGCAAGTCCGAGTTGCTCAAATTCACCTTCTCATGGAATCTCGTTCTTCCAACTGGGGTAGGCCTTGGACTCCACATAGCAGATAGTCTTATCGTAAAGATGCTGCTTAAAGGATTTTAGAAAATTCCCCAGCGGACGTTTCTCAGGTTTATATACTGGAGAAAAAATGAAATCTTTAATTGAAATTGCTATAACTGTTCTCTTACTTGCAGCCGTTGCCGGAAATCTTCCCAAGATTATCATGGAAGTAAGAATCGCACAACTTCACTTATTAATGGAGACTAGATCATCTGATTGGGGAAGACCATGGACTCCCCCGAGTCGTTAACCTGTGAACGCTTAGGTCCAAATTTTCTAAACAACAAAGCTCCAAATGGCGGGGCTTTGTTGTCTCTTTTATTCTAAAGATCAACTCTTTGAGTATATGATTAATATTAAACTTAGACTTGTCAAAATTATTCCCTGTCTGCTCTAAAATTAGATTCCTCCAATACCACCAACTTGTTTTATAGATAAAACTTTACATCCCCTTCCTGTATCCTTAAATGTTACATCATAAGTCTTTTGGCTACAGTTACCTTGGCCGCCAATATCATCTACAAGTACTCGGACTGTATAAGAATTAATATTAGCTATCACTGTTGCTCTTCCATAACATGCATATTGTAGGTTCGTGAACTTTTCTGTTGATGCCACTTCTGCTGCGGAATTGCAAACAGAGGCAAATGAGGAAGTATTCAGACACACACCAAAAGCCAGCAAAAGTACTTTCATAATCCACCTTTTCGATTTCTCGAGTTAAAGACCTTGGAAGACTGTTTAACCAAATGAGAGTTAGAAGAGTAGGATAAAGGTTTCTGCAGGATTATTTTGTTCAACAATGAAAAAGGCATAGGATTTATAAGCTCTTACATGCATGGAATCGTCCTAATCCCTGTTTAGGTCTCGAAGGGTTACTCTTTGAACACCTCGGAGTCTATAAATCGAACATGGTAATTTCTTCTAGCTCCTCTTCTAAAGGTGTAAAAACTTACATATTATGCCTCATGCTTGAAAATGTTCTTAAGGCCCTTTATAATGAGCCTCTTTTAAAATTGACCCATGTACAAATTGATAATTTGGGTATTATTGAAGATGACCAGCTTCTAAGATTTTTGAACGATTATTATGAAGTAGACCCGGTTACTGGACGGTTTGCATACAACATTTCAGAAATTTATTTAACGTATTCTTTGAATATCAAGAAGAATACATCTTTTGTTAACCTCTACAAACCAAAAGCTCTCATTGATTCCGACTGTAAATACTGCGGGGTTAGTGAGCACATTGTTTACTTGCCTTCCAGGGAGATTCTAAAACCCTCATCGTACATACCTATTGAGAAGACTTGCACCTATTGTGATCATAGTTTTTCCCCATTAAATAGAATTCCAATCAATTGCCGTTGCGAAGAATGCGAAAGAGTGGAGAATGTTAAATATCATCAAATAGCCGTGGAAAAGTATAAAAGCTTCTTCGATGAGATCCCAAAGATACGCTCCTATCTAAAAGAGAATGAGTGGGAGATAGAAAAAGTAATTCAACTCCTAACCTTACTTAAAAAATACTGGGACTGGAAAAGCAGAAGAGAGGTCTCCTTCCTGATAACAGAATGGGCGACTTTATATAAAAATGGATTCTTTTTTTTGCATATGCCTTTTGAGGGATACAAGAAACTAGAAATTTTCAAATTGGAAGATATTTCATTAAGGAATGTTGATTTTGTTCAAAAGCTTACGACTTGCTGTAGCCTAGACGGTGACTTTGTTGATCCTTTTATTAAAAGAGTTGCAAACTTCTTTTGCAGCTTAGATTCTGAGTAAGCGATCCAATAACACCGCTTCATTTGATCTTGACTGGAAGTAACTCTAAGAAGTCGGCTTCCATTTGAGCACTTGGCAATTTTTCAAATACTTTTTTCAGGTAATCGAACGGATCTAGGCTATTAGCTTTAGCAGTCTCAACAAGACTGTAGATATTTGCACTTGCTACGGCACCTTCTGGTTTAACAGAGAACATCCAGTTTTTTCTTCCAATGGTGAATGGACGGATATGACTTTCAATGTAGTTATTATCAATCCTAAAACTTCCTTCACTGAAGCAGTTCATCAAGTACTGCCACTCATTGGTAGTATATTTTAGAGCTTTGCCGGACAAGGATTCTGGATTTACCTTTCTGACCTGCTCCTGAATCCACTTCTCGAAGTCCTTAAGTATTGGAACTGATCTGGTAAGTCGAAAATTAAATCGTTCCGCAAATGGTCTCCCTTGAATTTCTTCTTCTATCTCGTAAATTTTTTTAATGTAAACTAGACCTTGTTTTCCAATGCTCTTGCCGGAAGAACTCTTAAAGGCATCAAAGAACTTTCTGCGAGCATGTGCCCAACATCCTAAGCGGGTAATGCCATTATCGCTAATGACTCCAGCATAACCATCATATCCATCAACCTGCAAAGCTCCTCTAAACTCTTCCAGCAGTTCTCTGGCATGATCTCCACTTCTGTTCTTGGCATAATGAAAAAGAATAATAGGGTTGGCACCTGATCTGGCCTGGACCCACATATAAGAATTAGTCTCGGCCTTTTTGCCATCTTCCTTTAAAACCTGAACCACGGTCTCATCCATGTGGAGATAATGGCTTTTAAGCAATTCTTCTCGCAAAAGTTTAACCAGAGGTTCAATCTTTTCTCCGATCTGGATCATCCAGCGTGCCATCGTCTGGCGGGAGAGATCCAAACCAACGCGCTTGAAGATTGCTTCCTGCCGGTAAAGAGGAAGAGCATCCACATACTTAGCAGTAGCAATATAAGCAAGCACAGATGCAGAAGAATTAGATTTAGGAATCATTTCCAGCGGCGCAGGTGCTTGTTGAATAGTCTCACATGCAGGGCATGCGTATTTTTTTCTGATGGTTTTGATAACCCTGACCTTGGCAGGTATAATTTCAAGTTTTTCAGAGACATCTTCGCCAATGCATTTAAGATTTTTGCCTTCTATAGGACAAGTCTTGCTTTCAATATCAATAATCACTTCCACTCGAGGAAGATTCTCCGGAAGTTTGAGTCTTTTGCCTCGTTTCCTTTGATGTGCTGGAACAATGATGGATTCATCATCTTCTGGTTCTGGATTTAACGCCTCCACCTCGGTCTCATCAAACATACCAAGCTGCTCCGCCGGTACTTGTTCAGAACTCTTGCCATATTGCTTACGACGTAGCAGTGCCACTAAATCTATTAGTCCTTCATTCTCTTTTTTTAATTGAATAATTTGTTCTTCTAATTCTTGAAGGCGAAGCTCTAAGTCTGACATGAAACAAGAATAAAAGATTTTACCTGATTGGCCAAGGCCAATCAGCAAGATTTTGAATATTTTTTATCAGAGTGAGGTTTTATATCCCAGACGTTGATACCATCAAGGATCCATTCCAGTTGTTTACTACTAATTTCCACAATATCGACCTCAAGGTTTTTAGGCCATGGGAAAAGATCCTCTTCAAGCCTTTTATACCACAGAGCGAAGCCAGTCCTATCCCAGTACAAGACTTTCAGTCTCTTTCTTCTTTGACAGCAAAAAATAAAAAGTGACTTGCTGTAAGGGTCAAGCTTCATCTCTTCCTGAACCATGGCAGAAAGACCGTTAATAGATTTACGAAAGTCTGTTGGAGATCGCCACAGATAAATAGAATCAAAATCACTGGGCGACTTCATAAAATGCCTTGATAAAGTTGGCCAGCCAATTGGGATCTGGAAGCTTATGGTCTTGCTTCACAGGAGCTACAACCTTAATCAACTGTTTGGGTGATTGAGAATGCTGAACTATTGGCGGTAAATTCACTTTGGATTTATTGAATTTTGCTTTCCAGTAGTAGAACTGGTGAACAGATATTTCATGGGCCTTGGCATACTGTGCGACCGTTAGACCGCTGGATTCTAGGTCAGCGATGCGCTTTTTCCAGATAATTCGCTCTTGCTTAAGTTTTTCTTTATGGTCCACTGTTCCTCCTTAGATAAAGGAGGATGATAAAATATTTTATTAATAGTTAAAGATGTGAATCATGGACCGCTTACGATATGAGTGACGGGATAAATAAGGAAGACGTTATCATCCTTGATTCGGATTTGGGTAATGGTATTAGAGGTGAAGTTGAAGGGCGGAGTATTTATCAGCTAGGATTTAGCAACCTTTACATTTCGACGAATTATGTTGATGGATCTATTATCAAACCAGCATGGATAAAGAGGATTCTTTCAAAGAATCCTGAAGAAGTATTTAATGAGATCGACTGGACAGAGAAGCAGAATTCTATAAGTAGTCTTTAATGAGTATCTTTTCTAAAATTGAAAAAGAAAGAGGAATGGTTGCGAGAATTTATGTAGACTTTAGTGCCTTCCCAGACAGTGTTGAAGCCCATTTTGAGTTGAACAAAGCCTTAATATTTTCAGAGACCGCTCCTCTTTCATGCATAGAGAGAGAATTTTTGGCACATGAGACCAGCATGTATAATGGAAATGACTACTGTGCTACTCATCACAAGAAAGCTTACCAGAATTAATCAAAACCAATTACTTGTCTCAAAAGCGAGTGGATTTGATGGATCCATTCGCTCCGAGCCATGGAGTCATCACGAAAGATCAGATGCGGATTCTCTTCCTCAATCCTATGCTGGAGTTGTTGTACTAGACATGCCCATCTTAACTTGCGGACCATTGTGTACACACACAGCGGCCGATCTTAGACATGCGCACACGAAGATCCATTGGCAGATGAACTGGGCAGATATTATGTGGAAATCCGAAACTTTTGGTTGCGTGAATTGTGAATTAGTAAAGTAGATTTCAGAAAAACTTCAGCCTGTTGGGCCGGAACCCGCCGCACTACTATGATGGAGAAGTTTCACAGTGAACGCAAACGCGTTCACGAGTTTTTCTAACCCCTTTACACACTCAAACTGCTTCGACTACTTTGGGCCCAGGAATAACAAACTTTAACCTTGGAGAAATTATGAAAACACTCTTGCTCTCACTTTCCATCTTGCTCACTTCACAAACCTCGTTCGCCGGACTCAAAGGCTGGACCTGTATGACCACCAACCCGGAAGATACTGCAACCCTCAAAGCCCTTAAGCTTCCGGGCTACCTTTCGGAGATCCAGGTACTAACCGTAGATCCGAAGCTCTGCGGAAGAATCGGGCCCGCGATCTATCAGGACTTCTGTGCGATCAAGGGGAACACTCTCGGAATTGGCATCGATGCAGTTGAATCAGAATTCTATGCTCGCACAGGAGAGAAGCTCATCCTAATTTGTGAAAAGAATCGAATTGTCTATCCGCAGCATTAGATGACTTAACCGGGCAGATGTAAAATCTGCCCGGTCTGAACTAAAACGCGTGCAGTGTTTTGGCCTTACCTTTACACCAGATTTCGATTGAATTATAAAAGTCTTCAAAACCCTTCAAAGAGGAAACCTATGAAAACTTTAATCCTGACACTCTTCATCTTAATCGCATCGAAGAACTCCTACGCGACTAAGCTTGGATGGGTATGCCTCTTAGATGACCGTGCTGATGAACAAACTCTCCGGACTCTGAAGTTTCCCGGGTACCTTCCCGAGATCGGAATTCTGACCGTCATTCCTCGACTGTGTAATAAACCTGGACCTGCAAACCTTACAGATACCTGCGTAGTAAAAGGTCATTCGATCTTCATCGGTAACGATCCCCAAAGCTCTTCTCTAAAGCTCAAGAATGGCAAAACAGTCTCTCTTCGTTGCGAAGAATCCCGCGTCGTTGAAGCTCAGCCTTCTCACGGTGGTTCGAAATAGGAATGGCTTCCTTCTCAGAAATCTTACGGAAAGATGAAACAAGTTCCCGGTACCTTCTTGAAAGTGAGAGCTACCGGGAGTTCCTGAAGAGATTCTTTGAGATCAAGAAGCGCCTGAATCCTGGCTACAGCTATAACGTTTTCGCGAGGTCAGCTCTCCTGGCCAAGAGCCTTCCCCGGGATATCGTGGAAGGTGAGAGAAGACTGACCGAAAAATCACTCCCGAAGTTCCTCAGGGCCATGCAGCTCCCGGGTCTAGTGGAAGAGTTCTTCATCAAACTGGTGGAGAGTGAGACGAATCCATCGTCGAAGAACTACCTCCACAAACTTGCACAGATGTACATCGAAACTTCATTTACCAAGTCTTTTACCGATCAGAATTTCCAGGACTCGGCGATCCCCTTCATCTACGCCGCTTCCGGAAACGTTGGAGTTGGTTCAAGCCTGACAGAGATAGCTCACCGGACCGGGCTTCCCGAAGAGAAGATCCGAGGTCTGATAGATAAGCTCGAAGCTTTGGAACTTGGTAGATTTGACCAGAAAACCGATAAGTTCACTCCTTCCGTCTCTCAGGTTCACGTGAACTCCGGTAACGAGAATGCCAATTTCCGGAGCTTCTATCTCTACTCTCTGGAGCTTGTGAGAGCGTCTTTCACCGTTGCACAGAAGAAAGGCCTCTTCTATAGCGACGTCTTTTCTCTCAATGAAAAAGATCTTCCTAGGGTTAAGGAAGAATTAGAAAAGCTCTTAAAATCTTTCGTTCTGAAGAATGAGAACTCAACCGGTGATAGCGTGGCCGTGATGAATCTGGGGTTCTTCCGGCAAGAGTTCTAGTCCGTTACATTCCCTGTACCTCTTGATTTGCTCCTGCTTCTTCCTTTTGGGCAGTTTTGATTTATATTCCGCGCCGGAACTAAAATGCTAACCAGGGAGAATCAATTTTGCCATGATTAATTCTAATTATTCCACCACGATTAATACTTCTCGTGATTTCTAGGATTGTTCGCTCCGTAGCGCCAGTAGCAGGGCAGCCTCTGAACGAACATCTTCCGATTGATAAAGTCGGAAACGATTGAGAATTTTATCTGCTCTTCCTTAGACATAAAGATGCCTCCCATTTGATAAAACTCCTGCTTAGATTTAATAACATTAGGAGCTTAGGTTACATGGGAGGACACAATTCGCCTTGGATTTAAGGGGAGATAGAATTGCTCCGGAATAAAATTATTCTTAATGTTCTTAGTTGTTTAACCGATTTAACATCCATGAATAAATCTTTAATTCTATTCCTTTCCCTGTTTCATTCTTCCATAACTTGGTCTGAAGAATTGAAGTTTGACAAATGCAAAGTGAGCTTCGATCTGCAACCCGGAATAAGCCAGGAATCCTTCACGGGTCCGAGAGAATTCTTCTCACCACGAGACGCAGAAAAATCCTATAACGTTGGCCTACGGTATGGTTACCTCCAAAACAAGATCCCGTACCAGGTAGGACTAAACTTCGAAGGGAAGCGGTTACGTATTTCTACCGCAGAAGCTAGCTACCTGGTGAAGAGCAATAACAGTGGAAAGGAGTTTGAGGTTCTCAAGCACCCGGTGATATCCAAAGTCTCTATGTCTTGCCAGGAAGTAGGCTTCGAAGAAGTCTTTTCGATCTTGTTGAAAATCAATGATACAAAAAAAGAAGAGTTTGATATCCTCAGTGACTGTCAGCCGGAAGTCCAGATCGTGGAGGGTTCGGGTGAGCTATCTTCGGTGGAACTCCCGGATGGAGCGACCCGTATCGACGGAGGAGTGGAAACAAGTTTTGTTACCAAAGTTGGGGACAAGATCAGTGTGAAGAGTGAGAAGATCGACCTGCGGCTTACCAAAGAGTTCGACTGGCTGAAGGTGAAGACGCCGAATCCCAAAGGTAATGCGTTTGCAGACCCTGCGGTCGAGCGGGGATATCTGGATTTTTTAAACCACTTCGGGCTCTCAGATACGATCGAAAGAAGAGTCCGGTACTTGAAGATCGACTTCGAGCCCTTCTCCGTACGAGAGCTCAACTTCTTAAGTTTGATCGGAAGCAAAAATCTCAATTCCAAAGTGGCGAGTTCCCAAGCTACTCCAACGAAATCGGTTCCGAGTGTTGTTGGAAAAAACGCCGCGAAGACCATGGAGGTGCAAGAAATTCCACAGGAGAAGGGTAAAGCGATCCGTATCCGATCTTCCGGTGGAAAGCCGAGCTTCGTGAGTGCCAGATACTGGATCACCGCCGACATAGCGACCAATCTGCGCAACACCGAAGGGCTGAATTACTCTGACGTCGTCATGTACTTTGATAAAGTTGGGTTCCGCGATCTGAAATCAAACAAAAGCCTCTCAGACTCCCAGCTGGAGATGAGCTATAAAGGCGTTAATAACTTCACAGACCTCACCCCCGCAGACATCGAGCAGATCAAGGGCTACTCCTCTCAGTTACACAGCGCCCGGGAGACGCTGCTGATTGACCTCGTGAAAAAAGGTCACGACATCGCCTCCATCGAGCAGGAGCTTCTTGCCAAGGGGTTCTCAGAAGAGCAGATCGCAGAGGCGAAGAACGTTAGTCATCCACGCTACAAAGAAGCCTATGTAAAGGGCCAGCTGTTTAAAAACTCCATACAGACTCACCTCAAAGATAGGCCCGCAACGCTGGCTAAGCTCCTAGCGGAGAAAGAATTCGGCTTCATCTCGGAAGAAGACTTTAATAAAGAGTATACCCAGGAAGAGGCCCTGATCAACAAGTACAAGGAGAAGGTCCGCAAGGACTGGGAAGCGAACATGCGTTCGGTGATGGCGATGGACGACCTACCATCCGTCCGGGCGCAGATGCAGAAGATGGATGTCGGGACTCTCGACGAAAAAAGTGTGCGACTGGAAGTTGATAAGATCATCGGCCAGTTCGGCTCCTTCAAAGAATGGGAGAAGCACTTAGCGGAAGTGGAGATCAAGTACAAGTACCGGCCACTAGCACGGCCTCTTGAAGGGGCCCTGAACCTCGCCAAGGGAGTGCCGGGAGCCTTCGCCTCGGTCATCAAAGCTGTGGACGTGGCACGTGAATTCATACCTGAAACCAACCTTGTCTTCAGTCCTCTAGACGTTTTTAATGTTAGTCAGAAGATCCGACTTGAGAACGCTCAGGAAGGAAACTTCTACCAGTTCGGTACATCCGTCATCAACTACGTCGAACAGCTCAAACCGGCCAATAGAGACTTCGATGGTGAGTTCATGGTCACGGTCGTTCCGCAGGCACTCAGCCAGCTAGGGGTTACCATCGCGGCCGGAGCTCTGACCGGTGGGACAGCGGTCCCGCTTCTGCTGGGTGCTGCTCAGGGGGGCACTGGCCAGTACGATGAAGCGGTCGCGATGAACGCAACGAAAGATCAAAGAAAGATTGCTGCCTTCGTGGGAGCGCTGATCGGTACCACAGACGCCATTCCTGTCGGGAGATTCATCAAGCCGCTCACTGCGACTCAGAAGCTTGGCTTCTACCAGAAATACCTGGGTAACATCTTTCTTCAGGCCAAGAAAGTTGCCGGAGACGACGTCGCACTTGCGGTGACCAAACGGATCTGGGCTAGAGAGATTCTTAGAGGTTCACTGGTGGAAGGAAAACAGGAGTTGACTGAGAAAAAGGTCAACGACTTCGTCGCCAAGCTGACCTACGATTCAAAGCGAGAGATTCTCACCATCTCGGACGCTGATATCCAGACATTCTTCGCTGGCGCCATTGGTGGAGCGGCCGGAGGACAGTTCCGGATCTCCATGCAGCAGCTGCGGACTCCGCAGACCCAGGCGTTCTCGCTTGAACTCAATAATCAGATGCGGCTTCTGCGAAACAGCGCCGTCTTCACAACACCAACCATTACATCATCCCCGTACCAGGCGAAGGCCATAAAGTATCAACCTCGGGTTGAACAGATCAAGGCCATGCAGGCACAGGGAAAATCCAAAGAAGAGATCGACGCCGCTATCCAGAAACTTTACCTGGATGCGGGTGAGGACTACCACGCTATCTCCTCAGCACTCCTGAGCGACATGAGAAAGTCTTCAGACCAGCTCAAAGGAAAGCTCATCGCTGATCCAAAGAAAGGTGTGAATGGTTCCGCCCTCAAATTTCCAAAGGTCAAACAGCTCTATAACGCGGACGAGGTCTATGCTAACGCAGCTTTAAACGATGAGCAAAAACTTGCTCTCGGCAAGAAGAAAACTAAGGGGAATCAGGGCATAGTTGTTTCCGATGAGGAGCTCATGCTCGGGATCGTTGAAGCCCATAAGGTAGCACCCCAGAAAAAAGTGTTTCAACTGACCTTTAGTGAGATCCGGGGGAGGCAGAAGGCGCTGATGAAACGGGGCTGGACCAAAGCTTCCGCCAACATTTTGATAAGGTCCGGGATTGCGGGAACGGCCACGGAGATATCTCCTACTTCCTGGACCACAGAGGTGAGGACAATCAAGGCCCATTTCTCAGATCTCCTTGGTGCCAAAGGCATACAAGCCCAAGACTGGCAGAACAAGATTCTTTCAAGAGAAGACCTGACGCATTTCCTTGGGCCTGTTCGTCGGGCTATGGATAAAAACTTGGCCGCTCTCGATGGTCTTCGAAAGCTTCAAAAGACAGGCCTAGATCCGGCGACCTCGAAACTGCTCCAAGAATTCATTGACAAGGTCTCTCTCCAAGGAGCCGAATTGGACAAATTGCTGAAAGCTGAACGCCCCACCCTGGGCAGCGCCTGGTTGATACTATACGAGGTGGGGCACCTGTCGGCAACCATCGAACGGCTTCTTTCCCAAGATGTAAAAGTGCCCACTTCAGTCATCCTGAACTACTGGACCGAGCAAAGGGAGATGCCCATAAGTCCAGACAGTGTGAAGAGGATCACAGAAGCCTTCAAAGACGGAATCCTCCCCTGGCCAACCGACGTCGACTTGACTCTAAGGGACTTGAATCGGATGGCAACCGCGAACATCGGGCCCATAGGAGTGGTCACGCAGACTATTCATGTAGATGGCAGAGACATGGATGCAGTCGAGTTTATGGACCACGACGTCGCTCATATGAGAAACATGCCAACATTTAAGAATGCGTCGGAGGTGAAACTCTGGAGCTCACTACTTGCTTTTGCAGACAAAGAGCGCGGAGCCGATGGACATCTCCAGGCCGCCCTACACGCCTACTTGTTCAAGCTCTATCATGAAGATACTGAAAGAAATCTGAAGAATCAGGTGTCCATAGACAGCAGTTCCTTAATTTCCATTCTGAAGTATTCCGTGAGCCCTGCTAATATTCTGGACCTTCTGAAAACTCAGGACTACTGGGGAGAGCCGTTGCTGAAAACACCATCAGGAGTCCAGGATAAGAAATACCTCGATGATGCTAGGGACTTGCTCATTAAAGAACTCTCAGATAAGGGGAGTTCTTTATTTTCAAATGAAAAAAAACCATAGAAAAGAAATAGAAAAGATAAAGCTGCTGCAAAGTAAAAACCTAGCGTAGCCTTGGAATGTCAAATTTACCTCTAAAAAGATGTTTAATGTCATACCAAGGCCAATGCCGACCTAATAAATAGCACAACGTGATCTCTTCATTACATGACTCTAGCTTTTTCAGTTTCAATACCAAATACTTGAATTTCTAACTTAGAGCATGGTTGCGATAAAAAGGAAATGAAGTTCCCAAACTTTTCAACTCATCTTCAATTGAAAGAACTCAATTGAGTTCAACTTATTATCGAAGGTGTGCTTTAGAGTTGACTGTGACCTTCTCCCACAATATTTATTAGACCCAGACTGCATAAGTCGCAAATCGGAAAGCCTCTACATAAGTAGAGTCAATAATAAAGGAGAAAGTATGAATAAGTTACTCGTCGGGTTAGCTTTAATCACAGCGGGAGGTTTTGCCCACTCAGCAACCGGTACAAAAATGATTTGTGTGGGTGAGGAAAAGGAAACCGTCATCTACGTTCACTTAATGGTAAAAGATCATGAAAATCTTCTGACAGTGAGAGCCGTACGTAAACCAAACCTAACTGAAGTTGTGTTTGATTATAATGAAGAAGGGGAAGTTAATGAAACGGAAGAAAACTACTTGATCAGCACTTCACTATATGACTTCGAGGTAAAAAAGGTAGCCGATGGGCCCTATTTCTCAGGTGTCCTTATGGCTCCTAGTTTTTATCAGTACCATCCAGTCAATGTTAGATGCTCCATGTATTAGAAGCTATCTCCTAATTCTGCCCATAGGTTCCATGCGAGTAATTTCGTATGGAACTTATATGTTGATTAGAGGATTAGATTAAATAATGATTTCGTTAATCCAGCTATAAATCTGGGTCTTTGTTGAAAGACTTTTTAAAATTACAGATAGATCAGAGCCAAACTTAGCTATAGTTACGACAGGAATTTTTAGCAAAGGCATAACCTTGCTTCAATACCAACCCCCATTCCCTTCTCTGATGCCTCAATGAGAACAAGGTCACTCATTTCAATTGTTTTAAATGCTATCATCAAAAGATCTAAGGTAGAAATGGCCATCATTTCTACCAGCCATCACAAATTCTATGTCTTAATGTTCAAAAGCCAGATCGTTGATCAGAGCTTTAGAACTAGCTATACTAGATAGACAGCCTTCCCACAAGGTTCGATACAGTTAAAACTCATGGTAAGGCTTTCAAAAACTAATAGTAACCCTAATGTTCCCAGCTGAATTTGCCCATGTACTCTGCACAAACAGGTACGTCATAATAACGATCATTATACTCACTACTTATGAAGAACCCACCATTCGAAAGCAGTTTATATTGTAAATATTACCTAAATACTTCCATCCAGAGTTCTTTTCATCTAAATATGCATGGATTAAATCATTCGATGTAATCAAACTTTAAAGGAGTTTTTATGCGTACTTTGTTATCTACTGCATTTTTACTTGCATCTTTCTCAGTATTTTCATCTGATTCGTTGAGCGATCTTTCTGTTGACCTCGCCAGCTCCCGCTACGATACCTATACTTGTAAATCTTCAGATTCCAAAATCACAGTTGAGCTGGCCCACCCCTACGGCTCTCAACAGGTTGCCGTAGTTTTTAAAGAGCACCCTGTCCTTGTGGCTTACGGTGAGACCTTTAAAAGAGCAAATCTCCAAACCTACAAGGAACTTCCTTTTGGAATTACTGTGACCAAAGACCATCTTGAGCCCTACGCACTGGAAATCACCATTGCTGAGATGCTGCTAAATTTTGAACCGTTTAAAAATCAAAAAGACGGTCTCATGATATTAAAGATGAGAGATGAATATACTAGCAACAATTACAGGACTCCCGTTGTCTCTAACGTCCTGAAAATCAGTCTTATTTGTAAATTCAAGAAATTCTACCCGTAAGCGCGTGTTCTCCCAGGCCGGTAAAATAAAAGTGCCGGCCTTCTACTATGCACTCTTCATAATGGCAGTCACGGCCAGGATCAGGATCTGAGCGAAGAATAAACTTTTGAGGAAAATCGCTCCTCCTTCAGAGAATCCGAGCGACGGGACGAGGCTACTGCCTTGGACCTAGCGTCTCAAGGCTTGGGATTAAGAATGTCTAATTGTTCCTACACCAATCGGATGACCTGCGGACCATCGAATTTTTCGCAACTTGCAGAGAAGTCCATCGGGGGAGAGAGGGGTCTTGACCTTACGTTCAATTCAATCTGAATACGCATTAATTCCTTCTTGGCCACAAGTGAAAAGTCAGTACACTTGAAAAAATAATCTTGGATAAATCAGTTCGTATTCTCACAAAATAGGCATAGGATCTGGATCAGAAGATGAAAATAACTAGCTTAAAAATTTTTCTAGTTTTGCCAGTTTAAAAGCCAAATCGGACGCTGAGCTAGTGGGCATAGACTAGAATTTATTCGGTCCGGGATCCTCGATTGACACATTGCTAAGGTTACCTATAATTTCATTATAAAATTCGATCTTCGGAGAAATCATGAAACTCACCTGCCTACTCATCTTTCTCTTCGGTTTACCCTATGCTACCGCAGCGATTATTTATGGAAGAGATAATCGGATCGAGACCTTCGCCTCGCCGTCGGCCCTCTATCAGAAACTCTCCAAGAGTAGTGCGGCTATGGTCATAAAAATGGGTATTCGGGCACGCAACGGAGTAGCGACCTTCGACGGAATTTCCTACGGGCAGCGCTATGGCCTATGCGAGAAGGAACGCTTTGCTAAGCAGACCCAAGTGGCCAGCTGCTCGGGTTTCCTGGTTGCCAAAGACGTCATCGCCACAGCTGGTCACTGCATTCAAAGCATCTGGGAGTGTGATCAAGCGGCCTGGGTCTTTAATCTGAAGCTCGAGCGCGCGTCTCAAACGGACGTGAGTGTTTCAACCAAGGACATTTACAACTGCAAGAAAATTATTAGACAACGTTTCGGCAAGGGTGATGGGCAGGACTACGCCCTCATCAAACTTGATCGGCCAGTTCTCGGGGCAGTGCCCGTGACCCTCTCGGCCCAAGCACCGAGACCTGGGGAACCTCTAGTGATGATCGGTCATCCCTCGGGCCTCCCTCAGAAAATCACCGATGGGGCACAAGTCTTGACGGTGAAAGGGAAAACCTTCATGGCCAACGTGGACGCCTTCAAGATTAGCTCGGGGTCTCCGGTCTTCAACGCGCAAACCGGGGTTGTCCTCGGCATTTTGGTGGCCGGAAACGAACCTGATTTCCGCGCCAACTCTCATCATGGGTGCACGGAGGTCAACCAAGTCGAAGACGCTAGGGGGCAGGAACGGATCAGCTCATTTGAACAGTTCGCCGGCTTCCTTCCGAAGGAAAAGTAAGTCCTAAGAAAGACTTTTCGCCCATGAATAATCCTCGCCATTCTAAACAAGCTATTATGCGTTTCAGTTCATGAAGCCTGCAACCTTCATGATGAGCATCAATAACCTGGCCGAAAAAGGGATTTAAGAATGGCAAGGTCAGCCTTAAATTCAACGATTAAGACTCATTTAACATTAAAGAAAATGACTCGCTTAGCGGGTTTAAACCATTGCTTTGAATTCCAAAAATAATTGAGTATTTTTTTCAAATATACTTACAAACATCCTAATAGATTAAATAAATCGAAAAATTTTAAAGGGGAGATTTTATGACTAAGACAGCTTTAATAGTTTTTAGCTTATGTTCGTTATCGGTTCAAGCAACTGTTTATGAATGCGATCGTGGACTTGCAAACACGGACCTTGTACTTACTATTAC
>DATLXA010000004.1:0-8574 GCA_035576105.1 Bacteriovoracaceae bacterium
TCGGAGGATGAGCAAGGATTATGAATTTCTGACACAAACGAGCGAATCTTTTATTTACGCGGCAATGAGTCGATTGATGCTGAAAAGGTTGACAAGAGGTGTCGAAAAGCAATGAAAATGACTTTTCAGACACCCTCTAAGCACTTCAATAGAAACAGGTTAGACTATTTGTTGAAATGGGTAAAACAAAAGTAATCGAATTAACTGAAGAACGACGTGCGGAACTTGAGAAAGGCTATCGTAACGGCAAAAGCCACACCTATCGAGTGCGTTGTCAGATGGTTTTATGGAAAAGCGAAAAGCGCACTTCTCTGGAGGTCGCCGAAGTGTTGAGTTGTTGCGAGATGGCGGTCAATAATTGGCTCGCTCGTTATTTGAAAGAAGGTATCAACGGTTTGCAGACACGAGCGGGGCGCGGGCGACCGCCGATTTTAAGTTCACAGAATCCGGCTCATCTGCAAAAGGTGAAGTCTGAAATAGCGAAACATCCGAACTCGGTCAAAACGGTGATTGTCAAACTCGAAGAAGATTTGGATTTAGCGATGCACCCGGAGACATTGCGCCGGTTCTTAAAAAAAACGAGTATCGGTTCTGCCGCGCTCGGACTTCGCTCAAGTGGCGGCAGTTGGCAACTGAAAGAGAAGAAAAAGAAAAGCAGTTAAGCAGTTTATGGCGGCTCTACCTGGGCGGGCGGATCGATTTATATTTTGGTGATGAGAGTGCGTTTTCAATGAACCCGAAACTGCCTTATGGTTGGTCAAAGAAGGGTGAGCGGATTGAGATATTTCCGCAGCGCGACAAAAAGGTCAATCTGTTTGGTGTCTTTCGCCCTGACAACTTTTGTGTCACTTATGAAAGTAAAGCGAACATCAATTCGGAGTTTTTAATCAAGGTAATTGCCGATTTCTGCCGCTATGTGGATAAACCGACCGTCCTGGTTTTGGATAATGCGCCGACGCATCGGTCACGGAAGTTTATCGAGCAGATGGAAAAGTGGATGAAACAGGATTTATACATATTCTTTTTGCCGAAGTATTCGCCGCATTTGAATTTAGCGGAAACCTTTTGGCGAAAAGCTAAATATGAATGGCTCCGACCAAGTGATTACGGCTCATTTGCCAAATATAAGAAGAAGATAAAAAACATCTTTAATAACATTGGCACAGAATACAAAATAGCTTTCAGCCAGATGACGGTCTAACCTATTTTTGTTGATGTGCTTAAGGGCTTATGTGTTATTTTGCATAATTATATTTTATCAGGTCGCGCGCCGCCGACATTGACTACTTTCACTCTTCTCCCATTTTTCAGTTTTGGCACAGCGACTTAATTGGATTGACGAGCTGCCGTTTCCTCAAGCTCCCCAAGCATCACCCTTGCCAGCGCCGCGCGATCGTAATTACGGGCAGCATTCAGGCAACCCTTCCGCAATTTTTCATACAATACTTGATTGCCATGCAACGTGCGCAAATGTTCGCACAGATGCTCAGCGTTCTCAGGCTCGAACACTAGCCCCACACCTTCATTCTCGACAATCTCTGCCGACTCCATCGTTACTCCGTGAAGTACGGGAATACCCATACCCATGCACTCGAAAAGCTTGGAAGGAATCACCGTCGTAAAGACGTCCGTTTTTTTCAGGTGAATGATGGAGACATCCAATATAGACCAGTACCTCACGACTTCTTCTTTCGGCACTGAATCGATGAAGACCACATTATCCAGCCCCATCTCCTGAGCTTGTTCCATGAGCGCCAGCTTGCGCGCCCCATCACCCAGGAGAATGAAACGGAAGACATCACCCCCGGGCTGCCGGCGTAGGTGGTCGGCCGCTTCGAGGATAGTCTCCAGCCCGTGGGCCAACCCGTGTGTACCGATGTAGCCGGCGACAAACTTACCTTCCAGTCCCATCCGTGCCACCAGTTCGGCATCCTTAGACTGGGGACGAAAGCGAGAGATATCCACGCCGTTGGTGACCACCTCGATCTTCCCCGGATTGATCCCCCGCCCCGTCAGGTTGCGGCGGAAGGAATGGGTTACGGAAATAATGAGTGCCGCCTTGTGGTAAAGAAACAGCTCAAGCTTCTCCAGAAGGCGGATTGCCAAGGGATTTTGCATCGCCCCCACCGCCTTGATCGACTCGGGCCACAGGTCACGCAATTCGAACACGAATGGAATACGCTTGAGCCGGCTAACAGCGTAGGCAGCACAGGTCGTGAAGAGCTGGGGCGAAGTGCCAATTACCAAGTCCACGCCACGCACAAAGGGACTCGCCAGGATCGCCATGACCATGAAGCTTTGGTAATCGAGGATGCGTTTGACGAAGCCCTGGTTTGCAGTGATATAGGACCACACCCGGATCACCCGAATGCCCTCCATGGTTTCACTCTGCCAAAGCCTGTTGCAATAGCCGGGATAAACCGCCCCCTTGGGGAAATTCGGGGCGCAGGTGACCACCGTCACCCGATGCCCAGCCTTTACCCACTCCCTGCAATGCTCAAAAGTGCGGCTCGCCGGGGCATTCACCTCCGGCGGAAAATTGTCGGTGAGAAACAGAATATGCATTTCAGTCCCATCTCAAACGGATTGTGCAGCGTGGCCCTGCGAATCGCATTTCCAAACAGCGATTCGGCTCGACAGCGCCAAACTCGGCATGATAGGTGGCTGGCACGACGCGTGCCGCAGAGCCTTCGACCCGCCAGGCGATACTGCGCCCATCACTGAAACCGGCATGGCCAGTCTCGGTAGAATTCTCCTCAGACACCTCCATGCCGGGAGAAAAAAACAGATGGCTCACCGCCTCGCGAAACTCACCTTCAATGACATCGACTATTTCCAGTGCGCCGTCAGAGAAACGCCACTCCCGCCTGTGCATTGGTCTTCCAGCAAGGCGTGCGTAGCCATCGTGGGAGCAGACAACCCGCATCCCGTTTCCGTCCTCCTCGACACGCAAGCCAAAAGGACTTGCCCGCCGGGCTACGCGGAAGCCGCCCCACACTTCAGATGAATCCTGACCATCAATCATGACCGTATTGTGCGCAGCCGTACCCCGCTGTCGCAACCTCTCCGACCCGACACCATAGCGGGAAGTGCCCGAATTCACCAGCACCCGCCGCCCGAACAGAGAAAGCTCAAATGAGAGAGTATCGGCATGGGCATGGCCTGGCAGATAATCCGTCCCTACAGGAGCGACATCAAGCAGCGCCACCATCTCACCCCGTTGCACCCGGATGTAACCGCTGTCGGCAAAATGGGTCGCCCCATCCCGTGGCGCAGGCACAGGCGGCAGGAGTAGCCTCCCAGCATAGGTTTCCAGTGCCGTCGGAGAAGGCGCGATACCGATGGCAGCGTCATTGAAGAAAGATATTTCTCCGTCCGGGTGACACATCGCCGCAAGCCAGATGCGCATGCGGCCGACCGTTTCCGGCCAGGAGGCAGCGAAGCCACGCCAGCGCTCGGGCACCCCCCCTGGAGAGGTCGCCGCCAGGTTGATCAGGTCCAGCATGTCCTCCACGGCCAGAGCATGGTACATCGGGCTGCGTTCGCAATGACCACCGTCAGGAAGTATCTGCTCCGGCACCTCCCGCGCTAGAATCGCCATACCTTTCTCCAGCCAAACCGCAGCCTCCGGCCCCTCAAAAAAGAGCCCCGCGAAAACCAAAGCCTTAGCGTTGGAAAAGAGGTGATTGCCGAGGAGGTGCACTTCCAGCCGCTTGGTGAGCCACCGCACCTGCACCGCCAGGCTGTGCAGCCATTCCGGCTCGAGGTGGTTGCCTGCCAGAGCCCATTTGATCCAGTTCACGATGCGCAGTGAAGTAGGGTAGGGCTCCCAACCTGTTCCCTGACCTGGTGAATTCTCTAACAACCAGCGTCCAATCAGCGCCCGGTGCCAGTCACTACGGGCTGCCGCGCCCTTGGCATTTAAATCATCAAAATAATGCAAGTTGTAGCACCAGAGTTTGCCTACGCTGGAATTATCCCAGTCACCAGGTTCAACAAGCGCGTGCTCCTCGTTTAGAAAGCGGAACACCCAGGGATACAGCAGAGATGATTTGCGCTGGGCCGGTACAGTCAACGCCCCGAAAATGGGACGAACAGCCGCTGCCGGAGACAGATCAATTGATGGACGGTATAGCTTGAACCAAATGCGGCCGTAAATCTGAACAGGCCGCAAATGCCGCACCGTATGGAGCCACTTCATAAAATATCGCGTCATTACCGGACGCCGCAAAGAATACGATCCAGAATCTCGACAATACGCTTCCCCGTCTTGCCATCCCACTTCTCTGGAATACCACCCGATTTCCATTGTCCCGCAAACAGCCTATCCAAGGCAGGCTTCAGCTTTGATGGATCCGTACCAATCAACTCGTTCGTGCCTATCGTCACGGTCTCAGGCCGCTCAGTGGTGTCGCGCAAGGTCATGCA
Source organism: Bacteriovoracaceae bacterium (assembly GCA_035576105.1). Lineage (GTDB taxonomy): Bacteria > Bdellovibrionota > Bacteriovoracia > Bacteriovoracales > Bacteriovoracaceae > Peredibacter. Next base: position 4,429 of record DATLXA010000004.1, read on the forward strand.
CGGCACACCCATTACTGTAGCTTCCTCTGTGATTCCACCAGAGTCGGTAATCACGGCTTTAGCGTGTTTGACGAGATAGTTGAACTCCAGATAAGGCTGGGGTTCGACCAGGTGCAGATTTTCTGGCAACCACTCAAGTGCTTGCAGGGTCTTAGCCGAACGCGGGTGCACCGGAAAGATCACCGGCAGCCCACAGGTACCCTCACCAATCGCCGCAAGCAGGCTTTTAAAGGGAGCGGTTGCATCCACATTAGCCGGCCGATGCAGGGTCAGAACAAAATACTGACCCGCTTCCAGCCCCAACTCGTTCCAGAACACAGGCGTGCGCAGTTGATCTATGTGCGTGAGCAGCGTATCAATCATGGTGTTGCCGACAAAATAAATCCGCTCGGCCGGCACACTCGAGCGTCGCAGGTTCTGGTTGGCGACCTCGCTGGTTGTAAAAAAATAATTTGTGATGGCATCCGTTACCATTCGGTTGATTTCCTCGGGCATAGACCAGTCGCCGGAACGAATTCCGCCTTCCACATGCGCCACCGGCACGCCCAGCTTCTGAGCCGCGATAGAACAGGCCATGGTAGAGGTGACATCGCCCACCACCAGGCAGAGATCGCTGCGTTGATCGAGCAGCAACTTCTCATAGCGGATCATGATCGCCGCCGTCTGTTCAGCCTGAGTGCCCGAACCGACTTCCAGATTCACATCCGGCACCGGAATCCCAAGTTGAGCAAAAAAATCTCCCGACATGCGGTCATCATAGTGCTGCCCGGTGTGGACCAGCCGAAATTTGAGACAGCTACCCAATTGCTGCTGCGACTGTATCGCCCGAATGATGGGTGCAATTTTCATGAAGTTGGGGCGCGCGCCCGCGATGATGTCTATCAGTGGCGAACTCATGTATTTCTTCGGCGCAGTGATTCCGCCACCTCAATTGCCACCCGAGCCACCTCCTCCACATCCTCAAACGAGATTGGAGCTACCCCTCCCTGCTCAACACTCTTCACAAAGGCTACCGCGCACGCCTTCTGCCCTTTGTCCTGCCGCCACAAATTCAATTTCTTGAACTTGGGCCAACCAAAGCCAACTAACTTGCGGAAGTTGTCCAGTTGCAGCACCCGGCCAGCGGCAAACACCTCCAACCGCTCCTTGGGAAAAGCCTTGCTGCCGTTGGCAAAATAATGAACGGTGCCAATCGAACCATCGGCAAAGGTCAACTGAATCGTCACCGTATCCATATTTGCCGCATCCATGCGCGTGCTGCTGTGACCAACAATCGCCATCCCAGCCAGGTAGCGCAGCAAATCGATGAAGTGGCAGGCCTCGCCGATGATGCGTCCGCCCCCCACAGCCAGATCCTGCGTCCAATGATCCGCTGGAATCGCGCCGGCGTTCACCGTCATCACAAATGCCTTGGGCTCCTTCACCCCAGCCAGCAACGACTTCATCTTCTGCACCTGGGGCGCGAAGCGCCGGTTGAAGCCCACCATTACGATGGGCTTGTGCCCTGCCGCCACGGCCTCGACTTGGGAGCGCTCGATCTCTGTCAACTCATCCAAGGTCAATGCCAGCGGCTTTTCCACAAACACATGCTTGCCCGCCGCCAGTGCCTGGCAAACCAGATTCGCATGGCTATCGTGCCGGGTGGAGATCACCACCGCATTCACTTCCGGGTCGACAAAGATGCTGTCGGTATGCGTCGTGGTTTCATCGAAACCATATTTGCGACCGGCATGCACCCCACTGACGCCGCCGCTGGATGCCACCACTTTCAAGCGCGCCCCAGCCTCCTTGAAGGCCGGAATCAACACCGCCGTCGCGTAGTTGCCCGAACCAACGAAGGCAACCGACGCTTTATCTCCCAGCCCCTCCGGGCGGAGGGGCTGGGGGAGTGGGAAAGCCACCGTCTTCCATCGCAAATCCGCCTCCGGCTTTTCCGCAACCGTCGGGTACTGCAGCATTATCCCCAGCGAAGGTGCCGCCCCACCGACCAACTCGTAGGCTTTTTCTGCTTCATCAATCTTGAAGCGGTGTGAAATAAGCGGTTTCATATCCACCCGCCCGTCCGCCATCATGTCCAACACAGCCTCGAGATTACGCTGCTCCGTCCAGCGCACGAAACCCACCGGATAGTCCTGCCCCTTTTCTTCATAGCTCGAATCGTAGCGACCCGGCCCATAAGAGCACGACACCTGAAAGGTGAGCTCCTTCTCGAAAAAATCGGCGCGGGAGAGTTCCAGCCCCGTCACTCCTACCAGCACAATGCGTCCACGCTTACGGCACATCAGCGCTGCCTGGTGCACCGGCTCACTGCTCTTGGTTGAAGCCGTGATGACGACCGCATCCACCCCACGACCGCGAGAAAACGCATTCGCGGCAGCCACCGGATCTTCCCCTGCCGAAAGATTCACCACCTCAGCACCAAACTGCCGGGCCAGGGCCAGTTTCTCCGCATCGAAGTCAATGCCTAGCACCCGGCAGCCGTGCGCACGCAGCAACTGCACGGTGACCAAACCGATCAAGCCCAGTCCCGTCACCACCACGGCTTCACCCAGTGAAGGCTGCACCAGGCGAATGCCCTGCAAACCGATGGCGCCAAGCACCGTAAAGGCTGCCTCCTCATCCGACACCCCCTCCGGTACCTTGGCGCACAGATTCACCGGCACACACACCGCCTCGGCATGCTTACCGTTGGAAACGATGCGGTCGCCCACCGAAAAACCGGTCGCACCGTTACCGACTTCCATCACCTCGCCTACATTGCAATAACCGAGCGGTAGTGGCTGATCCAGCTTGTTGAACACCGCTTCCAGCGTTGGCATCAGCCCGTCGGTCTTGATCTTGTCCAGCACCATGCGCACCTTGTCCGGCTGCTGGCGGGCCTTGTTGATCAGATTAGCCTTGCCGAACTCAACCAACATGCGCTCGGTACCAGCGGAAACCAGCGACTGCCGGGTGCGGATGAGAAGCTGGCCACGCCGGACAGCAGGACAGGGAATTTCAGCAACTTCGGTGCTGCCGGTTTTAAGACTCTGCAATATCTGTTTCATTTCGACCTTACATTTCCTAACAAATCAAATAGTTCCATTAATTAATTGACAACGTTTAGCGGCATTTATCCGGGCGATTACCAAGGCTTCATCCCTGATGAAAATTGTATTTCCATCGGTCGGATTTGATTCAAGAAGGCACCGTCTAAATGGGTCATACCCATAAGGCCGAAAGCCATGACGGCTCATAACAATAACCAACTCATCGTCGGCGATGCCATAGCGCGCACCACTGCCATTGGTTTCCATAATGACGGCCAACAGACGTGAATCTTCAAGCGTTTTCTCGCCGCCCAATAGGACAGCGCGTTCATGCCCCTCGACATCAATTTTAATCAATACTGGGACATCATCACTAACTAGATCGTCTAAACGCATCACTGATACATCTACACCTGAACCCACCTCGCCATCGGCCATTACATGGTTTACGGTGTCAAGAGTAGACGTGAAACGGACAGTCGATGCCGCATCAGAAAGTCCCATACAGCATGTACGTACCCGGGCTGCAAAGCCGTTCAATATCACATTCTTCTCAAGATAAGCGAATGTCTCTGGTATCGGTTCGACTGCTGTCACCCGAGCACCGACACCTGCTGCAGCCAAAATTGAATAACTTCCAATATTTGCGCCGACATCTAAAAAAAAGTCGCTTTGTCGGAGTAAATGCAACACAAATCCCATCTCTATTACTTCATGCAATCCACAATACCAGTTACCAGTTGCCCCAGTCATGCCGCGAATGGCAAATAGCTGAGCCCCTTCAACAAAAGGCAGTGCGATCGGCCCTGCAAGCATTCGCGATGCAAGTTGCCACTTGGCAACGCGGATCAATGCTTTCCCCTTCGCATTCTTGTTAAGCGGGTGTCGCCAGACAAACTTCAACAGTTTTAATAATTGCATCATAATTCCTTAGATGACTTCTAAGTACAGGACAAAAAAGAATTAGTGTTTGAAAAATGAAGAACATTGAGTTGAAATCTACTTTTGAAAATCTTGCAAATTTAGAAAAAGGAGACTCAACTCAATGGATATTTACTCGTTAGAGCAAATACTAGCTGCCAATTTATCGTGGAATCGAGCGCGAATCAAGTTTCTC
>DATLXA010000005.1:0-1612 GCA_035576105.1 Bacteriovoracaceae bacterium
AAATACTTCCTCTTCGGATTCTCCGGGATCTTCGTCTTCCGGCACTGGCTGCCTCAGGTTTCTGACAAAGTTAAACGGAACTTGCTGAACGTCTTCTTCGTGAGCATCATCGCCGCTGGCCTCTACGCGGTTTATAACTTCCTCTCCATGACGGAGGGTCGGGTGAAAGCGTTCACGGATACGATGAGGTACGGCTACGGCTCCGGCATGATCTTGCTGGTCATCCTCAGTGCCATCCTCCAAAAAGAAAAAACCCGCAACTGGTTAGACCCTCGACTTGCCCTCGCTGCCCTGGTGGTCGGGTTCGTCGGAATGTATCTCACCTATGCCCGAGGAGCGCTCTTGGGCTTCATGTGTGGATTCCCGTTTGTGCTGTATTTCTACAAACCCAAACTTGGATTACTCTTCGGCGGACTCTCCTTACTCGCAGTCCTCACTTTAGGAGGCTTCTACCTCTACGGCTCCGGAAATCATGACTCCCGACTCCTAATGAACAAGAACAACACTTCGGACGGAATGAGACGGAGTCAGTGGAAAGCAGCAGTGATCTCCATCAAAGAAAAACCGGTGCTAGGCTGGGGGCTTTCAAACTTTCACAGCCAGCTCAAGAGGATAAAGGAAGAAAACGATCTGGAGTTCAAAGAATACAACGACGCGCACTCGCACAACCTCTTCCTCGAGATCGGCTCCGGAACGGGAATCATCGGACTACTGATCTTCATCGGCTGGGTGCTTTGCTGGGCCTTAGAAGTTTTCAAGTCTGATCTGCTTACACGCGCCTTGGTCATCCCCTTTGGAGTTGCTTTCGTGATCTCAAGCCAGTTCGAGGTTACCTTCGACGCCAACAACGCAAGCATGATTTTCTTCCTCTACGCCATCAGCGTAGCCCATTACAAACCATCCCAAAAAAGTGTAAGGCATGTCTAACCGATCCAAAACCTTACTCCTAATTCTGGTAGACACACTACTATTGATCCTGTGCCTGACCGTAGTAATCTACCTCCGAAAGTCCGGTGAGCCGTCGCACTTTTACATCATCCGTCACTACAAACTCTTCAGCTTCATCTTTCCCTTCTGGCTATTGAACTACTTCATCGAAGGGCTCTATACCCTCAAGACCTACAATCCGGCGAACCTGACCATTTCTCTTCTCCGGTCTACCGTGTTCTCTGTTTTCGTATCCGTGATTGTCATCTACCTCTCAAACTACGCTTCTGGATCAATCACGCCGAAGACGAATCTCCTTCTGGTGGCCATGCTCTCCCTTCCTCTGCTCTACGGCTGGCGGCAGTTTTTTTTCAATTTCTTCTCCCGGGATGTCCGCCTACGAAATACCTTACTCATCGGATCGCAAGAGACCATCAACCTCGTGAACTCAGAAATCAACCACAAGCCGCACCTGGGGTACAAGATCTTTTCTACCTGTAATTCTGAACAGGCCCAAGATCTCTCCATCGGCTCCGAGGTTGCCCTGGTGGCCATCGAAAGAAGGATGACCAAAGACGTCGACCTGTATAACCGGATCTTTTCTCTTCTTGGATCCGGCGTCGAAGTGATCGACCTTGCGAAGTTCGCAGAAAAGATCTCGGGAAAAATCCCCATCCAGGCCATC
>DATLXA010000006.1:0-159100 GCA_035576105.1 Bacteriovoracaceae bacterium
GCATCTCAAAGGACGGATTCACAACATTCAGCTCGATGACCTCATCACTAAAGAGAACTCCAAGCTCAAACCTCTGACCGTTTCAATCGCGGTGGATGAACACCGCCGTACTATCCTAGCTCTTGAGGTCTCACAGATCCCTGCCTTCGGGCACCTAGCGAAGTTCGCCGTTAAAAAGTATGGAAGAAGGGAAGATCAGCACCACGCTGGGCTCACCAGACTCTTCGAGAGGATCGCCCCGATTGTCTCACCGGAAGTGGTGGTAAAGTCTGACGAGCACCAACGGTATCCGAGCTTTATTTCAGCTTACCTTCCCAGGGCAAAACATCTCACCTTCAAGAGTGAGCGTGGATGTATAGCGGGACAAGGTGAACTGAAGAAAGTCGGCTTTGATCCACTGTTTATTGTCAACCACACCTGCGCCCTGCTGAGAGCGAACGTGAACCGGCTGATTCGAAAAACTTGGTGCACCACTAAGGATCCAAAGCGCCTCAAAGATCACCTGGATATCTTCGTGTGCTTTTATAATAAGGAGTTACTTGGACGAACACTAACACCAATATAGTCGGGCAGTTTCATAGAATTTTCTTGTCAACCTGTGCTTGTTTAGAAACCCACAGCAACTCGACGAAGTCACCCAGGGAATCATCGTCGGCCATTACAGAGATCTTATCGTGGGCCTCGAAGACGGTGCTCCCTCGGGGGATGATGACCTGGCCATCTCTCTCAATAGCGACGATCAGTGCATTCTGGTGAGAAATACCCACATCCACCAGGGAGCGGTTGAGCACCGGCGAACCGGCGGGCACCTCTACCGTGACGATGTCCTGCAGGTGGCCGGGAGTCGAGGAATAATTTTTCTTCGGGAGTGCCGCGGGGTCATCCACCTTCAGCAGCCGGGAGATGAAGGGAACCGAAGTTCCCTGGACGATGAGCGAACTCAGCACCACGAAGAAGACCAGGTTGAAGATCAGGCTTCCCCGGTCGATACCCGCCACCAGGGGATAGGTCGCCATCACCACTGGCACCGAGCCCCGCAGGCCCACCCAGGAGATGAGACCTTTTTCCCGCACGCCTAGCTTCGAGAAGAACAAGGATACGTACACGCTCACCGGTCGGGCGATGAAGATCATGAAGACGGCGATGAGGAGTCCGCTGGCGGAGACGCTGATGATCTGGCTCGGGTAAATGAGCAGCCCGAGGGTGAGGAACATCGCACTCTGCATCAGCCAGGAGATCCCGTCGTGCATGAGGCTCAGGGACTTCTTGAACACGAACTGGTGATTCCCTAGGACCACTCCCGCGATGTAGACGGCGAGGTAGCCGTTGCCTTTGAGTGCCTGCGTCGCCGAGTAGATGAAGATCACGATGGCGATGGACATCACCGTGTAGAGTCCCTCGATCTGGAGCTTCACCTTGTTGAACATCCATACGATGACCTTGCCGGCGAAGAAGCCGAAGAGGCCACCGACGATCATCTCCAGGAACAGGTGGGGGATCATGTCGGTGTAGCTTAAGTACGGTGACTGCATCAGGGTCAGGATGCTGGTGGTGAGGAAGATGGCCATAGGGTCGTTGGACCCGCTCTCGAACTCCAGCAGGGGCCTGAGGTTATTCTTCAAGTGAATGTTCCTCGAGCGCAGCACCGTGAAGACGGCGCCGGCGTCGGTGGAGGAGACGATGGCGCCGGTGAGCAAGCTATCAAGCCAGGGAAGGCCTATGACAAAATGAACGAAGGCACCGATCAGGCCACAGGTGAACAACACTCCTAATGTTGCCAGGGCCAGGCCTTCCTTCAAAACTGGTTTGACACCCGACCATTTGGTGTCCAGGCCTCCGGAGAAGAGGATGTAGGCAAGGGCGAGCACACCCAGAGACTGGGCCTTGGACGCGTCGTTGAACTCGATCTGCCCGATGCCTTCACTGCCCGCCAGCGCTCCGATCCCGAGGAACACCACCAGTGTGGGAATGCCCAGACGTTCGGTCGCACGGCTTGCCAGCACACAGAGGATCAGAAGGACTGCGGTGCCGAGGAGGTAAATTTCGTTTTGGCTCATATGCTCATTATTATGAAGGGTATTTTTTTAAAACAAATTTAAGGCTGTATAAATTTTTTCTTCAATACATGAGGGAATCAATTGGGATTGATGAGGAAAGGTAAGGTTTTTCTTCTTCCGCGAGGCTGCTCTTTGCAGGTAAGATTTCCCATCGAAGGAACGAACCCATGATGAAGATCTTTTCCCTTTTAGCACTGCTTGGTTTTATGTCTTGTAGCACCCGACCGGAAAAAAAACATCCACCCTTGAGCGCGAAAGCAAAATTCGCTTTCATGATCCACGGCGGGGCGGGTGTGGCGCCGAAAGGATCCCAGACCCCCGAGCAAGAAAAGGCCTACACGGAGAAGCTCACGGAAGCGCTCTTAAGTGGACATAAAATTCTTCAGGGCGGTGGCAGCTCGCTGGACGCGGTGGAGAGTGCGATCCGCATCCTGGAGGATTCTCCGCTCTTCAACGCCGGCAAGGGTGCGGTCTTCACGGCCGACGGGAAGAACGAGCTAGACGCGTCCATCATGAGCGGCAGCGGGCTCGAGGCCGGCGCCGTAGCGGGCCTCCACCACGTCAAGAACCCTATCACCCTGGCACGGGCCGTGATGGAAAACTCTCCCCATGTGATGATGGTGGGTGAGGGTGCGGAGAAGTTTGCAAAAGAACAGAACATCGAACTCGTTCCAGCAAAATACTTCTGGACCAAGCCCCGCTGGGATATCCTTCAGGAGATGATAAAAGTGGAGAAGGCCAAGGATAAATCCGGGATGAACTCTCTGCGAGCGACACCGGCGAACCGCTTCGGCACCGTCGGGGCCGTGGCGCTGGATTCCAAGGGCAACCTCGCCGCTGGGACCTCCACCGGTGGAATGACCTTTAAAAAATTCGGCCGAGTGGGGGACTCGCCCATCATCGGCGCCGGGACCTACGCAAAAAATAAAGTGTGCGCCGTGAGTGCCACCGGGCACGGGGAGTATTTCATCCGCCTGAGTGTCGCCCGGGACATCTGCGCACTCGTCGAATACAAAGGCCTGGGCCTGCAGGCCGCCACCGACGAAGTTGTTCTCACCAAACTCAAGGCCCTGGGTGGTGACGGCGGTGTCATCGCGATCGACGCCGATGGAGGCCGTGCTATCACTTTCAGCTCCGAAGGCATGTACCGGGCCTGGATCGATGAAACCGGTCAACCACAGGTGCGGATGTACTAAGAGCCTATCCCAAAACCGATGAGATTCTAGGCGACGAGGAGTGACGACTGAGGCGTGTTCCTACACGACGCAGGGAGGATCGACGAACGGGGCCGCCCGCGCGGGCAACGACGAAGGTCGCGGTTTTGGGATAGGCTCTAAATCTCACATATCAGGCAGCTGCAGGTCGCGCAGGGCCAACTTCCTGCTAGAAGGACTCTTAATTAAGTGCTAATAGTCCCTCATGACCTTCAATAAAACTAAACCAAAAACAGCACCGAAGCCCGCCGATCTTAAAATCTTCGGCATCGACGCCGAACCGAAGGCCGCATTCAATTGGTTCCCGGGGCACATGCTCAAGGCCATGCGGGAGATCAAATCCAAGCTCCACTTGGTCGACCTGGTGCTCGAGATCCGGGACGCCAGAGTACCCCTGGTTTCCGGCAACCATTCTCTTAATAAAACCCTGGCCGGCAAGAACCGGCTCATCTTACTGAACAAGGCCAACCTGGCGGACCCGGAGTCCATCAAGCTGTGGGGGGAGTGGTTTGAAAAAAATGGCGAGCCGTACCTGTTCGTGAACTGCCTTGATAAATCTTCCATGAAGCTCATCCTCACTGAATGCCGGAGGATCATCCTCGAGCGGCACCGCGCTTGTAACCCCGAGAGCATGGAACACAAAAAGAAATTCAAATTCATGATCATCGGTCTGCCGAACACCGGTAAGTCGACGCTGATCAATCAACTGGCCAACCGGAATGCCACCAAGACCGCCGATAAGCCGGGCCAGACTCAAGTGCAGCTGTGGGTAAAGGTGGATGAGGACCTCGAACTGCTGGACACTCCGGGTGTGATGCCTCCGGAAGTTAACAGCGAAGAACACCGGCTGTGGCTGAGTGCCATCAACGCCATCCCCGACGGGATCATCGGTGAAGAAGACCCCGCCTGCTTTTTGTTGAAACTTTTTTTAAAAGATCGGTCGGAAGCTTTCAAGGCACGCTACAAACTGGATTCCCTCGAGATCTCTCTCGATGAAGCTCTGGTGAAGATCGCGACCGTCCGTGGCTGCTTGAAACAGAAAGGTCTACCGGACCTGGACCGGGTGTATAAACTTGTGCTTCAGGATTTTAGGGCCGGAGAGTTAGGGAAAATTTCTTTCGGAACCCCGCCGCAGACTTAAAGGGTGGATGGTTTCGGTCTCTCTTCTCTTCTTACTGAGTTGCGCTTTCCTCACCCGCTAACCACGGTGCGAGGCTCTTTTCAAAATCCTTCTTAACCACTTCGTCGGCCAGTCTTAAGGCCTCCCTAGAACTGCTGCGGGCCTTTGTCCGGTTTCCCAGTGATCCCAGGGCCGTCGCAAGATTATGCCACGCGACCGCTGACTTGGGATGATACCGGGTCGCAGTCTCAAGGTAGTCGACGGATTTACCAAACTGCTTTCTTGAAAAGTACACATTGCCTAGACCGATGAGTGTCGGAAGGCTCTCGGGCCACCGTTGGGTGATGGCAAGGTAGGCCACTCGAGCTTCCTCGCTCATACCGGTGTTCTCCAGCGCTACAGCTGCGTCCACGTGGTCTCTCTCCGCGGCGGTGGTGGAGAGCTTATGAGGGGGGAGAACCAACAGACCCCAGTAGTCACCGAGCTTCCAGGTCCGCTCGAAGAAGCGCATGTCCGTTTTATGGTACTTTTTTTCACCCGAGTGAAGCAAAACATCCGGTCCAGAGACATCGTACCCGGTGACCACAGCGTAGTGCCACTTCGGCATCCAGCTTAGACCCAGGTTCTGGAAGACGATGACGGGGTTACCAGCTGAGACTTCCTTAAGCAGGGAGCTGATATTTCTTACCGGGAGTGTGAGCATCCCCTGACGCCGGGCCGCGGAGACCATGTCCGTTCGGAAGGTGCCTTCCATTTTTTCAGTCACCATGGAAGAACTTAATTCTTCCATGGTGACGGTCCTTCCGGCGTGATTCATCGCCATCGCCATGGTGGCAGGGCCGCAGTAGTTTTTGGTCTGCACGATCAGAGGAACAGCTTCGATCCGGAAGGCCTTAGGCAGGGACCCCCGGTCTTTAAGCAGATTTTCTGTCTGACGGGTGGAGGTGGCACAGCTCGCTGCGAGCAGTGCCAGCAGGATCAGGACCACCAGGTTCATCAGATGCGTTTAGCGAGGTAGATGATCAACAACACCACCAAAACGATGATGAGGATCCCGCCGACGTCACCGCCGAGGGTAGCCTTCTCGATGTCACCGGAGAGTTTCTTCACTTCCGAATCAGAAAGACTAGCGAGCCTACGGGTCGCCTCTTGTGAATTCACACCGAGTTTTACCAGCTGCGCTTTGACCTCGGAGCGGTTTAGGAAATCGACAACGTTCTTCTCACCCTGTGCCCGGTCCATGTGAACGATGGCCTGGGAAGTGTTGATCATCCCGGCGTGGGCCTGCATGATGGGGAGTTCAGTCAGAGAAAACGAGATCATAAAACAAAGCATCAATCGGACTAGGAATTTCATATACACCTCTTTTGAGTACAACTGTTACATTTGCTATCCGCTTTGGAAATGGGTGAGGCATCGGAGCAGAATGTAATTATTTCAGTCAAGTACCTGCGTCAGCGCCTTTGAAACTTGTCACTTCCAGGTCAAACCAACCCTGTTTATCCTTCTCATCTGTTCGGATTCACACCAATATGATTTTCTTCTAGGGGGAGTTTTATAATAGGACTTAGAAAAAGATCGTGGTTAACCGCTGAACGTCACCTCCAACCCCTTCTCCTTCAAGATAAATCAATTGAGTATGACCCCACCCCTGAGGCCATAAAAAAAGGATGTTTTTATGAAATTCCAAGCTGTGACACTTGCGTCTCTGCTGCTGCTGGTATCGTGCAATCTTGCGGGTCCCGATCTTGCCGTGTCCGAGGCACAGGCCCTCTCTAACCTCGCTCCGGTGCGCCTGAGTGTGAACCTAGTTGACGCCCCCAATGATGAGATCAAAAACGTCTTCGTGAGCATCCGGTACATCGAACTGCTAGTAGAAAACGGCGGAAAGAAAAAGAACCTGATCTTCGGAGAGAGGATCGGCTCCATCGACCTGCTGACCCTGCGGGACGGGGTCTTCCTTCCGGTGACGGAGCTCTCACTGCCGGCCAACACCAGTATTAAACAAATCCGGCTGGTGCTCAACGACGACGAAAACTACTTGTACCGCCAGGATGATTCGAGGTGCGACCTGAAGACGCCGTCGCAGCAGCAGTCCGGGACCAAGATCCTGGTGAAGAAAACTCTTACCCTGGAAGCGGGCAGTGACTATAAGATGGTGATCGACTTCGATGCGCTGAAGTCGGTGGTGCTGCAAGGAAACGGCGGCTGTCTGCTCAAGCCAGTTTTGAAATTGAAGTCGCTGGTGAAGTCTCCGGTCGAAGTTCCTGAAGAAAGTGACGAAGGGACGGTCGGGGAAGCTCCGGGAGAAAGTGACGACGGGCCAGTAGGGGAAGCTCCGGGAGAAGAAATGATTGATCCCAACGATCAGCCCACCAGTGAGCCAGTCAACAACCTATGATGTAACGATACGGGCCCACAGCTGTGGGCCCGTTTGAAGTCAACTAGATCTGCCGGGCCGCCCACTTGATCATGTCCGTGGTGACGTCGTAATCGAGCCCGTCTCTGTCGATCAGGTTCATCGAATCCCGCCACCACTTCGGCGCCTCTGGATGGGCCCCAGTGACAAAAATTCTACCCTGGTAGTAATTCCTTCTCACCGCTCCGATCTGTCCTGTCCGCACGTAGGTCCCGCGCACGGAGACGAACTTCTTTTCTTCAGGGGTGAAAGTGAAGTACGGGCCACCTTCCCAGTAGATGTGCTTGGTTGAAACGACGCCGGCGGAGTTTTTGAGTTCCATGTTTTCCATGGTGATGTAGTCGCGCGCGTTGTATAGGATGGTTCGACCTGGAACGATCCCTAGCCCGGTGTTGCCAGTGGTACCGATCTTCGCTGTGGTGAGGAAGGCACCGGCACAATAACCCACGTACCCACCGCCGTTTTTGACGAAAGCTTTGATCTGACCGAGCATGGTGCTCCCCATCGCCTTGGCCGCTTGAGAAGACTTCCCGCCCGGCTGGATCCAAACCTTGGCGTCTTTAAGGTCTGAAGCCTGGAATGTTTCTGGGTAGACCAGGACTGGAGTGAACCCAGCTAACCTGGCGGACTCAACCGCACCGGTGACACAGTCTTCTTGGCAGGCACCGGGCCCACCGTAGACAAGAGCTTTCGGTTTCAATGTTTGAGCGTAGAGAGGTGAACTTATCAGAAGGCACAGGAGGAGTTTAAACATTCTAGGTTTTCCTTTTTTGGCGAGGTGAAACTCTAGTGTATGCAGAGTCCCATTTCCTCAAAGGAAAAAAGAAGTTCAGTCAGTTTTGTAGAGCGAGGCTGGCCCTAACCCTTTGAAGGCTAGTGGCCCAGTACCTGAGCCCCGTGCTTTTTGTTGTGCCGGATAGAGGACCAGAGTGACCCGGCGATGAAGAGGGCACCGATGAGTCCAGTGAAGACTTCCGGGATATGGGTCACGGTGTTGGCGAACATGATCACCGCCAGGATACCGATGGCATAGAACGCTCCGTGCTCCAGGTAGCGGTACTCTGCGAGAGTACCGGCATCCACCAGCATGATGGTTAAGCTTCGTACGAACATGGCCCCGACCCCGAGGCCGATCATGATGATGAAGAGGTTACTGGTGATGGCAAAAGCTCCCACCACACCGTCGAAAGAAAAGGATGCATCGAGGACTTCCAGGTAGAGGAACATCCCCATGCTGGCCTTGTTGAGATCGAGTTGTTGAGTTTCATCGGGAGACTGGAGGAATGCCCCGACCCCGTCGACGGCGATGTAGGTCACTAGTCCCCAGACACCGCTGATGAGAAAACTCATCTTCTCATGCTCCAGTTGATAAAGGGAGAACACGTAGAGGAAAACCAGGGTTACACCGATTTCCACGGCTTCCATCCTTCCCAGTTTACTGATGGGTTTTTCAATCGCACTGATCCAGTGGACCTCTTTTCCTTCTTCGAAGAAGTACTTCAGGGCCACCATCATCAAGAAAGCCCCACCATAAGCGGCGATGCTCACGTGGGCGGAGAGCATGATCTTGGCGTATTCTTCCGGCTTGGTGGCAGCGAGTGTGAGGGCATCGATGGGATTGATCTGGGCCATGACACCCACCAGGACAAGAGGGAACACCAGTCGCATTCCAAAAACTGCGATAAGGATACCCCAGGTCAGGAAGCGGTGCTGCCAAAGGGGAGTCATCTTTTTTAAAACGATCGCGTTGACAACTGCGTTATCAAAAGAGAGGGAGATCTCAAGGATACACAAGACAGTGGTCAGGAAGAGGGCAGAGAGCGCCCCGGCGGTGGTTCCCGTATAATACTGACCGACGAAGAAGGCCGCAACTCCTCCCATGAGAGAAAGTAAAATGGATCCTTTGAAATACTTCATGATATTTTGCATTAGGCTACTCTCTTAAGTTTATAACTTGAGAGAGTATGGATCAATAACTACATTTTTGCATCCACTTTTAGCTTAAAAACTGAGTTCGATCGCCGTCGGCAGGTGGTCGGAAAAACCTTCTGCCGTAGAAAAATTAAAACGCCGGGGAATCATTTGCCCGGAGCGGGCGTCGAGCACCATCATGAATGGCCGGTGGATGATTTGGAATTTTTCATAAAGTGGCTTCAGCACAGATTTTTTGTAGATGAAGATATGGTCCAGGGAGTTCCAGTTGCCACGGTAGAAATAGGTTCCTGGGTGAAGGTCGGGCCGCACCAGGCGGGCCTGTGCCTCCGCATCGATGAATTCCGGCATGAACCCGAAAGGGGACGGTAGGTCTGTTTCGATGGTATTGAAATCCCCCAAGGCAATGATCAATGATCCACTTTGCTTTTGGGCAAGTGAGGAAAGGAGTCGGGCGGATTCGATCCGTTGCTCGGTGGGATTGCTCTGGCTAGGCCAGTGGTTGTTGTAGACGACGACCTTGTGTCCCTCCACATTAATTTGGACTTCCAGGATGCCACGGGTGTCGAGTTTGCTGCCGTTGAAGATGATGGGGTATCTCTTGGCGGCCATGATGGGATACCGTGAGACCACAGCGTTATCAATCCCTCTGGTATCATCTCCTTCGATGATGGCCTGATGAGCGTATCCCATTCCCCGCAAACCTTTTGTCACCAGCTGGGCCAAGACAGTTTTATTTTCAATTTCCTGCAGGACCAGGATGTCAGGTCCTTTGCCGCTGTCATCAAAGGCCCGGATCACCTGCGAGACGTTGGCGATTTTTTTATCGAAGTGCGATGAGTCCCAGTTGAGGGTCAGGCACTCTTTGACGTAGAACTCTGAACCGAGCTTCTCACAGATCTCCTTGAAGCCTGGGATCGCATTCTTGGTTTCCAGTGGGAGGTAGGTGAAGTCTTCGGTGCCTTCGTCGTGGGCCGTGTCGAAGAAGTTTTCCGTATTATACTGCATGAACGTCAGGCCGCGCGCCTGCGCACTCAGGGTAACTGCCAGGGCCAGGAGCAGGAATAGAAATTTCATCTGTTCTCACTTGTTGAGGTTCTTGCTCAACTGTAAAGAACAACTCAGGCGATGGTCAATCTTTGTTGTGTCAGGATTTGCTTTCTTACCGCGGCCCACAGAGTGGTGTCAGGATTTTGTGTTCAAACATCGCGGGTGGTGCCACTTTTGCCTTATCTCTGAGTGATTTGCGGTTTAGAATGGACTAGCTTTATTTTAATTGAGGACGCAGCTTATGACTTTGTTTGAATCACTCCTGCTGGGCCTGGTGGAGGGCCTCACGGAATTTTTACCCGTCTCGTCCACCGGCCACTTGATCCTCGCCTCAAACGCGCTGGGGATCCCCAACGACGAATTCCTGAAACTCTTTGAGATCGTCATCCAGACCGGCGCCATCGCAGCGGTGATTCTCATTTATTGGAAAGACCTGCTTAAAGATAAAACCTATTTCCTGAAGCTCTCGGTGGCCTTCTTTCCCACGGGTGTACTGGGACTACTGCTCCATAGCACGGTCAAGAAATACCTCTTCACACCCACCGTGGTGTGCACGGCCCTCATCGTCGGCGGGATCATCCTGCTCTTCCTGGAGCAGCTCACCCAGCATGTGAAGAAACGGCAGATCGAATACCCGCAGTACTTCATGCTGGGAGTCTTCCAGTGCCTGGCCTTCATCCCCGGGGTCTCCCGGTCTGCAGCGACCATCCTGGGAGGACGGATCCTCGGCGCCTCCCGCGAAGAGGCGGTGAAGTTTTCATTCCTGCTGGCGATCCCGACCATCCTGTCTGCGTCGGGCTACTCGCTGCTGAAGGTGAACTACGTCTTATCCCAGACGGAGATCCTCTACCTCGCCTTGGGACTTCTCTCTTCCTTCGTCTTCGGGTTCCTGAGCATAAAAGTATTCCTCAAGTGGCTCAACCACCGCACCTTCATCATCTGTGGGATTTACCGGATTATATTCGGGCTGATCTACTTTGCGATCTTACTCTAGCGAATTCTTTCGGTTATGTTTGTCTCAGGATGTAGCCGAACCCCTTGCGGTTTTCGATCTTGATGTCACTGCCTTTAATCTTATGCCTCAGGTGGAAGATGTGAGTGTCGATGTTATTGGCGTCGACGACCACGTCCTTCCACAGCAGTGCCAGCAGCTCCCGTTTCGAGAAGACCTTCTCCGGACGTTCCATCAGCGCTTTGAGGAGATCGAATTCTTTCGGCGTCAGTGAGATCTCAGCACCCTTGAGGTAAGTCAGGTGAGTCGTCGGGTCGAGCTCAACGTCTCCACACTGCAAGCGTTGATTAACACTTTTGCTCGGATGGTGTTTGATCCGGTTCGAGATGCGACTGGTCAGTTCTTGAAAAGAAGTGTTCTTGCTCAACAGATCGATGCCACCTTCTTCGAAGCCCCGGTCGATCAGGCCCACGTCCGCGTCTCCGGTAAAGAATAAGACCGGAATCTCATGACTCACGGCCTTTATCTTGCGGCAGACGCTGAAGCCATCTGTGTCATCCAGGTGCACGTCTAGGAGGACCGCGTCCGTCCCGTGGGCCTTGATGAACTCCACAGCGTTGCGGTGATTATAAAAAGCGTTGATGATGAAGTCATCCCGCAGAGAGAGAGACAAGACCTCAAGGAAACGGCGGTCATCATCAATGATTGTCAGGCGCGAATTTTGGGATTTCATAGTATTGAGAAGTTCTACTCTAGGGGAAGCGGAACCGAAACTGAATCGTTCTTAAATTAATATAAATTGTACTATCACTTAAAGAATTCCTTCATTTTACGTATGGCAAATTGCGAAGAATAATGACCGCACAAATTCTAGGAGTGTACATGGATCGAAAAAATTTTGAAGTCGTCGTCATTGATGATGATCTGGAGCTACTAGACGTCATGCGGTTCAATCTGGAGGAAGAATTCACGGTGCGGACCTTCACTGATCCAGTGGCCGCGCTCAGTTACCTGGACGGCCATACGAGTGACGCCATCGTCATGGACTACTACATGGGAAAGTGGCGCGCGCCGCAGGTGTATCAGGAGCTCAAGTCTAAAAAGCATGACCTCCCGGTGCTCTTCCTGACCGGAGATCATGACCTCACTTTGAAGATTGACTGTCTCGGCATGGGAGTCGCCGATGTGCTTCACAAGCCTATTTCTACCGCCGAGCTCACCGCTCATATTTATAAAAGAATAATTTCACACCGTAGGAAAAATTCTGACATGCTCCGTATGGTGGACGGCCTATAGTTCGATCAGGGAGCCGATCTCCACCACTCTTCCGCGTGGAAGGTGGAAGTAGGACGTGGCGTTCTGGGCGTTCCTCGACATCAGAGCAAAAAGTTTCTCTCGCCAGATGGCCATGCCCTCTCTCTCGGTGGCCATGATGTGTTCTCTTCCCAGGAAGAAAGTAGCCGCATTGGGATCGAAGACCGTGTCATGGTCCAGGATGATGCTATTTTTCAATTGCATCGAAAGGTCGGGAAGGTCCATGAAACCGTACTGGATGATCACCCGGTAGATCTTGGGGCCAATGGACTGGAGCCTGATCCGGTTGGACAGGGGAACATGGGGGATGTCCGCGGTCGTGATTGACAGGAAAACGATGTGTTCGTGCAGGCAATGGAAGTGCCGGTAGATCTGCACCACCGTGGCCGGGACGTGAGTCGGGTGACCCGACATATAGACCGCAAACCCTGGGACCCGGTGCGGGCTGTCCTTTTTAACTTCTTCTAAAAATTCACCGAGTGGTTTCACCAGCTCCAGCATCCGGTTGGAGATGATCTCCCGGCCCTTGTGCCAAGTGGTCATGATGGTGAAGATGACCAGTCCGACGGCCAACGGGAACCAGCCACCGGCGAAGATCTTCAGGAGATTAGCGCCCCAGAACGAAGCTTCGATGACCAGGAAGAATCCACACAGGGAAGCCGCCAGGAACGGGTTCCAGTTCCAGCTATGCCGGGCATAGAAATAGAAAAGGACGGTGGTGATCACCATGGTTGTGGTCACAGCGATTCCGTAGGCGGCCGCGAGGTTACTGGAAGACTTGAAGGCCAAGACCAAAGCGATGCAGGCGAGCATCAGGATGATGTTTAGGCTTCGGACGTAGATCTGCCCACGTTCTTCATGGGAGGTGTGGGAGATGCTCACCCTCGGGATGTACTGGAGCTGGACCGCTTGCATGGTCAGTGAAAAGACTCCGGTGATGAGGGCCTGCGAGGCGATGACCGTTGAGAATGTGGCCAGGATGACCAGGGGTAACAGGGCCCAGTCGGGCGCCATCATAAAGAAGGGATTTTTTATCGCGGCCGGATCGTGGAGTAACATCGCACCCTGTCCGAAATAATTCAACACCAGGCACGGTAAGACGATGGCAAACCAGGCGAGGCGGATCGGGCTCTTCCCGAAGTGCCCGAGGTCAGAGTACAAGGCTTCCCCTCCGGTCACCACCAGGAACACCGAACCCAGGACAGTGAACCCTTTCCAGGAATTGTGTTGGAAAAAGGTCACCGCGTGCATCGGGTTCACCGAACTGAGGATCTCCGGGTACTGGATGATCTTGATTAATCCCAAGACGGCCAGCACCGTGAACCACAGCAGGGTGATTGGCCCGAAGACCTTTCCCATCACGGCCGTGCCGTGTTTCTGCACCGAAAATAAAAGGATGAGGATGGCGATGGTGATGGGAATAATGTAGGGCTTGAGTGAGGGGGCCACGTACTCAAGGCCTTCAACCGCACTCAAGACCGAGATGGCAGGAGTGATCATCCCGTCACCGTACAGCAGTGCCGTGCCGAAGATTCCCATCAGGATCAAGATCTTCAAGGTGCGGGGGGACTTGTCCCGGTAGGATGAGATCAGGGAGGTCAGGGCCAGCACTCCACCTTCGCCCTGGTTGTCTGCACGGACAATGAACACCAGGTACTTGATAGAGACCACGATGATGAGCGACCAGAAAATCAAAGAGAGGATTCCGTAGATGTTCAGCGGCAGCACCGCGAGGTTGTGCGAATGGTGGAAAGATTCTTTGAAGGCGTACAAGGGACTCGTTCCGATATCCCCGTAGACGACACCGAGGGCCGAGAGTGCCGTGAGGTACTTGAACTTATCATTGGCTTTCATTTTTCATCCGTCATTAAAAAGGATTTTTTTACCACCTTTAGATGACGGTAAGCAAGATACATCACGGGATAATAAAATGACCTAAGGTGCTAACTTTTTCGGCTTTGCTCTGATGATATTATAGACGCTTGATAAGTCGTAAGTTTTGTAACGGGCAGGAGCTTCTCTATTACCACCGGCATAACTGATCATCAATGCTTCGCGGGCCTCGAGGTCGATCCACTCAACAAAAATTGCACTGTGTTCGACGCCGCCGAAGGAATGGTTGATGAAGTAGAGCCAGTCTCCGCCCTTGATCTGATCCACAGAAGCGTACGGTCCGGTCTTCTTCATTTTATAGGGTGTGAGCCTTTGCTTCAACGGGTAGCCGGCGCGGTTAAAAATTTCATGGATGTAATCCCAGCAGCTCCCGAGGATGATCACCTGGTTTTCGATCATGGTCCTGGCCGACACTAAGACGGCCCGGCCTTCTGGTGTGGCGTTTGCTTCTGCCAGGTCTTTGAGCTCATCGTCGTCTTGCTGGTGGTAGAATTCTTCTTCGACACTGTAGGAGTCGGTGGCACTATAGGAGAAGGGAAGCGCTTCCATGTTGGCGTAAGTGGTCTCGAGGGATAAGAGAAGGGTGAGGGCGATGATAAATTTTGTCATAAAAGTTTCCTTTGCCTGATCATGGCACGGCCAAAAGCTAATCACTGAAAGGGAGTAATTTTTACAGCAGTGGCCTTCCGAGTGGTTGGAGTGTTGTTCAGGTAATTTGATAGGTATTTTGATGTTTTGCCCAGGCCTGACTTGGAAATCTCCTGTGGTGTCCCTTGGGCCACAATTTTCCCGCCTTCATCCCCGGCACCCGGACCCATGTCAATCACCCAGTCACTTCCGGAGACCACACGCATGTCGTGCTCCACCACGATCACCGTGTTCCCGGCCGCGAGCAGCCGCTCTAACTGGGCCATGAGTTTTTCCACATCGGCAGGATGAAGCCCGGTGGTCGGCTCGTCCAGGACATACAGGGTGTCCCCCTTAGTGACTCGTTGGAGTTCAGTGGCGAGCTTGATCCTCTGGGCCTCACCACCGGAGAGTTCGGTCGCCGGTTGGCCGAGCCGGATGTAGCCCAGCCCAACCTCACCCAGGGTGTTGAGGTAGCGGGTGACCACGGGCTCGTCACAGAAAAAAACACTGGCCTCGTCCACGGTGAGGCCCAGCACCTCGGCCACGTTCTTATCTTTATACTTCACCTCAAGGGTTTTGGAGTTGAACCGCGAGCCCTGGCAGACCGGGCACGGAGAATAGACACTGGGAAGGAAGAGGAGCTCCACCATCACGAAGCCTTCGCCCTGACAGTTTTCGCAGCGGCCCTTGGCCACGTTAAAGGAGAACCTTCCCGCATCGTACTTACGGGTGCGCGCGAGTTTAGTCGCCGCGAAGAGCTTGCGGATCTGGTCGAAGAGTCCAGTGTAGGTCGCGAGGTTTGAGCGCGGTGTTCTCCCGATAGGTTTTTGATCCACCTGAACCAGCCGCCGGATGTTTTCCATGCCGTGGGTAATCTTTCCACCTTTGGTTTCGATGTTGCTCCGGGTGAGTTCATCGGAATCGTCGTCCTCCGGCTTCAAACTAAGGCCCAGATCATTTCCCACCAGTTCCACCAGCAGCTGGCCTACTAGGGTTGATTTCCCGGAGCCGGAGACCCCGGTCACACTCGTCAGCACTCCGAGGGGAAAATCCACGTCCAGCTGGGAGAGATTATTTCTGGTGAGTCCACACAGGCCCAGCAGCCCGGTGGGTTTCCGGTGAGTCTTCGCCGGGAGTTTATTCTCGCCGAAGATGTATCTCCTCGTCTGCGATTCATGGGTGTGCTTGAGTCCTTCGGGCGGACCACTGTAGAGAATCATCCCGCCCTTCTCACCGGCGGCCGGACCCACGTCCACGATCCAGTCCGCGTGCTGGATGACGTCGATCTCATGCTCCACCACGAAGAGCGAATTGCCGGCAGCTTTGAGCCGGTCGAAGGCCCGCAGCAAGGCCTCCGTGTCGGCCGGGTGTAGTCCCGCGGAAGGTTCGTCCAGGACATAGACCACTCCGAAGAGGTTCGAGCGGACCTGGGTGGCGAGCCGCAACCGTTGCAACTCCCCAGGAGAGAGGGTCGGAGTGGTCCGCTCTAATGAAAGGTACCCCAGTCCTAGGTCGAGCAGGACACCGATGCGGGAGACCAGGTCTAGGGCGATGGTGGTGGCGGCCTTGGCCTGCTCTGGGTGCTTGAGAGAAATTTTTGTAAGATTCGCGGCTGTGCCCTCGGCGTAGGGACGGAAGATCTTCTCTAGTTCTTTCAAGGGAACCGCCGAGATGTCGGCGATGTCGTACCCCTCGAAGTGCACGCTAAGAGATTCTTTCTTGAGCCGTTTTCCTTTACACATCGGGCAGGAGCTTCCCACCATGTACCTCGAGACTCGTTTTTTCATCAGAGCACTCTGGGTAGTGGCGAAAGTGCTCAAGACATACTTGCGGGCGCTGGAGAAGTTCCCATGGTAGCTGGGTTCCATCTTCGACTTGAGGGCGAGCTTCACTTCATCTCTCTCGAATCCAGCATACACCGGCACGGATGGTTCTTCGTCTGTGAAGAGGATCCAGTCGCGGTCCTTGCGGGAGAGTTTGTTCCACGGCTTATCGATGTCGAACCCAAGGGTGACCAGCATGTCTTTGAGGTTCTGGCCATGCCAGGCCGGGGGCCACGCGGCGATGGCGCGTTCTCTGATGCTTAAGCTTTCATCCGGCACCATGGACTTTTCCGTCACTTCATACACCCGGCCTAGACCATGGCAGTTCGAGCACGCGCCTTCTGGTGTATTGGGCGAAAACGCTTCGGCGTAGATGATGGACTGACCCCGCGGATAAGTGCCAGCACGGGAGTAGAGCATCCGCAGGAGGTTAGAAAGGGTAGTGACACTACCCACAGATGAACGGGTGGAAGGAGTTCCCCGTTGCTGCTGCAGGGCCACAGCCGGAGGGAGGCCTTCGATCTCATCCACATCCGGAACCGACATCTGGTTGAAGAGGCGTCGGGCGTAGGGAGAGACCGACTCGAGGTAGCGGCGTTGCGCTTCCGCGAAGAGGGTACCAAAGGCCAGGGATGATTTTCCAGACCCCGAAACGCCGGTGAAGACTACCAGAGAATCACGAGGAATGTTTACACTGATATTTTTGAGGTTGTTTTCCCGAGCGCCTTTGACTTGAACATAACCATTATCTTTGTGGATCATCAGTCCCCTTACTCTATAAGGTTCACAGAGTGGTAGGGGTCAAGCAAGGCGCAATTTGTAAGTTTGAGTCGCGATGCAAGGTGCGCTCTGGCACTTAATTCAAAGTCACTGTGATACTGGTAACTCTTAGTTAGTACTGAGTCCTGCATTAAGTACATGAGATAGTACAAGATCAAACTGGTATGATAGTTGCTTAGCAGCCAGGCATCGTGAATTAATAAGGAGAAACGGTAATGAAAAAACTCAGTATGTTATGTACCCTCGTCTTCACACTAAGTGTGGCAGGCGAAGCGATGGCCCAGCGCCGTGGTGGAGCTGATCGCCCAAGTCCAAGAGGCGGCGGCGACGGCGGCGGCAGTGTTTCTAGACCATCAAGCTCTGAGAGATCTACCAGATCTAGCCCGTCAAGCTCAAGCTCCGGCGGATACTCTAGACCATCACGGCCTTCATCTTCTTCAAGTTCTTCCGGCTCTTCAAGCTCCGGCGGGTACTCACGGCCATCACGCCCTTCATCTTCTTCAAGTTCTTCCGGCTCTTCGAGCTCCGGCGGATACACCAGACCGACCCGCACTGATAACTCCGGTTCGACGTACACTCCACCAACCAGGACCGATAACTCCGGATCTACTTATACCCGTCCAACTCGAACTGAACGGGATGACCGCAACACTGGAACTCCGACGGTCCGAAGCACTGATTCGAACGGTTCAGGTCCAAGAACTCCGCGCTACACTCCAAGAACAAGAACTGTGGATCCGGTTGTCACTGGATCAGGTTCTGTCCGGACACCAAGACCAACGGTCCGTCCTCCGCGCTTTAATCCGGGACCACGTCAGCCGCACTACCCGAGAATTGGGACTCGTATCAACGTGACTCATAAGCCGTACACGGCCCAGGCCGTGACCCGCTACCCGACTCCACGTCACTATTACTCAAACGTCTACCGTCGTCACATCTACCGGTCATGGTTGTTCGAGCCAGTTCGCTACGGCTACTACAACGGTTACTGGTGGATGGACAGCTACCCGTACTACGTCCACAACGGATACAGATACAGGTACAATCCGGTTGAGCTTTGCCAGTACGACCTCATCGATAGTCAGGACTACACTGTGGTGAAGACCTATCCGGTCCAGGCCTGTAACGTTGCCTACGACATCTGTGCCGTAGAAAGAGACACCGCTAACCAGGGATCAGACAGATTCTACTGTGCTGAGAGAGTTGACGAAGACCTTCGTAATGAGAACACCACGGAGTACAGCTCGTCTCCGACGGATATCTCCGATGACCAACAGGCGGCCATCGATTCATACCTCGCCGACAAGAGCCTGCTTGATATCTTCAACGACGGCTACAATTACGGCATCAATAGCTGTGTGGTCGTGGGCCTGACCGGAAACGAAGACGACTGCGACTACATCGTCAAAGTCGGATCCGATGAAGAATGGTACCCGGAGCTTGATGGTTCAATCTGTTCTGATAACTCTGTTGCTGCCAAAATGGGTTGTGCCGTTGGTACCGAAGAAGAAAACACTGGTTGTATTCTTCAGAAAGCGATTCAGGAAGGTTACTGCCACTAAGTAAAATAGGTGAGGCCTTCCGTAGCGGGGGCCTGCCTTTTTATCCTATCTCAAAAACCTAGTTACCTTCCTGCTTTTCTTCTTGCGCCTGCCGATCCTGGGGTTCCTGTTCCCGTGGATTGAACTGGCCATCTTTATACGGGCCCACATTGTAGTTGTCGCTGATCACTTGCGAATCTGTGTTGGTACCATTCTGCGGAATTTTGGAAACCGGACTGCCACTCGGGACGGTCGGGTCCTTGTCACTTCCCATCTGAGCAGCGTTGGACATGTTTTCACCGGTCACGTCATTGGAGCGGTGGTTTGTCTCACCGCTGTTGGGGTAGGTCTGTTGACCCAAGGTCGAGGGGCCAGTGGCGCTGGTGCCGGTGGTGGTGGTGGACTCTGATTGCACAGAGGGGTTTGACCCCATGCCGGCCGGAGAAACGTGGGTTTGACCCGCAGGGGACGACGGAGCAGAAACGGAGCCTCGGCTTTTTGGGACTGTGCCAGTGCCCTGGCCCTGGTTTTGAGCGTAAGCGCTGAACAGTATACTAACGGAAAAAATGATAAAATATTTCATAAGGACCTCCGTCTCAAGCATACAAGAAGGAGAAGGTCTTGTGAGGGGAGCGGGGGTTAATTAAACCTAAAGGTTGGGCAGAGTTAGCCATTTAAACGCTTGTTTACATTCCAGGTTTATTATATTATTTAAACACCTGTTCAAATCAATTGTTTACAAATGTTCGAGGTGTATATGAAATTACAATTACTTGGGTTTGTTGCTCTTGTGGTTTTACTGATCCCGTGCGTCGGTAAAACCATCACGCTCGACAATTATCTCATTGAAGTTGCAGAAAAAAACGGGGCCGTCCGGGGAAGCAAGTTATCCTCCGAGAGCAAGGCCCTGCGCCTGGAAGAGTCGGAGCTTTTTTTCAGGCCCTCATTTTTCCTGACCGGTGAATACTACGACGACCAAAGGCCAACCAACGCACCGACGTTTCAGGGAACCCAGACCATCCGGCACACGGTCCGGACCGGTCTGTCACAGAACTTCCGCTCAGGAACCAAAGCCGCTGTCTCTTATAATTATTTCAAAACCCAGATCCTAGGAGCGAATCCCGCCTTTCTTCCCGTCCGGGAGTTCATCGACGTGGCCCCCATGCTAGAGGTGAGCCAGAGCTTGTGGAGAAACTTCCTAGGCAGTGAGTTCGAGGCGAGTGCGGTAGTTCAGAGGTCACAGACCGAAGCGCAGAAGTTCAACGAGAGCTTTCTTCATAAGCAGCTTCTGTTGCAAGCGGAGAACGTCTACTGGAGGCTGTATTTCGCCCAGACCAGTCTCAAGGTCCAGAAGGAGAGTCTCGAGCGCGCCCGCCGGCTGCGGGACTGGAACTCCGGAAGAGTCCGTAGTAACCTGGTCGACGAATCGGAACTTCTTCAAGCAGAGGCGAACCTTCAAAACCGGGAGATCGAGTACCAGGACACCCTGACTGAGATCGTCACGGCCCTAAAAGAATTTAACTCCATGAGAGAGGGCGACGGTGAGATCCAGCTCGAAGGCACTAAAGATAAAGACAGTAGCTACATCCTAAATGCGAAAGTTCCGACCAAGGCCCTGCTGCGAGAAGACGTGCGTGCGGCGGTCGCCTCTCAGCGGGCAGCAACCGCTAATGCCATGCTGGGGACCCAGAGGAATCGACCGAACCTCGAGGTTTACGGATCTTATACTTTGAACGGGCGTGACGGCACGGCACTTTCACAGGCTTCTGATCAGTCTCTCACCGGGACCAGACCCACTTCGGTGGTGGGTGTGCGATTCTCCACTCCCCTCGACCTGGGGTCCATGCTCGACTTCAAGAAGGCCTACGCGCAGGAAGTTTCGGCCTCCGAGATGAACTACAAAAGGAAGGCCTACGAAGTCGAACGGGAGTGGGAGATCTTGAGCGAGCGCTTTAAAAATTTCAAGACCCGGCTCCAGATGTCCAAGAAGCTCGCTTCTATTCAGGAGAAGAAGCTGTCTCAGGAAAAACGCCGTTACACCAAGGGCCGCACCACCACCTTCCAGGTGTTGCAGTTCGAACAGGACTTCGCCAACGCCCAGCTGCTGAAACTCAGGAACGAACGCGAGCTGATCGCCGTCTATAACCAACTCAAGCTTTTCTCCGGAGCTCCTCATGAATAACGAGAAGAATAAAGATTCCTTTTCCTTTGCCAAGCTCTCAATCAACCGGCCCATCTTCATCACTTGCATCATCCTGATCACCATGATCACTGGGTGGCTTTCACTGAAGTCTCTGCCGGTGGACCTGTTTCCCGACGTCACCTTCCCGGTGGTCACGGTGACCACTCCCTATCCTGGTGCGGGACCGAAGGAAACCGAAACCCTCATCTCGAAGATCTACGAAGAAGAGTTCGCGACCATCTCTGGCGTGAAGTCCATCCGCTCAGTGAACCAGGAAGGGGTCTCCATCGTCGTCGCCGAGTTCAACTTTAAAACAGACATTAAGTACGCCGAGCAGCAGGTGCGGGATAAGGTGAACTCCGCCAAGGCCAAGCTCCCGGACGACGTGGAGGAATCCATCATCCGCAGAGTGGATCCTTCCGACCAGCCCATCGTCACTGTCGCCCTAACCGCAGCTCTCTCTGAGGGCGAACTCTACGACCTGGCCGACCTCACGGTGAAGCCTAAGTTCGAACAGATTGGCCAGGTGGGACTGGTGGAGATCGTGGGAGGCCGCCAGCGAGAGATTAGAGTTGAGCTTGACCTGAATAAAATGAAGGACCGGCAAGTTTCTGCCATCCAGGTCTCAGATGCTCTCGGGAAGGCCGGTTCTAACATCCCCTCTGGGAAAATTGACGTTACTGCAAAAAAAGAAACCGTCTTCCGCACAGTGGGAGAGTTTCAGTCGCTGGGTGAGATGGAAAACACCATTGTCCAGTTCATCGGAAACGACGTGCCCATCGTCCTGAGTGACGTCGCCACGGTGAGAGAGGGACTCCAAGATGAGAAGAGCTTAGGTCTGGTGAACGGGAAAAGATCCTTGCTGATCAACGTCTACCGCCAGTCGGGTGCCAACACGGTGGAAGTGGCCAGTAACGTGGTCAAGCAAACCGAACTGCTGAACTCTATCCTCGGCAAGGCCAAGGACCGGGGCCAGCTGATCGTTGTCAGAGACGGTTCGAAGGCGATCAAGGACAATATCTTGGACGTGCAGGAGTCCATCACCATCGGGATCATCCTCACCATCGTGGTGGTGTTCTTCTTCCTGGGATCATTCCGTTCCACCATCATCACTGGACTGGCACTTCCGAATTCCCTTCTCGGTGCCTTCATCCTACTGGCCGTGGCCGGGTACACCATCAATGTCATGTCACTCCTGGCCCTCTCGCTAGCGGTTGGCCTTCTCATCGACGACGCCATCGTGGTGCGGGAGAACATCTTCCGGCACCTGGAGATGGGCAAGGACCCCAAGACCGCGGCCGTCGAGGGGACCAATGAGGTGATGCTCGCCGTGATCGCCACCACCTTCACTGTCCTCGCCGTGTTCGGACCTATCGCCTTCATCTCCGGCGTGGTCGGACAGTTCCTCAAACAGTTCGGGATGACCGTCTGCTTCGCGCTGATCATCTCCATGTTCGACGCCATCACCATCGCTCCCATGATGTCGGCCTACTTCGCCGGGAAGATCGTTCCACACGGCCAGGCCCCGGACAGGACAACGTTCTACGGGAAAACCATGGGTAGAGTATTGTTCTGGTTCAATAAATTCCAGGATAAGCTCGAGGACCTTTACGTCAATGTCCTCAAGGTGACACTCTCTCATCCCCTGAAGTTTATCGCCGCTGGGATCGTTCTCTTCATCCTAAGCATCATGTCGCTGAAATACGTTCCTAAGACCTTCATCGCGGCACAGGACCAGGGAGAATTCTCTGTGAATCTGGACCTTCCTCCCGGAACTTCTCTGCACGAGATGGAGAGGGTGGCGCTCGAGGTCGATGAGACCATCCGCAAGCACAAAGAAGTTGGCGTCAGCGTCCTCACCGTCGGGACGAAGGAGGGCGAAGCCAACAAGGCTTCCTTCTACGTCCGGCTGGTCGGGGTCAAGCAGAGAAAGATCAACACCATCCAGATCAAAGACCTCATCAGGAAAGAGCTCGCTGTCTACGCGTATGCCAACGTCAAGGTGGGCGACTTCGACGTCGTCGCCGGGGGGATGAGACCCTTTAACGTCAACATCCAGGGCAACGATGAAAAAGAACTGGAGCGGATCTCACTGGACGTCTTCAAAAAAATTAAAGACCACCCGGCCCTCACCGGGGTCGACCTGAGCTTCAGGCCCGGGAAACCGGAGTTCCAAGTCCTGCCCGACAGAGAGAAGGCCGAGCGACTGGGCGTCTCGACCAATGTCCTCGGTCTGGAACTGCGTACCTTGATGGAGGGCCAGACACCGGCCGTCTACCGCATCAACGGAGAGGAGTACGACATCCGCGTCCGCCTGAAAGAAGACCAACGCAATCTTCAGCGCGAGTTTAACCGCATCCTGGTTCCCAACATCAACTACCGCATGATCCCGCTCTCGAGTGTGGTCAAAGGAGTGGAGACCACGGGGCCCGCTAACATCACCCGGCAAGACCGCGCTCGCTACTACCAGATCTCCGCCGACATCGCCTCCAATGGTCCGGGGTTGGGTGGAGCGATTGAAGAGGTCAAGCGCATTTTCAAAGATGAGGTTAAGCTCCCAGAAGGAATGAACTTCAGATTCGTAGGGCAAGCAGAGAACTTCGCCGAGATGATCGGCAGCATGGCCCTCGCCTCGGGACTGGGGATCATCTTCATCTACCTGGTGCTGGCCTCCCTCTACGAGTCCTTCATCACACCGTTCACCATCATGCTGGTGCTGCCGCTGGCGATCTGCGGGGCCTTCTTCGCCCTGGCCCTGACCGGTGCTAGCCTCGACCTGTTCTCCATGATCGGTTGTATCATGTTGCTGGGAGTGGCCACCAAAAACTCGATCATCCTGGTGGACTACACCAACCAGCAGGTCACCGCGGGAATGCCTCTGCGAGAAGCGATCCTGCTCGCCGGGAAGAACCGGCTGCGGCCCATCCTGATGACCTCGTTTGCGCTGATCGCGGGCTTCATCCCCATCGCCGTCGGTCTCAACGAAGCCTCCAAGCAGCGGACCTCCATGGGGATCGCTCTCATCGGTGGGCTGATCAGCTCGACCCTTCTGACCCTGGTGATCGTCCCGGCCGCCTACGTGTACATTGAAAGGTTCCGGCACTTCACCAATAGAGTCTTCGCCCGGATCACCGGCGCCCAGGTCAACCCTAATTCAGAAGAGGTCCCGTGATGGTCACGCAGAAAGCAAGTGCCGCAGTCGTCCCGGACACCGGAACCAAAGAACGCATCATGGAAGCCGCGATCACCCTCTTCGCCGTCAAGGGCTTCGACGGCGCCTCCATCCGGGAGATCGCCAAACTCGCCGACGTGAATGTGGCCTCGCTCAACTACCATTTCAAGTCTAAGGAGAACCTGCGGCAGGAACTGGTGGATTATCTGATCACGGAGTTTAAGAACAAGATTTTGAATCTCCCGGAGGTGAAGACGGCGGCCGAGTACTCGGTGAAGATTTACCAGGCCGTCACTGCCGACAGTGCCAAGTGCCTCAACCAGTTCAAGATGATCCTCGAGTCGGAGGACAATTCTTGCGCCACCGAACCGTACCCCATCGGCTACGAGCAGTTCTCCCTCTACCTCTCCCGGGAGCTGGGCGAGAAAGTTCCCCAGGCCGAGAAGCTGTGGCTGGTGAACGTGGTCTTTAGCTATATCATTCATATTTCTGTGATGTCCTCAACCTCGGTGGGGAAGAAGAGCATCGAGAAATTCTTTCCGCGCAAGAAAGATTCCATCCCCATCTACATCACCCAGCTGGTGGAGACGCTCATCCGGGATCTTAATCACCGGTACCCTGGGTGAGGTCGATGATTACATTAGGTTCGCTTGCAGCCACTGATCCAGAGTCTTGAAGGTTCGGCGGGCCGAACTCAGGACTTGCTCAGAGAGTCCCTCGTCCAGCTTGTCGAGCGCTGACTTGAAGCTCATCCACATGGGCATGGTCCGTTCCCGGTAGCCTGCGTAGAACTGGGAAACTCTCTGGTCGGTCACGATATTGGCCTTGGTGAGTTCCTTCAGGATCACTTGACCACCAAGTGTTGATCCTTCAAGGACGTAGAGGCATCCCATGGCATCACTGAACTTTTCCATAGGAGGTGTGGACTCACAGAGAGCGATCTTGCTCATTTCGGCCGGCCCAACTCCGAAGGTCTCCAGGTCCCGCCGGATCAGCTCAGACTTCAGGCGATCGCTGATCACACATCCTGCGTCAGTAAAATCCTGCTGAAATCTCATCAGATCTTTTTCAATGACCAGGTAGTAACCGTAGAAGGCCTTCAGTAGGGCCACGAAGCGTGCTTCGTCTCTTGCGAAGGTCCGTAAATCGATTTTAGATTCGAGCTGAGAATGTTCATTCCGAGTTTCTTCCCGGAGCCGTAAACTTAACATTTGGGAACCTTATTTAGAGGGAGGAGAATAGTAATACTCATACTACACTCCACAATGCTAAATGAATCTTTTGATAGTGACATTAGAGCGACGAGTCACGAGATTAAAGTTGGGAGATTGGATTCTCTTTGATAAAACCAATTAAAATGCTTAATAGGACTGATCTATGCATGAAGAATTAAAACTTTTGAATGACCGGCTTGCGCAGCACCCTTTATATAAGAATCTAGATAGTCTTGAGAATCTAAGAACATTCATGAAGCATCACGTCTTCGCTGTTTGGGATTTTATGAGTTTACTAAAAGGCCTCCAGCGTAGGCTAACCTGCGTTGAAGTTCCATGGATCCCATCACCGTATCCACACAAAATTGTCAGGCTGATCAATGAAATCGTCCTGGGCGAAGAAAGTGACGTAGACATTAAGGGAAGCCCCATCAGCCACTTCGCACTCTACCTGGGCGCCATGGAAGAGGTGGGGGCCAACGTCATGCCAGTAAAAGAATTCCTCTGCACTCAGAATCCCGCCCACATCCCTCCGGATGTCCGAGAGTTCGTAGAGTTTAACCTGGACCTCGCAAGGAACGCTCCGACCCACGAGCTGTGTGCGGCCTTCTTCTACGGCAGAGAAAAACTGGTGCCGCAGATGTTTGAAGGGATGGTGAAAACTCTAAGCGATCACAAGATAAACTGCCCGTCTTTGTTGTACTACCTCCAGAGACACATAAGTGTGGACGGTGAAGAGCACGGACCGATGGCCCTCGAATGCATGCGGATGGTTTGCGAGGACAATCCGGAGAAGATCCTAGAGGCCCAGCGGGCGGGTCTTCGCAGTCTTCAAATGAGACAGGATCTCTGGGACCGGGTGAATAAAAAGCTAACTCAAGCACAAGACTAAAAGGAATCTATGAAGGCTTTGCTGCTTCTAACTTTCATCATCGCCACTCTCCAGATCACCGTTGCACAGGACACGCTCGTTTCCCGAGGGACCTTCCAAGCTCTGTCTCCCAGCGCCCGTGTTTCAGGGGAAGCCCTGGTGTACCGGTCCTCGGCGGGCCAAGATTGGCTTGTCCTTAAGGATTTCAAGCTTTCCGGTGGGATCGTCTTGGATCTGAAGATCTGCGGAGTAAACGATCTCTCCGATAGGTACTGCCTGAGCTTGGGAACCCTTACCCACGGGTCGCCGGTGAACTGGCCCATCCCGAGCGGGTTCGTGAGCTACCAGAAGGTGTTGATCTTCGACGTTGAAATGATAGAGAACCTGGGAATGGCTCCGCTAAGTGATGTTCTTGTGCCTAGCCTGAGTCGTTTGATTCAGTAAGAGAAAATCCGCAGAAGATTTGAACTATTCGACGACCTCGGAGAGAGCACACTGAGTGTTCCCCACCCAATGGTCCGGTAGTGGAACTCCGGTAATCAATTCGTCATCAAGCTCAACTGCGAGTTGGTAGTCGATGTCGTCTTTGATACCCATCGCTGTCAGGATGCAGGCGCCGTTGCCGCAGATTTTATAGTGATGCATGACGATCTTAATCTCCGGGGCCAGCATGGATTCACCGTCTTCAAGGTGGTGTGGCGAGTCTCGGTGAACGATGACGTCCCCGCAGGAGCTGTATAACTCTGCCACTCGGATGGGGAGGCCAGTGCGGTTGGTGATCTTGAGGGAAGCGGCGAAAGAAGTGACGGCGAAAAGGAACAACGGAATGATTAAAATGTTTCTCATGAGATAAAAAGTATTTTCTCCCTGCTGGTTTTCGCAAGGAGAAAATGACCGTTGTAAGAGTTTAGTTAGAAAGCCGCCTCTTCTCCCGAGTCCTCGACGTCAGACTCGCTCCAGATATTTTCTGGCTTGGAATGATCGGTCAGTTTGCCGAGGTAAGAATCGATGGCGCGAACGAGTTTATCAGACGCCCCGTCGATGGCCTGGTGGATGGACATATCTTTATGAGAGACGACGATGGGTTTAATGTGAGCGAGCCTGGCCTCGATCAAGC
This sequence comes from Bacteriovoracaceae bacterium, assembly GCA_035576105.1. Taxonomy (GTDB): domain Bacteria; phylum Bdellovibrionota; class Bacteriovoracia; order Bacteriovoracales; family Bacteriovoracaceae; genus Peredibacter. The sequence goes on from DATLXA010000006.1 coordinate 27,282, forward strand.
ACTTCTTATCATTCTGACTGACCTTGTCGCCGTTTTCGTCACCAAGATGAACTTCGACTCGAGTGATCTGGCCGGTGAACCTTTCTAAAGCACCGGTCAAAACATCAACCACGTGCTTATTGAGCTCTGAGCCGCCCTGAGTGTTCCTGTCCGTGTTAACCTGAATGTTCATACTAATTCTCCTTAAGAAGGGGAGATATGCCCCCTAGAGTTGCCTTATACCCGCCAGGAGCTTTCGTTCCTGACTGTTTCATTTGATATTGCAATTGAAGAGCCATGACCTGCTGCGGCATGGCTGTAGAAATTTCACTTCCTCCCCTTTGAGTTGAACTAATACCCAAGAAAAATGAGAATGCATCAAAATTCACCTCAGGGAGCTTTTCGTGACTGTTCAATTCAAAATGATTCTGCTCTTGCTTCTCATTTTAAATGTATCCTGCGGCAAAAGAAAAGAATCCGGATCCACCAAGAGACCCACCAGGCTCACCGAAGAGAGGATTCAGGAGATCATGGAGAACCAGTTCGCCAGCTGCGCCGCCATCGGTGACGGCGCTTGTCCCTCGGGGATCACCCGGCTGATGATCTTGAATAAAGAAGACGCCGACAAATCCTATGTTTGCTCTGGCTTCATGGTTGGACCTAGGACCATGGTCACCAACCACCACTGCATCCCGGACCAGGCGACCTGCGAGAACACCTACATCGTGCTCTACGAAGGAAGGGAGTACACCCAGAATAAATGTAAGAAACATTTGAAGTCGAACGAGGACTACCACGATCCAAACGACCGCCGGCGGGCCGAGGACTACAGCATCGTCGAGATCGAAGATACCTACTACGGGACGTATTTTCCCGCGGCGACGGAACCACTGGCGGCGATGGAAAACGTCACGTCGTGGGTGGTGGATCACACCGGTCTTGATGCCGTTCAGTCCAATCCTTATGAGTTCCGCATCACCGAGCTTAACTGTAATGCTACCCGAGATCCGTCGTTCGCGTCCCTCCTGTTACAAGGCTGCCCCGTGGTGAATGGCAATTCCGGAAGTCCGGTGCTGAATAAGGCCGGGAGTCTGGTGGGAGTGATCTGGGGGGCCTACGGGCTGGAGAAGAATCCTAAGATCTACAGTGTGCAAAGTAGGAGGGCGGTGATCTCTCAAGGGTTAATGACCGAACTCAAATACTTCCAGAACTACCTGAGCGCTGAGGCCCTCTAGAAAATCAGGTGGAAGGCCAGGAAAGCCGCGCCGTCTCCGAAGAGGGAGACAGTGACCCATCGCTGACCGCAGCTCTGGAAGTTAGTGCTGTGAAAGTCAGGAACAGGAATAAGGCCAGGAGCAGTAAGCGGAACATGAATCATCCTTGGAATTTGGGGGATTATTTCATGGATGTGGGGGCCGATGGGAATATGGGTAGAAGTTACAGGGAGGATGGCCGGATCGGGACGTTATTTCAAGAGGTCACGGACTAACTGGTAGGAATGCTTCTGCAGAATCATGGAGATTTCAGCATGACCTTCCGAACGGACCTATGCGAAGCTGGGTTGATAGAATAGATAAAGGTCCTCCTCCATTGTGATTGAGTGTGACATTCAAAATTTAACGCTGTTATAATATTCTCGTTAAGCAAGCTTTAGGAGAGGACAGCAGACAATGAACTTCAACTTCAAAAAAATTATCCCTGGTCATGATATTGCAAACGATGCCCCCTTCGTTCTATTCGGTGGAATAAACGTCCTGGAAGACAAAGACTTCTCTCTCAGGGCCTGTGCTCATTACGTTGAAGTCACAAAAAGATTAGGAATTCCTTTCATTTTTAAGGCCTCTTTCGATAAGGCCAACCGATCATCCATCCATTCATACCGGGGGCCAGGCTTAGAAGAAGGAATGAAAATTTTTCAAGCTCTCAAAAAAGAATTCAACGTTCCGATCATCACTGATGTGCATGAGCCCTTCCAGGCCAAGATCGTCGCAGAAGTCGTAGACGTGCTCCAGTTGCCAGCGTTCCTGGCCAGACAGACGGATCTGGTAGAAGCTCTCGCTCGTACGGGAAGACCGGTAAACGTCAAGAAACCACAGTTCCTTAGCCCAGCTCAGATGAAAAACATAATCGAAAAATTTGAAGAGTGCGGCAACCCCAATGTCTTCCTCTGTGACCGCGGAACAAATATGGGTTATGACAATCTGGTTGTCGACATGCTCGGCTTCGGAGTCATGAAGAAGGTGAGTAACAATCGTCCGATCATCTTTGACGTAACACACGCTCTCCAGAACCGAGATCCAGGTGGAGCAGCTTCCGGCGGCCGGCGGGAACAGGTCGCAGAACTTGCCCGTGCAGGACTTGCGACCGGAATTGCGGGATTGTTCCTAGAATCCCACCCGGATCCGGCAAATGCCAAGTGTGACGGACCGAGTGCGCTTCCGTTGTCAAAGCTCGAACCTTTCCTTAAGCAGATGAAGGCCATCGACGATCTGGTGAAATCGTTCCCACCTCTTGATACTTCAAAGTAAGGTAAGATTATGAAGCCTCTGTCGGAATACCGGAAAATCGCTACACAGGTCATCGACATAGAGATCAATAGCCTCAAGAAAATGCTCGAAGGTCTCGATGGGAATTTCGATGCGGCCATCTCATTGATCCAACAGTGCCAGGGGAGGGTGATCGTCATCGGAATGGGCAAGTCCGGTATCATCGGGAAGAAGATTGCCGCGACGTTTGCGTCCACTGGCACCTCCTCATTCTTCGTCCACCCCGGAGAAGCTTTCCACGGTGACCTTGGAATGATCAGGCCTGGAGACATCGCTCTACTCATTTCCTATAGCGGAGAGACCGAAGAGCTGATCCGACTCTTTCCCTTTTTCCAATGGCAGAAAAATAAAACCATCGCTCTCACTGGAAAGCTAACCTCGACCCTTGCCAAGTACTCGGACGTTGTCTTGAACGTAGCTATTGACCGGGAAGCTTGTAATAATAATCTCGCACCTACCAGCTCGACCACCGCGACCCTTGTGATGGGAGACGCGCTTGCGGTGACCCTCTCCACTCTAAAGAATTTTCAACCAGCGGACTTCGCGAGGTTTCATCCTGGCGGGAATCTTGGGAAGAGACTCTTGACTAAAGTACAGGATGTCATGCAAACGAAGCTTCCGACCTGCGACCAAGGTTCGAAGTTCATTGATATCGTGAAGACCATCACCAATGGGCGCCTCGGGCTCGCCCTGGTGATGGACGGAAGCACACTCTCCGGGATCATCACTGACGGAGACCTCCGGCGAGCGCTCGAGAAGCACAAGTTACCAATGGAACTCCTGGCCCATCAGTTCATGACCCGTTCTCCGAAGAAAACGAGTAAAGACGAAATGCTATCCGTTGCTGAAGGGATTATGCGGGAGATGAAGATAAGTTCGTTGATCGTCACGGATGAAAATAACCTCCCGGTCGGGATTCTCCAGGTGTTTGATGGACTGTGATCTAGTCTTCGACGTCAAGCAGGCCAGTTAATGATCATCAGGCAGACCCTCACCCTCGCTTGCCTGATGAGCTTCTCCAGCTGTGGCCTCGAGAAGGTCACCCGCTACCTCACTAAGGTCAAGACTTCCCAGCCCTACAAGCTCGAGCTCTACGACCAAAATGCAAATTTCCGTCTCATCGCCACCGATGCACCCTTCAGCTACGACTACGTCACCAAAGCGGAACTGACTGTGAGTTCGGTGCTGGTGGGGGACAGTAACGGGATCTACAAAGAGCTTCTGAAGAAGAGCAGGCAGATCGACATCCTCACCCTTCGTAACGGAAACGTCAGTCTCCTCTCCGAGGCAACCCTCGCTCCCGGTAAGTACCGGGAGATCAAAGTTTCTTTTTCCACGGCCACTGTGCACCTCAAGGACGGAAGGATCTTCAACCTCTCCGTCCCCCAGAGTGCCCTCTCAGGAATTTCCGTTCCCATCGGGCCGGTGCTGGAAGTGGCACCGACTGCAACGCCTTCATCCGCCACGCCGAAAGTGACAGACCTGCTGGTGGACTTTGACCTCAGCCGCTCCTTCCTCCCCACCGGCGATACCTCCGCGGTGGAGAAGGTCACCGGCTTCACCTTCTTCCCGGTCCTGCGGACAGCGGACGTCGCTCTCTGCGGCGTCGTCGCAGGTGTGGTCATTTCCGATAACGGCACACCTGTCAATCCCTTGGATGATAAGAAAGTCCTGGGCGCCATCGCGGAGATTTCTCAGGGATCCAGCTCGTTCACCGCCATCACCGACGAAGACGGAGTCTACCAGTTCATCGGAGTCCAGCACGGAAAATACACGGTGAAGGTGAAGGCCATCGGGCACACAGTGGGCCAGCCGCAGGAAGTGGAAGTCCGCAAAGAAGAACTCTCGACTCTCCGGACCTACCTCGTCAAAAACTAGAGAGACTTACACACTTGGAAGATCACCTGCCGCAACCACTTGTGTGCTTCGTCCGAATGACTTCTCTCATGCCAGATCTGCATCACAGAAATCTTCCCGTTATCAAACGGCAGTTCATGAACTTTCACCGGCAAGTACTCAGCGTAAGTCAGGGCCAGTCTGCGAGGACAAGTGAGCAGGAGATCCGTGTTCGGTATGATCCAGCCTGGGGAGGTGAAGCTCGCCACTCCGGCCATGAACTTCTGTTCCAAACCTTTTTTCTTAAGCACCACTTCGGACCTTGCCTTCATGTCTCCGTGAGGGGAGATGAGCATGTGGGTTTCATCGGCATACTTCTTGATGGTTAGGGCACCTTTTAGCGAAGGATGATTCTTCCGTGCCACACACACGAAGTCATCCTGGAAAAGAACCTGCTGGTAGTATCCCTCCGGGAGGTCCCCGTAGAAGCCGGCGACGGCCAGGTCAAACTCTCCGGATTCCAGCTGCTCCTTAGGCAAGGTGCCCGGGGCGGCCCTGGTAATCAGCTTACAGTTGGGAGCCTCTTTTTCAAACACCGCAAGAATCTTAGAAAGGAAGACTTGCTCAAAAAAATCCGTCGCGGCGATCTTGAAGGTCACTTTGGCTTCGGCCGGAACGAACGTTTTTTCTCCAGTAAACAAGGTCGCAACCTCGTCCAAAAAAAGGGATACCGGCCTTGCCAGCTCCAGCGCCCTTCTGGTGGGAACCATTCCCTTCGACGCCCGGACCAGCAGTGGATCACCGAAGGTCTCCCGCAGGCGGTTGAGGGCATGGCTCACGGCCGGTTGGCTCATCCCAAGCTTCGCTGCCACCTTCACCGTGCTCTTCTCCTGGAGGAGCTCACGCAACACAACTAACAGATTGAGATCAATGTTTCTTATATTCATCATGTGAATAATGTATATCAATTCAATTCATTTTACAAATATCTGGTCTGGGCCTACATTGCACACACCAAACAACAACAAGGAGATCAAAATGATCGCTCAAACTGCTCTGAAAATTCTCATCGTCGTCACCAGCCACAACCAAATGGGCGCCACCGGTAAGCCGACGGGTTACTACCTGCCAGAGGTGACTCACCCGGCGCACGCCTTGGAGAAGGCCGGCTTCACGGTCGACATCGCAAGTCCAAAAGGCGGCAAGGCGCCGATGGATGAAAGCAGCCGGGACCTGACCGACGAGATCAATAAGGAATTCCTGGGTCGAGAAGATTTTGTAAAGAAGCTCAACAACACCCTGAGACCCGAAGAGATTAACCCTCGCGACTACCAGGCCATCCTCTTCGCCGGCGGACACGGGACCATGTGGGATTTCTCAAACAACGAGACCCTCGCCAAGTTGGCAGCTTCAATCTATGAAAACGGGGGAGTGGTGGCAGCGGTCTGTCACGGTCCGGCGGCGCTCATCAACATCAAGCTCAGCTCCGGGGACTACCTGGTTTCTGGGAAAAACGTCGCGGCCTTCAGTAACGCTGAAGAAGATGCGGCCGAGCTCACGGCCATCATGCCATTTCTGCTTGAGACCGAACTGGTGAATAGAGGTGCGAAATACTCGAAAGCGCCACTCTGGAAAAAACACGTGGTGGTAGACCGAAGACTGGTGACCGGGCAAAATCCAGCGTCGGCAGAAGGAGTCGGCCAGGAAATCGCTAAGCTTCTGAAGTAAGTTTTGTAAGGGGCCTGCCTGTAGCGGGCCCCTTTTCAAGCAACACTAATTTCTAAATTTGGATCAAGCCTTTGAGTGAATTCAATAAGCTTATCCACAGTAAATAGATCAATCTTATACTTCACAATCTCATTTAACCTAGCAGTGTCCATATCGAGGCGTCTCGCAAGCTCAGCTTGACTGACCTTATTTTTAAGAATGTATATGACGAATTTTTGGCAAAGCCTATACTTCAATTTGTCCGTCTGGGTAGCATTTTCTGGAAGCAGATATGATGGCTCAGCTTTCTCCAGTTTCACCCTCATATTTTTTAAAACTTTTGTGTTGGGAAATGCCATACTTACTCTCCTTTACTATCTCTGAAGGCGTTTACGACGCCTACATAGACAGCATTCTCTTCTAGTAACCAAATAAGCCTATATTGTTTTTTATTCAATTCAATAATAGTAGCGTAGTAATCATATCCATCTTGAGCATCCACAGGTATTTCAAATCGACCGTTCAAGCACAAGACAAGGTCTAAGATTAATTCATCTGTTATATACTCAGAGTGCTTTTCTTCGTAATGAGGATCGATTACGACCTCAGAATAAATTTTTCCGTTAACAACGATGGAATTAATTTTATAACTTCGCCTATCCATACATCAAATCTACCATTTATTGCGGAATTGCGCAATACTCGCTTATGGTACGGGCAAAATCCAGCGTCGGCAGAAGGAGTCGGCCCCTCTTCATCAGGCAAAATATACCCGACAAAGATTCAGTGCGAAAAATTGGCCTTCAGAGATAATTCTCCATATCCCAGGAGTTATCAAAATGAAGAGTTTGCTCAGCATCCTTCTAACCCTTTCCCTCTATTCCCCCGTCTACGCTGCCAAAAAAAATATCGAAGGCACCTACCAAGTCTTAGTCCTCGATCAGGAGAATGGTTCCTCCGAGACTCAAGTGAGCATCATTGAGACTAAGTCCAATAAGAGGATCAAGCTCAAAGGAAAAAAGCACAAGCGCTTCGCCACCGGCGACCTGGTGTCCATCAGCGGTGAGCTGCAGGCCAATGAAATGGAGGTTGAAACCATGGAATCCTCAGAGACGGGGACCATAGGGATAGCTTCAGTTACAGAGACCACGGTTGAGAAAACAGTCCTGAGTGTGATCGTCGACTTCGCCGACGCTCCCTCGCACATGACCCAGGCAAGCCTCCCATCCATCCTCAGTAACACCTCCCTGCTCTTTAGTGAAATGTCTTTTGGAAAAATAAAAATTGGCCATGACAAAGACGGCGACGGCACTCCAGATATCTTCCGGGTTCAGCTTTTAGATAAAGTGAGTACCAGTGCGTGCCAGTCAGATGACTACATCGGCTGGAGAGACAGTGCCATCACAGCACTGAGCACCCAAGGTGTTTCAACCACTGGCTACAGCAACATCGTTTTATACTTACCAGAAACCGTTCCCTGTAGCTGGGCGGGTGTCGCTTTCGTCGGAAGCCTGCGTAGTAGGAATCTCATGACATCCTGGGTGAAGCAGGAAAGCCTCCCGAACCCAAGAGTCACCACCCATGAGCTAGGCCATAACTTTGGTCTGCGCCACGCCGGCAAAGACGTGGACAATAACGGTGTGCTGGAGAATGACTACACGGATTCCTCCTGCTTCATGAGCAGCTACCTGCGAGGTGCCAATGGCCCGCATATGGTAGAGCTCGGTGCCTTCGAAGACCATGCTCATTCGGTCAAAGAGATGACTGCGAGAGAAGGGTACTTCATCCTGGCGGCGTCCGACATCAAACCTACCGTTTCCCCACACCCGCACGTCTTAAAAGTCGTCAAGAAGATCACCTCTCCCACTGATATTTCCTACTACTACCTCTCCTACAAGAGAGGCGTCGGTCTCTACGACCGGAACCTCGCCAGCACTTACAAAGTAGGGGTGAGCATCCATTCACAAAAAGAAGCGGGCGACGAAACCTACTACATCAAAACCCTGGCACCAGCCACGGAATTTAGAGACGACGCAAATTCTGTCATGGTGAAAATGATCGAGAAGAGTGCCGACGGGAGTACCATTAAAGTCTGGGTCCGGCAGGTCAACCCGGCGTGCACCTTCGGAGTCCCCTGGCCCTCGGCTTCAGCAATAGAGATGAATAACAATAGTTCGCTGTCCACCACGGCGATGATCAGAAACAGCAACTCATCCGCGTGTAAGACTTCTTTGTTTGACGTGACCACGGTGTCCTCGAGTGCGGATCTCTCAAGCACCATCACCGAAAAGGTGAGCCTTGCCCCGGGCCAGTCGGTGAGTGCTGGCCATGACCTTGAGACAAATCATAACTACGGCAATCACACCGTAACTATCAAAGCCAAAGAAGTGGCGGATGGAACGAGCTACGGGACAACTACCATCCCTGTGACGGTCAAGGCGGTGGTCCCGGCCGCTCCTACTTATCTCGCCACATCCGTTACTTCCCCGAATCTCATTTTAAAGTGGCGTGCCTCGTCGTCGCCGTCGATCGCAAGCTACAAAGTCTACCGGCAATTCTACGACAGCACCACGGTGACCCTGGAAGGCACGGTAACCGGTCTTAGCTTCTCGCAAACCCTACCGTCCAAGCGCGCCACTTACTATGTCAAGGCCCTCGACCTCGCCGGCGTGAGCTCAGGCCCTTCTTCTCAAGCCGTCTTCACGCCTCCCTCGACAGTTTCTGCCCCAGGAAACTTCACTCTCACTGAAACGTCTCCCGATGTAGTGCTGAATTGGTCCGTCCCTGAGTCAACCGTCTCTCTGCAGGAGTACCGCGTATACCGCAGGAACTTCGACGTCACGGAATACACTCAGATCGCGACAGTCGCTCAGCCGAGCTTCACCCAACCCATGCCAACGGTGAAAGTTTACTACAAGGTCAAAGCCGTGGACGTATACGGAAGGATTTCGCTCTACTCGGACTGGAAGTCTTACACTCCCGACACCAGCCTGGTGGCGGCGAGCAACCTCGCCCTTACCGCCTCGGGCCTGGACATAACCCTAACCTGGACCGCTGCCAATTCTTCGGTGGGGGTGGAGAAGTACCAAGTCTTCCGCAAGCTCTACGGTGAAACATCGTACCGGCTACTGGATACCGGCACGGACCTCAGCTACACGGAGACTCGGCAGGGTGGACCTTTGTCTTATTTTGTCAGAGTCTATGATGTCTACGGCTACTATAAATCCTCAGCATCAGTTACCTATACACCCGTAACCACCCTGTCCGCTGCGAGTAACCTGGTGCTGACTCCTGCCGCCCCTAACATCACACTCAAGTGGACCGCTGCAACTTCTTCTGAGGGTGTCCAGAAGTATCAAGTCTACCGAAAACTCTACGGCGAATCCTCGTATGTCCTACGCAGTTCCATAACGAGCTTGAGTCACACTGAATCTCTTCCATCCGTGCCAGCTACTTACTACGTCAAGGTCTACGACATCTACGGGTCCTCTGAAACCTCCGCTACAACTTCGTATACTCCGCCAACCACTCTGAGTGCTCCCTCAAACTTATCAGTTACAGTTGGCAGTTCAAACCTGACTGTGAAGTGGGCCGCGGCCACTGCTTCTGCGGGTGTCCAGAAGTACCAGGTTTACCGCAAGCTCGATGGGGCCAGCACTTTCCAGTTGATGAAATCGACATCTTACCTAAGCTACAGCGAGACTTTCCCAACGGTCCCGGCAACATACCAAGTGACCGTCATCGACAACTACGGTTGGAGCAAGACCTCGAGCACTGTCACTTATACTCCGGCGACTGGACTGACAGCACCCTCGAACCTGAGCATAAGTGTCGCCAAACCAAATCTGACTCTAAAATGGTCGGCCGCGAGTTCTTCAGTAGGAATTGAGAAGTACCAGGTCTACCGTAAGCTTAGCAATGCTAGTTCCTATGAACTCAGGAGTACCGTAACAACTACCAGCTATACGGAAACCCTACCCACAGTGTCTGCGACTTTTTATGTGATCTCTTTTGATAAATATGGGAATTCAAAAACTTCAACGACTCGGACTTATACTAAGTAAGGCGGGGGTTGCAAGACAACCTCCGCCCTTTATGATTAAGATTTAGAAATCTGTTCTGAAGTCTCACCAACCTGATCGGCCATCTTCGCACCTCGCGCACCCATCGGCTTGGGAGCTCCTGCAGTTGAATCCTTCTTGGTCTGATGCTCGAGTTCGGAATTGACCTCACCGCCCAGAAGAACCACGTAGCTCGTAATGTAGAACCACATCATAAGCACGATGATGGCCCCCATGGACCCGTAAGTTTTATTATAGTTTCCGAACTCCGTTGCGTACCAGGAGAAGAGGGCAGAGGCGACGACCCAAAGGATTGCGGCAAGGCCCGCACCCCAGCTGACCCAGGTCCATTTGGCGTTTCTTCTGTCTGGAGCGTACCGGTAGGCGAACGCCAGAAAGAAAGCAAATAAAGCGAGCAGGACGACCCAGCTTCCAGCTGCGATGACAGTTTTCAAGGTTTCGCCTAATCCGATGTAGTCAAAGAACGCCGGGATACCGACGATGATGCCGATCGCAAGGATTGCCATGAGTGTTGCCAGCAATGTGAAGCCAAGTGCCAGACCAGTTTTTTTGAAGAAGCCACGCTCTTCTTTTTCATCGTAGATGATATTGAGCGCGTCGATGAGTGCCGTACTTCCTTTGGATGCACTCCAAAGGGAGAAGAGTAGAGAAACAATGGCCCCGAAGCCCAGAGCACTATCGGCTTTCGAGGTCAGTGCAGTCAGCTGACCCTTCAGAATCTCTTGCATCTCCTTGGGCAGGACGTTTGATACAGAAGCGATGTGCTGCGAAATTTGAGAGGGGTCACTGAACCATGCGTAGATCAGCACCATGGAAGTGATGGCGGGCACGAAGGCCAATAGGGCATAAAAGGACATCGCAGCGGAGATCATGGAAAGGTTGTCTTCACCCATTTCTTTTTTGACTCTCATCAGAGTGTCTTTCCATCCCTTTGCAGGGATCTCGCTTGGTTTATTTGCCTCTCTACCTCGATTTTGTTTGTCCCAGGTTGCCGTTGCCATGATTTCTCCCTTTTTGAAACGTACTACTCAGGTTTATATGCAAACGTGGTTCCAGTATTTTAAGGTTGCGAATAACGCATAGAAGCAGAGTGACTTTTGGTCATTCACCTTAAGATTTACTGACTATATGAAATTAGCTATCTGCAAATTCTGATTCAAGACCACTGAAGCTCTCCGATAAGGTCAGGAAAAAGTTGCCCAAAAAAAATGCCAACTTTCTGATTTTCTTAATTTCCCAATCTCCCATGCCGATACCATTCACATGATGAGACTCAGGCCGTTTATCATTTCAGTTCTTCTAACTTTATTCCTCGTAGGGTGTAGCAAAGGTCCATCGGCTAAAACGAAGATCATTGTCTCGGTCGCGGCCCTCACCTCTGGTCAGGCATACGCCGGAGGGATCCTCCTTCATGTGGTGGATCCACTAACCAAAAAGCTTATGGTTTTTGATCTCTCTCAGACCGACAGTGTCTCCATTCCGTACGGGACTTGGGATTTTTTCCTGGTTGGGTATAACGGTAACGTAAGCTGGCAGGGGAACACGGTGTGCGGGAGTTCGAAGAACACGACTCTATCATCCGTCGAAGCGACGGTTACGATAACCGTAGACGACTCGGATTGCACTGGAGCTGAGTTCGCTTCGATGATGGAAAATAAAGCAAAAGAAGTAGCTGGAAACTGGGATACCACAAATTTTGATCAGTCGGCTTGGGGGCCATAAATGAAAATGAGCAGTAAAAATTTATTCGTGTTGATCGCAATGTCAGCAACTGGTACGTCGATTGATTCATATGCAAAAGACATACCTTTAAACCAGTTTGCCGCAGGCGCAGCCATTTCATCAGCAAAAATGAACCAGAACTTCGACGATCTGGAAACTGTTGTAGATGGGCTCACTGATGCCAGCGGGATGTTGGCCATTTCAAAAGGCGGGACCGGGGTGACAAGTCCTGCCGCCAAAACATTTTATTTTGGAACCGGAAGCGGATACGCAGGTATCACCTGCCCTGCGAATAAATTCCTTGGTTTTGATGGCTTTGGAGATCCCGCGTGTGTGGGCTTATCTGGCTCAACACCAACTGGACCTGCCGGCGGTGACCTTGTCGGGACCTATCCGAATCCTTTAATCAAGGCCGGCCTCGATGCCACAAAAATTGCCGGAGGAGGTGTCACTTCTGCTGAATTCGATTTCCTAGGTGGAGTGACTTCAGATATTCAGACCCAATTAAATGCTCAAAATAATAAGTTTGCTATACTTGCTCTAACGTCTGATATTTCTCTATCGTGCACGAGTAATACTGCCACTGCTGCAACAACTGCCGGCCTTGGACCAACTATTCTGAGCCCAGCCGCAGGTGCAACTGTCGATCCGGATGGTCTCTATGACACATTCTATCCTAACGGCTTCGAAGCAGTCTCCGCAGGACTCTATGAAGTGACTCTGGATACACAAAGAACAGGTGCTGGAACCTTGAGCCATGCGTATAGAATTGACAACGGCCCGTGGATAAATTTTAGAAATGATACTCTGATAGTGAAAAAGATTGTGAACCTTCCAGTGAACGCTAGGTTTGAGATACGAATAGGATGCACCCCTATATCAACCACCGTGACTCTAGATGCGAACAGTTTCACTTATGCGATTAAAAAATACTAAACGCTAGCATCCTGCTCCGCTAGTATTGACTCCGTGGCCTAAAGGTAAATGCAGCAGAGGCATACTGGAAATCCAGCCGAACTCTGCCTTTTTCAAACTGCGTGAGGTAGAGAGCATTCTCCCAGTGCGAGGAAGCTTCTTTCTTCACGTCGGTCCCGAGCCGGCCTTCGTCTCCCAGCAGTTCAAACCAGGTCCGCAGATAGTTACCATCATCTCGGGCCTCGGTGACCACAGTGCTCTTGAGTTCATATTGGAAAGCTTTCATGTCCACCGCAAGGATCTCGAAGGGCTTACTGAGGTCATTCCCACGTTTGTCATGGAAGGGAAGATACCTCATGACCTGCCCGAAGGTTACGATGTTTTCAAGGAACCAGAACCTCTCGCTGATCTGGGCATCTTCCAGCCGAGTCACTTCGTCGTCGGCCTGTGCCAAGTGCAGTGACCCCCAGAGTTTAAACTTCTGCGGGATGAACTCCATGGTCGAGTTTACGATTCCTCGCTGGAAGAGATCATCGAAGGCTTCCATCACGTGTTCAGAAAAGAGGTCGTTAGAAAAAATTTCATGGACCACTACCTGCGGCGGGCCCTGTTTCAGGTCCCCGGGAGCGAGCTTACTGGAGAAGTCTTTAAACAGAGTGACTCTGCCTTGCGCGATCTCTTTCCTGAAGGCAAATTCGAAGCAGGTTTGGAGGATGGGATCCCGCTCAACCGAATAGACGTGAACGGCACCGGCATCCAGGGCGTAGGAAGTCAGAAGCCCGCTCCCACAGCCAATGTCCAGCACCACTTTCCCGGTGACTTTCGCGCGGATTTCCCTGCGGTAGAAATCATTTCTTGGGAGATCGTTGAGCATGGTTAAGTGCCAGGACGGAATCGTCTCCTGATACACCTTCCGGAACTCAAAGAGATCCGCTTCTAACCCCGACTCAAGGTACTTCGTCAGAAGCCCCATTGCCCTTTCTTCCTGTTCTTTTTCCATCCCCCATCTAAGCAGATCACCGGCCCATTAGCAAGGCCCGGAACCCCAACTGCCCCGGCCCCAGCACCGGTCGCTTCGCCTGCGACACCACCCAGTCCAGAAACCCCGGCGCCGGCGCTCGCCACTTGTCCCACAAAAATCTTTGTCCGACGTAGCTCATCACCAGCTCCAGAAAATCCTCCTCATTCCCGTAGGGGAGGTTGAGCAGCCCCAGCATGTCGTTGTCTTTCACATACAGCTTCACCTTCCGCCCTCTCACCAGCACCGGCCTCACCGCGAAGCTCAGCCCCAGTGCCATCTCATCCTTCGGGTCATGCTTGGGAGCGTCTCTGTGGCAAAAATAAGAGTGGGGCCTGAAGTCCGTCTCTTTCCATTCAATGGAGATGTTATGCTTCTGGAGCCAGCGCAGGAAGGCCCTGCCTTCACCTAGCTCGGCTTCCTCTCGGGCGCCCGACGCCCTCCATCCACTGTAGGCACGGCCGAAAGAGACCTTAGTAGGCATCTGCCGCTTAAACAAAAGCAGTGCGTGCTTGTCCCCAGGATTGGGGAACCACTTACGACCTTGGGTCCATAACGGCGCAAATGTGACAATGGGATTGGGGCGAACAGTTTCCTCGGGAGAATAAATTTCGAGTGACCATAACTGCCGTCCGTGGAGCTTATTGGTTTTCATGCACCTTGCATCGACCTCGGAGCCTAAAAAACTTAACCCCACAAGGTTTCACCAGCTTAGTTCACAGTGGCGCTGCTTCCTGCTCTTCCACCACCAGCTCTTGGTTCTGGCTCAGGAAATCCAGCAGCTCATCGTTGCTACTTGGCCAGACCTCGATCCAAACTTCCTTGGCGAGGAACTTTTCCTGTTGGTAGAAGTAATAGCTCACTCCCAAGATAACCCCAATGATAAATCCGATGGCGTGAGACGAGTAGCTCACCCGTTCTTCCAGGATACCACCTTGTGGGAAGAGAAAGATCAGCGCCATGGCAGTGGTATTGATGAACCGCCGACCGAGGGGGATCGTTCAATGGTCATGTACAAGGTCATCCAGAAGGCGGCCATGAAGTAGATGACCCCTGAGATCCCCACCAAAGTCACATGCCCGGGGTAAAAACTCAGTGCTATCACGTTAATCAGTCCTCCCACCATAAAGCTCAGTACCGGAAACACCAGCGCACCGAAATAGGTATGCAGTAGTAGGGCAAGGATAGTGAAGGCGATGGAGTTCATCGACAGGTGGCTCAGATCCGCGTGGACCAGGGTGGTGGTGAAGAGTCTCCAGTACTCATGGTGCAAGAAGACCTTAGTCCCACTCGCCGATAAAAAATCCGAGACCGGATAGAAGTTCGAGGCGTCCGCAAAAAACAGAGCGACGATGACAAGAAGTCCCAGCAGGGCCGCCACAACGTTCTGGGGCCCGGGCCTTTTTGATAAAAATATCTTGATTAGTTTCTTCTTCATCCAGGCCCCTTTGCTAGCTCCAAGATGGATCCGAGAGTGTGGAAGTCAAGCCTGATCCAAGTTCTAAGCCCTTGAGATGGCCAATCTATATACTACCTTAGTTTCTCTCCCGAACTCAAATTAATCAAAGCATTAGTTACATATCCTAAAGATTTTTGGCTTTAGTTATGGTACCTAGCCGCCATGTTAAATAAGATCAAAAACGCTTTGCTTCTGGCCCTGGTCTACCCCTGTGTGCTTCACGCTTATCCTGTCTTTTATAAGTGTGGCCCTAAGGGAGCCGTTTCCATGGAACTCACTGACTCTGAACTCAGCGACCAGCTCTCAAAATTAATGGCTTCACTGGACGAAGATAAAATTTATGAGCTAAGTTCTATGGGTTCCAGCTGCATGAAAGACTTCAAACGTCTGGCGGGTCTGAACGCAGTCTTGAACAAAATTAACCCGTCACAGTTTGAATCTGAGTACTCCAAAATTCTAAGTGACGCCGCTCTCCGCTCCGAGAGGATCAAAAGAAACCTGCGTTCCACTATGAACTCCGTGAGCAGCGACGACGTGAATAACATCATCGATTCCATCGTCCTGGTGAGCGAATGCCGGACGGCTTCGAGCAGGGCCGCCCGGGGCTCCGAGAATGCCAAGTACTGCCCACTGGCGCACTTCAACCACTCTCCCTACAGCTACGTGACGGGTTCGAGAAACTCCGGGGCCCTGAAGAAACACCACGCTCCCACCAAAAGCTCTCCACTCCAGTGTAAAGATCTCAATGTGTTTGTGACCAACGCCGTGACTTCCGGACAGGACCCGTACGCCGCTCTGGCGGTCACTCTCATGGAAAACGGTCTCGACATCAATTCTCTCTACCTGGACCCGGTGGGAGAAGTTCAGACCATGGGTTGTGGCTTCAGCAGCGGGACGAAACAGAACCATAACCTCGAGTCCTTCGAGACCTACTACAATGTGAAGTACGGGGTGGTGAAGAATGATTTCCTCCTCACTAACATTAAAAACAACCTCAAACTCAAAAAGATCACCCTAGAACCCGGATCGTCTTTTGCCTGTGTCGGTGGAAAAGACGCGGCATCCATTGGCCTCTCGTTTAGCCAGACCGCCGTCGCCAACCGCTGTTGCATGCAACTGCCGTACAACCTGAACGAAAAAGTTTCGATCATTGACCCCGAGGGTGAAGCGGTTAACAATGCCCTGACCTATGCTTCCTTGGAGAAGTACATTAAGCCCGCCCTGGTTGGAACGCAAAGGGGCACCAATCCCCAGGAGTACCCGGCCCGCAGGCTCCAGCGCTTCAACGGTTGGTCTGATTCGATGGGGGGAGCAGAGTCGGTTTCGCCCTGGCGCTCGAGTGTAAACCTCTTCACCCATCCTATGTACGGCTTCCAGGCGGTTGATTTTATCCTCAATACGCTTTGGAACAATCCCCAGGTTCGAGGTGCCGTCCAGAGAGCTGAGACCAATTCTGGTGTGAGCTCCGCCAGTGTGATGTGCATGGATTCAAAACCCGGGGTCTACAGTGTGGACCATCAACTCTTTTTCAAGAAGGTCAGCGAGGCCCCGAGAATGGGATCCATCAAAGCTCGTTGGCGTCAGGCCGGATCCTGGAAATTTCTAAAGAACAAAGACCAGCGGATACTCACCCAGGAACTTCTTCGCACTTGTGCTGAAGATGATTCCATCGACCAGTTCTGCAAGCTTCAGAAAGCAGACCCAAAGAAAGTCCTGGATAACGTACCAGTGGTAGACAAGGCCGTGGAAACCTATTTTTCTCGGGTGTACAAACTCCGGAGCACGGTCCGTCTGGCCAACGAGTCCGATGAAGGTTTCAGCTGGAATCCGCTGAGCGATGTGCAGTGGGATTTCATGCAGAATAATGTCTTGAAGATCGTTAATAAAATCCTATAAGCAGATCAGTCAGACTTGTTCCTGCAAGTTATTAAAATAAAACTTATTCCCGATGAAATGCAATTTACCCCAGTTTAATTTTGTTTATAAAAAGGTTGGAGGTTTTAAACTCCAGACTTCAGCAAGAACAATCTTTACTCGATTGGAGGTTCCATGAGGGAACAGTTTAAGATCCTAGTCCTCGCTTCCGTCTTCGCCGCTAACCTGGCCCAGGCACAAGAAAGCAACATCATTCCTGGAAAATACATCGTCATCCTGAAAGAACAAACAGACCTTGGATCGCGGGTGGGGGATCTCATAAAGGGCAAGGTCAGCTCTCTGCTGACGTCCCATGGTATCGACCTCTCCCAGGCCAAGCACATCTATAGCGGGGCACTGAAAGGCTTTGCGGCCAAGCTCAGTGAGCAAGAAAGAAAACTCCTTGCACTGGACCCGAGAGTCCAGCGGATCGAAGCAGATCAGGTCTACTCCGTCAGTCAGTCCACCAACTACTGCCCGGTGCCTGCCACCCAACCCAGACAGCTCCTCGGCTGGGGGCCTCAGCGTATCGGCTACGGCGCCGGAACGGGAAAGGTTGCCTGGGTGGTTGATACCGGGATCGATCTCTGTCACCCGGACTTGAACGTTGACAAGGTCCGCAGCAGGTCCTTCATCGGAACCTCTGCCAACGATGACCACGGACACGGGACTCACGTCGCCGGGATCATCGCGGCGAAAAACAACTCCATCGGCATCAGGGGTGTGGCATCGAACGCCCTGGTGGTGGCGGTGAAAGTCTTGGGTGCTAACGGACAATCGAGCATGTCCTCCGTCATCGCCGGCGTGGACTACGTGTACAGCAACATCAAAGCCGGTGAAGTGGTCAATCTGAGCTTAGGCGGCGGCGCCAGTCAGGCGATGGACGACGCTGTGAAGAGAGTGGCCGCGAAGGGCGCCTGGGTGGTGGTCGCCGCTGGCAACGATACCCAGAACGCTGCTGACTATTCTCCCGCCCGCGCCAACGGCAGCAACATCTTCACCATCTCTGCCTTCAGAAGAGGGGACGCCATGGCAGCGTTCTCGAACTATGGAAACCCACCGGTGGATTATTCTCTACCCGGCGAAGACATCTATTCAACCTATAAAAACGGGTCCTACGCTCGCATGAACGGCACGTCCATGGCCGCTCCCCACATGGCGGGACTCCTTCTTCTGACAAACGGGGCGCTGAAGTCCGGTGGATACGTCTCCGGAGACCCGGACGGAAGACCTGACCCGATCGCCGTTAGATAAGCTTTTTTGCGTAGAGGGCCAGTCCGCTGACCACGGACTGGTAGATATTGTGATCGTATAATTTATTTTTTCCGAAGGTCGTCTCGATTTTCTTTCTGATGAGAGGAAACTGAGACGTTCCTCCGGTCAGACAGACCTGATCCACGTCCTGCGGAGTGAGCCCGGACTGAGCGAAGACGTCCATCATCGCGTCGTCGACTTCCTGAATGGTCGAGCGCAGGCCCTCTTCGTAGCGGAGCTTCTCCACTGGCTGGTCGATCTCGATTCCCGGGTAGCGGTAACTGAAATCCGCCACGTCGGCCTTCCCTAAACTGATCTTTGTTTTCTCGATTTCGTTGAAGAGCGGGAAGCCCAGCTGGCACTCCACCAGAGTCATCAGCTGCTGCATCCGGTGGTCATCGCCGGCGGTGAGGGCGAACTTCTTTATGTTCTGCAGGAACTCCCAGGTGTCCTTTTCTTTGAGATGCGTGATGTGCGCCGGAGAGCAGATCTTCTTCAAGAGATTCTTCGGGAACTTCAGCACGTTTGATCCGCCGGGCAGCTGGTACTCGAAGCGCGACCCAAAGTGCGGGGCGATGAAGTCCCTCATCATCACGCCGTCTAGAGCGTCCCCCGCAGTGAAGACACCACTCAGACCCAGGATGTCTTTTTCGGAATAGGCGCCAGCATGAAACTTCATCAGGGTGAAGTCCGAGGTTCCTCCTCCGAAGTCAGCGATGAGAACGATCTTTTCTTTCTTCGAACCGGCACTGTAATCAAGTCCCGCGGCGATGGGCTCTGGGCAGAAGACCACTTGCTTAAATCCCGCGATCTCGCTTCCTTTGCGCATGCGATCTTCGGCGAGCTTGTCCTGATCTTTTTCCAGTGAATACAAAGCAGGTCTTCCTAGGACCAGTTTTTCAACTTGCACACCTGTGAACTTATCCGCTCTCAGACGCATCTCCCGCAGGAAGACCGCGATCATCTCGGTGATGGGCATGGTTTTGTTAAAAACCGTGGTTCCGGTATAGGTAGGTTCTGGTAAGAATTTTTTTATGGACCTGAAGAACCGCCCTTCACCGGCGTGGTTACTGTATTCGGCGATGGCCTCGTTCCCGAAATACCACTTGTTTTGCTCGGGAGTGTAGAACAGCGAACGTAGCACGAAGCCCGACTGTCCCTCGAGTGGAACCGGGGTGATCTCGCCGGTGCTCGAGACGTAGGAGAGCAGGGAATTGGATGTCCCGAAGTCGATGGCGTAATATGACATTTATCCGTCCTGAATAAAAGATCAAATTATCTCTTATTCAGTTCGCTGTGCAAGGGTTAATTGATAGCTGCAGCTGGCGTTGGTTTTTTCATCCACGATGGAGTAGGTACCCACGAAACGCTTGCGGGTATTGTTCTCAGTGAACCGTCCAATGAGGTTGATCCGTTTGCAGTTGTCTCCAGCGAAACCGATTCCTGCCAGGGGCCTGCACTCTCGGCTAAGTACGTCTACTCGGGCGCTGCCTGGCTTAGTTTGCAGCCTTCCGATGCGGTGAATAGGAGAGTCAACGAGTTCTGAAACGGGGCCTGCGTGGAGAATGAAGTTTCCTTCCGGATCCAGCTGCAGACTCGGATTCATCCCATCGTTCAAAGTACACTTCCTGCTCTTGTCAACATTCTCAGAGATCATGCCTTCATAAACACCACAGAATCCGGCGACGGCACCGAAGCCTTCCTGACACCCTTCTTCTTGCTGACGCTGAACCGGACCCATAGCAACGATGGTGGCCGAGGTGGTGTTGGAAGTGAGCGGAACTCCTTTTTGATCCTGGGTCACAATACTCACTGGAATCTTGGTTCCAGTTTGTCCTGCGGTATCTTCGCCGGTGATGATGGTCATGGCACCGAGAGTATTATTCTTTGGCATGGCCATGCGGAAGATCCGACTGTTGTCGCCCTTGGCCCCGATCACTTTCACCGTGCCTTTGGAAGCATTGTCATCATACTGGCCCTGGATGCGGCCGTTAGTCTCAGACCACCTCATGGTGAAGTTTGCTGGGCCTTTGGTGATGGGATGGGGGAAACTACCTCTAAGTTCGTACTGAGCATTCTGCCCTAGAGCTGAAAAACTAAGAATGATGAAGAGTAGGGCCGTGCGTTTCATAGCTGTCCTTTTGCCAAGAGAAGTCACCGCAGCTTAGAATGAAAAACACCGTGGTATCAATTTAAATGTGACTTAAGTTAGTTCCTGGAACCGAGCAGCAATGGGACGGCATGTCCGAAATATTTCCTAGAAATTGGCCACAACTCAGGACGTATGAACATTTCATCACGGGGATAGTTGCGGATATTCCGACATGCTTTAATTATAGAGGTTGTACATCAACATCTACTACGGAAAAAGGAAAATCCAAGCAATGAAACATATGATTCCGACTACACCGACGATGTAGAATCCGACAGTCGGGAGAACCTTGCCAGCTTCGGATCTGAGGAAGTTGTTCATTGAGAGCTTTTTGAAAAGTTTTGAAACGATCATACTGAGTTTATTCATTGATGTTTTTGCCATCTAATACCTCCGGAACAAGCAGTAGGCACGTACCCTACCACATCGTAGAGCCACCCAAGCGTGTCATCTCCCATAAGCTTATCTGAAGATCACTGCTGGATCCTCTTCAACCATGACAAATTCTACAGTTCAGAGAACAATCAACCCACAAATATTCACGATCCAGAGGAGCTTAACAGTGGCACGCAACACCAAAGATAAAAACGACAAAAAAACTTCACCGTCAACGGCCAAGAATAGGCCGGCGGCTAAAATCTTAGAGAACAAAAAGATCCAGGACATGCAACAAAACGTCGTGGACCCATCCGGAAAAGACCTCACCACCGATCATGGTTTAAAGATTAGTGACACTGACAACTCCCTCAAAGCGGGGCCGCGTGGACCAAGTCTTTTAGAAGACTTCCATCTGCGGGAGAAGATCATGCGCTTCGACCATGAGCGGATTCCCGAGAGAGTGGTTCACGCCCGAGGCGCGGCTGCTCATGGTACCTTCCAGGCCTACCAAAGTCAGAAGAAATGGACCAAGGCCGGGTTCCTTCAAGATCCCTCCCAGACGACCCCGGTCTTCGTGAGGTTTTCTACCGTAGCTGGATCCCGAGGTTCAGCCGACACGGCCCGAGACGTTCGAGGCTTCGCGGTGAAATTCTACACCGAGGAAGGGAACTTCGACCTGGTTGGAAACAACATCCCTGTGTTTTTCATTCAAGACGGGATTAAGTTTCCAGACCTGATCCATGCTGTGAAGCCAGAGCCCCATAATGAAATCCCTCAGGCGGCATCCGCTCATGACACTTTCTGGGACTTCGCTTCCCTGACTCCGGAAACTACGCACATGCTTATGTGGCAGCTTTCAGACCGGGCCATCCCGCGCAGCTACTCGACGATGCAGGGTTTCGGAGTCCATACCTTCCGCCTCATCAGCGAGGACGGGAAAATGAACTTCGTGAAGTTCCACTGGATCCCGGTTTCGGGTGTGCATTCACTTGTCTGGGACGAAGCCGTGAAGATCATGGGCAAGGACCCGGACTTCCACCGCCGAGGGCTGTGGGAAATGATCGAGGAAGGCAACTTCCCTGAGTGGGAGCTCGGGCTGCAGGTTTTCTCGGAGAAAGACGCTGAGAAATTTGACTTCGACATCCTGGATCCGACCAAGCTTGTTCCAGAAGAGATCGTCCCGGTGAAGAAAGTCGGCAAGATGACTCTGAACCGGAATCCGGAGAATTATTTCGCAGAAACCGAACAGGTGGCCTTCCACCTGGGGAACCTGGTTCCAGGGATCGACGTGACCAACGATCCACTCCTCCAGGCCAGGCTCTTCTCCTACCTTGATACCCAGCTTAACCGTTTCGGCACCACTAACTACAACGAGCTTCCCATCAACCGGTCCCTGGCCAAGGTCAGTAACAACCAGCAAGACGGGTTCATGCGCTCGACGATCAACAAGGGGAGGGTGAACTACTTCCCCAACTCACTGGCAGGAAACGCACCCACACCGGTCCCGGAGAAAGAAGGGGGCTTCGTGAATTACCCCGAGCAGGTCCAGGGCACCAAGATCCGCCAGCGGAGTGAGAGCTTCAGTGATCACTACTCTCAGGCGACCCTGTTTTACCAGTCCCTAAATGCGACTGAGAAAAAACACCTGATCCAGGCCGGGACTTTCGAACTCAGCAAGGTCGCAACGCTAGAAGTGCGAGAACGGGTCATTGAGAATTTCATGAAGGTCGACCCGGACTTGGCACTGGCCATCGCTGCAAAAGTGGGCGTGAAAACCGTTAAGACCAAGAGCGCTCCAGTGAAGAAAAAACTCTCTCCGCGACTCAGCCAGGATAGCTTCCCGGGTGAAGGCCTCAAAGGTAGAAACGTCGCCGTGATGGTCGAAGAAGGCTTCACCTACAAGGAGTTCAAAGACCTCGAGGGGATGATCAAGCCTCTGGGAGCGAAGGCCACGCTGGTGTCGAGCAAGATCGGTGATCTCAAGGCTTCCGACGGATCGGTGGCCTCGGTGGGTAAATCCTTCCTCTCCTCCGGTTCCGTGATGTTCGATGCGATCTACATCCCTGGAGGCAAGAAGAGTGTGGACGCCCTCATGCGGGACGAGGACGCCGTGCTGTTTCTCAACGAAGCCTATAAGCACTTTAAGAGCATCGGCTGCAGCGAGGATGCCCGGCCGCTACTGAGTAAGACCACGGTGGACCTCAAGCGTAAGGGTCAGGGAATTTTCGTGGAGTCCAAGCTCAAGGGGTTCGTGGCGAGTCTTCCCCTGCACCGGAACTGGGACCGTGAGGTATCATTCACGCCGGCCTGATCTAAACTTTACTTCATCGGGGGTCCTGGATCATTTCAGGACCTCCGTCACTTAAATCGTTACTTTTTTACTCTGATCCAAGATTTCATTTCACATTTAATAATCCGACCAATATTTAGAGTGCCTATTATTAATGTTCCTATGAGGTACTCTATGAAACTATTTCTTTTCTCTATGCTTCTGACGTCATCGGTATTTGCGTCTACATATAATTGTGGTGTTAAAGGTTTCGGAGACTATGCAGTTGAAGTCAATCTGAAGTCAAAGAAAGCCGCCTTCTTCGACAATGATAACTGGTCAGTGGTAAAGCTGACGAATTCTTCAGTTTCTACGCCAGTGTTCAGCGGCAAAGATAATTATGGAGATGCATTGGCGATCATGTTTGATCTTAGAGAATCGTCTTACCTCGCAGGAGTCTTTGGGAAGGTCTCATTTGTAGCTAATGGACGAGCTGTTGCTCGGAATCTCATCAACTGCAAGTATGAGCAAAATTTAAATAGCGGCATCTAGTATATTGGATCATCCAATTTAAAAAGTGGATGACCCAAACAAAATCACAGTGTAAATCATTTTAACAGGGCAGGGTAATCCTGCCAGGTAACCTTGGAAACTCCACGGGTGTATGGAAGCTGTGAAGCAAGGTGTGTCTAAGGCAGAGTTCGCAGCAGTGATTCAAGAAGGTATTGACCAGCAATAGTCATCTCAGGTCGCCCCGAGAACAAGATTCTCCGTGGCGGTATTTGATTTATTCCAGAATCGCATACGTATCC
This sequence comes from Bacteriovoracaceae bacterium, assembly GCA_035576105.1. GTDB lineage: Bacteria > Bdellovibrionota > Bacteriovoracia > Bacteriovoracales > Bacteriovoracaceae > Peredibacter. The sequence goes on from DATLXA010000006.1 coordinate 51,325, forward strand.
AGTAAGTCTTCCACCGACTCGTCATCCGTTGGGTCCCAGTCCATCACCTCTGAAAACTGCGCGAACTCATCGCTGCGTCCGTCTAGCTGGACCCCGATCACCACCACCGAGAGGCAGCACGCAAGGGCCACCGAGAGGTAGCGCACTTTACGAGGGAAGCTGAACTTCCCCGGAGTTTAGAGTTCCTGAAAGTCTTTTTCTTTTTTACCAAAATAGAACACGTGACCTCTTACAGCTTCTTTGCTTTGCGCTTACCCCGGTTGGCATCTTTCCAGGTGGCGAACTTCCCGATCTGCTCGGGGTTGAGGACACTTCTCATCTCCAGCATCATGGAGAAGCGCTTTTTCTGGAATTCTTCCCTGGTATTCAGGAACTCCTCGAAGGTTGCGTTGAGTTCATCTTTGGTCTGGGTAGGATTTTTCATGGATTCTTTGACGGCCTTCCTGGAAACTTTAAATTTCTCTTTGAGGGCCTTCAGGTCGTCTTTACTCAGTTTCCTTATCTCCGTGAGCTTGGTGACTTGCTCCGGCGAGAGGTTCAATTCCTTTTGGAGCACCTCCATTTTGTTGTGGGACTTCCCTTTGGACCCTGAGGCGAAACTACTGGTGATCATCAAGACCGTGATAAGGAAAATGCTGAACCACTTCATACTAACTCCTGTTTTAAGCTTCAAAATGAAACTTGGTACATATGAGACGTGGCAGGGGAGGAAAAGGTTCATTTCATGGGGTGCTAGGTCCCAAAGCATTGAAAATTCATCTAATTTTCTAGTAGTTCAGGGTTTTCAAAATACCTCTTGAGCACTTTCACCATCTTTGCCCCTTGAGCGCCGTCCATCACCCGGTGATCGAATGTAAAGCATAGGCTAAGCTGCTTGCGGGACTTCACGGTGCCGTCTTCCTCGCAGTAAGGCCGGTACTCGGCCCTTCCCATCGCCAAGATAAAGGTCCCGTAGGTATAGGGGAGCAGCGGTACAAACGCAGAGCTGAAACCCAGGCTCCCTACATTGGTAATCATCATGCTCCCGAAGGTGTCTCTGGGTACCCCAAGACCTTTGATGTTAAGATTCAGTGAATAGCTGATGAACCCGATGACATCCAGGACCAGCCACGCCAGCCACCCCGGGATGAGCTTCCAAGAATTTTTCATCTTCTTAAAGTTCGCGTCGTTCCCGGCCCTGATTTCCTTGGCCGTGCCCGAGAGTTCCCTGGAGATTTCCTGCAAAGATTTTGAGTCGATGTTTCTCACAACGTGGCCCGAGAGTTCAGTGCTGTCGTGAGAGACCTGGAAAAAGACATCGACGTTTTTTCGGGGATAGATCTTTCCCAGTCGGACCACGGCGTTCAAGTCAGGGACTTCTTTCAGGACTTTTCCCATAACTTTTCCCATGAGATGGGTAATAGTAATCTTGTGAAGGGATACCTTATTTAGTTCGTCTATTTTTTTGAGAACTGATTCCGCATCCACCTGAAGCTCGCAGTACACCTGAGAGTCACCGATCGGCTTCCAGGTTCCCAGCGAAATTTTTCTCCAAGCACTCAGGTACCTGGGTTCTAACAATTCAACATTTTTTCTAATCATGATAACAGTCTAATTTAGTTTCACCACAAATCAACCGATGGAAATGGTCCATTAAAAATGTGATCATCCAATCAATAAAACTAACTCAATTTAAATAGCTAAATTAGATCAGCTAAAATACCCTCATTATATACCCCATAAGGGGAATTATGCGGTAGATGCACCCGTTGGAAATTTTAGGGCCAAAAAATGAATGAAACCGAGCAAAGTTTAAACGTCCTGAAAAAGATATTAAGATCAACCCCGCCCGAGACTCCACCCCCCGGACCAGAAACCATTATCGAAAAATTCCACACCGAAGTCCCGTCCCCACAGGCCTTCAAGATTTCCAAAAGGTCACCTGGCAGGCCTAGGGTCGACGAGACATTAAAAGCAAAAAACATCACCCTCTGTATCGCGCACAGGTACCTCCTCTTCCTTGATAAGCTTCACATCCCGGGGAAGGAAGACCTGGGCCGCGGAAGAAAGATCCGCTACATCATCGATCAGTTCATCGACTTGAAAAAACGACAGAAGGACCAGCTCGCTTTTCTCAAAGAGGCCCTCTCAGGTGTCGAAATCGCACTCAAAGAATACTCGGACGATGTGAAGAAGGGGAAGAAGCTGGAGCTTTCGATAAAAGAGAGAGCTGAAATTTCCAAGGTGGTCACCCAGGTACTGATCCTGGTGCGAGTCCTGGCCTACACGCCGAAATCTCTTTTTAAGATTCTCCCGAAACAGGAGTGGGCGGTCCTGTCGTTCTGCCTGGACTGGTCCCGCAAGCGTGAGGAATTCAAATGAGCAGCATTAAAAAATTCTCCGGCTTCGAAATCGGGAAGGCCGCCCAGTTTGACCGCAACAAGATCTACTACGGCTTCATTCATAATTTCTCTTCCGAGAACACCCGCGACGCCTACACCAGAGACCTGAAAAAATTTTTGAAGTTCCTAACGGAAACCTTCCGCCTTCAAAACGAACTCAAGGTGGAGCACGCCCACGCGGTGGCCTTCAAGGAGTTCTTACTCAAGAGTGGGGCTTCTCAGAGGAGTGTGAACCGGGGCCTGGCGACTCTATGGTCGTTCTACGACTACCTCATGGACATGGACCTCCTGGACAAGAATCCCATCGCGCGGGTCAAGCGCTTCAGCATCCCCAAGGAAGTTAAGACCCAGGACCTCACTGATGAGCAGGTGGTGAGTCTTCTTGGGAGCATCGATACCTCTAGTGGCTCCGGGAAGCTTCATAAGGCCATTCTTCTGCTGTTTTTCACCACGGGCATGCGGCACCGGGAAGTCTCCGGGCTTAAGTTTAAAAACCTCGGTGAAGAGAATGGTTTCACCGTGATCCGCTACAAAGCAAAGGGCGCCCAGGAGATTGTGACGCCGATGAATCCGAAGGTGGAGCTAGCTCTGGGGGAGTACCTGCGCTGGTGTGAGGCAAACCACTACTCAATGACCCCGGACGATTACATCTTCAGACCAACGAAGAACGCTCTCACCGGTGAGCTTAACAAGCCGTTGGATCCGAAGTCGCTTAACTACATCATCAAAAGGTACGCTAGCAAGATCGGGGTGACAGGTAACATCACTATCCATTCAGCACGATCCACTGTGATAGGAATGTTGCTGGATAAGGGACATGCCATCGAACGGGTCGCGGATTTTGTCGGGCATAAAGATATTTCGATGACCAAGGCCTATAATAAGCGAAGGCTCAAGATCCACGAATCTCTCAGTCTCGAGTTATAGTACAATGTATATATAGCAGGGAATTCTGCATTACGACCTAAATATTCCGAAGGTCTGAATGCTCCTGCGCTGGTTATGGGAGAAGCAGAGAATGCGGATGTTGTCTGCGGTTCTTGTTCCGTTTAAGGCATAAGGTGTTATGTGGTCATACTGGAGGTTTCTTCGCTCCCAGCTAGGCGCCCCCAGCAGCGGGTACCGTCATTGTTCTTATGTTCGCACTGACTTTTTGAACGTTCAAAAACTTCACGCTTCACATTTACTGGAATATAACGGGTTTGGATTGAGGAAACAGGTTTCATAGATTTTTTATGGTCGTCGGTTATCTTGCACATGACCGGTTTCATTTTTAGCTCCAGCTGCTTGAGCTTCTCATCGATGAGAGCTTCTAGTATTTCAGCCTCAGACATCTCTCCCCAAGCTTGTTGCAACTTCTTGATCTTCTCTTGGAGCTTGAGATTAAGGGAAATCTTCTTATCCTTTGGGACTTGAGGTTTAAACTCTTCTTTGAGTTTCCTGTTTGAGAGGTCTTCTGCCTTTTTAACTGCATCAGCAATCTTCTCAGGTTCCTTCTGGATTCCATTGTCTTGAATGTAGCCCTGAAGTAGAGAAGCATTCGAAAGGGAGATTTGTCCGGATTCAATCTTCTTTTCAATCTGAGGAATAGTCTTTAATAGTCTCATCGCCTGGATCCTGGTCCAAGCTTCATTTTCTGAATACCCGAGTTCTGCCACTATAAACTTTGGTAGAGTAGTATGCCCATAATCCACATAAAGCTTTCGTCTGCTGACTTCTTGCAGGTGTTTCAGGAGATTTACAGTCGCAGACTTCTCAGTCCGGGCAGCACGAATGGTTTCAGAGTGTAGGATTTTATCGTTATAACTTTGCAGGGTCATACTCATCTCACTGGTAAAAAGTTAACTACTTCTACCACAGGTTTTGAGTGAGAAAATCAACGTTCGAGGATTCAGTTAATAGTGTTTTTAGCCTAAAGATATAGCCGGGCCCAAGACACAGAGTGAATGCTATCTATAAAGAGATTGTGCATTGGGGAGAGGGTATTCCCATCGGCCGAGATGAATCAACAGAAAACTAAAAACCATTTCGTTCCGAGATAAATCAAATTATTTTTCATCCACGTAAAATATTTCTCAAATGACCTTTGAACGTCCAAGAATCTTCATGACCTTCGTGAACAACCTTGGACCACATTTCATCTAGTTCACTAAAAAAAAATCCTGGCACCGTCTCCGGCACCAGGGATCGATTCCTACTTATTCGACGTCGCTTCTGCAGAACGCATCCACCAGGTTCGCCCGGTGGCCACTTCCGTTAAGGAGCTGAATGTGACTATGGTTATAGTTACTTCCCGCGCTGACTCCGCCCACACCGGCCAGGGTTCCGACCAGTGCCCTTGAGGTGTTGGACCCCAGGTTTTGCCCGGTTTTCGGTGTTCCCAAGTGATTCATGTTCAGTATGAATCTACCCTTGAGGTCTCCGAAACCATTTGGATACGAAAGATTGTAGCTTCCTTGAGTTAAGGCCATCCCGCCCGGAACAACGGATCCCGAGAATCCTTTAGGCGCGTAGAAAGGTCCGGTGCCGATCCCCTGCATGTTTGGATAGAAGTGAGCGTTGATGTAAGTATGGCTGCGGATGATTCCTTTTCCACCGTTTGGGTTCACATAATCAAACCCTGAAACCGCAGCGACCGAACTCCCGTCCCCGAAGATGCGCGCGACCTTCTGGTCACACTCTTTCCGGAACTCTCTGGAGATGCGAACTCGCTCATGGGAGTTGGCCATCACTAGAGTGAATCCTTCCAGGGCTCTGGCCACGATTTCACTTCTCTGCTGGGCACTTTTTACTTTCATGATATCGGCCTTCGGGGCTACTCCGCTTGCATCGAAAGCGCTCTTTTCTACAGCGATCAGTGCCAGGCGCAGCTCGATAGCAGCAGAGCTCAGGTGCATCTGGCTCGACATTGGATCAAGTTTGCTAAATTTCGGAGATACGTCTTCCGAGTGGCCAAGAGGGACCGCAAGGCCCGCTTCCAGGATCGCTCCGATGAGCTGTCTCTTCACTGGGTCCCGGGAGAGCTCCTCGATGTTGCTGGCGACGTAGCTCAAGACGACCATGTCGTCCAAGTTCGAGAGCTTCACACTCAGAAGGCTCCGGATCGCTGCCGTTTTGGACTCACAACTGGCCTTCCCTCTAATGATGTTCTCGAGCTGGATTAAGACCTGGACACCTTTGGAAGAAGACTCGGCGCCGGCCGCAAGGCTTGGGCGAGAGGCAGCGGAGATGCTACAGGACTCTGGTAACGAGGCATCGCTTAGGAAAGATCGCTGAGCGGACTCGAAGCAGAGAGAATCATTGATCTCCGACAAGGCCGAGTCAACGTTCAGATTCTTGCTTATTTTTTCAACTGAATCACTGCTGGTGCGGACCCCCTTGAGTCCCAGGGCCAGTGTGTACCGGTAGAAAGCTGGTTCTTTATTGCAATCGACCTTGGTGTTCACGAAGTACCGGACGATGGGTTCATTCTTTGAACTACAGGCTTCTATGGCGGCTTGACCTCTTACTAAACCTTCATGGATTCTTCTGTTAATTTGATCCTCAATAGGACGGTTAAATTTCGAATCACATGGTGCAGCATGACCCGTAACAGCAACTGCTAAAAGTAAGAAACCCCCAAACCGCTTATGCATATAGTCTCCTTATTAAGATAATGCCCTGTCAATGCAGGAGTAATGCCATGCTTCAAGACTGCAAGAAGGAGCTTGTTCGCTCTGGGCTAAATGCAGTGTCTAATTTTTAGACACATGTAAACAGCTCCGTGCGTTGAACGCCTAAGGTAAAAATTAAGTTTAGAAATCGTTTACCTAAATCTTGGGAAGAGAACTCCTCGAAAATATTTTTTTTACTCCTTGTGTTGTCTCACTTGGTCATGATAGAGAATGCGCAGGAATGGAAGAAAATGTGCTTTGCTTCTTAATATAAATGTCAATAATGGCCCACGCGGTTATTAACTAAACGAAAAGGATCAGGAAATGAAAACTTGTCTACACCTTGCCCTCGCATCAACCTTGTTATTCGCAGCTGTCGGTTGCGGAAATAACAAGAAAAGCAAAAAAGCCATTGGCAACAAAACAACACAGCCTGTTGTTGAGTCTACCATTGACTGGAGAATCACTTTGAACACTGGAACTTTCCCAGCTCGGTCGAGAGTTGAAGTTAACGGTTCAGATGTCACTGATGAGTGTCTTGAAAAGAGCCCAAAGCTCATCGACCGTTCAGCTATGCCTGAAGTGTTGACCATCCCGGCTTACTTCATGCCGAAGGCCGGAGCTCTTAGCATCAACGTTTATAACTGTGTAGATAACAGCCTTTTCCTCACAGACGCGAATGTTGATTTCACTGTATCGAAAGTAGGAACAGCAAACGTACTCGAGATCAAACTCTAGTATCCTAACCATCCTGTTTTAAAACGGCCGGAGTCTTTACTGATTCCGGCCGTTTTTTTTTTATTTGATGGCACCGGCCACAGACATCGCACGGTAGTGCTCACTCAAAATCCACGCAAAACTCACCAGCATTCCAGTCAGGTGCACCAGCATCCCAGTCGAAGAGTCACTCGCCCCAAAGAACCCTATCCCGTTGATGACAAAATGGAAGATGACTGGAACCCAAAGGTTATAGCGATGGGCCTTGTAAAGGACCGCCAGGATCACGCCGGAGGCGCAAGAGACGCACACCCGGAGGAGGGCAAAGTTAAATTGAGCATCCGTTTTGGCGACGAACGCCTTGTTTAAATGCATCAGTCCAAAAAGCATACCGCTAAAAACAGCAGCTCTCAAAAAGGAGTACCGGCGTTCGAACAGCCGCAGTAGGGTAGAGCGGAAAATGAGTTCTTCGATGATGCAGGAGTGGAGGAGGTTTCCCACCAGGTAGCTTACCCATCCACCAATCAGGATGTCCTCGCTGGAATGAAAGAAGACCGCTAGAACTAAGCAAACCAGCATAGGAGCACTGTACTTTAAAGACTTCACCGTCTCTACAGAGAGAAGGCTTCTCAAGCTGAGGGTCTTGGTGGGGCATGAGTCCGCATCCAGGCCATAAGAGATCCCTAGGAGGGGAGGGATGATGACCAGGGCCGCCAGGGCCAACTGGGCCGCTTCATGATCGACGAGCGGTTCGACCAAAAGGAAAGAGAGATCCATCAGGATGATCGCTCCTGCCAGGAAGAGGAGTGCTGAGACCCAGGGGTTGAGCTTTGCTAACATGAATCTTATGTTCTGTGAGGGCGCTTAGATTGTCACCTAAAACCACTCCCGGGAAGTGTTAGTTCCACGGGAGTGGCGAGAGAGGTGCTTAGTCGTTGAGGAGATCGCCGAGGCGGGAAAGGATGCCTACGAACTTTGCTGGCTTGGCCTTGAGCCATAGGAAGTCCGGACGCTCAGCTGAGATCCACTCGCCGCCGATGATCTCGTTACTCGCGTTGATGTCGAGGTAGTATTCGTAGTTCTTGGTTTTGTACACCTGAGCAGGAGTTCCCAGCATGGCCTGCCAAGAGTTTCCTACGGATTCGTCGATGTAGCTCATGGCGGTTCTCACCCTTAGCACTTTGACTGTGCCATGGGCCGAGTACCGGTAAGGGTAAGAACTCTCCTCGACCACACTGGTGGTATAAGAGTGTACTGGATGGTTCCAGACTTCCCAGTACCGGTCTACGTCAGCGATGAAACCCACTCCTTCCAGCCCGATCTTATTGGCCAGAACGATGTGAAAGGCACCGGCGTTCAGGTCTTCCGCGCATCTTCCACCGTAGCACCTCTCACCCATCTGGTGGGTGTTATCTACTTCGTGCTTGTAGGCGTAGTAGTAACTCAATAGGGCCTTGATGTCCGATGAACCGAAGGGAATCTTGATCCCGTCGACGCTGGTCAAAATTTTCGGCATCGGCTCCGAGTGGTTCATTGCGGCCGGTGCCCAACCGTGACAGATCCCTTCCCATTCTGCGGCGTTCGGGTAGGACATGTTGTAGACATCATTTCTCACAGGGTAATTATAGTTTCCAGTGAGCAGGTCGTACTTCTCAGACGGGGCCAGGGACGCGAGCTGGGATTCGCTCATGGACATCGCCGTTTGCTTGCTGGGGGATTTCAGGTTGAATCCGGTTTTATATTCTGCGTTCCAACGGTAGTTGATGTTGCCGAGAAACAAGGCCCAGTAATCGCCGGACCAGAATTTTGTTTCATCTTTCGCTTTACCGGTGGCAGGAAGTTTGCTGAACTTTCTTTCAAATTTACTGCTCATGATAAGGGGATCAGACACACCATCCCAAGCGTGGTCAATCCCAAGCGGAGCAGCGACTGCAGCAGAAATGAGAGCAAAGTTCAAAATAACAGCATTGAAATAACGCATTATAACCTCCAGAATTTTGCTGGAGGTTAAAGTAGACTCATAGCGTTTGGGAATATGCCTCTCGTGCCTTGAGTCAGAATTTAGATTACATTTTAATAATTATTATCGGTCAAAACTAAGCTCGCTATCTCTTGCGCGTCAAATTCTCCTCTCATAGGGTCAGAATCGAGTTGAATGATGCCTTCAATAACCGAAAGCTCTGCGTCATACTTTTTCACATACCGCTTCGTTACCTTCTGGGCCATCACATTGAAGTACCCGACACCTTCATCCTTTGCCACTTCGGCAGCTTTTTTCATCCAAATGATATCAGCGATGTCTTCTTCTTTAGGGGAAGGGACTTTGTAGACTATTTTAAAAGAATTCTCTTCTTCCATCAGTTCAGAGGGTTCCGCTTCCTGTGCCTGTCGTTCAAGAGCATTAGATTCTTTGTGGAAACCCGGGGAGATGAAGACAAGTAAAAAGCCAGCGACAACAATAACCAGTAACTCTCTCAATCGCATAAGACCTCCGTGTCGGGTTCGTTTTCCTTCTTCTAGTATGAACGATGTTGAGAAATTTGAAATGGCCACCCTTCTAAATTAAGCTAATCTTGAGCCAGAGTTTTCTAGCTGTAATAAAATTTAACTTTTCATGATCAGGTACATGCCGTCTCGAATAGGGAGAAGAGTTTTGGTGTATCCCACCAGGGCATTCACCTTCTGATTATGCTCTCTGATGGAATCAGTTTGTTTATCCAATCCCGGAGTCAGTACTTTCCCGGACCAGAGAGTGTTATCGACCACGATGACTCCGGTGTGGCCCAGGTGGGCCAGTGACCACTCGAGGTAATTTGAGTAGTTGTTCTTATCCGCATCGATGAAGATGAGATCGAATTTTTCATCGATCTCTTTGATCGCTTCAAGCCCTGGTTTGAGCACCTGTGATATTTTTCTTCCATGGGGAGACTGGTCCCAGAAGCTCCTGGCAATCTTGCAGGTCTCGGCGTTCACGTCAATGGTGATGACTTTCCCGTCCTGCGGGATCTGCTCTGCCATCACCAGGGCCGAGTAACCCGTGTAGGTCCCGAACTCCAACACATTCTTGACTCTTCCCAGCTTCAGAAGAAAGGTTATGACAGAAGCTTCCATCTCTCCGATGAGCATGTTGCTCCCGTGCACTGAGCTCTGAGTGTATTCTTGGAGCTTCTTAGCTATCGGAGAGGGAACTGTGGAGTGGTTAACGCAATAGCTTTGAATTTCATCCGGGATCCATGACATGTGATTTCCTCCGTGTAAATTTGACGGGGTTAGAATTTCTCTGCTTAAATATCACAAAGGGGTACATATGAAAAAAATTATTCTCGCTCTAGCGTTATCCGTCAGCTCTATGTCTGCTTTCTCACAGGGCTTCGTCCAGCCCAGAGTTTCTCAGTGGGGAAACAATGTCCAGATCCAGATCTTTAACCACACGGACTATGCTGTTAGCTGCAGCGGCTGGATCAACTTCTCTTACTGGTCCGGAAGACAGAGATCCGAGTATTTCAATGACTACGTTCAGTCTCGATTTAACTCCTACCGCACGGTCTATAACCATGACTGGAACGACAGAGTTTCTCGCGTGAATCACAGTATCTACTGTTACTAACCGGCATTGAAAACTCTTCCCTACCTCGATGTCCACACTCACCGGAGAGCGCCACTGGCGGAGTCAGTGAGTGTGGAATGTTTTTCTCACGATGAGCTGAGCCTGGAAAAAGACTCTTCGAACTACGTCTCCGCTGGAATCCACCCGTGGTGGACCCTCGACTACACGGATGCGGAGATCTCGCAGTTCAAAACGCACATTGAAAACCTGGCGGATAATAAAAAACTGTGGGCGGTCGGGGAGACAGGTATCGACCGCATGTACCCGGAGCAGCTCGAGGCGCAGATCGAGCTCTTCGACTGGCATGTGAAGCTCGCGGAGAAACACTCCCTCCCAGTGGTCATCCACAGTGTGCGGGCCGGTTCGGATTTCCTGCAAAAGGTCAAAGAACTCAAACCCACGACTCCTTGGATCTTCCACGACTTCCGGGGAAACCAACAGTTGATGCGAGACCTGCTCCGGCTCCATCCCAAGTGCTATTTCTCTTTCGGACTCTCTGTGGATAATTCTCCGCAGGTGCGGGAACTGCTTCCTCTGGTTCCACTAGAAAACCTATTCCTCGAGACCGACGACCAAAAGCACCTCGACATCCATGACATCTACCTGCGGGCCGCCGAGAGTCTCAAGATGGACGTGGAGTTCCTCAAAGCGCAGGTGTGGATGAATTTCAAGAAGATCACCAAGTCCCTGGCATGAGCCATGACTGACGAACAACTGATGCTGGCCTACTCGGCAGGGGACGAGGGAGCGTTTAATGCTCTCTATGAGAAGTACACACCGAAGGTCTACGGCTACATTAATAAAAGACTCCGGACATCAGAGGCGGAAGACCTGTTCCAGAAAGTGTGGAGGCACCTGCATGAGAAGAGGCATCTCTATCAGCAGCAGCCGTTCGCTCCCTGGTTTTTTGTACTGATCCGGCACCTGCTGATCGACGAGTACCGCATGCTCGGGCGCAGGAACACCCAGCAGTTCAAGGACATCCTGGCAGAACAGTCGAGGGTAGAGACTACGGCTGCGGTAGACGTCGAAGAACTCCTGAGTACCTTACCGCCGGAGTCAGCTGAGCTGGTGAAGACGTACTACTTGGATGGTCTCAGCTACGAAAACTTGGAAAAAGACACAGGCCTGTCACAAACGACCCTTCGGCAGCGTCTATCCAGGGCCATGAAGAAGTTAAGGGCCCTGCAGGGGAAGCATGATGAATAAAGATTTTCTGGAGTTCCTCACCAACTCTGACGGCCCTCCGGACCGGCTGCGGGCGGTGGTAAAAAAAGATATCCAGCTGTCATTCCGGAAGACCGGGATCCTGAGCAGGTTCGTCCTCTTGCAGATGGTGGGTGCGGTGGTTTCTCTGGCCTTCTGTCCGCAGTTCGGGCTCGGCTTCAGCGAGGGCCACGGGATCGGCCACTACTTCCGGATGTTTGGTGACCTCGCCTGTGCCTTCTTCTGTGCGTCCTTATTTTTGTCCTGCGGGGCCCTCATTACGGTCCTTGGCATGAAGAGCGAGGAGCTGTGGTGGACCTGGCGCAGGTACAAGCTATCGTTGTTTCTATTTCCTTCGGCCCTGTGGTTTTTACTTATGCTAGCGAACTTAAGCCTTCGCCTCCCACCCGAGAGCAGTTCTTACCATCTCACCTGGGTGGTGGTGGCTGTGCTGGTTCAAGCTACCTGGTTGAAGCTTAGCTCCCTAAGATATGAAAAGGTGCGCCTGTTTTCGGCGCACCGGAGTCACAATTAGTCGTTTAACAGTCTTCCGAGTTGAGAGAGATTCCCCTCGAACCGAGACGGTCTTTCTTTGTCCCACAAGAAGTCCGGACGGTCTTTGGTTTCCCATTTCCCGCCGATGATGTTGCCCTGAGAGTCGAGGTCAAGGTCATACTCGTAATCCTTATCTTCAACCTTCTGCACCGAAGTACCGATCACAGTGTTCCACTCGTTCTCGGATTCGTCAGTGTAGGTGATGTCAGTCTTAACTCTTACCACCCGGACGGTTCCCGGAGCTGAATCGCGCTTTGGCTTCTTGTACTCTTCGATCCGCGAGCTGAATCCGGAGATCGGGTGGTTCCAGACCTGCTTGTAGCGGTCGATGTCAGCGATGAAGCCGATGCCTTCAATCCCGAGTCTGTTGGCGAGGACGATGTGAAAGGCGCCGGCGTTGAGATCGGCCTTGCAGTCTTTGTCACTCACGCCGAAACCCCGGAACCATCTATTGACGAAGTTCCCTTCCGGACAGCGGCGACCCATCTGGTGAGTGTCCGGTACCTGGTAGCCGTTGGCGTAATAGTAGCTCAGGAGGGCCTTGATGTCGGAAGATCCGAAAGGAACCTGGACCCCGTCCGGGTTGCTCATGGTCTTCGGGGTCGGTTCAATGTGATTCATAGCGGCCGGTGCCCAGCCGTGACAGATCCCTTCCCAGTCTTCGGCTTTCTTATCGCCGATCTTGGCAACCTCAGCGACCAATGGGTAGTCGTAGCGGCCAACCATGATGTCATATTTTTCTGTCGGAGAAAGCTGAGAGAGTTCATTGAAGCTCATACGCTGCACTTCAGATCTTGAAGGGGAGCGCAGGTTGAATCCTTTTTTGTCGTCGGCGTTCCAACGGTAATTGATGTTACCCTTGTTGAGTGCCCAGTAATCCCCAGACCAGAATTTTCTTGGGTTCGCTGAGCGCCCAGACATCGGTAGTCTGGAGAACTCTTTCTTGAAATTTGGATTCATCAGGTTCGGGTCTGAGAGTGGACCCCAGGCCTCCATGATTCCTGCGCTGACATTTGCTATCAAGAGCAAATTTAAAAACATCATTGACATTAGTTTCATTTGAACCTCCGTTGGAAAAATCCAAAATTAGTTCAGATGTGCAGCAGATGAACATCGGGGGTGTAAAAAAAATAGGATTAAATGTTGTAGATGCAGTGCGTAAAGTTAATCTTTGAAGACTTGTATGTAGAGAAACTTAAGATATCTCATTTCCGGCAGGGCCATGGGAAAAGGATGATCCTCAGGTTGACCGCGGACCAGTAAAACTTTTCCTCTTCTGCGGGCCTTGGATAATGAGTCTTGCACGGTCTCAAAAAAACTCTCGAAACTGATGTGGCCCGAACAGCTCGAAGCCGCGAAGAATCCGCCGTCTTTCACCAGCCGGAGGGAGTCAGAGAAGATCTTTCCGTAAGCATCTTTAGCGCTCTCAACGGATTTGTGGTTGGGGGCGAAACTGGGCGGATCGGTGATGACAATGTCCCACAGGCTTTTTTCTTCCTGGGCCTTGGAGACAAAATCAAACGCGTCCACGCAGATGGCCTGGTGCTTTTCAGTGGGGAGCATGTTGATCTCCCAGTTGAGCTCCGAGGCTTTGATGGCATTGGGAGCGATGTCGACGGTGGTGACCATGGATGCGCCACCCAGCCCAGCGTAGACCGAGAAACCGCCGGTGTAACCGAAGAGGTTAAGTAGAGTCTTGTCCTTGGAGACCGAACGGATGAACTGCCGGTTCTCTCTTTGGTCCAGGAAGAACCCGGTCTTGGCCGCGTCGATAATGTTGGACCGGAAGCGGATACTATTTTCCAGAAACTCATGGTCCTCGAGCTTCTCGCTCTCTCCGGCCAGGATCAGGCCCTTGTCTTCTTCTTTATTTTTTCTCTTGTAGTAAACGCACTTCACCGGGATCTGGCCCTGCTCCATGAAGTACTGGGCGAGCTCTTCTTTCTTCCAGAAAGCTTCGGCGGCCGCACCGTCAAGCTTCATGACGATCAGTCCCTGGTAGTAGTCCATCACCAGACCCGGAAGCTCGTCGCCTTCGCCGTTGATCACCCGGAAACATTTGTTGTCAGTGGTGAGGAGGTGCTTCTTATTGGCGATGGCCCGCGAAAGGCGGTTCACCACTTCCTGGTCGTTGAACTTCCTGTCTCCCAGATTCAGCACCCGGAAGGCGAGGTTGATGGACGGAGAGTAGAAACCGTGGGCCAGGATGTCCCCTTTGTGCCCTGATAAGATGGCATAAGAGCCTTCTGGGACCTTCAACTTTTCCACGGCATCTGAGAAGACCCAAGGGTTGCCACGCTTGATGTGCTTGGCGAGGTCGCGTGTGAGCTTGAGCTTGTGCGACTTTTCATAGGAGAAGTATTTCATGCTGAAGCCCCTTTGAGGAACCAGGTGACCTCGTGCTTGTTGTGATGGAGGTGAACGATCTGGGAGCCCGGGATCTCCAGGAACTTCAGCGTCTCCACCCAGTCTGTTTCGGCCTGGTACTTGATGGTGCACACGAAGTTCTTCACCTTGCCGCTGGCCAGGAATTTTTTCACAAGCGTCAGCAGCCGGTCCGGGTAGCAGATGATGTCGGAGCAGAACCAGTCGATCTCCCCGAAGTCTTTGGGGTCCAGGCCAAAGGCACTTTCCTGTCGGAAATCAATTTTCCCCAGGTCCATGATCTTCTGTTCGATCGGTGCCTTATCAACCGAGATGATCTTCTCGAACTCCAGAGTGCGCAGGACCCAGGTCCAACCGCCGGGACATGAACCCACGTCTAGACTGGTCCCGCCAGTGATGGCCTCGGGAGCGTAGACCGTGAAGAACTCCCACAGCTTCAGGTAGGCCCGTGACGGAGGAGTGGTGCGGTCTTCGGTGAAGGTCATCTCCCCGAGGGCGTAGGGTGAGGAGGTTTCGGTGGTGGCCAGGATCATGTCGGGTTCGAGCAGGGTCCAGAACCCCATGGGGAGGGTGGGGACCGGTGCCCGGAAGGCGATCGGTTTTTGGTTATAGTCCGGGAGTTCTTCCTGGATCAGCTGGGCCCTGCGGTGATTGCCGACCGTGAATACGCTCCAGTTGCGGCCCTCTTTGCGCAGCTTCTTGGCGCCGTCTTTGATGGAGGTGATCGGGAGCTGTTTTAGTTTGTAAGCTGTCATCTGGGCCCAGATCATGGCCGGCCGCTGGCCCTCGACTAAATAAAGCCGGTCTTTTTTTAAAGCGACCGTCACACCCTTGAGCTCGAGCTCTTTTTCGAGTTCGGCTTCGAATTTATGTATGGCGAGGTATCCGGTATATAATGTCATGTCCTAGTCTATACACTAAAAGTCTTGCGTGTTAAAAGCCTTCCTATGAAACACACCAAAAAAAATCAGGAAATGAAGGTCTACGGCCGTCATGCGTGCCTGGCACTGTTCCAGAAACGTCCCGAGGATATCATCCGGGCCTACACCACTCAAGACGGGCTCTTCGAGTTCAAAAATATCATTCGCCACTGCGTCGATAATAAGCTTGCCTACCATGTGGTAGAAAAAGAAGAAATCGACACCGTCACCCGGGCCACGCACCACGAAGGCATCGCTTTGGTGGTGCGGACGAAAAAACTTCCCGAACTCAAAGAGATGTTGAGTGTGGACGGCAGGTGCCTGGTGATCGCTCTGGAAGAGGTGGAAAATCCTCATAATCTTGGTGCCATCATGAGATCAGCTGCTCACTACGGCGTCACTGGAATATTATATGAAGCCAAAGTTCCCGTCGCATTGACCGGATCTGCCATCAGGACCGCAGAGGGTGGAGCTGAGAGTGTCCCGGCCTTACATCTCTCAGGCTGGACTGAGGTGTTTGAGCTGGCCAAGAAGAACGGCTTCAAGACCTTGGCCACTTCTAGCCACGAAGGTGAGTCACTGTTCAACGTGACCTTCCCGGAGAAGACCATTTTATTCGTCGGCGCTGAGAACCAGGGGTTGTCTGACCGGATCCTCAAGAAAATGAACGGACTTGTTTCCATCCCGGGGACGGGAGAGGTGGAGAGCTTGAACGTCTCGAATGCCACGGCGGCCGTATTAACCGAATGGTACCGCCAGGGCCTGTAGCCTAGTTTCAAGATCATACACCACTGAAAAAGTACCTCATTAAAATACTCGGATAGCCGATAAGCTGGCTATTTGGAGGACTCAAAATGAAGAAGGCCCTGGGCTTAATTGCCATCTCTACCGTGATTTCGTCATGTGCAGTACCCGTCTTTATCCCGAAGTCTCCGGTGAGAAAGATCGCGGCCGTCAACAGATCCTGTGCAGAAGTTGCCAAGAGACAGGCACTCAGCGGCTATCCCATAAGCGATCAAGCCATGGTCAAAGCTCTTCGAAATACTTCTGTCTACCAAAGCACGTGCGTGGGTTCGCAGGGCGAAAGGTTAACCGGTCGCCAGTTTCCGCCCATCATCTCTAAAGGAGCTTACCTCACCTGGTACAATTGCGATCAAAATCCCGTCACCGATTTGGCCGCGCAGATCTCTTTTAAAAAAGAATTCGGTTCGAGCTTTACGGAGATCGACAAGAAAATAAACTGGAAGCACAACCCGGCCGTAGACGCCGGCGCAACCACTCAGCAGTGGGCGCTGATCCAGGCCGAACTTAAACCGTTCCAGGAGCGGCTGCGGTCGATCAGCAACGGCTTAAGTGAGCATAAAGCGAAGTCCGTTGTCGCTGACTTCGCCGCTGAAATTTGCTTCCAGGAAACCGAGGATGAAATCATCTCCGGGACAGCTTTAAAAGATTGTACCCTCCCGCAGCTGCCGGATCCGAAGTACCTGTCCGCCCCTCTGGGTCCAACGCAAACGACCGCCAAGGCCAGCAAGGGTGTCGGGATCATGCTCAAGCTGGACGGGATCCTGAGGGCCAACAAGGAATGTGAACTCAAGAGCGAGGAAATTAAAACTCTCTTCGCCACTGCCACGGTGTCGAACCTCGACGACCTGGTGGTCATCACCTACCTGACACGTAATCTCGAGCATGTCCTGCAAAACCCGGCGCTGATCGGTGTGCTGGCTTCCGCCATGAACGGCGCCGAGATCCAGTCACCATTTTGTAATTCGCGTGTCGAAGACTGCAATGGGATGGTCGGGACCATGCACATTGTAAGGAACTCACTTATCAAAGCAGAGCTCGAGGCCCTGAAGATCGAAGGAGCTGCGGGGTATGACTTCTTTGACAAGCTCCCTTCCGAGGGAAAGGCGAGAGTAGTGGGCCACACAGTGGGGATGCTAGATACTATCCTCAAAAATCCACTCGAGGCCAATGCGTACTCCGAAGCCCTGCGAGATGATTGCGACGGTATCCTCTCGGATCTTTTCGGTGACGGAGTGGGTCTGGTGTCCGGTTCTGGGTATGGCCTCTTCAGAGACACGGCCTACATGAAAGACGGTAGAGTCTGTGAGAAGGGAGACTACCGGGGTTGTGTTAAAAAGACCCTAGACACGGCTTCCTATTCACTCGGCACGGGACACAGCTACGTTTTAATGCACATCTATGCGGATAAGAATGTGGCCGATGAGCTCGGCAGACCGACCTACGCCCCGGACAACTGGACTTCTACTGGAAAGGGCGGGGGCTGGGCGAGCAAGGGGAGTTTTCTCTTAAACTACAAACGCTTTGGCCGTTACCGCAACGTCATCTATAACCCAAACCATCTGGCGGATTACCAGATGCTCGGGAACAAGTCTAACGAACGCAATAAGAGCAATTGGGTCCGGATCGGGTCCATCGGCGGGAAGGGCGGTGGAGGAGCCGCTGACCGGGCACTTGGGATGGTGGATTACGATAGTCCGTATGTCCATTCGCACCTACAGATCCTCCAAGGCGCCAACGGCAAAGTGATGCTTAATTTTCAGGACGCGTTTTGCAGAGGTAAGCCCGCCCCCTAGTAGCTGCGGGCATTGACAAAAATACCGGCGGGAAGAACTCTGGCATCATTGGCGTGCCGGACTCCGAGCTCGCCGGTTTCCATGCTCTTCCATCTCTTGTCGCAGATAATGTTTCTCAGGGCTTCGGTCTGCACGCCGTGGGTGTGGCTGGTCAGGAAGAAAAAGCTCTGATCCTTACTAACGACGTTAAGGATCAGCTCGGTCAGCAGCGAGATCTGTTTCTCAAAATCCCAAACTTCTTTTTTTACCCCGTGGCCCCAGCTGGGCGGATCCGCCAGGACGCCGTCGTAGGTGAAGGATTTTTTAAACGAGTGCCGGAGGAATTCCAGGGCGTCTTCCTGGACCCAGCGGACGGACTTCGGGTCAAGCGAGCTTAGGGCCAGGGATTCTTTACCCCAGTCGAGCACTCCCTTGGCGCTGTCGACGTGGAAGACCTCCGCTCCGGCGCTGGCCATGACCAGACTGGCGCAGCCGGTGTAGCCGAAGAGGTTAAGCACCTTGGGGGCACGCCCGAGTTTTTCTTTTAGGGCCTTCACTTCCCGGTAGAGCCATTCCCACACAGGAACCTGTTCGAAGAAGACTCCGCAGTGACCGAAGGAGGTGAACTTCAGCTTGAAATGGAGTTTCTTTCCGTCGATCTCAAAGGGCAGGGCCATCTGGGGTGGGGGCCCGTTGTTATGTTCCCACTTCCCTCCACCGTCCTTGGTCCGCAGGCAGTTGGACGGGGCACTGGACCAGTCCGAATCTTTGAGCAGCGGTTTCCAGATGGCCTGGGGGCTGGGTCTGGTGACCTTGAGGCCCGAGATGGTTTCGAGTTTGCGTCCCAGACCGGAGTCGAGGAGTTGGTAGTGAGGGAGATTTTGAGTGATCATTTAATACTGAAGGAGACTTGGATGCTACTGTTGAATTTTTGGGTCCCGGCTTCGACGTTGGTCGCGGCCGAGTCCGCCATACCACCTTTGAGCATGGCCGCGCCGATGATGGGCACGGGCCGCTGGGCACTGGCCGGGAGCTCTACCAGTTCGATCACTTCCCCCACCTTGAAGCCGAGTTTTTTTCCGAGTTGGATAGCTTTGGCCTTGGCGTCTAGGGCGGCGGTGTCTAGGCAGGAGAGGTACTGAGCTTGGGACTTTTCAATAGAGAGGAATGTGCTCAGTTCACCGATGTTAGTGATTCCAACATGAGAGGCTTGTTGCATCGCCTCGCCCAAGCGGGCGACCTGGGAAGAGGTCACCTCGAGTGACAAGGCCGCTCGCATGCCTTTATCGACGTACTTATTTTTTTCATATTCCCGGACGGGGAAGACACTGTAGTTAGTGTTTTTAAATTCCAGATGTTCGAGTTTTAAAGCAGTGATCTTTTCTTTAAGAGCGTTGATCTGGTCGGTGGTTTTCTTGACGGCTTCCTGCTGATCTTTCGACTGGTTCTCCGCGGTGAAAGTCACCGAGCCTTTGTCTGGCACCACTGTGATTTCACAGGTTCCCTGCACCTGAATGTGCGGAGCCTTGGCGGCGTAAGCATTTATGCTAGCGAGCGAACATGTGGCGAAGAAACAGGCAAGAAGTCTCATTCAATCCCTTTAAGAACCAGGTCCTCTCTAGTCACGGCAGTCTTCTGGTCATCGAGCTCAACCATATAGAGGATGCCCTTGATCTTAAGTTCATTATCATACTGTGGCTTGAGCACCAGGGCCTCCATCACCGCATCTAGTAAGACACGCTGGTCTTGGTAGGTCACACCACCGTAGGTGTTTTCACTTTGCGCCACGCAACCACTAGTCCTGTTAAAAGGAAAATACGGTGTAGTGGAATCCGGGTTCAACCTGCCAGACCCGTGGATGCGGAAGAGACCTCTTCCAATGTCCCTTGCAACGGTTGAGGGCTTCCACCAGTTTGAGTTATGAGAAGATGGAGGGAGCAGGGACTTCAATAGGGTTTCGTTGCTGGATTTTGGAACCGCGTTCAGGATCATCCTCCGGAACTGTCCGAAGGCCAGGGGCTGGTCTGCCAACGGCATCACCGAATCAATAGTGTGAATTCCCGCTGGTGTGTCACCATTGGTTGTATAGCTGGGAAGTCCCTTGGAAGATGAGGCCAGTGCCTTATGGGTCCAGATGGATCCATTATTTTTTCTGACCACCTGACCAAAGCTATCCCGCATCACCATCAGACATGGGTAGAGCCTGTTTTCCCGGCAGAACATGAAGATCTTCACACTCTTCACGTACTCTCCGTTCATGTACTCGCTGATCTCTGGAGAATTATTGAAGAGGTCTCCGATGATATCCTTGGTGAGCAGGTCCTTTCGTACTTCGCTTTGGCTCACGTCCAGGTACTGAGGGTGTTTTTTGGCCAGGCCAATGAGTTTCGAATGGCCGGCCTTTAATAGATCTTCTTCATACGCCGCAATGGTATAGACGATGTTTGTCTGCGCCACGGGCTGCTTGAGAAGGTTCATGAGTTCTCTGTTCAATGAAAGAGGAAGTTTTTTGCTTCTCTTATACTTGATCCTGAGGATTCCAATCCGGAGTCTCTGGAGCAGATCGTAATGGATAGTATTGAGAGTCTCTAGAGACTCCATGGCCTGTGGGGAATTTTCCTCAACCAGGTGCCAAAGAGCATCCACGTAGAGTCCCTGCTCAAAGGAAGAGAATCCGTTGAACGACTTTTGCGTAGTATTTTCAGCAGAGAGGATACTTTTTTGGTAATCATAATAGAGATTTTCTTCTAGCACAGCATTCGACGCGGCCCATGTTGTAGGAATGAGAAATACGGCAAGTGCCAAAAATCTAATCATTTTCATAGCTAGTCCTTTTTTTTACAGAATTTAAAGGTAACAACTTTAGTCAATAAAAGGCAATGAACTGTCAGACAATGACAGTTATAGTGAAATTTCCCGTGACGCGCTGCAGTCTTTACCTTGACGAAATCAAAATAAGCATTAACTTTAATTGTTATACTAGACATGAACGGAGTTCAAATATGGTCAAAAGAATATTTTTATTTGTCCTCACCAACATCCTGGTGATGGTTACGGTCTCAATTGTCTTATCGATTTTTGGCGTCAAAGGATATTTGACTGCTTCTGGGATTGATTATTCTGCGCTGATGATTTTCTGCCTGGTGTGGGGCTTTGTGGGCTCAGGCATCTCGCTACTCATGTCCAAATTTCTTGCTAAGAGGATGATGGGCGTGGTGATCGTGGACGAGAGGGGGCAGTACGGCGACCTGGTCAGAAAGGTTCACCAGATGGCCAAGAGTGCGGGGATCACTAAAATGCCTGAGGTGGGTGTCTATCCCTCCGGAGAAGTGAATGCTTTTGCCACTGGACCTTCGAAGAACAACGCACTGGTTGCCGTGTCTGCGGGATTGCTTAACCAGATGAATGCTGATGAAGTTGAAGGTGTTCTCGCTCACGAAGTGGCCCACGTTGCCAACGGTGACATGGTGACCATGGCCCTGGTGCAGGGAGTGGTAAACGCCTTCGTGATGTTTTTTGCTAAGATCGCCGCTTACGCCCTTACGCAAGCGATGGCGGGAGATCAGGATGATGACAGACCCGCACACGCTGGTTGGGCCTATCACCTCACGGACATTGTTTTTCAGATTTTGTTTTCATTTTTAGGAATGTTCGTCGTGGCCTATTTCTCTCGCATCCGTGAGTTCCGTGCTGACCAAGGCGGGGCCAAGTTTGCCGGAAAACAAAAGATGGTCGCAGCGTTAAAGAAACTGCAGCAGAAGATAGAAATGGTAGATGACTCACAGGACGCCATCAAAACTCTTAAGATTTCTTCTAAAAAAGGGTTGATGAATTTCCTTTCTACCCATCCCAGCCTGGAAGAGCGTATTGCTGCTTTAGAACGATCCTATTAAGATGAAAGTGACTCCTGTGAGGGGAGTCTCTTACAAATTCTTAACCAGTGATTGTTCATGGACATCAACCTTGAATTAAAGCAAGAGCTCCACAAGATCCATCGGACCCGCAACCGGATCGGATACCTCCCCAGCGTCGGGGCCATCCTCGTCTCCAATTATGTCCAGCACGAAAAACTTGCTTTGGATCCGATCTGGATCATCACCCTAGTGCTGATCATTGGAGGATCACTGATGCGCCTGGTGCTAGGAGAATTTTACTTTGACCGCTGGGCGCGGGGTGAGAAGTGGGCCATCGGTTTTAACTTCCTGAGCTTCTTTTTCATCGGCTGCGGGTGGGGGCTCCATTTCTATGACATCAGCTCCCACTACGGGTCCTCCTCCCCGAACGTGAGCTACACTCTACTCATCATCGCAGGGTTCATCACGGGGTCTTCCACCTCGCTGTTGGGTGATAAGTTATCCTACTACACCTACACCACCACCATGACTCTGGGAACGGTGCTAACCTATTTCGTCAATCCGGCGGCGACCCATCTCTACGTCCTGTTCAACATCCTCCTGTATTACTTCTTCAGCATCAGCACCTACCGGCTCGGGCATCAGCAGATCATCTCCATGCTCCGGGCGCAGATCACCTCCAACCTCGAGAAAGAAAAACTTAAGAAGTTCATCAACGCCGTTCCTGGGTTCGTGACCATGATCGACCGGGACCGGACCTACGTGGACGCCAACCAGGCCACCCTCGAGAACTTCCCGGACCTGCTCGGGCAGCGGCTCGGCTCGGAGAGCTTCCTCTCCGAGTTCTACCAGTACGTTGATGACTTCTTCGAAACTAAAAAAGATAAAGACGTCTTCGAGATCCACGAGACCCGGCTCGACATGTGGCTGCTGGTTTGTATCCAGAGGACCAGGAACGACGGGGCCATCATCGTCTCCATCCCCATGGACGAGCTCGTCCGCGCCCGCAGTAAGGTGCGGGACCAGGAAGCTAAGGGCCACTACTCTGCCAAGCTCGCCTCTCTGGGTGAGATGGCCGCGGGCATCGCCCATGAGGTGAACAATCCGCTGACCATCATCCAGGGTTCCGCCAGCATCATCCAGAAGTTGGTGGATGAGGAACCGATGAACGTTGTTGCGATCAAGGAGCTGACGGAGAAGATGATCTCCACCACTAACCGGATCTCAAAGACGATCAAGAGTCTCAAGGCGCTCTCGAGGAACGCGGATAGCGATCCTTTCGAGACCCTGTGCCTGCGGGACATGCTCGGACAGTGCGTGGACATCTGCCAGCCGCGGTTCCGGCAGTACAACATTACCCTGACGGTGGAGCCCATCCAGGAAAAGATCCGGGTTTTCGGGAGAGAGGTTCAGCTCTGCCAGGTGCTGGTGAATCTTTTTAATAATTCACTGGACGCCGTTCAAAATCTTGAGGAGCGCTGGGTGCGGGTGGGCCTGCGGGAGTCGCCGGACTGGGTGGAGCTCTTAGTGAGCGATTCTGGAAAAGGGATCGCGCCGGAAATCCTGGATAAGATCATGGACCCGTTTTTTACCACCAAAGGGGTCAACCAGGGTACGGGGCTGGGACTGTCGATCTCCAGGGCCATCATGCGGGACCACGGCGGGGACCTGTTCTACCTGCCGGAGGAGAAATTCACAACCTTCTGCATGAAACTCAAAAGAACTGCCCCTGGGTAGGGAGAGCGGCTCTTTGTTCCTGGATCAAGCGATCGATCAGAACCTGCACAGTCGGAAGGTCTTTGATGAGACCGGCGATCTGGCCAATTTCAATTTCACCTTCGTCCAGCTGCCCTTCGAGCATTCCTTTCTTCGCGCGGCCGTGGCCCAGCAACCGGCCCAGTTCGTCGGCGGAGGCTCCGGAGTCTTCGAGCCTTTTGACTTCCTGGTAAAATTTATTCTTGTAAAGCCGGACGGGTACTAGGGATTTCATCACCAGCATGGTGCTGGCAGCACCTGCCGAGAGGACGGCCTGTTTGAAGGCCAGATGGGCGCTCGATTCCTCCGTCGCCACAAATCGGGTCCCGAGTTGAGCTCCCTGAGCGCCCAGGCACATCACGGCGGCGATCCCGCGGCCGTCGCCGATGCCACCAGCGGCGATCACCGGAAGTTTGACCGCGTCCACCACCTGCGGGATGAGGGCGAGTGTGGTGATCTCGTCGCGGCCATTGTGGCCCCCGGCTTCGAAGCCTTCGGCGATGACGGCGTCGCAACCGGCGAGTTCGCACTTCACGGCCAGCTCCGGACTAGAGGTGACGTGGATGACGGTGCGGCCCTGGTCTTTGAGCCAGGTGGTGTAGGTCCGGGGTGAGCCCGCGGAGGTGATGATGGTGGTGATCCCGTGTTTCAAACAAATCTCAAGCTGCTCTTTTGTTCTTTCATAAAGAAGTGGGACGTTCACCGCCAGTCGCTGGTGGTGGGATGAGAGGTCCTTTGCCTTCTGGATCTGCAGGTCCAGCAGTTCGGGTTTCATGGAACCCGCACCGATGACTCCCAGGATCCCGGCATTGGCAGAAGCCGCGGCGAGCTTGCCACCGGATACCCACACCATCCCGGCCTGGATGATCGGGTAATCTATTGAAAGGAGTTTGCAGAGTTGGTTCACCGGAGGATTTTGTCAGAGATGAGTGGATTAAACCAGAGTTTTTGAGTCGTTTTAGCCAAACGCTCAAGTTCTCTTAAGGTCGTGTCGATGAAGCTTTGGAAAGAATAGGAACATCATATGAAGTTAAAGTTGATACATGGCGTGGGGACTTTTTTATTTCTGCTTGGGCAGACAGTGGCCTACGGTCGGGAAGTTAAGGCCCTCTGCGTGGACCCGAGATCTAACCCGGTGGCCACTCTCCACGCGTCGATGCCCAAGGACTTCTTCCAAAACTGCTACGACAACAGGGTCGCGGATCCCCACGACCATGATCACGACTCTGAAGAAGTTGGAAAGGAAGAAGAGAAACGGATCTTGCTCTCGGAGAAGTCGACCTGTGACTGCCTAGAGAAGAATAATTGGACCGGATTCTTGCCACAAGATACCAATAAGGCCCCCAGCCCGGAAGCAGCTGCAAAGAGCAACGTTGCGATCAACGTTGGGGCGGTGAATGGAAATCTAAACGAAGCTTACAACGAACTGGCCTATTATTCGCTGCTGATCTCCGACGACCGAGAGCAGGCCCTGGCCAACGTGAAAGTGTACACTCCTTCAACGCAGGAAAACGCTGCGGAAATCAGCAAGGCCAATGTTAAGTTTAAGGGATCCAGCCTGGGTATGGTTAAACAGGTTTTGGATGTCCCGAAGCTGAACAATCCTCTGCTCGAAGGGCAGGAGCTAGTGGGAGAGCAGTGTTTTACACTGGGGAGTTACTTGCTGTTCAAGCAGGCCCCGGCCCGCAATGAATTCCTGCTAGACCTGGCCAAGGCGCCGTTCAAAGAACAGGACTGGAACATCAACAACCTCCGTAACGACTACGAAGACCTGGCCAGACGGAAGCCGAACGCGAAAGCGGAACTTAAGCTGATCGCCAACCGGATCCAGTACCTGACCTTCAATCCGATGATCCGCTACCTCTTCAGTGCGGACAAGGGTGATGAATTTAAAAAAGAAATGTACGCGCTGATGAAAGCTCATCTTATTCCAGCGCCCGGCTGCGCTGCCGGGAAACAGGGCGAGTGTTCCCGGGGGCTGATCACCGATGGGAAGTACGATGCCTTCAGGAAAAAAGCGGCCGTCCTCTACACCAGGCCAGAAGTCGCCGTGCTCATCAAAAGTTCGTATAAAAAAACACAGGGCGAAGAGATAAATAATATCCGGCTTTCGGCGCTGCGGGCCCAGCCACGGATCACTAACATCCATCAGCTGGAAGATTTCTTCCAGAGCATCAGCGGAGGACTCTCCACTCAGAAATGCTACGGCCAGCAGGCCCTGGGCGATAAACAGAATTGCCGAGAAATCTTCGTTAATTACTGCTCGCAAGTGAAGCTCTCCGTCGTGGACGACGGCAAGAGCATCGACCTCACTCCACTGGAAGAGCTGGAGCTAAAGCTGCAGAGAGAGGCGAGTGTCTCTCCCTCGAAGAACGACGGGTACCGGAAGCTGACTAAAAAAGTATGTTCCGACACACGGTCGAACGCTGCGGGTAAAGAGACAACTTTTAAAGACTGGAAGAAGATCTACTGCACCACCGATTCCGCCAAGGTCACCTGTTCGAACCCGGATAAGCTCGCGGCCCAGTTTCTCTCGGAGTACCCGGGGCCGGAGAAAGAGTATGATAAGTTCGGTACTTTTCTGGCCAAGCACAACAACGTCGCACTCACCCGGGACGAAGTGAAGAACGCCGAAAAGGAAGCCGTCACCAGCAACAAGACCGCCCAGAAGAGTAAAGAAGTCTTTAAAGACTTTAAGTTCGACGAGAAGGGTAACACCATCGCAACTCCGGGGTCCGAAGTGAAGCGTCTTACTGAGACCTCCGCCGCTAAAGTTACCCCGGTCGCGGCGGTCGCCAAATCAGAAACCTCTCCATCCGTACCGGTGACCAATCCGTCCCTCGCTCGTGCCAATTATAGCATCAGGCCCGCGGATCTCGCTGCTCAGTCAGCGACTTCTCCGGTGCTCGACTCCGCGGAAAGTTCGCTGGAAAAAAGGTTAGCCGAGCTCCAGACCAAACTCACGGCCACTCAGGCTGAGGTCGACACCCTCCGCAGTAACAGGAACAACCCGGTGAAGGATGAGACCAGCGATCTCGCGTCCTCGGAAGTCAGTGAAGAAACCAGCGGGAGCACTGATGAAGCCGAAGTTGGCCTGCAGGAGACCAGAGAAAAATTAATGGATGAGATCCGGGCCTTGAAAGCAGACCTCGAACAGACAAAACTCGCCCGGGAAGAAAGTAGCGAAAACACCAACGGGAATGTCCAGAGCTCTAGCAGCTCGGGAATCACCCAGAACAGTTTCACCGGCACAAGGTCTCCCAGCAGCACTGTGACCTCAGCTGCGGCCCTGATGCCGTCCGGTCCCGTCCGGAAACTTTACCAGAGCGAACTCAAGTCAGGCAGTGCGGTCGAGGTTTCGGAGAACGGACGGATGATTTCTTTTTCGGCCAACGAGTCCCCGGGCCTGACTCAGATGATCATGGCGAACGCCGGGAAGCCTCAGGAAAAAATCTTTATCCAGGACGATTCTTCTTTTAAGAACTTGAAGTCCATCGTCTTAAGCGATGAGAAAGTTATCGACATCGCAACACTGACCAAGCTCATCGATCTCGGGAAAGTCGAGTTCAACAAGATTAGCCTCGCCAAGGGTGGATCCATAAGAGTTTTCAACGCCAAAGGTGATGATTCATTTGTCATGCAGGTCACCGTGGATCGGGACAGCAACGAGAAAGAATTCATGGCGGTCAAACCAGACAGGACCGCGAAGTTGACTGATTTAAATCACTTAATAAAAAGTGTCAGGTAAGCTAATGCTGATGGGCCCTGCATTCTTTCTGGTCGTTTTGCTTGCGTCGGCGGCGGTCCCGGCCATTTCTGATTCTATCGATGGCCAAACAGTGGTCGGAAAGGATGAGAAGTGCATCGACGGGATCGGCTTACCTTCCGCGGTGAATGATTTTCCCTCACAGCTGATGGACCTCGGACTGTGCTTTAATAAGCCGCCGCCGCATACTCACAACTTCCTCCAGTACGCCAAGACTTACCAAGACAAATGCCACTGCCTGGCCAGTGACAATTTAAGTGGCCCGCAGCTCGTCAAAGCAGCCGGGGAGTTGAACGCGGATCAGAGTAAGAGAATCGACGAGTCAAGTCTCAAACGCAGATCGAGGGTGGGCCGCGCCTTTCCTCTCGGGCAAGCACTGAGCATTGAGCTAGAGGCGTATAACCTGTCCGCTGAAAAATATGGCCCAGGAGAGTTCAAAGGCCTGCTTCCCTCCAAGGGTGTGCCGGCCAATCCCGATCTGGATCTCATCCCCCGGGGCCAGTGTTTTTCCATGCACGATTACCTCAGAACGCGTAGGGCGCCCGACGAAACTTTCCACCTGGCCCTATCTCAGGCACAGCAGTTCAACGTCCAAGACTGGGACTACGCAACTCTTCGCAGTGGCTACGATAAAGTGCTGACGGAGATAACCCAGAGTGAAGACAAGATCCCGGCCGCAGAGAGATTCACCCACCCCGCAGTCATCGGACTCGCCAATAAGGCCCGGTTGCTCCGGAGCAAGATGAGTTTCCTCTATAAGAATCCGTCAGTGCGGGCATTCTTATCTTCCAAAAAAGACATCTCCGAAAAACGACGGCTGTTCGCTCTGATCCGGGGAAACCACTCGAGTCAGAAGTCGAGTTGTCTTATCAGCACGGCGCAGACGTGTAAGTCCGGAGTTACGGCACACGAGGGCCAGGTCAGGTTCGAAACAGACCTGGCGGCATTCTACACAAAACATAAAATTTCCGACGACCTGGTGAGCAGCATCGAAGCCGAGGAACAAGCCGCAGCTAAAACCCAGGCCGGCGAGAAGTTCGCTGACGTTGGCCAACAGCACCTGGACGAGCTCACCCTGAAGCACACCGGGACGGACCCGAAAGCCTGCCTTAACCAGACCTCGCCGCAGAAGGTAAACGATTGCACCAAAGTGTTTGCTTACCTCTGTCCACTGGTCAAGCTCTCCAGAGAGAAAGTCCTCAAGTCCGAGGCCAGGGCTTCCCTGGAGCTCGAGCGCTCGTGGGACGAGGAGACGAACCCGGACGCGAGTTCTAACACGGGCTTCAAGCTTGCTACGGAAGATCCCGCTGGGATCTGCCATTCGAAGAGGTACAGCCGGGCGTGGGGTCAACGGTCGTTCATGGAATGGAAAAATTCCGTCGGTGGCTGTGGAAATAACTATCAAACTCTCGACCGGTGTTCAGACACTCATAAACTCTACGCGGATTATCTCCGGCAGTTCCCAACCTCGGATGCTCCGGAAATCGAAATCTTGAGCACGAGCTCTTCTACACCCAACGTGTCCACCGACTTCACCACCAGGACTTTCGAACCGCTTCCGCCGCAGCCGCCGCTGGGCCCCCTAAATCCAGTGGAAGAGAAAGAACCCGTAGCAGAAAAAAAGGTCGAGACGGCGAAACCCGAAGTGGAAGCGACCCCGCCGCTCGACGATACAAAGACTCTAGCTGCAGAGAAGACCGAGAAGACGCTAGAGGTGCCCGTATCAAACGAGAAGCTCACGCAGCAGGTGCTACCCACCACCGTCGGTCAACCTCCTGTAGCGCTCAATAACTTCCCCCCTGTGCCACTACTCCCACCGGGGAGTGCGCCACTTCCAGCGGTGACCAATGACAACAGGTCGGATGCTGAACGGGAAAATGAAGTCACCAAAGCGCCACCAGTGAATAAGGTCGAGAATAGGCTGGACCAGTTGCCTTCTAAAGAAACCCCAGACGCTTCCCTCACCAAGAAGGAAGTCGACGGGTTGAAAACTAAAGTCGAGGAGCTCCGCCAAGAGCTCAACTTGAAAAATGAAACGGAGAAAAAAGCCAGGAGTAACACTGGTGACCGCAGGACTGGTACCCAGTCGAGCGCGCAGCAGCCGGTGAAAGAAGAAAGCGGGCCGTCAGCGGCCCCGGTTGTTTCAGGAAACTTAAATCCACCGACTTCGCAGATGAAGAGCGTGGTCCTTCCGAACGCGGCTGAAGCCGTCGAAAAGATCTCCCGGATCACCGAAGAGGTCTCGGGAGTTGACAACAAGACTAGGCCCCAGCTCCAACCGGTGGCGGTAAAGGTCGGGACCTCGAACATTCTCGTTGCCCAGTCCATCTTGACCGGGAAGCAAGTTGATTCCCTGGCACAGCTCACCGGTGAAGTCAAAAACCAACCGCAGTTCATCCTCAATGTGAATGACCTGGAACATTTTAAGAAACTGAAAGATAATAATTCTAAAATGGTAGCGATGTACATCCAGCAGTACATCCAGCAAGCAGGAACCAGCAAGGCCAAGAACTGGGTCCTGGTGCTCACAGGGCCAAACGGAGAGTCCGTCTACCTTTCGGTGGTCTCCGAAAACACCAGAACCTACGCCCAGCGGTTCACTCCCACACTAGCGGACCAGAAGATCCTTCGGACCGCAGAGCTCAAATGGCTTCAGCAGATCCTCCGGCCAAACTGATCGGGTTTAGCGCGAGTAATAAATTGCGTTCTTATCCAGTTATCATTTAAACTTTTCTCATGAGCCTACGAGAATACTACGACGACACCTACCGCGCTGAAAGCGGCAGGCCCCCCGGTGAGATGCTGGAAGAAGTTACCAAAGGTTCCCGAGGCCTGTTTAAGTTTGCCGTGGAATCCAAGGACCGCTTCCTTCCGGGTTACGACTGGCAGGGCCTCAAAGTCCTGGAGGTCGGCTCGGGCAGGGGAGGGGCGGGTCTTCTGCTCGCCGGTCTGGGTGCAGACGTCACACTGCTTGATTTTTCCTCCGCCGCTTTAGCTCAGGCCCAGAGCATCTACCAGTTCGAGGGGCAGCGGTTGTCGACGGTCCACGGCGACGTTACCCATCCCGATCTCTTCCTACCGGAGAAGTATGATCTCATCCTCGATTCACACTTGCTCCACTGCCTGACTGAAAACCCCGACCGGGCCTCTTACTACCGGTTGATCTGTGACCATCTGACGGGGCAGGGAATCTTCGTGGCGGAGACCATGGTTCACCGGAAGAAGTTACAGATCCCGGATGGGTTCATGTTTGATGAGCGCAACGTCCTGTGGCAGATGATCGGAAAGTGGACGCCGGTGCGGAGGATCCTCGATAGTCTAGAGCTGGAGAGAGAACTCAGCGAAGCGCAGTTTAATATTGCATATTTTTACTACTACGCTCAACTCGGATTCGTTCCTCACAAAAGTTTCTTGGATCTGCCGGAAGACATCCTTCCCGCGGCGGTGAGGTTCGTCTTACAGAATAAACTTCTTTAGTCAGGGACCGGCTTAATTTTACCATTTTCTCCTGGGTTAATACTCTTAGTCATCTGATGGATTACACTATAATTAAGGCTCACAAAGGAGCTCCGCATGAATGTGAATATTACTTTCCGGCACATGGATCACACCCCTGCCCTGGATCAGATGATCCGTGAGAAATCAGAAAAATTCATGAAGTGGTTCGGGAACCTGGTGAACGTGCGTTGGACCTGTTGGGTAGAAGGGACCGAACATTGTTCCGAGGTCACTGTCCACTCGGGCCAGTCCGAGTATTTCGCCAAGGCCCATTCAGATGACATGTATAAAACCTTCGACATGATCATCCATAAGATTCAGAATCAGATAAAGTAATTGATCTAAACCACATCCGGAGCAGAAGATGACACAAATTTGGCACAAGGGCTATGATGCTGGAGTTCCCCAGGAGATCGAGCACGATGAGTATTCCTCCATCAACGAGGTGCTCGAAGCCGGTTTCGCTCAGTTCAAAGGCAGGCCCGCGTTCCACAATATGGGGACGACCTTCACGTATGCTCAGATGGACACTCTCAGTAGAAAGTTCGCGAGCTATCTCCAGAACAACCTTCACCTGAAGAAAGGTGACCGGGTTGCGATCATGATGCCGAACATCCTTCAGTACCCGGTGGCGCTCTTCGGGATCCTGCGCGCAGGCTTAGTGGCCGTCAACGTCAACCCCCTCTACACCGCCCGGGAACTTGAGCACCAGCTCAAAGACTCCGAAGCCAAGGCGATCATCATCTACGCTAACTCCGCACACGTTTTAGAAAAAATCATCAATAAGACCTCCTTGAAACACATCATCCTCACCGAGATCGGGGACATGCTGAAGTTCCCGAAGAACCACCTGGTGAACTTCGTCATAAAAAAAGTAAAGAAGATGGTGCCGGTGTACAACATCGTCAACGGCCTGAAGCTGATGGAGTGTCTCGAGAAGGGCGATCCGGCGACCTTCAAGAAGCCTATTGTGAAGCTCGATGACATCGCCTTCCTTCAGTACACCGGGGGAACCACCGGGGTAGCGAAGGGTGCCATCCTCACCCACAAGAACATCGTGGCCAACATGATCCAGGCACGGGCGTGGATTAAGAATCTGATCATCGAAGGCCAGGAGATCCTCATCACCCCGCTTCCGCTGTACCACATCTTCTCCCTCACCGCGAACTGCTTCATCTTCAGTAGCGTCGGTTCGCTGAACGTGCTGATCACCAATCCCCGGGACATCCCGGGCTTCGTCAAGGAGCTCTCCAAGTGGAAGTTCTCGGCCATCACCGGGGTGAACACCCTATTCAACGGACTGCTCAACAACGAAGAGTTCCGGAAGCTCGATTTCTCCGCTCTGAAGGTCGCCCTCGGCGGCGGGATGGCGGTGCAGAAATCGGTGGCGGAGAGGTGGAAAGCGGTCACCGGTAAACCATTGGTTGAAGCCTATGGCCTCACCGAAACTTCTCCCGCGGCGTGTATCAATCCCATGAGCCTCCAGGATTATAACGGCTTCATTGGACTGCCGATCCCGTCGACCGTGGTGGCGATCAAAGATGACGACGGCAGAGGTGTGAAGAACGGAGAGATCGGAGAAATCTGCATCAAGGGTCCTCAGGTGATGGCGGGCTACTGGAATCAGCCGGAAGAAACGGCGAAGGTCATGACCAGCGACGGGTATTTCAAGACCGGCGACCTGGGGATCATGAACGAGGACGGGTACGTGAAGATCGTCGACCGGAAAAAAGACATGATCCTGGTATCCGGCTTCAACGTCTACCCCAACGAACTAGAGGACGTGGTCTGTCAGCATCCCAAGGTCCTCGAAGCCGCAGCGATTGGAATACCTGACGAGAAGTCCGGGGAAATTGTTAAAATGTTCATTGTTAAAAGAGATGAAAGCCTGACTGAAGCAGAAGTCATAAAATTTTGCAAAGAAAGCCTTACATCTTACAAAATCCCACGGGAAATCGAGTTCCGGAAGGAACTTCCCAAGTCAAACGTCGGTAAAATCCTGAGGAAAGACCTCAGACCCGCAGTGGTGGAGAGTAAAAGTTAGAAAAGAAATGCTTCCATCTTTCATAATTTAAACTTAAGATTAGAGTAAGCAATTAAGTGATCACGGATGATTGCTCGACCAGAGAGGGATTTCTGGCCTTAAGTAAAGCTAAAAAAACGGGCCCGTGCAGGGCCCGTTTTTTTTTATGAACAGGATGTTCTGTACGCCAGCGGAGGCAGGAGCCGAGAGCTGGCGCTTAGTTAGCACCCACCCTC
This sequence comes from Bacteriovoracaceae bacterium, assembly GCA_035576105.1. Taxonomy (GTDB): domain Bacteria; phylum Bdellovibrionota; class Bacteriovoracia; order Bacteriovoracales; family Bacteriovoracaceae; genus Peredibacter. Next base: position 84,457 of record DATLXA010000006.1, read on the forward strand.
TACTTTCCCAAACTACCTCGTATAATTCACACACGCATTGCTGAAATTCGTATCAGTGATGTTCTCACATCGACCCTGAAACTTAATCGACCAAACTCTCTCGTTCCCAAGAAGCTTGCTCAGCGCCTGACAGTTGTCTCCGTACTGAACCGAAGTCAGTGCGCTTCTGCAGTAGTCATCACTGAAGAGCTCGATGCGCTCATCGCGCGAGTCTCTCGGCGCTGTTTCCCGAGAAATGACGGCTTCTTTATAGTCCATGCAAGTCCGTGGGTTCATGCTGGTGTCAGCGACGTTGATGCAATGGCTATCAAGCTTCATCGACCAGACTCTTCCACCATTCAAAACGGTTCCGAGTGCCGAGCAGTTTGTGCGGCCATCAACGGAAGCAAGGGGCTTGCGGCAGTAGTCATCAGAGAAGATCTCGACTCCACCAACCGCAATCTGGTCACGGCTCAGGTCAGAGAGAGGAGCGCAAAGATTCTGGAAAGACTGATCCGGAGTATCGGAACACTTTCCGTTTACGGACACGGACCACACGTTGCGAGCGTTATACACGGAGCCGAGGAGACCGCAGTTCGACCGAGGTTGTAGCTCGGTGATGACGTTCCGGCAGTAGTCATCTGAATAGGCGATGACGATGTTCTTCGGTCCGGCGTTCGTTTCCGGACGAGGATCCACGATGACAGTCCCACGGCCAGAGAGGATGTCACAGTCATTTCTGTCTGCGTCCAATGTCAGGATCGCACCCATGACCACGCCGCTACCAGTGGCGTTGACGTCGATGTCTTCTGGCAGAACGTTGTTCCCACGGCCCAGGTCAGTGATGACCATGTTTTTCCAGTGAACGTCATTGATTTTATAAGTTCTGATCCCAGGGCGCACGCTGATGGCAGCACCCGAGTTCTGGTTCAGGCCAGAGACATCCTTCCAGGCCATGATGAGATGTGTGTCGGCTTGAACTTCCAGCGTCAGACCAAGGACGTGCGCGTTTTTTAACGAGACGTCGTTTCGTCTTTCGAGCTTCGACAGGATGTTACCGACGTTGGCAACTTTATATCCCATGTTGGCCGGGTTATTGAATTCCTTCTTCAGCCTCACATTGACCTCACAGACTTCAGCGAACGCAGAACTTGCTACCAGGCCGGCGGTCAGCACAGCGATTGATAAGACACTTTTACCTAACATTTGACGCTCCTTGGTTCCCGGGTGGTGTAATGAAACAATTGTGCTGGCAATTAGAATAAAGTTGTAGGTGACGGGAAGTAGTTACAGAAGGGTGTTAAACATTTAGACAGGCGTATCTATCAAGATGAAGGTGGGGGGTGCGATGACCCCCCACCGGTTAAGAAAAATTATCGAGGGTCGGCCATAGATCCGACGAAGAGCAGGGCCTTGGTGGTGTTGTCAACAATGGCGAACACAAAAGGCCTGTCAGCAGTGAACTCCACTTGCGGCTCTGCGGGCATGCTGGTTCTCTCCATCCCTCCGACGATGGTCACGGCCGCGGCCTTGACACCTTTCTCATCGAGCTCGATGCGGGTATTCTGCTTAATCAGTCCGACGATGGACTCGCGGGAGTCAGCGGTGGCCAGGGCACTGAAATTAGCGTTCTTCTGGAACAAGAAGTTGAGTCCCACCGCCTTGGTCAGCTCCAAGTCCTTTTTGAGTTCGACACTAGTGTCGAAACTAAACTTCGGGATGGTGACCTTCGCTTTGGTGTAGGCATCTGGGGCCGTCAAAGCAAGTTGGGCTTTTTTCCAAAAGTCGACGTCATAGGCCCGGGACTGGGAGACAGAGAAATCGTTGTAGCGGGCCGGGAGATAGATCACAAAAGAAAGCTGGGCCTGGGCCTGGTAGGAGTTAAATGGGATCGAGGCAAGCTCGGACCCGTCGGCGAGGGTGGCCAGGGAAATGTTCTGGGAGCTGGTGAGCATGGTGACTTTTAGCTTGGCGCCGTTCTGGAGCTTGAAAGCCGGCGGGTTCTGCCGTTCGATGAACGGAGTTTTCCAAGAAGCTTCGATGTACGAAGCGTTCATCACCAGCCACAGCATCGGATTGAGTGTGTCGGCGTCGATGATCTCGGGGACGAGACCGTAGGTCTTTTCCTTGGCCCAGGCGTTGATCGCCGCCGCCGCCGCCGGGGTCTTGAAATCCTGACTCTGCGAAGTGGCACCATAGAAATTTTTAGCAGTGTTCACGAACTCTTCACTGAAGTTGAAGACCCGTCCGTCCGTCTGGCCATTGGTGTTCCAGATGCTGTTTTCAATTTGCACCACCGCCGGGTTGGCGTATTTGAACCTGGCCTGCAGTTCTTTCTTTTGCTCCGGAGAAAAGCTGAGGGATTTTACGAATTCAGCCGAGTCCTCATTGAGCGATGCCAGGCTTGCGCTCAGGAGCTGTTCGACCTCGAGTCTGGTCTGCCCTGCGGATCCGTTTGCCGCGAGGGTAAGTGCTTGCCCAAGCGAGACCGGAGAGAGCATGAAGTTCTTGCCCTTGGAGAGCTTGGCGTTTTCCTTGGCGAGTTTCAGTCCGAGCTTGTTGCTCGCCTGGACTCCGGAGTTTGCCCAGGTCGGTGAAGAGGCGGCCATGGTTGCGAGAAGGACGGTGGCGAGTGTGATGGTTTTCATAGATGAGTTCCTTGTCTGTGCTTATTGGTTGCTATGAACGGGGAGGTTCACGACGGTGGAGACGGTTCCGTGAGGGATGGTCAAGGTCCGGAGAACCTTGTTGCGTGAGCAAGATGATGTCCTTGAGTGACTGGCCTTCACTACGGAGACTGCGTGCACCACGGTAGATCCGTTCTGGTCCATGGTCTCGAAATCGGAGTAGACCATTTTATCTCCGCATCCCAGATCGGCGCCGAGGGTTACCACCGAGCCCAGCCCCATGCAGACCGCACCGGCAGGGATGCTCCGCGGGCACATCGGCTCGATTTTTTCGATTTGAAAATCGACGGAGTAGTAAACGGGTGGGACCGGCGCTGCCTGAGCGGTGGTGAAAGTGATGAGCGCAGTGAGGGTTAGCAAGTATTTCATGTGAGGACTCCTTTACAACTTTGTTGAGTGGAAAAGTAAGTTAAATTTTACATAATTTGAAATTATTTAATTGAGCATTTATTCATAAGTGCTACTTATGGATGGCAAAAAGGGACTTAGGGTGAAATTCAAAAACTTAAATTTTAATAACTTATTGGTATTCACTGCAGTTTTCCGCAGTAACAGTATGACCCTGGCCGCGAAAGAGTTAGGAATGACACAGCCTGGCGTAACCCAGCACATAAAAAATCTTGAGAACTTACTCAACGTCGAATTCTTCCACCGGGTGGGAAAGAAACTCATTCCCACTAAAGAAGCAGAAATTCTTTTCGAAGGCCTGGGCCAGCCGCTGGAGACCATTGACCTGGCCCTCTACAAGATCACGCAGAAAGACCGGCTCTTCGCCGGGAGTGTGAAGATCGGGGTTCCCATTGAGTTCGGAAACACCATGGTGCTGCCGAAGCTCGCCAAGATCAGGAGTAGGTTCCAGGACGTCCAGTTCTACATCACCTACGGACTTCCGCACGAACTCAATACCCTACTGGTGGAGGGAAAGCTGGACTTTGCCTTCATCGACCAGTACCAGGTGAATCCGGCGCTCACCACTGAGATCGTCTTCCGCGAGAACCTTATCCTGTGTTGTTCAAGGGAGTACTACGGACTCGCGGGCCAGTATAAGAAAGAGAGAAAATTCTTCGAAGCCCTCAACTACGTGGCCTACCAGCCCGGGGAACCCATCGTCCGCAACTGGCTAGACCGCGCGTTCGGGTTTAAGAAAATGAACCTCAAGGTGGCCGCCTACAGCTTCGACGTCCAGGGGGTGGCAGCACTCGTGACCAGTTCCATGGGAGTCGGAGTGCTGCCGGAACACGTTTTCTTGAAGCTGAAGTCTGAGGGACACGAACTCTACCAGTTCAGGCCAAAGGTCGGACCGGTGAGTAACCCCATCAGCCTGGCCTACCTGGAGCAGCGCTACCAGGTTCCCCTGAACCAGTATGTAGTCACTGTTCTCAAAGAGATGCTGATGGGCAAATAGCAGTGTCTAAAATTTGAGCAACCGTCGACGTGCTAGACAGAACTCACAAACTCATCAGCTTTAAACCGACCAGTGCCTGGGCGGTTCCATCAAAAACACATACTTCTCTTCCATCCCCGTACGACCGGACCTGGCAACCTGTTTGCAAGGGTAGGGGACATAACAAAGATTGGAGTGTGTATGAAAATGAAAATTTTCTCTTTATGTGTCTTGTCCCTTTTAGGTCACACGCTGTCCGCGTACGCATCGTTCGAGGGACTAGAACAGGAGAAGCTAAAGAAGTCTTCCATCGTCTCGTTCACCCGACCGTGCTGTGGCTTCAGCCGCAGCTTCTTCACCAAGACCCTGCGCCTAACCAAGTACATCGACAGCTCGAAGCTGGGTGCTCACTCTTACAATAGATCCGGTGAGGGAGATAAGGTCGGGATCCTCTACAGCTGCAACGGAGGCTTCATCGACGTCAGTCACCTGCGCGACAACGCTGACTGGGCCGCGCACATCTTATTCAATCTCCCGACCTGGCTCGGGTCCGGTCAGGAAGTTCCGGTTCGTAACGAAGACGGTTTCACCAAGCGGTCGGTCCTTTTCCCGAAGTTCACTGCGGAGGAGCTCAAATCCCTCACGGCCGAAGATAAGGAAAAGATTTCGATCTCCGTGGGCTTCAGTATGGCGCTGCTCCATGAGATCGCAACTGCGTTTAACATCCAGGGAGCCTCGTCGTTCTCGGTGGAAGACGCCTACTCGAACTTACTGGGTAGCTACCTGGGAGTGAAGGCCGCCACCGGTCCACTGCCGTACAATAAGGAATTGACCAATGTCCTGGACTCCACCATCAGTGACCTTGGTGGGCTCTCCAAGGATGAGACCAAGCTCGTCCACAAGTCGGTGATGAACACCTGGTGGAAGGGGAGCCTCTTCGGAAGATACACCACGGTCCTCAAGAGAGACATGAGCTTTGAAGGAGACGTGGTCCCCTTCATGGTGAACCACTCGGCTTGCCAGAACGTCGCACCCGTTGCCCTGGAGATCCCCAAGGTGCTGTCGAACGGGAAACAGGTCAACGACTACTACCAAGTCCAAGCGGAGCTCAACGAGAGCACCATCAAGGGACTCAACAAGTACGGCGCCGACGTCGGAAAGACCATCTCCCAACATGACTTCCCGAAGATGGTCGAGGCCATCCGGGCCAAGCTCATCAAGAGCTTCGGAGAAGACGTAGATCATCAGTAAAACCGGTCCCTACATATAAAGAGGTGTTATGAAAAATTATCTAGTGTTCTCAGTTGCGACCCTGGCCGTGGTCTCAAACGCCTTCGCTCAGCAGAGAGTGGTCAAGCCGAACCTGAAGGCCTATCCTTTCATGCCGTACGAAACGTCCCTGATTCAAGACAAGGTCAAGGCCCTCACGGAGAACGAAGACTTCCTGCGAGACATCCACGAGATGGAAAGACGCGGACTCAATAAAGGAAAGACCAAGAGCCAGCCCTGGGGCGGGTTCTACTGGGCGATCGACCAGGGTGGGATCGCCAATAAGTACCAGGAAAAAAGCTTCCTGAACATGCTGGATCCGACCAGAAGAGACTGGAAGGACAACGTCGGCGACTACCGCAAGTACGCTCAGAAAACTCATCCGCAGATCTACACCATCAGCGAAGACAAGCTCGCCAAGCTCTCCCCGGCGGAGAAGTACGACATCCTCCTGGGAGACACCACTTTCGACCTGACCAATAAGGTCTGGGACTACACCGAGAAGTGGGGCGAAGCAAAGAGATACTCCTTCATGTCCGAGATCGACATGCCAAGCGGCTACGTCTTGCGGCCTCTCGAGAAAGATGACAAAAAAATGGCGGCCTGGGAAGGCTTCTGTCACGGCTGGGCACTCGCGGCCGGAAACTACCCACGTCCACTCAAGACCGTGACCGTCACACTTCCGAACGGAAAGAAGATGCCGTTCTACCCGACGGACATCAAGGCCTTGGTGACCCTGATGTGGGCCCACTCAAACGTGCAGAACAACATCATCTTCGAAGGAAACCGGTGTAACTCGAAAGATCCGGTGAAAGACGAGCATGGAAGGTACCTCGAGCCGGAGTGCGCTGACGTGCACCCGGGCGTGTTCCACGCAGCAGTGGTGAACATCGTCGGTCTGGAAGGCCGGAGCATGGTGGTTGACAAGGCCGCGACCTTCGCCATCGCCAACCAGCCGGTGGCCGGTTACGAGCTCGAGTACTTTAACCCGAAGACCGGCGACGATGGAGCTCTCTCCAAGAGTCTGCTGAGCATCCGTGAATACGGGAAGGATGATAACTTCGCAGCGTCCCGGAACAAGGAAGCCACTCACATCGTGGGTGTCAGCATGAAGCTCAAGTACGTCCAGTGGGAGAACCCGAAGAAAGGCAAGAACAACGAGGACTCGGACGACGGCATCGGCGAGATGAAATTCAACTACGACCTCGAGATCAACCAGCACGGCGAGATCGTCGGCGGACAGTGGCGAGTGAAGAAGAACGGAGACTCTGCGATCTTCGGGAACAAGACCGGCCAGCCGGACTTCTTCTGGATCGCTCCGAAAGACTGGAAGAAGTACTTCGGCGGACTCTCTTCACTTCCGACCTGGGACTTCAACAAGAACTCACTTCCTCCGAGGGCCTACCAGCTCGCGGCCCTGGGAGCACACTCGTACGTCCACGAAGAGAGTGCGCGGTTCCTGGCGAAAGCTCCCACCTGCCCGGTGATCCCGGAGAAGGGTGACCTCAAAGCTGTGAAGTGGGTAGACTGCGCCTTCAGACTTCCACAGCCGCAGCCGCTGATCCAGGTTATTGATAAGCTCTTAGAAATGTCCCGCAAGTAATCCAAGATCCCAAGTGCGCCGGTTAGCCGGCGCACTTTTTCACAGCAGCCATTCAAGATTCGCCGTCGGAACCCGCGGAACGTAGAGCTCCTGCTGGTACGAAACCGCCTCTCCCGCCGAGCTGTGGCAGAGGAAATACGGCATCGATTCCGTGAAACCATACGCCCCGACTTTCTTAAACCGCAGCCAATCTCCCACGCACAGGTCTTCCGGCAGTTCGAAGTTTCCCAGGTGATCCAGGGCCGTGCACAACGGGCCGTGGACCGAGTAGGGGACCAGCTTCCCAGAATACTCGGCCAGCGCTTCGCAAGGAAAGGACTCACCGACAAGAGCGGACCTCGCCATGTGATTAATCCCACCTTCGGTGACGATGAGCTTCTTCCCTCTGACAGTTTTGAGGTCCACGATCTTGGTCAGGTAGGTCCCAAATTTCCCGATGGTGAAGCGGCCAAGTTCGAGCCAGATTTTATTAAGCGAATGGTCGCTCTTGAGCGTCAGCAGTAGGTCGTGGACATCTGCAAAGGCTAGCTCATGATCATCCTGATAAGAAAAACCGATGCCACCACCAAGATCCAGTACCTGCAACTCAATTCCAAGAGTCTTACTTAACTTCTTACACTCCAGGATGGTGTAGGACCAGATTTGTCTTAACTGATCCAGCTGAGTGACGTTTCCCCACTGGAAGCAGTGGAGACCGATGATGTTCACATTTTTAAAGGAGAGCACATCCATTACCAGCCACTGGTGCGGGTCCAACCCGAAGGGCGTGATCTGTGCTCCGCCAAGGACACTCTTGCGGTCGTCATCCCAGTCGAGCTGGACTCTCAGCAGGACATTTTGCCGGATGGCGGTTTTCGAACACAGCTCATCGAGATCCTTCAACTGGTTGAAGCTCTCTATGATGATGGTGTCTACTTTGGCACTCAGAAGACTTCCCAGGTAATGCCGGGACTTGGCCGGACCGGTTGCGATCAGATCCTGGGCCCCGAAGCCCGCGGAGCTGACCTGGTGGAGTTCGCCCAGGCTCGCCACATCGGCGCCAAAGCCGCATTTGTGTAGCACCCGCAAAATCATCGACATCGGATTTGCTTTAGTGGCGTACCACACTTTGATGTCCGGGTGAAGGATGCGCTTGATGCTTTGCAAATGGGCTTCGAAGCCGTCCAGGTCGTAGTGATAAAAAGACGATCCGTACTGATTGATCACCGCTTGCACATGTTCTCGGGTCATGACTACCTCAATAGAGTTTCTAGTTCCAGGGCCGCAGAGGTCTTGGCGTCTTTGTACTTGATGATCAGCGCACACCGCAGCTGCAGTCCCAGACCACTGGCCCAGGCGAGTGACGGCGACGCGGGTCTGGATCCGGTGACCACCACCGCGTAGGGGGGGATCGGCTCACCGGGTTCGAGGATCCGTTCGTTTATACAGTCGTAGACGGGGATCCCCTTCGAGAGGACCACTCCTGGAGCGATGACGGCCCCCTCGGAGACCTGCACCCCTTCGACGATGATGGCACCGGCACCGATGAAAGCGTTGTCTTCGATCACCACGGGAGTCTGTCCCACTGGCTCCAGCACCCCGCCGATCTGCACACCCGCAGAAAGGTGCACGTTCTTTCCAATCTGCGCGCAACTTCCGACCAGGGCGTGGCTGTCGACCATAGTTCCGGAGTCGACGTAAGCCCCGACGTTGATGTAGGCCGGTGGCATGATGATCACCCCCGCGGCTACGTAGGCACCCCTCCTGACAGATGAACCTCCGGGAACCATGCGGACTTTTTCTTCCGGAGTGAACTTCCTCGGGGCCAGGTTATGCTTGTCGACAAAACCCGTGAAGCCACAGTCGGAGAATTCCTTGAGCTCTCCGGCCTTGAAGGCAGCGAGGATGGCCTCTTTGACTTCTCTCTGCGCCACCCATTTGCCATTTTCTTTGACCGCAGACCTCACGGTGCCTTTTTCTAAGAGGTCCAAGGTTTCTTGCCAGTTCATGGGTTCACCTTCTGGGACTCAAACCAGCGCGTGACCTCGGCGTGGGCCCGCAGCACCGGCTCCGCACTCAGCATGTCCTCATGAGAAAGAGGAAGGGCCATCTTGGGAGTCTTGATCACTTTCCGCTCGAAGAGAAGTCTCTTGACCGGAACAGGATTGCTGGCGACGAAGAGGCTACTCGAAGCTTCGGTCCAGAGTTCTTTGGCGTCGAAGGTTTGACTGAGGCACTGCTCGACATAGAGACGGGTCTCTGCCGGCCAGGCGTTGGAAGCCACACTCACCAGTCCGCTCGCCCCGGCCTTCGCGAAGTCCGGTAGCAGAGCATCGTCTCCACAGAAGACGGCTTTCCCACCTGCGGCCTTTAGATATTCTTTAAACTTCTCCAGCGAGCCACTGGCTTCTTTGATCGCCCAGAAGTTGGGGTGCGAGCTCAGCCTGCTGACCGTCTCCGTGCTGAGTGCCACCCCCGTTCTTCCTGGAACGTTATAGAGCATGACAGGTTTCTTCACCGCATCCATCAGAGTTTTAAACCACTGGTACTGTCCTATCGGCCCGGGCTTAGCGTAGAGAGGAGTGACCATGAGAAAAGCGTCCAGCGTGAGAGTATTCAAGTAGCTGACCCACTCCAGGCACTCTTCCAGTAAGTGGCCACCGACGCCGACCATGACCGGCGCAGTGGGCTTGAGTTTCAGCACGTGTTCGATGATCGATTTCTTCATTTCGAGGTTGAGGTTGAGGGCTTCGGCGGTGCTCCCCAGAATGAGTAAGCCGTTGCCTGCTTTCTCCTGCTGTTTCACCAACGTGGTCAGGCTTTCGAAATCGACACTTCCGGTTTCAAGCAGGGGAGTGATGACGGCGGTCCAGAGAGGGTAGGTGTTCATGTTCATGTTCATGTGGCTTCCTTTAGAGTGAGAGGTGCTCTTCAACTATTTTTTGAAACGGGTAGAGTCCCGGGGCAAGTTTATTTTGCAAGAGGTAGTTCGCGGCCCACAGGGCCCCCTCCGCGAAGAGTGCGCGGTCCTTGGCTTCGTGAGTGAGGCGCAGGACCTCGGAGGGCGTCTCAAGAGTCAGGGTGTGTAAGCCGATGACGTCGCCGGTGCGCTCGGAGGTGATCTCGCAGTTTTCCTTGAGCCACTCTTTCATCGAAAGGGCCGTCCCGCTGGGAGCATCGAGCTTCTTAGTGTGGTGGACTTCGTGAATCGAGACGTGCTTGCGCGGAAAGAGATCCGCCACCTGGCCCAGCCGTTCGATCAACTGTTTGAGCACCACCACGCCGAGCGAGAAGTTGCTGGCGTAGATCCAGGTGAGGCCTGAGTCTTCAAGGATTCCGTTGAAACCCGCAGGCCAGTGGAATCCGGTGGAGCCGGTGACGACTGGTTTCTTCGATTCGAGCAACATCGGGATCACGGAGAGGAAGGCTTCTCCCGGTAGGAAAGAGATGACTACATCAAAGTTCCGAAGCTTCTCGCAGGTCGGGACGTTGGTCCGGTCGAAGACCTCGATCTGGTCGGAGTAGATCTCACTAACCTTAGAGCCGGTTTTTCCTTTCCCGAGCAGTGCGACCTTCACGCGTGCTCGATCAGTGCTCGGTGGAGCTTCTGGATGCAGGATTTCGCGTCTTCGTCTTTGACCAGGAAATTGAAGTTGTAAGGACTGGCCCCCAAGCTCATCATGCGGATGTTTGAATTTTCGATGGTCGAGAAGATGCTCTTGGCAAGGTTCGGTCTGCTGTAGAGTTCGTTTCCGATGAGGGAGACAAGTGAGTAGCCTTCTTCGATTTTGATGAGGCCTACGGCCCTCAGATCCGTAAGAAACTTCTCATTTTCCAATGTCGTCGTGTCCACTGTAACGGCCACGCTGATCTCGGAAGTGGTGACGCAGTCGACGGAGATGAAATGCCGGCCAAAGATCCCAAAGATTTCTCCCAGGAAACCGTAGGCATTGAACATGCTTGGCGTGGTGATGGTCAAGAGGGCCTGGGCACTTCTTTTAGTGATCGCTCTGACCGCAGGTTTATGGTCGACAGCGGCCCGGATCCAAGTTCCAGGGAGGTCTTTATCAAAACTGCTACCGACGAAAACGGGAATGGACTTCCGCACGGCCGGCGCGATGGTGGCGGGATGGAGGATCTTCGCTCCGTACTGGGCCATCTCCGCTGCTTCTGAGTAGCTTAGGTCTGGGATGATCCGGGCATCGCTGCAGATGCGAGGGTCTGTAGTGGCGACGCCGGCGACGTCGGTCCAGATCTCAAGTGTGGCGGCACCGATGCCTTCCGCCATGAGGGCCGCCGAATAGTCGGAGCCGCCGCGGCCCAGGACGGTGGTGTTGCCCTGGAGGTCCGAACCGATGAAGCCCTGGGTGACGTAGACATGAGTTCCGTCGAGCGAAAGGCGCGCTCCACATTCTCTAGCGATGACGTCGATCAAAGGCATGGCGCGGCCGAAGTTGGAGTTGGTTTTAATCACCGACCTCGCGTCCAGTAGGGATACGATTTTATGGGGAAGGGCCTTTTTCATCACGTCACGGAAAATGAGCGAGGACATCCTTTCCCCGAGACTCAAGATGTGATCGTAGCCTCTGGGGGTAAGTTCTTTCAATAGAGTGAGGTTCTGAACCAGCAGCTCGAGCTCGGTGAAGTAGCCTTCAAGGATCTGGAGCGTCTCCTGATGATTGCCGGTCTGCTTGAGTAATGAGAGGTGCCTTTCTTTGATCTGGAACACACATTTCTGGCACTCCTCCGTTTTCCCGGTGGAAGCTGTCTTGGCCACTTCGATCAACTGGTCGGTGGTCCCGGAGGTGGCGGAAACCACCACCACCGCTGTCCCTCTTTCGATGGAAATGGCCGCACTCCTTTGCATGGAAGCGAAGTCTCCCATGGAGGTTCCGCCGAACTTTGAAACAACTAGAGGACGATCCATAGACTTCTCCCGATGGAAAAAAACTTTTAATATTCTGACAGGGGAGTTTAGGAAAGGTAGAGCTCTGGTAGGGCGTCTCGACCTAACCTAAAGCTCCCCACAGTTTTTCTGTGACAGTCTTGGGGATTCAGCCCCAACAACCAATGAAAGAATATTTAAGACTAGTCTTTCACTTCGGCGGTCTTTCCCTCGGAGGCTGGTGAAACGGTTCTTAAACCTTCCAGGCTTCCTACCTAATGACCGCGCCTCTCTAGGCGACCACAGAATCATAGACAATTAAAATTGAAATTCCAAGTTTACTTTTAATTTTTTTTCACGCTATCTTTCAAAGAGGTCTAAACCGTTTCGGGGAGTTGGTGATGATGAAGAGAGTTGGATTTATTGGCTGGAGAGGGATGGTGGGCTCGGTATTGATGGAACGCATGAAAGTAGAAAATGATTTCTCTTCCATGGAATCTTACTTCTTCTCCACTTCTCAGACAGGGGAAGCGGCTCCGAAACTTCCAAATTCAAACGAGAAACTTCTCAGTGCCATGGATCCTAAGCAACTGATGAAGATGGATGTGCTCGTTTCCTGTCAGGGTGGAGAGTACACGCAAGAGATCTATCCGCTACTTCGAAAAGAAGGATGGAAAGGATTCTGGATCGACGCCGCCAGCACTCTAAGAATGAAAGAAGACAGCCTCATCGTGCTCGACCCCGTCAACCGGCGGGAGATCGAGAGTGCCATCCACAAAGGCGGCAAGACTTTCGTGGGAGGAAACTGCACCGTTTCGCTGCTTCTCATTGCTCTTCACGGGCTGTTCAAGGAAAATCTGGTGGAGTGGGTGAGTTCCATGACCTACCAGGCGGCTTCCGGTGCTGGCGCAAAAAATATGATCGAGCTCCTTTCGCAGATGGAGTCAGTCGGGACCACTCTCACTGCAAACCCAGCTCTCGGGGCGCTGGACCTCGAGGCGAGGATGACCGCTCTCATGAACAGCAGTCACTTTCCGAAGGAGAACTTCGGCCATCCTCTGGCACTGAACCTCCTCCCGTGGATCGACTCTGAGATGCCCTCTGGTCAGAGCAAAGAAGAATGGAAGGCACAGGTGGAGGCGAATAAGATTCTGAAGTCAGTAGCGGAGATCCCGATCGACGGCACGTGTGTCCGAGTCGGGGCCCTGCGCTGCCACTCACAGGGCCTGACCATCAAACTTAAAAAATCCGTACATCTCTCAACGGTGGAGGAGATCCTCCGCTCGGCCAACCCGTGGGTCGAGCTCGTGCCGAACACGAAGACTGAGACTTTAAACAAGCTCACTCCGGCCGCGGTGAGTGGCCGGCTCCACGTGCCGATTGGACGGGTTCGGCAGATGTCTCTGGGAGATACCTACTTCAATGCTTTCACGATTGGGGATCAGCTCCTGTGGGGTGCTGCCGAGCCGCTCCGGTGTGCGCTTCGGATGGTCCTGGAGTGATGAGATGTCGATGATTGAAAAGGAACCTCAGGAATATTTGCTTTTCAAGACAGACAAATATTTACAGGTCAGGAAAATCTATTAACAGGTTACGCCAGTAAAACGCCAAGAGCCACAGGTAAGAGCAGTCCATTCGCGAACTCGTCCGTTGTTACATTCTGTGTACCCTTGAGGGTAGTCGTCGGGGTTTTGACAAGCCTCCACAGTCCTTGAGTCATCAAGCTTGATCTCTCTTATGCCGCCAAAATCAAAAGCCGTTTGCATCCTGAGATTATAAGTTTAACCGTGAAGGATTACAACTGGTCACCCTCAAATAACAAGCGCTATTTAAATCATCATCCGCCCAGCATGAATGACATAGCCTTGGACGACCTTAAAGGGGAAGAGCATCGACGTATTTTGCGGTGGCAATGGTAGCAAGAACGGAGGCAAAGAAGTTAGACTCAGGAATCATTTCCAGAGGTGTATGGATCAAGATGAATTTAGATGATGGGATCATGGATCGCTTAAGTGGCACTCAAATAGCAGGATTTAATGAATTCATCCAAATATGTTCCGCGTAATTGCTGACAATCTCAACTGTATTATACTGGTCCTAGCACAAAGGAACACCTCATGAAATTTCTCATATCTTTTTTTCTCGTTTCATCAGCTATGGCAGCCGAGAAACCTATGAATACTTTCGATAAGATCCAAAGCTTGAACGTCGAGAAAGATGAAGTGGTCGTCACCATGTGGAGTACCAATCGAGTTTTCCGAATGTCCAAAGACAATCACGTAGTCCCATGTCTGGAAAACGCGTTCAAAGCAGACCAGAGAGTTGCGATGGATGTGAATAAAGAGGCCGGGCTCATCTTAGATTGTAAGTTGGCGGGACCTGCACGATAAGAAAGATTATCGTGCAGCCTTACAGTTTCTTATTAATATTTCAGGCACTTACTTAGCTGCTTAGTCTTACAACTAGTCCAGATTGACTTGCTTCAGAAATTCTTCCCGGGAGATCTTCCCTTCCTTTATCGCTGTCTGAGAGATGACCAGGGCCTTCTCGTACTCAGCACGTTCAGCCACCGGGACCAGTGTCAGGTCAATGTGTTTCTGGTCGATCACACCTGTGTATTTAACAGCTTTCCGCAACAGTTCAATCGCCTTGTCCAATTCCATACGTCCTCCAGAATGGTCCGCTCAAGTGGCATTCTTCAAAGGTAAGGCCTGCTTAATTATTTGGCCAATGGTGTTTATTATAAAATGACAAAATACTTGGGCATGCTACCATTGGCCATGACCGTAAATATTGATGAATTTTTAAAAGTCGGGGACGGCCTTCTTCCCGGAAATAAGCTACAGCTGCGACTGGGCATGCTGGCATTTTTACTCAACCGGAACGTGCTGATCGAAGACGTTCCCGGGATGGGCAAGACCACCCTGGTGAAGTTTTTTGCCAAGGCCACCGGAGCCCAGTTCCGGCGGATCCAGTTCACCAATGACCTGCTACCCTCGGACATCCTGGGTGTGTCGATCTTTCAGAGAGAATCAGAAAAGTTTCTCTTCAAACCCGGACCAATCTTCGGTGAACTGATCTTGGCCGATGAGCTCAACCGGGGAACACCCAAGACCCAGAGTGCCCTGCTGCAGGCGATGGAAGAAAAGCACGTGACCATCGACGGTCACACCTATCCCCTGCCGGAGAAGTTCTGCCTCTTTGCAACACAAAATCCGAGGGGCCAGCACGGGACCTATCCCCTGCCGGAGTCTCAGCTGGACCGGTTCCTGTTCAAGTTCTCCATGGGACATCTGAGCAAGGCCGAAGAGATCCAGCTGCTGGCGAGCGGATCGCGGCTTGAGACCGTAGACCAGCTGGCACCCTTAGCGGAGCTGGTCCTGATCAAGAAATGGGAAGAGGATATAAAAGTCGTCGCCACTAGTCCCATGCTGCTGGAGTACCTGGCCGACATCCTCCAGGCTTCCCGGAATAAAGAAGACCAGTGGGGACTGAGTCCCCGCGCGGGCCTTGACCTCTTGATGGCCGCCAAGGCGTGGGCGTACCTTGAAAAAAGAAACTTCGTGATCCCCGATGACGTGAGCGCGGTCTTCCCCTACGTGGCGGGCCACCGCATGTACTCTCATCACAGCTTGACCGCCAACGCCGAAGCCCAGCGGGCCAAAGAATTCAGTAAAAGTATTCCATTTGTTAAAGAGGCATGAAGCTCCGAGAAATCGTCTTGAAGCAGTTCAAAAAAAAAGTAAGAGTCTACATCCTCCCCACGCGGATGGGTGGCTACCTGAGTGGGCTCATTTTTTTGATGTTCCTGCTCTCCGTGGGCTACAGTAACAATCTCCTTCTCATCTTCAGCTTGTTCCTCTTCGGTTTCAATCTCATCTGGGTCATCCAGACGCACTACCACCTCCAGGCGCTGCGGCCCTCGCAGGTCACTACCCGCAATGGCCACGCAGGTGAGCCCCTCTCGGTGCACGTCCGCTGGAAGAGTTCACCCCGGGCCCCGGTCAACTGGACCATCTGCATGGAGAAGGGAAATCTCTCGCTGCCGTTTCACACCTATAACGAAACGGAAACGGAAAGCTTAGGCTCGGTCACCGTTCCCCATCGAGGACTCTGGCGGTGGGAGCACTTGAAGGTCGCGAGCCACATGCCCTTTGGTCTCTACCAGGTGTGGATCTATTTCCCGCTCGACGCCGTGACCTACGTCTACCCTCCGCTCTCACGAGTGAAGTTTCCGGTGCAGGAGACTCATTGGGAGACCGAAGGCGAAACGCCGGTGGCCAAAACCGGGCACGGGGACATCTCTCATCTAAATTCCTACCAGGGCGCAGATTCCGCGCGCATCAGCTGGAAACACTACGCCCGCTCCGGGAACCTCATCGTTAAAGAGGGCGAAGCTCTGCAGGCAACACAGGTGACTTTCCGTCTCACCATCCCGGACTCCGGTGCCAAAGAGGAGTACCTCTCACAGCTTGCGACCCAGATGGTGGAGTGCTACCAACGGCAAGTCCCGTTCACCTTCCAGACCTCAGGCTCCATCTATGGACCGGACACCTCTGAGCGGCACCTGCACGACTGCCTCAAGCTGATCTGCCTATGCTAGACAAAAACCTAAAACAAAACCTGGTGCTACTGACCTTCACACTGCTGATGTTTGATGTCCTGACCTTTACTACCCTGGGCCTGGTGCTGTTGGGAGTCGCTTTTTCTTTCTCCGGCGTCAAACCCAGAAAGCTCACCCGGAACGCACTCGCCATCCTGATTTTCATTTCCTACTGGATCATCTACGGGAAGATCATCGACCCGGAAGTGGGTCTGAACTTCCTCACCTCCATCATCGTCCTTAAAATCCTCGAGAAAGATTCCCTGCGAGACCGCTACATGGTTTTCTTTGGACTGCTGCTGCTCATCTCCGCGGGCTCGCTTTTTGAAAAATCTCTTACCTACGTCATCTTCTTCGGCCTGAGCTTCCTAGTGCTGCTAAAGGACTTCTACTCTTTCCTGGGGCAAAAGCTCCGGACAAAAGACCTTGGCTACCTGCTGTTGTGGATCTTCCCGCTAACCTTGGCCATGTTCTTCTTCATACCCAGGATGCTCAACCCGATCCCCTTTAAAAACCTCAGCAGTAGCGAGGGGGAAGTGGGCTACACCACTAGCGTCAACGTCTCCGGCATCGAATCTCTGCAGTCGAACACGGACCCGGTCTTCCAGGCGCTGGTCTCGCGTCCAGTCAATCAAAACGAACTCTACTGGAAAGGCAATACTGTTTCCGTCAACGACGGCTGGAACTGGAACCTCTTCTACCTGGACCGGGTAGAAGGGAAACCACTCCTGGGCGTCGGCCGGGGCCCCACTGACTTTTCTCAGACCATCCGGATGTATGAGAAGACGGACTTCTTTTTTGCTCTGGACCATCCCAAAGCTCTCATCAACGGGAAATCAATCCGTGGTTACACAGACACCGAAACCATGGCCCAGGTCCGCGGCAGCTGGGTTCCCCGCTACGAAGTCGTGAGCCAGGGGTCCTCGCCGCAGGATCAGCTGGAGCGGTCGAAGAATTACCTGCAGGTGCAAGTCTCTCCAGAGACTAAAGAGTGGATCCACCAGACTTTCTCCTCGACGTCGCTGGAGATCCTGCGCGCCGAAGTGACCGATTACTTCGACCGGGAGAACTTTATCTACTCGTTGACTCCAGGTCGCAGCTCGGACTTCGAAGACTTCATGCGGGTTAAGAAGATTGGGTTCTGCTCCCACTTCGCTTCCGCTCTTGGGATCATCCTGCGCACTAAAGGAATCCCCGCGCGACTGGTCTCCGGGTTCATGGGAGGGAGCTACAATAAGTTTGGGAGCTACTATCTGATCTCTCAGAACGACGCGCACGTCTGGGTCGAAGCCTACAGTAAGGGAAGTTGGAAACGACTAGATCCCACGGCCTGGATAGCTCCGGACCGAGTCCGGCTGGGTGGTGAAGCCTTCAACCAAGAACTCATCGCCCGGGGCCAGTCGAGGGTCAGAAGTCTCTTTAAGCTGCCGGCCTTCTTCAATAGCTTCAAGCAGTGGTTTGGCCAATGGGACTTCAGTTTTTACCAATGGCTAGAGCAGATGGATTATCACGGGCAGGAAGCCTGGTTCACCAGGCTTCGCTTTAAGCGTGAATGGCTCTTCTCGCTCCTCCCGCTGTTGATGGTAAGTTTCATGGGAATCTACCTCTGGTACCTGAAGCACCGGAGCACGTCCGCGGCCGGGTCCGAGCTCACCCGGGTCTGGAGATCTTTCTATTCCCAGATCAAGGACAAGGGGCTCGAGCTTTCGACCACTTCCTTGCTCGAAGCGCAAGCCCAGCTCGAGCAGATGAACCATCTGGAGAAAGAGAAGTACCTGAGAATCTGGAGAGAGTTGGTGCTAGCGAGCTTTGGCCAACGGGAAGAGTTGCTTGAGGGTTTAAAAAAACAAATTCGAAAGCTGTAATGTGACCTAGTCGACGACCTTGTAGTCGGCTTCGATTACATCTGAGTCCTGTTTTTTTTTCGAAACCCGTTGGTTCACATCGGCCGCCGCCTGCTCCCGCAGCCGTGCCTCTTCCTGGACCCGCTTCATGGCGCTGTAGAGCTGGAAGAAACGGCGGATGAAATAGATCGCAAAGATGATGACGAGAAGCTTGATTACATTCATGAACTCAACATAGATCCTGAAGTCATAAATGGCAAGTGACCTACTCTTTAGGCCCGGTGTCTTTGTCGGCGGTGGCATCCAGCACCAGGGCCTGCTCTTTCTCTAAACGTTTGGCTTCATTGAGGTTTTTAAATTCTTCTGCTTCCGAAAGCAACTTCGCATCATGATCCTTGAAGAAAAGTGAATTCACGTACCGCCGCAGGTCTCGTTTCTGAGATTCGCCGAGGCAGTGGATCAGACCGAAGTATTCAGGTATTTTGCCCGAAGCTTTCCCCGGTTGCACGTGGACGTACATCTCCACGGGTGTCCGCAGGTGGAGGTTCGATCCCACTGGCAACGGAGTCTCACACTGAAAGACGATGTCCGATTCTGTTAATTTTGAAACTTTGATGTTCATCAGGATCTCGCACACGGAGATGACGTTTGTTTTCTTGATGTAGGCCTTGCTTGAGTCATCGGAGGACGAGAGCTTAACCTTCTTCGCGAAGGCTTCTGCCATCTGTAGCACGACGTCCGGCTCGATTTCGCTCTGAGACGCAACGGTATTGGCGTAGCCCAGGCTGATCTGCATCTCGCGGGACGGCAACTTACTATTGAAGATCACCAGAAAGGGACTGGCCTCCGGGTAAACTTCCTTGAGCACGGCCACCAGGGCCTTCAGCTCATCACTGCTTTTCTGGGTAACGAGTTCGTGTTCTATCTCCAAAGAAAAGACGATCATCTGCGGCTGCAGCCGGTGCAGTTCTTCGATCATCCTCTCGCCCGGCAGGACGCAGCGGATGGTGTACGGGTACTTATCGCTCCTGGGCTTGTCGGCGTAGAAATGAAAATCCTTGTCGATGATCATGAGCTTTGCTCTCTTCTCGTGCGAAGGCTCGTGGTTGTCTGTGATCCAGCTCAAAAGCCGTTTTTTACTCTGCTTGATGGCGTACTCCCTATCCTGGAGCTTCTCTTCCACTTTCTCGTCCTCCATCCCCTGCGGCGGCAGGAACTCATCCTCGAAAAGAAACTCCACGTCCACGGCGTACCGGAAATGGTAGAAGAGGCTACTCTCTGACACGTAGGTGACGAAGACTTCTCTGGATGGGACAACTTTAGTGTCTGCCCAGAAATGGCTAAGCCGGATCCGGTCTCCGACACAGACCCGGTGGTTCGTCTCCAGGTGCAGCCCGGCAGGGTGGACGTATCCGACCTTACAGGTCAGCCCCGCTTCCCAGGTTTCTCCCAACGCCGCCGTTGCGAATCCCTTCTCTGCGATGTCCGCAGGTGAGATGAGCTTGGTGACGTCGCAGATAACGTCAAAAGTTTCCACACTCTTGATGTGAGTCAGGTTCACTCCGGTGGCGATGCTTTCTTTGAGCACGCCCAAAGGAGAGAGGTAGTCCACCAGGCCTACCGTGACCAGGGGGTGATCGAACTTGGCCCGGGCGATGATCCGGGCGAGGTGGAGGTAGTCCTGGCTCTGTCTTGAGAAGTCGATGAAAACGCAGGAAGCCTTGTTGCTGTAAACTTTCAGAAACAAACTTTGAATCTTTTCCTCTTCCTCTTCGTAGAGGCGGAGGAACTTGACGTCCAAACGTGTACTTTTCTTAAACTCTCCCTGGAGAGCTCTGAAGTAGATTTCGTCGTCGCCGAAATAATAGAAGGTAAACTTCGCGGCCATGGATCAAGTATAGCATAACTTTATTTGGTGTCTGTAAATTTAACCGGTTAGGCCCCGGAGGTAGCGCACGTACTCCACCGAAGCCACATCTTTATGGAGGGAGAAAGACTGGATCTGGTGCCGGCGGTACGAAGTCCCGGTCACCGACTCCCAAAGGCCATCACCAAACGGCGAAACCTCAGGATAATTTTTTTTAAGTGTCAGGCTCAAGATCTGGTAATACTGGTTGGCTTCCTCGATCACTTCTTCATGGGCACAGCGGAGCGGAGAATTCTCAAGGAACTTCCGGAGTTCAAGAATCTTCCGGTGTGGGGAGATGATCAGCTGATCTGTTTCAGAGAGCTGAGGGATTAGATTGAGGATGATTTCTTTAATCTCTTTTCCTCCCATACCAGCGATGTAGATAGTCTTTGTATTTTTATCAAGTTCGATACTTTGTCCAAAACCATGATGAATACTAATTTGTTCATTCGTAATATACGTATCTCTTAGCTTGTTTATGACTTCCTCAGATGGGTCTACCAGATGGATTTTCTTAATCTCAGGTTGAGTTAAAAACGAGGTCCCTAATAGACCGTGGTCGCAGCCAATGTCCCAGATAACTTCAGTCCCCTGCTGGAGCTGCTGCAATTTCTTGAGCCGCAGCGAGAGCCTGGTCTCCCCTCTGCTAAAAAAACTCATCGTAGTTCTGGTTGAAATGAGAATCAAGTTCTTCGGAGAAGTACTTGCGGACAAAATACTGGCCCGCCCGTACCGCCTGGATGAGGCCGTACCCTTGCAGGCCACGCAGGTGAACACTCAACTCCTCCTGACTCATGCCCAATGAGCTGCACAGTTGCGTGTAGGAATTCAGCGGCCCGATCCCGTGGGAACGGTAGAGGTTTGGCCGGCACCACACCTGACGGTAGAGGTACATCAGCAGCATAATCTCCGAGCGATTGAGTTTGAACTTCAGCAGGACCGTGTCGAAGAAGACGTCTGGGATCTCTGAAGAAGAGGCCACGGCGGTCGGACCTTTGCCGGACTTCTGTACGTCGCTGCCCTGTTTTTTCTTTGAATGAAATTGAGAAAGGACTGAACGGATGTCTTCCATGTTTCCCCCTGAGGGAAGTATGCTCCAAAAAGTTCCCTGGTTCAACAGATCTCATTGAGAGGCAAAAACTGCTCCTGCCTCTCAACTCAAGAAGGTCACCCTCCCGCCGATGAGCAGGTGCAAAGGGAACCATGTCAAAAGCCTTCTTAATCCTCATAACCATCTTGTTCGTCTCCTGCGGGCCGAACACCTGGGTCGGAGATAAACCGAAGCCCCCGTCGAGGGTGATCGCGTCCGTGGGGACGATCGAACTCGGCGGCCCGGATGAGCTCTCGTTTAACCAGAGTGCTCTAGAGAAACTTCAGTCACTGCACATGTACTACGTCCTGGGCCAGAAGAACCTAGGACAGTTCGACAAGCTGCTGGAGGAAGAATCGACCAGGAAGCTCCACGTCTCAAGGCCATACCTGAACCTGCTTGCCATCCGGACGCAGGTAGAGGAAATCGAACACGAGTTCCTAGACCTCAAGGCCACCCTCACCAGTCAGAAGACTCAGGAGAATACCCTCCGGCTGCGAGCACTTCGGGCCCTGGTCAAAGACTTCGCCGCCCGCTCGAAGCTCTCCTCCATGTCGATGGAAAATCTCCAGGCCCGCTTGCAGCTGGGTGCGGGAGAAGCGACGGAGAAGTCCCGGGACGCGCTCCCGGCGGAGGTGGAAGAAGAGCTGAAAAAACTGGAGGAGAGCAAAGAATTTCAAGTCTACGAAACTAACGTCGAGCACCTCTCTTACATGCTCGAGCCGAGCACCCACTCCAGCGAGAAGAAGTTTTACCCGAGCCTCGATGCCCCGGGCAACATCACCGGAAACGAGTTCCCCGCCAAAGTCTGGTCCCTGACTTTCGACGACGGTCCCTCCCGCAACACCAGTGCGCTGATCCTCCAGAATCTAAAAAACAAAAAGCTCAAAGCGACTTTCTTCCAGCTGGCGGGGTTGGTGAAAGCAAATCCGGCCCTGGCGCGGGAGATTAAAAACGCAGGAATGGAGATCGCCTCGCATTCCTATTCACATGCTCAGCTCACGAAGGTCGGAAGCTCTGCGCTGGACAAAGAAATCACCCAGGCGACGATGGTCATCGAGAAGGTCCAAGGGGTAGACGTAGAATTCTACCGTTTGCCCTACGGTGCAGGGGTGCGGGTTCCGCAGATCCGTCAAAGAATCGTTGATGGCAACCTCATCCACGTCTTCTGGAACGTCGACACCCTTGACTGGATGGCGCAGACGCCGGAGAAGATCATCAAGCGCACCAAGGCGATGATGAGGAAGACCCCGAAAGACGCCGGGGTCATCCTCTTTCATGATATTCACCTCCGCACCACCGTCGCCTCGGCGGCCATCATGGATTTTTTGAAGCAAGATGACAGAAGAAGTTGTACACTTAAGGAAATCGTCACCCAAATGAACCAAGGTGTAAGCAAAGTATGTTCCTCAAAATAGCCATCCTGCTGATCTTTTCGCTCTCCTGCGCTTCAAGAAACCCGGAAAAACTTCCCGCGCCGGAGCCGGTGCCCGTGGCCAAGGAATTTTCTAAAGGTGAACTGATCCTCGGGACCCAGCTTTTGACCAAGATTTTCGATCAGGAAATGTCTCCGCTCCCGTGTGTTCCCACTCTGGATGAAGCCTCCCTTCTTCTCACCACCATCAGGCCTCGGATGGAAGTGGTCCAGGCGGACATGGAAAGCATGCTCGAGTCGCCCAAGGACATCGACCAGTCGATCAAGACCTGTGACCAGAGCTGCATCTGCGGGTACGTGGATGACCTGATGAGAGAGAATCTGGTGGTCCTCACTAAGGCCCAGAGAGAACTGTTGAACAAAAAGAAATCCGACAAGGCCCTCAGCAGTTGCCTGAGTTATGTCCAGAGCACCTTCTGCCAAAGCGAGCTGTACAAAGAGCTGGACAAAGAGAAGAAGGCCTTCAGCCTTGAATAGAATTTTTTATCTGCTGTGACCGTTTTCTTCCCGCTCGGATTCCCTGTGTGATCATGCCCTTAAGACCACCGGCTCGCCAGTGCTCGAGGACAGCGATGGTGACCCCTCCCTTAGAAGTGACGTTACCGATCAGATCACCCAGTGACTCCCCGGACCTGCGAACACTCACTCCCACCCCCGTCAACACCTGCCGCACCAGCGCTTCGCGCTTCGCCTCATCGAGCGACTCGAAAGATTCGAAGAGATTTTTAGAGAACTCGTAGAAGAGGGCCGGCCCTGAGCCGGTGAGTAATGTCAGTTCATCCAGCTCTTGCTCCGAGACGATCAGCGAGGTCCCTAGGCGCGAGAAGATCTGCTGGAACTCCTCCAGCTGTGCCTGTGCCGAGGTAGAACAAAGAAGACTCACCCCTTCGTTGAACTCGACCGCTAGACCTGGCATGAGACGGATCAGTCTCTCAACTGCCAGGATATTTCTCTGGGACTCTTCCGGCAAGGCCGCCAGCAGACTCACATAGAGGACTTGCTGGAAGCGACCCGAGAGTGTGGTGGTGAGCTCCCGCAGCTGCTGCGGCTTGCAGCCCACCAGGATCCAGCTCGGCGGTGGCAGCTCATCCAGATTCTTGCAGTGCTGGGCCCCGACTTTCTCCGCCAGTTTAGCTGCGCTGACACCGGATGGTGAGTAGATCTGCCACTGAGTCAGATCCTGGGAGGCTTTGAGCCCGGTGAGGATGGCATCCACCATCTTCCCCGCGCCGAGAACGAGTACACTCATATAGTCATCTCCAGAGGTGCTCCGTGCCGCATAGTGTTTATCGCCACTGACCGGGCCCACACGAACTGGGCCAGCACCTGCGCCGGCTCCGTCAGGGAAACGCCGTCGATCTCGGAGAGGATCAAGCGCATGTTCTCATCGAGTGCTGTCCCCTCTAAGAGCTTTTCATAGAGGACTTTTTTGTATTTTACAAAACTTCCGGCATATACGTAGCTATACTGTGGGTCCAAAAAATATTTTTGGAGTGAGGCGCCCGATAAGAAAGTGACATCGAGATTAGTCTTTGAGAAACCGGCCTTCCAGGCAAGCTCCAGGATGCTCCTCCAAGTCTGGTAAGAGGCATCCGTCACACACGCCACGGAGACGCCGGAACCGAGGGCAAGGGCCGCGAACAAGTAGTGGACCGCTTTCACACTCGGCCGTGGACTGACGTTGATGAACAGGCCCGCTTCTTTGATCAGTGAGAGATCGTTGTAGCTCAGCTGGCCTGGGATCACGAAGTTCGGGTGCCTGGCGGTGAGGTACTCATCCAGGTGCGCACGGATCCAGTCTTTCAGTTCGGCCAGTTCGCCCTTGTCCTTCTCATTGACCGTTCCCATGAAAATTTCGTACTGGTCGATGAAGGCACCTGCGAAGGAGTTGAAGCGCTGGATGCGCCCGGCGATGGAGATGAGCGAACTGCGGGGGATCATCAGTTGGTAGCCACTGTCTTTTGCCCAGGCAGCGTCCGCTTCCTCCGCTTCCACCGAAGAGAGAGGAAAATGGAACTGCCGGACGTACTCGGCACCCCCGGCCTTGGGCCCCGTGCCCGAGAGCTTGAACCCACCGAAGGGTTCGATCCCGACACGCGCACCGGTGTTGGGCCTGTTGATGTAAAGGTTGCCTGCGCGCAGGAACCGCAGCAGGAAATCGATGTCATCCTGAGACTGGGAGTACACGCCTCCGGTGAGAGCGTACTCGGTCCCGTTGAACAGCTCCACGGCTTCCAAGATGGACTCGTACTCGATGAGGTGGATCACTGGACCGAAGATTTCCCGCTGAGACCAGGAGTCCTTGTTCCGGGCGTGCTGGGAAGGAATTTCAAACAGGGCCGGGCCCACGCAGAAGCCGGGCAGTTTCTCAAACGAGCGGTCGATGTGGATCTTCCCGTTGGTCCGGATCGCCTCGTCCTTGGCCTCTTCCACACACTTCCTCACTCTCTGCTGGTCGTGCTGGCCGATGAGTGGGCTCACCGTGGTGGCGGGGTCCAGTGACTCCCCCACTCTCAGGTCCGCGATCGCTGAGACCAGTCTCGAGACCAGCGCCTCCTTGACTTCTTTGTGGACGATCACCCGGGAAGCCGAGGAACATTTTTGTCCTGAGTGACCGAAGGCCGCGTAGAGAATGCCCGAGATGGTTTCGTCGAGCTCGCAGTTATTGGTGACGATGATGGCGTTCTTGCCACCCATCTCGGTGATGATTTTTTTCTGCATCGGGATCTGGTGGTGGTAGTGAGTGGTGAACTCCGCAGCCGAGTGACGGTAGATCCACTGGCCCACACTCTTGGATCCGGTGAACACCACCCCGGCGGTCTTGGCGTGGGTGACGAGCGGGGCACCGACCTTCTCGCCGTCTCCCAGGATCAGTTGCAGGATCCCCTTGGGAACACCCGCGGCCATCAGGATATTAAACAGCTCGATTGCGATGAGAGGAGTCTGCTCCGCTGGTTTGAGGATCACGGCGTTGCCCGCCAGCAGGGGCGCCACCGTCATCCCGCAGGGGATGGCCAGGGGAAAGTTCCAGGGAGCGATGACGGCGATCACTCCGCGGTTGGTGTACTTCTCTTTCGCCGCTTGAAGTGCGATCTCCTGACGGGCGTAGAAATTAATGAAGTCGATCGCCTCGTCCACGTCGGCCAGCGCCTCGGGCATGGTCTTGCCGGCTTCGTAGACCATCAAGGTCACCAGAGAGTTTCGACGAAGGAGCATCAGATCGGCGGCCTTAAGCAAGGCCGCTACCCGGTAGATGGTGTGGGAGCGCTTAGACCAGGTGCTGGTACGCAGGGCCGCTTCGGCTGCGTCCACTGCGGCCGTTGCCTCGGCCGGAGTATTTTCTTCCAGCGTTCCCAGAATCAGCTCAGGCCGGGAGCTACAGATCACCTTGACTGCGGTGGAAGCTGTGAAGTCCTGCTGCTTTAGGGCCAGCTCTTGGTGGAAATTCTTAACGGTGGTTTCGAGCGACTGGCGCTCATCGGTGAGATGCAGGCGAAGCGGTCTGACCGGCGTGAAATCACTCTTCGAGCCAGAGATGAACGAGTCAAGAATGGAGGATGCTTCTTTTTTCTTTTTCACATGGACGTCGACCGGTGAGATGAGTCCACTTGCCTTCTGGTGGGAGCGCATGATGGACAGGACTCCCACCTGAGAAGAGTTCTCCATGATCCGTCTCACCAGATAGGCCATGCCCACCAGAAGGTTCCCGATCGGCATGTAGTTCCTGGTCGGCCACCCCATGGCCGCCAGTCCGTGAGAGAGGGCCTCGTAGGTCATGTGCAGGCACTGGTGCTCGATGACTGGCGCCTGTGGGAAGCGCAGTTCTCTCAGGGCCTCGACGAAAGCGTGGTCCTGGATGTTGTGGGATCCGATGGCCAGTTGAAGGTGCGGGTGGTGCGACAGCGAGAGGTAGGCGAGCTGCCGGAAATGGAGGTCGGACTCTTCCTTATTCAAAAACTGCGGTGGTGTGAACTGGTGGGCTTCCCCTTCGATGGTCTCCGCGTCCCAGTAGGCCCCTTTCACTAGCCGGATGGGCATGCACAGACCCCGGGCCCGCGCCAGAGCTACCACATCAAGCAGGTGCCGGGCGCCGTCTCTGAGGTAAGCCTGGACCACCATCCCGGTTTGAGAAAATGTTTTAAGATCGGGGGTCTCCAGCAGCACTTTGCCGTAGATCTTGAGCACCAGGTCCCGGTGGTGGTAGTGTTCAGCGTCGATGTTGACGAAGACTTCCTCCCGCACAGCTTCTTGCAGGATGCGCCGGAGCCGTGGAGCGACTTTCTCAAAGGTGGCGTCAAAGGCCTGGGGCCTGAAGTCATGGGATAAGGCGGAGACCTTGATGGAGACGTGAGCAGCGAGGATCCCGGCGCCGTTCTTCTCTCCCCTGCCGTGATGTTGTTTAAGGCCCCGGATCAGCTGGAGAACTTTTTCAAAGTACTCGTCGGCTTCTTTTGCTGAGACTACGAGTTCTCCCAGCTGATCCAGGGTCGCGTTGCGATTTGATTCTTTTAAGGCCCGTAGGGTGTAGTGGGAGGTCCCGATGCTCTCGCCGGCGATGAACCGCTTGGCCATCATCCGCACCAGGTAGCGCACCACGACCGCCAGCAGCGGGGCCGGTAGGTAACTTGCGAGTGCGTAGCTGAAGTTAAAAAGGATGATCAGGTAATACGGGAGCTGGCGGATGAGACGCTTGTGGGGCCCGGACTTGGAGCGGACATCTTTCCTTAAACGCCGCAGGCTCTCGAGGAGGTTGCGCTTAACTTCTTTTCCGTGCTTGTCGTGGTCCAGGGACGGGAGGACGGCCAGGAACTTCAGCAGGTGGATCCGGATGAGGTCAAACTTGGCCGTCAGCGAGAGGCCGTAGTCGGAGAATTTCTCAAACAGGCTCGAGTGGTAGTTCCCGACCTTGATGACCAGTTCTTTCTGGATCACCTGAGCACGCTGGTCCACATCCTGCCACGCAGTCCTATCCCAGAAGGCCGGCAGATTGTTTTCATAGGTGACCCACTCGATCTCCGTCGGAAACTGCGCCGGGGACAGGGTGCTGAGCCGTTCGACGTGCTCTTTGAGTTTGAACAAAAGTTTTTCATCGTCCGGGGTGGAGACCACGGGATTGATTTCATAGAGTTTCAGCAGACACAGCTCACGCGCCAGGCGGCGGGTTCCGATGTAGAGGCATTTCTCTTCCGGTCTTACGGCACAAAGAAAGGGAAAGGTGTCGATCACCACTTCGTGCCGGAAGCCAGCGGAGTTGGTGTGAGTGTTGTAGTCGATGAGCTTCTGGAGCTTCGGGTCCAGGGTTCCATTGGGAAAAAGGACCTGTGCGAATTCCTGGTAGGAGCTGACCTGCCACTGGCCCTTGATCAGGTTTTTAACAATGACCGGAACACCAAATTCACTCACAGGGCCTCCCAAATTTAGATACCTAGTTTTACCCTCAAAAAGACTCCAAGCAAAGTATCCTTAGCATATATTTGACGCCCATCACGAGAGGTCCTAAAATAGGCCATGCTCCAACTGTTATTATTCATGGCATTCATGCTCTCGGGATCCCTGACCCAGGGCCAGACCAACTATGCTCTGGTCGACCTGGAGGCGCTGGTAAACGAGGGAAGCACGGAGGAATTTTTTAAGCACGCTCTGGACGTCAGACCGAGTGAGCGACAGCAACAGTGGAAGGCGATGGTGGTGAAGATGGGGGACGCCTACTCTAAAAAACTGCTGGCCCGCACTGCCTTGAGCAAAGCCGAGTTTAAAAAAATCGAGGGCCTCTATGCCTGGCCGACACTTAAGTCCGATGACGTCTTCCGCGCCCGCCGGCAAGAGATCGGTTTGAAATTCCTGGCCACTTGCCTGAAGGATATCCCACCTTGCTGGGACCAAGTTCGCAGCTTCTGGGAGGTAGACAAGTCGGACCCGGAGGTGGCCTTCCGCCTCTCGGAGCTGCTGATCAAGTACCCCGAAGCGCCGATCACCACCTGGACATTTTTAGACGTGGCCCTCAAGAGCCCGCTCAGCGAATTCTACTGCAAAAAAGACTTCGTCATGTCGGCCCTGTGGGGAAAGATCGAGATCGATTACATCCGCCTCGGTCCCCGCGGTGACCTGATGACCAAGATCGACCGCACCATCCACCCGGATTGCCTGCTGACACTCATCGAGGAGGCCCGCAAGCGCCTACGCTCACCGGTGAAGGCTTCTGACAGAGAGCTGGCGTATCAGATATTGAAATCACAGCTGAAGGCCACCCAGGACATCGAGGATTTTTTTTACACCGTCTATCTGCTGGAGAACCCCTCCCAGGGTGAGCTGTTTAACTACTCGTGGAACCGGGTTAAGCTCCTGGGTGCCACATCTGCGCGCAGAGAACAAGTCTTGAAAACTCTCAAAGAGTTGGACCCGCTGCCGGATACGATTTTTTCTTCGGTGGATAAGTCCAAGAGGAAAGTGCTGCTGCTGCACTTCAAGGCCCATTTCCCCGAGTACCTTGAGCACTATGCAGAACAATGCATTTTGTTTTACGGCGGGAAGAAGAGTTTCCCTGAAGGCAATCCTACTATCCACTGTCAGGATTTGATGAACTCCGAACTGGCGGTTCCCCTGCTGGGTGAAACTCGGGTAAAACGGTTCCAGCAGGTCCGGAAGATTTAGTATTTATCCGACCGACAGAAAGCGTCGGAAAAATGGAGACGAAAGCCTCCGCCGCTTACTTGCACGTGGCTGTGAGCGTACCCGTCTGTGCTCTCCCCACCGCTTCCGGCCAGGAAGCCCACGGACGTCGAACCAGCATCATTTTTAATCTTGGGGACGGTCCGTCCCTGGATTGAGATATGAGCTGTCATGATCTTCACATTTTTAAAACGGCCCAACGCCGAGCAGGTGCTGGGGAAACTTTCTGAAAACTCTATGCAGTTTCCCTTCTCATCATGGGTGTCCTGGGGGTCACCACTTCGACATCTTTTCCCAGTCCCGGTTCCTCCAGTGGAGCACTTGGCGGGAAGGTAAAACATCTGTGGGCTGTCATGGGACTCAACATCGGAGTAGACGTGCATGGCCGTGCAGAGATGGGGCCTGCGTGACTGCCCGTAGTCTCCGATGGTTTTGGTTGTTTTATTGCGGTCAAAGTCAAAACCGGAGCCTCCGACTTTAGTCTTCTCTGCATTCCCGAAAATCTTGGAAAGTTTTCCGTCACAGTGCCGGGCGAATTCCAGGCTCTTGGCGGCCACCAGAGGGGCGATTCGCTGACCGAGGCCAGGGTTGTAGAGCTCACTGAATTTTTTCGAGATGGCCCCAGCGGCTTCGGAGACGGCGTCCGGCCCTAGCTTGGCCACACCTTCGTAGCCTTCCGGCATGCCACGGGCCCTGAACTCTTCCATGGAAAGTTGGTTGATGGTGTTGCGGATATCGATGGCCTGGACGTCAATATTAAAATCATTGAAGGCGCCGAAGGACTTCATCAGAGAACTGCTGACGAACCCGTCGTGGTCACCGGGGCGGGAGCCGGCGCTGATCTCCGCGGCGTGACCGAGGGCGAGCAGTTTAGACGGATTGGCCATCAGTTCCGAGAGATTACCGCGCAGGTAACTTAGCAGGACGAAATCATCCCAGGTGTAGGCCTGGGCATTCGAGAATGCGGCCTTCACAGCGGTCTCGATGCTCTCACAACTGGAGTTACCATTTTTTTTGTTCAGTAATTCGGTCAACAGCACTTTGCTGGCGGCGGCCGCTCCGCTCTTGGGGGCCTGGCCTTCGATTCCCCAAACCTTCGGCCGTATGGGAGGGGTCACGGTGAGTGCTGAGAGGTCACAGTCCAATACGTTCTTCACTGTTGCCACCGCCACTGGTGCCGGTGGTACCTGAGGTGTGAGCGTGACCTGTGGGACCAGATCTTTCTCGGCTTCGAGCTGAGCTTCGCAGTCCCGGCAGGTCGACGGCAAGGGACCCGACGTCGCCTCGGCGATCACAGTGCCCAGAGAGTTGGCGGTGATCGCCACGTCCGTCAGACCGGCCTTGACCAGCCAGTCTTTGGAGACCCAGTATTTTTTTTCATCTGCGCCCTGCTCGGTGGTCAGCTGGATGACTGCGATCTCTACTTTTTGTTTTCCAATGAGAACCTCTTTGGTCTCCAGCAGCCGGACCGATTTGACCTTCGACGGGTGAAATTTTACTTCGTCTTTTTTCTGGTAAGTGATGGGCCTATCTTCTTGGTACGGGATGGCCCGGAATTGAGAGTGCACCTTGAACTCATGGACCTGTGCTATCGCCAGGAAGGAGAAGGAACTTAACAGAAGTGAAGTATAAAGCTTTTTCATGAAGCATTTATCGGTACTTGGCCTACAAATATTTAAAATTTATTTATTGCCATCAATCAGATAACGTCCTGAATTCATTATCTCAGTCTTGGATGACCTTGATCCATTCGATGATGTTATTGGCGATCCCGAAGGCGTTTCCGGTTCTCTTGTACCCGTGGCTTTCGTTCAGAGCGATCATGCGGAAGTTATCCACCGGGCAGTAGTTCACCAGCTTGCGGACATTTGTCTTCTTTGCTTCTTCTTCGTAGAAGTTTTTAATCTGATGAGAAAATCCGTTCCCCTGGAACGCCATTTTGATGGGCGTATTCTTGGTGTGAAGGGTCTCGCCGTCTCGCTTGAGCAGGACCGCGGCCACGATCTCATTTTCAGTGGTGACCGAGAAGAGCTTCCAGCCAGTCTTAACTTCTTTTTTGATATTGTCTAAGGTCCAGGAGAAGTCCTGGACTTCGGTGAACGCCTGGATGTCAAACTTCGAAAGGTTGACGATCTCTTCTTCTTTCTTCGCTTCTTTGAATACTAATTCTTTATTCTCTTCCATTATGCACTTTTGATTATTGCCATACTTAAGTTCTGCTCTATTGTAGCGGTAAAAAATTCATTTAATCAAACATATTTTGAAACTTACATCTCTAAGCGTCAGGAATGAAGTTCAGGCTCTCTTCGCCGAAAGTCCGGACTCCCAGGGTATGGAGTTCTTCAAACAGGCCCCTCTCTTGCGCTGTTTGGTAGGGAGCCTCCAGGTACACCGTCAGGTCATCGATGTCCACCAACTGTGGTCGCTGGGATCCTTCGAAGAGTTGAACGATCTGCGGGGAATTTAGAAAAGCGCGGATTTCGATAATCTTGTCAGCGACTTTTAACTTGCGAAACCCACCGGCCTGGGCCGCGAAGCGATACTCTTTGGGCGGCTCGAACACCGGCCACGACCCAACCCAGGAAAAGAGCTTTTTGAACTGGGCCTCCACCTCACCGTCGAGTCCCGCGATGGCCAGTTCCGAGTTTCGGTCTCGCAGGAAGGCCTCGCATTCTTTGAAAGTCAGGGTCTGGAAGATGCTCAAGGTTTTATTGACCACCAGGCCTGCCATCGATTCGATCAGAACTTTCTCGTGGTCCGCAAGCTCACCGTAGTATGACAAATTTTTGACGTTTTTCTGGTCCCAGTCTATGGCCATGGACACGGCCGGTCTTTCGCCAGGGAACTTTCTCATATGAGGGAGATGTTCCTTACTCTCGAAGCGGGGATTTTCCAGAAGTTTTTTTGCCCTCTGGGATTTTACTTCAATCACGTATATCCTCCTAGTATGCTCTTACCGACACAATTCTCACATGCACTGGAATGGACCGTCGTGGGCCCCATGGGCCCGATGGTTCCGGACATTCTTATATCCCATCCCCGACTCGCCGTCGACGGCGGCGCTCACTTTTGTAGCGGCATGGATGTCTGGGTGGGGGACGCGGACTCCTACCAAATTCCGGTACAGTGTCCGCACATCTTTAAATTAGAAAAAGAAAAAGACAACTCTGATTTGGCCGCTGCCTTGAGCTTACTCACCACAGGCGGCGGATACCGGCTCCACCTGTGGGGCTTCCTGGGCGGTCGCAGGGACCATGAGCTCTTTAACCTGGGAGAAGTTTCAACGTTCCTCAAAGGCAAGGAAGAATCTCAGGTCTGGATGTACCAACAGGATGGAAAGGCCATATTTATATACTACGGTCCCGGCCGCAGAATATTCACTCACCACGGCTTGTTTTCCCTGGGAACCCTCGAGGAGATCAGCGTGGAACTCTCGGGCCATTGCCGCTACCAGATAACAAAGCCGCATACCTTACCGCCGCTCTCAAGCTTCGGGCTCTCGAATTTCGCTTCGGGGGAAGTCTGTCTTGAATCGAGTGGGCCATGTTTTATTTTTTTCCCGGAGGGAAGATGAGAGCACCTATGCTGGACTCACTCCGTGGCCTTGCCGTGGTCTGGATGGTCATTTTCCATACTTCCTACGACATGCGGATGTTCAACCTGGTGTCGTGGAGTTTTGAAGACGGATTCTGGTTCGCCTTCCCCAGGATCATTGCCTTTACTTTTCTCTACTGTGTAGGTGCGTCGTTGAACTTTACCCACCGGCCAAACATCAACTGGAATGCTCTGGGTAAACGGAGCTTGAAGCTCGGGGCCTGTGCCTTGATTGTCAGTCTTTCAACCTACTTTATCTTTCCCACCCAGTGGATCTACTTCGGCACCCTTCACTGTATTTTTGTGGGATCGATTCTCGGCGCCCTAGTGGTGAACACTAGAAAAGTTGCGCTGACGCTCATGCTTGCTATCCTCACCGGACAGTACATCCTCTCTTATGACATTAAATGGCTCTCCTCCATCATCCAGAAACATTCTATGGACTTCATCCCCATTTATCCATGGTTCTGGGCCATCCTCCTGGGCATCCTCACCGGTCCTCGACTCACCACGGTCGGACAAACCTGGGCCCAAAGCCGCCCTCTGCATTGGCTTGGAAAAAACTCCCTGATGATTTATCTTTTGCATCAGCCGATTATTTATGGACTGATTTGGTTTATTAGTAGCGTAGTCTAACGTGACATTTCCCTGCTCCCGTGGGAAATTATGAGTCTCATGAACAGCATTCTAAATTATTACAGAAAAGTAGAGCTTTTCTTCGGCAGCCTTAAATTTGCAGTGATAATTATCACCCTTTTTGCGCTGAGCCTGGCTTATGGAACTTTCATGGAATCGTACCATGGAACGGAATACGCCAACCGGCTTATCTATAAATCACTGCCCTTCATGGGCCTGCAGTTCGGCATGTTCCTTTCTATTTTGTTTGCCACCTTGATCAGGCTCCCGCCCAAGAAACATCTCTATGGATTCTACATGATCCACGCGGGACTCATCACCGTTTTCCTCGGCTCTTACGTCACCTACCAGTCGGGCGTGGACGGAACCATTACCCTGACACCGAACCTCCCGGCCCGCCAGATCCAGCTCGGCGATGATGAGCTACGCATCCAGTTCCCGGCCAAGGGAAAGGAAGTCACGGTCAACCTCCCCTTCGTGCCGGGGCCTAAAGACCTGGGTTACAGTTACCAGAACATCAAACTAAAAACGTTCCTCCCCTTCGCGGAAGATAAGACCGACTGGGTGCCGGTGAAGATCGAAGACCCGATGCAGACCTCGTCGATCTATAAGCTCTTCAACGAGAATTTCGGGGAAACCCTCACGCTGACACTCCATCCGCTTTCGGACTTCAACAACACTCAGCAACTGGGCCCCTTGAACGTTCACTACATGCCCGGCTCTCTGGTGGATTGTTTCGCCACTCCCAGCCCGGACGGGCTGTTGGTCTGGAACGGCGAGAACAGCACCTGCATGAGCCCGACGGAAAAAAATCTCAAGAAAACGATAAGGCCTGACGGGAAGAAGCTGGTCGAGATCGACTTCGACGGGCGCAAGCTCGCGTTCCTGCCAGACGTCTCACCCCTACCGGTCAACGAAAAGCTTGAGCTCACGGAAAGCACCCCGTACCGCATCTTCAGCAAGAAGCTGTTCGAAGGAAAGCCCCACCTGTTCTTGTTCGGCAAGAGTGCCGCCTTCTTCGATAAAAGCAAAAACGCCTGGACCGCTCATAAGTTCGAAGTCGGTGGCAGCGTTCCCCTCCCTTGGATGGGGTTTAAGGTCGAACTCAAAGAACACAAGAATGATGCTTACCCCACCATGCGTCCGCACTACGTAAAGCCGGTGCAGGAAAATGGCCAGACCATCGTCGGCGACATGAAGGCGGTCGAGGTCGAGGTCGAGGGCCAGTCGTTCTGGGTGAAGAGCAACGATCCGGTGGCCTTCAACATCGGAGGGCAGCGGATCACCTTCGACCTCACTAAGAAGAACATCACTCTCCCCTACGAACTGGTACTCGACCGCTTCAAGATGGACAACGACCCGGGCACCAACAACCCGGCGAGCTTCGAGAGCTTCGTGACCCTATTCAAGGGTAACCAAGGGACGAGCAAACACCACATCTTCATGAACAACCCCCTCAAGCACCAGAGCTTCACCTTCTACCAGGCCTCTTACTTCCAGACCCAGGAAGGTCCGCTAGGGAGTGTGCTAAGTGTGAACTTTGACCCGGGTAGGTTCTGGAAGTACCTCGGTTCCCTGCTGCTGGTTCTCGGGTCCATCTGGCATTTCGTCCTCCGCAGTAAGAATCAGACCAAACAGGAGAAAGCTCATGTATAAGCCCATCACCATCCTCCTCCTCATGATCTTGTCCATGAGTGCGAGCGCGCAGATGAAGTTCTGCACCGACGAGCTGGATAGCTACCCAGTACTGGCCGGCGGGCGCGAGAAACCGCTCTACGTACTTGCCTCCGAGTCAGTGCGGTTCATGACCGGAGAGAACCGGGTGGGTGACCTCTCGGCCACCGAAGCCTTCTGCAAGCTCTCGCTAAAAGCATTCGGCATGCCGACGGAGATCCCTGTCAGCATCAAGGTCGATCACGTGGACGTGAGAAAACTTCTGGGGATGAAAGACGGCGAAACCTCCAGAGAGGTGGCGCTGCTGATGCCAATGGTCTCGAGGATCGAATCCGCACTCTCCACGCAGAAGGAGAACAACTCTTATAAAAAAGAACTCACCAAGGTCCGCTCCAGACTTTCAACCTACCAGGCCATCACCGAGGCCCGCGCCTGGGTGACACCGGTCAAGAAAGACAACAAGATCGAATTCGTCACCCTGGGAGAGTTCCTGACTGAAGAGCGGCTCATGGCCGCGAGGTCCAGCGGCGGGAATCCGGTGGAGACGCTCTTCAAGCAGGCGAAGGCCGATTACCTGCAAGCTAAGGGCGACGGCTATCTTCTCGAACTCAAGTACTACCAGTGGAACCCCTTCATGTGGGCGATGCTGGCAACCCTGCTTGCCATCATCCTCTTCGTGGTGATGAAAAATAAACTGCCAGGAACCATCTTCACCGTGCTCTCCATCGGGATTCAGATCGCGGCGATGGCGATGCGAGTGATGATCTCGGGCCGCGCTCCCGTGACCAACATGTACGAAACTGTGATGTTCTCCGGCTTCGGTGCCCTGATCATCAGCTGCATCATCACTCTCTACAGAAAAGAAATCGCCTTCGTCATCGCGGGCCTATCCTTCAACGTACTGGCCCTGATGATGATGAAGTTCGCCAACGGCATGCTCGACCCCGGAATCTCTCCACTTGTTCCGGTGCTGCGGGATAATTTCTGGCTCTCGACTCACGTGACGACCGTGATCCTCTCCTACGCGGCCCTCGCCCTCTCCTGGATGCTGGCCAATTCGCTGCTGATCCGTAGCCGCTTCCAGACGGTGAGCTCAACGGACTACCGCTACCAGGTGGGCCTGATCTACACCTGTATCAAGTTCGGAGTGGTCCTGCTCGCGACCGGGGTTATCCTGGGTGGAGTGTGGGCCGATTACTCCTGGGGCCGTTTCTGGGGCTGGGATCCGAAGGAGACTTGGTCGCTGATCGTCTTGCTGGTCTACATGGCCATCCTCCACGGGAAATTTACCTCCTGGATCCCACCGCAGCGCTTTGTTCCACTGGTTGCCGCCGCGTTCATGAGTGTGATGATGGCCTGGTTCGGAGTGAACTACATCCTTGCCTCGGGGCTCCACTCCTATGGGTTCTCCGAAGGCGGCGCCATCTTCCTGGGGAGCTTCTTCTTGATCCAGGTGCTGGTGCTGGCGGTGACGACGATTAAACGTACAGCGTGATCACCCTGCTTTTGCTGAAGTTCAAAAGGAACGACTATGAATCTCAAGCTCTCCCTCGGTGCAGTAACCCTGCTCGCCATGAGTGGCCTTTCCCAGGCCTTGGCTTCTGAAAAATACCAAGAAATTTTTAAGCTCCCGCTCACCCGAGTCGTCGACGTCTTGTGGGTGATGCCTCCCTGTCCTCCTCCGACGGAAGAGGAACCTGGGAGCATCGGTAGTCTGAGCATGGATAAGTCTGACCCTCTTCCTGCCATCCAAGAGTGCGGCCCGCAGTTAAACGTCACCGCGTACTCAGAGACACTGATCGGTCGACGGCTGGTGATAAAGAAAAGATCACTTAACTTTGATCTCAATTCACAGGCCCATTCCCAGTGCCAGAGTGTTCTGGCAAAGGCCAAGGATTCAGCAGCTGCGGTGATCTTCAAGGGAAGCGGAAGCGGCGAGGTCGTGGACGGTGTGTATACGTACCGGTTTGAGAGTGTCTCTTACTGTGCTTTAGAGTAGGGCCAGTGAAATGTCATTGATTGTGAAAACGGGAGAGGGGGTCGCTCCCCTCCCGTGGTTTGAAACTATTCTAAGATGTAGAAGTTCGCTCTCTGAGCGTAAACATTCTTAATCATGGCCTGGTCGCCGGTAGATTCGAAGTAACCAACCAGGGCACCTTCCATCCGGACCTGTTGGACATAAAAAGACTTGATGAAATTATCGATGCTGCTCTTGAGAAAGCCCGGCATCTTAATGAAACCAAGACCGATACCGGCCAGGTTCAGGAGCGAGCGGTTTCTCTTCACTCGGTTAGGAGCAGAGTAGTCGTAGGCCAGGGCCGGCTTCTTAGAGAACTGATGGCCGTTCATGTGGAGGTGGTAGATCTTGCGGGCACCGGCCTCGGAGACTTCCGTGAACGCGCAGTTGATCTTCTTGCTTCCTTGGAACCCTTCGAATGTTCGCATGCGGTTGTCGCCGGCGCGGACCATCTTGTAGAAGTTATCCATCCCGTAGTTTAACCAGTCCCGGGCCGCTCGGTTAGATTCCAAGAAGCCGGTGGCATCGATGCGGTACTCGTAGATTGAAGAGACGGCGCGGTCGACTTCTTCCTTACTCATCCCGAGCTCGGCTTCAGGAATCTTCTCGAAGTAATGCAACAGCATGTTGTGGTGGAAGTATCTCTGCTCGAGCATCATGTCGTGGACGCGGACGATGACGTGGCTTGCGATGTTGAGCACCGGGATAGAAGAGAAGCGTTTCTTGGCCTGGTCAAGCGCCCACAGGACGACCTTGTAGGTGACCTGTCGCTTGTAGAAGAAGCGTGGGTCTTCCAGGTTGGCGACCACGGTCGGATCGATGAAGAGAAAAGCTTCGTGGAGCTTCGCCTCGAACTCTTTCCAGAAGTCTTTCTTATCCAGCTGCGCGAAGGTCGCCTCGACGTCGATGTTTTTCACATTGAGCAGCGACTCTTTGATCTTCTGGGCTTCCTCGGCGCCTTCTTCGTTTTTGGCGTAGGGATCGAAACCCAGGTCGAGCAGCATGCTATCGATCTCTGCTTCCTTGGCAGAGTCGGTCATCTTCAAAAATTTGTTCTGGTTGGCGAGCAGGTCACTCTTGATCTGATTCAGGAAAGGCATGATCGAGAAGCGCGTGGTGGCCCTCTTCAGTTTGATGACATGAACCTTACCTTGTTCATTTTTTACCAGGTTGAATCTGCCAGCGAAGCCTTGGCGGGAGAGGTCTTGGGCCAGGGCCTGGAAGCTGAAGCTTACGGCGAGCACCAAAAGGGTTATACGGGACATGAATCCTCCTTAAAAAAGTAAAAACCTTCCAAAATGGTTTTTGTATATTTAGGTATGCTAGCGATAACTGAGGTAAGAAGACAATCTTTGAAGCGATAATGAGAGCCTGTTATTTTCTTACCCGCCCGGACCGCTCTAGTCCACTACTCGGTTTGCTTAAGGTCTATGTTCAACGTGGGTGGTCCGCGTTCGGGGAATAATAGACGATCTGGTTTTAACCTAGTTGGCTTTTTTAATTTTTGGTCAAACTTCTGATAGAATCTTTGTATGTCTAAAAAACCTAAAATTTTGAGATGGTTCCTTTCTCCTCATGCTGCACAAAGAATGTTAGAACGTCACATTTCAGTTGAAGAGCTTGATCTTATTCTTTCTGATCCTGATCAAGTTACTGAACAAGGACCTAAGTATATTTTTTCTAAAGTAATTAAATCTCGAAAAGACAACTTGCTGGCGGCAGTTGTTATGGAAAAAAAGGAAGGCTTATGGCTGGTCATCACGATAATGATAAACTTCGAAAGAAAGTAAATACGAAGCTTCCGCAAGTTTTCGTGGATAAAGATGCGGACTTTGCTTCCATAAAAATAGCAGAAGGAATTGAGGCAAAGTCGTATATGAAAGACGGATTTGTTTTTAGTGAAGATAAAAAAGGTAACATCATTGAAGTTCAAATTTTAAACTTAAGTGAAATCAAGAAGTCGAAGAAAAAATCGGCCTGATTAGAATTCACTGGTGGCTACTTGGTCTTACTGGTCTCGATCTTCACCTGACGGTGGCCCTTGTTCCGGTAGAACCAGGTTTTGAAACTGTTGATGTCTTTTAAGGTATGGGGATGCGTCCGGCTGAGCTCACTGTAAATGGTCTGAGAAAGGACACCACGGTTGAACGCGGCGTCGTCAATGAAGTTACCACCGGTGTGGCCCCAGTTGATGCCGATGACTTCTCGCTTGTCATTGAAGATCGGCGCCCCGGAAGATCCTCCCAGTGTGGGCGCGTAGTGGTAGAACTCTCCGCCGCTCAACTTGATCCCGACACCTCGAGAGGACTGGATGCCCATGCCCGCGGCGTTTCCGATGTGGAGCAGAGACGCGTCCTTATCGCTCTTAACTTTGTTGGTCAGCCGCAGTGGTTTGACTTCGAAGCCAATGGATTCACCACTGCTCATCTTTTCCATCTCCACCACACAGTAGTCGTAGCGGGTGCTGCAGTAGCGGACCTTGCGGCAGCCCACTTTCTCGTCCTTGTGATTGAGCTGGATGCTGAACTTCCCACAGGGCCATTCTCGGGATTCGGCGGTGAGGTCCATGACGTGCCGGTTGGTGAGGACCAAGTCTGGGCCAACCAGAAAAGCGGTGCCGACGTTGGTCCCGGTTCTGGTGGTTGCCTCGAAGACCGAAGAGCCAAGGAGCTGCTGTTCTTCGAACTCGTGCTGGTCGATCTCCGAGACGTAACCCTCGCGGAATACCTTCGCCCCCAGCTGGTCACCGTTAGTGATCTGGACCACCGGCCCCGTGACCTTAACGAACCCTCTCTGGTCAACGGCCTGGAAGCCCTTGAACACGTAGTGAAGGCCCGCCAGGCTCCGTGACGGGATGCGGGTCCAGGAGCTCGCGAGTCCGCGGTAGGTCTCTTTCTCACCTGAGAGCTTCGGGTAGAGAAGCAAGCAGATCAGCGCGGGCATAAGGAAGGACTTCTTCATCAAGAACATATCGGTAATAACTGTGGATTTTTTTACCCGGGAGACCTCGGCCAGTTCTTCTTCGACCAGGTCGTATTTTTCCAAGCGGATGCGGTACCCGGTCCGCATCAGGCCCCGGCCGAAATCCAGCGCCTTCTTGAAAACTGATTGGGTATTGGTGACTATAAAATCGATGAGAAGTCCCTTGGGTTAGGGGGAAGCTTGCTGATGATACCATGCGAGGCAGGGTCGAGAGCTGGTGGAAAATTTTTCCAGTCTTTTTGGGAGCTACTGCCTTTTCATGTCTTGCGGGCGCTGTCCAAAGGGAAGGCCACTGTCGTGGTCAAGATTCCACCGGTCGGTCATCAGGTCCTGCCGTTCCACGCGGTAGAAGATCAGAGACTCGTCGAGTTCGTTTAGCTTTTTCATCAGTTCGGTCTGCAGTACCAGCCGCTCTTGTTTGAGGGCGATGAGGTCGTCGAGGGCCTTGCGTTTTTCTCTTTGGAGCGCGTTGATTTTCTCGTCGTAGTCGATGGCGGTTTTAACCTTCTGCTGGTCGAAGGTCCAGAAGAAGTGATTGATGTCATTGAGTTGCTTTAAGAAATCTTCTTTGCGCACGATCATCTGCTCGCGGAAATGGGTGGCCTCGAAGACCCGCAGCCCCAGTACCTTGGAATCAAAATTCAGCACAGTTCCCCGGCGGAAATACTCGGTGGAGGAGTAGCAGGGAGCGAGGCTCTCCACGTAGATGACGAAGTGAAAATCCTCGACGTTCCTGACGTAACCTTTGCAGGAAGTTCTGCTCTTGTGAAGGTTGACCTTGAAGTTCACCAGGTCCCCGGAGCGGAAGAACTTGGTGTTATTATTTTCCACCTTGATCTTGTAGATCCGAGACCGGTCATCCTTATCTGAGACTCGTCCGGAGAAGCGCTCGTAGTCCACCTTGGGGTCAATGGCACCGTTGTTATCCGCTCCCATCACACCTTCGTCCGGCAGATTGGGGACGATGGTGATAGCAGAAGATTGCTCCGCTGCGGCAATTAAAAATAATAAGAAGCAAAAGTGGCCAAAGGTAGACATGCTTTTTATTATGATTCAGATTTAAAACTGGGCAAGGCGTTTATGCCCGACTCTTTTAGGAGACAATGATGGAATTCTTTATTGATACTGGTGACATCGCTGAGATCAAAATGGCCTGGTCGTGGGGCTTTGTGGACGGCGTGACCACTAACCCGAGCCTGGTGGCGAAGACCGGAAAAAGTCATTCTGACCTGATAAGAGAGATCGCTGAGATCGTCGATGGGCCTATTTCTGCCGAGGTGATCGCCCTCGACGCCGAAGGGATGATCAAAGAAGGTACCGAACTGGCGAAGATCCATAAAAACGTGGTGGTGAAGATCCCGATGACCAAAGACGGGATGATTGCCTGCAAGCACTTCTCCAGGAACAACATCAAGACCAACGTCACCCTGATTTTCTCGGCGGGCCAGGCACTGCTGGCCGCGAAGAACGGTGCCACCTACGTCTCCCCGTTCATCGGCCGGCTCGATGACATCGGTCAAACCGGGATGGACCTGATCACCGAGATCCGCCAGATTTACAATAACTACGGGTTTGAAACCAAGATCCTCGCCGCTTCCATCCGGCATGTCCAACACGTCAAGGAAGCCGCACTGTTAGGGGCCGACACCGCCACTGTTCCGCTGAAGGTGCTAGAGGGGCTGCTGCACCACCCGCTGACCAAATCCGGGCTGGATCAGTTTCTAGCAGACCATACTAAGTCGCAGAAGAAATAATTTTTTAGACCTCTAGTCTCATCAAGGCCAGCGTGCTAAGTAGCAACTCTCTCAGTGTTATCTCAAAGAGGAGCTCACTTGAAATACTTTCTCGTCGGTCTGCTGGCCTTATCCTTGAACTTTACGGTGGGCGCCCAAACCAGGGTGTTCCCGGTGCAGTTGAACCTCAGCTCGAAGCTGACGGACAACCGAGGGATGCCCTTCTTCGAGCGAAACAATACTCTCTCCTACAATGTGGAATACGACGGTGTGATTTCCCTCCGTGCTCAGATCGGGAAGGCGACCAAGACTCTTAAGTTTTTTACCGGCTTCAATCCTGCTGGGGAAGCCCACGTCACCACCATCACTCCCCCGGAGTTTGAAAAACAGCTCAGTCCGTATTTGAGCTTGGAAACCATCAATCACATCGCAAAGAGTCTGGATATCCAGTCTTCGGACCTCAAGATCCTGGGACTAGGCAGTGGGAAAAAACTCTTCCCGGAGGGCGAAGGCGAAACATTTTTTATTATCGTCGAGTCCAAACGTCTTCGTCGCATCCGGCAGGCCATTTACCTAGAGTATCTCAGGAACGGCGGACCCCGCAGTGGAGTGCTGGCCTTCAAACCGGAACGTTTCTACCCGCACATCACCGTGGGCTACACGGTAAAAGACATCCATGAAGACGATGGCCTTTTGAAAGACATCAAACACAGTTTAGATAGTAGATTTATCCTGGTGGAACTCGGCCGTTGATTAGAATTTCCAACCCAGCATGAATTCGATCGGGAGGACAAACCCTCCAGATCCTTCGTAAGTTTCATCGTACCCAGCGTTATCAGTAACCCGGATCTCATCGATGAATGAATGACCTGGACCCACTCCCAGGTTGATGTTGAAGCTCTCCCACATCCACTGGTATCCGAGTATCACAGCGACCATCAGCCCACTGGCAGAACCTTCAAGGTTGCTCGAGCTATTGTCAGTGTCTTCCACCTTGACGTTGATGTACTTCGCCACTGGGCCCACGTACCAGCCACTTTTGAAGACCTCACCGTTCAGGAAGATATTCGAGCGTATGCCAACGGAATACGCAGAGACGTCGAAACCTTCACTGTCCAAGCTTAGGAACTGGAAGGTAGGTCCGAGAGTCACCGAGGGAGAAATTTTGAAGTCGACCTCTACGTCCGCAGACCCGATGAGGAGTCCCAGTGGACTCACCCGCACGTTTGTCTCTGCCCACGCTCCAGTTGAAAGAAGCAGGAATTGACTTAGCACCACGGTCCCGACAGTCTTGAGAACTTTCACTGATTTTTCCTTTCGTGAGTACCGGCCAGCCACACCCAGTAATCAACCTGATCCATCCGGGCGGCCCGTCCATATGTTTGTCCGTTCATTATACCAGAAGGCCCGTAGGCGGGAAGGATTTCCGGGGAAGCAGGAACTGCCACATGAACCTTGGGAAGAAATGGGACGGCCTTCGAGAGGCAGTCCGTCTCGTAGTCGTTAAACTTCTTGAGCGGATCGGCGTGCGCCGGATCAGCGGGATCAACTTCTATCTCGTAGTAGTACATCATGTAGCTAACGTAATCAAAATCCAGGTAGAAAAACGGCGAGAGAGCTTCGTAGGAAGTGTTGGTGAAGTGCATGGCGACGGTGGGGATAGAACGGGACTTCAGGATCTCCTGGAGCTTGTCGGCTTCCGTGCGGGCAGCGGTGGGAGTGGGAGAAAGGATGTGCTGGTGGCCCACGATCTTCATCGCCAGGTCACACTTGCCGGAGTCGAAATTCCGTTCGATCAGCTCTGCCATGAAATGATTGCGGGGGCCGGTGGATTCGATCCCCTGGTAGTAGTACTGGCGGTTCTGTTCAGCGGTGACGTCGTCGTAGAGGACGCTGCTGCCGTCTGCGTGCGCGAGAGTCGCCAGGTCCATCCAGGCGTCCATCCGGTCAGAAAAAATTTCTAGATATTCCTGAGTAAAGGGCCTGCCGTTCCAGTTGGACTTTACCATCGCGAGTATGAAATCTTTCTTGGAGCGCTCCTTTTTTAGGAACTGCTCCAGCAGCGGCTGGTGCTCTTCCCCCAACTCGATGAAGACGCAGTTGAGGCGCGGGTGTTCTTTCTTGATCATGCGGTACATTTCCATCAGTCCCCGCTTGGCCTGGTACTGGTCATGGTCTTCGCCGAAGACCACCAGTTTTGTTTCTGGCCCGATCGCTGTCCGGAACACTTGAGCTAACGGAATGGCCCGCTTGGAAGCTTTTTCAACCGTCGCCACCCGAGGGCCGCAGAGAGGATTTTCTACCGCAAACAGCGAAGTGGAAAAGCTCAGCAGAAGTCCGGTGCCGAGGTTCATCAGGTGATTCATGGAGTACTCCTTTAAAGAGCAACAGCTTAGTACCAACGCAATTTTATTGATACATAAAACGTCAATGTCATTAGCGATTCCAACAATATAGCTCTCAGCTTTAGCCTCAATTTTTGTCACTTAATGCCGATAAGTCCCCATAGGACGTAACCTTTGGAGTGATATGATATCGCTATTAAGCCTTCTAACTTTGCTCACACTTGCGGCCTGTAAAACCACTCCGACGGTGAACACCACCACCACTGCCAACATCAACGCCGGGGCCCCCTACTACTGGTTGAGCTACTCCTCTCCCAAAGCGCTCAAGATCTCCGAGAGTTTTAGCGTCGACGAGGTCCAGAACATCGTCGACATGAGTTCGGCCTGGAAAACATCGGTCAGTAATAAAAAAACTTTCTTCGACCACGGCACCGATAGGATCCCGGAGATTTCTAATTCCGTCTCCAACCTGGACAACCTGAGAGATCAGGTGCTGGGTATTTATAAAACGACCACCTGGCCCGCGAATCTTCCGGGGAGCGCCCTGGCCGTGACCCAGCTCTTCG
Organism: Bacteriovoracaceae bacterium; assembly: GCA_035576105.1. Lineage (GTDB taxonomy): Bacteria > Bdellovibrionota > Bacteriovoracia > Bacteriovoracales > Bacteriovoracaceae > Peredibacter. The sequence goes on from DATLXA010000006.1 coordinate 129,340, forward strand.
GGCGCCGATACAATATCGGGGCCAGTGACGAATACGTCAACATCGAGCACGCAGACATCCTGGTGAACTTCGACATCTATACCTTTGATACTAATGACACCGGAAATGGCTTTGACCTGAGAACAGTGCTGCTGCATGAGATGGGACATTTTATAGGGCTGACTCATAAGGGCCTGAACTCGGACACCAATGCTTCCATCATGTACCCGAGTGTGGGACCGACCACTGTGAAGAGAGTTCCGACCGTTGTAGATGCAGCAGACATCTCAGCGAAGTATAACATCGGAGTGTCTTCCCAGAGAGTGGAGCCGCGGCCGCGGACGGGTGGAGACGAAGTTCGGATCATCCTTGAGCTTCACGCTGATGGAGAGTGCGTACATAGAGTGAACGGCACCGCTTTCGAGCGCCATTCACTTAAGTTAGACAGGTAATTTCTAAAGATGTTTTTTGAGTTCTTTGAGTGTCATCTTCGGGTGGAAAGCACTCTCCAAGTTTTTCTCCTGAACACTTTTCGTCCTTGACCCAAAAGTGTATCTCCTAAAATCTGCGTCCACGGATACGCCGTAGAATTTACTCATCTCCGCAATAAACTCCTCTACAAAAATCGGCGCGAAAACGCGCTTTTCAATCATGTAGCGCATAAAGGGCTTGAGACCGCCCTTATCTTTAAACTTACTATCCAGCAGGCTCATGAAGCGCTCTCCGAAGGAGTAGGCCTGCATGTCGGTGATGCGGTTGTAGTACGGGTGCGATGACATGCTCGAGGTTCCGGAAAGAGACTCGATCGAGCTGTAGCCCTTGTCTCTCCAAGAGGCCAGCGCCTCGTCGAGCCAGCCGGAGTTTCCGTTGGCCGGCATCACCCCGCGGGCGAAGTAAGAATGAAACAGCTCGTGCCCCAGCGCGCGCAATTCTGTCATGGTCGCCCCGCAATACTCCATCCCGCCAGAGCCGGCGTTGTAGACGATGACCGAGGGGTGCGGAAAAGCTCCGTAATCTTTTTCCAGCTCATGGAAAACTTCTGTGGTCTGAGTGATGAGAGCTTTCATGGTCCCCTGGCCACTCAGGATTGATTTGGAGAAGTAGATGGTCACCGGGACGGTCCTTCCGTCGATGGACTTCAGGCCGAAGCGAGTTTCTGTAACAGCACTCGCCGGCGTCAGGTGAAAGAAGATACTGGATGCTGTGTAGTAGGCCGGGTAAGAGATACTGTAGCTCTCGGAGCTTCTCTTGCTCACGGTCCCATTGGTGTAGATATTCTGCGCACTGGTCGCACCTTTTAGGGCCACATTAAAAGTCATCTTCACCTGGTCGAATTCGAAGTTCGCCGGAAGGTAGCGCTCCAAAAACCGTCGCGATGCGAGATCTGAGGTCCAGAAAGCGCTCTTTACGCCGGCGCTCGAGAACTCCACCAGCTCCGTAAGTGGGAGCTCGACGGTGAGAGTGTGGGACCCGGTGCTAACCGCGGTGTTGATCACCCGTAGGCTCGTCTCTCTAGAAGGGGTCATCGTCTCGGTCGCCGTGACCTGCGCTCCATCGAGCAGTACTCTGGTGGGGGCGGTGACGCTGTCGAAGATGGGAAGGCCCGCTTCCGGAGCGTTGAAGCTGATTTGTGCCAGGACCGAGGCACTCTTTGCGGCGAAGTCGTAGGTAATGTTGTATGTGGCCTCGGTGAAGTCAACGAAGACCGCTCTTCCGGCGGAGGTAGAAAATGAGCGAGGCCTATGGGAGAGATCGTTTTCCGTGGCAACGGCGGCCGTGGAAAGTGCGAGGGCGAGTAAGAGGCATTTCATGTAGGGTCTCCTTTGAAAACCAAAGGAGTATTTGAGCAAAGGAGTATGTCAATGTCTACGCCGTGTAAGGAAATGGAAGATTAAAGCAATGGAATTCTTCAGACCCCCGTCCAGGCCACTCTCCCGGCCGGCCTGCTGCACGTTAAGTTGGCAGATCTAAGACCTTAAATTTCATGGGCCAGATGACGATACAGCTGACACATGAAAATCAAAATGAAAAAAAGTATTTCTCTCATGGCCTTGTCTCTTCTAGTCGCTTCGCCAGCTTCCTATGCACAAAAATCTTTTGGTGATTCGTACCCGAAGCTTGAAGGAAAGATCGTAAACATTGTGATCGATCCGGATGAGTCCGCAGGGAAACAAGCCGTGTCGAAGACCATCAAGGCCCTGCAGACCCAGAAAGGGATCTTCTCAGGCGATGGGATGGTGCTCCAGAAAGTCGGAACCCGGGTCCAGCTTGAGAACGCCAACATCTCCGGAGGCAAAATCTCGGCCCAAAGTATCCGGCCCTCATCGGTCCAACCAGCGCTCTTCTACAATGGCGGAGGGACTGCTCCTGAATCCATCAACGTGCTAGCGGTGAAGCTGCGGTTCTCCGGAACCTACGTCGCCGGCTGCACCAACGAGCAGCTCGACAACGCCATCTTCAAGGCCCCGAGCTCGGTGGCTTCCTTCTTCAAAGAGATGTCCCGCCAGAAGATCACCTTCACTGGAAAGGTGCACACAGAGATCATCGACATCACAGATAACCCGACAGACTGCATGGATTTTTTTAAGCTCGCCAATGAAGCCGATGCCATACTTTCATCAAAAAACATCGACCTGGGCCAGTACTCCAAGATGATGTACATCCTGCCACCGCTCAACTGCGGCTGGGCAGGTGTCGCGGCGATGGGTGGCAAACCCGCCTGGATCAACGGCAGTGCCTGCAATAACGGGTCGGTGATGGCGCACGAACTCGGACACACCCTTGGGCTCAACCATGCCTCGATCCCGGGGCCTGAGGAAATCTCCAGTAACCAATACGGTGATTTCTCGGACGTGATGGGAATGGGTCAATCGTACATCATGGGGACGAACCCGATTAACAAACTGGTTCTGCGCTACATCTCCCCGAGCGAAATCCTCACCGCCACTGCAAGTGGCCAGACCTACTCCCTTAAAACGATCAGTCCTCCCTTACTGGAGGCCGGGAACTCGGTAGCACTGTCCTACAAAGACGCGCAGATGACCGACACCGCCTTCATGTCCTTCCGGGTGCGCAACGGCTTCGATGCCAACTTAAGCTCTACCTACCTCAATAGTCTTTCGGTTCACACCGGATCCACCACACTCGGCTACCGGACCGTGAGGGTGGCCACTCTCGCGGTTGGTGAGAGCTACACCACCACCAGTGGAGTGAAGATCAAGCTGGTGGGCCTGACGGACGCGGAAGCGAAGGTCAGCGTCACTGCCGCCGGCGGCGCAACTCCTCCGGTCAACACTTGCGTGCCCGCCCTACCGTCGTTGACCCTTCCGTCCATGATCCAGATGGAAGAAGCTGGGATGGATGACGTCACCGTGCAGGTGAAAAATAATGACAATGCCTACTGCCCTTCCTCCAGCGTCGTTCTCGGACTCAAGGCCACCAGTCAGTTCTCAGCGTCCTTTGTTCCGGCGTCAGTGACCCTGGCACCGCAGGAGACGAAGTCGGTGAATCTCAAACTCACTCACCAAGACGGGACCGGAGTCCTGAGCTACACTCTGGTGGCGTCCGGACATGCGTTAGGCAACAAGGAAGTCACCGGGTCCGCGACCATCGCGGCCCAACAGAACGTCTGTGCCCGCAGTGCTGCGAGCTTTGCTGTTCCAGCCGCGATCAACATCACTCAGGGAAGTTTCTCCGAGGTTGACCTCCAGGTAAAAAATAACGATAACGCCTACTGCCCGACCACCGACTTCAGACCGGCCCTCGGTGCTTCGAGCAAAGTTTCTGCGGAATTTTTCCCGGCGACCGTTTCTCTCGCTCCTCAGGAAACCCAGGTGGTGAAGATGAAACTTACTCACCTGACCGGCGCTGACACCTTCGCCTACTCGGTGACACTCCAGGGCCATCCCCTGGGAAATAAATCCGCCAGCGGAAACGTCACCATCGTTGCTCCCAACAACTCCTGCATCCGCATGGCACCGGTCCTCTCTTTGCCCACGGGCCTGGACCTCGCCGTCGGCGGGAACACCGAGGTCGACGTTTCGGTCAGGAACAACGACAACGCGTACTGCGCACCGGTGGATCTGACCATCAACGGCCCTTCTGCTAACTTCACTGTCGGTTTCACGCCGTCTATCTTCGCTCTCGCCCCTCAGGAGGGCCGGATCATTAAAATGAAGCTCACCCATAAGAGCGGCTCGGGGACGATTTCCTACTCCGTCAACCTGCTCGGGCATCCTTCCGGGACCAAGACCGTCAGCGCAGCAGTGACGGTTGCAGTGGCCCCGACCACCCAGTGCGTCCGGGTAACCCCGGGCCTGATCCTGCCCGTCAACTTCAGCATGAACGCCAAGAGCACTTCAGACGTCGAAGTCACCATAATGAACAAAGATAGTTCTAGCTGCGCGGCCGTGGCCTACAACCTTGCTATGAGCTCTTCGAGTGTCTCGGGCGTGTTCGTACCATCGAGCTTCTCCCTGGCCCCGATGCAGACCCGTGTGCTGCAGCTCAAGCTCACCCACTTCTCCGGGTCCGGGATCGTCCCGTACTCGGTGGTACTGAGCGGACACCCCAGCGGGACGAGTGAAGCCAGTAGCACCGTCACCATTTCACCAGTGACGACTCTGGGCACGCCGACGGCACTGAAGGCTTCGGTCGGAATGAAGTGTCCTAACGTATCCTTAAGTTGGCAGGTTAGTTCCGGGTCCTGGAAGAGCTTCGAGGTCTACCGCAGAGGAATCCGCATCGGCTCCTCCGGTGTGAAGTCTTACCTCGATCCGAAAGTGGCCAAGGGCAGTTACACCTACCAGGTCAGGGCCATCGGCAGTGACGGCAGCAGTTCGGAATTGTCGTCGAGTGTTTCGGTCTCCATTACCAAGGGAACCTCCACCTGCAACCCGGTGGTGGTGAAGAAGAGAAGTGCTCCCCGGCTTAAGACCAAGCGCAACTGAGCGCTAGAAGAGCAGGTCAAACTTAATCAGGTCCAGGGTGATGCTGTCGAGGTTATCGGTGCCCTCTTTCTTGAGGTCACCCCCGGCGATCTCCCGCTTAAAACTGATAGAGGGTGAATAGGTCAGGTTAACGATCCCTAAGCTCCTCAGACTGAAGCGCTTCCCGAAGATCAGGCCCGCCCCCGTCTTGTCACTGTCAGTTTTGGTGGTGCCTAATGCGGAATCCTTCGATTCAGAATCCGAGAGTTCCTTCCCGAGCAGACCCGTCACGTAGTAAGAACTGCTGAGGGCCTGGGAGAAATTGAAAGTCACGAAGAGGTAGATTCGGATGTCGGTGGAAGCTTCAGTGAGCGTTGATCCGTCCCGGTACTTGATGTCTTCGCTGTCGTTTGAGTAGCCGGCGATGCCCCCGACCTGGAACCTCGGCAGCACCTTGTAGGCGTAGTTCAAAGAGAGGTCAGCGTCTCCCAGCAGGTAGCTTATGGCGTCTGAGTCCTTGTTCAAACCCAGGCTAGTGCGACTCCCACTGGCAGCGGTGGAAAAGGTGTTTCCGAAGCTCACCTGGTGCTTGGAACCTATGGCCATTTTGGCGGCCGGCGCCTTGGAGACTGTCCGGGGAGCCGCCAGGCCCTGCTGAGAAAAGACCACCAGGACGGCGAGGGCAATATATTTCATCTATTCTTCCTTGAAATGTCCAGCTCCAGGGGCTACTGCCGGGTTCGGCTCGGTGGCTTCTGAGCGCCGCCCCTAGCGAAGGCCTTCTTCTTCTCTTTTTCCTTGTCGTCCATGATGGCCGCGAGCTTCCGGCTTACGTCCTGGAGTTCTTCGATCAGTTTTTTCTTTAGCAGCTGTGGAGACTTCAGGACTTTACGGAAGTCATTGAGGGCCGAGGTCTCTTCCTTGATCAGCAGCTGCCGCTTCTCGACCTCTTCCTTGGTCATGCGGTAGATGGCCATGTCGGCCAGGTACTCGGCGTAGACGAACTTCTCCTTGGAGAGGTAGTCGATGTAGTCCTTGCGGTTTGCCTTCTTCTCGGCGATGGCGTAGTGGCGTTCCTTGATGAAACGGATGATCTCATTGTTCTTGCTCAGCCGGTCCTCGTAGTCCTGGATCAGCAGTTCGTAGCGGCGCTTGGTGACCGCCACCCGTTGCACGGTGAAGACCTCGAGGATCTCTTCGACTGTATGGAAGACCTTCACCCCTTTCTCGGTGATGAGAGTGTAGTTGGGAACGATGGATGCGGTCACACCCATTGTTTTCTCCACCTCGGAGAGAGTAGGCGTCTGGCCACGTTTGAAGATGAGTTCGATGTTGATGATGTTGTCGACGGAGGAGTCGATGTAGTCCTTCAGGAAATCCGCGTCCATGTGCTTGTTGAGGTGCCGGTAGATCTTCTGGGCGTCGTAGCCCTTAGGAACTTCCGTGATGAAGACCTTGTCTCCCACCTGGCGGAAGCTCATCTTGGTGAGGATGCGGCCCTTCTCGTCGGTGTCGACCTTGTCGGTGTAGTAGCGGAAAAATGGTTTAATTTTTTTTATCTTTCCAGTCTCCACAAAGGAGATCATGGATTTGATGATGTCGTCGTGGTTGAAGCTCGGGATCACCGAAGAGAACCCGGTTCCTATGCCTTCGGCTCCGTTGAGCAGCATGATGGGAAGCTTCGGCAGCAGTCCCAGGGGTTCCATCACTTTCTCATCGTAGTTGGGGACCATCTGCACCTGGTTCATGTCGTCGAAGAGCAAGAGTTCCGCCACCTTCCCCAGCTTGCACTCGATGTACCTGGCCGCGGCCGCCTGGGTTTCCATCCGTTCGCCGAAGTACCCCTTCTTGTCGATCAAAGGATAGTTGTTGGAGAAGGTGTAGTCCTGGGCGAGGTTCACGATGGACTGCTCGACGGACGCGGGCCCGTGCGGGTGCAGGGTCAGCACCAGCCCGGTGAGTGAGCTCACCTTGACCAGTCCTTTGTTGGAGTTTTTCCACAGCGTGAAGAGGATCCGCCGCTGCGACGGCTTGAGCCCGTCCTGCAGGTAGGGGATCGCCCGGTCCATCAGGGTGTAGATCTGGTAGGTCCGGTACTCGTCTTTTACCAGGGTCTCGAGGGGAACCGCGGACATAGAATGGAGCGCAGTGGATGAATCTTTCATGGTATTTTAGGCCCTCGTTAGTTTTGCGGCCGCATCGGCTTTTTTCTTCTTATTGCCGGCGATGATGTTTGTGAGATCCACGTCGATCTCTTCGGAGTCGATCAGCAGGTCTTTCCTCAGCTGAGATTCTTTACCGAAGCAGGTCTCGAGCATGTTCTTAGACGCCCCGATGTTCTTGACGGAGATCTTGGTAAATTCTTTGCGATTAAGCACGTGCTTGAAGGCTTCCTGGCTCATCTCGCCTAGACCCTTGTTGCGCATGATCTCTTTGATCTTGAGGTCCTTGCGCAGCTTGAGTTTCTCGAGCTCGCTTTGAGACTCGCAGTAGATGGTTCCCTTGTCCGTGATGACCTCGAACAGGGGGGCCTTGGCGATCTGGATCATCCCCTGCTCGAACATCTCGGGCCAGAAGGTGAAGAAGAAATTCGTCAGCAGAGTGTTGATGTGCCCGCCGTCGACGTCCGAGTCTGCCAGGAAGACAATCTTGGTGAAGCGCAGGTCCTCGGCGACCGCCTTCTGCCCGATGGCCAGGCCGATGGAGCTCATGATGTCGGCGAACTCCTGGTTCTCCAGCACTTCTTTGATGGAGGCCTGGGAGACGTTCATGGGCTTGCCTTTCAGGGCAATGCCACCCTGGTAGAGCTTATCCCGAGCCGAGCGCAGGCCGCCGATGGCCGAGTCCCCTTCGCAGATGAAGAGTGCGCACTTGTTGCGGTCCTTTCTCTCGTTGGCGTCGAGGAGTTTTTCCACTCTCTGTTTCTTACCTTTCTTGGCGAGCTTGGAGGCGTCCTTGAGGTCCATCAGCCGCTGGCGGGACTTCGCGCGCTCCAGGATGTGATCGAGGAGTTCCTTGTTTTTTCGCATGAACTTCTCGACCCCTTCGGACATGAACGTCTCCAGGGCCTTCTCTAGGGTGGTGTCGCGGACGAGTTTTCTCTTGGTCTGAGACTCGAAGCGCGGGTTGGGCATGACGATGCCGATGATGAAGGTGAAACCCGCCAGCACGTCGTTGTCCACCAGCGTGAGCTTGTCTTTCTTGGCGGTCCGCTCGAGCTTCTCTTTGACGGAGTTAATGAACAGGCGCTTGATCCGGTCGTGGTGGAAGCCTCCGTCGTAGGTCGGAGTGGAGTTCACAAACGAGATCATCTTCTCTTTCTCGTCGGATTTTTTGTCGAAGCAGAAAGAGAGGTGCAGGTCGTACTTGGCCTTGACCTTGACACCTTTGACGTTGGTGGTTTCGTACTCGAAGGCCTGGTCACCGAAGTTCTGGGCCGAGGCCGGGTCGATCCGCTGGGCTAGCTCGAAGAGGCCCTTCTTGTAGATGTACTTCTCGGCGTTGTAGTAAAAAATGAGACCTGGGTTGTTGTAGGCGAGGTCGATGATCCGTTTGCGCAGCAGCTCCGGATCGATGACGTTATTCTTATAAACTTCCTTGGCCAGGGTCACTTCTATCTGTACCCCGGAAGGGCCCTTGAAGGGCTTCTCCTTGGATTTTTTAATCTGGAGAGCTCCGTCGAGAAATTCGTAGGACTGCTCTTTTTTTGTGTTGTAGTGCCGGACGGTGACCTTGAACAGATCACTGGTCAGGCAGGTGGCGGAAGCCCCGAGACCGTTCTGGCCCAGGGTCCGGTAGAGGTATCCCTTCTCATCGACTTCTTCGTCTTTGAACTTCGATCCGGTCCGGAACTCCGTATAGACATCTTTGATCTTGGCCAGAGGGAAACCGATCCCGTTGTCCTGGACTGTGACGACTTTTTTATCGTCGGAGAGATTGACGTGGATCTCCGTGACGTGGCCACGGTAGAACTCGTCGATACAGTTATCCAGGATCTCTTCCACCGCCTTGGATTTGGCCTGGTGGAAATTTACTTTTTTAAAATCGATGGAATCGTTGGTGTAGACATAGGTATCGAGTTCCTCTGTGTCATTACTCCCGAAGACGAGGGTGACACGGTTGCGGCAATGCCAACGCTGGTCCTTACTCTCGATGAGAGCTTCTTTGACTTTGGAGCCACGACGCTTCACTTCCTCTAGGGCCATTATCTGCTCCTTTAAAGTTGCATACAGGAAAATCAATAGGATAAGATTAATGGTATCCCGAACAGTAGGTCAACCGATGAGATCTCTATTTTTATTCCTTTTTTTGATCTTTTCAGTCAACAGCACTGTTTTTGCTCAGAATAAGGTTAGTCTCGCCTCTTCTTATAATAAAAAAATTATCGATGAACTCAAACCTTTTTTTACATTATCTGAGGGCCAACTGGAAGACGTGCTGGAAGGAAACGTCGTATCCGAAGGGAACGTGGACACACCGGCGGCCAAGCAGCAGCAGATGAAACTGCACGTGGCAGGTATCCATCCCCGCAACTGTCACAAGGCCATGCGTAAACTTTCCTTATACGAAAACTACTCTGACTACATGAGTTTTGTGAAGAAGAGCTCCTACGATGAGAAGACCAAGAGACTTCTTTTCAATGTAGACCATACTCTTCTCCCCTTTCCCTTAGTCGTGTCTTTTAAATTAGACCGTATCACCAAGGCGGGGTCATACCCCTTTACGTTTGAGAATGGGTTCTTAAAAGACCTGCAAGGGACCGTGATTGTCAGGGATCTTGGTAAGTTTTGTTTGCTCGGGCTCAACACTGACTGGAAGGGCCCGGAGACGAAAATTCCTAACCTCGTCTTCAGTTCCTTCATCCAGACCATTGGCAAACTTGGTCTTGAGCATCTCATCCGTGTGTCATTATACTGAACGATTTCAGTGTGTCATATTTAAACTTCTTTCCAAAGTGCCGCCCCACAATTAATCTTCTGTCGTGGAAGTATTAAGAATCAAGGCCAAAGACAGCTATCACATTAGGCACAAGATGTTGCGTCCAAGCGGAACCTTAGAGGACTGTGTCTTCCGGGGTGACACTGACGAGATGACATTTCATCTCGGGGCCTTCGTCGACCGTCGCCTGGTGAGTGTCGCATCTTTTTACTTTGAGCAAAGTCCGACATTTCCAGATCCCTATCAGTACCGGCTTCGCGGGATGGCCACTCTCCCGGAGTACCAGGCACAGGGCCTCTCCCGGGCCCTGCTAAAGACGGCCTTCCCTGTGATCAAGCAAAACCAGTGTACTCTCCTGTGGTGCAATGCCCGAGAAAAAGCGATGGGTTTTTATACCAAAGTCGGATTCACTTCGACGGGTGAGCATTTTTCCATTCCGCAGATTGGAAAACATGTCTTGATGTCTATAAAGATTAATTAGATAATTCTTAAGATACTTTAAAAAGGTTGGCTCTAGTGTTCATCTATCATGATGTCTTTCGTCGGGAACTTGCAGAAACTCTCAGTCAGGCCGTGGAGAAAACTTTCAATGTCTCGGTGAGCTGGGAAAAAATCTATTCCCTTTTTGGACCGACGCCCAATAAAGAAGCGGGAGACCTCGCCTTCCCCCTTTTCATCATCGCCAAAGACGCCAAGCAGAGTCCCGCCCTCGCCGCCAAGGCCCTGGAGCAAGCTCTCAACACCTTACCGTCTTTCATCAAAAGTAAGAAGGCCCTCGGTCCGTACCTGAACTTCTGCTACGACTACACCGCCGTGGCAAGGGTCCTGCTACCGGAGATCGTCAGTGGCGAGACCTTTAAGAAGAAACTCACCGAGGATACTCCCAAGACCATGATGGAGTACTCACAGCCCAACACCCATAAAGAGATGCACGTGGGCCACATGCGAAACCTCTGCCTGGGCGACGCGCTCATCCGCCTTCACCGTTACTGCGGCTACGACGTCGTCGCCACCACCTTCCCCGGGGACGTCGGGACGCACGTGGCGAAGTGCCTGTGGTACCTGAAGTTCCACTACCAAGGCAAAGAACCCAGCGCGCGCAAAGGTGCCTGGCTCGGGTCGATGTATTCCACGGCCCACAATAAGCTAGAAGAAGAGAAAGGTTCACCCAAGGAAGCCCTGAACAATCAACAGCTGACGATGATCCTCAAGCAGCTGGAACAGAAGACTGGAGAGTTCTATGACCTGTGGAAGGTCACCCGCCAGTGGTCCATCGAACTGATGAACGAGGTCTACCAGTGGGCCGACGTGAAGTTCGACGTCTGGTACTGGGAGTCCGAGGTGGACAGCGAATCGGTGAAGCTCGCCCACGAGTACTTCGAGAAGGGTCTGTTCACCCTCGACAAGGGCTGCATCGGCGTTGACCTGTCAGACCACAAGCTGGGTTTCTGCATGCTGATTAAGTCCGACGGAAACGGCCTCTACGCCACCAAAGACATCGAACTGGCGCGCAGGAAGTTTGAGGATTACCGGATTGAGAAGAACATCTACGTGGTGGACAAGCGCCAGGAGCATCACTTCAAGCAGGTCTTCAAAGTGCTCGAGCTGATGGGATTCGAGAACGCCAAGAAATGTCATCACCTCCCCTACGACTTCGTCGAACTCCCGGACGGGCCGATGAGTTCCCGCAAAGGAAACATCATCCCGCTCCAGTCGCTCATCGAGAACATGGAGAAGATGATCAAAGATCAATACTTGAGCCGCTATGAAAATGACTGGGCCCCGGCCCAGGTGGAAGAGACCGCGAGGATCATCGCCCGCGGTGCCATCAAGTACGGCATGACCCGCATCGACCCTGCGAAGAAAATTGTCTTCGACCTGCAGGACTGGCTTAAACTGGACGGAGAGTCGGGCCCCTACGTCCAGTACGCCTACGCCAGGATAACTTCGATGCTAAGTAAAGTCGGCGAACCAGTGGGCACGGAGATCGTGGTCCGGGCCCCGCAGGAAAATGAACTCATCCTGCAGCTGATGAACTTCCACCACGTGGTCGAGCAGGCGACGGAGCAGTACAAACCTTCGGTGCTCACGGCGTACCTCTTCGATCTTTCCCGCGCGTTCAACGGCTTCTACGCCGAGTGCCCTGTGGGGTCGGAGCCGGAGCCGGTGAGGTCATCCCGGCTCAAGCTCTCGAGTGCGACCGCGAAGACACTTAAAAAAGGTCTGGAACTCCTGGGGATAGACGTCCCAGAAAAAATGTAGGACCTAATATGCGACTCTCAGTCCAGATTGAATTTGATAAGATCCTCGACCTCGAGATAGAGAAAGCGACCGTCTTAGTGGGCCGCTCGAAGAACTGTGACCTGGTGATCCCTCACGAAGGCGTCTCCCGTGAGCACTGCGCGATCGACTTTCAAAAGAATCACTACTTCATCACCGACCTGGAGAGTGCCAACGGTGTCTACATTGACGGAGCAAAGATCCAACCCCGGCGCCGCGTGGCCATCCCCCCTGGAGCGACGCTCAAGCTCGGGTCTCTGGAGTGCCAGTTGACCAGTGAGCCTGCGGTGTGCTCTATCAGTAAGATCGTGAGTTCCACCGTTTCTAGTTCTGGAGACAAGACCGCCACCATCCGGCTGGCGAGGATAGACCTCGAGAGGCCACCGTTGACGATGACCGAGCCGCACAAGCTCAGTAAAGGTCAGAGGAATCCGGTGCTGGTAGCGACCATTGATTCCCGTCAAAAGAAGCTCCTGAGAAAGAAGGAAGTGCGGAGCATCTTTGTCATCATACTCATCTTGGCCGCCGTCGCGTTTTTTGCAACCCAAGCGTAGACAATACTAAAGCGTACTATTCTGCTGAGTCGGAAACTCCTGGGGTCCCGGGTCGTACGGGTCTGACCCAGGTCCTGGTATTGGACCAGGTCCCGGTGTGGGTCCTGATGTTGGACCAGGTCCCGGTGTTGCACCCGGTGTTGGGCCAGGTCCAGGGGTGGGCGTCGGTGTCGGAGTCGGTGCTGGGGCCGGTACTGGATTACATGGACCAGTTCCTCCGCAGACCGCAGGACAGTAGACGCAGATGAGTGGAGCTGCGGGTTTACAACCACAAGGTACGTAGCGAGTTTCAACCTTCTGAGCTGGACAGTCGGCCCCGGTGCAAGAGCGGGTTTCGACACTGACAGAGTTCTGACAGACCGCCATGTTACACAACGGCGGAGGGCCCTCAAATTCTTCACACATGGCAGGACAGGCCGTGGTGGTCGACCAGGCAGACCAAACGGATTCCGCAGGTTCGCCCAACTTAGAACAATAGAGCCGGATGTTGCGGATGATGGGTCCATCTCCATTACACTTGTTCTGGCAGGTTCCGGCCGTGTCGATCACGATTCCTGTGACCACTTGGCCCGCCGGGCACTTATTTGTCCCCGCCATTCCAGACCAATTGGGGAGCCGGTAACTGTCACCGACGACCGATTCGCCAGAAAGAGCAACGGTTGCGGGAGAGCCGGTGCTGGCGATGAAGCACTCAGAGACCGTCTTCGTCGCGTCTACGGTTAGGGTCATGTGCACGTGCTGAACGATGTCCTGGCCTCCAAACTGTTCTCCGGTTCTCTCCCCCTCGATCCGGATACGGACCATGTAGGAGTTTATCGCACCGAGGGGAGTGAGCGGGAACGGCGCTGTCAGACCTTCGAGCGGGACGAGGCTGATCCCGGTGATTTCCATCCCAGAGGTTTCACTGCCAACCTTCAGGACAGTATGAACGTATCCGTTGGTCGGAGAGGTGATTTTTATCTCATCCATCTCCAGAGGAAGAAGTGTCGCCAGGTTGGCGGGGTCGAAAGGGAGACCTTTAAGGTTGGTGTTTTTACAACTGGTGTTCGAGGAAATCACCTGCAACACCTTGTTGACGGAATCCTGAAACTCCGTGCGGGAGGTGATCGTCTTGGCAGCTTTCTGGGAGTTGTTCATGACACTCGTCACCCCTAGCGCCATGACGGTCGAGATCCCCATCATCACCATCAGCTCGATTAAGCTAAATCCGTTCCGCCCGTGGCCAGTGGGTCCTGAGGAGCTGAGAAGGAAGTTCTGTATTCTCTTAACCATGGGTTTCGCCTGAGTGAGATAATATAGTTACTTAAACAGTATACGCCGGCGCACTTAATACAATGGATACCTCGGGCCGCAGTAGCTCAACGGTTAGCTCCACTTTGAAGAGTTCCACGCTGGCCGGAGGAATCATTATCATGGGTTGTGGGCACTCGGGACTCAAAGGTCGACTGAAAGGACCCTCAAACAAAGCTCGCTGGGTTGCTGTAGACTGCCAAAATCCTGAGGCACCCCTTCAGGCAGAAGAGGTAAGTTTTGCTAATTCCGAGGGCCAACATTATAATGATGGGATGCGGGCAAAACTTAAGCTTCTGAACGGGCAAGACATGCAGCTTCACCTCAGTGAGGGTTCCTACATGGTCGGCCGCTCACCTAAGTGCGACGTCATCATCACACAGGAAGGGATGTCCCGGAAACACTGCAAGCTGGAGATCGACAAGGACGAGGTGTTCGTCACCGACCTTGGAAGCACCAACGGTGTCATGATCGACGGCGTGAAGCTAAAACCCTACGTCAGGACGGAGTTCAAAACCTATCTGGCCCTCTCCTTTGGCGCTGTCACTAGCCTAAAGATCGAACCGGATAGATCCAAAGAGCCATCCTTGACTTTCGTCATGCCCAGGCCGGAGACGAACCTCATGTTTACCAAGACGCACACGCTGCCGCTCTCGGCGACAGACAAGACCACCGTGCTGAAGATGAAAGTTCTAACTGCGGAGTCCGAGGACAGGTCTCAGAAACGGAAGTTCATCGTCCTCAATACCCTGGCGCTCTTGCTGCTACTGGGAGTAGCAGCGCTGTACTACACCAGTGACACCAAGCCGATCAAATACGACCTGACGGTGAAGGATACAGCTCAGCTGCGCAAGGAACGCGAAATGCGCAGGCTAGACCGGAAGCAGAAGAAATCACAAATCAAGCCGCCGGCGAAGGAACAGACGAAGGAAAAGACCGATTGAAATATTTTGTCTAGCATAACTTTTGCAAATAACGTACCGGGACCATATAATAGAAGCATGCAGGTCATCTTAACTTTCTCGAACTCCGAAGACATGAAGCTCACCCTCAAGGACGGCGTGTACACCTTTGGCCGGTCTCCGAGGTGTGATGTCATCATCGTCAAGGAAGGGATGTCTCGCAAGCACTGTAAGATTGAATTCTCCAAGGGTGAGATCTTCGTGACCGACCTGGGGAGCACCAACGGAGTGAGCATCGACGGTCAGCGCCTTCGGCCCTACATCCGGACCGAGTATAAAACCTTCTTGAGCCTATCATTCGGAGCGGTCCAACAGCTCAAGGTGGTGGCTGAGGCTTCCATCGACGGGACGACTTCATTCACCTATGCCATCCCCAGACCCGATCTGGGTGTGAACTCGACCCAGACCAAACCTTTTCCGGCCCAGCACAGGCAGCAGAACTTGGTTCCCAACCCTGTTTTTATGAGAGTGGTAAAAGAAGAAAAAATCCTGCGTTGGAAAATATGGACCGTCAATGCGATGGCCTTGGTTTTATTCTTTGCTGTTTGCTATTGGTACGGGATTCGGGAAGCACCCTTGGTCAAGTATGAGCTCACCCCGACCCAGATAAAAAAGGCCCCGGTGAAAGAGAACATCTTTGATTAGAACTTGGAGATCTTTCCTTTCCACTCATCTCTCACACACACTCTAGTCCCAAAGGCCTGGGTCGACATGAATGACTGTCGGTCAAAACATGACCGGGTAGTAGCAAATCTGCCCACCGGTGCACAGCTGTGAAGTGGGTCCAGTTCAGAGGGGTCCGCGTTCCGGTCCTCTAGACACTCGTCGAACGTCTCGCTCTTCACACAGGCCCAGTGTTTCTCCCTACAATTATAGATCAGAAACTCACCGTCCTGATAATTCTCCGGGTTCACCACAGCATGTGACTCGAGGTAGGAAACGATTGTTATAACAATGCACAACAGAATGATCTTCATTCCGACCGTATCGGGCAGGATTAAGTAATAGTTGAGGGATTTTATCATTTCTCTTATGAATATAAGTGTAAAAACACCTTATTTAAGCTAATCTTTATTGCTAGAATCAAAATGAGTTAAAAATAGGCGTATTTCCATGATCAAGATCAATAGGAAAGTCGAATATGCACTAATGGTGCTTAAGCTAATGAAAGATAAGGGTTCAAGTGAGCTAACGACCGCACGTGAAGTCTGTGACCGTTTCCAAACACCCTTTGATACCACCGCCAAAGTCATGCAGTTGATGAATACCGCAGGCATCCTTCAATCCCAGAAAGGGGTTAAAGGCGGGTACACACTTTCCAAAGACCTGAGCACGATTAGTTACCTTGAGCTGGCCCAGCTGATCGAAGGAAAGAGCTTTGCCATGAGTTGCAGCGAGGGACCCTGCGGGCTCTTCCACACTTGCAACATCTCCGGGCCAGTGAAGCGGCTTAACAACTACCTGATCAGCATCTTCAATACGCTCACGTTAAACGAACTGCTGGCCGACGACGGACTGTTGGTGAAACGAGGTCAACCGTGAAAATAGAAGATAAACTGCAAGATTCATATAAGTACGGGTTCGTCACGGACATCGAGAGTGAGGAATTTCCGAAGGGTCTCTCCGAAGACATCGTGCGCCTGATCTCCGAGCGGAAGAAGGAGCCACAGTGGCTCCTCGACTACCGGATCAAGGCCTACCGGCACTGGCTGACACTGGTTCATCCCCAGTGGCAGTACTGCACCATCCCTCCCATCAATTTTCAGGACATCTACTTCTACTCCAAACCGAAGTCCAAGAAAGACGTCTACAAATCTCTGGACGACGTCGACAGTGAACTGCTCGAGACCTTTGAGAAACTAGGCATCCCGCTGACCGAGCAGAAGCGCTTGATGGGTGTGGCGGTGGACGCGGTTTTTGATTCTGTTTCTGTGGGCACCACTCACCAGGCCGACCTTGAGAAGGTGGGAGTCATCTTCTGCTCTTTCTCCGAGGCCGTAGAAAAGCACCCGGAACTGATTAAGAAATACCTGGGAACCGTAGTCCCCTATTCTGATAACTACTACGCGGCCCTGAACTCGGCGGTCTTCTCCGACGGGTCTTTCGTGTACATCCCGAAAGGAGTCACCTGTCCCCTGGACCTCTCGACTTACTTCCGCATCAACGCCAAAGAGTCGGGCCAGTTCGAACGGACCCTGATCATCGCCGACGACGACAGTTACGTGAACTACCTGGAAGGTTGCACCGCTCCCCAGAGAGACGAGAACCAGCTTCACGCCGCCATCGTGGAACTGGTGACCCTGGAGAACGCCGAGATCAAGTACTCGACGGTGCAGAACTGGTACGCCGGAGACAAGGAAGGCAAGGGCGGGATCTACAACTTCGTGACCAAGCGGGGCCAGTGCCGCGGGAAGAACTCGAAGATTTCCTGGACTCAGGTCGAGGCCGGCTCGGCGATCACCTGGAAGTACCCGTCGTGCGTGCTGATGGGAGAGAACTCCCAGGGCTCGTTCTATTCGGTGGCGCTGACCAACCACCACATGCAAGCTGACACCGGGACCAAGATGATCCACATCGGGAAGAACACCCGCTCCACCATCATCTCCAAGGGAATCTCCGCGGAGAAATCCCGCAACGTCTACCGGGGTCTGGTGAAGATCATGCCGAGTGCGGTGGGGGCCCGGAACTATTCCCAGTGCGACTCCATGCTCATCGGCAGCGAGTGCGCGGCCAATACGTTCCCGTTCATCGACGTCAAGAACAACACCGCCATCGTCGAGCACGAGGCCACCACCTCCAAGATCAGCGCGGACCAGATCTTCTACCTGCAGTCCCGCGGGTTCACCGCTGAGAAAGCGGTCTCCCTGATCGTGAATGGATTTTGTAAGGACGTGTTCAAGACCCTTCCTCTGGAATTTTCGGTGGAAGCGGTCAAGCTGATTGAAATGAAACTTGAAAACAGTGTTGGCTAGGATAAAATATGATTGAAATAAAAAACCTCACCGCATCCGTCGATGGAAACGAGATCCTCAAGGGGATCAACCTCACTGTAAAAAAAGGTGAGGTTCACGCCATCATGGGCCCCAACGGCTCGGGCAAATCAACCCTCTCGAAGGTCATCGCCGGCCACCCGTCCTACGCCGTGACCGGCGGTGAAGTCTGCTACGAGATCAACGGCAAGCTCACCAACCTGCTGGAACTGGACCCGGCCCAGAGAGCGAAGGAAGGGATCTTCCTGGGGTTCCAGTACCCGATCGAAGTCCCCGGGGTGTCGAACTACACCTTCCTCAAAGAATCCTTCAACCAGATCTGCGAGCACCAGGGCCTTGACCGCATGGACGATGAGGTCTTCATGAAGCACCTCAGAGAAAAGCTCAAGCTGCTGGAGATGAACCCATCCTTCCTCGAGCGGTCGGTTAACGAGGGCTTCTCCGGTGGGGAGAAGAAGAAAAATGAAATCCTCCAGATGGCGATCTTAAACCCCCGGCTCGCCCTGCTGGATGAGACCGATTCCGGACTCGACATCGATGCGCTCAAGATCGTGGCCAAGGGTGTGAACGCGCTCAAGAGCCGCTTCACGGCTACCATCCTGGTCACCCACTACCAGCGCCTGTTGGACTACGTCGTCCCGGATTTCGTCCACGTCCTCTCAAAGGGACAGATCATCAAGTCCGGTGACCGTGGCCTAGCACTGGAGCTGGAAGAGAGGGGCTACGACTGGCTCATCAGCGGAGCAAAATAAATGGACATTGAGAGCATCTGCGACCTCGCAGATAAGAAGATTCAACTCAGCGACAGCTCTTTGAAAGATTTCAGAGAAGGGCACCTGCGCGCTTTCCGGGAGAAGAACTACTCGTCTCCCGTCGCCGACGGGTACAAGTTCACCAACCTGGAGAGGTTTTTCAGCGAGCTGGTCTACCAACCGCAGACCACTGACCAGGGCCTCCAGGGTGTGATCTCCGGGGACTTCCCGACTCTGTTTTTCCACGACGGTCTCTTGACTGACCCCGTGCCCGCACTCGCCGGAGTGACAGTCACCAAACTCAAGGACCAGTTCTCCCAGGTAAGAAATTCTTTCCAGAACAGCAATGCCCTCTCTCACCTCCACCATGGCCTGATGGATGAGGGTGTGGTCATCGAGGTCCAGAAGGACAGTGAGATCGAAACTCCTATCCGGATCATCCACCTCTCCTCGAAGTCCGGCATCACCGCACCGACAATTTTTATCATCGCCCGCCCTTTCTCCCGGATTTCGATCCTGGAAGAAAGCCTGGGAGAAGTTGAGACGTCCTACGCCCAGGTCAACGAGACCTACATCGTCGCCCACCCGGGTGCCGTGGTCGAGCACATCCAGCTCACGCAGGGTTCGGCACTCGGGCTCCACCACGGATCGGTGTTCGCGGAAGTTGAAAAAGACGCCACGGTGAAGAGTTTCATCTTCAACACCTCCGGAAAACTCACTCGCAAGAACCTGACCCTCAATCTAAATGCCAGTGGTGCTAACGGCGAGTCTTACGCGCTCTTCCTGACTAATAAGACCGAGCACAGTGACATCAACACCACCATCGGTCACCGGGCGGCGGACACCACCTCTACCCAGGTCGCAAAAGGCATCCTGGACGGAGAGTCCCGGGGGATCTTCACCGGTCTCATCCACATCTATAAAGATTCCCAGAGAGTTGCCTCGAGTCAGGTGAATAAGAATCTGCTGCTCTCAAAGAAGGCCCAGGTCCATTCCCAGCCGCAGCTGGAGATCTTCGCCGATGACGTGAAGTGCTCCCACGGCTCCACCACCGGACAGCTCTCCGACGACGAGGTCTTCTACTTCCAGGCAAGAGGAATCCCGGCCGAGAAGGCACGGACTCTGCTGGCCCACGGCTTCGGGATGGAAGTGGTCGGGAAGATCCACAATAAAAAATCTCAAACCCGGGTGAGTTCGGTGATCCTGAGTCACCTGGAAACCAAGTTCGCTCTGAAGGTGCACCCATGAGTATCCTCAAAGATAATCCGTACCGGAAAGACTTCCCAGTGTTAAACCAACTCATCGGCGGAAAACGCCTGGCCTACCTCGACAGCGCGGCCACCACCCTCAAGCCCTTAATCGTCATCGACGAGCTGGACCGGTACTACCGGCTGGAGACGTCCAACGTCCACCGGGGACTCTACTGGCTTTCGGAAAACGCCACCAACAAGTTCGAGTCCACCCGCGACAAGATCGCGGCCCTGATCAATGCTCCTGACCGCAAGCAGGTGATCTTCACCAAAGGGACCACCGAGTCCATCAACCTGGTGGCCCAGTGCTACGCCAGGAATTTTCTCCACGCCGGCGATGAGATTCTCCTCTCGCAGATGGAGCACCACTCGAACATCGTCCCTTGGCAGCTGATCGCTGAGGAAAAAGGTCTAAAGGTTAAGGTCATCCCGATCAACGCCCGAGGAGAGATCCTTCTAGAGGAGTACCAGAAACTCCTCACACCTCAGGTCAAGCTGGTCTCGGTGGTCTACATCTCCAATGCCCTGGGAACCATCAACCCGGTGAAGGAAATGACGGCCCTCGCCCACCGTGCCGGCGCGGTGGTTTTCATCGACGCCGCCCAGGCCATTGCTCATAAGAGTGTCGACGTTCAGGACCTGGACGTAGACTTCCTTGGGTTCTCGGGACACAAGATGTTCGGCCCCACTGGCGTGGGAGTCCTCTATGGAAAAGTTGAGCTGCTGGAGAAAATGCCTCCCTACCAGGGCGGCGGTGACATGATCGACGTGGTGACTTTCGAGAAAACCTCTTACAACACCCTTCCTCACAAGTTCGAGGCCGGAACCCCGTCCATCGCAGCGGTCATCGGGCTGGGCAAGGCGGTGGACTACATCCTCGGTGTCGGACTCAAACAGATCAAGGCGGCGGAGGACGAGCTGCTGGAATACGCCACTAAAAAACTCAAGACCATCCCGGGGTTTAAGATCTACGGTGAGGCACGGGAGAAGGCATCCGTCATTTCTTTCGGGCTGGAAGGAATCCACCCCCATGACATCGCCGCACTCACCGATAAGGAGGGCGTCGCTATCCGCACCGGGCACCACTGCGCGCAGCCGCTGATGAAATTTCTCTGTGTGCCCGCGACCTGCCGGGCCTCGCTGTCTTTATACAATGACCAGGAAGACATCGACCAACTTTACCGAACCTTGATCAAGGTCAAAACTTTTTTTGAATAATGGGTACCCCTATGTCACAAGAAACTATCGAAATCATCATCCAGCCCACCCCCAACCCGAACGCCCTGAAGTTCATCCTCAACCGGGTGGTCAAGGCCGAAGGAAAAGTTTCCTTCAAAGCACCCCAGGACTGCAAAGACATTCCTCTTGCTGAGGCGCTCTTCGACCTGCGCGGCGTGGACCAGATCCACTTCTTCCAGAACGTGATCACCGTCAGCAAGTTCAGCTTCGAGGACTGGGAGAACTTAGAACCCGCGGTCCAGACCTGCATTGAGAATTTCATTGAAGACCACAACCCGGATTTCAAGGTCCACGACCCAGAAGAAGACCGTCGGGCCAACCTCTCGCCGGAGGTGCGCCAGATCGAAGAGATCCTCGATAAGCGCATCAGACCGGGGCTTCAGGGTGACGGCGGGGACTTGGCGGTGAAAGATTTTAAGGACAATGTTCTGATCGTGAAGTACCAGGGTGCTTGTGGGACGTGTCCCAGCTCGACCACCGGGACGCTGGAGGCGATCCGCTCGATCCTCCGGGATGAGTTTCACCAGGACGTGGAAGTTTATCTCGCTCCCGAGGTCTAGCGTTTGACTCGTTTGATCTGAAATTATGTTTATAATAAAAATTATGTAAACTTAAGTAAGTACTGAGAGATAATAAGTGCATGAAATTTAGTATTTTGATTGTAGATGAGAATTTCACTCATTCCGATTCCAACGACATCGTCCGGATCGGAAGATCCGATGAGAATGACTGTGTGGTCAGCAACAAAGAATTATCCAGGTTCCACTGTGTCGTCGAGCTGCAAAGAGAGGTCTACTTCATCACCGACCTCGGCAGTAAGAACGGCATCACTATCAACGGAGCACGGATCAATCCCAACGAGAAGGTCCAGCTCTCCTCTGACATGGAAGTGTGGCTGGCCGGGAAGTTCCCGATCAGCTTCAAGAAGGACCAGCCGACGCAGGAATTCACCACCACCACCGCGACCACCGGGTTTGATAAGTTAGCGAACAAGGGCCGTCCGGTGAAGAAGAAGACGTATCAGGGAGTTCCGGGAGTGCCGAAGAAGCAGGTGGTGAACGATAACAAAAAACTCATACCCTACCTGGTGGTTACGGCAGTCCTCATCATCCTGATGTTCTTTCTGGGTAGGTAGGAAAGTTCATTCTCATCGCTCTTTTAGCCTCACGCCTTTTATACTCCTGATGCTTTCAACACCGTTACTTTGCCCATCATTACCGGCAGCCGCCGGTGAGGAAAAGAATGTGGATCGTAGTAAACATCCTTGAAAATACGGAGTGTTACAAAGTTTTTTTCCCGAGGAGCCTTAAGAATTCTTTCCTGAAAGTTGATTCACGTCATACTAGCCCAAGATTCAACTCACTCACCCCCGGGGCCCTGAAATGAAATTCCTACGTACCCTGACTGCGCTGACCTTAATCTTGTCGAGCGTAAACGGTTTTGCTCAGAAGAAGCAGTTCGATGAGGCTTATGAAGCGGCCGACGGAAAGAACGAAAGTTCCGGCTACAATTTTCCTCCGGCCATCTTCGAGACCGCGGAGAGGGTTATCATAGAGCATAACTATGACAGTACCTCTAAGACCCAGTTGTTCTTAAAAACGGAAGACGGTGGTCTCAGGAGATCTAAAAATAAAATGCCGAAGTCGATTCCTTTTTCGTCAGTGAGTGGCAGGAAATCCACGGATGTCTTAGTGGCTCAATCTCAACAGTCTAGTCTACTGAAAAATATCCTGGCCGTCCGGGTCCATCTGCCAAACCTTCCGTACCCCGACTATAACCCTGCGGCCATCCTTTTCAACTCATCTAATTCCTTAGCTTCTTTTTATCGAGAAATGTCCCGAGGACGGATGGACATTACCGGATCGGTGCATCCAGAAGTCATCGAGCTAGCTCAAACTGGTGCGAACACCAACTACTGCAATGAATTCTGGAAGATCAACGAAGAAGCCGATGTCATCTTGAGGTCCAAAGGTGTAAACCTCGATGCTTATACACATGTCATGTATTTCACCTCCGCCTTCAAACCGTGGGATTATAACCTCCCAGGCAACGAACAAGAGCAAGGTGCCTGTAGCTGGAGAGGTCGAGCGGAAATGCCCGGCAGACGGCTGTGGTTCAACGGCAGAACCTGGGACTGGCAGGTGGCCCTGACGCACGAATTTGGCCACACCCTCGGACTTGCCCACGCGGGCACTGGAGTACCATCGGCTGCGGACTACGCCGGACCGGCCTTATCAAATCCTGCCTACCTCGACCTCTCAGATACCATGGGAGCTCAGCCCGAATCTGTCCGAGTGAGTCCGGGTTTCAATGCCATCAACAAAGTGAGATTGAACTTCATCTCCCCCGAAGAGCTGCTGACCGCGACGGCCAATGGACAGACTTACACTATCTCGACGGTAAGTCCGCCGCTGGCAACTGCTGGTCAACCAGTGACTCTCTACTTCAAAGATCAGTACATGCCGGAGCCGATGTACCTGTCATACCGGCAACCAAACGGGTTTGATGCTTCGCTCGACAGCAAGTTCTTCAGTACACTCTCCATTCATACCTCAGCGCTGGATCCGGTGTACCCAGGAAATTTATCCATACGCTTGGCCAATCTCTCGGTTGGGCAGACGCACCTCACTCCAGGTGGAGTAAAAATAAAATTGATTAACCTTTCTGCGCAAGGTGCAACTGTTAGGATCGGTGGAACTGGAAACGAAGAAAACACCTGTCTCCCGAGTGCCCCAACTTTTTCCCTGTCACCGATTCAGTTGGATTCCTACGGGACGGCAACCGTCCAGGTCTCCGTTAAGAATAATGACGGCCTCTATTGTAACCCTTCCGACCTGATTCTAAGTTCCGCAGGCTCCGCACAGCTCTCTGTAAACTTCAGCCCGGAATTTCTGCGGATAGCTCCCGGCGACTCTCAAAGCTCTAATCTGACCGTTACTCACTTAAGCGGAACAGGTAATCTTTCGTATACAGTTAACTTGAGTGGCCATACTTCTACCGTCACAAGAGTTAGTACCGTCACGGTCAACCAGGTTGCGAATCCCTGTATCGCGAGGGCCCCGAGCTTAACCTTACCAGCGAATTTCAGCATGCTCAGGGAAGCTTCTGCGGACACTGGCCTTATCCTCAAAAATCAAGACAGTGGGGCCTGCGCTGCAGTGCCACTGACTCTCAACTTGCAGTCGGCCGGGCTTCTCGCCGGTGAGTTCATTCCCGCAACTCATACTTTAGCTCCAGGAGAAAGTAAGACCGTTGCGATGAGGATACGGCATCTGAATGGGTCAGGCGAAATCGCATACTCGGTTCTCGTCAAAGGACATTCCACCGGCATGACTTATTTAAACAGTTCGGTGACCGTCGCTGCGTCCTCCGTTAACCCAAATCCGGTTTATACCGTGAGCTCTCCTTCACTCAAAGTGGCTCCAGGAGGAGATCTTCAAGTTAGCTGGAAAGTTGATCAGGCCGCAGCAAACGACTGGGTCGGACTCTTCAAAGTCGGAGAATCTAACTACCGCTGGTTCTATCATGTGAATGGTTTAACAAGCGGAACATACTCATTAAAGGCCCCCTCTGAACCAGGCACCTATGAGTTCCGGTACCTATTGAATAATCAATTCATCCTCAGAGCAACGTCTGCGCCCATCACCGTAGAGGCCAGCGTTAGCGTTGCTACTTATGCCGTGAGCTCTTCATCACTCAAGGTGGCTCCAGGAGGAGATCTTCAAGTTAGCTGGAAAGTTGATCAGGCCGCAGCAAACGACTGGGTCGGACTCTTCAAGGTCGGAGAAGCTAATTACCGCTGGTTCTTTCATGTGAATGGTTTAACAAGCGGGTCATACTCTTTACAAGCCCCATCTGAACCAGGCATTTATGAGTTCCGGTATTCAGTGAATAATCAATACATAGTCAAAGCAACGTCTGCGCCCATCACCATAGAGGCCAGCGTCAGCCTTGCTCCTTATACCGTCAGTTCTTCTTCACTCACAGTGGCTCCAGGAGCAGATCTTCAAGTTAACTGGAAAGTTGATCAGGCCGCAGCAAACGATTGGGTCGGACTCTTCAAAGTTGGAGAAAATAACTACCTCTGGTTCTCTCATGTGAATGGTTTAACAAGCGGGTCATACTCTTTGAAGGCCCCATCTGAACCAGGCACCTATGAGTTCCGGTATTCAGTGAATAATCAATACATAGTCAAAGCAACGTCTGCGCCCATCACCGTACGATAGAGGCCAGCGTTTTCTGAAGAGGTGACGGTGGTTGTTCCAGAGAGCTTTCCGCTTCGTCAAAGATGGAATGACTGGGACATCTGGAGTTTCTTTGCTTCTTTCTATAATTCTTGGCCTCTGTAACCGCCCAGAGAAAAGTGTCCACTAAACTTGGGGAAGTCCAGGTCCTCATCATCCTGATGTTCTTTCCTGGTAGATAGGAAAGCTCATTCTCTCCCGCTCAGAGACCATCCGACGTGAAGCTAGGTTTTAGCTTCACGCCTTCAGACAGTCATTCTATGTTGCAAATCATATTATTTCTTACAGAATGAAGCACTCGGATCTTTCTGGCAAAGGTATGACTTCATAGATGCATTTTCAGCCTCAAGAAACTTAATTTTTTCATTTTCTCTTTCTGATGAAGCCGGTTTACGACTAATAGCTTTCAATTGCTCTTTAAGCGTAGCAATCTCCAGGTCGCTAGCGCTCATTTTTTGAGCTTGCAGGGCAAGTTGCTTTTCACTGGCCGTTACCCGCACGTAAAGGGCCAAGGATTGGCCATAAAGCTCTTTTACTGACTCAATTAGTGGTGCAACTAGGTTGGCGTAAGATACGGCCAAAAAGCCATCGTTGCCTTTCATAACTGCTTCTGGAAATACCTTCTCAACTTCCTGTGCTACAAGTCCTAACTGCTTCTTATCGCCAAATTTCTTCTTATCTTTCCAATAATAGTTATAGGCCTTAAGCTCAGAGAGCCTCTTCAAGCTGTCTTGAACGGGTATTAAATTCTCTTTCAGACGGATGTCGGAAGTTAAGGCGGAACCGGCCGACCTGACACTGCCGGAAGCATTAATATCACCCACCACATCCAGCTTATAGCCAGGGTTTGTAAGCCCTATTCCAACGTTTCCGTCGGCTCTGATAAGCATACGGATAGATCCGCCAGCAAGAAAATTATGATTGAGAGCATTGTAGGAAAATCCGTCGGTGAAAGTGCCCGAAGTAGTATTAGCCGTTATGACCGATTCTATTGCGCTCCCGCCTTTCATTTTCAAACTAGGATAAAAAGCATTACTCGTATCTAATGAAACAATACCCGGCAAGCTGGATCCTCCCGGAAATGGGGCGGAACCTGCGGTCGTTGATGCAAGGTTTCCGCGTACATCCAAGGCCATGGCTGGGGCACTGGTGCCGATCCCAACGTTCCCTTGAATGATGGCGCCGTTCGTCGGAGCTGCAATGTTCATATAACTCATACCTACCGACATATTTCCATTCACAGTAAAATTATTCGTATTTGAACTCGTATTAATGGCAAGCTTCCCTGAAGGATAGAGCACCATTGCATTCGCTGACAAATTACTACCGTGTGCGGAGATAAGAGGATAAGCATCTGTGAAAGAGGTATTGGTAATCTTTAGACCACGGACCTCTCCAGTGCTAACCTCAAGCGCCGCGGTCGGAGAGGTGGCCCCGATCCCAACGTTACCCGCTGACGTCAGGATCATTTTCTGGCTAGACTGACTACCGTTTAAGTGCGTGTAAAAGGCCACGTCCTGACTGTTACCAGTTCCAGCGCTGGTGTTAATGATCGCCATCCCTGCAGCGCCGTTGTTTACTCCGGAGATGTTACCGCCGTTGAAAGTTCCATCGGTTCCAGTAACCCCCACAAACCTCATCACCCCCGCCGTTGTAGTAGAATTGTATGCCCCGAGGCTGATTCCTCCGGTTGCAGTGAGATTCACATGAAGCTTGCTGAGTGGGTTGCCGGTACCGATACCGACGTTGCCACCGAAGAGACCGTTCCCGGAGATGTTCAAGTTTCCAATTTCAGTAGTTCCCGGAGAGGTACCCTGTAACATGATCCGGTTTGAACTAGCGGTTATGGCCGGATCGCCAGCGCCACCGGCTAATTCAAGTGTCACGACTGCGGGGACTGCCGTGACGTTATGTGATTTCACCGAGACGAAGAGATTCATAACAGCTCCACTGGTGTTTTGAATGGAGATGCTTGTTCCCGATATAGTTTTTATCAAAGGCCCGAGGATGGGGTTACCTTGTGTCAGCCTTGCTAGTTCCTGAACGTGGTGTGAGCCGACTCCATTACTATGTCCCCCGTCAATATAGGAGAGCACCATGCTGCCCGTACCGGAACCTGCGTAACCAGCAACGTCCACTTCATACAGGCCATAGGTATCGGCAAGGTTATTCACATTCAGGAAGCGGGTGGAAGAACCAGGGATCGACAGAACCTCGTTCTTGAAGATGACCCCGTTAACTTTGAGGTTCCCGACGACCTCGAGAGCTTCTCCAGGAGTCGAAGTACCGACTCCAACTTTCCCTGTCGTATAGTATATGTTTGAACCGCTGGTGGTCCACTGGCTACTCCCACCAAGGGAAGCGAGGGTTGAACAGATCGGGGCACCGGAAATATTGAAGGTCATGACTTCTGATGGACTACAGAAGAAAGTAGCAAGCGAACCGCCGAGGTTAGCGGTGTAGAGTCTCTCTCCAACAAACGCCGTGAGGCCGGTACCACCTTTACTGATTGGCACAGTCCCAAGCGTGAGTGCTGCGGCCCCGGGAGTCGTGAAGTCAATGGCGAGCGGGGTCGCTGCGGAGAAGGCCTTGTATTCTAGGGCCGTTCCAGCTGCGTCCATCGCCAAGAATGTATTGGTAGCTCCACCCGTGATTCTTCCGGTCCCGCCTTTAGTGATCGGTACAGTGGCAGAGAGGTTGGCCGGGTTTAGGTTGATGAGGGCCGAACCATCGACGGCGGGGAGTTTACTAGTCCCGTCGAGTTGGACGATTTGGTTGTTTCCTGTGCCGACGTCAACGGCGATAGTTCCGGTGGCCGTGATGTTGGTGCCGTTGCCGACGAGGCCTGCGCCTCTGGTGACTTGGGTCACACCAGAACCGGCCGCACCGAGGGCGGTCCACGCCGTTCCGTTGTGAAAGTTAAGCTCATTAGTTGTAGTGTTATAGACCTGCATCCCCGTCCTACCTGTCGCACTTATAGCGTCACGCTGAGCAGTGGTCATGCGAGGGATTAAAATACCAGTAGTAATCGAGGTCAAGTCAAGCAGCGCCTGAGGAGATGAAGTTCCCAGACCCATATATCCGGTTGAGATGATCCGTAATCTCTCGGTACCTGCTCCATCGGCAATTAAAACATTGTTGGATGAGGTTGCAATGGTCGACCCGGTATTGGATCCTATGACAACATTATTTGAGCCAGTGGTGATGAGAGAGCCGGAGTTGTAACCGATGCCGATGTTATTTGAGCCGGAGCTCATGCCTAGTAAAGCGGAGTGCCCAAGGGCTGTGTTTTTTATGCCGGTGTTAGCGGTTGGGTCAGCACTCCCTTGAAGAGAATAGGCACCTAGGGCGGTGTTATAACTGATTGCTGGAGATGCAGTATCGTCTGCATATTGTTGGGAAAAAGATCCTATTGCCGTGGATTCACTTTTTGCAATATTGGTGAGGGCAGAATTAGTCCCTAAAGCAGTGTTATAATATCCAGTCGTGTTTTGATAAAGTGAAAAATCTCCATTGGCCGTGTTTCTATATCCTGTCGTATTATAGGTAAGTGTAGCAGATCCAATGGCAGTGTTAGAATATCCTGTCGTGTTAGTATAAAGAGAGGAATTTCCACTTGCAGTGTTATTGTAACCTGTTGTATTAAAATAAAGTGAAGAAACTCCATTGGCAGTGTTAGAATATCCTGTCGTGTTAGAATAAAGAGAGGAATTTCCACTTGAAGTGTTATTGTAACCTGTAGTGATAGACTGTAGTGCTCCTAAACCAAATGCCGAATTTTTATACCCCTGTGTTCCAGATGAATGCGAGAGACTGCCTCCACCATTGCCTATAAATATAGACCCGGTAAAAGCACTCGATGCCTGATCCGGCAGATAAAGCACCTGGCTACCATTGATCCCAATCTTTCTGTCTGCGGCTGTACTTGTACCGGCAAGCTCTAGTTTAAAACCTGGAGATGCAGTTCCAATCCCAACGTTACCGTTGGCGAGGATTGTCATCTTCGTCGTTCCAAAGGTTTCAAACGCCATTGGAAAGTTATCATTGGTCCCCAGCACCGCAGGAATGGCGCCAAACGAGTTACCATTATTTACATACGCCCCTGTACTCCCCGACGCCGTCGCAGCAATCTGACCTTCGAGTTTTCCTAAGGCCACCAGCAGGGAATCGCCTGCAGAGATGGCCGCATTTGTGCCGGTTACGTACCCGGCCAACACAGCAGTCCTGACCCTCGCATCGAGGAAGTACAAGTTCCCGCTCTCCGGAACTTTTGAGGTATCTAGAGTGACCCACGCCTTGGTCCCGTCAAGATACTGAAGAGCGGTCCCGCCAGCAGGAAGAGAAGCTTCCTTCGC
>DATLXA010000007.1:0-36685 GCA_035576105.1 Bacteriovoracaceae bacterium
CACCGTGAAGATGATGTACGCCTCAAAATGATGGAAGAGCGTTACCGCACTTCCATTGAAGCGATCCATAAATAGTCGGAATTTTAAAAATCCAAGGAAAGCCTATCTCGCAAAGAGATAGGCTTTTCTATTTGGGAATAGAAAAGTGCTTACGGTAGGGATTTGTATTAAAGATAGTAATATGTCATTTTGCTTTTTAAATCAGTCACGATGCACTGCTTCGGACTTAGCTATTTATAGAATTAGAAAAATTGCAGTTTTATTGTTTGGTTAATATACTAAACCTAAAATGACACGGTTGTCAGGTCCTGAGCCTTTCTTAATAAGCTTCAAAAGTAAGCGGGTGATTCATGAATACAATAAATGCGATTAATGATCTCAAGAGACTTGACCCAGAAATTCTAACCCAAATAAAAGAAAAGGTAAGCTTGATCATTGAAAGTGGCTGGTACGTTCTCGGGACTGAAGTCAAAAGCTTCGAAGAAAAATTTGCTCAGTACTGCGGCACAAGCCACTGCGTTTCAGTTGCTAACGGAACAGAAGCCCTAGAACTTGGGTTGAAGGCGCTAAGTCTCATGAAGGGAAAAAGAGTCGTTACGGTTGCCAACGCCGGGATGTATTCGACCCTCGCTATTCTCGCCGTCGGTGGCATTCCACTCTATGTGGACATCGATGAAACATCACTGACCATGTCCGTAGAATCTCTACGGAGCACTCTCGATAAAGAAAAAGTTGACGGGATCATCGTCACCCATCTCTATGGTCAGCTCGCCGACGTGAAAAAAATCTGCGACCTAGCTCGCAGCAAGAACATTCCGGTGATCGAAGACTGCGCTCAGTCCCACGGAGCGAAACTTGATGGGAAAATGGCCGGCTCCTTCGGTGACCTGGGCTGCTTCAGCTTCTATCCTACTAAGAACCTTGGAGCTCTTGGTGACGGTGGAGCGCTCGTGACGAGTACACCGGCGATCTTCGAGGACCTGAAAAAACTTCGCATGTACGGGTGGGAGAAGAAGTACTATGTGGTGAAGCCCGATTGCCGGAACTCTCGGCTCGATGAGATGCAAGCGGGGATCCTCGGCATTAAGCTCGACCACCTTGATGAGTGGAACAGTAAACGCCGGCACGTTGTAAGCCAGGTCAAAGAGCTGTGCAGGGACGTAAAATCCATCAGGTTCCCGACAGTTCATGAGACGACCTACGTGGGCCACCTCCTCATCGTCAGATGCGCCAAGAGGGACCAGCTTAAGAGCTTCCTCGAGGCGAAGCATATCCCCACTGACATCCATTACCCCATCCCAGATTATCATCAGCAGACTTTAAGAAGTACTTACCAAGGGATTTCTCTTCCAGTTACAGAAAAGGTTTGTGGCGAAATCCTGACACTCCCTTGCTTCCCGGAGCTAACCGGTGCCGAGATCGAGTACATCGCTCAGTGTTTGATTGAGTTTGATAAATGCTCTCTTTAATAATTCCCATTTATAGAAACGAAGAGGGGATCGCGCCTTTGATCACCGCCATCGAAGGCTTGGCCCGCCAGTGCCAGAGCGAGCTAGACAGTGAACTTAAGGTAACCTTCGTGGTGGACGGAAGTCCCGACAGATCCTTCGAAGTGCTCCGGGAAATGCTCGGCTCTGCGAGGTTCTCCTCAACCTTGGTTTCACTTTCCCGGAACTACGGGTCCTTCGCCGCCATTCGTGCAGGGTTAAATCAGGCAGAGGGCAGGAGCTTCGCCGTCATGTCAGCGGATCTTCAGGAGCCCATCGAACTGGTCTTCGAGTTCTTCAAGAGCCTGGAGGCGGGCCTCTGCGACGTAGTGGTGGGCGCCAGGACCGACCGGAAGGATCCGTTGTTCTCGAAGTTCAGCTCCAATCTTTTCTGGAGGCTGTACCGGAAGTTCATCATCAAAGACCTGCCTAACGGGGGAGTCGACATCTTCGGCTGTAACGAAACCTTCCGTAAAGAACTCCTCCAGCTCGAAGAATCAAATTCCTCCATCGTGGGACTAATCTTCTGGCTTGGCTTCCGCAGACTAGAGATACCGTACACCCGTCGGCAACGGCAAGTCGGTAAAAGTGGTTGGACCTTCTCCAAGAAAGTTAATTACATGCTCGATAGCCTTTTCTCCTTTACGGACCTTCCCATTAAGGCGCTGATCCTCTTCGGTATCACGGGGATCTCCGTCTCCGTTCTCCTGGGAATAGTCGTCATCGTCTCGAAGTTCTTCGACATCATCAAGGTCCCAGGCTTCTCCACGCTGGCCGTCGTCATATCTTTTTTTGGGGGGATTAACGCCCTCGGCATCGGGATCATCGGTAACTATACCTGGCGAGCTTACGAGAACACCAAGAAGAGACCATTGTACGTGATCAGTAAAAAAGTTAATTACCAAAAATAAAAGTAGAGGAAAGAAATGGCCCACTTCGTACATCCGAATGCTCTGTGTGAATCAAAAAACATCGGTGAGAAAACCCGCGTCTGGGCCTTCTCCCATATCCTTCCGGAAGCAAAGATCGGTGCCGATTGTAATGTCTGTGACCACGTCTTCATCGAAAACGACGTCACCATCGGTGACCGGGTCACCATTAAGTGTGGCGTGCAGGTTTGGGATGGAATCTTAATCGAGGACGACGTCTTCATCGGCCCGAACGTAACTTTCACCAATGACATCAGACCTCGCAGTAAGAAATACCCGGACGTCTTCCTCAAGACCCGGATCCGCAAAGGGGCATCAATCGGAGCGAACGCGACAATTCTCCCGGGGATTGAAATTGGTGAGCTTGCTATGATCGGTGCTGGAGCAGTGGTTACTAAGTCAGTACCTGCGAATGCCATCGTCATGGGTAATCCTGGTAAGATAACCGGTTACGTTAACACGACTCAAAGTAGCGGTCCCAAGCAGCAAGCGCCTGAAAAAATCGGCGTTACTGAGACAAACGTGAAGGGCGTCACCCTACATTCCCTTCCTTTAGTAAAAGATCTAAGAGGAGACTTATCCGTTGGAGAGTTCGAAAAGAACATTCCCTTTGCGCCCAAGCGGTACTTCCTGGTCTTCGATGTCCCAAGCTTTAAGGTAAGGGGGGAGCATGCCCACAAGCAGTGTCACCAGTTCCTAATCTGCGTGAAAGGATCCTGCTCGGTTATGGTTGACGACGGACTGAACAGGACGGAAGTTACTCTAGATAGGCCCTCCTTGGGCATCTACCTTCCACCCCTAACCTGGGGGGTGCAGTATAAGTACAGCGTCGATGCAGTCCTCTTAGTCTTTGCCTCGCACTACTACGATAACAATGATTACATCAGAGATTACGCGGAGTTTATCTCTCTGACTAAAACATCCGAACCCAAAATTTTAACGTGAAAAAGCTACTTTACGTTGGAATCGTCCTATACATTCTTATGTTCGTCTTAAACGCCCTTAATGCTGTTCCTATCGCAGATGATTTCTGTAACCAATACCTTGCACAGAAGAGCGGAGCCTGGGATTACGTAGTTTACAACTACTTGAACTGGACGGGCCGATTCCTAACTTTGCTTGCAATGGGGCTCACTAGCAATATCATACCCATTGAGAACCAAAATATTGTGAGTGGTCTTTTGGCACTTCTTTTCATTGTTTTCCTTTATCAGTTTTCGTACCTCCTCAATAGAGAGTCGAGGGTCCGATCTGATCAGTACTTTATCCTAGCACTCCTCGCGGCGGTAACGTGGTTTTCCTACCGGCAGATGCTCGGGAGAATAGTCATCTGGTACACCGGCGGCATGGTCTACATGCTTTGCTACATCTTTGTTCCGTTATTCTTCCTGGAGTTCATCAAGTGCTATCGCGCAAAGAAGTATTCAATGCTGTTGCTCACCTACAGCGTCCTCCTTGCGAATTCCGTGGAGATCATTCCCCCCGCCATCATCATCTTCATGGCCTCTTACATCTACCTAAACGGCGAACTTTCGAAAAAAGAGTCGGTGAAGTACTTCCTCATCGTCTCTTCGGTCATTACTTTGGCATCAGTTCCGTTGTTCCTCGCACCGGGGAACTTCGCACGTGCCCGGACTATTAGTTCTGGTGATGGGTTATCCTTCTTGTCCGTATTTTCATCATACTATGACGTGGTAAAGGTCTTCCTCTACTCGGCGAAAAACTCCATTTTCATGGCCATCCCCGTTGCACTCCTGTCAACGTTGTTCCTAAGCGATGCTTCCCGTGAATACCGGAGGATGCTCGGCTGGTGCTTCGTCGCCGCTGCAATTGGTAGCTCCCTGCCGATGGCCTTTGCTTCTGCTCATAATGGGGCCAGGCCCGCGTCGTTATTTGTCTTCCTGACTACTTTCGGAGTCTTCGGAATCTTCTCAAGTTTCAAGCTGCGGCCCAGATTTGAAAAGCATAAGACCCTGGCAGCCACCGCCCTTTTTGCTCTCACGGGCCTTGCCATCTCCTACGATTTTATCCGAGGTATGAAGCTCAGGGATCATTTCGTCAAACGAGATACCTATCTTCAGGAGTTAATGAACCGGGACGAGGACCTAGTGGTTGAGAGTTTTAAGGGGAAAGTGCCTCGAAGTCTTAACAATCACGATCTGAAAAAGGACAAAGGACACTGGATTAACGTGTGCGTTGCGAATCACTATAAGGTAAAATCAATCCGAACAGAAAACAAGTAAAATGAATAAAACCCTAATCAACTTTCTTGCCGGATACCTGCTCTTATTCGTGTTGGCCTCATTATTCACCTACCCGGCCTGGGATGACTTCGCGACTTCTGTCTACGTCATCACTAAAGGCTTCTGGGGAAGCCAGGTCTGGTTGTATTACCAGTGGACTGGTCGGTTCACACCAATGTTCTTGATGTCTTTATTGCCCTGGATGCTCAGGAGTGCAACCTGGGCTTACCAGCTGATCTCCACCCTGATGATCCTAGGATTTTTCCTAACCTCTTCTTTCGCCCTTCGTACTTTCTTCCCTGAGCGCAAGCTCTCAGAAATCTACCCCTGGGCGATGCTCTTCACGGCGTTTTACTCGGTATCCGCTTATTCCATAGTCCAGGCCTGGTACTGGTACACCGCAACCATCACTTACACGCTTAGTATCCTCTTCACGTCACTGGCAATAGGAGTGTTAAAGAAACAACTGGCGAAGGTGACATGGCCAGGACAAATTTTATTATTTTTTTTGGCGACGGTCATTAACGGAAGTAATGAGATCACGGTGTTCTTATGGAATCTGCTCCTCTTAAGTGTCATCGCTTTTCACCTGCTGAGGAAGAAACCAGTACCCATATTTTTATGGGCACTCTTCGGATTCAGTATCATGGTCGGACTCTTCGTTGTTTTAGCACCTGGCAACTTCTACCGGGCAAGCCAGTTTGAAAAATCCGGCCGCGTCGGTAGGACCGTCGGGAATGGGTTTCTCCACGTACCTCTCTATTCTATTAAGTTTCTCTCCTTTCCCATCATCGTAACCCTACTGGCTTACTACCAGGAGATGATAGAATTCGTCCGGCCCTACTTCACTGGCGTGGATGAGAAGAAACA
This sequence comes from Bacteriovoracaceae bacterium, assembly GCA_035576105.1. Classification (GTDB taxonomy): domain Bacteria; phylum Bdellovibrionota; class Bacteriovoracia; order Bacteriovoracales; family Bacteriovoracaceae; genus Peredibacter. The sequence goes on from DATLXA010000007.1 coordinate 5,530, forward strand.
AAAATATTTCCTCGGGGCTATCTGGTTTGCACTTTTTTTCGTCACCACTGCCATGTCCTTCTGGGCCCAAGGGAGAAGACCCGTTTCCCGGGCCTTGAATGTCATCCAGTATCATTATTTTATCTTTCTGCCTTTCGCTGTCTACTTCCTCTCCTTGGTTTTCAAAAACAGGAACTACGCCTGGGTACAGAAAACCCGGGTCTTCGTAAGGAGAAATTTCACAGTCCTGCTAATCGTTTCTTTTCTACCCCACGAAAATACCTGGCGACTGGTCCAAGACTACTCGGGGCCATTTTGGGAATGGAAAAAGGCTTGGGATGGGAGACTGCATACCTTACAAAATTCCAAAGGAAAGGACATCGTCCTAGAACACGGAACGTTCAAACCCTATACAACCGGGTTCAAGGATCTACGCGGGGTAAGCATCGAACACATGAGACTCATCTACGGCACCAGGAGTCTAAGCATCCGTGGGGAACCATTGCCTGTGGACTATTAATCAACTAAAATTTCAAACTTAGGGATGAATATATGAGACTTAGCATCATCGGCACCGGATACGTTGGCCTCGTCACTGGAACCTGCTTTGCGGAAATGGGCCACGACGTGACCTGCATCGACATCGACCAGTCCAAGATTGAAAAGATGAAACAAGGTGTATGTCCCATCTTCGAACCTGGCCTTGAATCCTTGATGCAGTCCAATCATACTGAAGGAAGGCTCAACTTCTCTCATAATTATGATTCAGTCTCGAAGGCCCAGGCCATATTCCTGGCCGTCGGAACCCCCGCCTCTGATGACGGACAAGCCGATCTCAAGTATATTTTCGCGGCTTGTGATTCCATCGCTTCTCACATCGTGGATGGCTCGGTCATCGTGGTGAAGTCAACGGTGCCGGTCGGTACGGGGAACCGGGTCCGCGAACACATAAAGGCGAAGACCAACAAAAGATTCTACGTGGTCAATAACCCGGAGTTTTTGAAAGAGGGTTCCGCCGTCGAAGATTTCATGAAACCAGAAAGGATTATCATCGGCCATCTTGAGAAAGAAGCTGGGGACCTGGTCGAAGATTTATACGAACCGTTCAACCGGCAAGTGAAACGGACCATTCGGATGAGTAACATCTCCGCCGAGATGACCAAGTACGCAGCAAACTGTTTCCTCGCCACCAAGATCTCCTTCATGAACGAAGTCGCAAAACTCTGTGACATCGTAGGCGCCGACGTCGAAGAGGTCCGGCACGGCATCTCAACAGATTCACGGATCGGATCTCAATTCCTCTACCCTGGCCCAGGCTACGGTGGATCTTGTTTTCCCAAAGATGTGAAGGCGCTGGCCTACACGGCCAGAGAGAACGGAGTCCGCTTCAAGATCATCGAAGCCGTCGAAGAAGTGAACCGCGAACAGAAGAAGTACCTGTTCTCCAAAGTGAAGAAGCACTTCAAAGATGACCTCAAGGGTAAGGTCTTCGTCCTTTGGGGAACGGCCTTCAAGGCCAACACCGATGACATCCGGGACACTCCGGCCATAGACACCGCTGTTGCATTGACCGAGGCCGGAGCGACGGTGAGATTCCACGATCCGGAAGCAGCACTGCACTTTGAGAAACTTATGAATCAAATGAGAGTGCCGGTTGAAAGATTCGAAAACAAATACGATGCCCTCAACGGCGCTGATGGTCTCCTCGTCATGACGGAATGGAAACAATACCGGGCCCCGGATTTCGATGAAATAAAATCAAGGTTAAAAACACCGCTGATCTTCGACGGACGGAACTTATACAATACGAAGAAGGTTCTCGAGCAGGGGATTACTTACTATGCGATCGGGAAGGCGATCCGGTAAGTTTGGTCAGGTACCATTCGACAGTTTTAACGATTCCGGTGTCAAAATTCTCGTCGGCCTTCCAACCAAGTTCACCCTCAATTTTGGACGCATCGATGGCGTAGCGCAGGTCATGGCCAGGTCTGTCCGTGACGAAGGTGATGAACTTCTTATAAGAGTCTCCATTATCAAGCGGCTTTTTCTCGTCGAGGAGTTCGCAGATATGATTCACGATGGATAGGTTCTTTCGTTCGTTTCTTCCGCCGATGTTATAAGTCTCACCGGCCCTACCCTGGTGAAAGACCAGGTCGATGCCTTTGCAATGATCAAGCACGTACAGCCAGTCACGGATATTGGAGCCCTGTCCGTAAACCGGGATCGGTTCCTGTGAGAGTGCTTTTCTGATGATGGTAGGAATGAGCTTCTCACTGTGCTGTTTCGGACCGTAGTTGTTAGAACAATTGGTGGTGACGACGTTCATCCCGAAGGTGTGGAAGTAACTCCGGACGATCATGTCCGAGCTGGCCTTCGAGGCGCTGTAAGGAGAGTTGGGCGCGTAGGGAGTTTCTTCAGTGAAGAGGCCTTGTTCACCGAGTGTGCCGTACACTTCGTCAGTTGAGATGTGATGAAACCTCGCCGCTTTATATTCTCCACGGGTGACAAAAGGTTTTTCCATCCAGGCTTTCCGTGCAACGTCCAGGAGGGTGAAAGTTCCCACCACATTGGTGCGGATGAATTCGCCGGGTCCGGAGATTGAGTTATCAACGTGTGACTCCGCCGCAAAATGGATCACACCCTCGATGTGATTCTTAACGAAGATTCCTTCGATCAGTTCCCGGTCGCACACGTCGCCTCGGATGAACTCGTAGCGAGCATCCTTCTCCACCCCAACCAGGTTCTTAGCATCTCCGGCGTAGGTCATGGCATCCAGATTAATGAGATCGTAGTCCGGGTACGTTTCCAGAAAATACGGAACGAAATTCGAGCCGATGAAACCGGCGCCGCCGGTGATCAGGATAGTTTTTGTAGGCATATAGCTAAGCTCTCTTTCCAGTGAGGGATGATTAGCCCCAGTTCTTTTTTAATTTTGGTTTTATCTAGCAGGCTGAACGCAGGTCGTTTTGCCGGAGTCGGGTAGTCGGCAGTTTTGATCGGCGTGACTCTGCACTGCAGACCTTTGAGCCTCATGATTTCCCAGGCAAAGTCATACCAGCTGGCGACCCCTTCGTTGGAATAGTGGTAGACGCCACCCTGGAAGTTCCAGTTGCGAAGGCCGTGGTCGACCACCAGCTGACCCAGGTCCTTGGCGTAGGTGGGGCTGCCGATCTGGTCAGAGACGACTCTCAGTTCTTCTTTTTCTTTCCCGAACCGAAGCATGGTCTTCACAAAATTTTTCCCGAGATCGCTGTAGACCCAAGAGGTTCTGATGATAACGGCTTTGGGATTAGCGGCCAGAACTGCCTTCTCCCCCTCCAGTTTGCTCTTCCCATAGATTCCCTGAGGGTCCTTGGCATCGTCTTCCAGGTAGGCCCTTGAGCAATCGCCGCTGAAGACGTAATCGGTTGAGAAGTGGATAAACTTCTCACACATCCCGGCCAGCAGTCCCGGAGCCGCCGCGTTCACCGCATGCGCGAGCTTTTCTTCTTTTTCTGCAAGATCCACTTGCGTATAGGCACTGCAGTTGACGATGATTTTAGGTTTCTTATTTTCGAAATACTTTTTCAGGCCCTCGAGGTCCGAGAGATCAATTTCGGATCTCGTTAAATAGTGAGCTTCAGGGAAAATCCTTTGGATCTCTCCTCCGACCTGTCCGGTAGCTCCGAGTACGTAGATCTCTGAGTTCATAAGCCCTTAAGGTATTCGGTTAGAGATGGATTCATCTTATCATTGTCAGACAGAATGAGTTCCAGCTGCGGAATCTTCCAGTCGATGGCCAGGTCTTTGTCTCCAAAGTAGATTCCCATTTCCGCTTTGGGGTTATAGAAGTTGTCGCACTTATAAAAAAATTCTGCTGTTTGGCTTAGGACCACAAACCCATGGGCGAAGCCACGCGGCACGAAGAGTTGTTTCTTATTTTCGGCCGTAAGTTCGATTGAATAAGATTTCTGAAAAGTCGGTGAATTAGGTCTTAGGTCAACAACGACATCCAGAACACTGCCTGATAGGACCCTTACCAATTTTGCTTGAGCTGAATCACCGGTCTGGAAGTGTAAACCTCTAAGAGTACCCTTGCTCGACTTTGATTGGTTATCCTGGACGAAATTAACTGTTATTCCTGTTTCTGTCTGGAAGCTTCTCTGGTTAAAAGATTCAAAGAAATATCCCCGGGAGTCTTCAAAAACCTTGGGTTCGAAGACATAGAGCTCAGTGAATTCTGTACTGTGAAAAGGCATCCATCCATCCTGCTAAAAGGAAATAAGCTATATTAGGAATAGTGGATGCTTTTTACTAGTATTTTTTTCTATGGCCCAATGAGGCGAATGAAGAGCTTTTTAACCCATCCGGGATGGTGTGAGAGAATCTTTTCTTCCCACTGAAAGTTGGTCATTTCCGGAAAATACGTATCCGCTGGACCGTCGTAGTCGATCTCTGAACAGATGAATTCTGAAAGATATGGCAGGGTCAAATTATAAATTTCAGCACCACCGATCACGTAGATGAGTGCAATCTTGCTTTGATCTGCAAACGCTACCACCTCCTCCATGCTATGACAGACCACAGCTTTATCCGACTTATACTCTTTATCCCTGGTAAGGACGATGGCCTTAGAACCCTTCACATCCTGCCCATGAAGCTCGAAGTTCTTTCGCCCAATGAGCACGTACTGACCCCAAACTGTTTGCTTAAAGTGGTCATACTCTTGCGGAATACTCCACGGGAGCTTCCCCGCAAGGCCAATTTGTCTGTTTTTACCTATCGCTGCAATGGCGATGAACTTTACTTCCATGTGTCGAGCATACCCAATCAGTAGACGAAAGACTCGTCCTTTGGATAACATGCTCTCATGAAAATACTTATCACTGGTGGCGCAGGCTACATCGGATCACACGTCGTTAAAGCTCTTGGTCACCTGAAACATGACCTGACCATCTACGATAACCTCTCCACCGGCCACAAACAGGCCATCACCTCCGGCGAACTGATCGTCGGCGACCTCGGCGACCGGGAAAAGCTTGAGCGGCTTTTTAAGGATAAGAAGTTCGACGCTGTCCTCCACTTCGCCGGGAGCATCGTCGTTCCCCACAGCGTTTCGGAGCCTCTGAACTACTACCAAAATAACACTATAAACTCCCACTACCTCCTCACTCTCTGTGAGAAGTTTAAGGTGAATAAATTTATCTTCTCTTCCACCGCCGCCGTCTACGGAATCCCTGAGGGCGGAGTGTGCCGAGAAGACTCGAAGCTCTCTCCCATTAACCCCTACGGCCAGTCCAAGCTCATGACCGAACACATGCTGCGGGATTTCTCCGCCAGCTCTGACTTCAGGTACATCGCACTTCGATACTTCAACGTCTCCGGCGCGGACCCCGAAGGAAAAGTCGGGCAGTCTTTCCCGCAGGCAACGCACTTGATTAAAGTCGCCTGCGAGGTTGCCTGTGGAAAACGCGCGCACATGGACGTCTACGGAACTGATTACGAAACTCCTGATGGAACCTGCGTACGAGATTACATCCATGTGACGGACCTTGCCGACGCCCACGTCAAAGCGCTCGAGTACCTGGCGGCCGGTGGGAAATCAGAAGTGTTGAACTGCGGCTACGGTAAGGGGTTCAGTGTTAAAGAGGTCATCGCCCGAGTGAAAGAGGTAGTGGGCAAGGATTTTAAAGTCATCGAACTCCCCAGACGACCGGGCGACCCCGCCAGCTTAACCGCTAAAGCCGAGCGCATCCAAACGGTCATTGGCTGGAAGCCGAAGTACGACGACCTCAACACCATCATCAAGTCGGCGTACCTGTGGGAAAAAAATCGTCCATTCTAATGAATAAAAAAGCTATCGTGGTTCATTCAGGTGGGATGGATTCAAGCCTGTGCCTAGCACTTGCGCTCAAGGAATTCCAGGCCCCAAACGTCCTTTCCCTTTCCTTTAGCTACCAGCAACGGCATTCGGTAGAACTCCAACGGGCAAAAGAAATCAGCTCTCAACTTGGTGTGGACCACGTGGAGCTTGATCTCAGCGTTCTCACCAAGATCACCACCAGTGCCTTGATCGGTTCAGCAGGAAAGATCGAACATATTGAGGGGGAAGCCCCCAACACCCTGGTCCATGGACGCAACGGTCTCATGGCGAGGATCGCGGCCATCCATGCCCAGTCCCTCGGCGCCCGCTGCATTTACTTGGGTGTGATGGAACTGGAAGAAGCAAACTCCGGCTACCGCGACTGTTCCCGCCGCTACATGGACATCGTCCAGGAGGCCCTCAGACTTGATTTCGGGGACTCTGGGTTTGAGATCCGGACACCACTGGTGAAGTTCACCAAGAAGCAAACCATGGAACTCGGTCTGGAGCTGGGACTCATCGAATATTTTCTTGAGAAGACCATCACCTGCTACCAGGGGATAGAAAAAGAAGGATGCTTGAAGTGTCCGGCCTGTCGGCTGCGGAACGCAGGTCTGAAGATCTTCTCCTTGGAGCACCCGGAGATCAAGTACTCCTACCGGGAGAAAATCCTGAATCTTATTTCTTAGTTTTTAGAAACTCCGACCATGTTTCTTTAAGTGCGCGCGCGAGCTCTTTTCCAGTTTCCGCCGGAGCTGCCTCATCGGCCAGATAATCTTCGATGTCCATGACGTTGTCCTCGAGCTCCTCGATCAACTCCGCCAGGTCTTCATCCTTGCAGGTCTCGGTGTTAGTCCCGGAAAGTGTCAGTGCTGTCAGGAAGAAATCGATGTGATCTTTGGAGGTTTCTAAAAACTCCCGATCATCGCTTGAGGAAGAAAGGATGTTTTTGATCCCGGCCTTATGGTTCAACTGGAGTTCGTCCCATAGGTTTTTCAGCTCTGGTTTCATCTTCTCATCGAGGTCTTCGATCTCGATTAAGAGTTCTTCGAACGCTTGATTAAAAGAGAGCGGTTTATCCGCACAAAAAATGCCCAGGAAAAATGATTTCACCTGATCAATGGTCATGTCCAGGTCACTTTTATCGATAAGTTCTTGAAGTTTCATCTATACCGCCTTAGTATTTGCGTAATTATTACCAGATGAACTGGTATTTCTCCACCCAAAAGATGCCCTAGGCCATACTCATTTTATGAAAAACGCAGTCTCAGTGATGAATTTAGTTTATTGGTCCAGCAAGGTGGGACTTTTTTTCTATTTCTTAGGCGACATCCTTAGCTTCATTTCTTAAAAGAATCTTCAATAGTTTCACCATTTTGAAGTCTCCATATTTTTACAGCTCTGATGAATACGTTAAACGCCGCCAGTGCCGATACGACGAAGCCATGCGTTCCATCCAGAAAGCCTAAGCGCCAAAAATAATGTCTGACAAATCGCCCCATGGGCCTGAAGAATAAATAGAGAAGCCCGATTCGCCTGCCACTTTTCTGAAATTTATTGAAGCGATCCTGCGCACCCCAAGAGGTGTACCTGTCGGCCTTCTTCAAATAAGATGTGACGTCCTTGTAGGTGTAGTGGATGAGCTTCTCTCGCAGTGTACGGATCTGACCTTTGCTTTCGATCTCCGCGTGCACGTGCTTATTCTGGTAGCGGCACTCGTCTCTCTTAAAGAGCCGGATGACTTTATCAGACTGCCAACCGGAGTAGTCGATCCGCTTCCCCATGAAATTATTTCTTCGGAGTATCCAGAAACCGGAATTCGGCGAACCTGTTTTGAGGATGTCTTTGATCTCAACCACCAGCTCGGGAGTCGGTCGCTCGTCCGCATCGAGCAGGAAGATCCAGGGGTGACTGGCCTGCGGAATGGTCCAGTTTTTTTGAGCGGCGGAGTGTTGGTACTCGTGCTGGAGAAGCTTAACCTGAGGAAAGGTCCTGACGATCTCGACGGTTTTATCTTTTGAAAACGAATCGACCACGATGATCTCATTACACCATAATACTGATTCGATCGCTTCTTTGATGTGAACTTCTTCGTTCAAAGTCGGGATGATCGCGGTTATTTTTTCCATAGTTTTTGCACTCTCGTCAGATTACAATCATCCTAACTTATGAATGCAGACTCGTCTAAAACAATTCTTATCATCCAGACAGCTTTCATTGGCGACACCATTCTCGCCAGTCAGTTTGCCCGCTCTGTCAAAGAGCAATACCCGGATTCCAAAATTCATTTTTTTCTCAGGAAGGGTAACGAATCGGTTATCCAGGGACTTCCCATGATTGAGAAGACCTGGGTATGGGACAAGCAGGGAGGGAAGGTCCGGAACCTGTTCCGGCTCATCCTCGAGCTGCGGGAAATCCAGTTTGACCTTGTCTTCAATCTTCACCGGCATTTTAACTCCGGTCTGGTGACCGCACTCATGCGGTCCAGAGCGAAGGTCGGCTTCAAACAGAACCCACTTAGTTTTTTATACCATCACCGCATCGATCACCGTATCCCCCATGTTCCCACGGAGAATGAGAAAGTCATCTGGCACGAGGTTCAGCGCAACCAGCAGTTACTGGCGAAGGTGGATCACCGGCTGCTGATTGTGGATAACTCGAAGAGTTACCGGCCTGAGCTACCCATCCAACAGAAGCATCGAGACAAGGTTTCGGCCTATACGGAGGGGGAGTACTTCGTCATCGCTCCGGCGTCGGTGTGGTTCACTAAGGCCTGGAGTGAACATAAGTACCAGGAGTTGACTGAGAAACTGGTCGCTCTCGGAAAGGTCTTCTTCATCGGCGGCCCCGGTGACAAGGATCTTTGTGACCGCATCCGCAACAATCTCACCGGAACCACTAATCTCTGTGGCAGCTTGAATCTGCTGGAGTCCGCTGCCTTGATGGCAAAGGCACGTCGGGTCTTTGTAAACGACTCGGCGCCGCTCCACCTCGCATCCTGCGTGAATGCTAAAACCACCGCGATCTTTTGCTCAACGGTGCCGGCCTTCGGCTACACACCGCTGGCGGAGGATTCAGTGGTGGTGGACGTCGGAGACAGTCTGAGCTGCAGACCCTGCGGCCTTCATGGTTATCAGGCCTGTCCCTTAGGTCACTTTAAATGTTCGGAGGATATTGCGGTCTCAAGGGTGCTGGAAACGATCCGCTAGCTCAAGAGGTGAGAGAAATCATCCATGTTGAGTTTGCCACTGAAGTAATTGTCATCGTCTTCGGCCATCAGGTCCCGGAAGAGTTCGCGCTTACTCTGCTGGAGCACCAGAACTTTTTCTTCCACCGAATCCTTGATGATGGGCCGGTAGACGGTGAGTTTATTTTCCTGACCAATCCGGTGTGCCCGGTCGATGGCCTGTCTTTCCACGGCTGGGTTCCACCACGGATCCATCAGGAAGATGTAGCTTGCCGCCGTCAGGTTCAGTCCGAAGCCACCGGCCTTGAGCGAGATCAGGAAGATCTGGGCATCGCCGTTCTGGAAGTACTCGACCATCTCTCCGCGCTTCTTGATCGTCTGCGATCCGTCGATGCGGGCCATCTTCCAGCCGGCGACCTTGATCTTATTTTCAATCATATCCAGGTAGGTGGTGAACTGAGAGAAGACCAGGGTCTTGTGGCCTTCGGTCACCAGCTGCTCGAGGTTATCCATCAGAAAATCAATCTTGGTGGACTGCAGGACGGGCTGCTTCTGCCACAGGCACAGCTGCCGCATCTCCAGCAGTGACTTGAGGACTTCACCGTAGCGCTTGGCCCCTGGTGCCAGCATGTTCGAGCGTACCGCATTGAGCTTGTTCTGATAGGTTTCTCTTTCTTCGGGAGAAAAATCCAGGAAAACGTGATTTTCGATCTTCTCCGGAAGCTCTTTGAGAACCTGGTCTTTAGTCCGTCTCAGGATGAAGGGCTTCACCGTCTTTCTGGCGAGCAGCCTGTTCTTACTCTTGGAGGTCGACTTGATCATACCAAGGTCACCCCAAACTCCGGGAACGCAGAGGTCCATGATATTATAGAACTCGGAGAGGTCATTTTCCACCGGAGTACCAGTCAAGCAGATGCGGAACTTGGCCTTGAGCTGCCGGGCCGCGTTTGCTCCGAGGGACCTGATGTTTTTGAGGTGCTGGACTTCATCGAAGATCAGGATATCGAATTCAACCTCACCTAGAGTGGTGAAAGATTCTTTCTTCATCAAACCATAGGACGTCAAAATAACCTTGGCCTCAGTGTTGAACTCCCGCTCGTCCCCGTAGTAGATGGAGAAAGTGAGATCGGAGAACTTCTCGAGCTCGTTCTTCCAGTTATAGAGGATGGAAACCGGACAGATGATGAGAATTTTTTCCACACTGTGCTTCAGCGTCTGAAGCAGCATGATGGTCTGGAGAGTCTTACCAAGACCCATGTCATCGGCGAGACAGGCGCCGAACTTATGTTCATACAAAAACCGCAGCCAGTTGTAGCCACCCAGCTGGTATGGCCGGGCGAGACCGATGTAGCGTGGGTCTACCTCGTACTGAGGCATGTCTTCCATGGTCATGATCTTTTCGCAGAATTTTTCTTCTTCCGGAGTCAGCGCCCCTTCGATCCCCAGTCGTTTGAGCTCAAAGAGCTCGAAGATCCGTGAGCGCTGGAGGAAGAGCCCAAAGCGTGAGAGGCCCTTGCCTCTATCCTTCTTCTCACCTTCGAACTTGGTATAGCGCTTCATGAACCGCAGCAGGTCCTTCTGTTCGTCGGAGAGGAGGACCAGCCCCTTATTGGAAAGCAGGAAATTATCCGTGATCTCAGCGTTCTTGATCACTTCCAGGTCATCGTCACTGACAACTAGGTCGAGCTGGAACCAGTCTAGCCGTTCCTTGTTGCGTTCGAAGCGGATGGTGCTCTTCCAAGTGCGGATCTGCTGCTGGTCGTAGAAAATGGCGATCTTCAGCGGATTTAGCAATTGGTAGAAATTCGCAATCCCTTCCAGCAGGTTATTCTTTGGGATCTGGAAGACGATCTTCCTCTGGTCTTTGAAATAAAAAGAGGTCTTGAAGCCCAGTTCCCCGAAGCTATCTAAGAAGGCGAGGAACACTTTCTTGAATATACTTGTTTTAAGGATGAAGACTTTCTTAAAGGTCGGGTCGAAGAAGGGAAGCTCCTCGTCTTTCATCAGCAGAGCGATCCATTCTGACATCAGGGCTTTCTTGGAGGCGGAATGGAGAAACTTCTTATGGAAAAAGGTTTCCCGGTCGAAGTCCTCGATCAAGGTCTTGAAAAACAACAGGGCATCGGACTTCGAGCGGAAACTCGAGGCCCATCCTTGCTCGCTGACAAACAGCAGGAACGGCGATGCCATGGGCATGAGTTTCTGGTCCTCGGTGTAGAGTTCGAGCTCGAGGTTTAAAAAACTCTTGCGGGCAGAGGGATTGATGGAGAACCGGTATTCCATCTCTTCCGCCGGGAAGCTATCCCAGGCCACTCCCTCGATGTAGATATCGGCGACGCCTTTTTCCCGCAGCGGTAAAAATAGCCGGATGAAGTCCTGGATATCACCGATGACGTCGTAGAGCCGCAAGCGAGAAATGAGCTCCCGCAGATCGTTGGGAAGATCAAAAGCCTCACCGGTCTTCCAGTTGAAGAGGTAGAGAATATCAAGGATGGAAACTTCTTTCACTTCAACGTCGTCCAGCACGAGTGAAAACTTATAAGTGAACTTGTCTTCGACGTAGAGCACTTCCTGATACTCTTCGAGCTCGGAGGCTCGGATCAGGTTTACCAGAAGCTTGCCCTTCCATTTTGATGGTGCGGGGAAGTTCACCACTTTGCGGCTACTAAGAGTGTACTGCAAGGAACTGAAGGTACTGCTGGTCCTGGCCCCGGGTATACTAGGAGCAGACTTAATGAGTGTGCCGTACCTGTTAACGTGCACACCTTCCTGGGCCATGAGACTCATGGACACCGGTTGTCCAGTTTGCTTGTCCTGCTTATTCTGGAGATCGGAGAATTTAATCAGCAGGCTCGCCGTATGGTGGCAGGGTCGCTCTAGACTCCAGAGCTTACAGGTGCACTGGGTAATAAGCCTCGGCAATCCCTCGATGCGTTTGAAGCTTATCTTGGATTCGTAGTTGGTGTTGTTCTCAGCGATGATGCCAGACACAATGAAGTAAGTTTCAAAGGAGCCTTTAACAAAAGAGAGGGAGACCCTTCCTTGCTCAACCATTTTCTGAGCAAGAAAAATGATGGGTGATTCAAAACTCTTTTGCAGCAGTTCTTGAATGGGATTATTATTCGTATATTCCATTGACCCTTCGGGAATAAATTTAAAGGACTAGTATAGGAAAATTTTTGCTGAATGGCAGTTTAATTAAGTTCAGATTTTTTGAACTACTGTTGCGACGTTTGATAAAAAAAAAGGCCGGTTTCCCGGCCCTGTAGGTTAGTTATCTAGATAAGATTTTAATAGCTTCGCCCGACTCGGATGCCGGAGCTTCCTCAGCGCCTTCGCTTCAATCTGCCGGATCCGCTCTCTTGTCACGAAGAAATCCTGTCCCACTTCTTCCAAAGTATGATCGGACTTCTCTCCGATCCCGAACCGCATCCGCAGGACCTTCTCTTCTCTCGGTGTGAGGGTCGAGAGCACGGACCGAGTCTGCTCAGAAAGAGTCACACTCATCACCGCATCGGCCGGGGAGATGATTTTCTTATCTTCGATGAAATCACCGAGAGAAGAGTCTTCTTCCTCTCCGATGGGTGTTTCAAGGGAGATCGGCTCTTTGGAGATCTTGAAGACTTTCTTCACCTTGTCTACCGAGAGCTCCATCTTCACAGCGATCTCTTCGGGAGTCGGTTCTCGCCCGAGTTCCTGGATCAACTGACGAGAGGTCCGCGCGAGCTTGTTGATCGTCTCAATCATGTGCACCGGAATCCTGATGGTCCGTCCCTGATCCGCGATCGCTCTGGTGATCGCCTGTCTGATCCACCAGGTGGCGTAGGTCGAGAACTTGTACCCACGGCGGTACTCGAACTTATCGACGGCCTTCATCAGACCGATGTTTCCTTCCTGAATCAGGTCGAGGAACTGCAGGCCCCGGTTGGTGTATTTCTTGGAGATCGAAACCACCAGTCGCAAGTTGGCTTCCACTAGCTGTGACTTCGCCTTATCCGCTTTTTCCTCACCGGTGATGATGATGTTATAAACGCTCTGGATGTCTTCGAAGGCCATACCGGCATCAATGGCGAGACGACGGAGCTTCCGCAGGATGTCTTCCTGGGTCCGGATCATCTGTTCGATCTTGGCGTCCGTGGTGAAGAGAGTGCGGGCGAGCTCGCGCTTGAACGCATCGTCTTCCATCAACCGCTCGTACAGAACCCGGTAGGTGTCGTCGTTGCTCACTTCGAGGAACTTATAGATCCGCTCCTGCTGCTCGTAGAGTTCCTTGAACTGCAAGAAGTAACTCTTCACCGGTTCGGTGAAAGAATTGATGATCTTGCGGTTGAAGGTCAGGTCCACCAGCTCAGTACCGACCTTGTCCATCACACCCTGTTCCTGGAGTTCCATCTTCTTAAGTGTTCCGTCTTCGTTGACGATGAGGTTCAGAAGGTCCTTCACGTGTTCGACGACGGCATAGATCCGGTCCCGGGTCTCGTGGATTTCTTTTTCTGCGGATTCGTCGTCGAGGCCCCGCACCAGGTCTTTGACGTATTCATTCTGCTCTTCGGCCTGGATGACTTTATTTTTTAGCTTAACTATTTCTTCTAAGGCGTGCTTGGATTTCAGGCAAGATAGAACGATTTCTTTTTCACCTTCCTCGATCTCTTTGGCAATTTTTACTTCGCCCTCACGAGTGAGAAGGGCCACGGAGCCCATCTTCTTGAGATAGAGTTTCACCGGGTCACTGGAGGAGGCGCGGAGTTCAGCTTCCTCATCAATGGACATCGGGTCTTCGGCGACCTCGGTGCTGGCTTTTTCGCCTTCTTCTTCTTCGAGCTCCGGGTTCTTTACCTGGATGCGTGCTTCTTCGACTTTTTCCATGATCTGATCAAGAGAGGAGGTGTCGACTATATTGGCCGGGATGGCATCGTTGATCTCTTCAGGAGAGAGGAATGACTGATCCTTACCTTTCATGACGAGACGTGAAAATTCACGGGAGTTTAAAAATGCGACTACTACAGACATAGGATCTCCTGAACTTAAGACACGGTATTTTTGAGATTCAAAATCTCTTTATCAATCTTTGAGATTTCGCTCAAAACTAGATCGACTTCATTCTGCGAAGGTGTTGATTTCTGCCGTTCCACCAGTTCTTTGCGTTTGGTCTTAAGTTGGTCCATCTTAAGCATCAGCTGGTAGTCTTTGAGCATCCGCACGATCACTTTCTCATTGTACTTATTTCCATAATTGAAAAGAGCGTCTGTCCCGATGTCAATAACAGCTTTGCTATATCCACCGTACTGCAGTTCTTCCTGAACGATTGAAACGTATTCCAAATCGTCAATTTCCAAATAAATTTTAACGAGCCAATGAACTAGTCTTTTTACCTCATCGTGCCCAATATAGGCAAGGAATTCATCTGCTTTCAAGTGCGTCAAGAACTCGGGATGACAGAGAATTTCTCGAATGAAGAGCTTCTCGCTCTTGCTTGGTGGCAATAGCACTTGACTAGGTGAGATTGCATGCAAATTTCGGGCCTTTACCTCTTGTTCTTCTAAAGATTCCTCCTCTGCTTTTATTTTTGGACGGTCAATATACGATTGTCCCTTCTCTTTTTGACGACTTAGATGGGCCTTGTAATCATCTAAAATAGTTTTAGAATCTGATTTCAGCCCAAGAGTTTTAGCAATATTCACAATTCTTTCCGAGGCAGAAAGGTGCTCCTTCAAAGGGGAAACGAGGTCAAACACCCGATGCAGAGTATTAAGTTTGTGCTCGAGATTTTCTGGAATTTTTTCTGGAATCAGCTCTGAAATGAGCACGTCAAGGTAGATCGGAGCTTTTTCAATGCGTTCGATCAATGCCAGCCGACCCTCATTCAGTAAGAATTCATCTGGGTCTTTGTGGGGGGCAAAGTTTAGAAACTTCGGCAAAGTTCCGAGACTGAGAAAGTCAGCGTTGATCCTCAGCATCGCCTTCTTCCCCGCGGGATCTGAATCCAGTGCCAGGAAGATATTCTTGGTCATGTTCGAAAGTAATTTAACGGAGTGATCGGAGAGGGCAGTGCCCATGGTCGCCACCGTCTGTAGAAAGCCAAACTGGTGCATCATGACGACATCCATGTTGCCTTCAACGATGATCGCCTGGTCCGTTTGCCGGATAGCATTTTTTCCCAGGTAGAAACCATAGAGGATGGAGCCCTTGTCAAAGATGAAAGACTCTCCGGAGTTGAGGTACTTCGGTATCTGATCCGGGTAGACTGTCCGGGAACTGTAGCCGCGGATCTGGCCGGTGTGATCCTGGATGGGGAACATCACCCGGTCTCGGTAGAAGTCATAGTGGCTGTTGCGATTTTCATTGAATTTGATGACACCGATTTCTTTGGCGACGGTGAAGGCCAGGTCTCCATCTGGGCCAGGGATGGACTGGAGGTACTGGTAGAAGACGTTGTTTCCAGTGACGTACCCCAGCTGAAAATTTTCCACCGACTCCGGTGATAGTTTTCTTTTTTCAAGGAAGTCGGTGAACGCCGCCGGTCCGGAAGCGGCAATTTTTCGGTAGAGCTTAGAGGAGGCGTTGAGGACCCGGAAGGCCATTTCGACTCTTGGATTTTTCTTTTTTTCTTTCTGCAGGTCTTCGAACGGAAGACCCAACAGGCCTGCGATTTCTTTCAGGGCTTCCACGAACTCGATGCGTTTGAACTCTTTGACGAACGTGATCGAATCCCCACCCGCCCCACAGACGAAGCACTTGTACATGCCTTTGGTGTCGTTGACCTTCAGTGATGGCTTGGTGTCCGGGTGGAAGGGGCAGATGCCCTCGAGGTTGGCGCCCTTTTTGTTCAGTGACATATAGTGACTGAGTACCATCGAGACGGGCGATTCCTTGATCCGGTCTTTAAGTTCCTCAAAAGCCACTTAGGGTTTATCCTTTCAGATTTCTCAGGACGACAGATTTGATCAGCGTACCTTGGGCCAAGAAAATTTTCTCAAATTTGGTCGTGAACTGAGAAAGAAAATGTTCGGGAAATTCAGAACGCAGGTCCCTACTTTGGAGTTCGATAGAGAATCTCTTCTCATCTTTGAGGTGATCGAGCATCCAGTCGAAATACCCATCGTGGTCCGTTTTAATGAAGAGGGTCCCACCCGGCTTCAGGATCTTGTGGCAGGCGTTCAGGAAAGGTTTCTGAAAAAGTCTTTTTTTGTTGTGCCTGTTCTTTGGCCACGGGTCAGGGAAGAAGTAGAAGATCGACTGGACTTCATCCTCATCGAACATAAATTCCAGCCGCTCGCCCCGGGCCCGCAGGTAGCGGAAGTTTTTATGCTCGAGCCGATTGAGTTTCTGCGCGAGGGCGAAGCTTCTTTTGAAGCGGTGATCGAGTCCGATGAAGTTGCTGTCCGGGTTCTTCTGACAGTACTCCATCATGAACTCACCGTAGCCGGTGCCGATCTCGACTTCGATGGGCTTTTTGTTCTGGAACATCTTCTCGTTCCACACACCCTTGTTGGTCTCGGCTTCCTCATCCCGTAGGACAAACGAATCGAAGACTTCGAGCTTGTCGTGGTAGGGATTATTATGAGTGTATTTGAATTCTGTACGATAGCAAAAGTTAGCGTCGATGGTCTTCTTGGGACTGAGTGTATTCATGGAGGAGAAGTAGCAAAAAAACACACAGCAGTAAATGAAAAAGCCCTTCCATTGCTGGAAGGGCCTGGTTTAATCAAATTCTAACGTCTTAGCCAATCAATTTCAGAGCGTTTTGACCAGACATGTTAGCTTGCGCCAACACCGAACTACCAGCAGCAGCGAGGATGTTGTTAGACGCTTGCTTAGCTGTTTCCTCGGCGTAATCTACGTCACGGATTCGGCTGTTCGCAGCTGTCATGTTCTCAGTGTAGACCTGGATGTTGTTTGAAGTAGACACGAGTCTATTCTGCAACGAACCGAGGATCGCACGCTGACTTGAAATCTTATCAATCGCACCGTCTAAAGTGTCTAAGCTATCACGAGCTCCTTCTTTAGAAGATACGTCGAGCGAATCGACCGATAAGCTTTCAAGACCAGAGTTCAATTGGCCTGGTTCAAATCCAATTCTATCTTCGAACTCATCTCCACCGGTTCCGATCTGGAACTCGATCTTGTCAGAGGTACCGTTCAGGAGCTTCGTCCCGTTAAACTCGGTGACCTTCGAAATACGGTCAACCTCTGCCTTCAGGGATTGGTACTCAAGGTTTGACATCCCTCTCTCAACATCACCAACTGTATCAGATGCGGCCTGGACCGCAAGTTCTCTCATACGTGTGAGGATGTTTGAAGTTTCGTTCAATCCACCTTCAGCAACCTGTACCATCGAGATACCGTCGTTAGCGTTACGGTTAGCTTGCTTCGAAGATCTGATTTCGGCCTTCATCTTCTCAGAGAGGGCTAAGCCAGCAGCGTCGTCAGCAGCTTTGGTAATTCTTTCGCCAGAACTTAGCTTCGCGAAACTCTCTTGAGAGCTCCGGTTCACTTTTCCTAGTGAAGTCTGTGCCTGTAATGATGCAACGTTTGTGTTAATTCTAAAACCCATAGACTATCCTCCGGTTAAATTCATACCCCATCCTCCTTGTAAGCTGACGAGTTGTTCAAGCTCGTCACGGCAACCATGCCTCTGTTGTTAATTTTCGACCTTGTCACCATGACAATGTCTGTTCATGACCAAGCATTTCGGTATTGATTCAACAAACATGAGGAAAAATCTTCCGCGCGGGGAGAATAATTTAAAAAAAGTTTTTTGGATTTCTAAGTGTTGGGTTTATGGAGATTGACCAACCAAAACGATCGGTCAATCTCCACTGAAACTAGAAGAATTTTTTTAACGTCGTCCTTACGGTTTCGATTTCTTCGTCTGTGAGGAACGGATGCATCGGTAGGCAAAGGGTCTGCTGTGCGAAGGCGATGGAGTTCTTGGTCTCTCCTTCGTAGTGGGAGATAGGTCCTTCCTCCGGAAGCGCCTTCTCGTAGAAGAGAGCGTTCCCGATGCCATTCTGCGTGAGGTAGTCTTTCAGCTTGTACTTGGTCTCCTTGGAATCGACGCCAATCGGGAAGAGGTGCCAGGAAGAGAGCTTCAGAAATTTCTCCGGGACCATCCGAAGGGGGAGGTCTTTCAGCGCCGTTAGGTACTTCGCCGCAATCTTTTTTCTTTCTTCGTTATAGTTATTAATTTTCCCGAGCTTGTACTCGAGGACCGCGGCCTGGAGATGGTCACAGCGGGAGTTGCGACCAACCAGTAGAGTACCGGTCGGTGACCTTCCGTGGTTTCTTAGAGAAAGGAGAGGCTGTCGGTAGGCTTCGTCGTTGAACGTCACGGCCCCGGCGTCACCGAATGCTCCCAGATTCTTCGTCGGATAGAAGGAAAAGGTGGTGATGTTATCGGAAGAACCGATGGGCTTGCCGTTCTGGTAGTAGCCGCCCTGAGACTGCGCTCCGTCCTCAATGATTTTGATGTTCTTCGGTTTACACAGCTTCTCCAGGGCGTCGATGTCCGCCGGCTGGCCGTAGATGTGCACGGGGATGATGGCAGTCATCTTGTGCTTCTGCATGACTCTCTCCAGGGAGGCGGGGTCGATCAACCCGGATTCCGGCAGTACATCGATGAACACTGGTATCGCACCCACCGTGACCACGGCTTCAGCGGAAGCGTAGAAACTGATTGCCGCCACTCCCACTTTATCACCCGGCTTCACACCCGCTGCGATCAGGGCCAGTTCGATGGCGTCCGTTCCGTTCGCCAGCAACAGGCAGTGTTTCGCCCCTTGCAGTTCTGCGAACTGAGACTCGAAAGCACCATTCCATTTCCCTTCCACGAAAGAATTCGCGGCGATGATTTCTTCATAGCGCTTGAGGATAGTTTTTTGCAATTCTGCATCATGGAGTTTTTGAAAATTATAGAAGCTCACTTGCATAGATTGTCCTTTGAATAAGAAATTCAAAGAATTTATCATGGCAAGACCGGGATGGGAAACCTAACGGGCTATTTTTTTGGTCGTTGCTGGAGCCAGTTCTCCAGAATCCGCGCACTCTTCTTGGCGTGAGCTGGGGTGGTGATGAGATCATTGAGCCTTTTTATAAGTGACTCAATGATCTGTTTATCGCTTGGATTTTTTTGTACCGACATGGACTACGCGACGACAGCTTCAGAGTTACGACGCTTGTTCGAGGCAACCCGCGCCATGTGATCTTCGATGATTTCGAACAGCTCGAGCTTGGTAGTCTTCGGGTCCATTCCTTCAGGCATAACTGAGTAAACCATTTCATTGTTAACTTCTGAGAAGATGAACCAAGTGTTGGCGATCTTCTGGAAGAGAACGTCTTTGACGATGTTTTTTGAAGAAGTAGTTTTTGAAGATTTTGTTGATTTTGTCACGATGACCCTCCATGGTTATCTTTGAAACTCACATCATGTAAGTTCATTTGCCTAACTCATCGACAGGGGCCGTAAAAACTTTATACATTTCTTTAAATTATTAAATATTTTTTTTACACAATAGCGGAGTGTTTTAGTACGCTGACTGGAAACCGAGGAACCCGCTGAGGGCAAAGGAGGTCCGGGCCGTGAACTCATCATCTCCACCTGCCTGCCACCACTCCGGTCTCTGTGCCGCCTCCGTGGCGGTGTACACCGAGACGGTCTCGAGTTCGATGGAGGTACCGATGACGAAGTCGATGTCTTCCAGCACCTGCTTGCGGTGATACTGGACCGAGATCTTCGGCACCAGCGAATAGCTCCGGTAGGTCCTCGAATCACTGCCGGAGAGATCCTTCTGTTTTACCTGAAGCTGGTTTAGAAAATTCACAAGGAGATGACCAGAGAGGTTGATGCGATCCTTGGAGCCTTTAAAGGCATCGAAGCTCAGGCTCGGTCCCGCCCCGAATTTTATCCCGGTCTCCGTCGCTTTCCTGGAGTTCGCGAGAGTATAGGCATTTATGAAGTGCTTAAAGTTGAAAGTCCCACCGAGGTAGTACCGGTCGTCGCTGCGGCCTTTTGGCTGGCGGTAGAGGCTGATGTTAAGGTCCAGCGGGGAGGTGTAGCTTTTGGCTAAGACAGAGTCTTGGTATGGATAGCTTTCGAAGTTGGGCTGAGTGATCCCGAGAGTCACCTGACCGCGGTAGCCGGTCTCATGGTAGAACGGATACTTCTTCGAAAGCGGCTCCTCCAACCGGTAATCCGTCGGATCGTCCTTCGTCACCACCTGCAGCGACTCCCGGCTGTTCTCGAAGTAAATGTAGAGGTGGGAGGACAGGACGTAGACCGTGTTCCCTTGCCGGTCAAGAGTCGGGATGAACTCGTCCTCGAGGTACGCGGTTTCGGGCCTGGCATCTTTGAAAAGAGGATCGGTGTTCCACTCCGTAGACTCCTGGAGCTTCTTTCGGATGGCGGCCAACTTCGCAGGAGTCGGCGAGTGGACCTCGATGCTTTGGTCATTGGCAAGAGACGGGTGGACTTTGATCACATCGCCCTTTCTCAAGTACTGCACCACCGGTGCGTCTGCGCTCTTGCTCTTAAGCATCGGGGTCTCCAGGACGGTGATCACCGCTTCCAGCGCAAATGCACTCTGTAGCGAGGTGAGCAGCACCAGAAAAAACTTGATCATTGGAACACCTGAGAGAGTGAGAGTCCGAAACTTTTATTGGATTTGTTTGTCGCCCGGATGCTCACCAGGTCCGAGGCGTCTTTGAGGTTGAGCCACTGCCACTGGCCATAGAGGCCCACCACAAACTCTCCCCAGGAATTTTTGATCGGATGCTCGATGGAGGCCATCAGATCAGCGGAGTTGAAATTGTAGGTGATCTCGTTGGTCGCGGAGTTCGCCGTCGCTTTGGAAAAGGGGCCCACCCGGAAGTTGGTCTGGACTCTTGCGGGGAAATCCGCGAAGAGGTCGAAGTCTTTGGATCTCAGCTGAGGTCCGAAAGATAATGACCTATAGGAAATGCTGCCCTCGTCAGAGAGCTGGTAGGTGGTTGTCTCATAGTGAACAGCGGCGCCGACCTTCAGCGGAAGGTCCCAGTCGGTGAAGAGGTGAGCTCCGAACTGGTTGGACCTCCCCGAGGCTGCCTGAGAGTCGTTGAAGAGGTCACGCATGTAAGTGCCGTTGACCAGTCCCGCGTAGAGACTCACTTCTGGATGCAAGGTGAGCTTCCGGTCGTACTCGGTGCGGGTGATGTTTAACGGAGCGGGGGTGTAGGTCAGAGGTGGCTCATAGAGAGCAAGCTCCTCCGTGATCGGTTCGACGAGAATCTCCCGGGCCTTGTAGGTACAACTGCCGTCTTTGTTCAAGAGGTACTTGAATCCGAATTCATCTTGGAGCTCATGGAACTTCACAAACATCCGCTGCGGGAGAACGTGAGTCCGATTAGTCTTGACGTTAATGAGCTGCACACCCGCGGGGACAGACCCCATCCGGGTAGGACTGTTTCTGATCTTCACGATGTCGATTTTCTGGATGGGAGGAACGTGATCACGCTGGATCGGTCTGTTGACCTGGGAAAAAGCTAACGGGACAAGTAAGAAGACTGCCAGAAGCATCTATTTTCCCCATTTACCCAGAAGGGACTTGGCCTTCTTCAACGTCTCATGGTTCGAGTTATGCTTCACGACGTTTTCTCTGAGGTCCTCGATGCTGACCCACTTGAAGTCCTGGTGCTCGTGAGGATCGATCTTAACTTCCCACTTACTTTCCATGATGATCATGAAACTTTCTTCGTGCACGTTCCGGTTTCTCTGATCCGTGAAGTCGTAACGCAGACCCAGCGAAAGCACATCGATGATGGCTTCGACCTTCAAATTTGTTTCTTCGATGGCTTCCCGAAGACCACCTTCTTCGTAGGTTTCATTGTCTTCTAATTTTCCAGTAACGTTTTGCCAGAATGAGCCACGCTTCTCATTGGTTTTCAAAAGTAAGAATGAAAATGATTGATGCTCGGGGTCGCTGGCTACAATGACCACTTGAGCTTTCTTAGTTATTTTTTCCATGCCTGATTATCAGCGACAAAGAGAAAATTGTCCAAAAACTCTAGTGGAATTTTAATTAGTTTGCTATGCGTAGCCGACGCCAAAACTCAACTTATAAATTGCGTCATATTGCCAGATTTGATATGTAAGAAGGATGAATGATTTGAATTCTATAATCTTCAATATTGCCCAATCTCTGCCGGGCTTTTTGATGGCCATAGTTATCCATGAAGCGTCCCACGCATGGATGGCCAATAAGTTTGGAGATCCGACCGCCAAAAACCAGGGTAGGCTTACTTTGAACCCTGCGGCCCACTATGATCCCTGGGGCACCATTTTCTTTCCACTCCTGGCGGCAGTGACCAACTTCGCCATGATTGGTTGGGCGAAGCCAGTTCCGATCGAAGTCAGGAATTTTAAAAACTACCGTTCCGGACTATTCTGGGTGAGCTTCGCCGGTCCACTGTCCAATCTCATCCTCGGAACTCTTTCGGCCTTGATCTTAGCACTCATCGCCACCAAGGTTTCTTCAGACTGGGAGTACTATACGATTTCCATCAGGATTCTTAAGTATTCTGTGTTCATCAATTTCATCCTCGCATTCTTTAACTTGATCCCTTTGCCGCCGCTGGACGGTTCCAAGATGATTTCTTCATTCCTCAAGGGCCACGCGCTCCGGAAGTACGAAGACTTCGCGAGGTTCACTCCGGTGATCTTCATTGGAGTGATGATGTTGAGTTTCATGGGCATCCATACCATCGGGTACCTGCTGGCACCGGCAAACGACATCGCTAACTACATCATGTTCGCCTTCCTTGGCATGTTTGGAGGACTGTAGATGGGTATGACTGAAAACGAAATCATGGTGAAGGTCGAACAGTTCGACGGACCGCTGGCGCTTCTGCTCCACCTTATTCAGAAAGATGAGATGCGGATCCAGGAGCTCGAGCTCAACACCGTCACCCATCAGTACCTCGAGTACCTCGGCAAGATGCAGGACCTGAACTTTGACGTCGCCGGTGAGTACCTGTTCATGGCCGCGACTCTTCTCTACCTGAAGTCCCAGAGCATCGCCGACGAGTCCCTGGATCAGAATCTGATCAAGGTTTCCGGCGCAGACCTCGGGCTCGAGATCCAGACACGAGGGGAGCTGATCAAGCGCCTAGAAGAACTCGAACGGTTCCAGAGACTGGGCCACAAACTGTGGAGCCTTCCAAAAAAAGGCCACGAGATTTTCGTGAAATCAAAGGTCGACCGCAAGGCCATCGAAAACTCCATCCTTACTCCACTGGACCTCAGCGAACTCACCGGAACGATGATGGATCTCATCCGCCGGGAGAAGAGAAAGTTCACTGTCATCAAGCGTGACCGACTCTCCATCAAAGAAAAGCTCCTCCAGCTCAAGTCGATGCTGAAGATCGGTGAGACCACCCAGTTCGACCGGCTGCTGAATCTGGCGGAGTCGAGCACCATCGACAAGGTCATCACATTCATCTCTCTGCTCGAGCTCGCCCGCTTGAAGAAACTTCAAATATTTCAAAATGAAGACAAGGGTACGATCTATATCGAAGTTTCAGAGAACCTCGAGAGCTTCGATGTAGAAACTGCGGTCGGGTTCGAACCCGAAGCCGGCCCGGTAGAGAAGACCCCTGAACCCGCACAGATCCAATAAGGAAGGACCATGGAATCTAACACTGACATTGACTACGAGTGGGACCTGACGGCGGAGGAAGTGTCTTCGGTGGTTGAGGAATCTTTTTCACTGGAGCTCGACCACTTCGATGAACGGGCACAGGAAGACATGCTCTGGCAGGCCCGCACCGGGCTCAATCCCGAAACCCTGAGTGGTGCCATCGAAACAATAATTTTCATGTCAGACAGGCCAATCTCGATCAAGAAGATCAAAGCCCAGATCGACGACGAACTGCCGCTTCGGATGATCCATAGCTCGCTGTCGAAGCTCCAGCACGGGTACGAGGAAAAGTACCACGGCATCCGGTTGGTGGAGGTTGCGGAAGGGTACCAGTTCCGGACCAAGGCGACGTACTCCAAGTTCGTCCAGAACTTATTCAAAGTAAACTCGCTGGTTCTCACTCCTACGGCGCTAGAGGTCTTGGCCATCGTTGCCTACAAGCAGCCGATCTCCAAAACGGATGTGGAAAAAGTCCGTGGCGTTGATTCCAGCCATATCATCCGTGCCCTGATGGATAAGCGACTGGTGAAGATCACTGGCCGTTCTGAAGAACTGGGCCGGCCCTCTTTGTTCGGCACCACCGAAGAGTTCCTGGAGGTCTTCAACCTCGCTGATCTCTCCTCACTGCCACCCGAGTACGAGCTCGAGGAGATGGCCACCAAGAATAACGTCGGCGCCATCTCGGACATCAAGTCTGTGGTCTTCCGAGGAGACTCGAAGAAATTCACCATGGATGAGTTCGAAGAACTCGATAAACTCTCCGAGAATATCGGCCTCATCGCCTCCGACACCAGCTTCACTATGCTCCTGAAGTCGGAAGAAAAGAAAAAAATCGACGGAGACTCGGTCATCCGCAAGTCCGCCTTCGATATCCTGGAAGATTTCGTGAACCAGGAAGAAATTCTCCGGCAGAACCTCGCCGCCAGCAGTTCGGAAAACATCATGAACATCGCCGACCCCAAAGTGGTGGACCTAACCGTGGAAGGAGTCATCTTCAACGCTCCGGAAGACCTGGACCACGAGTTCGAAGCCCTAAGAGCCCTCGATATCTCTGAAGCCGAAGCCGAAAGAGCCAAGGACGAACCAAACAGCGAAGAGTCCGAAGCTCTAGAACTTGAGAAAGCTTTAGACATGGCCTTCGAGCAGCTAACCGGCGAAAAACTTGAGAAAGATGAAATGGAATTCGAAGACATTGAGGGGACAATCAACAACTTAGACAACTCTATTGACCAGACTATCGAGAAGGGTAAGGATTTAGGTCTTGACCTGACGTTTCTAACCGAAGTATCTACACAGCCTAATGAGTCTAGCGACGAGTAAAGCCTATTATTAGGAACCGTCGCTTTACTCATTTTTTTATTTGATTCAATAACTGCCGGGAGGCAGATAGGAGCCACAGATGACTACCAAGTCCACCCAAGACATTTCAATCCGCTTACAAAAAATAATCGCCGACTGTGGGATCACTTCCCGCAGGAAAGCCGAAGGCTACATGCTCGATGGGAGAGTCACGGTTAATGGTAAAACCATCACCGAGCTCGGCACCAAGGTAAACCCAAACACTGACGTCATCATGGTCGACGGCAACACCCTGGAACTGGCCGCGGTCGATAAGGTCTATGTGGTGATGAATAAGCCACGGGCGTACATGACAACTCTTTCTGATCCCGAGGGCCGTCCGACCGTGATGGAGCTCATCTACGGTGTGAAGCAGAGAATCTTCCCAGTGGGCCGCCTGGATTACCTCTCCGAAGGGCTCCTTATCCTGACCAATGACGGCGACCTCGCCAACATCATCATGCACCCGAAGTACGAAGTTGAGAAAGTCTACGAGGTGAAAGTCTTTGGCCACGTGAACGAAGCCCTCCTTTCAAAGATCAAACGCGGCGTGATGACTGAGGACGGTCTCCTGAAGCCAAAGTCTATCCGGGTGATCGAACAGCTTCCCAACAAAACCTGGCTCGAGTTCCGCCTGAATGAAGGGAAGAACCGAGAGATCAGGAAAATCTGTGAAGCCGTTGACCTCACCGTTGATAAGCTCCGCCGGGTCGCGATCGAAGGACTCAACATTCAAACACTGCCTGTGGGTCAGTACATGTTCACCACACGCAAGGAGCTCCTGCGGGCCCTGGGGCTCAATGAACACGGTGAGAAAGTGATTCAACGGAAGTTCATCTCTGCCAAGAAAACCTTGAACGCAGGGAAGGTCGCGAAGATTGTTTCTCAGACAGCAAGGCCCGCGGACGATAAGAAGTTCCAGGGTTTCCGTAAGGAAAGCTATTACGAAACAGTCGCATCTATAAAAGAGCTCAAACAGCGTCAAACTGAGGAAGAGGCAACCCTCCGGGTCGATGCCGAAGCTCAGGATAAGGCCGTCAGGTTCGCTAAAACTATGAGAAAGTAATCTCTAATGAGATGAGTCTATGGATATCAAAATCAAAAAAGGGAAAATCTTAGTCTACCGGGTCTTCGACATCGGCTCTGAGATTGACCTTGAGAAAGTTGAAGCCCTCTTCGAGGATAAAAAACTCAAGGAGCGCTTCAAGCTCGATCGAAAACACAACATGTCACTCATCATCTCCCGGTCACCCGTCTCCGTGCAGCTCGGGAGCTTCGAGATTGGCCTGCAGGACGCCCGCGTCGCGGCGGAACTGGTGGCCAAGGTCTGGCACTTCGGAACCGTCTCATTATGCTTTCAAATCCCGATCGTCGAAGGTACCTCCTGGTTCGAGTTGGTGAAGATCGCGAGCTGGATCGAGAATGATAACGAGATCGAGGTCCTGGCCCGCTCGAAGGCAAAAGAATTCCAAAATGATATTAAACATGCTATCCCGGTTCTGAACGAATGGATCATGAATGAAGATTACGTGACCTACCTGGTTCAGGAGTTCGATGGTTTCACCGGACCCCTCTCGACCTTAGTGGACCGGGTAGATGTCCCCGCCCTGATCCTCGCCGAATCCAAAGAAATCCTTTCTGATTCCATAAAAAGATCCACCATTGAAAATATCTACCAGTACTCCAAGGACGACCTGGTGGTGGTTGACTGGAACGCAGCCCTGGTGGTCGAGCCGAGTGGGTCGATGGACGTTCCACTGGTCATCGAGTTCGCACTCAATCAACTGCTGGAGATGCGCTACTACGATGATCTCCTTGATCAGCGTCTAAACACCCTCTACAACGAGGTAGTGGGTCGCAAGAAAGGGATCTTCTCCAATAAGTTCTCACGTCTGGCAGAGGAAGCGGGCCAGATCTACCTTGAGATCTCTGAGATCGTGGAGAACGTGGAAAATTCGTTTAAGACGGTGGGGGATTTTTATCTTGCGACTATCTTCCGAGCGTCTTCGAAACGCTTTCGGTTCGACGACTGGAAAAGGAGCATCAACGAAAAACTCGGCAACCTGGCCGAAGTGTCCAAGCTGCTTCACTCCGAGGTCAACGAGTCCCGCAACCAGACAATGGAGATGATTATTCTTTTACTGATTGCCGTTGAGGTCGTGCCGCTGATCTTTAATCTACTGAAGCCCTAGTTATCCACGTTAGACATCAGCTCTTCCAGGGACTCGTTGAGTGAGTCGATGGCAAACTCCACGGCCTGTTCGCCGAAAGACATGTATTTGTTTTTCTCTACGAAGCTTGACTGCTTAATTAGCTCGGCAGTTTTACGTAGGAGCTGCGCGCTAGCGTCGAAGTACTCTGCTTCGTCCTCAGCCGCTAGTGTATGGATCAGGAGAGTATTGATGTTTTTGAGCAATCGGATTTGAGCTGGAGATAATTCTTCGGTATTAAGTTTGATGACCAGCTCGTTATCTTTTTGAATGTGATTTTGCATTTTAGACAATCCTTTAAAGTAATCTTAAAGACATTATCGGAGGAATCCCTAGTATATTTAGCTATTTATGCTGGACTAAAAGATTGCGGGTTTTATCTTTACAAATGGTTAGCACGGGCATATAAATGCTTAGATTTCCAAGAATTCTTGTCTCAATCAGTCGCGGGATGGAGCAGTCTGGTAGCTCGTCGGGCTCATAACCCGAAGGTCATAGGTTCAAATCCTATTCCCGCAACCAAATTTTACAATCACTTACACAAGACATTTAGACCACCACACTCTCTGGAGCGGGAAATAAGCGGGAAGCCTCTTTCTTTCAATCTCATCAGATTCCAAACGATCACTATCATCCTGACCCCTTTCGGATTTTTGGGGAGGACTTCTCACGCCCAGATTTATGATCTGAGCCTTCGATTCAATGTTTGGCTTAATAATATCTCTGACATTTGCTAAGTGAGAGCTACTAAGGAGAGTGTATCCTTCAGTTGTTTTAACACTGGCATAGGTATGTCGGGCATCATGGATTCTTATTTGTCTGACTCCACAAGCTTTCAGGGAAAGAAGAAGGACTTCTCCTCAGTGGTATCGAGATACCAGAATTATAGATGTGCAACTTCATTCTTTCCATGTAGGCGAATCTTTTTATCAAGGCCTGCGGCTTTCTTCTTAACTTCATCAAAAATACTCTCCAACCGAATATCAGCACCAGATTTGATAAGGGCCTCAACCATGCCCAAAAGTCTCTCTGTAGAAAATTCTTCTAATTGATAAGAGAATACCTTGCTGATCTCAGACTTATTCACGTCAATTGCCATCGCAATTTCATTCTGTCGCAGCTCTTTGTCTTTTTTGTACTTAATGATCTCAGAGCAGAGTTGATATTTGAGAATATCTGTAGAGGTTCTTAAACGTGGAATTTGAACTGGCTTGATTTTACCAGATTCAATTTTTTTGTTAACTTGATTCTCTTCATGAGACAGGTTCTTGTTTTTCATAAACTCATATTCTCTGTGTTTTTGTTTGTACCGAGTAGCCATTCGACTTGGTAGTATTTGAACTGCTCAAATAAGTCGACAATGTCCGCTGCTGAATAAGAGCTTCTGTTTCGATTTGCGTAGTCATGTTTTTCATCGTCCCAGCCTTGATTAATGTGAATCAGATCGAACGTGATTCTCTGGATGAGTTGGTGATCAAAAAGAATGGCTTCTGATAAAACTTCTGTCTGCTTATTTACGTCCTTCACGCCCAACTCTCCTCGGTATCACTATATCAGAAGTTGAGGGATCTCTCAACTTTATGGCTTATTAGGTGATTATTATGCCTAACTGTATGAAAATACGAATCTAAATATCGCTGTAAACTACTGGATTTTCGCTATTGAAGCCGGTGTTAAGCCTTATAAGCTTAGCTTCTCCGAGGTGCTTAAAGGAATGTACGGTTCAGGGTAAGTTAAAAAAAGATTAGCTCCACTCATCATGAATTCGAAAGCTGCGTAGAAATTATAAGCGATAAAGAGAAGAAGTTTAGATAGGAAGCACCAACCCAAGCTCTTCAAAGAGATAGAGTGCATTCTAGAAGCTAACCATCCAGGAGGTTCAAATGTTATCCCTAAAAACTCATAATGTTATAGATTACATAATTGCTGCAACCTTGATAGCGATTCCATTTCTGTTCGGATTCTCAAACATTCCTACGGCTAGAAATATATTTCTAGTCTTAGGAGGCGGTCTTGCAACATACAGTTTGATTACAAAGTATTATTACTGTCTAGCGAGAATAGTTCCGATTGGAGTCCATATGACTTTTGATGCGAGCGCAGGCTTAGTATTAATAGCCGCTCCATTTGCTTTCGGTTATCGAGATGCTCTAACAACCACACAATTTACAATTCATATGATTATGGGGTTAGGAGCTTTGAGTCTCGTCGCAATAACTAAAACAAAAACTGAAAACTCGAAAACGGTTGAGGAGAAAGCTGAAATAAATAGAATGGCACATCATAAAATAAGACATGCTTAAAATGTTGCCGTCAGCTCCGCCGCCGTAGCAACTCGCATCCATTATTCCCAGCTTCGAGGTGTTGAGTTGTAGTAAAAGCTAGTACTGTTCTGAGAAGGGCTTCTACGTTTGGATATTTTTTCATACTACTTTCACATTATTTCTTAACCTTAGGATAACACGAACTATTGATATATTACAGGTAAGGTCATTATCAAATCTGAGGTAATATGAAAAAAATGAAAACCGCACTGGAATCACTCTGCGAATCGAGAAAAATGGCCATGCCAGACGAGATTAATCCCCATGGAACTCTTTTTGGGGGCGTGATGATGTCATGGATAGATAAAATGGGCTACATGTGTGCCCAGAATTATGCAGAGTGGAAGAAGACAGTTACTGCCAATATTGATCAGATTCAATTCCTAGAGCCAGTTTATTCTGGTGAGCACGTCCTACTTAGTGCCAGAGTCTCAAATGTAGGAAGATCATCAATGGAGATTGATGTTCAAATATACAAAGAGGATCCAGTAACAAAAAAGAAACTAAAAGTTGGTTTGGCCTATATGACTTTTGTGGCCATAAATCCCAACGGTAAAAGCAGAGCTGTCCCCAAATTGAAACTTGAAACCCCTGAAGATTATGTAAGAAGTAAAAATGCGATATCAAGAGCTGCCTCTAGAAAGGCCCTCAAAGAAGCTTATGAGATGAACGAACAAGACTCCTACACTGAATTTGCGACTATTGCTGGAAACGATAATAAAGAAGGTTCAGGCAATAAACTTAAAAATCGTTTTCTCATTAGGATGCTTGGAGAAAACCTTGTTGCTAAAGGTCTCATTCTCAAAGGTTATATTCTTTCGATTTAAAAATTTCTTGAGAACTGGTGATTTGTGAAATTTTTCGACACTAGTTTTTTTCTGGTAGATGGCAAACCGCTTCAATATTATGACCATCAAGATCTAATATAAAAGCACCATAGTAATTTGGATGATACATTTCCCTAATTCCCGGTTTCCCATTATCTCTGCCTCCTGCCTGAGTTCCTGCTTCGTAGAAATCATCAACAAGCTTTCTGTTTTTCACAGTAAAAGCAATATGATTCGAGAGAATATCACCTTTGCTTTCTGATATCCAAAAATCAGGTTTATTATTCTCTCCTAAGCCGACTGCTGCAACATTTCCCGTTACTTCTGCAGGGAGATCCATAATTATAGAATAATTGATTGATTTTAAAACCTGTTCGTAAAATCTCTTACTCCTGCTAATGTCAGACACGCTAATCCCAATATGGTCTATCATGCTTTCTCCTTCTTACGAGCAGTTTAAATTGATATTAATAAAATGAATAGGCTCTGCGAGTTTAATTCTCTAGTGTAGTTTCATAGCAAAGGTTTGTAATGTCGTACTTTCCGTTGATGAGTACTAATCAAATTCAGAATTTCTTAGACGCTGGGACGAAAATTGTAGGATATTATAATTTATTCAAAAAGATTTCTGATTCCATAAAACTCGAAAATTGTTTAATTGTTTAATTGTTTAATTGTTTAATTGTTTAATTGTTTAATTGTTTAATTGTTTAATTGTTTAATTGTTTAATTGTTTAATTGTTTAATTGTTTAATTGTTTAATTGTTTAATTGTTTAATT
>DATLXA010000008.1:0-1969 GCA_035576105.1 Bacteriovoracaceae bacterium
CCCGTGGCGCTACACCACTCAGCCCAATCCTGACGGAACGGGCGGCGTCACCGAGACGACGCCGTCCGTGCTGGTGCGGATCGACGAAGCCCTGCGCTCCGACCTTCGCGCCAAGCTGACAACGACAGCACAACGCACGGCCTTTGACAGCTACGTCTATCTGATGACCGAAGCGCAGTGCGCCGAGTGGCACGTTCCGATGTGGGCTGGCGAGACGAGCGCGGTGTTCATTCGAGTGCCGAACGCGGTGTGGTCAAGCTGGAATGTTCCCCCGCCCGCCCAGGTCAAGACGTTCTTCGCGCAGCTGTATCGTGAAGGTTGAGATAGTCGAGGATGACAGCTACGAGCTGACTGAGGGCGAGCAGCGCGAGATCACGCAGCTCCTCGCTCATGACCCGAGGATCTTCTTCCCTATCCCTGGGCCGCAGTTCCAAGCCTACACTACCGACGCAGACATCATCGGTTATGGCGGCGCGGCGGGAGGAGGCAAGACTTACCTAATCAGTGGCCTAGCCTTAACAGAACACAAGCGTTCAGTCATCTTCCGTCAGAATAAAAACCAGACCCGTAAGTTTGTACAAGACTTCGGCAAGATGATTGGTAACTCTGATGGGTATTCTTCACAGAATAGTGAGTGGAAGTACGATGGAAGGCTCATAGAATTTGGTGGATTGGAAGATCCTAATGACCATGAGAAGTGGCAAGGTCGCGATCACGACCTAAAATGTTATGATGAATGTACCCAGATGAGAGAATATGACGTTCGTTATACTATGGGATGGACAAGAAGTGATGACCCCAGCCAGAGATGTCGAGTATTGCTTACCTTCAACCCACCAACAACTGCCGAGGGCAGATGGGTTATTCGTTTCTTCGCACCATGGCTTGATCGAACTCACCCCAACCCTGCTAGGGATGGAGAGATCCGCTGGTTCACTACTGTCGGAGATAATCAGGACTACGAGTGTGAAGGGCCTGCACCTTTTGTAATCGCCGAAGGCATCCCCATCTACGACTTCAACCCCTCCCACCACCAAGCCGAAGACATCATCCGCCCCAAGAGTCGCACCTTCATCACGGCTAGGGTGACCGATAACCCTTACTATATGGCGACGGGATACATGCAGCAGCTGCAGATGCTACCCGAGCCACTGCGCTCACAGATGTTGAGAGGCGACTTCATGGCCGGCGTAGAGGACGACGATAAGCAACTAATCCCCACGCGCTGGGTGGAACTGGCCCAGGAGAGGTACATTGAGCACACGAGCAAAGCGGACTTCCGCTGGCCGGAAATGGCGGCGATGGGAGTTGATGCTGCCAGAGGAGGTAACATGGGGGGAACTACAGGATCTGTTGGCAAGGACAAGATGGTTATCGCCTGCCGCCACGACGGTCCCTCCATTCGAATTGTCGCCCCTCTCATCGTTAGCAAAGGCGTCGATGTCAACACCGGTAATCTGGCTGCGGCCCAGATCCTGCAACACCGTAAGCATAGTGCGCCTGTCCAACTTGATGTCGCAGCAATTGGAACTTCTGTCCTTGACTCCCTCAACGAAAACAACATCCACACCGTCCCCTTAAACGGTGCTGCTCAGTCGACGGGCAAAGACAAGAGCCAGATGCTCAAGTTCAGCAATCGCAGGGCAGAGTTCCACTGGAGGATGCGCGAGGCTCTGGATCCAGAGAATCCAGTTCAGACGCTTCTACCTCCTGACCCAGAGCTGGTCGCCGATCTCACTGCACCGCGGTGGACGGTCAAGAGTTCAGGCATCCAAGTGGAGGCTAAAGCAGACATAAAAAAGAGAATAGGTCGCTCTCCTGACAGAGGAGAAGCAGTTCTCTACAGCAACGTGGATACCCCAAAACGTGACTTCGCGACGGGGATGTACTCGGGCCTACCTGCTGTGTTACAACAGCGTTTGAACGGCTCGTCGAGCTACGACGACAATCGGCTGAAGGAGCTTGGCGG
>DATLXA010000009.1:0-24231 GCA_035576105.1 Bacteriovoracaceae bacterium
TATGGTCTAAGTTTTCAAAATGCTCTGCCAAATTTGTACAAGTGTAGTTGATTTGGCTGACTAACAAATATTGACAATACATTTGGCGCGTTGTTTTCACGCCAAAATTTTAATTCGTTTCTGACTTTTGAGAAAGTCCTAATAATATTAAATCTATTCTGGATGTCGGTGCGGGAACAGGCCGGGTTATTGCATTTCTTCAAGAACATCATCCAGAGCTTATCGTTGTTGGTGCAGAACCGGTAGATGCGTTGAGGGGACAAGCTTATAAAGCTGGTATCTCGCAGGATATTTTGGTCGAGGGAGATGCAAATCAGCTTAATTATTCGAACGATGAATTCGATCTGGTTTGTGAATTCGGAGTCCTGCCTCACATTCCGAACCCTGACCTGGTGGTGAAATAAATGTGTGGCATTGCAGGCATACTCGCTTACCGTGACTCTGCACCTCCGGTTGATCAGATAGAGTTACTCCAGATACGTGATGCCATGGTTAACCGCGGCCCGGACGGATCGGGTTTATGGTTGTCCGCGGATCATCGCGTCGGGTTGGCGCATCGACGGCTTTCGATTATTGATTTAAGCGATGCCGGTGCACAGCCCATGGCGAACGGCGACGGCTCGCTGCAAGTGGTTTTTAACGGTGAGATTTATAACTACCGGGAACTGCGCAGGGAGATGGAAGGAAAGGGCCGCCGTTTCCGCTCCGCCAGCGATACCGAAGTATTATTGCACCTTTACGCCGAACATGGTGCCGACATGGTGCACCATTTGCGCGGCATGTATGCCTTCGCCATCTGGGATCCGAAAAACCGCCGCCTGTTTCTCGCGCGCGATCCGTTCGGCATCAAGCCGCTATATTTCGCGAACGATGGCAATACTTTCCGCTTCGCCTCTCAGGTAAAGGCGCTACTGAAAGGCGGCCGAGTTGACACCTCCCCCGAATCTGCCGGTCATGTCGGATTTTTCCTTTGGGGCTCTGTACCCGAGCCATACACTTTGTATAAAGGTGTCCGCGCCCTCCCTGCGGGTTCATATATGTGGGTCAATAACGCCGGGGCGCATCAACCCGTTAGGTTTTTCAAAATTTCCGATGAATTCTCCCGAGCCAAGGAACCAGCAACAGAAATTAGCCAGCATGAGAGGCGTGAGCGCCTGCACACTGCGCTTAAGGACAGCGTGGAGCATCACATGGTTGCGGATGTGCCCGTCGGAGTATTTCTTTCGTCCGGACTGGATTCGACCACAATCACCGCGCTCGCGACAGAAGCAGGACAGAGCGATCTGCGCACCATTACCCTGGGGTTTCATGAATACCGTGGAACCGAAAATGACGAGACTCCGCTGGCCGCCCTTATTGCCGATCACTATGGCACGGCACACCAGACCCAATGGGTGGCGAAGGCGGATTTCCGTGACAACTTGAACAAATTACTGGACGCGATGGATCAACCCTCGATAGACGGCATAAACGGCTATTTCGTCAGCAAAGCGGCAGTGGATGCCGGCCTTAAAGTCGTGCTTTCAGGGTTGGGCGGGGATGAGTTGTTCGGGGGCTATTCCTATTTCCAACAGATACCGCGCATGGTCAAAGCACTTGGGCCTTTTCAGTCCATTCCATCTCTGGGGAAAGGCTTCCGCACTCTCTCAGGCACCATCCTCAAACATTTTACCTCCCCCAAATACGCCGGCTTGCTGGAATATGGCGGCACCTACGGTGGTGCCTACCTGCTGCGGCGCGGCCTGTATATGCCTTGGGAACTACCGGAATTGCTGGATGGCGAAATGGTGCGCGAGGGGTGGAATGAGCTGCAAACACTGGCGCACTTGGAACAAACAACCCAAGGCACGGACAATGCCCATCTAAAAGTCACGGCGCTGGAAACCGTCTGGTACATGCGTAATCAGCTCCTGCGAGACACCGACTGGGCCAGCATGGCCCATTCCCTGGAGATACGTGTCCCGCTCGTTGATATTGAATTATTTAAAACGGTGACAAGCCTGAATGTGGCGGGCTACCCCACTACCAAGCGGGATATGGCCTCCACCCCGTCTGTACCCTTACCTGACGTAGTGCTCAATCGTGAAAAGACTGGGTTCTCCACTCCTGTGAGAGAGTGGCTGCTGGATGGGGACGATGGATGCGTTAGCAAGCCTGCTCGTGGCCTTCGATCGTGGGCCGATTTTGTGATCAATAATTCCAGCAGCGGAAAGAGGGTATAGCGTTGAGAGTTGTTCTGATCTACCGCAAGCCCCGCGTAGGGGCTTACAGTATCGAAGAGCTTTTCCACACCGTTGCAGGCGAATTGGATAAGCAAGTCGAGGTCGTAGAATATGAGGTCGGAGACCGTGGCAGGGTTCTCTTAGATGCATGGCGACTGCGGCAGTTAGATGCTGATATTTACCATGTGACCGGTGACATCAATTACCTCTTGCTGCTACTGCCGCGTGAGAAAACCGTGCTTACCGTTCACGATATTGGGCTCTTGCTACATCTCACCGGCCTGAAGCAATGGATTTACAAATGGGTCTGGTTTATGCTGCCGATCCGTTATGCCCACTTGGTTACGGCCGTTTCAGAGGAAACGCGCATCCGCATAGAGGAACATCTCGGTATACGCGGCAAGGTTACGGTGATAACAAATTGCTATGGCGCGGTTTTCAGAAAAACTCCACAACAGTTTGATCAAGTAAAACCCCGGATACTTCAAGTTGGAACAATGCCCCACAAGAATTTGTCTCGCGTTATCGAAGCGCTGAGGGGTGTTCCCTGTTGCCTAGTGATCATGGGGCCCCTGGACAATGACCTTGTTTCCAAACTTACTGAAACCGGTATCGAATATGAATGCCACTTCCACCTTACACATGAGGAAGTATTTATGCAGTATGTACGTGCCGACGTGGTTTGTTTCGCTTCACTACATGAAGGTTTCGGGCTGCCCATTATCGAGGCGCAGGTAGTGGGACGGCCAGTTATCACATCGAATATTTCGCCCATGTGTGATGTGGCTGGCGATTCTGCATGCCTTGTGGATCCACACGATATTGAATCTATACGCAAAGGCATCATTGCCGTACTGAGCAGTCAAGACTACCGTAAATTCTTGGTGGACAAAGGGTACAGGAACGCAGCGCGCCATTCCCCTGCTTCGGTCGCGAGTGAATATTTGCAGCTCTATCGGGGGAGAGTATTTAAAGCCAAACACGAGGCAGGGCTACCATGAGCGACAGGGTATCCAACATCGGCAATTGCGAAGTACTCTGGATCGGTTGTTACCCAGCCCATTACACTCGCGCAATGCACTGCGAAATAGAAAGGTTGAGACCAGGCGTCGTTCATTTTTTGTATGTCATAAATGACAAGAGTGACATGCAGAGATTATACGAGCGTGGGGGCTTGCCTGATTCATCAGAATTGCTTGAGGGTTTCGGCCATTGGTTATCCTTTCTGGTCAGTTTGGTGAAGAGCAAACCAGAATTGGTTATTCTCGCGGGTTACGGCGACCGTTTTACGAATTGCACCCTTATATGGGCTTTTTTGGCTAGGCTCAAATTCTATTTCTGGTCAGATACCAATCTGCTGGACGTGTGGGGCCAATCAAGCCTAAAACGTTTCTTTAAAAAATTACTGCTCAAGCCCATATTTTCTCGAGCGACACGGCTACTGTATATCGGTAGCAGAAACAGGGATTATTGGATTTGGTTTCTAGGTAAGCAGCGAGTGCAGAAAAAGCTCTACCACATGGCATATCCTGCGCTGCTGACGAATGAGGATGGCTCTGGTGCTCCAAGATGCAGGCAGGATTCAGAAAAATTCACGATCATCTCTCTCGGCAGGCTCGAACCAATTAAAGCTGTTGACAAACTGTTGGAAGCTGTGTCACTGCTTGGACCAGAGTTGCGTGGGGCACTTAGACTCGATATCTACGGAACCGGAAGTGAGGAAAACAACCTCAAGACCCTTGCCGAGAAACTCGGCCTGACAGAAATAGTTGCTTTTCACGGAGCCATCCCCAGCAACCAAGTTGCGCAAGCCTACTCTCGGGCTGATTTGTTTGTTCTTACCTCGAATGTTGAGCCATGGGGGTTGGTAGTAAATGAAGCGCTTTCTGAGGGTGTGCCTGTAATTTGCCCATACTGGGTAGGCGCTGCTACTGACCTCGTCTTGGATGGTTTGACCGGTTATGTTTTGGAAGACAATGAACCCAGAACGATTGCGTCAGGCATTGAACGGGCATGGCGCGATCGTAAGACAATTACAAGTCTTGGTGATTGTGGCCGAGCGCTTGTCCGAAATGGGCCATGGAACAGTGAAGCGGTTACCACGAGATTACTGCAGCTCGTGGATACGGTTATTGAAAACCCGCAACAGAATAATTCTTATGAACATAGACAAACTCACAGATGAAAACACCATACCTTGATAAGTATAAGTCGTTCTATGACGAACGTAGGAGTCTGACCTACGGTCATGACTACGAAAATTTTCGAGCCGACGGTTTCGCTGGAGATTGGGTTGATGAAAACCATTGAGTATTTTGAAAGCTTGCTTCAGTCAGGCAACGCGAAGTCTGCATGATGGTGATGTAACTCAGTTGAGTTTTTGAATCGGATCGAGCGCTCCATTCATGATCCAAAATTGTTTAAGAGGCACGCAAACCTGAACAGGCCGATGGTTGAACCACTTTCAGTAGAGTGGGAGGCGAATTTTTCGCTGAAGTTGTATGGAAACGGTTGAGCGTATGAGGCAGACGGCTGTGAATTATTCCGAAAACAAAGCACGTGGCCTGTTCACAAAGAATCGATATTCAATGTTTCATTAGGTGCGCAATAGGGGCAAGGATTATGAGGATTATCTCACACGACGAGTATTCCGCATGGAAGGGTTGGGACAAAATAGATTTCGGAAAACCGAGTGTGGATCAGCGTGCTTATTGCGATGCGGAACTCGGGCCTTTCGTTACTGACATAAAAGCACGTGTTATCGAGTTGGGATTTGGTAACGGCTCCCTGCTGGATTGGTGTCGCGAGCGCGGTCATGATTGTGTAGGTGTCGAGTTGAGTCCGGTACTTGTCACGAAGGCACTCGAAGCTGGTTTCGATGCAGTTGTGTCGCTTGCGGAAGCTCGGGATCGCTACGGTGACCACGCTTTTGACCTGGCTGTGGCCTTCGATGTACTGGAACATGTTCCAGCCCCCGAAATTCCCGGGGTTCTGAAAGAAATCCATATGTTGCTTAAGCCGGAAGCAGTCCTAGTCATAAGTTTTCCCAACGGCGACTCGCCTTTCGGGCGAGCCTATCAGCACGATGACATTACGCATGTAACGGCGATGGGTTCTGGGAGAATTAGATGGTTTGCGACGCAAGCAGGCTTTAACGTAGAACGCCTGAAGGAGCCGTCCGTTCCGCTCCGTGGTGCAGGAGTCTTGCGGATCTGCAAACGCCTCTCCGCCAAGGCGATTCGTCTGATTGTCGGCCCACTGATCAGCTATGCCTATTTCTCAGGGGCTGTTCGCGTGTTCTCCGCAAGTCTGGTTGTGATACTTCGGGCATCGAACATGGTGTCACATCCTGCTGATCGAACCGATGCAATGGGTCTCCCCGAGGCAGGCACAGATATACAGCGTGGAAGCAATATAAGTGATACGTAATCTGTTTCTTCTTCTTGCCTCCTATGGCGTGAGGTTGCTCGAGCGCCCAAGCCTTTACCGGCTTGGTAGATGGATCTATATGACCGCGCGTAACGACGTGCTGAATCGTATTGGGGAGAACGGCGAGGAATGGGTGCAGTCCTGTGTGCTGGACGCGTGCCGCGGCAATATGAGACGGGTCGTTGTGTTCGACGTCGGCGCCAATATCGGTGATTGGCTGCATTCCTTGCTTGGAGTCGCCGAGCATCTAGGGTGTCTGAGCCAATTGGATGTCCACGCGTTCGAGCCGGTTCCATCGACCTACGAGCGTCTACTGAATAGGGCACAGAATGACCTACGCGCCGCTTCCGTTGAGGTGGTGTGCTTAGCTATGTCTTCTTCGGAAGGGAGCGATAGCATCTTCGTGGTAGGCGATGGCGCTGGGACCAATTCATTGCATCAAGGTTCGTCGTCGGTCTACACGCAGTCGCTTGTCATCGCCAAGGATACGATCGATCATTATCTCCAGGAAAACAATATCGTGATGGTTCACCTGCTCAAATGTGATACCGAAGGTCACGATATGGAAGTATTGCGTGGAGCTCAGGATAGTCTTCGGCACGAGCGCATCCGCGTACTTCAGTTTGAATACAACCATCGGTGGGTTTATTCCCGCAATTTCTTGAAAGACGTTTTTGATCTCATCGCGGACTTGCCTTACGGTGTAGGAAAAGTCACGCCTGGATTCATCGAGTTCTACTCGGAGTGGCACCCTGAGATGGAAAGGTTTTTTGAAGGAAACTATGTGCTCGTGCATCGTGACGCGCGCCAATGGTTTTCCCATCGCCTTATGGAATTCGATGCATCCAATGCCATGCATGAGGCAAAGCCAGAGCGCCAATCTTGAGAATATAGTCGAGGCTGTTTCATGTCTTTAACACACTTCCGCTTCCCTATACAGGTACTTAAATGCAAAATTTAGACAATAAATTTCGGAGCAAAATAATTTCCTTGGTTGCACCGGTTATTCGAATTTTCCCGCCTTGGTGGAAGTTGAGGTTTTATATGCATCTGGCCGGAAATTCTTACCAACAGGGTGGATATTTTGGAGAGGTGAAAAAAAAGAAGTTGTTTCCACATAACTATCAAATAGAACTTGCGCTGGATGATTGGATGGAACGATTGGCCTATTATTTGGGCTGTTTTTATGAAATTGATGCAACAGCCACTGTTTTGGATCTTCTACGCAGAGGGGATTGCTTCATCGATGTTGGGGCGAATTTGGGTTTTTTGACGTTAACGGCTTCAAGAGTAGTTGGGTCTGAGGGCAAGGTTCTTGCGTTCGAGCCCAATAAAACTGTCGCAGATCGACTGAGTCATACTTTACTAGTTAACCGGATCAACAATGTATTTGTTCACAAGCATGCTTTAGGAGACGAGGAAGGGAAGGCTACTCTTAATTCTTCCGCCCATTCCGGTACGGGCAGTTTGCGGCACATTGGTGCAAGTGGTACGAGGGTTGATGTGCTCTGCGGTGACCGTTTCATCAGTGACTTACCTGAAGACACTTGGGTACTAGTGAAATTGGATGTGGAAGGTTACGAATTGCGGGTGCTAAAGGGGTTTAAGTCTTTGCTAAAACGCGCGCGAACGGGATTCCTTATTGAGGTTACAGATGAATGGCTGAGAACCACAGGAGGTTCTGCAGATGAATTATTCGAATTGATGCTAGTTAATGGATTTGAGGCATATCTCCCAAAGTTGACGTTTTTTTCCAAATTTAAATTGCGCCTGATAAATCGACCTGTAGCTGATCGGCATCAATACGATGTCGTATTCCTTCGTAAAGAAGACAGTTGGCATGCGCGGACCTCATGATCTTGCGATCCAGAAGGAGCAAGCAATACGCCACCGACAAGCTTGAAGTGCTGGAAGCCGCCTGCACCATTTGGAACTACTACGTAAAAATTGTGCTAAAGGTTAACGATTGACTCTCTTACGCAACACAGCCTGGGGGGCGGCAGGCAGCATCACGCTCACACTAGGCCGTATGGCC
This sequence comes from Bacteriovoracaceae bacterium, assembly GCA_035576105.1. GTDB lineage: Bacteria > Bdellovibrionota > Bacteriovoracia > Bacteriovoracales > Bacteriovoracaceae > Peredibacter. The sequence continues at coordinate 7,687 of DATLXA010000009.1, forward strand.
ATTGTCGTGATTCTTGCGAGGCGACTTGGCCCTGAGTCATTTGGCTTGTTCGTGTTTGTGCAATGGCTAATTGAAATGACTTTCATGGTGTTTTCCTTTGGCCTTAGTGGTGTGGCGACACGTTTCTTCCCGCAATCCGTCGGCAAAGAGGCTGAGGAACTGCCTGGCTTCAATCATTGGTTTTTTCGGGCTGGCGTGTTGGCAGTCCTGCTGACCAGTTGTTTTGCAGCCTTGTCGGCTTATCTATTTTCCGATTTGCGCAATTTGGCGGGGGTCGCTGCCATTACGTTTTGGGCCGCAGCCACTTCTTTCTCGGCGCTTCTCGGCGCACGCGCCCAAGGTCTTTTTCAGTACAAACGGAACGCCGCTTCGTCAGCAATTTTCGTCATCGCAGTCCTGTCCGGGCTGGCACTGCTGCAAGGGAGAGATGATCTACTTGAGGTATTGGTCGTTATGGGGGCGGCCAACATAGCAGCAGGGATTTTTCTCGCTATTAGTATCCGAAGCGGGGGTGCTATATCACGCCCGGTTGCGCTTGCGAAGATGCATTCCGATCAGATATTCCGGTATGCGACGAACGCGTGGGTGACATCTATTGTCGCTTCCCTCGTTTGGGCTCGTGGAGAGATCCCCATGATTAAGGGCTATCTCGGCGAAGGGGCGGTCGGATATTATTCCATTGGTCTCACGCTTTCGGGAATCATTAACCAAGGGGTAGGACTATTGACAGGAGCGCTTTGGCCACAAATTGCGCGTGCATGGGATAATGGAAATAAAAATGAATTAGCACAGTTTTCCAGTGCTGTTACCAATCTGTTGATGTTAATTGCGGGGCTTGCTGCAGGATTCATCATTTGCTTTGCACCGTATATTGTAACGCTGTTGTTTGGCGAGAAATTTCTTCCGAGTTCAAATCTGGTTTTGATACTCGCATTAGGGGCTTTGGGGTTGACGAGTGGCTGTGCGCATTTGGTCATCCAGGCAGCGACAAACGGAAAGTTTGCGCGCGATGTAACCATTGCTGGCGCCGTTTTTCTGTACGGTGCCGCTTTTATTTTGATCCCACGTTTTGGCATCGAAGGCGCTGCGGTAGCGCGTAGCGCAACCCAGATCGGAATGGCGGTTTTGGTGCTCGTATGGATTGGGAAAGTACTCGGTCACAGTGTCGGCACGCGCCATAACTTACGATCTTTAATGCTGCTGGTTATGCTGGCAGGTAGTCTAGCGGTATTGCGAAGCGTGGGTCCGGAGCTTCACATCTGGAGCCTTTGCGCAATCTTTGTCACCTATTGTGGCCTCGTCTGGCTAATTTGCTTGCCCGGATGGAAAAATGGAATATTGCATGAACTTAGAAAGTTATCGAGATTCGGTAATGCGTGAACAGGAACCCTTGCCACTCGTGGATGTGGATATATCCATCCTGTTCATAACGCACAATCGCTCCGACCTGTTAGAAATCGCTTTCCAGGCTATTCGAGATCGAATGGACTTTGGAAGTCTCCGCGTAGAATTCATTGTCTCAGACGACGCGAGTAATGCGGAGCATCTTTCCCGCATTCAATCGCTGCCATTTCACAAGCATGTTCTTGCTGGTGCAAACGGGGGATTGGGAAAAAACTGCAATAAAGGTATTGCTGTCGCATCGGGAAGCTACATTCTTCAAATTCAGGATGACTGCGAGTTCGTTGGAGATGGAACGATTTTCTCCACGGCCTTGGAAATACTGCAAACAGATTGTGATGTCGGTATCGTCCAACTCACTGATCAGACGCCTTGTGTTGATCATGAAGTGCGTTGCCTTACAGACGGAACGCGGTATCTGGTTTTCAAGAACGACATGATTCCCCAGAAGCGGGACTGTGGTGCTCGGCCATACTCGGATCAGCCGCACGTGAAGCGTATGCAGTTTTGCGAGGACATCGGCCCTTACCGGGAAGGTGTGTCAATGACCGATACGGAACTTGATTATCAGCAGAGGGTGGCTTGCCAGAAACGGTGGCGGGTGACTGCTATCGCGCAAGCGCCCAGCTTCAACCACCTTGGGGCTGCACGTAGTTTTAATCCATGTGTGGTGCGAGCCAGGCGTTTAGAGAGGATTGAACACTATCCTTTAGTCGGACCGTTTCTGCGTCGTTTAAGGCCCGCGGCCAGGCGTTTACGTGAATGGGTTCGGGGTCTGAGTCTATGATAAGCACTTCAGTGTCATTCGTTGTGCGCTCTAACAGGCTGTTAAACCCGGCTGCGGCGCATGTTGGTGGCGAAGGCTTGAGCACTTGGCGACCCAGTCGTATCAAGCGCTTGGTAGCTTTCTATAGGATCACGCCAAATGGAGATTAACAGTGTTGCACAATAGTCCAGCCAAAGCTGCCTTCGGGTCAGCGCCAATGGCGCAGGCTAAAGAATGGCGAGCTGCTTATCGCGTCGCGCTTGCAAACGCAGCCATATTCCTGTTCTTGGCCCTGTACATGTTTCAGTTGGAGCCGACATCTTTGGCGATGATTCTGTCGGCACCCACCCTGTTCTCTCTTGGAGCTCTGCTATCGTTTCTTTTGATGGTTCGGTGCGGAGGAGCTTTCGCTACAATTGCTTGGTTCGTGCTTGGGTCCGGCATTTTCTTTGGAGTGGGGATTGTAGTGGGAGGGTTGTACCCCGAACCGGGATCTGTCCACTCCTTTTCTGAATATATACTTTATCGTGACCTCGTTCGCATCAATCTGCTAAACGCGTGCTCGGTTTTTATCGTGCTTGCCGTAGCTTATCCCTTAGCCAATATGCGTGGGGTGAAGGCAGCCAATATGCGTGGGGTGAAGGCTGTCCGCCAGGGCATGCTGCCGGCTAATATTGTTCGAATTCTGCTAAAGATATTTCCGCTTGTCGTGGCCATTTCTGCGGTTGGGGTGGGGCTAAAGTTTGTCCTTTTTCCAGTGGCGGAAAGTCTTGTTTTGCGCAGTATGGTTTCAACGCTTTATTTAATTATCCCATTCTGTTTTTTACTTCTAGGTATGCTATGGCGGTCCATTGGCCGGCATCTGCGGTTAATTGCCAGTTGTGTATTTTTTTTGGAAATCTTGAATGGGCTTCTTAGCTTCAGTAAATTTCAGGTCATATCGGCTGTACTGGTTTTACTCGTTGCTACGTGGATTACCCGGCAAACCGTAAAATACATATTGATGACCTTGATAATATTGTCTGCCGTCTTCATAGTCATAAACCCGGTAGTCGAATTCGGACGCGCACATATCGACTACGATCAGGCAAAGAATTCGGTTGCCACTCGCCTCGCAATCCTTTCAGATGTAGGCTTCGGCAGCCTCGGAATTGCCGACTCTGACAGTGAGGAGTCGTCGATGGTCATGACGAGATTTTCCGTGGCTTCCATACAGGGCTATCTAGTAAATGAGTACGAAAACGGGCAGGCTGGAAACAGCCTGGACGACTTCTGGGTTGCCTTGATCCCTCGAGTATTCTGGCCTGACAAGCCGAATGTCACGCGCTTCGGTGCCGGGCTTCATGCCCAATACCAGAACATTGCTGACTCCAGCAGCAACCTAGCCCCGACTTATTCCGCGGAAGCCTATTGGAACTATGGCCCGCTAGGTCTTGCGTTGGTATCCATCCTGTTAGGACTGGAGATTGGATGGTTCACGCGCCGCTGGCAACTTGCATTGGCCGGGCGGGATCCTGCGTTTTTCCTGATTGCCGTGCCAGTGGCAATTTGGGGGAGCTACGTCGAAACCTGGGTGGCCGCTAGCTACGTGGGCGGATTTTTGACCTTTGTCGTGATTTGGTTTGTCGCGCGTCTTGTCATTTCGCGCCAACTAACTGCTTAATATAGGGAGGTTGCATGATATTGTGTGTGCTCGAGTTGACATGAAAATCCTTTTCCTTGGTGAGTCTTGGCAAGGGTCCTGCGCGCGGAGCTTGAAGGAGGCGCTGGAGCGGCAATCCGGAATCACGCTCATTGAAATTAGTGAGGACGCGTTGTTTCCAAAGGTGAAAGGGCTGTTTCTTCGCGGCGTCAACCGGTTTTTGGCGCCGGCCTACCGGCGCGAGCTGTATGCGGAGATCAGGCGACAGGTAGATCGGTTTCGCCCGTCCGTGTTGATCGTCTACAAAGGCCATTCGTTGAGTGCGGATTTCCTTAAAGAGATTAGGGCACGAGGAATTGCAATTGTGAATATTTACCCGGACTATTCTCCTCACGCATATGGCGCAAGGCACCGGCGAGCGATCGCGGAATATGATCTCGTAATCTCGACGAAACCATTCCACCCGCAACTCTGGAAGACGTTGTACGGGTATGACAATCCGTGTGTATTTGTGCCGCATGGCTACAATCCCCATGTTCACCTGGACGCGAGCGAGCCGGTCAAATATGGCTACGACATCGGAATGATCGCGACCTGGCGCCCGGAGTACGGAGAGTGGATGACAAAACTCGCCGCGAGTTTGGGCGACAGCGAAATTACGGTCGGGGTTGGAGGCAGCGGCTGGCAAGAATGCCGCACGCTTTATCCTAAGGCTTGGTCTTTTGTTGGGCCAATTTCGGGGCGTAGTTACATTGAATGGCTGCGCGGAGCACGCATCTGCCTAGCGCCTGTAAATCGCCACGTTGTTATCAATGGCCAAAGGCAACCAGGTGATGAGGACACCTCGCGGACCTACGAACTGGCTGCGGGGAAGTGTTTTTTTCTGCACCGTCGTACGGACTATTTGCAGACGATCTACGATGAGAAGACCGAGGTCCCTATGTACGATTCTCCGGAGGAGCTTGCTGATTTGATTGTTCGCTTTCTGCCCATCGAGCAGGAGCGGCGTCGCTTCGCCGATGCCGCGCATCGAAGAGCTGTGCCCGCATATTCCCTTGATGCGCGCGCGGCGGAGGTGGTAAGACTGATCGGAGAGCAGATCGGAGCGCGACCTTGACTATGGAGGGGGTAAAGCTTACAATTTTTAACCGCCCCGAGTTATGTTGGCGGTTCCCTCCTTACCGGCCCGGAGTATACCGCGGTTGTAAGAAGACATGACATTCGGGCGCATTGGATAAAAGCAAATACGGCGACCAATCGGAGCCTACACCTTTTTCTACGAGTGTATGCTGGTGCTAATGGAAGTAGGCACGGGCGTGGGCAGAATAGAGAATGTAATGCGCAGCCTGATGCGATTGCTTGCAGTCAAGGAATGCGAGGGAGTCTTGGGTGGGCTCGAAAAAAGCCTGGTTTGCATTGATAACGCCGAGGCTCAAGATTGATGTGGCTGTCGGTTCATAGAGAGGGAGTGCTGTTATGAAATACTCGAATGAAAACGCGCCGGAGGATTTTAGTGGTCCAACAACACTTCCAGTGAGCCCTGAACAGCAAAAGTGCTGGCAGGAGTCGAACCGCACGTGGTGGCAGTGCCACCCGATGCGCTATGACTGGAACCAGGATATCGGCTATCCGGAATTCAGCAAAGAGTTTTATGAGGAGATCGACCGGCGATTTTTTTCCAATGTGCACGAGTTTATGCCGTGGACAAAGATTCCGTTTGATCCGCTTATCGATTTCGACCGGCTGCGGGATCAGGACGTGCTCGAGATCGGCGTCGGAAGCGGTAGCCATGCCTCGCTCTTGAGCCGCCATGCGAAATCCTTCACCGGGATCGATCTAACCGATTATGCCGTCAAGAACACCTCCGAGCGGTTGAAATGTTTCGGGCTTGCCGGCAATGTCCTGCAAATGGACGCCGAGCAGATGTCTTTTGCCGATAGCAGCTTTGACTTTGTCTGGTCCTGGGGCGTCATCCATCATTCGTCGGACACCCGCAGGGTACTGAGCGAAATCGCCCGCGTGCTTCGACCGGGCGGTCGCTCGGTGACAATGGTCTATCATCGCAATGCGTGGAACTATTATCTGATTGGCGGACTGATCCACGGTGTCCTGCGCGGTGGTGTCTTCAAGACAAAATCGCTGCACAAGACAGTGCAGTTCCAAACCGACGGCGCTATCGCTCGCTATTACTCAGCGGCGGAATGGCGGGCCCTTGCGGCGGAATACCTTGACGTTGATGCGATTCAAATTTACGGGAGCAAGATGGAGCTTTTTCCGCTGCCCTCAGGTAGTCTGAAACGTATGGCCAGCGAGATGATGCCTTTGCCTGTGGCCCGGTTCTTCACCAATTCATGCGGGTGGGGATCGTTCCTGGTAAGTTCGTTGTCGGCACGGTCTTAACGCGGCCAGGTGATTCTGGCAAGCAATCTAAAGATTGGCTATGAAGCAATATCACATGAGAAATGGTGTTTGATGCGCACCATCCACACCGTTCCCGCTATCTCCGAAGAAGCCAGCGGGCCTTCTTACTCGGTTATGCGTCTGTGTGAATCCCTGATGGCAGAAGGGGAAAATGTCACATTGGCTGCGCTGGATTGGGCGCCGGTGGATTCGCCACCTGCGTTTTTGAAGCGGTTTCCGTTAGGGCTGGGGCCGCGAAGGTTGGGGAGGTCACCTGCTATGTATCGATGGCTCCGGGAAGAGGTTGCGTCGGGCAGGGTGGATTTAATTCACAACCACGGTATGTGGTATGTGAGTTCGGCGTATCCGGGGTGGGTGACCAAACATACAGCTACGAACCTGGTTACTTCGCCGCGAGGTGCTTTCTCAACGTGGGCGATGCAACATGGCTCACCCATGAAACGGATATTTTGGCCAATATTGCAACGCCCAGCCTTGTATGCCACGACGTGCTTTCACGCTACGGCGGAATCCGAATATAAAGACATCCGCCGTTTGGGGTTCAGGCAACCCGTCGCGATCATCCCCAATGGCATAGATATCCCAGAATGCTCGCCAAAGCAACCGGACGAATCTCGAACCCTGTTGTTTCTGGGGCGCATCCACCCAGTAAAAGGATTGGATATGCTTCTGCCCGCTTGGGGCGCTGTGCAAGAGCGTTTCCCTGAGTGGCAGTTGAAGATCGTTGGCTCCGATTTCGGCTATTACGGCGAAAGCGGTTACTTAAATGAACTGAGAACGCTGGTTTCAAGGTTAAAACTGAACAGGGTTGAGTTCGTAGGAGAGTTACGCGGTAGGGAGAAGCTTCAGGCCTATCGCGATGCTGACCTCTTTGTTCTGCCTACTTACTCTGAAAACTTTGGCTTGACGGTTGCGGAGGCGCTTGCGGCGGGTAGTCCAGCTATTGTCAGTAAAGGTGCTCCATGGGAAGATTTGGATAAGAATGGGTGTGGATGGTGGATCGATGTTGGTATTGATCCACTGGTCGCCTGCCTTGAGGAGGCGATGGCACTTTCCTCAGAAGCCTGTTCCGCGAAAGGAATGCATGGCCGAAACTGGATGATTGAAGAGTTTTCTTGGTCGTGGATCGGGCGGATGATGGATCAAACCTATCGTTGGCTTAACTCAGGCGGCACTGTTCCAAATTGGATTCGGCTGGATTAATTAATCATCAAGTAAGGTGGAAATAAATGAGTTGGAGAACGAATAGTCTGGCGCTTAGTCTGCGCAATATGGGAAGGCGTTATGATCTGAATTCATTTCTCATGTCTTTCGTTAGCTCAAGTTCTTATGAAGACAAGTTCAATAAAGCACTATTGTCTTGTGTGAAGAGAAACGACGTTGTCTGGGACGTCGGCGCTAACATTGGACACTACACCAGGTTGTTTGCTGATCTTACGGGTTCACAAGGAACGGTTTTTGCGTTTGAACCCAGCCCACAAAACTATAAGAGGCTTGTGCTAAATATTAAGGGTGTTGAAAACGTAGTTTTACTGCCCTACGGCTTGGGTAATAAGGAAGAAACGGTAGCCTTCAAGCAGGGGGACGATGAACTGGGCGCGACCAGTCAAGTGTTGGGTGTTACTGCTTCTACGGGCGAGCACGACCAAGTGGAAATTCGCGTCGGAGATCTATTGGTACAGTCTGGTTCTGTGAAGTTGCCAAATTTCGTCAAGATCGATGTTGAGGGCTTTGAACTGGAGGTTCTCGCCGGCATGAGAGAAATACTCAATAGCCATGAATTAAGGGCTCTCGGTATAGAGGTGCATTTTGGGCTTTTAACGGCACGTGGCATGGCACATGCCCCCCAGAAAATTGAATCGCTTTTGCGAGAGGCGGGGTTTTCCTGCTCATGGCCGGATAGTTCCCATATTCTGGCCACTCGAACAAAATGATCGGCAGAGTTACCCTACCGGGCACGAGTCTTGATGTGTCACGCTTGTCACTTGGTACCGCCAGCTTGCATCACCTTTATACAAGTCACGGTCGGCAAGCGTTATTGCAGGCGGCACTCGATATTGGGATCACCCATTTTGATACCTCGCCTTACTATGGTTACGGGTTAGCTGAGCAAGAACTGGGGATTTTTCAAATGCGCAACCGCGGTGCTATCACTGTTGCAACCAAGGTTGGCCTATATCCACCCGGCTCACGGTTTCCGGGAACCTTAACGGTATGGGCGCGCAAAGTAATTGGCAAAGCATTTCCCGCGATATCTATGCCTGTCGTTAATTGGTCTGTTTCAGTTGCAGAAAAAAGCCTTGAATTGAGCTTGAGGCGACTGAAGTCCGAATACATCGACATCTTGTTTTTGCATGAGCCTAATCCGGCAGTAGTCAATTCTGACGAATTTTTGTCGTGGCTGGAAATGCAAAAACGCGAGGGAAAGCTTCGTAATTGGGGGCTTGCTGGCCACTCTGGGCCGATGGAAAACTGGTTGAAAGAGAATCACCCCATTGGGGCGGTATTGCAGGTCAAAGATAGCCTCAGTCAACACGAGGCAGATACTGTTTTGAAGCATAATCGGGATTTACAAATTACTTATGGCTATTTGTCATCCGGGGCGGGGTCTGATAGCAGCGCGAAGGGCGACATACTCCTGAAGGCTTTGCAAAGAAACCGAACCGGGTCAGTTTTATTCTCGACCCGGCGACTGGAACGAATAACTATGTTGTCGGACAGATTTTATTCGGAGTTGTTGTGAAGCAGCACGATCTACTGTCTTCCAGTGAGCCAAGAGTAGAAGCTGTATGCGACGTTTGCATCATAGGCGCGGGTGCCGCCGGCCTGTATCTCGCTACCCGGTTAGCTGCCAAGGGGCAATCGGTAGTAATCCTCGAGGCTGGTGGGCGGGTGTGTAGCGATGCCGCTTCGCTTGGCGTAGAGCCTGTTTTTACAGGTGACGTCTATCCTGGGGCAACTTTGGGTCGTGCCTTCGGTCTCGGTGGTTCGACATCACGCTGGGGTGGTTTACTGGTACCACATTCAAGGCATGATGTTCGCAGTTGCGAATTCGAGGAGTTTGATCCGTGGCGGCTGATCGTATCGAAGGTGGAGAATCGCACAAATGCAGTACTTTCCAACTTGGGTTTCTGCCATCAAAGCGATTTTGAGCATCTTCCTAAAGATAAATTGGGCGGACTTTTCGAGATACTAAGGGCTCAGGGTCTCGATACGATTGCCGCGCAATTTTTGCCGTTTAACAGTCGGAACTTGGTTTTTCTGCTTAAGGGTCGAAGCACAGGCACTCAAAATATCCAGATATTCCTTAATGCAGTCAGTAATACCTGGCGGCTTGACACTGCGATCAGCGGACACTCTATGGTGAATACGGTGGGAGCAATCTCGGCTAATGGCAATACTGTTATGGTCAAGGCTAAGCATGTTGTTGTCGCCGCGGGTGCTATTGAGTCAGCGCGCATTCTGCTGGAGATAAAACGCTCTGCTGTCGAACCCGTTATTAGTGAAACGGCAGAAGTCGGGTGTAATTTGTCAGATCACCTCTCTTGTCGAATCGCTGATTTCAAGCCAACTGACTACAGACATGTTGCAAGTTTGTTTGGTCCGCGCTTTATTAGGGGTTACATGCGTTCGTTTCGATTTGTCGAAAACAAGCCACCATCGGATGCACCCCGTTGTTTTACGCACTTTATTTTTGATATCAATAATCCCGCATTCCATTTGGTGAAAGAAGCACTTTCAGCTCTACAAGCACATCGGTTGCCCAATGTGAGTGTTGCCCAGTTCGTTGCAGGGGGGGCTGGTTTGTTTTCGCTTGCTTTCTCCCGGTATGTTCGATCCGTTTTGTTCATCCCCGAAGGCACTGCTGTCCATCTACAACTGGATATTGAGCAGGTACCAATGAGTATCAATGCCGTGTCTCTCACCGACGAGATTGACCGATACGGCAGGCCGGTTGCAAGAATCAATTGGCGTATCAACAATGTGGACTACGCCAATATCCAACAGACCGCAGCGCGTATTCTAAGCACGTGGCCTGGACCGAGAGGTGGGTTGCCTGATTTGGTGCCAGTATTTATCCGTGGGAGTAGCCCCAAGCCGCATGATGCCTATCATCCGGTTGGTACGTGTCGACTAGGCATTGATACAGGTGCTGTGGTAGATACGCATTTGCGCGTCCAAGGAACCGATAATTTATGGGTTCTTAGCACAGGGGTCTTACCGAGTGCAGGGACCGCTAACCCGACATTCACCATGCTTTGCTTAGGTGATGAACTCGCTGACCGTTTGACTTTGGAATTGAATCGACATGTATCCTGATCGTATTGTGGACAAAGATTTGTTGCCCGCCCTTGGTTGTGCGGGTCACACGCCCATCGCCGTCATCATCCTGACCTACAACGAAGAAGCCAATATTGACCAAGCACTCAATTCTGTCGTCAACTGGGCGCGGGAAGTCTTTGTGCTCGATTCGTTCAGCGCCGACAACTCGGTGGAGATTGCTAGCCAAGCGGGTTGCACTGTCGTGCAGAATGCCTTTGTCGATTACGCGAAACAGCGTAATTTTGCCATTGATCAGTTACCTATTGAATCCGAATGGATTCTGTTTCTGGACGCGGATGAATGGCTCACGGAGGAGTTGAAAGCCGAAATTTCGCGACTTAGCGAAACGCGCCCGGAAGAGAATGGGTTCTATATCAAGCGGCGCATGATCTGGATGGGGAAATGGATGCGGCGCGGTTATTATCCGACATGGATATTGCGGATGTTCCGGCGCGGCAAGGGGCGCTGTGAAGATCGTGCGGTGAATGAACATCTGATCGTCGAGGGCAAGATGGGTTATTTGCAGCATGACTTCATCCATGAAGACCGGAAAGGCATCGATGACTGGATAGTCAAACACAACCGCTACGCCACCCGTGAGGCCTTGGAGCTGATCAAGCAGGAAAATCAGCAGCAACAGGATGAGATCAAGGTTCACTTTTGGGGAACGCAGGCGGAGCGCAAGCGCTGGTTGCGCTACCGGGTGTGGAACCGCATGCCGCCGCTGGTGCGGCCTTTTTTTTACTTCATCTACCGCTATCTGCTGACGGGTGCGTTTTGCGAAGGGCGTGCGGCGTTCGTGTTCCACTTTCTCCATGCCTTGTGGTATCCGCTGCTGATTGATGCGAAGTATCTGGAGTTAAGGATCAGAAAATGAACAAAATTAATAAACTTGTGGGTGATTTTATTGGCTTGTGGCGTGTATGCGGAACATTTGTAGCTCTGAAGTGGATATTTCATGTTTTGGCAAACATTGAGGAGGTGCTCAGGAGAGGAGACTTGCAAGCCGCCGATCGTGATATGGGAACGGGGCCATTCACGATAAGACTCAAGAAATATGGGGCAAAATTTAGAATTGCTGGCGTGCAGGCTATTAGTGGTGTGAGGGAAATGTATGTTAGAGACGTTTATCTAAAAAATGGCTGGCTCAGCATAAATGATGTTGATACGGTTCTTGATCTAGGCGCGAATATGGGCAATTTCACCAATATGGCGCTGGCTATGGGATCGAATGTGCGCGTTATTGCTGTAGAGCCTAACAAGAGCTCGAATTCTGTATTTAAACAATCTGTTGCTCTTAACGCCGGTTTTGAAAATAGAGTTCAACTAATTGAAGCCTGAGCGCAATTCATAGTTTTATTCTCCAATGTGCCTTTTCAATGTGTTCTTTGACATCAGCCGGATTCTTTTTAGCTCGGTAATTATTGAGCCAACAGATTTGATATGTCCAAACGGTTGCCAGCACCAACGCCCCGTTTTTGGCTTCTCCTTTGACCGGACAACTTTTGATGTCAAAGGCTTGAATGATTCTTTGAAATAACAATTCGATGGTTTCTTTTCGATAATCGTACAAATCATTCTTCCACGAGGAACGCTTTTTCGGCAATTGCAGCGGAGTCAACAGATAACCGCCCGCTTTTTGATAGGCGGGACGGAAATCTTCTTTGCCGAAAGTCGTGTCAGAAAGCATCACATCCGTCACTTGAAGCCGTCCTTTTTCGAGTTCTGCCAACCCAATTTTCGCCTCGTTTAATTGATTTTCGCGCCAGACGGCAAACAGCGGAACGGGTTCAGGAAAAACGAGCGTTTGCAAAACAAGGCGATAACCTTGCACCCATCCGCGATAGCCCGACTTTGACCATTTCGACTCGGTATCGACATTTTCTCAAGCCCGTCGGAATAACACTTTGTTGCCGATGTTTTTTGTGCCACAGCGGTCCGAGTGCCTGATACATTCTGCCGTCAGTAGCACTCACCTGAGAGTAATTTTCGCTCCCGGCGACTTCCGCCAAAATGGTTTTTCCCAAACTTGCGATTTGCTGTTCGGCAGCCTCCCGCAATGACTTCAAGCGTTTCCCCAAACCAGTTCGGTGCGGAACTCTGGAGAATCCCAAAGTCCGCAAAAGCTGACCATCACCGAGCAATAAGCGGTGCAGTGCGGAATCGGAAAAAGTTTTGGTGACAACTGCCACAACTGCCAAAAGCAGAAACGACAGGTCAGAAAAATCCGACTTTCTGCCACGAGTTCGGGCATCGGGCGGCTCCTGGTAGCAAACTTTGACCGATTCAATTAAACTGAGCAAAGCATCAGGAGAATCGGAACAATTTTCAATTGACATACATCCGAAGTTTAATCATTTTTTCAATGATTAACTCCTGATGCTTCAAACTAAATTTCTAACTAGCTGATGTCAAAGAACTTAATTGCGCTCAGGCTTCAACTAATTAGGGCGTTTGTCGGAAAACTTGGCGACAAGCAGCAGCGAGTTATGACCCAAGAAAATCAAGACTACTCTGACGCACCATGGATAACGGAAGAAGAGCTAATAGAACGAATAGGTATTGAAAAGGTTGATTTCATCAAGTGTGATATTGAAGGTGGTGAATTTGGTCTGCTCACACCGTCGAGTAAATTGCTATCAATGGCGAAGTCGATAGCGATTGAAGTTCACGCGTTTGCGGGCGATGTTGAGAAATTTATGGTAGATGTTAAGTTGTGTGGTTTTATCATCGGTCCTGTGCAGCATGATCCTGATGGTTCGGTTACTTTCTTGGCAAAGAGACAGTAACGGTATTTCCTGCTATGTGTGGCATTGTTGGTTTATCGGGAAATTTCTCAAGCGAGCTGCTCGAACGCGCCGGCAGGGCAATCGCGCACCGTGGGCCGGATGCCGAAGGTGTCTGGCGGGATGTTGACGCAGGAATCGGCCTTGCCCATCGCCGCTTGTCTATCCTCGACCTCTCGCCCACTGGGGCGCAACCCATGGTCAGCGATGATGGCGTGGTGGCGTTGGTGTTCAATGGTGAAATTTACAACTTCCGCGAATTGCGGGCGGAACTGGAGGCGGAGGGGCATTGTTTTCGTGGTCATTCGGATACCGAGGTGCTGCTCCATCTGTATCTCGCCCATGGCGAAGCGATGCTGGCTCGCTTGAACGGTATTTTTGCCTTTGCGCTTTGGGATAAACGCAAGCAGTCGCTGTTTGTGGCGCGGGATGCGCTGGGGGTGAAGCCGCTTTATTACGCCGAGACTTCTGCTGGTTTTGCCTTTGCCAGCGAGATCAAGGCTCTGTTGTGCCTGGTGCCGGAGGCGCGGGAGCTGGATATTCCGGCACTGCATCGCTATTTGAGTTTTCTGTGGTGTCCGGGGGAAGGTACGCCGTTACGAGGTGTGCGCAAGCTGTTGCCGGGTGAGGCGGTGGTGGTGCGAGCGGGCAAGATTGTCAGGCGCTGGATTTGGTACCAGTTGCCGGTCTTCCGTGGAGTTACCGGCGATCTTTCCGAGGCGGATGCGCTCAAGGGAACGGTGGATGGCTTGCGTCTGGCGGTGCAACGTCAATTGGTGGCGGATGTGCCGGTGGGGGCATTTCTTTCCGGAGGGCTGGATTCTAGCGCGGTAGTGGCGTTTGCGCGGGAAAAGGTGCCGGATATACGTTGCTTTACCATTGAATCCGTGGGCGGTCAGGAAGCTGGTGCAACCGATGATTTGCCTTATGCCCGCCGCGTGGCACAGCACCTGAATGTGCCGCTGGATGTGGTGCGGCTTGATGCTAGCCGTATGGCGGATGATCTGGAGCGCCTGGTAGTGCAATTGGATGAGCCGCTGGCTGACCCCGCGCCATTGAATGTGCTCTACATCAGCCAGTTGGCGCGTGAGCAGGGGATCAAGGTCTTGCTTTCCGGTGCGGGAGGAGATGATCTTTTTACCGGTTACCGGCGGCATGTGGGGGTGAATTATGAGCGCTATTGGGACTGGCTGCCGCTGCGGGTACGATCAGGATTAGAACAGGCTACGGCAAGTATGGATCAGCGCAAGCCCTTGTACCGGCGACTGGCAAAGGTTTGCAGCGGCGCAGGTCTGGCAGGCGATGCACGCTTGGCTAATTACTTTCTTTGGGCGAAAGAGTCGCAGTTGCTAAGTCTTTACACGTCAGAGTTTCGCGCTCGCCTGGGGCAGGAAAGTGCAGACAAACCGATGCTCGATTTTTTGAGGCCGCTACCCGCGTCGGTGCAGCCTTTAGACAAGATGCTGGCTTTGGAGCAGCGTTTCTTTTTGGCGGATCACAACCTTAACTATACCGACAAGATGTCCATGGCCGTTGGCGTGGAGGTGCGCGTACCCTTCCTCGACCTTGATCTGGTGGAACACGCTGCGCGGATTCCACTTGGCCTTAAGCAACGTGGGCGGGTCGGGAAATGGGTATTGAAAAAAGCGATGGAGCCTTACCTGCCGCATGATGTGATCTATCGCCCGAAGTCCGGATTCGGTGCGCCCTTGCGGCAGTGGATGCGGCATGAACTGCGCCCTTTGCTGGGCGACTTGCTATCGGCGGAAAGTCTCAAGCGGCGCGGTTTGTTTGAGCCAGCGGCGGTGCAACGCCTGATCGCGCAGAATGACAGTGGTCAGGTGGATGCGGCTTATACGCTGTTGTCGCTATTGAGTATTGAAATCTGGTGCCGGGCGTATATCGACTCTGTTCCTACAAACCAACCAATGTGAGAAAAGCCAATGAACAAAGATAAACAACAGGTACACGACTTTTGGAACGAGGCTTCCTGCGGAGAGAATCTTTATCTTCCTGGATTGGATCGGGAAGCTTACGAAACTCAAACCCGAAAGCGTTACGAACTGGAGCCTTACATTCTGGAATTCGCGGGCTTTGATAGTACCAAGGCTATGCGGGTTCTAGAAATTGGCGTGGGCCTGGGTGCAGACCATCAGAGCTACGCCCAGGCCGGAGCTGATCTTTACGGTATTGATTTGACTGAGCGTGCCGTTGAGCACACGCAACGGCGTCTGGCGACGTTCGAGTTGTCGTCGCAACTGGCTGTCGGTGACGCAGAGCAGCTTGATTTCCACGATGAGTATTTTGACCAAGTTTACTCCTGGGGCGTTCTGCATCACAGTCCGGACACGTCCAAGGCCGTTGCCGAAGTGTATCGGGTGCTGAAGCGGGGGGGGGGGGCGAGAGTGATGATCTACCACAAGTGGAGCGTGGTGGGCCTCATGCTGTGGATTCGTTACGCCCTGCTGGGCTTGCGCCCCTGGCTATCTTTGACGCAGATCTATGCGCGCTATCTGGAAAGCCCGGGTACAAAGGCGTATTCCGTCGCCGAGGCGCGGCAACTATTTTCGGCTTTCAGTGAGGTGAAAATCCATACCGTTCTTACCCACGGAGACCTGCTTGAATCGGGTGCGGGGCAACGACATCAGGGCATGTTGCTCTGGCTGGCCAGAAAGATTTGGCCGCGTGCATTTTTAAAGCGGTTTTTTCCAACGCTGGGGTTGTTCATGTTGATTGAGGCGAAGAGGTAGAGCATGAAACAGATATTGCAGAGTTGAGTATTGAAATCTGGTGCCGGGCGTATGTTGGTTAGCTCTTCACTAAGTCATCTCTAAGTACAGGACAAAAGTAACGTAAGTTGTTGGAATTGCTGCTTTTGTTTTGGGTTCATTATTAATTGGCAGAAACAATTACGCAAAGTTTCCAACCCGAGTCGGAAGATGCTCTTTTCAAGTCTTCCGTGCTTCTTGATTTTTGGCGGCGTTTGTCGGGCGGTAAGTTCACCTGCCAGTAGTCCCCAAACTGTCGCCAATGTTAATAACGATAACAAACTGCTTATTCTTTCCCCGCGCGTTAAATGCGTGTCTTCGAGCCGAAAGCCTCTGGTTTTTAGACATCCGAAAAGGGTTTCAATCTGCCATCTCTGACCATATTCAAGCAGGATTCGTCCCGTCCGCTCCGATGAAACGACAATGACATTATCGCCG
>DATLXA010000010.1:0-4356 GCA_035576105.1 Bacteriovoracaceae bacterium
TCTTTTCGACGATGTCGAGGTCGGAAGGCACTGCCAAATCCGCCGCGCCATTATCGACAAACATGTAAAAATCCCGCCGGGCACCCACATTGGTTATGATATCGAAGCTGACCGCAAACGCTTCACCGTGACGCCTGAAGGTGTTGTCGTCATCCCCAAAGGCATGGTATTGAAATAGAACGAGTGGGGCCTGTTCCTTCACAAGTACTTTTCACTTACAGACCCTGTTATGCAGAGCCTATTGTGCGGAACAGGAGACTTTTAGGCGGTAATCTCGGCATCTGGTTCGTAAAAGGAACCGCTGCTTCCCGTCACAAATACAGCCCGGTGCTCTTCGAATTCCACGTCTCACCGGCGTCCCACTACACACCTCGCAAGTTTCACGTGAAACACAATGCGAATCCTGTTGTCTTTCATTGACTCCAAAGACTCATGCCAAATGCTTCGGCTTAATCATCGTAAAACGATGTGTTTTCTGCGCTAACACAGGATTTATACGACGATCATGCCAAGACATTTGGTATCACCAAATCAACATCTCCTACCGTCGCTCAGGATGTTTCACGTGAAACAAAAAGCGTCCGTGCTCTCACTTTGACAGCCAAGCCGGCTGCAGTAGACCCGTTCTTCAGGCTTTGTTTCTCAGGTAGTTGACTACCATTGCTGACAAGGGTTATACATTAAGCATCAAACTTGTTTATTCTTCATGCCAAAAGGTAGTTTTCTAGCGGCGATCTTTATCAGATATTTATTAAATCTGGCTTGTGGGACTTCTTACCAGAGCCTACGAATCTATGTGAGGCAAAAATTCATGTGAGCGTTCAAGTTTCCGCCTCATATAAACTCAACTAACCATGATTATAAGCGTTATCAATCAAAAAGGCGGTGTTGGGAAGACCACGACAGCCGTAAACTTAGCAGTTAGCCTAGCGCAATGGGGCCATCGCATTTTGTTGGTGGATGTCGATCCCCAGGGGAATGCGACTAGCGGATTAGGTCTTTCTGCACATCACTCGACGTCTTTATATCAGGCGCTGACGAATTCCGTCGAATTTGGATATGGCGAAAACAGCCTCAAAACCAATACCGCTTCAGCCTCTGGTGCTTTTTCTACATCGAATTTCGCAGTGCCCGGCCCTGTCCCAAACTTGTCCGTCATTACGGCTTCACCAGACTTAGCCGGAGCCGAAATTGATTTGGCTTCGAATCAGCGGCGTGATAACTTGCGACGTGTGCTGGCCCCGCTCAACTCCACGCATCCCATTATTTTGTTGGATACGCCACCGTCGCTTTCTCTTTTGACAGTCAACGCTTTGGTTGCCGCCGATCGCCTGATTATCCCGGTGCAATGCGAATATTATGCTCTGGAAGGTTTGGGCCATTTGCTACGCACTCTTGAGATGGTGCGCAAGGGTCTCAATCCTTCTCTGCAAATATTAGGTTTGCTGCGCACAATGTTTGATGGTCGCGTAGGATTGAGCAGTCAGGTGTCGCGTGAACTCGAAACACACTTTCCGAATTTGGTTTTCCAAACCGCGATTCCACGTAATGTTCGGTTGGCCGAAGCACCCAGCCACGGCCAACCGATCGCACTTTATGATCGCCGCTCTCCGGGAGCCGATGCGTATCGGCGTTTGGCAATCGAAGTCGTTGACCGTTTGGGCATTAAAGCGACCATTTAGGACATCGAAAAGAGTTTTGCCCCTCTGAAATCAAGCGCAACCAAGGATGTTGACATCATGAAACAAAGCAAAAAGGGATTAGGGCGCGGTTTGTCAGCCCTAATCCCGATGGAAGACATGGAATTTCTGAGCCACGTCGCACGCGGTGATTTCTCCGTGAATGTTATAACACCCACGTCTGAAAAGTCTGAAAAAACAGCCGCAGAAACGATGCTGGCTCGCAAGGCAGAGGGGAAAAGCCGCGATGAATCGCCCAAAAAATCAGTATCTCTGCGCACAAAAGCCCGAAAGCAGAGTTCTGCGCGATTCAAAGGACAGATTGAGCCTCCCATTCCTGAGGGACAAAAGTTCCAAACGCAGGAACAGGCGACAATGACGACGGCCTCGGCCCACATCGCCACTCGTCCTAAACTAACAGATATTTCAGGTGAGCCGGAGCCTTTTGCAAAACCGCAAGGCAGCGAGATGGCCAACCAGTCGCTGGCATCGGAAAGTTCTGATAGTATGGGTATAATGGTGCAAAATAGTGTTGTATGGCTTGCGCCGAGTTTCATTATTGCAAATCCGTTTCAACCTCGGCGTCACTTTGATGCGCAAGAGTTGAGCAACTTGGCAGCCTCGATCAAAGAGCATGGCATTTTGCAACCTATCATCGTGCGGCCGATGCCTGATATCGATGATAATACCGATACCGAGGGGAAGGGAAAACATCGTTTTCAGTTGGTGGCTGGTGAACGACGCTGGAGAGCCGCGCAGGAAGCCGGGTTGGAAGTCATACCTGCCATTGTGCGAGAAGTCAACGACCAACAGGCTTTAGAACTGGCTGTTATCGAAAACGTGCAGCGGCACGACATTTCACCTTTAGATGCAGCTTTAGCATACCGGCGATTGTCCACAGAATTTCAACTTTCTCAGGAGCGCATTGCCGTGCGTGTCGGAAAAAGTCGCTCGGCTGTGGCCAACACGTTGCGTTTGCTTGATCTTCCTACAGAAGTCCAGCAGTCTTTACACGAGGGCTTACTCTCAGAAGGTCATGGCCGGGCCGTTTTGTTAGCTGAAGGTGAAGGCGCTCGACGCGCTGTTTTTCGTCGTATTCTGCGCGATAAATTGTCGGTGCGTGAAGCCGAAGAGTTAGCGCGCAAACTAAATCACCACGATTTTCAAGCTCATATAACTGCGCAACCAGAGGAACGGACTGAACAAGAAGCTGCTGTTGACATCAACGCTCAAAGCTTGTGCGAAGAATTGCAAAGCTTACTGGGGACACGTCTATCCATTAAACACAGACGAAAGGGTGGGCAAATGGTAATACAGTACTCGTCAGCCGAGGAACTCGATCGCATTGTTGCCCTTCTCCGTAACTCACGCCCATAGACATGATAGCACTTCAAGTATCAGGTAGCAGTTATCCGCATCACTGTAGGACACACTGGTAACAGATTACACTGAGATACTGCAATACAATATTGTTTCACGTGAAACCACGATATTCAGATTAACGAGTTTGTCACCAGATCAAAGTCGTAATTCATAAACTTTAGCTCCACTGTGTTACTTTGAATAAAGTACTACCAAAAAGCGACACGACTATCGTACACTTAAATTTATGAGATGCCCATTGTGTGGTTATGGAGACACGCGCGTTTTGGATTCGCGGCCAGTTGAAGGCGGGGTAACACTGCGACGCCGACGCAATTGTGGTGAGTGCGACGGGCGCTTCACGACTCACGAACGAGTCGTTATGGCCCCGATATTCGTGCAGAAGAAAGATGGGCGCCGCGAGGAGTTTCAGATCGACAAACTCCGCAACGGCATTTCAAAGGCTTGCAACAAGCGTCCGGTCTCAGTCGATGCGATTCACTCCATTATTGCTGAAGTTGAATCCGCCTTGCGCCAGGAAGGTAAGTCCGAAGTCGATTCATTTGTTATTGGGGAGATGGTCATGGAGCGCCTGTACCATCTTGACCAGGTCGCGTATGTCCGATTTGCCTCGGTTTATCACCGATTTGACGATGTGAAGCGCTTTGCTCAACTTTTAGAACGCATTTCGCGACGCCCTAAACGTAAGGGCGAGGTTAGAGGAAACCAGGGTACCTTAGCCAATGGAACGACGCCCGCAGTGCCTGGACCGGTCACAGATGAGCAGTTGCCAATTGAACCATGCTTTCCACAAAAGCACGACATCGCTGAGTGAGCCTGAATGAGTGATCCCAAACCTGTCTCAGACGACAACTTTTAGTGTGATGACCTTTAGTCAGATGACCTTTAGTCAATGGAGCGATAGAGCAAAAGTGACGGATGATCTTCACACCTACCTTCTGCTTCATTAACGAGCCACACAATTTCGTTTCTCTTTTCT
Organism: Bacteriovoracaceae bacterium; assembly: GCA_035576105.1. Lineage (GTDB taxonomy): Bacteria > Bdellovibrionota > Bacteriovoracia > Bacteriovoracales > Bacteriovoracaceae > Peredibacter. Next base: position 4,042 of record DATLXA010000010.1, read on the forward strand.
CATGCAGTTTGATCCTATGCTTATAGCGTCCGTGCCTACAGTGCCGGCGCAGCCCTGCAAGGCGCTCGTTGTTAGCCATGTTCAGATCAATCCTGGTTATTACCGGCTGAAATTACAGTGCCCGTTTGTGGCAGCCCATGCACAACCGGGGCAGTTCATCCATGTTCTGCCGCCCCGCGCCGGCTTCGACCCATTATTGCGTCGCGCGTTTTCGATATTGAATGTCGATGGCGACGCAATCGAAGTACTTTATCGAGCCGCAGGCAAGGGAACAACACTCTTATCATCGGTTTTGGCCGGGGAAAACATTGATGT
>DATLXA010000011.1:0-1592 GCA_035576105.1 Bacteriovoracaceae bacterium
CCAGTATAGGTTGAAAACTGTTTGGATGACCTGTGCCTAGGGGTGAAAGGCTAATCAAATTCCGTGATAGCTCGTTCTCGCCGAAATAGCTTTAGGGCTAGCCTCGGATTTATCTTTGCGGTGGTAAAGCACTGAATGGACAAGGGGCCTCACAAGGTTACCAAATTCAATCAAACTCTGAATGCCGCAAATGAATATCCGGGAGTCAGACTACGGGTGCTAAGATTCGTGGTCGAGAGGGAAAGAGCCCAGACCAACAGCTAAGGTCCCAAAATTATAGTTAAGTGGAAAAGGACGTGGGGAAGCACTGACAGCCAGGAGGTTTGCTTAGAAGCAGCAATCCGTTAAAGAAAGCGTAATAGCGCACTGGTCAAGTAGCCCTGCACCGACAAGATAACGGGGCTTAAACTATACACCGAGGCTTTGGATGTTTTATAACATGGTAGGCGAGCATTCTGTAGCTGTGAAGCGGATTCGTAAGAGCCGTTGGAGCAATCAGAAAAGACTTTGTCGGCATTAGTAGCGATAACGTATGTGAGAACCATACGCACCGAAAACCTAAGGTTTCCTGCGTCAAGTTAATCTGCGCAGGGTTAGTCGGTACCTAAGGCGAGGCCGAGAGGCGTAGTCGATGGAAATCCGGTTAATATTCCGGAACCACCAGCATATGCTGTGGGATGACACAATAGGGTAGGCAAGACGGCTGATGGATGCCGTTGAACTAAATAGCTCGTCGCTTAGGTAAATCCGGGCGACATAAGAGTAAATACAGAGACGAAAGTACAGAGCTTGCTCTGGAATAAGTTGCTGACCCCAATTGTCGAGAAAAGTCTCGTTCAGCTATATATGTGATGTGGCCGTACCGCAAACCGACACAGGTAGGTAGGAAGAGAATTCTAAGGTGCTTGTGAGAACCCTCGTTCAGGAACTCGGCAAAATGTGCCCGTAACTTCGGGAGAAGGGTAGCCATGTTCACCAAGAGCATGGTCGCAGAGAAATGTTTCAGGCGACTGTTTAACAAAAACACAGGTCTCCGCAAAGTTGTAAAGACAACGTATGGGGGCTGACGCCTGCCCAATGCTGGAAGGTTAAGAGGAGCGGTTAGCCGCAAGGCGAAGCTGCGAATCGAAGCCCCAGTGAATGGCGGCCGTAACTATAACGGTCCTAAGGTAGCGAAATTCCTTGTCGGGTAAGTTCCGACCTGCACGAATGGCGTAACGATCTGAAAGCTGTCTTAACGAGGGACACAGCGAACTTGTAGTACCGGTGAAGATGCCGGTTTCCCGCATCTAGACGGAAAGACCCCGTGCACCTTGACTACAACTTGATAGTGATTTCGGGCAAATAATGCGCAGCATAGGTGGGAGGCTTTGATGTCAGGCTTTCGGGCTTGGCGGAGCCACAGGTGAGATACCACCCTTTGTTTGTTTGAAATCTAACCTCGAACCGTTATCCGGTTCAGGAACATTATCAGGCGGGTAGTTTGACTGGGGCGGTCGCCTCCTAAAGAGTAACGGAGGCGCTCGAAGGTTGGCTCAGGCTGTTTGGAAATCAGCCGTAGAGTGTAAACGCATAAGCCAGCTTAACTGCGA
>DATLXA010000012.1:0-187788 GCA_035576105.1 Bacteriovoracaceae bacterium
TCTCGTTTTGAATTGGCATAGTCGTTCTCGTCCTTGTCATGATTGCTCCTTCGCGGGGCAATCTTACATCCAAGAAGTGAAACTATGATCTGTCGAGTTATGACTTTATTTTTCGTGTCGAGTTAGGCCTTTATTCAGCACGGTATTGTTCACCAAGGATGAACTACTTAATAGTATTTAGCTATATTGCGCTATTTAGGCTCTTTTAGTTTTGGCCAAGTTGAAAAGCTTTGCTCTGTGCCCATCAGTAGATGGAAGAAGTACTCAGTATTCATTTTCTTCTACAATGTCTTTATGCGAAGACTGAAGCATTTGTTGGCTGCAGTTTAAGGCCCAGAGGATGTTCTTAAACTGGAATTTGACGGACAAGAAATATTCGATTTACGAAACCCACGAAATTATCTTTATAATGAGTATTTTTTATTAATCTGTATGGTACTTCGTTGAAGTCATCTGACTATAATCCAGCTAACGGTGATAGACCTATTCATAATAATGGAATTCTATGAGCCAATTTCCTTAAAAGGGAGGCGCCTTAGTCTTTATTTCTTTGATCCATGGAAAATCTGAGATATCAAAATCACTTGAGTTAAAACCAGTTGCCAAATATATAGTTTTAAATCCTTTATTAAATATGCATTTTGCTTCCAGTTCACCCTTAGATCCAAATCCTAGATTTGAATCTATGTACACATGACTAAATTGAGAAAAATGTATTGAATTTTCCAAAAAATCATTAACGCTTTTGAAAGTACTAAGTGTAATCCCTTTTGACTTTGCAATATGGTTCCAATTTGCTCTTATTAATTTATCATCATCAATTAAGATATATTGTAAGGATTTAGAAAGGGGGATATTGAGTATGGTTTCAAAACCACTATGTTTAGATGTGTTAATGCTTATGAAGCCACCAACTTGTTCTAATCTTTCCTTTATGGATGAAATACCAAGGCCATGGCCATCTTTTTTAAAAGTTTTCCCTTTGAGGATTTCTGGAATTGAATCCTCACTCATACCCTCTCCATTATCTTTCGTAGTCAGTATCAGGCATTGATCGGATATAGAGGCTGAGATAGCAATCTTGGAAGAATTAGCTTCTACTGAATTTTTGAAAATATTAGACAGGAACCTAAATATCTCAATTTCAGCTAATTCAATCTCTATTGCGCTTTTTAAAGGAGGTTCAATGTTAGTCGCTATATCTAACTGTGGATATAAAACTCGAAATTCATTTAATAAGTCATTTAGATTCAGTTCTTTAACACTTTCAAAGTTAGCGTTATCAACTAAGCAGTTTGATATTTCTCTAATTCTTTTTAAAGCATGGTAGTTTAAGTTATTTCCTGTATCAATGAAACCCTCTTCTCGTTCAAGGATACTCAATGGGGCACGTAAGTCATGAACGACTTGTCTAGATATTTTTACTTTTTCTTCTTCGGAATTATGCCGTAAAACTTCATTTATCAATTTCAAAACGGTAATATACAGTGGAGTTGTTATTGAACTAGAGTTTAGAATAAATCTTGAAGGATTGAACTTTCGCGCCAATAAAAGCTCGTCAATAATTTCTGTAATCCTCGTTAAGGGATTATATAAAAAGATTTTGAATGAGTAAAAAGTAATCAGAGTGACGAAAAGCAAATAGCAAAGTGTAACTGTTAGTAATATTACAAAATATTCTTTAACGAAACTCACGAAGCTTATGTCTTTTTTATATCCAATGACCCAATTGCTCCCGGAGTTATTCATAATGGTAATCCATGTATATGTAGGATTACGAATCAAGCATAGTTCTTTACTTAAAATTAAGTCATTAATATAAATAGGTATACAGTCTTCACTGAAAAGCCCAAACGTTTGACCTGAATCATAAAACTTAAATGCTCTTTCAAGGTTAATACTTGAATCAATACGAGAAACTTTTTGAGCACCATTAATTTCATCGACAATCTTCTTGGTAACTAAATCGGTGGCATGAATTATAAACACTGCCCATAAAGCGAGAATAAATGTGAGAAGAGCTGTAATAATTATACCTATAGGCAATACAGTTACTTTCAGCTTATTTAAAAAAGGCATGAATAATTTTCACTTGTTATAAATATTCTTTAGATTATGATTATAATCACCTTTTTAAAGGAGTCCATTATGAAGTCTTTGGTAGCTCGTGTTTTGATAGCTTTAGGCTTTTTAACCTTTTTCAAAGGTACTTTTAGTCACTTCGAAGCGAATGCAAAAGAAGGTTCGACTTCTTCTTCGGCTGGCCGCTCGGATACCATGGGTGGACGATCTGGTGGTTGTGGAAAGTGCAATTAATCTTTGCTTTCATTATAAGTATTATACTAATGAGCTGTCAGAAAAACGATGAAATTAAGATGTCTTTGACTCCTCTCAAAAGAGGAGTCGTCTTAGACACATCAAAAATTTATTTTCTTAATGAATATTATATTCTAGAAAATTTAACTGTAAGATTAGTAGAGATGGATCTGAAGACAGGCTATAAGCTAATGCTGGCATCTGAAATTCATCAAAAGTCAGACCTGTTGTATGAAATAAAAATAAGGGAGACGTTTTTTAGTAATGGCGAAGCACTAACAATAAACGATGTTATAAACTCACTTCTTCGTGCGAAACAAAGTATCAATAGTCATGTTGCCTTCTCCGAGATTGTTGAAAGCATCACTTTAGAGAAAGATATTATTCAAATAAAGTTAAAGAAGAAAGTGTCTGACTTCTTGTACTATTTGACGTTAGCTGATTTATCGATACTGCATAAGTCTCAATTGTCTTTGAAGCAAATCAAAGTTGAGAACTGGGAAACTGTTTCCTCTGGCCCTTTTTACTACAAAGTTGAAGGCGAGGATGTTTATCTTATTAAAAATAAGTTCTATACACTTTCTGAAAGAAACTACCCTGATAGGATTAAGTTAATATCGGCAAGGGGAAGAGATACATTTATAGATTTTAAGAATGAGTATGTAGACATAGGTGAGTTTAATTTAAATTCGTATGAGAAGCATATTAGTTCACTGAATTCAGTTGATAATCTAAAAGTAATTGGAAATAACGGTGACATGGTTAATTTTTTTGCCCTAAATGTTACCAGTGAGCTATTTAAAAAGGAATACAATCGGCGTTGGATTCAAAAGAAGATGATTCTTAATTATAAACTAGAAGAAAAGTACAAGAATATAGCTCGCAAAGCTTTTCAGTTTTTTACACCTCAGGTAAAAGGCTTTGCTTCTGAGAGTGTTCTCCTTGATGAGGTTTTATCTTGGAAGAATATCAATACAGATGTTATACCGGAAGAATTGTCTAGAGGCTTCACCGTCAATACTTATCAAAGAGCCTTTGAAGTTTCACTTAAGGGAGCATTCAAAGAGATTAGCAAAGTTTTAGGTGTGAATGTCGAGATTCATGCTAATGTTCCATCAACTGATTTTGAAACATTTGTTAACAAGAAAGAATACGATGCCTTTCTCGGTATCACTGCTATGGATCAAGTCATTGTAGGGGAATCTTTAAACTTATATTACTTTTCTTCTTTTCCCATGTTTAAGGATGTAAATAAAAAAATTCTTCCACTAATGAATAAATATCAAAGTTCAAGTAATTATGATGCTTCAGCGGTTTTGAACGAAATTTCATTGCAAATGATAAAGGATGCAGAGTGCATCCCTATATTCTATGTAGCTTCACCTTTTTTCTATAATACAAAGAAATTAGATGTTTCAAGCTTGGATGAACTAACCTACTTTAATCTTTGGAAAATAAAAGTAATATAAAATGATTCAAGTTTTGAAAGATTATTTTGATAAAATTAAAAGCTCTTCTTCAAATCAAGAAATTGAGTATCACATCTATAATCGAGAAGATAATTCTAGAATGCCCTTCTCAGTCCATCTTAAGTTTTTAGACTGTTCGGGTATAGAGAGGAATTCATGGGGAAGTGGGTTAGATAAAGATTCGGCATTTGGTAAAGCACTTATGGAGATGATTGAGAGGTTGTATTTTACAGGCTTCTCTCCTTTTGAATACAAAAAGCTTTTTCCAGTCTTTAGAAAGACTTGTTCTCTCTTCCAAATTGCTAATGATTTTGATGTTGCGATCAAACACTTTCATCCTGCAAACACAAATGGCATCGCTATCCATTCTTCTAAAAAGAAAGCTCTACAATCTGCACTGCTTGAATTAATTGAGCGGCATGTAATCTTGTCCGGATTAGTGCTGGATATAAATCCAAATTATAAAATTGAGACTGAGGTAGCAAAAGACAAATGGTGTACCTTCTATATATGGGAAAGCCCACTAAAGTCATATACTGTCGTAGGTTCATACACTGATAATTCCGGGACATATTTTTCTAGCGGATGTGATTTTGATAAAATTGAAGCGATTGCTAAGGCTGAAATGGAATTAAGCTCGTTCTTGTTTCTAACTGAGAAAGCATGCACTGAGTTTTCAATAAAAAAAGATGATATTCAAAGTTTTAACCGGTACCATAAATATTCAGGAGACCACAGCGCAATTAGATTTTTAAATAATCTTTCTACTAAAAAAATCCCTGAACTAAATAAAGATTTATTCTACTTTACAAATATACCCTTGCCACAAATCTTCCAAGGTTTACCTATATTGCCAGCAGTAAGGGTTATTCATCCCGATGTTCAGCAATTATTTTTTGATAATTGGTCTAAAGAGTATTTGAATCCACGAATTTTTCTCAAGGATCAAGTCCTTCCATCTTTTCCTCATATTATTGCCTAATTATTTTAAAGTTGTGAATTTGATTAATATTCAAAATGTAAAACCCTACTAAACAATAATTGAAATTGTTTAGTAGGGTTTTTATGGCCTCTAATCTAAGGAATATAAAAAATCTACGCTGTATGCTGAGGAGTCTCCGCATACGCCTTCTTATCATCCACCAACGCCGCAATAACCAAATCCCCACTCACGTTCAACGTTGTCCGGCACATATCTAAAAACCTATCCACTCCAAGGATCAACGCAATCCCTTCTGCAGGAATCCCGACCCCGTTCATGATAATCATAATAAGCGGCAACGATCCCCCGGGAACCCCGGCAGTACCAATCCCTGCTATGATACACATAACAACAACCTGGACCTGCTGAGCGGTGGTGAGATCCACCCCAAACACCTGGGCCAGGAACAACACCGTCACACCTTCAAACAGCGCCGTACCGTTCTGGTTGGCCGTTGCCCCCACAGTAAGTACGAACCTTGAAATACTGGGAGTAAGCCCCAACTTCGTTTCTGCCACTTCAATCGACTTCGGCAAACAAGCGTTCGACGACGATGTAGAAAAAGCGTACAGCATCACTTCCTTCGAATCAGCAAAGAACTTCCATGGAGATCTCTTAGCGATAAACTTCAAAAGGAGCGCGTAAACAACGAACTGCTGGATTAAAAGTCCACCAACCACGACAGCTGAGAAATAAAAGAGAGATTCGAAGATCGAAAGCCCGAACTTAAACGCCGTATTAAACACAATCGCAAACACGGCATACGGAGCGATCTTCATCGCCACTTCAACGATTTTCAAAGAGGCGTTGAACACTTCTTCAAAGATAGGAATGATCTTCAGTTCCCGGCCCTGTTCGGATTTGGAATACATGTAGAAAGCAAAACCAAAGAAAAGTGCGCAGAACATAAGGGAGAGCATCTCGCCCTCAAGTGCTCTGACTGCAGCTTCTAGGGGATTCTTAGGGATAATTTCAACCAGGGCCTGGGCAAAAGACTTGGAGGCCTTTGCGTTGGCCGAAATGGTATCAACGTTGGTCTTTGCAGTTTCAAAAACTGACGTATCAATTTTAAAGCCATCACCAGGTCTGAAGAAGTTCACCAAACCGATACCGATCATCACCGATGCGGTCGAGGCTATGATGGTATACATCAAAGTCTTTGAAGCCACTTTACCGACGCCCTGATGACGGGCCAGGTCATAAACCCCGAGTACTAAAGCCGAGAAAACCATAGGTACTACGATCATGAAGAGGAGTCTGAGGAAAATCTGGCCCACAGGGACCATGAGAAACTCGTTTACCTTTTGAACCCAAACCAGGTCTTGGTAGGGATGGGCCAGTGACCCAAGAGCGATACCCACAACCAGTCCTAACAATAATTTGTAATGGTTTTTCAACCCGTCCTCCATGGTAAACTTTTGATAATCTTAGAATGATTTAGAAAATAAGTCCAATACTCGCAAAATTTTAGAGAATAAAGTCAAAGTATCTTGATGATTGGTTTAACAAGAGTATCTTTGAACTAGAGAACCTTAACCGGGTAAATATTTATTATGGATAATAAAGTTTTTCTCTTCCCGTTAAACAACTCCGTCCTATTTAAGAAAGTAACCCTTCCTTATCATATCTTTGAAGCAAAATATAAACGCATGATTCATGACTCCATCAGGCTGAAGATTCCAGTAGCGGTGATTCCGTTCGACCCTTCGAACATGTACCGGAATGAAGTCTGTGTTGCAGGCCATCCGCATGTTCTCGCGACCTATCCTGACGGCAGGATGGATATCTACGTCACTGGAACAGTGAAATGCCGCCTCTCGGACTTTATCTCCGAGGATCCGTATAACATTTATTACTACCGGCAAGTCCAGGAAGATCTATTAATCGATGACTCCTACATGCTGGAGCTCGAGAGTCTTAAGATTCTGCTTGAACGGTGGTCACTTCATTTCTTGCCGGACCCCGTGCAGAGAGAAAACTTCTCCAACACTCTGGAGGATCCAGAGCTGATGGTTAACTATTGCACTGTCTTTTTAGTGGATGATGCCATGGTAAAAAAAGAGGTGATGGAAGCTTCGAGCTTAAAAGAAAAGATTCAGCTCATTTTACAGGTGATAGGCCCAAAAGAAATATCCCTTGGGCCCTTCATGCCAACACTGAAGTTTTGATTATTTTTTCTTGCTAAGCTTTCCCGCAGCGATCTTTTCTTTGATCTTTGATTTCTTCTTGGCCTGACCCTCGCGCTGAAGCATTTTCTTGGCCTGACTCTTACGACCGTAACCCATAATCCATCCTTCTTAAAAGTTCATAAAATTTTCATCATTATTGTTAATGGTTTTTTTATTGTAAAGCTTTTCCGACTGTTTAACAATGAGAAGGCTTTAAAACTACATCAAAGGGTCTTCATGAAATTTATAATCTGGCTTTCTGTTCTATTTATCTCGTTTTCCGCTCTCGCGGCCAAGCGTTCGATCACCATGGTGAATTATGAGACTGAGGGTGTTAAACAATGGCTTCCGGGCACTATTATTGTTAAAAAAGGCGATGATGTTGAAATCACGCTCATCAATACCGTACCCTCAGGTTTGCATGGGTTCTTCATTCCGGACTTCAACGTAAAAAAAGAAGTCCAAAAAGGTAAAAAAGAGGTCGTGAGCTTTAAGGCCGATAAAGATGGCCTTTTCGAAATGAAGTGTCATTTGCACCCGGCCCACGTCGGCGGACAGCTCTTAGTCCAGCCGTAAGTAAACCTAGGTTGGTTGCACACCCGCCTATCAACCACTCCTCCAATTGACAGAGAGGAGGTTTACATATATTACCTGCGCTGCAATAAATCTTTATTTTGGAGTCAGCATGAAATTTCTTATTCTCTTATTAGCATGTTCAAGTCAGGTCTTTGCCCAGTCGTCCCTAGAAACTCGGGTTAGGATTTTAGAAAATAAGGTGAGCACCTTGGAACTCAGAAACTCGTCTAGCGATGTTTTCTGTTTTTGTAAGAACGGCGGCAACAATACGATTTCAAATTATTACCTCGTTCGAAAGCAAGGTGACAGTGAGACAAACCTCGCGGAATTCAATAATTACTCTTCTATAGCCAGGTTCGAATGTAACGAAGAATTGTTAAAGCATCCTGCCTGCCCAAGACTATAATCAAAGATTAGTGATTCCAGACCTCTTTAGAGAGGTCCGGAATCACTTTAATTAACGGTCAAGTTAACCCTCATCATTTTCTCCCGACGGTCCTTCCACACTGACGAACTCTACACATTCGAAACTTAAATAAGAGATTTCAGCTACTCCCACATGTACGGAGTCTACGCCGGCGGAAAGATCATGTGGTGAGCGGAGTCCAGAATAAGTTTCAGGTGGCCGGCTCGAAGCTACACTCAGAGCAGAAGAAGGCAGCTTTCCACGGGACGGCCACGAAACCCAATTCGTTTAACTAGTAAGAACTTAAATGTCATCCAGTGCGTTTGCTGGACAGTTAACCGGAAGCTTCGTCTTCAAGATTTTCTTGACGTAACTGTAGAAGGCAGATCTTCCCTGGCAGAGATAGGTCTGGTCGATTTCAATATTCTCTTCGAAAAGAAACTTCTGACCAGTTTTCTGATTTCCCTGGTTGTCCGTGAGTGTGATTTCCTTGAATTCAAGGTAGTACACCTCACCGTCCTCTCCTTCATGCTCCCGGGTACAGAACTTTAACCTATCCGCTCTCTTCTCTAGCTGGTCTGCCTGCTGCTCGGTCAAGGTTAACTGAAAGGTGCATCCGTTCGGAGTTCCGTCCTCATTTGCCATGTCTGAAAAATTTCCTGTGAGGATCACTGGCCTGCGGTTAAGGTCCATGTGGATTTTACGGCTGTAGCCTTCCATGTCTGTGGTGGTGTCTGTTTCGATGGAAGAATACTGGATTTTTCGATTTCCGGTTCCTGGAGTTTCTTCTTCCCTTTGCTGCGGAGGTGGATTGCCAGCTGCGGTGGAGTTGTCATCGCCGTCCTTCCCGCATGACATAGTGAGCAGGAGTGAGAAGACGAGTGCCAGAGTTAATTTAAGTTTCATTTTTTCCCCCTTGTTGGATGAACTAATTTAACCACTCTCTCCTACCAGTGTTAATGAAGCTAACCATAAGACGCTTAACGAGTGAACACTTAAGTGTTCACGAACTTATCTGACACTTCAAAAGTATTTATTTTTAACTCTTAGCCCGAGGCGCACGGGAAGGCATATGCCGGGTTCATCACCAATTAGGTATGTAATAAAGGGCTAATTCGGGCTATCCTTTCTAATTATGGACAAGCTAATTTTTGCTGCTCAATACCCCAATGCTGAAGTATAGACCAGATATCGACGGCCTTCGAGGCGTTGCAGTGCTTGCTGTTGTATTTTTCCATGCATTCCCAACTTATTTCCCAAGTGGCTTCATCGGAGTAGACATTTTTTTTGTCATCTCTGGTTACCTCATCACCTTAATCATTCTTACTAACTCTAGGGATAGGAGTTTCACTTATCAAAATTTTTATATAAATCGCATCACTCGTATCTTTCCAGCGCTCTTTATCAATTTTTTCTTTGTTCTAATATTTTCTTGGTTTTTCTTTTTATCATTCGAATTTAAATCGATTGGTAAACACCTGCTCGCTGGATCGCTTTTCATTTCAAATTTTTCTCTACTTTCTGAATCTGGATATTTCGATACTCTCTCTGATGCTAAACCTCTTTTGCACCTCTGGTCGCTTGCAATCGAAGAACAGTACTACCTGATTTTTCCCATGATTTTCGCCGGACTAGTCAAATATAAAAAATCTCTTCTAGCGGTCATTTCCATAGTATTCTTGTACTCATTTATTTCAAATGTTGTCGAAGTTAAAGAAGAACCGGCGAAAATCTTCTATCAGCCTCAGACGAGGATCTGGGAACTTCTTATTGGGTCGTTTCTGGTAATGTTTGAGTTTTACGGACGAAAGCAATTACAATCTATTACAAAAAGTGTTTTATCTGTTGTCGGTCCTATTTTCATGATCATCGGATTCTACAAAATTAATAAGGAAGTTAGCTTTCCGGGCTGGTGGGGACTCCTCCCTTGTCTTGGAGTTGCTTTTTGCATAGCTGCTGGTCCTGAAACTTTTATTAATAAGAAATTCCTCAGCAACCGGCTAATTGTCTTAGTAGGGGTTATAAGCTATCCGCTCTATCTCTGGCATTGGCCACTTCTCTCATTTTCTCACATTCTCACGAATGGCACAGCCAGTTTCAGCTCTCGAGGGGTGCTGATACTACTCTCTGTTTTATTAGCTTTCCTCACATATTGGCTCCTCGAACGGCCAATTAAGATGCTTCCTCTCATTTTTAAAAAAAAATACGTACTAGGTCTTCTCGCAGGCCAGGTTATATTTGGAGCTATCGGGGCCGCAGTTTACAAGGGATGGATTCAGCCGAAGGCTACTCGCTCCTCAATTGATTCGATCTATGATGCCATCATCGACAAAGATTATCTAGGCTTCATGATAAGAAGGACTGCTGGAGATGTGACATACTATGAGTTTGGGAACAATAGGAAAGTTCTTTTCTATGGAGACAGTCACATTGAACAACATGCTCCAAGGGTAGAGGAAGTTATTAAGTTATATCCGGATGCAAAAGGAGTTATTTTTGCCATACATCGAGCTTGTGTACCTATTTCGAACTTTGTCAAAATCTACCCAGATCCACAATGTGACAAAGTTAGAGCTTTTGCAGAAGAAAAAGCTTTTAGTGACGAAATCGAAGTAGTCGTCCTGGGCGCTACTTGGCTTAGATACTTCAAATCTGAGCAATATTCTTTCGAGGGCGAAATTGTTAAATCTGGGTCGCTGAGCTATCACCGCTCACTCAAAAAATTAAAAGAATTTATGGAGCGTCTGAAGGCCGCTAAGAAGACGGTCTATCTCATCTTAAACGTTCCTGAGGGGGACGAATTTGACCCCGCACACATGATAAAACGAAGTTTTTCCCTTGATCCATTTACTGTCATAAAAAAACCTTTTATCAAGTCTGTTTTTTTAAGTAATAATGGCCAAGTTTTAAATGACCTTCGAAAGATTGGGGAAGAGTTGGGAATCTCTGTTATCGATCCCATACCTTATATCTGCAATGCGGAGATTTGCTCTACTACCACTCCAGAAGGGATTCCTATCTATAGAGATTCTTACCACTTACGACCCTTCTTTGCTCGAAAACACATGACCTTCATTGACGATATTCTTCGAGGTAAGCCATAACAGTGATGAATTGGTCATAGTGGGCGTGCGAGCGGAGGACTAACTCCAGGTTCAAACTATTACATTGAAATGGATTTATGTTCGACATGCTTTCAAATGGCTCTCTCGGGCAAACAACGCTGATACAAAGAAAGGCTTACGGATTAAAGTTATTTAAAATTATTACGGATACTACGTTGGGTTTTCGTTTGATGAGATACTGTTGTTCAGTCACAGGATATTCTCTTGTTAAGTCTTAAAGTTGTGAACTCTAATTTTAACTGAGAACGCCTGTGACTATTAAATAGGTATCTTTGAAGTCTACATGTAAATACTATTCGTAACTAAGCCACCTAAAATGAAAATTCTTAGTCGTCAATTTCTTCTTTATAATCTTCTCGGGCTTCGTTAATTGTTTCGTTGCGATCTTTTACGGCTTCGTTGACATCTTCCCTGAATTCCTTCTTCTCTTCCATTTCTTGCTTGTTGGAATCGCGCATCTCATCATTCAGGTCTTGTTGGGAATCTCGTACTTCTTCGCGATACTCCTGTCGCGCCTCTTCCCGCTGCTCGGAGAACTTGGTTTCGGGAGACTTTTGGTCACATGCGACCATTGAAGTCATTAGGGCAATTCCAATTACGAGTATTTTCATATGTTCCTCCTGTTAAAGTCCATATCTTGGGCTACAGAGGTAAGGGTCACAGATGGCGCCTCTCATTCCAAGGAGAGGTGCACAGTAAGGCAGAGTGATTAAGGGAAAATTAAGCTAACTCGTTTAATCTAGCAATTTTTGAAAAATCTTCTGACATTGAAATCAAAGACGTTCAAGGAAAAGTTTGTTGGAATCTGATCTTACTATTTAGGTCTGGGATCATCGAGATCAGGAATTAAAGCAACTAATTAGATTCCTGGTCGCATTTCTAACTTCATATGACTAGTGGCATATGGGCCAATGTATCCCATGTACCTGCCAATATTTTCAAAGAGTAGGCCGGAATTAAATCCAATTCTTTGCTTACAATCGATGCATGAAAGATATCATCTACTGTAAAGCACTTCTGGCGAGCTCGCAGAGTCACCGTCGTCATCAACAATTTTTACATAGTAAACCGCATTGGAAGATGGCTTACTTTGAGTAAACGACAAACTTGTGGTTGTCCCTTGCAGATACGTGTAGCTAGAACCCACCAGCATTCTATAGATTTTATAATGCCCAAATCCATTAGAAGCTTTCCCTGATGACCAGCGCAGAGTCACCGATGAGGTCGTTTTAGAAATGGTGAGGTTCTCAGGTGCCATTAAATAATCAAGACTCACTTCCAGAGAGGAAGCCGTCTTACCAAGCCGATCCACTACTTTCACAAAGTATCTCGCTCCCGTAGAAGGAAGAGTCTGAGTGAAAATAAGTGAAGTGGTCGAGCCCTGGTAGTAAGTAGAGGTTGAGCTATCTAGTTTACGGTAAATTTTATATTCTTTCACGCCTTCAGAGGAGGTCGCAGCGGCCCAGGTTAAGGTCGCAGAGGTACGCGTGTGGCCCACTGAAAGATTTGTAGGCCGGTTTAAAAAGTACGAACTTTCATAGCTTACGTCTGCGGACCTGCTAGATTTTCCGTCCACATCATAGGCGCGCACGTAGTAGACAGCATCTTGTGTTGGTTTGTTCTGAGTGAATGTCGTTGAAGTCGTTGTGCCCTGGACGTATGTGGTAGAGCTATCCACTAGAGTCCGATAGACCTTGTACTCCCTAACTCCGTTCACGGCTTTTGAGCCATCCCAGCTCAGCGTGACTTGACCTGGAGAAGTTGAAAATCTCAAATTGGTGGGTGCTGAAATGTAAAGAGCGCTGCTGTTGGCGAGCCTGACCATGATGCCACCGACCGCGTAGGGCACGGAGTAGTCCCTGCTGGTGGAATAGCTAACAGCGTGCTTGAAACCGATCTTATGCAGCCACTCGTGCATCAGATTGGCAGTGACGGAGGTTGAAGAGTAATTATCGTAGTATTTTGAGTTGGCGTAGATTCTTGGTGAGCTAGTGTAAGTGTGGCCAATGGTACTTGAATCCTCATAGTACATTTCAACTTCCATATTCATGGTGTTGTTTTTTACATTGTACAGGGTTTCTGCACCATCAAGGATCTTCTGGTAGATCTGCTCATTGCTGAGCCCATCATTATCTACAAATCTTTTTACGCCAATATAAGTATGGTTGATCACTGCATCTTTGAATTGTTCTGAAGCAATGACTCTTTTTATGTGATCTTCTGCGGCCCTGATCTTTGAGTATTCAGTGCTAGTGGAATTATAAATTTTTAAATCTGTTTCAAATATTAAAGCTTCAGCAGGAACATCGCAGATTCCGTCCTTCATGAAAGAAGTCATGACAAAACTGTAGAACAGCAATTTTCTGAACATTAAGTTACCATCCTGGTATTTTAGGCCACTCATCCATGAGTGACTGTGATCTAAAGGTATCTTTAGAAACAATGATACAGGAAGTCTATTTTCTATAAATATTTTTTAACTTAAATTTAAAAGTTCCTAAGATTTTAATGAGGTAGGCGATTTTTTGAGAAGAAGAAATTGATTTAGTCATCTTCAGAGAATATAAAAAAGTTTTGTCTTCAAAAGTACCACATAAAGACACAGCCTTCTGATGTAGCTTAAACCGGACTCTCTGCTGAGTATTTGGCCCTCAGGCTATTCACAGACCACCAGATAAAAGTTCCAATCCACACCAAGCACCCGAAAGGGTGCATAAAAATGGCAGGCCAGGATTCTTGAAAAACGATCTTTGAAAAAAATCTGTAGAGCATCAACAGGATGATACTGGCCAGGGACCAGAAGGGGTGTGTGAAAAAGCATACTACCGGGAATGACCAGATGAACAACGCGCAGATGAAGAGACCCAGCCCAATGTGATCGCCCTTACTCCAGAGTTCTTCCCAGTTGGTCTTCATCTGAAAAATTTGAATCTTCAGGTCATCCGGATAATAGCGTCTCAGATGCTTCTCTCCGAACGCCAGGATGTAGGTCTTATTCTCCGTATCCCATTGCCGCGCCAGAGCTTCTTTCCAGGATGGGACGGTGATCTGGCTGAAGTCAAACTTCATGAAAGTTTCATGGGTCATCCCCATCCAGCCTTGGGCAATGCTCATGAGGGGATGGGAAATATTCCTGCGGAATTTTTTGAAGCCGAAGACCGACACCAGCGCCAGCGTCGGATTCAGGGTCGCCACGGCTTCGCCGAAGATGTTGATCTTCGCCGTCTGGGGAAGAACGAAGTAGGGCTTCTGCTTCTCGCTGACGAGTTTTGCCAGGGAGTGGAAGGCGTGTTCAGTGGGAACCAGCTCGGCGTCCCCGATGATCACCACGTCGGCCGTGATCCGCGGAGAGATCTGCTCGATCATCCACGGGATAGCTTCCCGGCCCTCGGGCCTGGTCATGAAGCTGTGGAGTTCCACGTAGGGTAACTTCTCCTTGAGTTCGTTCCAGGCGACGAACGACGGGTGATGGCCATCGATGAGGATATGGATCTTTAACTGTGACGGCTGAAGCTTATACGAACTGAGGGCGGCCATCCAGGGTTCGAGGTAGAACTCCGACCTGGTTGCGATGGGGATGATGAGTTCGACGTTTCCATTGAAGACGTCTTTACTGTCGAGCTGCTTGCCGATGAGAGCGTTCTTCACCAGGGTGTAGATCATGACGACGGTGAGTCCAAGGGTCACAAGTCCTAGCATGGCCAGACCTTTTTAAAAGTTTTGCTTTCCTTTTTTTACCTTAATCGTCGAGTAATGTCCCTCTTAAATTTAGGGACAGGGTGTAGAGGAGCCCGAGGGTCAGGACGCCGAAGAAGAGGTGTGGGGGCTGGGCGTTGGCGGGGAAGTCGAAGTAATTAAGGGAAATACCCGTGACGACATTTCCAAGGGCGCTCAGGAAGGCCAACAGGGCGAGGTAGAAGGCCGAGCGGTTGAAGTTGTTCCGGAGGTAGATCAGCAGGTAGAGAAAGATGCAGATGATCACCATGGAGAAGGTCCGGTGGATGTAGAAGATCGAGCCGAGGTGACCGATGACGGTCTCGTGGGTCGCGGTCATGGTGTCTCTGGTGAGGTGGTCTACCTGCTGGCGCACCTGGGTTCCCATCAGCACCTGAAGGAAAGTGATGAACACCAGCGTCCGGCTGATGCCCAGAGCTTTCGAATCCACTTTCTGAACCACGGCGACGTCCTGAAGGTCGTTGCAGTATTTCCTGAGGTAGAGGAGTCCGAAGAGGAGGACCACGGCCATGAACATATGGACGGTGATCAGGAAAGGTTTCAAGTGGGTGGAGACGACTAAGGCGCCGACCCCGCCCTGAACCATGATCAGGAAAAGTAGTCCTCCGCAGAACCAGGGAAGGTTTCTCTCGTAGTTGCGCAGGCCGAAAGAGAGACCAAAAAGAAACACTATCACCAGGCCCAGCATGGCACCGAGTAAACGGTTGATGTATTCGGTCCAGGTTTTGAACGGATCGAAATCTGCGATAGTTTTTCCCGCAATCTTATAAACTTCCTTATAATTAGCTGGTAGCTCTGAGATATCCATCGGCGGGATCCACTGGCCGAAGCACTTTGGCCAGTCCGGACAACCCAGACCAGACCCAGTTCCCCGGACCACGGAGCCTGCCAGGATCACCAGATAAGTGCCGAGGATAGCTATAAAAATGATACGCTGAAAGCCATTCATGCTTTTAAGGTAACACGGTCAAAAAAAAATTCCATCATTTTGATGACGGAAGAAATGGCCCCAGAAAAGGATCTGCATGTTCTCGGTCGAAATACTCCTTCTCGGACTGGCCCTTGCGATGGACGCGGCGGTGGTGGCCTTCGCCATCGGTCTACTGCATTCCAAAATTTCCCCGGTGAAGAAACTCCAGCGGGGTCTCCTGGTTGCCCTGCTGTTCGGGTTCTCCCAGTTCGGGATGCTCTGGCTGGGGAGCTACGCCGGCTACCTCTTTTCGTTTTCCTCGTACGGGTACCTTTTCCAGTTCGTGGTCGCGGCCATCTTCGTCCTCATCGCCGTGAAGTTTTTCCAGGAAAGTCTAAACACCGAAGACCGGAACCTGGAATGGAAACTGGTGCCGGTGCTGCTGCTGGCCTTCGCCACCAGCGTCGACGCCCTGGCCGCGGGGGTGAGCTTCGGGACCTTGCCGAGTTCCAACCTGGCGGCGCTGGAGGTAGGGGCGATAACTTTCGGAGCCTCCGGCACATTCTATTTGATTTCTCAATTTTTACGTCATATTCCTGAACGCTGGCTCCTGCGGTTTGCCTCGCTCATCTTTCTGGTCCTGGGCTCGAAGATCATCATGGAATTTTTCAACAAGGGTTACTTATGAAACTGGAGTACAAGGATCTCAAAGCGGCATACGAGGTCTTAAAAAAAATTATCCATCCGACGCCGCTTATCTACAACGAATGGCTCTCCAAGCAGTACAAGTGCGAAGTCTATCTCAAGCTTGAGAACATGCTTCCCATCGGGTCTTTCAAGATGCGGGGCGCGACCTACAAAATCTCAAGGCTGACGGCGGCCCAGAAGAAGCAGGGAGTGCTGGCGGTCAGCGCCGGGAATCACGCACAGGGCGTCGCCTGGGCGGCTCACCGTTTCGGCGTGAAGGCAACCATCATCATGCCGGTCGGATCTCCTCTTACAAAAATTCGCAACACAGAGACCCTCGGTGCCAAGGTCATCCTTTATGGTAACAGCATCGAGGACGGGTTCTTACACGCCCAGGAAATGATGAAAAAAAAGAAGATGGTCTTCGTTCATCCCTACCACGACCCTTCGGTCATCGCGGGCCAGGGCTCGGTGGCCTTCGAGCTCCTCGAGCAGATCCCCGACATGAACTACATCTTCTCTTCCATCGGCGGCGGTGGACTCGTCTCCGGGATGGGGTTGGTTCTCAAAGGCAGTAAGAGCAAGGCCAAGGTCATCGCAGGCCAAGCCACGGGCTGCAGTGCCATGGTTGATTCCCTCAACGCAGGGAAGGTCATGCAGATTGAAACTGCTAACACCTTCGCGGACGGAATCCGTGTGAAGAACGTCGCCGAAGACATGTACAAAATTCTAAATGACGTGGTCGAGTCTTCCTACACCGTCGACGACGAGAAGATGGCCTGGGCGATCCTGCAGCTGATGGAAAAGGCCCGGGTGATCGCGGAGGGCGCCGGAGCTCTTCCGCTGGCGCTGTTCGACCAGCTCTACCAGAAAAATCCACGGCAGTTCCGGGATAAGAAGGTGGTGCTGGTGATCTGCGGAGGCAACATCGACGTGAACCTGTTAGAGAGGATCATCGACCGGGGTCTGATCGAGTCTCACCGTAAAGTCCGGATTTCGATCCCGATCGCCGACAGGCCCGGGATCCTCCACCACCTCACCAAGATCATCAAAGACGTCGGCGCTAATATCCTGCAGGTGGTGCATGACCGGGACTCGTCCAACACCGGAATCACCGGGACCAACGTGTACTTCACGCTGGAGACGAAGGGTGAGGAACATCTCAAGGAGTTGCTCAGAGAGTTGAAGAAAGATTTTCCGCTGAGTAACGTGATCAGCTGAGACAGGACCCGAAGGCCCAGTCTCAGCTGGAGTTTTTTTTATTGAGGGTTACCCTGTTCCTCGATGGAACGGGTGTCTGCCGGAAGCGGCTGCTTAGTTTCTTTTCCTGGGACTCTTGAAGCGTCGATCACGGAACTGGTCTTCTTGTATTCCCCGTCAGGGCAAGAGATGGTCCGCGGGTCGACTCTCTCACAGTCTTCCAGCTCAAGGAGTTTATCTATCCGGATCAGATCGGACTTTGGGATCGGCGCCTGCGCAAAGAGGTTTAAGGAAAACAGCATCAACAATGAAACGGGGGCCACATACTTCATACCTGATCCTTTTGTGAAAGCTCCAAGGCTTATCGGTAAAAATTATTTAGTTCTTGAGCGCACAGGTCAGTTGTCAAAATCTTCGACAGTCCCATCTGCATATCATCTTAATATACTTGGCCAATCAGTGGTACGAAACCTGCTTATAAAATCTCACTAAGGAGCTTTTATGTTTCGTTTTCTAGTACTTACGTCTATGTTTTTTCACTCGTTCGGGGCCTTCGCTCAGACCGAAGCCAGTTCATTCTCACCGGCCAGGGTCCTGGGAGTTTACCAGGACTCCAGTAGCCCGACCAAAAAGTCCTGGATCATCGACACCGGCACCGGCATCGCCGCCGTGCAGGTTCCGGAGAAAAAGAACGGCGAGCTGCTGACTTCTCTGTGGGGGAACTGCCGGGGCACCCTTGCTGCAAGGGATGCTTCGAAACTATCGGTGAGTGAGTTCTGCCGGGCCGTCCGCAACCCGGAGTTCGACAGGCCAGAGCAGGGACTGGAAGCTTATACCTTCGGTACCCCGGAGACGGCCGCCAGGAACTACCGGAAGAGTGTCATCTTTTTCTCGCTGACTCTGATTCCGGGTCTCTTCTCTTCGGGCGCGTCCACAACCACTTTCTTGATCCCCACGGACCTGCGGCAGCTGGAGAGCAAACCCCTCGAAACGGAAGTCAGGATTTACCGAGGTACCACCAAGAGGCCAGAGCTGCGGATGCAGAAACTGAAACCTCTCTAACGGTAGCAGCCGACTAGGACTTCTTATCTTATTCTGTCTTCTTTTCGCAGGAACCGTCGCTGCACTTCTTGTCTTCCGAACAGCATTTCTTCTTCTCCTTGTGACAGCTCACCTCTTCCTTGTGCCCCTTGGAAGAGCAGGATTTATGAGCACATGACGAGAGCGATAAAATAGCTGAGAGCGTGATGAATGAAACCAGTTTCATTGAAGTTCCTTGGTAGTGAGAGGTTAGACTCATTATAAGAGATCCGCGGGCCGGGACAAGAGGGAACATTCAGGTTTAGAGAAAACCGTGGTGGAAAAGACTGAAGGAGAGCTCTTTGAGTTTCTGGAGCCGCTCCAGCACCACCGGGTTATCCAGGGCCTTCGGGAAGTACTTCAGCTCAGGGTTAAAAGTCTTCCAGTTATCTACCACCATGAGGTGCTCTTCGAAGGACATTTTCCCCACCCACAACGAGCGCAGGTCGGTTTTGAAGAAGTGCATGTGGTAGAGCAGCTCGATCATGCCGTGGAGGTAGAGCAGTTCCTTGGTGAACGCCATCCCACCTTCGAACGGCACGCCTCTGAAAACCCGCAGTGAGAGCTTGAAGGCATCCAGGTCGGCCATCTGGTGGTGCCGTAGGTATTGGTAGACGTCCGTGATCGGAGATCCTCTCTCTGCCATGGAGGTGGCCAGGTGCCGCAAGACGACTTTGTTCCAGCGCTCCCGGGTCATGCACCCAGTGATCAATTCGGTGATGATAGCCAATCCCTCTTGAAGAAAGGTGGTGCGCGGGGCCCAGGTGGAAAGCCAGGGATGATCCTCTTGAGCGGCGCCGTTGAGCGAGGTGCCCAGGTGGACCCAGCCTTCGTGCACCAGGAAAATATCAAGGTGTCCGGTGGTGTAGGTCTTAAACGGGTTGAGTTTCAGAGTCCGTCGTCCCGCGGAGGAATCGGAGAGCAGGGAAGCAGAGGGCTTCACTTCAAAATCCTTCGGGTCAAAGGTCTCGGCCATCTTCACTCTCAGGTAGTCCATAGCGGCCTCGCCCTGGAGACTTTTCTCGCTGGTGTCCGGGAGGCAAAACTCCGGGATCTTCTCCAGGAAATAGAGGAAAGCGTTGTTCTTCCCCATCTTGTGAGACGAACCGTAGAGCTTGGTGCAGTGTTCGTAGAAAAAGACGTTATCGAAGTTTTCCATCATGGAGAGAAGCAGATGATAGTCATGGATCCGCTGAGTGAATATGCGCTTGAGGTGCAGCGGCACGTCCGCCGGAGCGAGCCTGCGGAGGAAAGTGTCCATCGCCTTCCGCTTCTCCGAGACGTTCACCGGAAAGGGCACACTCACGTCTTCGAGTTCGCTGATGAACTCTTTATGCTGGGGGAAGAGGTTGAGAAGATCTTTGAGTGGGTAACGGGGGTGCCCCAAAAAGCTAAGGTCTTTAGCGATGTCTTTTAGTTGATAGGAGAACTCCCGTATAAGTGCTTTGTCCATATCCTAACTATCGGTAAGTAAATGTCTGAAATAAATTTCCTAATTAAGTTACAATTAAGAATTGGATATTTTTGCCTGTAAACAAAGGAATGTTATGAAACTCCTCGCTCTCGTTGCGATGTTTTTTGCAATTGATGAATCATGGGCCAATTTACATTTGTCACCACCGGACTTTGAGACCAAGTACGGCAGGGCCATCTTCCTCGATTTCACCCGGGCCGAGTATAGCATCCAGTACGACATCTACCGCGAAGAGACGGTGGTCAAAAGTCGCATCTGGTTCAAGGCCGACAAAACCGGTCACCCCATCTTCGACCTCGTCCCGGACGTCTCCTTCGCTGACCTCGACGGTCAGAGGGTGAAGGTGCACCAAGTTGACTTCCCCGGCAGCGATTCGAAGCTGCGGATCTTGGATCAGGCAGTGAAGCCTGGTGAACACGTCCTGACCCTGACCAGTGCCATCGACACCAATGTCATCTTCGACGATCGGCAGCTGAGTGTTTCGAGCGCGTTCTGGATCCGGGACCTGAAGGACCGGAAATTTCTGGAGCAGTACATCCCGTCCAACTTCGAGTACGATCAGTACCAGATGACCTTCCACGTGTTCTTCTCGGGAGCGCAGAGGAACCACGAGATCTTCAGCAACGGTGAGGTGAGTAAGACGTCCTCCAACTCCTGGACAGTGGTGTTTCCGGAGTACTTTACTGTTTCTTGTCCCTACTTCCACGTGGCCCCCAAGGGGCAGATGTCCCGGGCAGATTTCTCTTACCGCTCCGTCAACGGAAGGAACATCCCTATCACCGTCTACGCGTCCACCGAGGCACAGGTCAGCGAGTTCAAGGCCGAAGCTAAGAAGGTGATGGAGGAACTCGAAAAAGATTACGGGCCGTGGGGCCATCCTTCACTGCTCGCCTACGCCACACCTCCTGGCACCGGTGGGATGGAGCACGCGGGGGCCACCGCAACGTCGATCTCGGCCCTGGATCATGAGATGCTCCATTCCTACTTCGCCAAAGGGGTCATGCCCGCCAATGGAAACTCCGGTTGGATCGACGAGGCCATCGCCAGCTGGAGGGACAAGGGCTACCAGCGAGTCCCGAGACCCGACTTCACCGGCAGTAACCTTGGTCTGCAGTCGGTGTACAAGAGAAACACCGACGACCGGGCCTACAAACTGGGGAACGCCTTCTTAAGTTACATCGACTACCGGCTTCAGAACACGGGTGGACTGAGAGCTTTCCTGCGAGGCTACTTCCATGCCTACAACAAGACAGTCATCACCACCGAACACTTTAAGAACAACCTTGAATTTTTTAGTGGATTAAATCTCAGCAGGGATTTCAACACGTACATCTGGGGTAAGAACTCTAAGGGTGTAAACCATTCTCTCCGGGAGAATCCGTACCATCCGGCCCTGACGAAGCAACAGCTAGAAGATCTCCTCTAAGAGATGCGGGCAGCCGTCTCTCGACCGCACGGCTGCCTTCTTTTCGACTATTTTTTTTCTGCCCAGAGCCGTTTTGCCCGCTGGAGCTTCTCATAGGAAGTGATAAGCTTCTGGTGCATCTCGAAGCCCGTCAAGTTTAGATCTGACTCGTGCAGACCGCAGAATCTTTCGAAGCCATTAATGATTTTCTGAGAGTCGTCCACCAGCTCCTTGCCGAAGAGTTTCTCTACGGTCGGCAGGTATTCGTTGGTGTTGAGGGCATCGTCCATTTCTATCTGGAGGAGTGTAGAGATGCACTGGTACATGAGCCGTCTGTCCGCTTTGAGGGGAGCGAAGTGCAGGCACCAGTCGACTCCTGCACGCGCCAGCTCGTAGTTCTTTGCAGCGAGGGCGATCATCGCCTTAAACTCCCCGAACCGGAGGTCGCTCCAGACAGTGCCAGCGTCCGGGATCACACCGATCCCATGGGCCACCAGCAACATGTCGTCGAAGCCTTTATCTTCCAGCCCCTGATAGAGTTCCATCAGGTCGTCCTGGGTAAGATCGTGCGCACCCAGGATCTGGGAACGCAGTTCATTACCGGCGTTATTGTTATCCCAGGCGAGATCCGCGGGCAGATAAATTTCTGACATGCCCGGAACGTGGATCCGACACCCGTAGACGCTGAGGTGTTCGAAATCCATGAGGTAGACATCTTTTTCCATGGCTGTAAAAATTTTTATCATGGCATCGAACTCATCCTGTGTCGTCTTGCCACCGAAGTTCCAGTCAACGAAAGGGAAGTCCGCCGTTTGTTTGAAGAAGTCCCAGTGGATCAGGCCATTGGAATCGATGAAGTGGGCCTCGAGGTTCAGGTGGTCTTTCACGTCTTCGAGTTCGAAGCTCGGAGGGGAGAAGACGTTGAGTTGATCGAGCTGCCTGCCTTGGAGCAGCTCAGTGAGAGTCCTCTCAAGGGCAACTTCAAACTTTGGATGGGCCCCGAAAGACGCGAAGACCGTCCCTTCATTGGGATTGAGCAGGGTGACGTTGATGACAGGAAATTTTCCACCCAGGGACGCGTCCTTACAGATGATCGGATAACCCTGAGCTTCCAGCTCACTGATGGCCTGTGAGACCTTTGGATACCGGCCCAGCACTTCAAGTGGTATCTCCGGGAGGGCAATACCCTCTGAGAGGATCTTGTTTTTAACGGAACGTTCGAAGATCTCCGAGAGGGCCTGGACCCTAGCTTCCGTCTTCGAATTGCCGGCGGACATGCCATTGGAGACGTAGAGATTCCCAACGATGTTCATGGGGATGTAAGTCGTTTTTTCATCGAGGATATTTTTGTAAGGAAGTGCACAGATGCCTCTGGCCGCGTTCCCAGAATTGGACTCTACCAGTTGCTCTGGTCCAAGCTCCCTGGCCGGGTCGTAGAAATCCCACAGGGAATCGTTAAGGAGCCCGGCAGGCATTTTCCCTTCCTCGAACTTAAACCATTTTTCATCGGGATAATGAACGAACTCCGAGTCTGCAATTTGCTCCCCGAGGTAGTAATCAGCGAAGAAGTAATTGCAGTTGAGACGCTCGAAGAATTCTCCCAAGGCACTGGCGAGTGCCGCTTCCTTGGTAACTCCCTTCCCGTTGGTGAAGAGGTATGGACAGTACCTGTCTCTGATATGGACTGACCACACGTGAGGCACTGGGTTTAACCAGGAAACTTCCTCAACGTCAAAGCCCCAATCAAGTAGAAGGTTTTTGAGCCTCGGGATGGTGTCTTCCAGAGCAGCGTCTTTACCTAGAATCATGGTCTTTTGTGTCATAATATCATCCTATGAAATATAAAGAATTTATATCTCATAGGGACGGCTTAATGTGAAACCTAAATGGAGATTTTCAGCTGATGGAGACCCTAAGGGTTTCTTTTCTTCCAGAGGAATGCATCTAGCATAAACCATATCCCGGCAAGTGCATGCATCAGATGGTCCCAGATGGTAAGGTCAAGAAAACCCGGTGCCACCCTTCTCATCAGATTTTCATTCACCACAGTACGGTCCAAGGTCGCACCAGTGAGCAGGATGCCAGCGACTGCATTGGCCATGAAAAACAAACCTAAGAGGAGATTTATTTGGTAGGCCCTTTGCTCATTTTCATCTCTAAACAGAGCACTCCAAACCGCTAAAGCACCACAACCACCTAAGATAAATCCATGCATTGGCGTGAGACTTAGCCCCAAAAAGGTAGGATCAAAAATACCACCGAGGGCCATAACCATGAACATAAAGCCCATGACCAATGTAATCATTTCAGCTGAATTGTAGAGATTTTTGCGGGTTTGATTTTGTGCGTAAGAATCGTTTTGTAAGATAGTGGCCATAAGCCCTCCTTGATAAAAGAGAGCTTAACCTAGTATCAGATAAAGATCATATGAAGATTAAAGCAAGAAAACCAAGCTAGGGCGTTATTTTCCGTGTCTCTTTTGATCTGCGAGGTAGATGAAATATTTCAAGAGGAAAAAACAAACCACTAAGATCAACAGTAGGGACCAGGTCGGAAGCATCAACTGTTGTATCTTTGGAAACGAATAGGGGTGAACTATGATCGAAGATTCAGATTTAAACGTCTCCGGCATATCTTTTGTTTTTGCAATTTCCATCTATTTTTCCTCTGATTATCGGTAAAGTGCTTCCAGTATCGTCATTGTAGCATACAAAAAAGCAGAGATTGGAATCAATGCGATAAAGCGCATCCACTTGGTCTCATCTTTCAGGTGCATGTAAAACCAGGCCACAATACTTGCCTTGCCCAGTGCTAAAAAAGTAAGAGATGAAATTTTCATGAACTGAGTTAACGTCATGTTGGGGATGATGAGTTCAACAATTGTCAAAGCAGTGAGAAGGAAGAATATTTTGAAATATTCCTTCTTATGACTCGTGTGGCTTACTTCACTCACAAAAACTCCTTTATATGGACTTCTTCTTTTCATTAATTAAAATACCAGAATCAAGCATCAAATGATTTATCCCATTAGTGTCACTCGCGTAGTAGCCACGGATTTTCCCAGACTGGTCAACTAACACCAACTTATTTGAATGTCCGACTTCCATGATGCTATTGGCAGTTGTCTTCTCTCCCACCGGGACTTTGAATCCATCCACCAGGAGCTTCTTGGTGTCCGCGAGAGACCCGGATAAAAATCTCCAGACACCGGCATTGGCCTTAAGTTCCCGGGCCTTCTTGAAAAGCACTTCCGGAGTATCCGTTTCTGGGTCAACGGTGAATGAGACGATGGCAGCACGGTCGATCACACCACGCATGCGGTGCTGGACAGTCTGCATTTTCTTCAGAAGCACAGGACACATAGTCGTGCAGGTGGTGAACATGAAGTTTGCGACGTAAACCTTGCCCTTGAGTTCATTGGTCCCAAAAGAATTCCCGTTCTCATCCAGGAAGTTAAAGTACGGTACGGCTCCGTAGTAGGGTAGCTCCGCCGGCATCGACCTCTGAATACTTTTAATCAATGGGTAACAAAACAGAAAGCTCACCGCCAGTGCCCAGAATAACTTGGAGGTCACTAGTTTAGTGATAAAAATGGGACGACGGGTAGGGTAGGTCATGGTTGCTTCCACAAGTGTTCCTTTACTGCTCTTTGAGCTTGTCGATGAGTTCATCTCTGGCCGGCGTGGTCCTTAGTTCCTGGAGTGACTGGACATAGTAGGCGAGTGCCCACAGTTCCTCATCGGTCACCACGTCTTTCCAGCCCGGCATCCCAGAGCCGTGGACTCCGTACATGAGCCGAAGGACGGTTGACTCCGGGTCAACGGTAGTCCGGGTCACATGGTAGGTAAAGTCCGGTGGAATCACCTTGTAGCCGTATTCACTGTCCTGAGGCTTCACATTATAAAGATCGGCCGCGAAGTCTGCCGCTGCCAATGGGGCGCCGTTGATTTCTTTATTGAACTCAGAGATTGCGTCTTTGGTTTCATAGCCACGGTGGCACTGGATACACGCCGCTGTGACGTGGTAAGCCTTGCTGCCTTTCGCAACGGCCGCTGGAACGTTTTTTACTCCAAAGGGATCGCCCGGGAAATGGAATTTGGTCCCTGGGACCTTATCCTTACCTTCCCAGACTGCGGGTGCGAAGGTTTTTATGTACTGTGTGACAGCATCGAGTCGGTCATCTGAGATATCCCAAGGTAACATCGCCGTGCCCCGGAGACCATTGCGGATGATGCGGTAGAAATCTTCATCGTGCGGCAGTTCGCCAGCGACGACATTCGCGAACTTATACTGACCTTGGGTGAGATTTCTTGGAGGTGGGAACATGCCGGGGGAGGAAACTCCTTTCCCATCGCCCTTTTCTCCGTGACATTGGATACAGTACTCGGCGTATGTGTTTTGACCTAGGTTCAGAGTGTCCGCAGAGACAGTCTTACCTGCGAGAATCTTTTCCTCTTTAAAACTTCCGCTCTTGCTACAACTGATGACCAGGAGAGGGAGAAGGATGATAGTCAATTTTAAATTCATCATAGTAATCCTTAAAAATCTTATAAAACAAAAAGAGTGAGAAAAAGTATAAACCAAATGATCCCCAGGAAATGCCAGAATTTTTCAACGTTCAGTGCTTTCTGCCACAGCTCATTGGTGGTGGGCTTCATCACCAACCGGAGCCACGCCAAAGAGGAAAGCCCCAGCACCACATGCGCGGCATGGATCCAGGTGAATCCGTACATGATGGAGGCGAAGATTCCGGATTCCACGTAGACGCCGGTATTCCTCAACTGATTCCACAGGAGGGTCTGGACCGCGAGGAACAAGACTCCCAGAACAATGGTCGTGTCGAGGTTCGACCTGGCACTGCTTATGTTCCCGAGTTTCACTTCGGCTTTCACCTGGTGGCTAAACCAGCTCGACAAAAAAATCGTCAGCGTGCTGATCACTGGGTAGCCAAGAGAGACTTTCATCATTCCCATTGGGGGCCAGACACTTGCCGAGGTCCGGTAGATAGCGTAGCCCATTAGCAGAGTCGCAAAGAGCATGGTCCCGGAAATCAGGATCACAGTCATCGCCAGGTTATTCTGTAATGAGTTTCGATTCATCCTTAGCCTTCGACCAATTCTTCAGTCTGGTACTGGAAGTCTCGACCGGTCTTGAGGTTCGGGTTCCCCAGCTCGTGCGGTCCACATCTCACGATTGGAATCTCATCGTAGTTATGGTGAACCGGTGGAGAAGGAATGGTCCATTCGAGGGTTCCAACTTCCCACGGATTGTTCGAAGCCTTCGGCCCCTTGATCAGTGAATACAAAAAGTTAATCACAAACACGATCTGGAACGCTCCCATGAAGAGTGCCGAGAGGGTGATGAAAGTATTGATCGGAATAAGTTTCTGCAGGTACTCGTAGACGAACGGGTTGTACGTCCGGCGGTGCATTCCGCCGTAACCAACCATTAACATCCCGAAGAAAATCCCGTTGAGCCCCAGCATCGAGCCCCAGAAGTGTACCTTGCCCCAGAACTCGTTCATCATCCTTCCGAACATTTTCGGGAACCAGAAATAGATTCCTGCGAACCCACCGAGGAGCACCGAAGCCGCCATGGTGTAGTGGAAGTGACCAACCACGAAGTAAGTGTCGTGCAAGTACAAGTCAGTGGTAACGGTACCCAGGTGGAGTCCGGTAAGGCCCCCGAGACCGAAAACAAACACCACTCCCAAAGAGAAGAGCATCGGGGAATCGAAACGGATCGAACCCTTCCAGATGGTTCCGAGCCAGTTGGCAAAGAAGATCGCCGATGGGATAGAGATGGTCATGGTCATGGTCATGAAAGCTTGAGTCAGCAGTGGGCTCATCTGAGTCGTGAACATGTGGTGACCGTAAACCACAGTGGAGAGAACGGTCACAGAAGTCATCGCCAGCGCAGTAGCTTTGGCCCCGAAGGCCGGCTTTCTTGAGAAGAAAGAAAGTAAGTCAGAGACGATACCCCAGGCGGGAAGGATCAGGATGTAAACTTCGGGGTGCCCGAAGATCCAAAAAACGTGCTGGAACAGCACCGGGTCTCCTGAACCACTGGTGGCAGAAGCTCCGGCCAAGAAAAAAGTCGTGCCAAAAACTCTGTCTAGTGTGAGAAGGATGACTCCTGCCCCTAGCACCGGAACGAAAATAGCATTCAGGATTGCTGTTAACCAGAGTCCCCAGACAGTGAGTGGCATGTCGAAGTAGCCCATTCCTGGAGCTCGCAGAGTGATAACTGTTGTCACGTAGTTGACTGCACCCATGGTGGAAGAAACTCCGAAAAGGAAGATGGCGACACACCAAAGGGTCTGTCCTGCGCCGGGGCTACCTAGAGTGGTGGAGAGTGTCGGATAGGATGTCCAACCACCGGAAGCGGCGCCGAGTGGCAAGAAGAATGATGTTAGCAAGACTGCACCTGATAAGAAGGCAAACCAGAATGAGAGCATGTTAAGCATCGGAAACGCCATGTCCCGCGCTCCGATCATAAGAGGGATGCAGAAGTTACCAAAGGCCCCGATCAAAATCGGCGTGATCGCGTAGAAAATCATGATCGTCCCATGCATGGTGAATAGCATGGCGTAGGTATCCGGTGGAACGACCCCTCCCGTGTCCGGGAAAAGCAGGGCCCCTAGGATTGGAAATGGAGTTCCTTGGTATGCAAGTGTCCAGCGGATCAGGATGGCCATGAGACCACCCAATCCTAGGAAGGCGATTCCCATCCAAAGGAATTGTTTCGCAATCACTTTGTGATCAAAGGAAATGATGTATTTACTTATGAAAGTCGTTGGTTCTGGATGTATCTCGTTGAATCCGCCGCTCATTTTATATCTCCCACTTCCATCCCCACGCCTGATTTACATCATCGGGATCATTTGTAATATTTGCAATTTCTTGAGAACTTCCGACCCATTTTTGGAAATCTTTTTCGGTGTAAACCGTGAGTTGAGCTTTCATCCGGTAGTGGTTGGCGCCACACATCTCCGCACACACAATGTCATACACTCCGGGAACATTCGCGTCCCACCAGACCCGTGTGACCCGGCCCGGGATGGTATCAACTTTCACTCTGACGTTCGGCACCCAGAAAGAATGGATGACGTCTTTTGACGTCAGATGGAAGAGGACTTTAGTATTGACCGGAACCCGCAGGTCGTTATTCGTTACAACGTCATCCGCCGTCGCAAACTTTCCATCAGCTCCTGCGTACCTGAATGACCACATCCACTGCTGGGCCATGACCTCGACTCGCAGAACCTTCTCAGTCTTCGGGTCAGGGTACTTCCAGAACTGTTGCAGCAAATCGTTACTGGCGATACGGGTAATGTTCAAGTCGATGGTCAAGAAGACGGCTGCGCCGATGATGGCAGTGACGATGATGTGCTGTTTCTTATTTCCATAGGTGTAGTAGGGAGTTTTATGGCGCTTTCTGCTGTAGAGATAAGAAAAACCGAAGAGGCCGAGACAGACGAGGATGAAATAGAAAATACAAAGGGCCGTGGTGTAGTTCCAGAGACCATCAATGAGTTGGCCATTACTGGAGATATCTGTGGGAGGCATAGAGCGCTGCCACCAGTTTCCGTAAACACTAGCTGCTAAAAGACCCATAACGCTTCCTTGATAAGTTCAACACTATAAATTTAACTGTTTTCTCTGAAAAAAATCATCAAAATAAACACGCAAGGCAAGTACATCAACGATGCATAAAAATACCGGCGCGCCCACTGCAGTAGGCTCGGAGAACCTTCTTCAAAGGCGTAACCCAGGAGAGAGTAGAGGAAGTAACTTCCACCTAAGAAGATAATAATGTGTTTATAGGTTTCCGATGCCGCCCCGATGTAGAAAGGAACCAGGGAGATGAAAAAAAGCAAGTAGGTGTAGAAAGCAATGCGGCTTATGGTCTTACCAATACCCATACTGCCGGGGAATGTTTTGATCTCGGCCCGGTTGTAGTCATGGACATGATAAATAGCAATCGAGAGAAAGTGGGGTAGTTGCCAGATGAAAAGAATGCCAAATAGGACTAACCCCAGGCTCCCAATGGAGTTGGTCACAGACGTCCAACCCATCAGCGGTGGGATGGCACCAGGAATGGCCCCGGCGAACAGTGCCCAGGAAGTCCTGGTTTTCATCGGGGTGTAGAGAAAAATGTAGACCGCGGCTGCGATGAATCCAAGAACAGCAGTCAGGGGATTGATGATGAAATAAATTGTCACCAGGCTCCCGACGATCAAGGATAAACCAAACATCAGAGCAGTTTTAGAAGCTATCCGACCCGAAGGTAGCGGTCTGGATTTTGTCCTTTCCATGAGCGCGTCGATGTCTTTTTCCATGAAACAATTGATGGCGCATGCTCCTCCCACTAGGCAAGAGGTTGCAGCGATCGCAATGATAGAATGGAGTAAACTAATTTCACCGGGGGCAAGGTACATTCCTAAAGCACAGGTGAAAATGACCAAAGCAGAGAGTCGAGGTTTAGTTAATGATAAAAAATCATTTACCACAGAAAACTTATCATTATAAATAACTAGCAGTGGGTTTAGACTGGGCGTCATACTTTTTTTCTCTTTGGCTTAGTGAACGAAAGTCTACAATAAGCGAATTGCTTTTTAAACCTTAAACCATTGGTAAATCATCAAATAAATGATCACCCCGGTGAACGAAACATACATCCAGATTGGGAATGTTATACGTGCAATCCTTCGGTGCTTCTCCCAGTTCTTTTTGAAAGCATGATAGAACGTTATAAGGATCATAGGGACCATCACGATGGCGAGGATGATGTGAGGGAAAAGGATGCTGAGGTATAGAGTTTTAATCCAGCCTAATTCCGGAAACTTAGTGCTGCCATGGTGGTAATGATAATAGAGGTAGCCGATCAAAAAAATACTTGAGAAGAAAAATGCCAGCAACATGAAGTTGCGATGCCGGAGTTCATTTTTTCTCCGGATAGAGTAGTAACCAAGGATGAGGCAAAGGGTTGAGAGAAAATTAAAAAAAGCATTGATCGCGGGAAGACTAGTCGTTTCCATTTAGCTTCTCAGGGTCGTATTTTTTTGCGGCCCTAAACAGGATGTAGAAAGGAATGTAGGCCAGTAAGATAAAAGTTCCAAGGATGATGAACGTGTAAGGTGGAGCTTTTGTATTATTGCTGTTTACCATATCGTAGCAACCCGGACAGGCCAGTGCCACCATGGGAAGTAAAAGGGGTACCACAATTAAAAACAGTTTCATATGAGGTAGATGAAAGTGAACACCAAGATCCAAACCAGATCCACGAAGTGCCAGAAGAGTCCGAGGATCTCTAGCCGGTTGTAGTCTCCGTTGTCGTAGTGACCCTGCAGAGCGAAGCGGTACTCACAGCAAAGGTAAATAACCCCGGTCAAGACGTGGAGTCCGTGAAATCCTGTGATGATATAAAAAGTGGATGCGAAG
Organism: Bacteriovoracaceae bacterium; assembly: GCA_035576105.1. Lineage (GTDB taxonomy): Bacteria > Bdellovibrionota > Bacteriovoracia > Bacteriovoracales > Bacteriovoracaceae > Peredibacter. The sequence goes on from DATLXA010000012.1 coordinate 30,977, forward strand.
AGATCATTCCCGTGGATAAAATTGGAGAAGGTTACACCCTGGTGAATCAAGTGGGTGTACTCGTAGGCCTGGATACCTAGGAAGATCGCTCCACCGATGATCGTCACCAGCAACCAATTCAACATGCTCTTACGGTCTTTTTGCTTGCAAGAATCTATGGATAAAACCATGGAGACGGAACTACAGACAAGAATAAAGGTCGCAAACCCAGAGAGGTTAACCCCGAGGTACTGGGCCGGGTCCGGCCACGTTCTCGTCGCGCGAAGAACACCATAGGCCAATAAGAAACCGGAAAAGGACATGGCATCAGTTACCAGAAAGATCCACATAGCGATTTTTCCAATGGAGGCTTTTCCAAACTGGACATCATTTCTTTCTTCTACGTGATGATCATGACCATGGGCGGCTGAATGAGACATTAGTGTTCCTTTTGCCAGTTATATTATCCAATTTTCATAGTAATGGAATTGAATATTGAAGATTTTTGACCATCCTGCATGGCACTAAGAAATCTCACCTTTCCTGTTACTGGACACAGGCCTAGGATTGATAAAGTGGGAGGGACGTTGAACGCTAAATACATACTGATGGTCTTCTTTTTATACTGCTTTAATTTGAACGCTGAAGTCTGGCAGATAAACAAAGATCATTCCGAAGTATTTTTTGAAGTTCCTTACCTGAACGTCTCTTCGGTCACAGGTCGATTTACAAAATTCTCAGGTACCACGCAGTTCGATGAAGCTGGCGTCCCTAGGCTCATTAATATCGAAATCGATGCTTCTTCCATTGAAACGGGAAACCGGCTAAGAGATGGCCACCTCAAATCGAGCGAATTCCTCAAATCCAAGGAGTTTCCCCATATAACTTATAAAAGTGATGCTGTTGCTGTGCGGAAGGGTGGGAGTTTTGAAACCACCGGTGAACTTACCATAGCGGGGGTTTCGAAGAAGCAGGTCTTTGAATTCAGTGTTACACCCATCACCAGAGATACTTGGAGTTATCAGAGTCGCTTCATAAAGTTCAAGACAACTGTGGGCCGGAAGAATTTCAATCTCCTGTGGAACAAGACTCTGGAAGGAACTAAGTACCTGGTTGGAGATGAGATTATGATCCGCGGCACCTTTCAGGTCCAGCCACAGAATCTGGGAACCCCTTCCAGTAAACATATGATTCCGGATACAGCATACATCAGAAATCGAGAAAAACTTCTCCGTGGAGAAGCTGTCCCGGAGAAAGCAGTTGTCGTCTCCTCTTCGACACCAGAATCAACGGTTAAAGCAGCACCCGCCCCACTGACCATTGCTCCGCCTCCGCAGAGCAATGTCCTGTATAGCAGAGACTTCCGGCAAAGTTTTATCTGGCAGGTATCCTTCACCGTCCTTGGACTCCTGGGCTTCGTTTCCTCTATCATCATCGGGCTCTTCACCAAGAAATGGGTACTTCACAGATACCCAGAAAAATACCGGGAAGGTGGTCAGTTGGGGATCATCACGGATTCAATCACCATCATATTTGTCATGCTCTATGTTATGGCCCTGTGGGAAGTAGGGTGGGGCTAGTGTGTCTTGACTACGAATCTGGCCGTTCTAAGATGTAGACTGAGAGGTACCATGAGCGAAATTAATGATTCTAGAAAATACATCCACGATCTGGCCAACCAGTTTTCAATCATTGATGCTTCGGTTACCCGAGTAATCACTATGCTGTCGCGGACCAATCCTCAACTTGCGGAAGAGATCACCCGTCTAAAAAAAGCCGACGAATACATGAAGAAAAGCATCCACACCCTGCGAGCGTTCCGGGAGCACGTCCATGGCCTGGCAAACAGCGAGAAGGAAACTCTAACCAAGTCGGACCAGGTTTAGTTTACTCGACGTACAGCACTCCCCACTGACGGGCCAGGCACTTCGCCGGCATGTTCACCGATTCGCAGAAATATGCCGCCTTGAACTTTTCACTCCCGCTGACCTTTCCGGCCTTATAAAAAACATACAAACTGTTGTTCTTAGCGAGTTCGACTCCGTCCACCAGCTTGAAGGCGCGGGTGTCCAGCTTCAGGGCCACGGCCTTGGTTCTCTCGAAGTGTACGGAACCTGGTTGGATCTTATAACCGTTGAGGACGAAGTAGGTCGAATGAAGGTTGTCAGTTTTCGCCACTTCCTGCAGGCTCGAGCCCAGGCCCTTGAGGCGTCGGTCTGTTTCTCTCAGCTGGGCACTGATCTTCTCCAGTTCTTTGAGCTGTCCCCGGACTCGGGAAGTAGGTGCTTGCAGTTTGCCGAGGCGTGGATCAGATTTTTCATCGAACCAGTTGCTGGTTTTATTCACGGTCACCTCATCCTTCCCCTCCAGGAACTCGAGTTTATGACTGGCCATGGAGTCTGACCGCTCCACAGAGAAGTTCACAGCTGCCTCTAGGTCAAGGGACAGGAAAAGAAAAATTGGTAAAAATTTCATTTAATCGCTCCTAGGTACTCATCATCATTCTTACAGTGTGCAGGCACATTGTCACAGGAAGGGGCCACAGCTCCATGTTTCTCTTTGAGACTTCCCCACAATGATTTTCCCGGGGTAACGTAGGCCCACTGGGCACATTCATTGTACTTCGCCGCTTTCTCCGGGCAAGCACCGCCGATGATCCTCTCGTAGTGATTCGGGGCCAGAAGGCTGTCAATCAGTGGAGTGTAGGCGATCTTGAGCTCACTTCCGTCGAAGGTATTGTTCCTCCCGTCGAGGTCTCCGACCTGATACTTCGGTTGCCAGACATTGTACTTGGTGGTGTAGCTGGGACAAGTCTTGCGTGGGGTCTGCGGGATTTTCTTAATGGCCACGGTAGCTTCTGTGATCGCCGCCAGGCAGTTGGCGTCCGTCGGATCCTCGCAGCCGCAGGTGATTTCTTCGACCGGCATGGCCCGCTTGTCTTCCAGGCTTCTGGTGACCACTATGAACTGCGTGCTGGATTCACTCTTGAGATAAGCTGACACCGGATTCTTCGAGACCGTCTCCCAGTTAGTGGGTGCCAGCTCCAGCGACGGCTTGCAGTACTTGTTGCGGAAGTTTGGCGTCGTGACCTCCGAGAAAGTGGCCATGAGGTAGAATTTCTTCAGCTCCTCTGACTTAGTCTTCACGAACGTCCCATTCATCACTTTGCTACAGACTCTCGAAGCCCAGGGCACGGCTGGCTCGAGCTTCGGGTCAGAGGTGCAGTGGCAGGTCTCGACGTGTGGAACCAGTTCCTTGTAGGCGGTGGTGTTGTGGCTCATGATTGAATTGGTCCTCGGAACCACTCTGCAGGCGCCGTTACTCTTCTCGCTGTACTCGTCACAGAGACCGAGGAGGTGCATCACCTCATGGACGATGGTCGAACAGTCAATCTTAGAAGCGTAGCCACTGGAATGAGACCGGTGGCCCTTACCCTCGATGCTGATATCGTTGATCGGCGGCCTCTGGTTGCGGGGTAGCTCACTTATTTTCTCAGCAGAGACGATCTCGAAGTTCAGCGCGTCTCCCTTGGGTCCTTTCATGTAGGGAGAAACTTCTTTCATGCACCCCTGGACTCGCTTGAGCATGTCCTGCGGAGTCACACCGTCGTTAGTATTCTTGAAGTTGACCCCGACGGTGACGTCAAAGCCCTTACCGTCACTGCGCTTCTTGAGAGCGTACTTTCCACCGACGCTGGTGATATCTCCACCGCCGAAGGACACGACCTTGCTCTGACCATTTTCGAGCTCCCGGCAGACCATGGGCTTCTCGTAGTCCTTTAACTTCTTTAAGATCTCCGAAATGTCGGAGTACGGCTGGTCGCAGATGTACGAATTTTCGACCTCCGGAACCCCGTGCAGGCCTTCGATGAGTTTTTTCAGGATCACTTCACGGTTTCTCCATTTTTCTTTGTAGTACTTGCAGAGCTTGCTCGCCGCATTCTCCAGGCAGTACTTTCGGAACTCCGGTTTTTTCTCAATCGCCAATTGGTAGTTAGGCCAGGAAGCGGAAAAGTGATTAACAAGATCCTTCAGGCAATTCTTGTCCGCGCTGCCTGCGATCCCACTCGCGTGCCGCGCGAGGATCTCCGGGTGATTGTTCATCGAGTTCACTGAGGAATTATAGAGTCCACTGCTCCCGTGACACTGGAACGGTTCCAGGGCCGATTGGATCTGAGCGGCTTCTTTATCTTTGGTCTCCTGCGGGGTTTCGTACTTGTACGGCACCCATTTCAGGTCTTCCTTATCAAGGTCTTTACCGGGAGGAGAGATGGCCGGTTGCTCGAGACTGATCTGCGGAGTCTGGTTAGATTCGCTGTTAAACACCGGCTGAGCTGCGAGAGACGCAGACACGATTTCAAGCAGTGCGGCCGTCGAGTGTTTACAGATTGGTTCCCGGGAATTTTTTGGGGCCCCGCAGTCGGAGTCCTTCTTCTGAGTGATGCGGTCTCGGGCCTTGGCGATGAATGAATCGATACAGGCCCGGTGATCAGCGGGCAAGGGGGTGCTTGCTTCGAGGCTAAAGATGTTAGGGCGGTACTCCGCTACCACCACGCCGCTTCTTTCTTTGAGGTGGATTTTAATTTCTTGAATAGAATCAGTGGCGAGGAAGCTGCCACACTCCCACTCGACTTTAACGGCAGAGGAGTTGCTGAACCCGAAGATCCTGCTAAGCTGCGCCTGTGCGGAAGGTGATGCGACCAAGAGAAGAGGAATGAGGATTTTAAACATGTAGACTCCTTCCCCTCATCATACCTTAGTAAGAAGTGGTGGAAGGAGCGGTCAAATGTTCCGGAACGGTTTGATCAGTTACTTGCACTCACTGCTGTCAAAAGTTGTCTCGAAAGTTCCATACTTGTAGAACTTGAAGCTGAAGTGGATCTGATCCTGTGGGCCCCGGGCCGATTCCTCACGGACAGTTTTGATATCCAGTGCGACGGCGGGCTCTTTAGTCCAGGCGTAGGAAGTCGTCCCATCGACGATCTCGACGGAGGTCGTCTTCACACCGAGAGTGCACGAGAGCAAGGCGATTCCGTTTACAGATGCTTTCTGGATACAGCCTCTCGCCCCTGCCGGGATCTTGGTCAAGAGCTGCCCCTTCATGGCATCCGCGAACTCCACCTTGAGGAGCCTCGAAGCGACGCTGGAGAAGGTATTGGTGTTCTTACTCTTGTAAACCACGGATATCGATCCGTCGTAGCCTGTTCGGTAGGCCAGAGATTCAACAGCATTTTCACATTTAAGTGACGGTGGTGTCGGAACTTCCTCCTCCTCACACCCTTGAGAATATCCAAGGCTTGGTTGAAGAACTGCAATCAGGACGAGGAGAGAGAGTGTTGATTTCATGTGAATTCCCTTAGCTATGGCCAGTATTAGAATTCTTATATTTCAAATCAGAATTTTTTAATAGGGAAATCGTCAGCCACTGAAATTATGACTAAGTGGCTAATTCGACTTCGAAGGATTGCCAAAAAAAAGGCCCGCGGTAGCGGGCCCTTTTGGTAGAGATTACTTAACTTTCCAGTAGTACTCAATCACGAGACGCTTTTCGAAAGCGAACGGGATATCTTCTGCCAGCGGTTTGGCAACCATCTTCGCTTTTTCCTTCTCTCCAGATGCTTCTTTGGTCAAGAAAGCTGGGATGGAAGAAATCCGTGGACGGACCTTCGACTGGAGGTAGTTCCCGGAACGGGCACCAGTGTCGCTGATTTCGATCAAATCATTGGGCTTCACCATGTACCCAGGGACGTTGACCGTCTTGCCGTTAACCATGATGTGCTTGTGAGAAACCATCTGCCGAGCGCCCGGGATAGACGGTGCCCAGTTAAGACGGAAAACCACGTTATCAAGACGAGATTCAAGAGTAATAATCATGGTATCAACCCAAGATTGAGTCTTAACCTTCTTAGATTTCTTCACGTAGTTTCTGAGTTGAGATTCACGAAGCCCGTAGTTAAACATAACTTTCTGCTTCTCAACCAATCGGACCGTATAGTCCGAAAGTTTCTTCCTTTGCATACCGTGCTGACCAGGTCCGTACGGTTTTCTTTCAAGGGCACCAGCTTTACCTAGTCCCGGTAGCTCAACACCAAGCCGGCGCTGAATTTTGAAGCGCGAGCGCCCCATGTCGATTTTTGCCATTGATTTCTCCTTAGGCGATTAGCAGGAAACATTAAAATAGTAGACTTCTTCAGGGAGCCTGCTTCCTCTCAATGAAAAAGTATGAGGGGCTTTTATAGAGTGTTGGAGACTCAAAGGCAAGGATTCTGATGATTTAGCTCATTTAATATTCACCACTAGAGTCTAAATAACTAAAATCACAAAATTTATCAGTTAGTTTTGATGAGCAAGCTGGCAACTGCCTCTGCCGTTAATGATTCTGTCACCTTGTTTCGTGACGATGATAAATCTGAGTCCAAGACCGTTCCGGTCATAAGGAAGGTAGAATCCACGCTGGAGTAAGATGGTCGATACCACGGTAGGCTCTTCCCCGATTTTTATGGGAAGCGCACCAGTAGCTGTGAAAAGCCTTCCGCCGGTGATGTTGCGGTAAGAATCAAGGACAAGGTCCTCTTCTTCTCCGTAATCGTTGAGGTACCCGAAGGTGAGTGTGTTGCGAGTGATCCTGATGCGAGAAACGTTAAACAGGCCAGCGTCAAGCGAAGGGAGGTAGGGTCCGATTTCCCACTTGCACAAGTAGTCTCTCTCTTTGAAGTCTGCTTGGGCCAGCACGGGGAGGAGCATGAGAATGAAAAATAGTTTACGCATGGGAATTCCTTTATTTTCGAATTTTTAGTAGGAGGTTCGCCATTTCGATGGCGGCGAGAGCGCAGTCCCAGCCCTTGTTGCCGGCCTTGGTTCCGGCCCTTTCTATGGCCTGTTCGATGGTCTCTGTGGTGATGACCCCGAAGATAACCGGAACACCGGTCTTAAGCCCGGCATGAGAGATGCCCTTTGCGGTTTCGGAGCAGACATAGTCGTAGTGAGTGGTGGCCCCTCTAATGACCGCCCCCAGGCAGATGACCGCATGGTATTTTTTTGTCTCGGCCAGGGTGAGGGCGGTGAGGGGAATCTCAAAAGCGCCGGGGACCCAGACTTCGTCGATGTTGGCCTCGTTGATCTCGTGCCGTTTCAGGCAGTCTACGGCCGCGCCGTGGAGCTTGGAAGTGATGAAGTCATTGAACCTGGCGGTCACGATGGCGACCTTGAGGTTTGATGCATTTAACGAGCCTTCGAGCTTCATACGGTCCTGCTTATTGGTTGAGTAAGGTTTGCTTCAGCAAATGGCCCATTTTGTTTTTCTTGGTGAAGAGGTACGGCCCATTCTTGAGATTGGCGTCGATCTCTAGTGGCTCACGGTGGATGTCACGAAAACCCAGCTTTGCGAGACCTTCGATCTTCTTTGGATTGTTGGTTAAGAGCTTCATGGAAGTGACCCCGAAGTACCGCAGGATCTGTGAGGCCATGGTGTAGTCGCGGGAATCAACTGGAAAGCCTAAATGGAGATTGGCCTCGGCGGTGTCCATGCCTGAGTCCTGAAGCTGGTAAGCTTTTATTTTGTTGAAGAGCCCGATGCCCCGGCCTTCTTGCTTGAGGTAGATGAGCGCACCGGAGCCACTCACACTGATCAGCTTCAGCGATGTTTCCAGCTGCGCGCCACAGTCACACCGCGAACTCCCGAAGACGTCCCCAGTGAAGCACTCTGAATGGATCCGGACCAGGGGCATTGACTTGAGCTCGAGCAGATCGCCTTTGACGATGGCAACGTGTTCCTGGCCCAGGATCTCTGAGCGGAAGATGTACATGTAAAACTCCCCGAACTTGGTCGGAAAGGGAATGGACTCAACCGTGGAAATCAGGTTCTCGTGGGTCCTGCGGTAGGTGATGAGGTCGGTGATGGCGATCATCTTCAGCTGGTGTTGGTCGGCCAGCTTGCACAGTTCCGGGAACCGCGCCATGGAGCCGTCGCTGTTCATGATCTCACAGATCACACTGACTGGTGAAAATCCGGAGAGCTTGGAGAGGTCCACCGAAGCTTCGGTGTGCCCCGGTCTTTCCAAGACCCCACCGTCTTTCGCGATGAGTGGGAAGATGTGACCGGGTCTGGCGAAATCCGAGGCGACGGTCAGAGGATCAGATAGCAATTTGATGGTATAGGCGCGGTCGCTGGCAGAAATCCCCGTGCTGATTTTTTCTTTAGCGTCGATGGTGACGGTGAAAGCGGTACCGAGGGACGCCGTGTTGGTCTGAACCTGGAGAGGCAGGTCGAACTTGCGAGCAAGCTCAGTGGAGAGAGGAGTGCAGATCAGTCCCCGGCCGACGGTTGCCATGAAGTTGACGGCTTCGGGAGTGACCATATCTGCCGCCATGACGAAGTCACCTTCATTCTCCCGGTCTTCATCATCGACCACAATAATCATCTTGCCTGATTTCAGATCAAGGATGGCGTCTTCGATGGAATCAAGAGGGCGAAGGTTTTCATTTTTCATAGTTCTGTAACAAAATTTTTTGCCCATTTTTCCCTGCTAGAATCTTTATCAAAACGCAGGAAGTTCTCGATATATTTGGCAATCATATCTACCTCGAGATTGAGATGATCACCAACTTTTTTAGATGATAGTGAAGTCTTTTCTAAGGTATGCGGGATAATGGCCACGGTTAGAGATTCTTCGGTTAGCCGGGCAATGGTTAGGCTGATCCCATCCAGTGCTACCGACCCTTCAGAAATCATGTATTTACGAAGCTCAGAGGGAAAGCCGACTTCGATTTCCCAGTTCTTTCCCTTGGTCGTGATGTGGAGGATCCTGGCAAGGGCGTTGACGTGGCCTTGGACGAAGTGTCCACCGAGGCGGTCGCTAGGTTTTATCGACAGTTCAAGGTTTACTTGGTCTCCGCAGGCAAGGTAGCCGAGGGACGTTTTCTCTAGTGTCATGTGGATCGCCTGGACCTCAAAGACGTCTCCGCTTACCTCCGTGGCCGTGAGACACACGCCGTTGGTGGCGACGGAGTCGTCGATCCTGATCTCACTGGTGAGACCGGGTGCCCGGATCCGTAATTCTTTTCCTTCCGCATTGGTGGTGATGGAATCGATGGTCCCAACAACCGCGATCAGTCCAGTGAACATATGCTTCCTTACAAAGTCCCGGTGAGGTAGAGGTCCTCTCCGAGCCACTTCGATTCTACGTTTTTCAATCTTGGCCTGCTTTCCAGAGAAGTGAGGTTTAAATCACCCAGCACTCCGACGCCCACTCCGATAAAACTCGGGTTCAGGTAGAGGGAGACCCGGTCGATCAACTGAGCTCTCAAGAAACTCGCTGCTAAATTGGATCCACCTTCTAACATGAGGCTACAGAACTTTCTTTCGAAAAGATCTGTCATTGCTTCCGAGAGATTATCAAAGATCACAGTCTGCTCTTTGGGATGATCTATGGTGAGTTTGGTTTTACTATAAATGAGAGTGGTTTCTCTTAACTCATGGTTGAATATTTTCGCAGACGGAGGCAGGTTTCCACTTTCGGTAAAGACAATTCTTTTAGGTTGGGGACCTTGGAACCCAGGCAATCTTACATCGAGCCTGGGGTCATCTTGTCTCACGGTATTCGCTCCTACCACGACTGCTTGATGGATGGATCTCAGGAAATGGACATGTTCCCGGGCGCGCTCACCGGTGATCCAGCGGGACTCACCGGTGAGCAGGGCCGTCTTGCCGTCGAGGGTAGAGGCCATCTTCAAATGGATGAAGGGCCTTCGTTGTTTCTGGGAGAGAAAGAAAACTTCATTGAGCCTTTCTCCGTCTTCTCTTAGGGGCCCGTGTTCCACTTCGATTCCTTGCCCACGCAGCAACTCCACACCCTTCCCGTTAACTTCAGGATTAGGGTCTAGGTTTGAGACCACCACTTTTTTTATTTTTTCCTGGATGAGTCTCTGCGCACAGGGCGGAGTCCGTTTGTTTGTATGGCAGCAGGGTTCGAGATTGACGTAGACGGTGGCGCCAGCGGGGGACTCATGACAATTTTTCAGCGCGTCCAGTTCGGCGTGGTCAAGTCCAGGGCCGCGGTGGAATCCTTCTCCGATGATCCGCCCGTCTTTGACGATCACACAACCAACTAAGGGGTTTGGCCAGGTCGCCCCGAGACCCTTTAGCGCTAGTTCAAACGTTCGCCGCAGGTAGCCCTGGTCATCCATCCAACTGCTCAAGACCCAAGTCTTTGAAGATCTTTCCACCGGGATCTTTCTTGATCTCTTCCAGGTAGAGCTCTAAAGAGTAGTTCGGCGTGACTCCCATCCATTCTTTAATGGTCGGGTGGGGGACGTTCATGCTGAGCCACTTGAAGACGCATGACTGCCGGAGGGACTTGGCCGTGATGTCGATCTTCAGCTCTTTTCGTATTTCTTCGAAGAAGAGCTCGATCCCTCGAGGGGAGAGTCCACCTGACAGGAGCTTGTAGGGATTGGCGTTGAAGAGCAGTTCCTCGATCTCCAGGCCCTCGCTTCGCTGATGGTCTTCATAGCTGGATTTGTAAAAACTGTAGTCTTTATTAAACACCTCTGGCAAAGGCACGGAGTAAGGATCACGCTTCGGGTGATCGACCATCACTCGGTGATTTTTCCGGTCCGCCAGAATGCTAGCGGCGGGGAGTTTGGCAAGATCTGAGACTTTGAGTCCGCCGCCGTAGATGAGGTGAAAAATGATGCGGTTCCTGGCGTGTACCAGCTGGGTCAAACCTTGGTGCTCGTCGACTCTTTTCTTAAGCAACTGGTAGGTCCGGATGACATTGGAAAATGTGGTCGGCTCCGGATCATCAAGGACCTTCGGGGAGACCGCCATCTTCTTGAGCGGATTCTCGGGGAAAAGGTTCTGCCCTAACAGGTAATCGAAGAAAAGCCTCAGCGCCTGGACTCTTCTTCTCACCGAGTTGGATGAATTATACTTCGAATCAAGGAAGAGAGAATACTCCTGCACCTGAACCGGAGTGAAAGTGAGAACCTTCAGGTTGTGCTGCTTATCGATTAAAAAAGTATTAAAGCATTTCAAGTCAGCTTTATAGTTTTTAATGGTGTTAAAACTCTTCCCTTGTCTCTGGAGGAGATTTAAAAATTCTTGTTGTTTATCGAGCAAGTTCCAGTCTTCCATACGCTTCGTATATTACGCTAAAGAGCTTGGAAATGTACAGTAAAAGCGTTAGTCTGAAAATTCATAGGAGACATTATGATTACCGTATCAAATCTCACCAAAAGTTATGGTGGCCAAGTGCTCTATCAGGGCGGTTCTTTTTTCATAGGCCCGGGTGAGAAAGTTGGTTTGGTGGGTCCAAACGGAGCCGGAAAAACGTCGCTGTTTCGGCTGCTGATGGGTGAAGAGAGAGCCGATTCGGGAAGCGTGAATATTCCGGACAAGCTTAAAGTTTGCTACTTCTCTCAGAGCGTCGGAGAGCTCAAGGGTAGGAGTGCCCTGGAAGAAGTCATCCACGGTAACCCCCGCCTGGGGTTTTTGAAAACCGAGATCTCTAAGATCGAGAAGGTCCTTGAAGACGGAGAGTACTCCGACCAGTTGCTTGAGAAACTGGGAGATTACCAAACTGAATTTGAGAAATTAGGCGGCTATGACATCGAGTACCAGGCGGCGGAAGTTCTCACCGGTCTGGGAATCATGCCGGACGAGCATCAAAGACCCGTGGAGAACTTCTCCGGTGGTTGGAAAATGCGGATCGCCCTAGCAAAAGTTCTGGCCCAGAGGCCCGAGTTCATCCTGATGGACGAGCCCACTAACTACCTCGATCTCGAATCCATCCTGTGGCTCGAGACGTGGCTCAAGAACTTCAAGGGTGCTGTGTTCATGACCAGCCACGACCGGGACTTCATGAACGGGATCGTAAAAAAGATCGTCGAGGTCAATCACCGAACGATCACGGTGTACTCCGGGAATTACGACTTCTATGAAAAAGAGCGCAACATCCGGCGTGAGCAGTTGGTGGCGAGTTCCGAGCGGCAGCAGGCCATGCTCCAGAAAGAAGAAGAGTTCATCGCGAAGTTCGCGGCCCGCGCCAGCCACGCCGCCCAGGTCCAGTCCCGGGTCAAGAAGCTCGATAAGATCGATAAGATCGAACTGCCTCCGGAAGAACAAACCATTAGCTTCGAGTTTCCGAAGCCTCCCCGATCTGGGAACGACGTGGTTAAGATGGATGGCCTTGCCAAGGTGTGGGTCAATCCCGAAGGTAAGGAGAAGAAGGTCTTCTCAAGTGTCAGTGGGCTAGTCAAACGACTCGAGCGAGTGGCCGTGGTGGGGGTCAACGGGGCCGGTAAGTCCACCCTGCTCAAGATCATCGCCGGACTGGTCGAACCGACCCAAGGAAAAGTCGACATCGGGGCCAACGTCGAGATTGGTTACTTTTCCCAGTACTCCATGGATGTCCTGAACCCACAGAAAACCGTGTTCGAAGAGGTGCGAGACAGGGTCAAGGATAAGTCCGACGGCTTCATGAGAAACCTACTCGCGGCGTTCCTCTTCAAGGGAGACGATGTGGAGAAGAAAGTCTCCGTGCTCTCCGGAGGTGAAAAATCACGGCTCATCCTTGCGACCCTCCTCACCAATCCTTGCAATCTCCTGATCCTGGATGAACCCACCAACCATCTGGACATCCGGTCCAGAGAAGTTCTAACTGAATCACTCAAATCCTACGAAGGGACCTTGATGATCGTCTCCCACGACCGGCACTTCCTGAAGCAGCTCACAACACAGGTAGCAGAAGTAGATAAAGGTGGAGTAAGATTTTATCCAGGCACCTACAACGAGTATCTAGCATCAATAGGAGATCATTAATGGGAACAACGCTTAACCTTACCGCTGGAGAAATTCTCCTTTCTGAAGGGGACAATTCGAAGAGCCTTTACTGGCTCCAGAGCGGCCAATTGGTGGTGGTGAAAAAAAGAGGTGGAGAGGAAGTGACCCTAGGCCATATCTTCAGCCGAGAACTCGTCGGGGAAATATCCTTCCTTGATAAGGAACCCAGGAGTGCCACAGTGAAGGCCCTTACTGACTGTGAACTCATTGAGATCCCTCAAGACACCTTCGATAGTATCTTTAAGAACCAGCCCAAATGGTTAGATGTTCTGGTGCGGACGTTAGCGGAGCGACTCAGGAAGGCGAACGCCAGGATAAAAGTTTAATTCCGCATAAAGAAATCAGACAATAAGTAATCTTTATTTGCCTTAAGTCCTGATTATTAAAATGTCCCTTTTGGGATGCGCGGAGTCATAAAGGCTGATGTGAAGTAAATATTTCCTAGGATTGCGTTATCGAATTAAAAACATTAGATATGTTGGAAATTACTAATTGCTTGTGTCCTCTGGGGGCGCAAGAAAGACGACCTTAAGGTAAGTATGCCAGATCAACCTCGCATTAGAGAACTCGTACTGAGTTTGTATGAGACTAAAAGTCTCGCAGAGCTCGAGAATCTCCTTGGCCATGATGAGTTCCATTCATTCCAGGAGCTCCATCGGTTAGAGATCCCCGTTAAGGCACTGGTCCAGGCCTTCACTCACACATCTTTTACTCATGAGTACAATTCACCTCACCAAGAGTTGCTCGAGTTTTTGGGAGACTCGGTACTTCAACTGATCCTCACAGACGAGCTGTTCCGGCGTTTCCCGCAGGCCAATGAAGGGCACCTCTCCAAACTCCGGAGTTCGATCGTTAACGAAAAGTCCCTCTCTGTGCTTGCGACGGCCCTCAAGCTGGGTGACTTGGTCTTGGTCGGCCGGGGGGAATTTAAGAAAAAGCTCTTTAATCATGAAGCCGTGCTAGCGGATACGTTAGAGGCCTTGCTTGGGCAGATTTACAAATACCATGGGTTCGACTTCACCCGCAGTCTATTCCTCGGATGGCTCACGGAGTTTCTTCCTGACGCGTTTGAAGAAGGGGCACTTAAAGATTTTGATTTTAAATCCAGGCTCCAGGAGGCCGTGCTGGCGAAGTACAAAAAGCTTCCGCGCTACACCTCGGAGAACCGCGGCGAGCAGTTCGAGATCTCCCTGTGGGTCAATGAGGAACTCAGGGCGCGGGGAGTGTTTGCATCCAAACGGTCCGGGGAGAAAGACTTAGCCGAACAGGTATACAAGAAAGGCACAATTTAAGGAGTCCACATGTTGCTAGAAGATCAGCACCCGCATAACAAGGCCATCATGATCGCCGTACTCGGAAAGCCGAACGTTGGGAAGAGTTCCTTCATCAACCATCTGCTGGGCTTCGATCTGTCGATCGTGAGCCCGAAGCCACAGACCACCAGGAACCAGTTCCACTGCGCCTTCACCATCGACCGGACCGAAGTCGTCATGGTAGATACTCCGGGGGTTCACTCGACCAGCCAGGAGCTTAATAAGAGAATGAACGGTCAGGCGCAGATGGGTTCGGAGGGCGTCGACATCAACTTCGTTCTGGTTGACCTCACCACCAACATGGTCCCGGAATTCCGGGAGTTCGTGAAGAACTTCGACGCCCCGTTGAGCCGGACCTGGGTGATCTTCACCAAAGCTGATCTGATTGAAAAGGAAACCTTCGATCTCTCATCGACCGTTGAAGAACTCAAAAAACTCTGCCCGACAATTGAGAAATACTTCATGATCAGCACCGTCGACGGGCACAACGTTCACGCACTGACCGGTGCCATCCAGGACGCCGCCGAGAACGCTCCGCACCTGTATCCCAATGGTGACGCCTCCAATAAGAGTGAGCGCTTCTTCGCCACCGAGTACATCCGTGAGCAGGCCTTCCGGCTGTTGAAGGAAGAGTTGCCTTACGAGATCGCGGTGGTGATCGAAGAGTACAAAGACGTTAAGAAAAAAGAGCCGGATATCTCCGAGTCTCATATCTCCGCCTCGATCCTGGTCAACAGGCCTTCTCAGCGGGCCATCGTCGTCGGCCGGGGCGGGTCGATCATCAAAGAGATCGGGATGAACGCTAGGAAGAAGATCGAAGCGATGACCGGTGGGAAGGTTCACCTGAACCTTCACGTGAAGGTCTCTCCGAAGTGGTTCAATAACAATTACGTCCTGGACGAGATCGGACTTCCCCGGTCGCAGAAGTCCACCCGGGTCTGGAGGAAAAAATGAACGCACGCTCCATGGTTGTCTCCGTTATCGGAAGGCCCAACGTCGGGAAGAGCACCATCTTCAACCGGCTGATGAAAAAACAATACCTGGCCATGACCCATGACCAGCCCGGCGTCACCCGCGACCGGCACTACGGGATCATGACCCTCGAGGAAGCCTTCGAGGGCGAACTGGCTTCCGAAGAGATCATCCTAGTGGACACCGGTGGATTCTATCCGGAAAAGATCGGCGTCGACCCGAAGAAGAAAAATAACATCGATCCGTTTTTCAACATCATGGCAGAGCACGCTAAACTCGCCATCGACGAGTCAGACCTGGTGATGTTCGTGGTGGACGTGCGAGAAGGGCTGCTACCTTTTGATAAGGGAATCTGCGACTACATCCGCTCGACCAAGAAGCCGTTCTGGCTACTGATGAATAAGTTCGACACCGAAAAGCAGGAAGGGGAACAGTACGACTTCTACGACCTGGGTCTGGGGGAGGAGGACATGCACCGGCTCTCGGCGGAGCACAACCGGGGCTTCAACGACCTGAGAGAAAAACTAATGGTGACGGCGAAGTCGTTCCAGAAAGAAATCACCCGTCAGACCGACAGCAACCTCCAGAAAGGGGTCAAGCCCAGGCACGATGTGGTCTCTTCGGTGGCCATCATCGGCGCTCCGAACGCCGGAAAATCCACTCTGCTAAACTGCCTGGTAGGTGCGCAGCGAGCGCTGGTTTCCGAGATCGCCGGAACAACCGTCGACCCGATCGAAGGCTACATCGACCTGTACTTCGGGCCCGATGTGGAGCTCCTGAGTACCCAGGACAATGCTTTCCGCAAAGACAACACCGAACTGTACCAAGAGATGAAGCGGTTCCAGGACGCCACCGACATCAACCTCTCCGTCGACGAGGACGAGCTCACGGAAGAAGAGAAGAAGATCTATGTAGAGTTTGGCAAGACGGCCGAGGTCAACTTCGCCGATGACTCCGACGAGGTGACCGGGCCGTCGGACTTCAGCTTCGATGAGAAGATCAAAGAAGGCGACTACTTCTCCGAGGCGGAAATCCTCTCCGAAATCGAGAAGAACTGGAACGAGCCACAGGAAGAATTGGCCAACATCGAGCACGCCCGAGAAGTGAACCGCTGGCGGTCGATCAAGATCGTGGACACGGCCGGGATCCGGAAGGCCAAGCTGGTGGACGGCTTCATCGAAACTCAAAGTGTCTACCGGTCACTGCGGTCGATCACTGAATCGGACATCGTGTTGTTCATGGTGGACGCTACTCTGGGGATCACTCACCAGGATCGCAGGCTGTGCGACATCGCTCTAGAGAAAGGCAAGTCGATTATCATCTGCCTCAATAAGATCGACCTGCTGCGGGACATCTTCGCAGATCAGAAGAAAAAGAAAGACTGGCTCGAAGACCTCAAAGATGTCATCCCCTGGCTTGGCTTCTGTCAGCTGGTGACCATCTCTGCGCAGAAGAACCGGAACATCAATTACCTGCGCGAGGCCATCAAGCGGACCATCGTCATCCGCAACCGTAAGATCCCTACGGGCGCGCTCAACCGGTGCTTCATCGGCTTGACCGAGCAGAATCCGGTGATCATCAAAAAAACTAATGGGACCCGGTTCAAGGTGAAGTACGCCTCTATGCTCAAATCGAGCCCTCCGACGTTTCTACTCTTTAGTAATAAGTCCCAGGATATCCCGGAGAACTACCGGAGGTATTTGATCAACGGGCTGCGCAAGGAGTTCAACCTGATCAACACCCCGGTGCACCTGATCTTCCGGACCTCGACCGACATCGAACGGAGGATGCGAAAGGTGGAGAAGAAAGCGGCGAAGGTTACCAGGTAAAGTTATAAGTGATGATGAGAGAGAGTACATTCCCGGTGAGGTCCTCGAAGCCGAAGTCACTGCCCTCGATCGGCTGGCCGGTCTGGTCGTCGATGACCTGTCGGAAATCCGTCGTGCCCCGGTCTTTGAATTTGACCACGTGGTAGAGGGCCTCCACACTGATGTACGAAGCCTTGAGTTCTAAGGGGAATTCGAGTCCCCCTCCGAGGGCGGTACCGAGTCCACCACCCTTCTGCGGTTCGAGAACCGCGTCCCGGTCAGTGAACTTGGTGGTTTGGTACCAGTACTCGAACCGACCGATGAGGTGAGGGTTCGAGTAGGTGATCGCCGTCCCGAGATCACTGGTGTCGAGGTAGTACTTGTACCCGACGAAGGCCCGGGTCATGTCGATGTTGACCAGTCCCAGGTCTCCGAAGTCCTCCGAGATATTCACGATCGTATCAAGCACCATGGTGTGCTGGGAGTACTCGACACCGAGAGTGATCGATTTCTGGAAATCAAGAAAATAGTTAACAGAGAGATGGAAGGTCGGATTATTGTCCTCGTAGGCTTTGCCTCTGTTGCCGGTGAAAGTCGTGAACCCGCCTCCGAGGTTCACTGAGAAAAATCGTCCGTAGCGGTAGAACCTTTCATCCTCAAGAACCTGAGCGGATTCTAGGTCTTCGTTGAAATCTGAGAAAATGTCGCTCCCCATGGTCATGTCGTCTTCGATCTCCTGGAGGGCCTGGTCGGTAGACTGGCCAAAGCAGGTACCGGAGAAAAACAGAATGAATAGAACCGGTAATTTTTTAAGCATAGTTATAAATAAAAATGAACGGCGGCCTTGACCAGATGATCACCGACAGTTTCGAAGCTCGTTCCGCCTTCCTCATTGGCATTTCGTACCGAGAGTCCAAATTCAACGCTAAAACCTAAGCTTTCAATCCCAGCAAAATGAAACTCCGAACCCAGTGTACCATCAATCTGATAACCAGATTTAGCTTTCTGGTCCTTATCAAGATAGGATTCGGAGGCAAATAACCCTGCCAGGTAGAAGTTTAGCTGAGGTTCGTCATAGATGATGCGATAAGCCTTAAGGCCCGCACCGTACAATGTGGTGTCCTGATTGGCCTGGAATCCTAGAATAGCGCCAAGGGCGAAGGACTTGTCTTGCTGAATTTTCAAAGAAAGTGCCGGAACACCATTTGCAAGTTGGTTAGAAGCACCGACTCCTAAACGGCCTCTTAGATCAGCTGCTACAGCAGTTGTAGAGAGGAAAAAGAAGATCAAGAGGATTTTCTGTGTCATAAAGTTAAGTCTAAGGAATCTTTTGATCTTTGACAACGCTGTCACTGGGTTTTAAACTCCTAGGATATTTTAGCAACTAAAAAGGACCAGGAAATGACGGAAGCGACTCAAGCACCAACGCCAACGGTAGAGCAGACCCTGAACAAAACTGACTTCGGTCATATGGTTTATGAGTACCGAAAACTCTTCTTCGGTCTGTTGATAGCCGTCCTCGTCGCGGCCACTGGTTACACCATCTGGAAACAAGCTCAGCAGTCCTCGGCGTTAGAGGATTCTGAAAAAGTCTTTAAGTTCCAGACAACCACCTGGTCTGAGGCGAAGGCCGGCAAGCGGACTCCGCAGGAACTGGTCTCGGCTTTTGACGGGTTAGACGAGTCCACCCGGAACGCACCCTTGATGTTGCCGATCGTGCTGGAGATGAGTAAGTTCCTCTATGAGAAAGACCTTCTCACAGAAGCTGCCTCGCTCTTAGGTAAAGTTAAGTTTGATAACCACCCGGTCTCTGCGTTCTTCATCAGTATGCAGAAAGCCGTGGTGTTCGAGAAAGCGGGAAAGATTGATGATGCGATTGCTGTGCTCGAACAGCTCGCCAAAGGCAAGGAAGCACTCATGCCCGGCAAAGTTTCATTGGACTTGGGAAGGCTCTACCTGCTTAAAGGTGAAAAAGGGAAGGCCCAGACACAGTTCGAATACGTGATCACCAACTTCCCGAATGAAGAGCAGGCGAAGCTAGCGAAACTCTACATGTCCCAGCTGAAGTAGATGAAACTTACACTTCTCTGTTTGTTCCTAGTGACAGCGGCGTGCGGCCAATTCAGACCGCGCGCTCCCGAAAAAACCACTAACTTCTTCAACGTCAGCTGGTCGAAGAATCTTGACCCGAGTTACGTTTCAGGAAACCTGCCCATCGGCTTCGGAGCTCCCCGCATCTTCAATGACATCGTTTACATGGGCAGCCTCTCAGGGACGATGTCAGCTTATGACCTTGAGAACGGGAGACAGCTGTGGTCAGTCCAGGATAAGACCGAACTGGGAGCTCCCGTCGAATTTTTTAAAGATCACATCGCCTACGGCGGCCAGAATGGGCGGCTCTTTGTCCGGCACTACCTCTCCGGAAAATTAAAATACGCCATCGACCTTTCGGCTCCGATCGAGAGCGCACCCTACTTTTTTAATGACCGGCTCATCATCTACCTGCGTGGGCATCAGATCGTCCACCTCGACGCGGAAACGGGAAAGATTCTCTGGGCCTACAAGCGAGCGGTTCCTGTGACCACAACGCTGCAAAGGACAACCAAGCCCTTGGTCATCGGGAACAAAATCATCGTTGGTTTTGCCGATGGTTTTTTAGGCGCCCTCTCTATGGATGAAGGACTCCTGCTTTGGGAAACCAAGATCGTCGAAAACTCGAAGTTCATCGACGTTGACCTGAACCCTCTGCTGGTTGGAGGAGTCGTCATCAGCGGTTCGCCGTCCGGAGACTTAACCGCGATTAACCCTGACAACGGGGCCATCTCCCGCAGTTACGGAGTGAGTGCCATGGCCCACCCGGTGCTAAAGGGTGAGCAGTTGATCCTCGGAACCAATGAGGGGGAAGTGATTTTGATGAGCATAAGTGGAGAAATCCTTAAGAAAGTTAAGATATCTACCCAGCCGGTGAGTGCCGTGACCTGGTGGAAAGAGCATCTGGTGGCCGCCAGCTTCGACGGGATGATCCGGGCGATCGATCCCTTGACTCTGAAAATCGTCGGGGAATTTGCCCTAGGTTATGAATATTCTTCTGTTTTCTCCGATCTGGTGGTCCAGGAAAATCATCTTGCCCTGTATTCCTCCCGCAACAGGCTGTATGTTTTTCAATGAAACCGGCGCCGTCTAAAAAATAATGTCATTTCTAGTTGATCCTTTGCTTTTCAAACGCTCCCTCTAGTAACATGCAGAGGTTAGAAACAAAGGATCATCCATGAAAAATTACCTCGCCCTTTCACTCCTCGCAGTGGCCCTGCCGACTCTAGCGTCGGTGAAGATCGAAGAAGAAATTTACATCGTTGGCCAGTCGCCCGAAGTGGTGAAAGAACTGGTCGCCGCCGGATCTGGCGAGGTCGATCACGTATCTTCCGAAGGCTTCGAACTCTACGCCAGTAAAGGAGTCATGGACTACCTGGATAAGAAGAACATCGTCTACTTCGACATGAAAGAAGTCAGCAAGAAAGTCTTCGCGGACTACCCGAGCCACGCGGAGATCACTAAAAAATTAATGGCCGCGCAGGCCAAGAATCCCCGCATCTTCAAACTCTTCACCATCGGGAAATCCATCAAAGGCAAAGAACTGCTGGTGATGAAAATCTCGGACAACGTCGACGCCGATGAAGTGGAACCGGAGTTCAAGTACATCTCTTCCATGCACGGAGACGAGATCACCGGGCGAGAGCTCACGGTCAGTTTGATCGAAGAAATCGCTGAGAATTACGGAAGGGACGCCAGGATCACCGAGCTGGTCAACAATACCGAGCTCTACATCATGCCGTCGATGAACCCGGACGGGAGCGAACTGCGGCAGAGAGGTAACGCCAAAGGCATCGACCTCAACCGGAACTTCCCGGACATGACCAGAGACCGTCAGAGTACCATCGCCGGGCGGGAGATCGAAAACCAGGCCGTGATGAAGTTCCAGAGCACTCGGCAGTTTGCCCTCTCGGCGAACTTCCACGGTGGAACCATCGTGGTGAACTACCCGTGGGACTCTAAGTACGATCTTCATCCGCTGAATGATTTTATCGTGGAGCTCTCCCTAGTCTACGCTGAGGCCAATCCGGAGATGACCCGGTCAACCGAGTTCCCACAGGGAATCACCAACGGTGCCGCCTGGTACGTAGTGAAAGGTGGAATGCAGGACTGGAGCTACGTCTGGCACAATGACCTCCAGGTCACAGTGGAACTCTCTCATGAGAAGTGGCCATCATACTCAGAGATCCCAGGGTTCTACCGGAGCAACCGGGAATCCATGTTCAATTTCATGAAAGAAATCCACCGGGGTGCCGGGTTTAGTTTCGGCCGCAGGAATGTTCAGGGGACTGTGGCGATTAAGCAGGTTTCGCCGGCGGCAAAAGATCTGGGATCATACGCATTTAATTCTTCAGAGTTCTACAAGGTGCTTCCGGAGGGTGATTATACGTTTACCATCACTGAAAAGAATAAAGCTGCGAAGAATCTTAACGTGAGAGTCGAGAAAGATTCGATCCGCACCAATGGGAACTACGCCAGGTTAAACTAAGATCCCAGTTTCTTAATGATAGTGAATTCATCCAAGGTAACGGGCAAGATCGAAAGCCTGTTACCTTTCTGCAACAGCCGCATGGGCCCGAGCTTTGGCTCGGTTTTTAGATCTTCCAGAGACACGTAATGTTTTAACTTCGACTGATAGGTAACGTCGACCAGGAACCAGCGCGGTCGCTCGGCCGTCGCTTTGGCGTCGAAGTATTCGGACTTCTTCTCAAACTGGGTAGGGTCGGGGTAGGGGGCCGAGCTCACCCTCGCGATGCCGGCGACACCCGGAATCTCACAGCTCGAATGGTAAAAAAGGATCAGGTCTCCCACCATCATCTCATCCCGCATGTAGTTCCGCGCCTGGTAGTTCCGCACTCCGTTCCAGGGTTCGGTTTTCTTGGGCCTCTTGCAGAGGTCTTGGAAGGAGAAGGAGTCGGGTTCGGTTTTCATCAGCCAGTAGTTCATGGAGCAATAATGGAGAAGAAAAGACAGTTAATCAAGTTCTGAATGGGGATGACGACAAGTCCAGAAGAGGCGAGGTTGGAATGAAGAACTTATGTATCATCTGTCTGAGTGGAATTGCGATGAGCTGCGCGCTAGTTAAAGCGCCGGTGAAGACAGTTCACTTTCCCTATGTCCAGGAGCTGGTCGAACAGGTTCAGAAGAATGTCGCCAGAACCCCCGCGGCTTTCGAGTTCACTGCGGACCCGGAGATCTCAACCCGACGCGTGTACTTCAGCGGCCTGTACCACCAGTACCTGACACTTGGGCAGAATCTCGGGAAACTCCCCGACCTCGGATCCTGTCCGCAGTTTCACCATGATAAGCTCGAGACCGATGCGCTAGCGGTGCCGCAGGTTTCCTCTTTGCAAAAACCATCCGTGGATTCACAAGACCGGGCGTATTTCCCAGAGCTGGTATTCACTAAAGAGTTTTCTCTCGGGGACTACCACCTGGTCATCAAGTCCGAGCTAGACCAACTGTGCGAGGACGGGGTTAGTGATAATTTTTTCAAGTTCGATAACCTGGTCACTCACTACGCCAATAACAAGAATTTCCACCTTAGCCCGAAGGCCATGTCATCGGTCTTGAAGATTCCGGTGTTTGCTAACTTTTATCTGGTGAACATGCTCCGGGGACCTGCAGCGGTGAACTCGCCCTCTGCGGCTCCGACGAGATTCATCTCCATGACTAACACCGGCTGGTTCGAGAAGTACGTCGCCGAAGCCACTCACAGGCGGGGGAGCTTCCTCAAGAATAAAATGGTGAAAAGGTAAAACATGAAAATTTCATTTCTCATCCTGGTCTCGGTCCTCGCTTCGTGTGGCGAGATAAAAAAATCCGGTAACTCGGTCGGTGAGATCCGGACGTTTAGTCCGGTGACCGTTGACCAGAACTCCGCTGGCCGGATCGCGACCATCTGCCAGGCCCTGGCCCAGAAGTCTCAGGTCTTGGCCCAGGCCCTGAACACGGCCCACACCTTTGAGGTCAACCAGACTGACTGCGCGGGGGCCCCGATTGACTCCGGCCCCACTGAGGTCCGGATCCAGAAGAACGCCAACGGGGAGTACGTTTTTAGAAGGACCTCCGACGGACTCGATTTCGTCTACCCGGATGTTGAAACGGCTACCTCCGGTATCATGTCCCGGTTATGTGCCAACCAAGAGCAACTGGTGAATCCGTTTAAGATAGAAAATGACCAGGTCGTCTGGTTCCGGGCCACCGGGACAAGCTCCGAGGACTGCCGTCCGACCAGCGACGAACTCTGCATCCTGTTAGAAACGGCTACTCCCGAGTACCCCGGGAGCTATAAGATCCATACCAAAGAATGGGTCACCTTTCGGGTAAACACGCTGAAGGAGAAGCTTGGCTTTTTTTCTCAGAGGAAAACTGTCTCCAGCTCGATCTGCGGCCTCAACCAGTCCAGACAGATCAAGGCCACGCTAAAATAATTTAGTTGCCTTGTCTCCCTCACCTAAGGAACAATTTGAAGATAAAAAAATTGTTCTAAAGGGTTGCCATGAAGATTCTTCTGCTTTCTCTCTTCCTCTTGAGTTCCTGTGGAGACGTCAGCGAATCCAAACCTGAGGGCGACGGACTGAGCACGGTCCAGCGTTTTGAGCCCCTGGTTCCCGACGACGTCGACCGGCTCCAGAAGATCTGTGATGCTCTTTCTTTCAAGTCAGACCGGCTCGGCACTCTCATCAACATGCCGTTCACCTTTAGCTACGCGCAGAAGGGCTGTGACCAGCAAGATGCGGGGGCGACTCAGGAAGTGAACGTCACCATCCAACGACCGAACAGCAGTTATGTCTTCAAGCAGACAGACGGTGAACTCTTCCCGTTCCCGGATGTGGAAACACATGACAATGGAGTCATGAAAGATATCTGCGCCAACCTGGGAAGCATCACCAATCCGTTGCAAACCTCACCGCAGACCGCCATGTGGTTCTCGACCTACACCAGTCCACGGCACTGCACCTCCGACGCCAATCACCTCTGCATCCTGATCCAAAAGGGCCGGCTGATCAGCGGAGTGGAGTACTTGATTCACACCAATGAATGGATTAAATTTAACGTCGCGGAGGGAAGGACCGGCTTCTTCACAGAACGCTCTCTCCGGTCACTCGGGGTCTGCGCCAAAGGGAAGAGCATAGCAAAAAATGCTAAGCTCATATAGCGCAGCCTTGCTGCATCTTCACCACCAGGCTTTTTTTGGAGTCTTCGTCCCACACGGTTTTGCAGAACTCAGATTCGAAAGGCCGCTCAGGGGTTTTACCGGTTGATGGAGGACAGGCGGTGTCCTCTCTTTTATCTTCCCAGTCACTGAGCTTAGTGAAGTCGAGATGGCCGATGGACCACGCCCCACTCTGGTTGACCTTCAGGACAAAGAAAAAGTTATCTTCTTCTTTGATGACGTAGAGTTCATTGTTTTTTATGAAAAGCGGTTGGTCACCTAGAGGGAGATAGTAGGAGGTAGCCCCGCTGCCTCGGTAGACCCGCACTTCCTGGGCAAAAAGCAATCCTGACGTGCTAACCTCTATCTCGGCCTGATCCCTCCAGACGGAAGCCTTATCCTTGTTCAGGGATTTTAAGAATGAAATGCCTTTCATGACCTTTTGCTCTGGTGCCTTCGGGCCATGGGACTTGCAGGGCGAGCTGTACAGGATGGGCCTGAAGCTCTGCTTGGACTTGAGGTTGGTGTAAAACTCCACGGGGATTCCGTACTTCTGCCGGAATTCCTCGAGTGCCTGCGCCTTCTTCGCTCCGTCGACCTTTTCCTCTTTAATCTTTTCGACAAAACTTTTCCAGCGGGACATCTGCAGGCCCATGACCTGGTCGCACTCGGAGTTCAAGGGACATCCTTTGAACTCGTGTTCGAAGTCCTCAATACTTTTAGGTGTCGGCAACACTTGGATAGTGGGAGAAGGCTGCGCCCAGAGGGCCGTGGTGAGAAAAAAGAAAAAATAAGATACGTACATGTGGTGTCCTGTCGTTTTCAAAGGCTTTCTTTTATTATAAGCTCACTTGAATTGTTAATATGAGGAGGAATTTGATGAAAAAGTTGAAAAAGTCGCGTCCAGCGAAAAAAGCTTCGAAGAATAAGAAGAGTGGTCTTAAGCTAAAGCGGCTTGCAGGTAAGAAGAAACTCACAAAGAGTCATAATAATTAATCCTTCTCACTGATTTAAAGGCCCTTGATGGGGCCTTTTTTATTTGCGCTTGCAGTCATGAAGGGTCAAATGATTACGTCAAATAAATGACAAGATTTACTACTACATATAGTGTTTTAAATTTGACGAGTTGTTGTTTTGACATGTTTAATAGATCTATCTTACATAACTCAATATAAGAAATCCTGCACACGTCAAAGCCACCGAATGGTGGCTTTTTTCATGTATGGGCCAAGTTATTTGTTGATCAGTGTCCCGCGGATTTGTTTTTTCATCGACACCCGCTTCTTGGCGTTCTCGAACCTCCGCTTCTCATCTTCAGTCACCGGGTTCAAAGGATCGACCTTGACCGGTCTGCCGAGGTCATCGAGGGCCACGAAGGTCAGGTAAGCACGGGTGGTGATCCGGTTCTCACCGGTGTAAGGGTTCTCAGAGGTCACTCTCACTCCGACGATCATGGAAGTGTTTCCGACGAAGTTCAGCGATGCCTGGATCAGGACGTGGTAGCCCACTTTGACGGGAGCGATGAAGTCGATGTCATCGATGTGTGCCGTCACTACCGGTTTCCCACAATGGCGGGCCGCCACCATCGCCGCGGCGATGTCGATCCAGCTCATGACCGTTCCACCGAAGACCGTGTTCTGCGGGTTAGTATGATGGGGCATGACCATCTCTCTCATCTCGATAGAAGAATCGGCGGGTGTTTTAATTATCTTATTCATAGTTCTTCCTAGTCATCGCAGTAGTAATGGTGGTTCCAACGGAACCCTTCCACGAAGGCCGTGTATCCAGTGTTGATAGTGGTTCCTGCATTCGAGCTTTCTCCATTATCGTTGCTCGAATCTACAATGTTGTGGATCCGGCCGCTGAGATCAGTTCCCGGCCCTTGAGGTTCCGGTTCGAAGCTCCCGAAGGCACCGCCCTGACGAACTTTGCCAGAAGAGCAGTAGGCGACACCCAGCTCGGAGATTTTCAGGTTCACTGATGAGTCCAGGATCAGTTCCCCGGTCTGGGCTTCGAAGTGAGTATCCTGTAGTCCTCCGCCCGGCTGGTCATTGCCCCGTCCCTCATTAGACACGAAACCGTTGAAATACACCATCAGATCCGTTCCCGGCGGCAGAGCACAAGTGAAGGTTGTGCCGGCCGTTCCCTGTGCGGTGCCGAAGCCGGAGCAGCATTTTGACGTATCTTTTACCGTCTTCCCGAGTGGGGTACAGCATTTATATTCATTCTTCGAGAAAACTGGTTCCACTTGGAGCCCTAAGCCGCTGGTGAAGCGCTTGCCTCCTGCGTCCTGGTAGGAATAAGAGGAAACTGAGAATTTTGCCTTTGTGTCGATGTCGCTTCGGAAAATGCCCGGTAGGACGCGGTCCGAATTATCGTTACAGTAAAGTGCCTGGTAGGACATCTGTGGGATCCCAGTGAGCTCGAGGCGCCCCAGGCGCTTCAAGTAGTAGTACGCGGATTTTGGATTCTTGCGGACGATGCCCAGAGAACTTCCCGCAGTAGGTACCGTAAAAGTAACTCCGACCCGTTTGCCGGTGAACGCCGGGACTGATTTAGCAACCACCTTGAGAACCCTCGCACTCCCACCGGTGTACGAATAGCAGCAGGCGCCGTCGCATTGCCCGCCCCCGTCGTCGGTGGGTTCGTCGACCGCTGTCGCGACTCCCGCAACCGGCCCGCAGGGAGTGACCGCCGTCTCTCCGGAGATGATCATGCCGATGGACAGTGCTGCGTTGTTATCAAAAGCATTCCGGGAGATGTAGCTCGGGATTCTAATCGTGATGTTCTTCCGTGCCGTCGGACTGGTGCTGGCGAAGTCAATGAACACCGCCGGGTCCGAATCCGCACTCCTGGGAGTGAAGAAGTAATCCTTAGTGGGGGAGGAATTGTAGATGGGGTTGATGGTGTTAACCTTCACCGTGGCATAGGGAGTTGAGGTGTCGGTCACGGGTTCGGTGTCGGCCTTGATGTACGGGATGGTGAACTGGGCGCAGCTTCCGAGAGTGCTGGTGCTGTCCTTGCAGTAGTCACCGTAATCTTCGTTGACCAGGTTGATGACGTCATTTGCATTGTTGTTGTATTCAACACCCAGGCTGCCGGGATCGGTGATGAGGGGTGTGCGGGAATTGATGCAACTGAAGTTTGCGACTTCCAGAGAAAGCCGGTCACGCCTCGTCCAGTCGGTCGACCCGTCAGAGAACTTGCGGATCCAGCCGCCCCCGCAGCAGGTTTCGGAATTAGCTTCATTGAGGGTCTTCCACTGATTGGGCGTGTTGACGTTCACGCCTTCGGAACTGTTCAGGAGCTGGTCCGAAGAATCTCTGCTCTGATAAGCGGAGAGGATGGGACGATTAGCGGAAGCAATGTTTTCCACGGTCGCAAGCCTCGAGTATCTCTTCGGATCATTTGGCCTTACCCCAGGGGCGATGGACATTTTTAATCCTGCGGAGCTCACTTCATAGGCAACCGCTGCAGCTGTGGTGGGGATGTCACTGGTGAACGTCGTCAGGTCACTGCCGACTTCTCTGCAGCAGCGGTTCTTACTCATGTCGAAGTTTTTGAATGCTTCCGTGTCGAAGGACGAGGGCTTCGGGTCCGTCTGGCCACACACCAAGCTCTCACTGTAGTAGCTTCTCTCGGCCGAGTTCCCGAAGTAACTTAAGCTGAAGGAGTCCACCTGACTGGCGTGGAACTTATTGGGTGTACATTCGAGGTCGGTGTGGCACACGGCCCCCGCTCTCCGGAAGCAGGCGTCGCGCACCAGTGTTGGATCGAGGATGATCTGCGAGTTAAGAGGCTTCGCTTCGATGAACTTAAACGGCGAGAGTGTCGAGAGCGTGTCGGCCGAGGACGTCAACGATGCATTAGTGTGGAGTGTTTCCAGGCCGCAGGAATTCTGACTGGAAGCTTTCAGGGTGTAGTCGGTGGCAAGGGTCGCAGAGGTGAACATCTCAAAGTCCCCGGCGTTAGCGCTGGCAGTAGTGGGGACGATGACCGGGCAGGACGCATGGCGGTTGGTGGTGAAGAGTGTAGAGTTACAACTTCCCACTTGGCTGATGTAGTCCGACCGTCGGGCGGCGTCGGGTTGGGTCTGCTGGGTGAAGGGGTTGGCATTGGCGGTGGCCGTCGGAAGCGATTTGCCTGGAAGGCACAGGCCGGTGTTTGAAGCGGCGAGGGCATCGACCTTTAACAAATTTTCTTTCAGCGCATTCCGGACACCGAAGCTCAGAGTCGCCGTCCCCGACGAGTAGTGCTGGGGCCTACCCAGAACGTTCGCGTCCTTACCGAAGAAATGGTTCCTTGGAACAGGTACATCCTCCAGGCTTGCGCCGTAGCGGGCCACCTGCGAATTAAAGTTCGGCGAACTGGTGTTGGCGCAGTAGAAGTTCGGGGCGCAGGTGAGGAGCTTTCTTTTATTTAAATCCGCCAGGGACCCGGAGTTCACCAGACAAAGGGAGCCGGCACCACGGTAGACGCATCTTTTAGTTGATGCCGAAGGGTATCTTTTCTGCTGAAGGATTTGGTCTAGACCAACGGCTTCTTTCTCCGGTGCGAGTGTCTGAGTGCTGTTCTTTTCGACCGCGTTGCCGTCGAAGCGCGGGAGGTTCGACTTGAGATCCTTCACATCCGCGCAGGCGTACTCCCAGCCCAGGCGGGTGACACAGTCTGTATCGGTGGTGCATAGGTGATGGGCCTGGCAGCTGGCGGCTTCGTTGTGCTGAGGATCCTGTACCTGCCCAAACTCCGGATCGTAGTCGAGTTGGGCCGCCTGGGTGATCCCGTCGTAGGCCTGAACATTGACCACGTGAAGAGTCGGTGACGCCAGGTCAGCGAAGGGAGCGTTGATGGCGAGGAATAATTTTTTTGAAGTCGCTCTGACGATCCGTCCCTTACCGACGGCGAACCAGGTCACACCGTCGAAGGAGCCGATGAGTGCGCCTCGGTTGAAGCCGTACCAGTCTCTCTGGTATCCGTTCACGAAGAGAGCGGCTTGAGTCTCCAGCCGGCCCTGTCGTTGGTCGGCCGCGGAGGTTTTCTCCAAATGGCTAAACGGGATCATGGTGGGAGGGATCCAGCAGGCCCTGCCGAAGATGGTGTCTTCGTAGTTCCCACGTGTGGTGTTGGTGGAGAACACGTCCCGCTCGGTGGTGTGGCCCACGGCCCGCAGTCCCACTCCGTTAGGCGTGGAGGGAAAGGCGCTAAAGGCTTCAAGCCAGGAGTCCCCGTCGCAGGTCGGACAGGGTGTGTAGTACCCGGAGGTGGTGGACAGGATGTAGACCTGGTCGAGCTCCACCTTTACTGTTTTCGCCGGGAGTGTCTCGGCCAGGGAGACGCTCATCTGTCCCAGAATCGCATTCATACTGAAAGGGGCCTGGACCGGAAGGACCTTACCTTCATCCTGGTACTCAAACTTCTCGCCTTCTTGTACGTACTCTCGGGTCACACCGGCGCTCTGGTAGGTTTTTTCACTGCCGGTGATGTTCCTTTCCGTCCCGTTGATATCATCGAAGAAGCGATGAGGTGCGGTGCGGGAGTTGACCGGTACGGACTGTTGAAGCGGAACCGGGCCAGTATCAGACGAAGGAGTGAGGCACTCGATGCGCAGTGGAGCATTGAGGGAATCTCTCTGGGTTACGGTGTATTCGTAGGCCGGACAGGAGGAGATCATGTCTTCCAGATTAGTCTGGGCACAGCCGCAGGTGGTGTAGAGGCGCTTGATGACTTTATGAAAGTACATCTCTGCGCCGACGTCTTCGGGGCCAGTGAGGCACTCAAGTGTTTCGGTGTAAGGAGTGGTCCGGATCAGCAGCTCACTGTGGAAGGGTGTCACGGTCGACTGGGACTTGAGGTGCTCGATGCAGCTGAGATCTTTTTTCAAGAGCGTGAAGGCCACTTCAGCTTCTCCGGTAGTGCCACCGCCGGACGTCCCACCGGTGGTTGAGGGGACCGAAGAGCCGCAGATGTAGTAGAGCTGCGGGTAATTCAGGTAGGCCTGAAGATTTTCTCTGATCTCTTCTCTCGCCACTTCTAGTAGAGTGGCGTACTGGGTCCGGGCGGAAGGTCTTTCGGTGGCATTCTTCACACACTGGTTATCCAGACAGCAGTCAAAACCTCTTGAGACACAAAGAGACGGAGAGCAGGTGCCGGCTTCTCCTGATGGATTGTAGTTGGGGTCAACCTGCAAGCTCAAGGAGCCGAGGTCGATGAAATTCAGCGGTACCTCGTGGAGGAGTCCGGCCTTTTTGAAGAGTCGCACCTTCGTCGCCGACTGGATGGCCGTACAGTTGGTACAGATGCCGTTGGGGTCATACAGAGTTGGGGCCGGTGCTGCGGCTTCGCTGATGTAGTTGCCGTCGTTATCCTGGACGCGCAGGCTTCCGCCGCAGGAGAGTGTGGAATTGGTCACGTCGTTAAAATCTACCCGCAGCGTGCGGACGGTTCGCTTGGTTTTGAAGTCATAGTAGGAGATGGGGATGATCCGCGACCGCAGTTCTTTAGGAAACCCGCCCACCGTGTAGCTGCTCACCAAACAATAATTTACATTAGTGAAGTTGGTGAGCGCTGTCCCACCGGAGGCCTGCGTTCCCAGATAATCTTCGATGGCCGTTCCCACCAAGTAGGCGTTGTTGAGGTTCGAGACATTGATAGAAATGGATCTTGAAACTGTGTTCAGAAAATTCCAGGCGGTTTCGCTTTCGGGAACCGGTGCCGGAGCTCCGTTGCTACCGCCGGTGGTGAGTGAATTGGTCACGTCTCCGCGCGAGAGCTGAGTGTCGGGTAGACACGAAGCCAGTAAGAATAATGTTAAAACCAGGTACCGAACATCCATGTGAGTACACTCCGAGTTCTTTTTCGGACTTTCATGCCGTTAGCTTTATTTTACATTGGCCGGGGAATTTTTTGCCGAAAGCCCTGGTTTCAAGGGTGGTGAAGGCCCCCGCGGGCACAGCAGTTGACCGGTTTCGTTGGCTATGGGTAGAAGGCCCTTGGAGGGGCAAAAGATTCCATTAGGATTTGCTCGTGAAGTGCGGGGCCGCGTGCCGAAGGCATGAAGGTGTTATACGGTGTCGGGTTGGGGGGAAATGGAGGCGGGAACTTCTGTCCCACGAACTGGGTAAGAGTATCAGAGAAGATCTTGGCACCCATCCCGAGGTAGTCGATCTTCGGATTGGGATCATCGGGAGAGGTCGATGGCCTTGCCGGTTCGGGTGCGACGAAGGGGGCCGGCTTCACGTCGAAGAAGGCGCACAGCTGGTCCCGGGTCGGGGTGGTGACCTTATTTCCGTTTTCTTTCTTGGTCGCGCACAATGCTTCCATCCGGGTGAGTGAATCCGGGCGCGGCGAGAAGACCACGGAGATTCCCATCACGTCGTTTTTAAGGACCGTGGCTTCCGGAGAGATTTTATTTTCGAAGTCAGACTCGCAGCCTTCGATGTTGCTGTTTGAGGAGGATTTGCACAGGAGGATCATCTGCTCGAGAGCGAAGTTGCGGGAAACCAGCAGCTCTTCGTTCTCACTGTGGATCTTCTCCCGCAGCAGGTGGAGAGCGTTGATCTGCTCACGGACTTCGGCTTGATCTTTATTGACTTCACTGAAGCAGGCGACCAGTTTGGCCTTGTCTTTTTCTTCGCCGGAGAGGCAGCTGCTGCGAAGGGCGGTGAGCTTTTCATAGTAAGACTTCGAGCCTTCGATGGACTTGATCATCTGGTCGAAATCAACTTTAGTCAGGACCCCGAGAGTCTGCTGCGAGTTCTCGTCGAACTTCTGCGGCATCTTCGAGGCCATGAAGTTCAAACAATCTAGAGAGGTCTGCGTGACCGAAGCCGTGTTACAGAGGGCAACTTCGGCGTCGGTGAACCCGAGGCTCTGGCCCTTGAAGTGGGACCAGGTTAACGAAATCTTACTCTGCAGTTCCTGCGCCTGTCTGTTTGCCAGGTCCTCCACCAAAAATTCGAAGTTTGACTCCGCAGACTTGAGATCTCTGCGAGCTGTCGCCATCTCCGTTAGAAACTCCAGGCCATTGGCATTCTCGAACTGGTCGAGGGAGGAGATCGCCCGCAGTTCTTCGCGGGTGAGTTTTTCTTTCTTCTCGAGCTTCGGGATGGCACTGGCGAGGTCGCTCTGCATCTGGGTGAAAGTATAAACTTCTTTGTCTTCCGCCACAGCGCCCTTGCGCTTGATGGCCAGTGCCCGCAGCCAGGTGTCTACCGTGTTTGTGTCTTTGGCCTTCTCCGACGGCTTTCCGGAGAGGGAATCGATCAGGTGGTTGATCGCCGTGATGGCTTCCGGGTTGGGCTTAAACAGCTGCGGGTTACAAGCGTCGTTAGCGTTCTTAGACTTCGTCTTGTCCTGCGGGCACAGGCCCGCGACGACGGCGCTGAACTTCTCCAGCGAGTTCCGGTTGGCCGAATCAACTTTCCGGAGTTCCAGCAGGATCCCATTCGCGCTCTGGGTCCCTGTCTTAAACAGCAATTCAAGCGTCTGCGCAGTTCGGAGGTGCTCGACGAACTTCTGCCCACTCTGCTGGGCCTTTTCAAGTTCGGGATTCTTGGTCCCGTCCTGCGTGGTCTGAATTTTTGCCTTGAGCTTATCGATTCCGGAGAGCAGGGATTCTTCACTGCGGAGCTGTTCGATCTCCAGGTCAATCACCGAGAGAGATGAGCACTTGTGTTTTGAGAAGAGGTTCAGCGCCGTACCATGGGTCGGCAGAGGAAACTCTTTGCTTCCTTCCTGTCGCTGCTCGTCCAGTTCTTTCTTCACGCTTTCGATCGCGGCGTCTTTGCAGTCCTTCCCACCGGAGATTTTTAAATTCTTGCTCATCAACTCTTTCTCAAAGCGCTGGGCGATGGTGCTTAGCTGGTCACACCCCGGAGGAGTCATGGCCTGGGCAACGGAGATGGTGAGAAAAAGGAATAGGTATTTCATCCTTAGTAGTTTCGGCTAATTGGCCAAAGATATTTAGGTCTTTCTTATCCGTGGCCGGAACTCATGAATACTTCGTCGTAGTTGATGAATTTCTGGGAACTTCCAAGGGAGAGGAAGTAGTCTTCGGCGATCTTCATGCAGTCCTGTAAATCCTGGCAGGCGAAGATCTGGGACCTGAAGGAAGCCGCGTGGGGGAAGCCGGCCGCAAACCACACCACCAGTTTCCTGAGCTGGACCAAGACTGTCCTTTCTTCATTGAAAGTTTCCCGGCAGTAGTAGTGGAGCCGCTGGATGGCCTCCCAGTAATCCGGGCCCGAGAAGACAGATCTTTTTTGTGAAGCGTATTTCTCATCAAGAGATTCGAGGAAGATGAAAGGATTCCTCAGGGCACCTCGTGCGATCATTAGTGCATCACACTTAGTCTTTTTCAGCCGGTCTGAGACACCGTAGGGATGATGGAGGTCCCCGTTCCCGACGAGTGGAAGTTTCTTTGTCTCATTGAGATCTTCGATGTACTGCCAGTTGGCGACGCCGGTGTACTGCTGGGTCCGGGTCCGTCCGTGGATGGCCACCCATTCGATCCCGCAGTCCGCGGCGACCTGGATGACCTTCTCTGCGTTGAGTGTATCCGAGTCCCAGCCGGTCCGGATCTTGATCGAAAGCGGGATCTTCATCTTAGAACGCATCTTTTCGAAAAGGGGGGCGAGTTTCTGGACTTCTCTTAACAGTGCCGACCCACCGCCTTTGGTCACTACCTTTGTCACCGGGCAGCCCATGTTGATGTCCAGGAATTTGGCCCCGTAGCTCTGAGCGACTTCCGCGGCACGGGCCATCGAATCCCCGTCCTCACCGAAGAGTTGGATCCCGACGTTCTTCTCGAGCTGATGGATCTTCAGCATTTCCAGAGTTCTCTGGTTACCGTAGTTGATTCCATGGCAGGAGATGAGTTCGGAGACTGTTCCGCCGGCCCCAAGGTCCTCCATTAGCAGCCGGAAGGGGATGTTGCAGATCCCGGCCATGGGTGCCAAGAGGAGTTTGGAGTCAAAATGGATTGATCCCAGTTTTATTGGTTTGGCGTGAGAGCTAAAGTCTTCGATCTTTTTTGCGAGTTGCGGGCTGAAGGGCTTTGGTTGATTCATAGTGGTATGTTTTAACGGCAGCATTAGGGGTTGTAAATATCGAGCAAGTTTTACTAGAATCTTTTCCATGAATCATATCATTTTTGACTGTGATGGCACGCTAATTGACACTGCAAGTCCTAAATACAGGCTCTTTCCGGGTATCAAAGAGCTGCTGCTAGAACTTTCGAAGGACAATAAGATTTATGTCTGGACCGTTCGAGGTCGGGCATCCACTCTGCGTCTTTTGCAAGATTCAGGTGTACTGGGATTTTTTGAAAGTATCTCGACGGTGGATGATGCAATTCCTAAACCTCACATCGCGGGATTATTTGACCTGGTGGGAGTGAACACCAAAGATAGTATCTGTGTCATTGGAGACAGCTCTAATGACATGATCGGTGCCACAAACTTCGGGGTGCTTGCTATTGGGGCGACGTGGAGTTCCGGTGTGGATCCTGAAGCCTTGCTCAAATCGGGGGCCCATTTCATTGCCGCTACACCTTCAGAATGCAGCGTGATCATACGGTCTCATTTAAAACAACACTAACTGAGAAAATCGCAAGTACTTGCCTAAGCGGCTCTCCTGTCAGAGAGAGGGGAAGTCTTAAGTTATCTTAAATACCTAGGCAAAAAAGTCTAACAATTTGCCCCTTTGAGAGCTTCTTGCTTCAGGTATAATAAATTGGGTATATAAGTTTAAGGGAGAGCACATGGGTCTGGGGTTGCCAGTTTTATTATTGTCGCTAGCGTTGTCTGCCGCTCACGCTCATGACGCCGTTAAGTGTCCGGAGCGGACTAAGGCCAAGCTCGAAGAGTGGCGCGACGGAATCACCAAGCTGGTGATTGAAGCGAAGTACGCCGAAGCGAAGAAGGCTGTCGACAAGTGCTTTCCGGATGAAGCCCCGGGCTGCTACGGTGACCTGCTCTACTATTTAGATTTTAAAAGTAACCCGTACCAGTATCCTTCTCCTTTTGATGTCGAGCGTTCTTATCCACTGCAGGAGCAGTACCTCAAAACGTTTAAGGACCTTCCGAAGGAGCTTCAAAAGTCACCGCCGAATCCGAACTACATATACATCCCACCCGATATCAAAAAAATCGCGGACCAGAAGGGGTGGAAGAACATTCTCTACCAAACCCGGAGCACCGGTGGTTTTGACGGATCCGGGTACCTCTTCTTGTTCGCCGTCTCTACTCCAGAACTAGACATCATCATCCAGCCGAGTCCTGGGAACAATGACAAATCAAACCTCCATCACAGAAACGTCCTTACCGTCATCACTATCGATAAAACCAAGGACCCTCGCGTCGGACAGATGAAGAGATTTTTTAATGAAGGAAAAAAAGGGACTTACCGTTGGGATTCAAAGGTAGAAGCTGATGGCTGTATCGAGTGTCATGCTTCACCTTACCGGCCCATTAGTCCCCTGGGGTACGGTGCAGTGGATAATGGTTCTCCGATGTCAGTTGAAGACCAGAAGACCGTGACTGAGTTGAATCAAATGCTGGGCGGACAGCAGATTGCTTGGGCC
This sequence comes from Bacteriovoracaceae bacterium, assembly GCA_035576105.1. Taxonomy (GTDB): domain Bacteria; phylum Bdellovibrionota; class Bacteriovoracia; order Bacteriovoracales; family Bacteriovoracaceae; genus Peredibacter. Next base: position 66,719 of record DATLXA010000012.1, read on the forward strand.
AAAACAATGGTCAACGGGAAGGAAGTGAGATCCGGCCCTCCCATAGACAGTAAGCCCTGGGGCTGGGTCCCGGAGCCCGCAACGGCCGTGACGCGTAAAAAAGAGTTCCTCCTGTCATGCGGAGCAACGGCTGAGAATGCTGATCAAGTGAGAGAGGCGATGAACTGCTTTGGCTGTCACAATAACAAGGACCGCAACATCATCCATGATCAGTTTAAACAGCGTGAAATTCGCTTTAAGATTCTCGGTGATAAGAGTATGCCTCACAACATGACAAACTTGGGAGACCCGGAACGGCTAGCCTTGTACAAGTGTTTGGTCGCTGAAAACAATCAGACTCAAGATGAATGGAAAAATAGCGGGCTGTGGATGAAGCAGATGAGCTGCAGAGGCAACCAGTTCAAGGGCAAGCCCGTGACACCAGTTAAAAACCAAACGAAGAAAAAAGTTAAATCACAGTAGAGGAGAAAGTTCATGAAGAAGATTATTCTTTCCGTTTTTGCGGTGTGGTCCTTGGAGGGATCCGCCAAACTGCCCCCCCACTTACAAGGGATGACCTGTGAGAAAGAAATCCTGTCCGTGCTGGCCAAGCAAGGAGCAGCTGACAGTTGGGTACGAACCGTCGACCCAGGTGCTAACGTCATGGCCTTTAGGACTCCTACTAAGAGTGTTGGCCGCTGGGTGGAGATCCAGTCGTTTCCAAACCCGTACCTGATGATCCTCGAGCCGACCAAGTCGAAGGTCTACGAATGGGACGCGAAGACGTGTGCCACACTCAAGCTAGGCGACGTGGCGGGAGTGCCGTTCAAGAAGGCAAAGCCATCGGACTTCACTGATGCGAAGCTGGCTGGACTGATGGAAGATGATAAGAAGGCACTCATCTACATATGGTCTCCGACCATGACCTACTCGGTGACGGAAATGCACACCTTTGAAAAAGTGGCCAAGGACATGAACCTCGAGTTCATCCCGGTACTTGATTACCGGGTGACAGAAAAGAGGGCCAAGGAGGTGGTGGAGGGACGTTCTCCGGCGGTCAAGTTAAACCGGTTTTCTTCCATCGAACTCTACATGCGACAGGGGGCCCTCCACTTTCCATCGAGCTTCGTGGTGTCTCACGGGAAGATCTCCGGACTCATCTTTGGCGCCAAACCGGAGCAAGAGTTGAAAGAAGTCATCGCTAAAGAAATGATGCAGAATTCAGGAGTGACTCACTAATGAAAACATTAATCTCAATCACGCTCACCACGGCCATTTATTCTTCGGCCATCTTTGCCGAATGTGTCCCCCCACGAACTGAAGTGGCTTGGCCCGATGACTACGTGGATTTCGGGGCCTATCACCGTGTTCACCCTTCGGGAGACTACTTGCTTGTCTCGAACGTAGAAGGACTGGGGAGATCCACTGTAGTCATTCTAGATCTCAAGGATAGGAACCCTGACGGAACACCAAAAGTCATAGCCACGCCTTTTGCCAATGAAGCGTACCCGGACTCGAACTGGGATCTGATCTCTTCACCCTATGGTTCCAGTACCCCCCCGATGGATTTTTATAGCTTCAAAGATATTCTCAAGAATAAGGCGGCATTGGTTGCAGCGGGCCAAGAAAATAAAGCACGACCTGTAATCGCACCCGTCTACCGTGATGAATCTTTCGGTCAGTATTATCAATCGATCGCAGAGCTGCCTGGGAGCACTCCAAAGGATAAAAAAATATGCACCCTCCTTTATTCCCGGTCATCTGAGAAGTGCTATGACTTCAAATTGGATGACGATGGGAAACTGGCTAAAGTTAACGGTCAGGAAAAAAACCCTGCCGAAACTCAAGCTGCGCCACTTTGTGGCCAGAGTCAGTCTTGGAGTGGTCCCGTGCTTTCCAAAGATGGGAGTTACGTTTCGACAAGGGGTGATGGAACGACGACGATTTACCCAGTCACCCGCAAAGCTGATAAAACTGCTACCTGTGGTCAAGCCATTGTCTTGCCTGGCGTAGGATCCAAAGTGAGTTTCAGCTACCCGAACTCAGCTCCGAAAGCAGTCACCTACTACACCGTTGGCCCATACAAAGATATGTCCGAGCGGCGTGGCGTGAAGATCCATAATCTGGAAACGAATGTGAGCTTTTGGCTTTCCTCAAAGACCGAAATCACGGAGTCGTATCCTAACTTCACTGCCGATGGTCGAATTGTTTACACTGACACAAAAGCAAAAAAAATCATCACCATTGACCCAAATCAGATCGATGAAGAGGGTAATGTCAAAGCCGACAGATCCAGCTGCATCCAGGTGAATGGTACAAAGGCATCACCAGCTCCCGTAACTACGCCAAAGGCTAAAAGCGTCTAAGTATCATCCCCGGCTTCACCGCCGGGGATTTATCCTTGCGGTGCGACTCAAGACCGGTCATTAAAATCTTCAAATCATGGCCCTAAAATCCTGGTGTCTCCTCCTAGCAAATAAGATAAGCTCATCCAGTTATAAATCGAGAAACCCGGCTCCAGGAGTGACCCATGTTTGATAATTTAAGTGAGAAATTTTCCGACGCCTTCAGGTCTCTGCGCGGGACTAATAAAATTTCTGCGGACAATATTGAAGAGACCCTCAAACAGGTTAAAACAGCGTTGCTGGAAGCGGACGTGAACTTCAAGGTGGTCAAAGAATTCGTCGAAAAAGTTAAGACCGAAGCCCTGGGAGAAAAAGTCCTCCGGGGAGTGGAGCCGGGGCAGCAGTTCGTGAAGATCATGCATGACCAGTTGGCGAAGCTGATGGGAGGAGAATACGAAGAGATCAACCTCCAGAGACCTCCGGTCATTCCCATCCTGATCGTCGGGCTCAACGGTGCCGGTAAGACAACCTTCGCCGGGAAGCTCTCGCTTTATCTGCGGAACAAAAATAAAAAAGAAGTGCTACTCATCCCGGCGGATAACTTCCGGCCGGCGGCCAAAGACCAGCTCATCACACATGCCAAGAACTTAGGAGTCGATTACTTCGACTCCGACCTGTCACAGACTCCGGTGGAGATCGTCCGCAACGGGATGGCAGAGGCCAAGCGCCTGGGGAAGGCCATCGCCATCATCGACACCGCCGGACGGCTGCAAGTGGATGAAGAGTTGATGGGCCAGCTGGTGGAGGTTAGAAAGTCCTTAGATAATCCGGAAGTCCTCATCGTCGCCGACGCCATGACCGGGCAGGAAGCCGTGAACGTCGCCAAAGTTTTCCATGAAAAAGTGGGCCTGACCGGAGTGGTCCTTTCTAAGATGGATTCGGACGCTCGCGGAGGTGCTGCCCTTTCCATCAGGTACGTCACGGGGGTTCCGATCAAGTTCATCTCCACCGGCGAGAAGATGAAGGACCTCGATCCGTTCCACCCAGACAGGCTTGCCAAGCGGATCTTGGATATGGGGGACGTCCTTTCACTTGTTGAGAAAGCAGAAGAGGCGATCAATCAAGACGACGCCATGGGAATGATGAAGAACCTCGAGAGAGGAAAATTCACTATCAATGATTTCGTTAAGCAAATGGAGACCATCAACCGTCTCGGTTCTTTCGGATCCATTTTGAAAATGATCCCGGGAATGGGCGGGGCGCTGAGGCAGATCGGTGACCTCTCACCTGCAGAAAATGAAATGAAAAAAATGCGGGTCATCATCAATTCGATGACAAATAAAGAGCGTGAAGATGTCGACATGATTGACGCATCTAGAAGAAAAAGGATTGCGACCGGCGCTGGTAAGACCGTCCAGGATGTGAATCAATTCATTGAGCGTTTTGATCAGATGCGCCAGATGATGGTGGGGATGATGGGAATGATGAAAGGAGGCGGTCTCCCTAATATTCCTGGGATGGGACCCGTGAAAGGATTCCGGCAAGCTCCGCAAAATCCCCAAGTTTTTGGGCAGCAAGAAAAGAAAGGGGCCAAAAAGAGTCCCTATGGAAAGAAGTATTTCTGAGGGTTTATCCTTAACTGGTTTGACTTTGCCGGTCAGTTGAAATATAAATTTTAAAAATTCTTTGCGATATTAATGAGGAGATTCCCCAATGGTAAAAATTAGAATGGCCCGTGGCGGCCGTAAAAACCGTCCAGTTTACACAATCGTTGCGACTAATTCACGTAGCCCGCGAGATGGTCAATTCCTTGAAAAACTAGGTCAGTATGATCCAAAGGCTTCAGAAGCTTTGAAGATGGTCAATGTTGAAGGCATCAAGACTTGGCTTGGCAAGGGTGCACAACTTTCTGATACCGTAAGAACTTTGCTCAAAAACAACAATATTAAGCTATAATGGTATGGCCGGATCATCTTCCGGCAATAACATAAGTAGGTGTCATGAGCGAATTGAAAACCCTTATCGAGTACGTTTCAAAGGCCCTGGTGGATATGCCTGATCAAGTTGAAGTCAATGAGATCGAAGGCGAACAGACCACGGTGCTGGAACTTAAAGTTGATAAGTCGGACCTGGGGAAAGTCATCGGCAAACAGGGAAGAACGGCACGTGCACTCAGGACTATCCTGAACGCAGCTTCGACCAAGCTTCGGAAGAGATCGGTGCTCGAGATTATCGAATAAGATTTTTTGTAGTTAAAAACATTTAAGACCCTAACTCAATTTGTTACAAGAGCTTTGAGTTAGGGTTTTTTTATTTCCTTTTTTGGAGAGAAGAGATGACGGTGGATAAGTCAAAGCTGGTGAAGATGGCCATAGCCCCAAGGCCTCACGGGATAAGAGGGGAAGTGGAGCTCGTCCTGCTGAACCCGGACACCAGCGAGACGATCCTAAAGGTGGGCATACGGATGTACGCGTTTCCGAGCAATGAGAAGTCCAGCGTGGACCCGAAGGGCGAAGAGTGGATGCTCGAGAGGTTCAACACCGGTAATAAGGTGATAGCTTTTTTCCGAGGCATAAAAGATCGCACCCATCTTGAGAAGTTGCTGCCATTTGAGCTGTACCTCCCGAGAGAAGAATTTCCGGATACGGATGAAGACGAGGTCTACTTGGTTGATCTGGTGGCGATGGATGTCTTTAGTCCGGAGGAAGAGAAGCTCGGGAAGCTTGAGAGTTTTTCTGACAATGGGATGCAGTACCTGTTTAACGTTCGCCTCGAGAATGGGGAGCTGATCACGTTGCCGTTTGTGGAGACATTTTTTCCGAAGATCGATATGGAAAAGCAGAGAATCATCATGGTGCTGCCAGAGTACACAGAATGATCAGGAAGATCTGGATCCTGACCCTATTTCCTGAATACTTCAAACCGTTTCTTGAGTGCGGGATCGCTGGTTCGGCGTTCCGGGGTGAGAGGGGAGACGGGAGTCTTTCCTTTGAAGTCAATCTCATCAACATCCGGGATTTCTCTAAGACCAATTACAAGAGTGTTGATGACAGTCCCTACGGCGGAGGCCCTGGGATGGTGATGAGGGCGGATGTTTTAAAGGACGCTCTCTTCGGCGCCGTCGAAGCTGGGCGTTACCAGTCCGTTGATGAGTTGCATGTAGTCTACACCTCACCCCGGGGGCGAGTCTGGGATAATAAGGTGGCGAGGGAGTTTGGAACGAAGATCCTGGCGCATCCGAGTAAGGATGTTGTTTTCATCTGCGGAAGGTATGAGGGGATCGACGAGCGCTTTCTTGAGAAGTACGTAGATGAGTTTTACTCTATCGGGGACTACGTTTTGACTGGTGGAGAGATCGCCGTACTCTCCATGTTGGACTCTGCGGTGAGGTTCGTGCCGGGGATCCTCGGGAATAAGTTATCGTCGGAGTACGATTCCTTCGAGGACGGCATGATTGAGTTTCCTCAGTACACTAAGCCCAGAGAGTTCGAGGGTATGGAAGTCCCCTCCGTGTTGGTGGAGGGGAACCATAAGAAAATTGAACAGTGGCAAAAAGAACAAAAACACCATATGACTCGGTTGCATCGACCGGAGTTACTACCCTCAGCTAAACCCCGGAAGCTCTAGATCCGTTATCTTGGAGGATTGTAGCAGCACTTGGGCTCGCCGAACCTATCACCGGGTTGCGAACTCAAGGCCGGGATTTTGGACCCGGCTCAAAATGAAACATAATGTAATTAATTTACGTAAACTTCAACTGTCTTCGTCTGATGGCCAACGGTCCTGTGATTGATCTCCGGACGGCAGTCGGGGTCAATCTGATTTCCTTCCATATCCGTGGCACAGAATGTGGAATTTGCGTAGTCATCCACAGTTCGTGTACGAGTCGTTAAAACAATCTTGAAAGTTAAGAGGCCATTGGCAAAATCACGGTTTCCCTTACCTTTCTTGAAACGGCTATCAGTAGTGATCGAATATTCGGTTCCCTCGGGAAGGTCGGAAAACTTGATGTCCAACGTCGCAAGCCCTGACGGAAGATCACGGTCAAGCTCCGGGATGCTAAACTGTTCTCGAGCAGAATCGACAGAATCGTTAAAGCTTGCCGGGGTAAAAAAATCGATGAAAAGACGGGCCCGCCTTTCATACCTGGTCACGACTTCAAAAGACGTGTAACACTCTTCGGGCAGACAAGCGTTTTGGAAAATGACTGGATTTGAACTCTCGAGGGTGAAATTAATAGGCTTAAGCCCTTTGATTTTAATGTCCTCAGCATAGGCAGGCAGAGTGATACGTCCTACCAATGTGCCGTAAGACCAGACATTTGAGCAGGCAATAAGCATAAGGACTAGTACCGTAAGTTTCATAAAAACTCCTAATTCTAAAAAACCTTAGTTATCATTAAAATACTGTAATTCAATAGAAATATGACTCTCCAATATTAAATACTCATGAGAAGGCACCCTTCGGGCATATGACTCAACCCCTAAGCTTCCCAAGCTCCGTTCTCTTAAATTCCTTCACCTCCCTGACCTCGTCAATTTTCACCGGAAGGATCAACGCCCCAATGGCCGCAAGGATTTCTTTATCTAAGGCGTTCCGCAGATGGAGCAGGACAAGTTTCTTTCCCTTCCTTACGTCTTCTTCTAGGACGAATTCCATTTTCCCGGAGTGACCGTGCTGGAGTTGGAAGGTGTAGAACGCGTCCCGGAGATAGTTGAAATTCACCAGATGGCCCGAGATCTTATACTGGGCATCGAAGCGGCCCATGGGGAGGATGATGTTGTTATTGAGCTTCACCCGGTCGTTGGTGACGTAGTAGCCGTCCTGGTCGGAGAGGTCGGCGACGGTTTGGATCTTCAATTTTTCTTCTTGCAGGAACTGGAGTGTGAAGAGTGCGGGACTTTTGACCAGAAGCCGGTTCTCTTGATTGATCTTTGCCCGGTGGATGGGGAGCACATGGAGAATGTCCGAGTCCACTGTTGACGCTGAGGCCAGCTGCGAGCAGACCTCCGTCATGCCGAAGGTCCGGATCACGGGCCAGCCCAGGTCCATGGCCATCTGTTTTAGTTCTGAGGAGAGGAGGTCACCCCCCACGATGAGGTATTTCAGCTTGGAAGGTGCCTCTAGTTTCATCATCACCAGGTCGTGGAGCTGTGTCGGAACGATGGTGCTGATGGTGACTTCTTTTATTTTATCTAACCACTGAAGCGAGTCCAGTTGCCGGCAGTCGACGATATTGTTTCCGAGCAGCTGGGCGCGCATGAGGACGGAGAAACCGCCCACGTGGTACACGGGAAGTGAGAGACCCCAGACATCTTTTGACGTGAGCTGGAAGTGTTCGTTGACCGCTTTTGCGTTGGCCATCAGGGCCTTTTGAGAAAGAGCGTAGCCTTTGAGGTAGTGGCCGGTGGTGCCGGAGGAAAAGAGCAGATAATGATTGGCGAGGTCATAGTCCTTAAGCTCTCTTGAGATCCGCTGTCCTTCCACCTGGTACTGGGGGTGGCAGTTGACCTGGAGTTCTTCTCTTCCTAACTTCAGATTGAACATAAGTGTTTCCAAGGTTGGGCGGAAAGGGAAGAGTAGAGCTTTCTGACTTCCGGAGCGTTGGGGGAAAAGCCCATGAGATAGTTCCCGTGAAAGACCGGTCTCTCCTGGGTGAAGAAATTCGTCGTGATGATTCCGTGGAAAAGTTCCAGGTTCCCGGTAAGTGCCAGTTCGCAGTAGCTGTGCCAGCGCCCGAAGTCGCTTCCGAGGTAAGAGCTGAAGATGATCTTCGAGTCTGTCACAGGTAGGAATTCGCAGTTCGGCTTATAGATGGTGTAGCTCGAACCTTGACCTTGGATGAAATCCCGGGCAGTGGGAAAGGGGATTTCACCCCAGTCAAGTTCGCGGATCGGATCTTCAACGTATTCGATCAAAGGCCAGGACTTCTCGGGGATGCAAGTCTGGAACTCTTTGAAGGAAGCCTTTGAGAAGAGACCATTGCAATCAAGCCGGATCCGGACTCCTCTTTGAAGAAGCGGCAGGAAGCCAACATCCTGGGGATCCATCACCTTGTACTTCACCACTGACGCTGCGGGGTCCGGGGAACCATCCCAGAGTTTATGGTTAAGAAAACTTTTTGCTTTAAGCTTCTGGAAGGTTCCGTCCCGGAGCAACAGATCCAGCACTTTCTGGTCGTATTCGACTTTCTGGTATTTGAAATCCTGAAGGAACTCCTCCACGCCTCGGTCCCCGAGGTTCTCGTGGGGAAAATAGTCAGCGAAGAGGGTGGCATCCTTCAACACTGCTTTTAGCAACACTCCGCTCTTGGGTGCTAGGGAACTGCTGTGGTTAGCTCGCTTGAGGGGGGTCAAGCGGTAGGGGCTAAGGTAGACTTTCATAGATAAAAGTAAAGCTCAAGAGAAGTGAAAACACAACAAGGTGAATCCCGGAGAACTTCAACCCCTCATTGAGCTCTGAATTTTTCTTGGTCAGAGTGATCTGGGCAAGCTTTAGTCCTGGAACCGCTGCCAGGTAGCACAGGGAAACGAGAGGGTAGTTTCGGAAGAAGAGCAGGAGGATGTAGGGGAAGAAGATGGTCAGGAGAATCAGGTGTTGGTAGCTCCTGGTCGGGAGCTTGGTAGCAAGTGTTCTCTTGCCCACCACGGCATCCTGATCCTTATCACGTAGGTTATTGATGCAGATGAAAGTGGTGGCGAGGAGCCCGAAGATCGAGGCCAGGACCAAGGACCCGAGGTTAAGCTCCTGGGCGAAGAGGTAGTAGGACCCCATCACTGAAAATAAGCCGAAGAATAAGAAAACGAACAGCTCACCTAAACCTCGGTAGGCCAGGGAGACCTTGCCTCCAGTGTAGCCGAAGGTTAAATACAAAGAGACCAGGCCCAGGACGAGGAACGGGATCCCGCCTCTGAAGATCAGAGGAATTCCACAAAGGGCCGCAAGGACAACGCAAGCGTAGGCCCATCTTTTCACTGTCTGCAGGTCGACTAGGCCGGAAGCGGTGACCCGGGTTGGGCCCAACCGGATGGCATCCGCACCTTTCTCATGGTCGATCACGTCGTTGAAGAAATTGGTTGCGAGCTGGATGAGTAAAGCGCCGAGGACGCAGAGGGCGAGGTAGAGGACCTCGGACTCTTGGTGGACTGAAGTGTAGTAAGAGTAAGCAACCATGGGGGGGATCACCCCGGCAAGGAGAGTCTTCGGTCGGGCCGCGAGGATGAAGTTTTTCATAAGACGTTCTCGTGGTGTAAGACACCAAGGAGCTCGCCCTGGTTCTGGAAGAGGCGGTGACCACCGGTCACGAAGGCACACCGAAAACCTGCGGGCAGCAGAACCGTCTGGGCTAACGTTCGGTACTTCTCATCTGCGCTGCCGATGACCCATAAGATCTTTTCTCGGTATTGCTCTAGCAGTGGGAGAAAATATTTTTGCTTTGAGAGCCGGTACCTCTCGAAGAGCTCCGCCGAGTTGGCGAAGATCTCATCGCTCACGTCCACCAGGGGGGCATCGCTTCTAAAGATCTCAAGAGAGTTCCAGTAGGTGAGGAATTCTTCCTTGGACGACGTTCGAAGCTTATCTAAAACGCTGTCTTCCCATTTCGCTCGCTGGTTTTTTTCTTCAGCGGTGGCAAGCCCCGGATGGGCATTGATCAGCACGAGTTTTTTGAAGCCGCTGCTGCTCGCGAGCTCAAGCGCCTTCCGGCCACCCATGGAGTAACCGATGAGCGTATCTTCGGGGGTGATCTGCGGATCAAGCATCTCAGCGTAGAGGTCATGGAGCTTCACCTGCTGTCCTAGGAACGATAGATCGCTGGGAGATCCCAGGAACCCGTGGAACACGTGGATCATTCTAACCAACCTTTCTGGAAGAGCTCCGATTCTTCGAGAGAGGGATTTAACTCCACCACGGCCACATGCTCAAGATCGGCCAGGTCTTGACTGTATTTCAGACCGAAGCCACGGGAGATCGAACCGAAACTCACCTGGTGCTCGAGGACGATGCGCCGGTCGAGTTTGAGCAGGTCGAAGATCCGGCCACCTTTGTTGTTGATGATGATGAGCCGAAGATTCTCCGGCATCTCCCGCATGGAGGAGAGGTCGTACAGGGTAGTGATGTCGCCCAGGATGCAGTAGACTCGTTTGGAGGTTCCCTGCGCGATCCCGATAGCGGTGGCGAGCTGGCCATCGATGCCGTTGACCCCTCTTGATCCGTAGAGTGTCAGGGGCCTGTCCAGCACCAGCTCGAAGTTTCTGATGATCAGCGAGTTCCCGAGGTAGACCACGTCGTCCGGGGTGATGCGGTCGTGGACCTGCTTCATCATGCTTACTTCCGAGTGAGGATATTTATCCTGAAGTTCTTGAAGATTAGCGGACGCGGGCGACGGAAGTGTGAAGGGGACAATCCTGGCGATCCCGGCCCAGAATTCCTCACAGGTCAAAAGCTTCCTGGAAGAGAGTGTTGAAACTTCTCCGTAGGACAACCCGGAGAGTCCCCGGGTGTCGAAGTGGAAGGCATCCAGGTGCCGGCGCTCCAGGAGCCTCCAGATCTTGGAGAGTGGAGTGTGTCCCACTCGGACCACGCAGTCAAAGGTCCCGCCGTCCCAGAGTTTGATCAGGTCTCTTTCTGATTTGATTACTGAGAGATGGCGGCCGCCGCTCAGGGCCTCTGCGTAGAAAGGCAAACCCGTCTGGGCGAATTTTTCGACGAAAGGTCGCATGCTCATTTCTTCGTGAGAAAAAATAAAGAGCGGCTTTTCATGCTGTCCGAGGAAAAGGGAAAAACTCTGGAGGGTCGCTGGACTTTTTATCTGAAGCTGGTGTGCGGTGGTATCATCCACCAGCACATTGATGTGAACCGGATAGACTGCCCCGCTTAACTCAAGAGAGTCAAGCTCCTCCAGACTCACCTCGAAGTAACTCCCGCGGGCACAGGCCGTTAGGGCCTGGTGGTCAATGGTCTGGGGTGATCCCGTGGCATGGAGTTTCTTCGGCCTGTCACCAGTGATCAGGACCAGCGGCACACCCGAGTACTTCGCTTCCAGCAGGGCCGGAAGGCATTCGGCCACCGCGGTTCCGGAAGTGGTGCAGATCGCGACGGGGGCCGCGGTGATCTTCGCAAGTCCCAGGGCCTTGAAGCTTGCCATGCGTTCGTCGTACTCGAACTCTAAGCAGTAGTTCCCGAAGGCCTTCAGCAGGTCGTGGTTGCGGGCTCCGGTGCAGAAGTAGATTTTCTCCAGGACAAGTTTCATAGGTAGTGCTTTCTGATGGTGTTTCTTTTCAGATGGATCTCGGCCAGTTCGCTCTCAAGAGTCGAGCTGGGGAGGACTCCGCCGCCGCTCTCGATGTAAAACCGGTCTTGGTCCCATTGGACGTTTCTGATCGAGACCAGAAACTGGTTGAGTTCAGTGGAGGTGACCCCGAAGGCGGAACCGAAGAATCGTTTTGGATGGTTCTGGTAGTAGCTGGTGGTCTTTAGAAACTGGAGGCTCTCTTCCTGCGGATACCCGCCTAGAGCGGCAGTGGGAGAGAGGCTTCCCACCAGTTGGTTGAGTGAGACGTTATCGTTTAACAATGCTTCGATCTCGGTCCTTAGATGGATGAGGTCTTTAAAACTAAAAATTCTGGTCTCCGAATGCTTGAGGAATCTCGCATGCGGCCTGAGCTTTTCCAAGATGTCCCGGATCACCAGGTCATGCTCCTGGCGGTCTTTAACCGAATTCAGGAGGACCTTTTCATTGCCTTTTCTAGAAGTCCCGGCCAGGGCAATGGACCTGAGTTCTTGCCCCCTCAAGGAGAAGAGAAGTTCCGGTGAGCATCCGATGACACCATAATCATCGTTCCAGATTCCATACGGGATTCCTTGCTCGAACTCGAAAGCTCTCTTCAGGAGATTCCTGCGGGTCGCAAGGTGGTCGGGGGACCGGTACTGCTCTCTTGAAACCAGAACGACTTTCTTCAGGGTCTCGCTCCACGACCGCTTTAGGCTGCCAAAATCGGAGACGTAATCCGAGTCCGTATTTCCTTCAGTGGTAACGGCAGGAGCTTCTGACTTCCAGGTTTGAAGGAAAGTCTTTAGTTCTGTCCTGGTGGTGGAGAGTGTCGAGAGAGGTCGGTAGCGAAGGTACTGGCCTGTGAAAAAATCTTTCAAGAGAAAAGTTGGAGTGGATTCCTGAGTGAAGTCCCCGGCAGCGCGAGAGTCGCCGCTTTTCCCTAGGATGACGGCCTGGGACTCACTGTCCGAATAGAAGGCCCCCGTTGCCATGAATTCAGCGTCGATGAAACTTTCAAGTCCTGTGAAAGTGTCTGCCACTTCAGTACACCCAGGGAAACTTCTTGAACTCGGCGTCCCGCTTCTGCAGGAAGGAATTTCGGCCTTCCGCTGCCTCTTCGGTACCGTAGGCAAGCCGGGTGGCCTCCCCGGCGTAGACCTGCTGTCCGATCAGCCCGTCGTCGATGAGGTTGAAGCCAAACTTCAGCATTTTGATGGCCGTCGGAGACTTGGAGCAGATGATGTCGGCCCACTTGAGGGCTTCTTTTTCAAGGTCGGCGTGCGGCACGACTTTATTTACCATTCCCATCTCGAAGGCTTCTTGAGCCGAATAGTTGAATCCGAGGAAGAAAATTTCTCGTGCACGTTTCTGTCCGATCTGCCTTGCTAGGTAAGCCGAACCGAAACCGCCGTCGAAGCTCGCCACGTCCGGATCCGTTTGCCGGAAGACGGCGTGTTCCTTGGAAGCGATGGTCATGTCACAAACCACGTGGAGAGAATGGCCTCCACCCACGGCGTATCCGGGGACCACTGCGATCACGACCTTGGGCATGAACCGGATGAGCCTCTGGACTTCCAGGATGTGGAGCCTTCCGTGGGCCGCGGGCATGGAGCCCTTGGATTCTTCTTTATATTCGTAACCCGTCTTCCCTCTGACGTTCTGGTCTCCGCCGGAGCTAAAGGCCCAGCCGCCGTCTTTTGCGGAGGGGCCATTTCCAGTGAGGAGGATGACACCCACGTCGTTCTGGCGGTGAGACCATTCCAGAGCGGTCAACAGCTCGTCTACCGTCTTCGGTCTGAATGCATTTCTGATGTCCGGTCGATTGAAGGCGATACGGACTGCTCCGGTGTACTTGGCCTTATGAAAGGTGATGTCTTCGAATTTATAATCAGTGACTTCGTTCCACTCGGAAGGGTCGAAGAGAGGGGAGATCATGGCTTAGTCCTTGGCAAAATAGATGTAGGCGATCCCGCCGAAAACGGGGACGCTTCCGTAGGTTTTAAAATTCGTCGACCTGCGGAAGATCTCCAGGAACTTTTCGTCACTGGGGAATTTTTCTGAGGAGGCGATGAGGTACTCATAGGCGTCAGCGCGTTTGGAGATCAGTCCGAACAGTGGAACGTATAACCGCAGTAAACCAAAATAGAGCTTGGAGAATAACTTGCTGCGAGGCTGGCCAAACTCCAGGATGTAAACCGACCGGGAGACTCTCCCGAGCTCGCAGAGGCCCTTGCTCAGGTCTTCCACGTTTCTGATCCCGAAGGAGATGCTGGTGGCATCGAAGGACTTGTCCGCGAAGGGGAGGTTCATGATGTCGGCGACTTTGAAGTTCACCGGGTGCATGGATTTTCTAGAGCGCTCGAGAGCGTGGTCGATCATCTTCTCGGAAAAATCGATGCCCACGACTTCACCTGGGATGGCGGCCTTCAGTTGGAAAGCGATGTCGCCGGTCCCGGTGGCGCAGTCCAGAGCACTCTTCGGGTTATCTGCCAGAATCAGTTTTACGAAATTTCTTTTCCATAGCCGGTGCGTGCCCAATGAGAGGACATCGTTCAAAAGATCGTACTTGTGGGAGATGTCGTTGAACATGACTCGGACAAAATCTGCTTTACTCATGCGGGGGGCCTCCATAGGCTCTAGACCTTAAGTTTCTTATCAAAAATGGGAGCGAGCTTTTCTAGCTTGAGGATCAGGTCATGGAAGAGTTCCAGAGTCAGAGCTTGCTGACCATCGGAGAGTGCCTGGGCCGGGTTGGGATGGACTTCTACCATCAGCCCATCGGCTCCCGCTGCCACCGCGGCTAGGGCGGCGTCGATCACGTACGGGGTCAGTCCCATACTGTGAGAGGGATCTACGAAAACCTTAAACGGTGTGTTCTTCTTCAGATAAATCACACTCCCCAGGTCGAGTAGGTTCCTGAGCTTGGTATCGAAAGAGCGGACCCCGCGCTCGCATAAGATGATGTTTTTCTCGCCGAGGTCTGCCAAGTACTCCGCGGCCCCGAGCCATTCGGAGATGGTGGCGCTGAAGGCGCGTTTGAGGATGACCGGCTTCTTGTATTCAGCCACGGCCTTCAGCAGCTCGTAGTTATACATGTTGCGGGCGCCGATCTGAAAAACCGAAGTGATGGGAAGCAGGGACTCGATCTGGCGCGGGTCCGTGACCTCCGTCACGAAATGGAAGGGTGACTCGTCCTGGAGCCGCCGGATGAGATCGAAGCCTCCGTCTCCCAGGCCCTGGAAAGAATTCTTATTGGTGCGCATCTTGAAGATCCCGCCGCGGATGAGTGTGGGCCTGTGTACGCCCGTCAGGATCGCCCGCATCTGCATCTCAGACTCGACGGCACAGGGCCCGGAGATGAGTGTGAGTTCATGGGGATCAGCGAAGAGATTTAGCGTGTCTTTCATATGGTTTTCTTAAGTAAATATTAGTCCCTATCATTTATCTGATTATGCAGTTATTGGGAAGAGCATTAAAGTGTTTTTGGCTAGACAAGGAGTGCTCTTTTCTATAATCAAAGTACTCAAACTTCTATTTTACAAAGATACGACCATGCCGTTTCCAGTTCCTTGTTATATCGGGCTTGTCCATGGACCGGTGAAGGCCAAAGATGGCCAGGAAATAACCACATCAGTCACTAATTTGGATATCCACGATATTGCCCGGACAGCGCGGACTTTCGGCTTCAAAAAATACTACTTGATCACACCGATTAAAAATCAACAGAGCATGGTGAAGAGAATCCTTGGATTCTGGGAAGCGGATTCAGGATTGATTTATAACCCGGATCGCAAAAATGCTCTGGCAGATGCTGAGGTGATTGATTCCATTGAACTGGCCATTCAAAGAATAACTGAGATAGAGGGAAAGGCTCCTTGCGTCGTAGTCACTGGTGCAAATTTTGAAAGCTACGATGGTCAAGAAAGTGAACTGATGCGGAAGATACATCTTGACGGAAGACCTATGTTCTTGTTATTTGGTACAGGATGGGGATTAACTGCTTTGGTTGTTGAACAGGCCGATTTTCGGCTAGAGCCTATTTTTGGCATAGCAGATGACGAATATAATCATCTGTCTGTTCGTTCAGCAGTCGCAATTTATTGTGACCGACTGGCCAGAAGCCTCTGAACCCTTCTATTAACTAGCATGCATTCCATGCATGCTTTTCCTTCCCTCTGGCCACATAGTTCGGCGAATGGAAGATTTGTTTTTGGAGATGTTATGAATTTGATCGATGTTGTTGAAAAGAAGTACGCAAATCCAAACGCTACTAAATTTCCTGCTTTTAAAACAGGGGACACAGTAGAAGTAGCCGTGAGGATCAAAGAGGGCGAGAAGACACGAGTTCAGGTATTCCAGGGAACATGCATTGCCATGAAACACCCGGGACAAATGAATGGTCACTTCCGTGTTCGGAAGATCTCTGACGGCGTGGGTGTTGAACGTGTTTTTCCATTCCACTCTCCGGCAGTTGAAGGCGTGAAGATCATTACCAAAGGTAAGTCTCGTCGCGCTAAACACTTCTACCTAAGAGAGAGAACTGGTAAAGCCGCTCGCGTGGCCATTGATTACTCTCGTTAATCAAAAACGTTTTCAAACTAAGGGCTCCGTAAGGGGCCCTTTTTATGTCCAGGCCTTCGTCCCGAGGACGGACGGTATGTCTGCGGAGGCAGGAGCCGAGAGCAGACGTTCATGGAGATCAATTATGAACCTCTTTCTAATATTCCTTTTCTTTATCCCGGCCTCCTTCGCCCAAACCTTCCCCTCATCCAGCCAACCGTTCCCTTCAGAGGAATCGCAGATCGTCCCAACCACCAGTCAGGGAACAGAATCCAAGGTTGAGCAAGCCGTCGAAGAAGCGAGCGAAGTCTCCGACGACTCCGTCACTGCGACTGCGCCCAGCACAGAGGTCGAGGAAGTCGTCCGACCTTACTTGCATTCTAGGGACCACAGAGACGCCTCCACCGGGACCATCATGGTTGGCTACCAGCTGCTTACAACCTGGCTACCGTTTAAGCTCACAGCATCCTACACTCATATCTTTAACCGGAAGTGGTCCACGGAGCTTGAATATACGAGCGGCTCGTTGAGCGATCCGATCCCGGGCGTTGACCTGGGAAGGATCAAAGAAAAAAGAATCTCACTGGTGGCCCGCAGGTACACCGGGAACTCATTTCATTTTATCTTCGGCGGCTACTTCAATGACTTCGATGCGCACTTGGGCAGTTCGATCCTCTCACAGATGGGAAGTGTTCCCGAATCGGGGTTCCGGGTTCAGGGCCTAGGACTGGCAACGGGGATCGGAAATCGGTGGCAGTGGCAGAACGGTATTACGGCCGGAATAGATTGGCTGCGGGTCAACATTCCGTTGATCGAGACCAGGGTTGAAGACAAGGTGCTCAAAGACATCTCCGACGACAGTGATCGGGGAGACGTGAAAGAAGTTATCAGCGCCTTCAATGATATCCCAACATTTGTTCTCTTCGGGCTAAACGTCGGCTACACTTTCTAAATGATAGAACTCAAGCTCATCAAAGAGTTCCCCTGCGAAATCCTCGCGGTCGATGAAGTCGGTCGCGGCCCTCTGAGCGGGCCAGTGGTGATCAGCGCGGTCAAGGTGTGGATCGAGGACGAAGCCTGCCTGCGAAACCTCTTGAAGTTCCTGAGACCCAAGGGCGTGAAAGACTCAAAGAAATTGACCACCGAAGAACGCCTTAAGGTGCTGAAGAAACTTGGCGTCGTTCTGTTGCCGTATAAAGAGTCGGGAGTCCTGGACTTCAAAGGCACAAGGGTGAGTTTCATTACCTGGGACATGTGCCACCAGACCATCGACGAAGAGAACATCCTTGCCGCCAGCCTGCGCGGGATGCGGGAAGCCGCTACTTTCCTTTCAATTGGGAAAAAGAATCAAACCACCATCCTCATCGATGGCCACCTGAAACTGCGTTGGGGTAGGAAGAAGTCTCCCTGGACCGAGATCCCGCTCATCAAAGGTGACACTAAGTCTTTGTTGATCGGTCTCGCCTCCATCATCGCCAAAGAAAAGCGTGACGCTTTCATGAGAGAGATGCATGAGCTCTACCCACAATACGGATTCGACCACAACTACGGGTATCCGACCCGCGAGCATAAAAAAGCGCTCCGGGCCTTCGGACCGTGCCCGATTCACCGTAAGACATTCAAGGGAGTCAAAGAGTGCCTCGGGGTTGTGCCAGGAGATCAGGACTTCGCGCAGCTTCCATCAGGCCGGGGTACCGTTGCTGCTTTCGAGCCAGCTGCTTCGGTCTAGAAACTTAGGACAGATCGACCTCTCAAAACTCACCAGACTCCAGGATGAATGGATCATCGAGATCGTCGAGGTCAAGAGCTCCCAGCTCGGTGCCGCTTCCATGGAGCGCATCCAAAAGTTGCGGCTGCAGGACTCGCAGAGATTTGTCAGCGCAGTTTTTGGGTTGCGGTCAAAGCTTATGAATCTTGTCGGATAACTCTTTGTTTTGCAAAAAGTGTAAACATTCATTAACCTAGGTGAATGAGAAAACTTCTAATCCTGTTTTTGGTCACCCTCATCTCTTTTTCTGCCATCAAGCCTCAGGAAGCCAGAGCGGAGTTGCCGGTGAAGGCCCGCGCTTTCCTCACCATGGTGGGCTACGGAACTGCAAGCGGAGCTCTGCTGGGAGTTGCCTCACTGGCCTTCGGCTCTTCGACCAGAGCAGTGGCCCAGGGTGCGTCGCTTGGGCTCTACGCCGGAATAATCTTCGGATCCTACATCCTCTTTTCTCACCACCAGCGTCACGCCGGGAGCTACGAAGATAATTCTTCGCCGTACCAGGAGGCTTCGGATGTTTACGGGGACGAGTATCAGGGCGATGAAGGTGGATCTAAGGACGGGGAGGAGGACTCGCGGGGTGGGTTCTTCGACCGGTTCCAGCTTCTGAAGGAGAAGTACCATACTCAGGCCTTCACCTTCCAGTCAGATAAGCAAAGAGGAAGCCGGCTGCCTCCTCTTCAGGTGAATCTCTTTCAAATGAATTTCTAGTTTTCGAAGGTCTGACCACGGTTTCCGAATCGGGTGTTCAGGTTCTCGGTCTCATCGTTGTCAAAATCCATCAGCTCGGCGACGTACTCGGCTTCGTTGAGCGAGTAGAGCTTGAAGATCTTCAGGAACTCGGGCTTAACGTTGGAGAGCTTGACGTTGCACTTGCGCCCGGACTTGAGGGCCTTGACGGTCTCTACGAAAAGGCCAATCCCGGAGGCACCCACGAAGTCGATGGCGCCCAGGTCGATGGTGATGGTCGAGTTCGGGTTGGAACTGGCGATGTTCTGCAGCTCATTTCTTAGCGGAAGGCTATGATCGTAGTTTAAATCCCCTTGCATATGAACGATAATATTTCCATTGGCGTCTCGTAGAACGTTGGCCTTCATGCTCATTGGGGTTTTCTCCTTGGTGTAATGCCCGCCTGATGAATATAACATGAGACTCAAAAGGGGTTTAGAGTGGGGAAAATAATTCTGTTAAACACGCCCATCGGGAACCTCGGTGACATAACCCAGCGAGTACTGGAAGCACTGAATTCCGGGAGCGTGTTCGCGGTGGAGGACACTCGGGTATTCAAGGATCTGCTGAGTCACCTGGGGATCAGCCTCGTCGGCAAGAAGATCCTTTCGCTGCATGACCAGTCTGAGTCATCCCAGATCCCGAAGCTCTTAGAGCTCGCCGAATCCCAGGACCTGTACGTCGCCTCGGAGGCGGGAAGTCCTATCGTCTCTGACCCGGCCTACCCTCTGGTGGTCGCGGCACAGAACCGGGGGATCAAAGTCGAATCTTACTCCGGGGTCTCGTCGCCGATCATGGCACTGGAACTCTCCGGACTCCCGCCGATTCCATTCCAGTTTCACGGTTTCCTTCCGCGAGAATCGAGCAAGCGGGCCAAGGTTTTTGAAGAGGCCGGCTACGGGACTCATATTTTTTTCGAGGCGCCGACGCGGATCGAAGAGACCATGGACGAGCTTGAAAAACTATTACCGCAACTTGAGGTGGCCCTGGTGCGGGAGCTATCTAAGAAGTTCGAACAGACCCTGCGATTCACGGCGAGCGAGTGGGGAGTGAAGAAGGCAGAGGTGACCTTCAAGGGAGAGTTTGTTCTCCTGGTCCACAAGTCCGAGCGCAAAACCGGCAGCACAGGAGAACTCAAAGAACTCGCCGAGGAGATCCTGTCTCAGGGTACCTCGCCGAAGCTCGTTTCGAAACTGCTGGGGGCGATACTTGAGAGGCCCACTAAAGAAATCTACTCGGCCATAAATAATCTTCGGCAGAGCAGGGAATAGTTTGAAACTATTAAGGATTAATTTACAATGGAGAGATGAAAATAAAAGTTCTCGGGGGACATGGTGGACTCGTCAAAGGCTATGCGACCACATCATTTCTTATCGACGATTGCCTGTTGCTTGACGCCGGAAACGCGGCTTCCACACTGAGCATCGACGAACAAATCAATATCGAAAACATCCTCATATCCCACTGCCACATGGACCATATTAAAGACCTGGCCTTCCTCAGTGACAACTGCTTTGGCCTGCGGAAGACCCCGTTCCAGGTCTACACCCACGGCACGGTGAAGAAAGCGATCAAGGACCATCTCTTGAATGACGTGGTCTGGCCGGATTTCACCAAGCTGCCGACGGCGCAAAATCCGACGATGGAGATCCATGCAGTGGAGAGCGAGAAGGAATTCGTCCTCGGACCCTATGAGATCTTTCCGGTGAAGGTGAACCATCCCATGGACGCCATGGGGTTCATCATCAAGAAGAACGGGGAGTCGATCCTGTTCACCAGTGACACCGGTCCGACCAACCGGATCTGGGAATTTGCACATAAGACTCCCAACCTCAAAGCGATCTTCACCGAGGTGAGTTTTCCTAATGAGATGCAGAAG
This sequence comes from Bacteriovoracaceae bacterium, assembly GCA_035576105.1. GTDB lineage: Bacteria > Bdellovibrionota > Bacteriovoracia > Bacteriovoracales > Bacteriovoracaceae > Peredibacter. The sequence continues at coordinate 87,247 of DATLXA010000012.1, forward strand.
GTCGCTGATCTCTCAGACCACCACACGCCGGATTCGATCAACGCTGAGATCCGCAAGATGCCGAAGGACATTCCCATCGTCCTGACTCACCTGAAGCCGAACTACCGGGAAGTGATCCTGCGGCAGATGAGCGTGTTTAAGAACTCTAGGGTGAAGATCCTGGAAGAGGACGGAGAAGTGTTTAGCTTCTGAGTTATCTCACGCCGTTGAGGATGAAGCCGCCGTTGGGCTTGACCTGCGGGGGAGGGGTGAAGGGTGGGATCACCGGAACCGTAGGTACGGCCGGTTTTGCGACCTCGAGCGCGGGGACAGTTTTGCAGTCGCCTTTGCCGTCGTCCTTTTTATCTTTCTGCGGCTGCACGCAGACCTCAAATTCTTTTTCTTCTAGCTTGATGGTCAAGGTCTTACCGTCGCCCGCAGCTTTGAGGACCTCGGAAGTTTCAACCTCCTTGTCTTTGGGGTCTTCATCTTCGTAGTTGACCTTGATCCCTGCGGCTTCGATTTCTTTCCCTTTCCTTGTCCAGACCAGCGTATGATCCTTGGCCTTGTCGTTGGGACGAGCTTCCAGTGTCGCGGTTTTTTCTTCGGGGGTTATTTTCAAAGTAACCACCGGCCCCGTGTCCGAAGGCGCGCCAAGCGCCGGGACGGTGTCACACCCAGGGGCCGGGGAAGGGGTACCAGTTTTAGTCAAGGTCACGCAGATTTCGTAGGGTTTGTCCGCTTTTTCAAGTTCGAGTGGATTTGTATTCTCCTCATTGAATTTTTCGGCCGGCGGAGCGTTCGTCTCTGCTTTCTTTTCCTCTGGCTTAGTCTCAGTTTTCTTATCAGCAGTCTTCGTGCCGTCCAGCTTCTTGTCCTTCTCTGAATCTGGTTTCTTTTCCTCTTTCGGCTTTTCTTCCTCTTTCACTGTCTCTTTCTCTTCCTCCGTAGGAATGTCTCTCTTCGTCCAGGTGATCGACCAGCCTTCGGAGTTTTCTAGCTCCGCAGTTGCTTTTACAGTTTTCTTATCCTTCTCTTCCACTTTAAGAGTCACGGAGGTTCCGGAAGAGTCTGTGGTGTCCCTCGTCCCGTCAGCGACCGGGGGTTTGACTTCTTCTTTCGGCGGAGTTGTTCCGGTTACTGGAGCAGCTGGTGGAGTCGGCGGGGTCGGGGTCGTAACCGGTCCCACGCCGATGACGGGATTGGGAGTCTTATCGCCATCTCCCGGAACGACCGGTGGGGTCTTGTCGCCGTCTCCCGGGACCGTCGGAGGGACGGGGGGGATCTTATCATCGTCGCCAGGAACAACAGGAGTGACGGGTGGTTTTTTATCACCGTCGCCAGGGACCACTGGAGTGACGGGTGGTTTCTTATCACCGTCGCCAGGGACCACCGGAGTGACGGGTGGATTCTTATCACCGTCACCGGGGACCACCGGAGTGACAGGTGGATTTTTATCATCGTTGCCAGGGACCACCGGAGTGACGGGTGGATTCCTCTCCCCATCTTTCTCGCCGTTGCCGTCGCCGCTCACGGGCACTTTACTCTCACTAAACACACAGTCGACCGATTCGCTGGCATTATTTTTGAGTTTTAGGGTGAAGTTAATATCAATAGTCTTCTCCACTCGACTTTCGGAAAGTGGGTACTCTTTCCCGGCCGTGTCGACAGCAGAGACATTGCAGGTTTTCTTCTTATTCACCAGGGGCGTACAGGAGCTTGTGTTAACGACACAGCTGTAGGATTTTTTACCTTCTGGCCCCGGCGCACACAGTCCCAGGTACTCTGTTGGAAACTCGCTGCGGACTTGCACCAGGAAATCTTTGTAGCTGCCGTCAACGTTCTTCGGAAGTTGTGACATCACCTCTTTGGCATCCACAAACTTTTTAAGCGACACCAGCATTTTTGTGTCAAAGGGCTGCGGCGACACTTCGCACACGGACTGAGAGATCATATTCATTAACCCAAAGCAGGTCCGGTGGGGCTGCATGTACTTATGGTACGAAGTGTTCAGGGCCGCGGGGGCCTCACTGCAGACACAGCTCTTGAAGATGAACTGCTGAACGTCCTTGAGCCGCTCCGGTTTCGCCGAAAGGTACTTGGTAAGTGAAAGTAAGCGCGCTTCCTTAGAGTCTCCTTCCTGCTTCTCACCGCTGTCCAGGGCCTTGTGCATACAGCTCAGAGAAGAATTATGAGCATTCTCGGATCCAGCGGTAACGCAGAAAAGAGATCTTTCGTTTTCTTTCTTGAATCCGAAGATGGCCGGATTACAGCTGATCTGGTCGATCCCAGGACACACCTTGGCGCCGATGTAGGCCTTGTGAGAAGGGTCGGTTTTCTTTAAGTAATTAGGGTGGACGCAGTACGCGGATTTGGACGCTTTTCTTTTCGGGCCTTTGGCCGCAACCGTCAGGTGCTGGATCTTCGAAACCCAGCCGGCGTAGACGCACTTATCCGGGGAATTTGAAGCCGAGATGAGATTGGCGAACTCGTCCTGGTAGCTCTCCCAGTTTTTTTCATCAGCGTGCGCGGTGGCGAGGAGCAGGTTCTGGATGTCTCGGAGCAAAGATGAATAGTGCTCAAAGCGATGCTGACTATAGCCGCTGACCCGTGTATCGCGCGCGTATTTTGCCTCAAGCTCGACCACCAGCTCCATGGTTTTAACCACCAGGAGATTTTTTTCGGCTTCGGATAATTTTTTGAAATCTTTCGAGGATAAGAAACGGGTCTCCGACCAGGCCGTAGTGCCCAGGAAAGAAACCAGGAATAATAATAAAAGTCGTTTGGTCATTGGGTACCTTATGTCCTCATCGGAGTAATGACTTGATATCTTGAATGTTTAGACAATTATGCTCCACAAAGTCAGAACTAATAGATGTGGCCGAGAGCCAACGAAATTTCAATAGCTTGAACTTGAATTCCTGACAATCTGACCAACTAAACGAGGCATTTTTCTTCTCAAACGGACCAATCCCGTTTTAAGATGGGATTTCAAAATCAAGCGAATAAGGATGTCTGAAGATGGGATGGTTTCACCAGGTCAAGAACCCGAAGTTAAAGAATATAAAAAAACTCGCCTCGAATACCCCGGTGGGACTTTGGAAAAAATGTAATTCCTGCGGAGAGATCCTTCAGACTGATAAGCTCGAAGAAAACCTCAACGTCTGCCCCCTGTGCGACTACCACTACCGGATCTCCGCTTACGAGCGGATCGCCGTGATGACCGATGAGAATAGCTTCGACGAAATAAGTCCGGACCTCATCTCGAATAATCCACTGAACTTCCAGGACAAGATGCCGTACGTGCAGCGGCTCCAGGCCGCCATCAAAAACACCGGCATCAAAGATTCCACTGTCTGCGGAACTGCCGCGATAAATGGCCAGCAGATCGCGCTGGCGGTAATGGATTTCCGATTCATGGGTGGCTCCATGGGAGTGGTCACTGGAGAAAAAGTGGCCCTGGCGATGGACATTGGTTTTGAAAAAAAAATCCCTGTCATCGTCGTCTCCTGTTCCGGAGGGGCCCGGATGCAAGAAGGGATCTTATCGCTGATGCAGATGGCGAAGACTTCCGCTTCCAGGGCCAGGTTAAAGACGGCCGGCATTCCCTACATATCTTTCCTCACCGATCCCACCACCGGAGGGTGCGCGGCCAGCTTCGCCATGCTGGGAGACATCAATGTTTCTGAGCCGAGGGCGCTGATTGGATTTGCGGGTCCCCGGGTGATCGAACAGTCGATCAGGCAAACTCTCCCCGAGGGGTTCCAGCGATCGGAGTTCCTCAAGGAGCACGGGTTCATCGACCGGATCATCCACCGGCGGGACCTGAAGGCAGAGCTTAGTTTTTTCGTAAAAATGTTTGCACCCTAAAATGAACCCGGGGATTCTGGAGTGGCTAGTCAGTCACTACGGACAAGAACAGATGAACCCCGGTCTGGACAGGATCACCAGGGCCATCTCACCGCTGATGAAACGGTTTGAAGAAACAAAAGTTATCATCATCGCCGGCACCAACGGGAAAGGGGAGACGACTCTCTGTCTCTCGAAACTACTTGAGAGCAAGTCTCATTTCGCCTGGACCTCTCCTCACATCGTGCGGGTCACGGAACGCTTCAGAAGTGAGAAGGGAGAGATCGACGAAGCCACTCTCCGCAGGTACATCCACATTTGCCATAAGAGGGTTCTAGAGGAAAAGCTCGAACTTACTTTCTACGAATTCCTTTTTTTCGTTTTCTGCCATTGGGCGGCCGAAGAACCGCCGGAGTACTTACTGCTGGAAGTTGGCCTCGGTGGCAGGTTGGACGCAGTAAATATTTTTGATGCTTCGATCGTTCTTCTTCCCTCGGTGTCTCGGGATCACCAAGAAATCCTGGGTCGGCGCTATGATGAGATTCTCAAAGAAAAACTCGGAACACTCAGACCCTCGGCCACCCTGATTGCTTTTACCCATCTGGCCTACTTGAGAGAAAGAATCCAGACCACCTGTGAACGACTTCAAGTCCGTTTGGTCGATCTAGAATCTTTCAACATCCTGGCGGCATATGAATTCTCACAGAGGAATCATTTTTTAGCATACGCAGCATTTTGCACGCTCAATAATCAGGTGATTGACCCGCTCAACTGGACCTTTTCTGAGCAGATCTTTGAACTCAGAGGGGAGCTGCTGAAAGAAAAGTCACAGTGGCTTTTTTTTGGCTCCCATAACTGTGATGGGATGAGAAAACTTATTCAATTTCTACACTCCGGGAACTATACTTTCGCAGGACCTCCATTCGATCGTGTCATCGTCGCTTTTTCTCGCCGGAGCACCGCGGACGTGCGGGTGATGATGAAGATGTTGAATGCATCCGGTCTTGGAAAAATCGTGGTCACTGCCTTCGAACACCCGAAGGCCGCCGCCGCTTTAGAGATGGAAGTCTTATCCAGGCAAGAAGGGTTAGAATTTGTTAAAGACATCGTCAGCACAGCTAGGACTCAGGAAGGGCAAAAGATTCTTGTCACTGGTTCTTATTATTTTCTGGGCCACGTTATGCACCACCTTCGCGGCTGATAATCCCCAGCTAACACTCGGGGACAAGATTTCGGTTTACTCAGACAAGGCCTACCGGAAAAACAACGGGCGCTACTTCGAGGCCGTGGGCAACGTGGTCATCATCAGTCAGAAAGATACCATCTACGGAGAACTCGCGTCGCTGGATCAGGACTCGTCGCTGGTGAAGATCGAAGGCAACGTCCGGCTGATCACAAAGGACCTGACACTCTACGGGTCGCACCTCGAATACAACATCGCAAACGGCCGGGCCACCATCAAGAACGCCCGCATCCTCACCACCAATTTCAACCTGGTGGCCAACCGTCTCTCGCGGGTCTCTGAAACTGAGTACCTGGCCGAAGAAGCGGAGTTCACCACCTGCAAAGACTGCGCTGAATCCTGGTCGGTCTACGGGAAAACCATCAAAGTAAAAATAAACGAGTACGTTCAGATTCAGCACGGTTTGGCGAAGATCAAGAACGTCAACGTCCTCTACATCCCGTACATCATTCTCCCTATCTCGACGACTCGCAAGACGGGTCTTTTGATCCCGAAGACCATCTTCAGAAAAGAGGAGGGCCTCTCCTTCCAGCAGCCCGTCTTCTTTGCTCTCGGAGACCACAAGGACATGACCCTCAGTCCGTCTTTCTGGGGAAAACGGGGCTACGGTGCCGACGTCCAGTACCGGCAGCGATTCTCCGACATGAGCTGGATGGAAATCGATAGCCGTTCGATCAATGATCAGATCTACCAACCGGGGAAAAATAACAGCAGTCTTTCTGGCAAAGATCTCTTCCGCTACTTCGTCGAAGCCGAGGCCCACCAGTTCTGGACGCCGAACCTCGGCTCTCACCTCCGGTACACCGGGACCCGGGACCTCGACATCGTCCAGGACCAGTGGCTCTTCACCGACCCGAAGATCCTCTCCAGTGACCTGGGCCTGAACACCAACGTGCACTACCGGCGCGAGCTCTTCTCCCTGACGGCGGACGCGCACTACCTGCGGAATCAGCTCAGCGACGAGCCGCTCAAGTTTGACCGCTCGTACGTCCAAGTCCTTCCCCGAGTGACCTTGTCTTCCGTGCCCTATACTTTCATCCAATCGAAGAGACCCTTTTTCCAGAGCCTGTCCGTCGGGATGGATAATTCCTTCACCCGCTTCCGCCAGACCAAAGAAGAGGAGAGTCTCTTCCTCCGCAACGCCGACCGCTTTTCCTCTCAGCCGTACCTGATGTGGCACCTGCTGACTCTGGGGCCAGTGAGCCTGAAGTCCCGCTACACCCTGGACTACCAGAGCTACCGCTTCTCCGACACCGACGAGAAGTCCTTCGGCAAATACGCCGGCCTGCTGAGAACCGAACTGAGTTTCACCATGGATAAGATCTTCGGACTCGCCTACCAGGAGAAGATCCCGCTCAAGAACATCTCCGAGAAAGACCTCCGCGCCCTGCGGGAGAGGAAGGAGCAGGGGCTCAGTCCGCTCCGGTCTACACAGAAAGAGAACCGCCTCGTCGGTGACCTGCCGGAGTTCGCCTCCGAGCTCTCCCGCGACACCATCACCCAGGTGAGAAACAGCTACCGCCACTCGCAGGAGTTTAAGTTCATCCACCACTTTATCTCTGTGGAGAACGAGTACGGAAACCTTCGGTTCCTGGAACAGATCAAGGCGAGCCAGGACGGGCAGTTCGACTACGAAGACTCCGTCCGGTCTGAGGAGTTTCTCTTCGGTACCAGCACCACCCGGACGATCGTGCCCCCGGAGAACACCGTCGAGTTCCAGTGGAACAACTCCCTGATCCGCAAGACTCCCAAGCAGTTTAATTTTCTGGATGACAACAAGTACCTGCGGGATAATTTCAACTACAGCAAGATCGGCTACTTTAATGTCTCCCAGGGCTACCTGCTCAATAACCGTGAAACCGAAGATTACAATGACCGCCTGACCAGGTTCCTGATGCAGACCGGTTACTACTCGCAGCGCTGGTCGGTGGGACTGGAAGAGTACTACTTCCACAGCAGCAACGATAACATGCTCACCCTGAACTTCAACCGTCGCTTCGAGTACCTCAACCTCTTCTCCGCCTACACCTACAACTCCTTCAACGCCATCCAGCTGCTCTCCTTCGGAGGACAGGTGAGGCCCACCGACGTGCTCGGTGTGGCCATGCTCAAAGACATGTCGTTCACCGACACCGAGAATGTCCGGACGACCTATTCGGTGGACATCATGCCACACAATAACTGCTGGATCCTGAACCTCAATTACCAGGAACGGATCAACGACACCCGCTACTCGTTCAACGTCCTGTTCAACTTCGGCGATGATAATTTCCAGCGCTACCGCAACGACTACTTCGCGGCGAAGCGCCTATGATGAAGCGGGCCACCTTTATTGATTTCGACGACAGCTTCACGTTCAACGTCATCCAGGAACTCTCGCAGGCGGGCTTCACGGTTGCGGTCGTTCACTGGAAAGACTTCGAGGTGCTCCCAGCGGAAGGTCTTCTTGTCCTTGGCCCCGGGCCAGGGCACCCGGATGATTACCAGAGTCTGTTCCCACTTATCCTCTCCTGGCTGGAGCTGAAGAAACCACTCTTCGGGGTCTGCCTGGGGCACCAGCTGCTGTGGCGGATCTTGGGGGAAGACGTCATCCGCTCGAAGGAACCGCTGCACGGACAGAAAGTTAAGTTGGCCTTGAACAAAGAATGGTCGGACTGGCTCCGGCTGGGAAGTGAGGTCTCTGTGCAACGTTATAATTCGTTGGCCGTTCTTGCTCAGGCGGCGATCCGCAACCCCGGCTACCGCAACCTTATCGTGAACGATGAGATCCTCATCACCAGGTCGCCGCAGGTAATAACCTATCAGTTTCATCCGGAATCCGTAGGAACAAGTTACCGGAAAGCTTTTTTCCGCCCAGTCTTTGAAGAATTAGTATAATCAGCAGAATGAAAAGTTTTTTGATCAATGGCTGCTACGACCCTCAGACCCTCCGGACACTCTTAGACCTTGGCATCCAGCACTTCGGTTTCGACCTGCGAGGGTTCAGCCCGAACCTCATTGCGTTTCACCGCTTGAAAGACCTGCTGGCGCAGTTGCCGCTCCAGCGCTCTCAGCTGGTGTTTCAAAATGATAAACCAGAGACGGTTCTCTCGTTTTTGGACATGCTCCGGTCCACAGCAGGATGGACGCTGCAGTTCCGGGACCAGCTGACACCGGAGTATTACCGAAGACTCAATTTTCCTTTTGTCTGGATGTTTCACCCAGACGCGGACTGGGAGAATATCTTTAAAATTCCTACGCTCGAAGGCGTCATGCTGCCGGTGAAGTGGAAGAATTTTTACTCCACCAGACCCGAGGTGTGGGCGGAGATTGACCAGCGGCAGTTGGATGTTTATCTCCACGCTGATAGTTTTGAAGAAGCCTCGTGCATCGAACCGCAACACGATCTAAAGATTAGCATTGATCTTTCTTTAGAAATTGAAAAAGGTTTCAGAACTGTAGACCAGGAACTCTTAAAAAAATTAAAAATCTGGAGCTTCCATGAAAATCTTATTATCTAACGATGACGGAGTTAACGCTCCAGGCATAAGGAGTCTTTTTAGTGAGTTAAGTAAAGATCATGAGACGACGATCATCGCACCCCTGGAAGAACGCTCTACCACCGGCCATAGCTTAAGTCTGGATAAGCCCCTGCGTCTTGAGCGCATAGAAAATAACATTTATGGTTGCTCTGGATTTCCGGGCGACTGTGTCTTAATGGGTCTGGGACACGTGTTGAAAGACCGCAGACCGGACGTTGTGGTGTCGGGTATCAACCGCGGTGCAAATTTGGGTCAAGACCTTTATTACTCAGGGACCGTTGCCGCCGCTAGAGAAGGTGCGTTTCATCATGTGCCGTCGATCGCAGTAAGCCTTGCCTTCGAGACAGCAAAAGAAGTGCACCACTACGACACAGCTGCGGCACTCATCAAGTTGTGCCTGGATGAAGGGATGGCCCAAGCGTGCCCGGTCATGACGTTAATCAATATTAACGTTCCGAACGTCGAGCTTAGCAACATCAAAGGGTTTAGGCTGACGGAAGTTGGTTTTCGGCACTACTCGGAAGAAATCCATGCTAGGATAGATGCAAGGCAGAGAGAGTACTATTGGATAGCTGGACTCTACGGAGGATTCAAGGACAATCCGAAGTCTGATTGCCAGGCGGTGAAAGACGGTTACGTAGCAGTGACTCCCCACGCCCTGATCGATCGCAGCAGTGCAGAGACTGCCGACCTCGGGAAATTACTAGAGAGATTGAATGCGAAATTTGCTGTTTAATATTTTGGTTTTGTTTTCACTGACGGTTTCCTGTGCTTCCATGAAGAGCGGGCAGTACGTGTACGTAGAAACTCCTTCTCATTTCAAAAACGTCGCCAAGACTTATGGCTACACAGTCAAAGAACTGCGCCTGGCCAACCCGGATAAATCCTTTCAGGGCAGAGAATGGATTTTCATCCCGAGTAAGATCGGCATCGCTTATTTCCTGAAAGACACCTACGTGGTTGAGGACTACGCCAACCTCGGTACTGGAAGGTTTCTGTGGCCGGTGCCGAACTTTTATAAGGTGTCCTCGCACTTCGGTCCACGCGGGAAGAAGCACCATGACGGAGTTGATATCCCAGCACCCAAAGGCACACCCATCGTCGCCGTTGATACAGGTGTGGTGATCTACTCTGACAACGGCATCCGCGGCTACGGTAACATGCTGGTGATCGCTCACGGAAACGACATGTTCACCGTGTACGCTCACAACAAAAAAAACAAGGTAGACAAGGGCGACAAGGTTAAAAGAGGCGAGATCATCGCCGAGGTCGGCAACACCGGTCGCTCTAGCGGACCTCACCTTCACTTTGAAATCCGCGTGAAAGATGTCGTGCGCAATCCGTCCCAGTACCTCTCAAAAAATTCCGGAAACTAGTCCTTCTTGGTCGCGAACTTCTCAAGAAGTTTGAGGTACATGATGGCCGTGTTCTTGGCGTCTTCAAGTGCCGTGTGCGCCACCTGGCCCATGCCGAGGTGGTTCATGAGATTGGTCCCGGAGTCCATACCCTGCGGAAGCAGACCGAGGTCGATCAAGGCGTAGCCCAGGCCTGAGAGGTCGAGGTTGCGGTGATGAAAATACTTTCTCATGAAGTCCCAGCCGAGGTCCCGGTTCATGAAAGGAAGGTCGATGGCCGACATCGACTTCCCGAAGAGCACGATCTTCTGACTCCCGAAGTACTGCCGGACCTCCGGACTCTCCAGGTAGGTCTTGAGGTATTCCTTGAACTCCGTGAGCATCAACCCTTCCTGGTGGGCCTTTCGGATGATCTTCTCATTATGATCTCGCACCCAGGGATCGAGGTTCGGTCTGAGGTCCTCGAACGACGGACAGTGGATGTAGACGGAGCGGGCGAGGGAGTCTTCCAGCCGCTTGAACTGGGTGTCGAAGGGGATCATAGCGAATTCGATGATCAGACAATCCTGGGCGAGGCCGGTGGCTTCGAGGTCGATGCTTAAATATTTCATGAAGTACTCCTGACGATCAGTTTAGTGGTCGTCAGGAGTTAGTTCAATCTTTTATTGGATGACGGCGGTCACCGGGCAATGGTCAGAGACCTGAGCGTAACTCACTCCCAGCTGGCCCACCGGAACTTCCCGGCAGTTAACTTTCTGGCAGTGGCCGTGGACCCGTGCCTGGATGGGTCTCTTGATCAGTCCCGGAGAAACGATCACATGGTCCAGCAGGGCCGGGCTTTCCACCCCGTCGTCACTTCCGCCCCACCAGTACGCCGAACAGGATGCGTTCTGAGTAAGGTTGACCAAACCCAGGCTCGCTACCAGTTTGGTCAGGTGCTGGTAATCCACACCCCGGGAGAGGAACTCGGTGGTGTTGAGGTCTCCGGCCAAGAAGTAATCCTTCACGCCCGAATTCGACTGCAGGTCCTTGATGATGGAGTGGATGATCGCGTACTGCTTGATGCGCATGGCGATGGATTCCGGAGCCGAGCCCGATTTGAGATGGGCCGACATGCCGTAGAATCTCTGACCGGTGGATTTGATTTTGAAGAGACCCATGGCCAGGGGTCTCGAGTTGGCGTCGCAGGTGCCACGGCCGCCGGGTTGGGAGAGCCGCAGGTCCTCGGAGAACGCCAGGAGTTCGATGGTATTTTTATGATAGATGAACCCCAGGTGTTGGCTGTGGGCGCCACCGCAGCGGGAGAGTCCGAACCCGTACTGCGGGAGTTTGGCGGCAAGGAAGGTTTCAAACTCTCTGGTGTTATTAATCTCTCCCACACTCAAAACATCGGCCTTGAGTCCAAGCAGCAAGGTGGCCAGCTCAGACTTGTTGGTCTGGATCCGCGCTCGCTGGTCATAGTCAAAATTTCTAATGTTATAGGCCCCGACAGTGAGTGCTGATGCAGATAGGGTGGTGAGAAAACTCAAAATCATCATAATGACTTTCATTACTCTGTCCTTTTATAAGTTAAGTTAATAACTCGTATTAGTTTCGCTTGTCATGTTAGTGTAATTATTTACCCGATTTGTCTTACTGGTGACAACCAAAACTGTTGGAATCCTTGCTGTTTAATTTAATATGCAGCGCACTACCATTTAAAAGGATAAGCGTTTGACTTTATAGGTCGGAAGATGTTTACTCCCCGCAGGGATTTTACCCGAATCGCGGAGGGAGCATGAATTTGACTATCACGAATTTAGCACTATTGGCCATCATCACTATGATGATGGGCCAGTTACACGCTTCTTCTGAAATGGACATGACCTCACAGAACCATTTAAAGTTCAATTCCATCAAAACGGTTCAGGTCTTTGAAATCACCGAGGATGCTCTCAACCAAAGCCAGAAAGTGCTGGTTGACGAAACCGAATACACCCAGGATGACGAATACCTTAATTACTATTTCCCGAACAAGTACGGAAGGCTTGAACCAAACGAAGGCGGTACAGGACGGGTGATCTCCACGGCACGAGACATCGTTGCACTGGGAGAAGACATTTATAAACTAGTCATCAAAGGCAAACCCACCAACACTACCACCTATGTGCCGATCAGTGTGATCCCGAAACAGGGTGGGAACCCGGTGGATATCTTTGAAACTGAGAACTGGTTAGCCCCCAAGAAACGAACCTTTTCCATCGTCTACACTAACTACTTCAGCATCGACGTGGTGAAGTTCACCTACAGTGTGCTCTATTCCTACGGCGGGACTTACGGCGGGAAAGGGGCCTACATCACCGGCGCTCAGATCGTCCCGCAGTCCGTGAGCACTCTCTTCGGCTTCGACTTCACCGCCACCATGAAAGTCGGGGGGATCCAGAACAACGGCACCCGAGACAATCCGATCGCCGGTGCGACCCTGCTGCTAGAGCACAACATTTCCTCGGTGATCAAGACCATGACTTCCGTCGACAGCTTTTTCATCACCGGCAAGGGTGGGTTTAAGAAGTTCTAGAGATACGAGACGTAGATTTTTCCATCCGGTGAGCGCTGGAACAATTGTTCCAGCGTCAGCTCGCAAGTCAGCCAGCCATCCTGAATAGAACATTTTTTGCACACGCCTTCGCCGTCACAGGAAGAGGCGATGGTGATTCCTTTTTTCCGGAGCCAGTCCAGCAGGGTCTCACCCAACTCACAGGCCTGGGCCGTGAGGAGTGTGGACCGTCCGGAAGCAGTTCCGATGACTTCGATCACTGGCACTTGAAGGCCCCCGGGTTCCGGTCGTCGATGACAAACCGGTTACTCTTCTCAAAAAGTGTGTAGGCCCAGACGTTGCCGAGCTTCTCCGCATTGTAGATGGGAAGGTTAAGCTTCAGCAGGTTTTCAATCTGAGCTTTTCCACTCTTCTGGGACTCGATGACCAGTCTCACCGGGTCCGAGAGGAAGAGGTGTCGGGAGTGCTTAATGAGCTTATCCACCTCGGCTGTCGACTTGCTGGCGGTCAGCCCGTAGCGGATGAGATGAAACAAGTGCTGGCCCGGGTCCCGGCTTTGGTTAGAAAACGTCCAGAGCTTATCCTCTCCCGTTTCGATCAGGCACACGGCTGAGCTGCGGACCTTGGAGACGCCCTTGAGCAGCGGCAGACCTTCAAGAGACGTGATGCTGCTCAACTTCTGTGCCGAAGCTGCCATGAAGGCAGCAGTGGGCAGGGCGAGGCCAAAGACATTGGAAGATGGAATGGTCTTGTCGATCAGGAAGATGGAGTTCTCATAGAGTCCGTAGTCGTAGTTGCAGCTTCCGGTTTGGCCCTTGTCCGTGACGAATCTGGTGAGCGAAGTGTTGACGATGATCTTCTGTTTTTTCTGTGCCCGCCGGTAGCTGGCGATGACCCTCGAGTAGTCGAGCTTGGGAGAGGTCTCGTTTTCCTTCAGGACATCAGTTCCCCGCTGGTAGAACGGGGCCATCTCAGAGCTGTCTCTGATGTCTTTGAAGTTCGAGACCAGGAAGTTCTCGAAGTCTTTTCCGATCTTGAGCTTCTGCCCGAGGTTCTGGTCAAGCAAAGCGGCGTAGTACTCGAGGTTCCTCTTCTTGCCGACCTTTTTAAGGATCCACTCGATCCCGTAGAGATAGGGGTACTGGTCCTCGGTTTCTTCGGAGAAGAAGTCGTAGTACGAGCTCTTCGATTTGTGATGGAGCATCACCTGGAGCCGGGAAGTCGGGGAGGACTGATCCGGCCTGGTCGAAAACTGCAGAAGGTTCCAGAGTGCGAAGTGATCGTAGAAGTCTTCGATCTTCGGACCCAGCGCCCGAACCATCTCCTGGTAGACCTGCTGAGAGTTATCGTTGGTGCCGACGAGCTGCAGTTTAGTTTTCTTATCCAGGGGACAATGCCCCGGAATAACCTGCACGTTTTTTGGCTTCTTGGTGTCGGAGACCAGAGGGGTGTCGATCTGCTGGATGAACAGCGCGCAGCCGCCCAGCAGTCCCAGCAGCAGGAGTTTAAGCATCTTCTTCCTCATCCAAAACGATGTCCGGCGAAGAATGAGTGTGAGAGAGTTTATACTTCTCCTGTAGATCCTGGTCCCGGTCCAAGTCCGCCACTTTCTTCGAGCGGGTTTTGAAGACGGCGAGCACGTACATGCCACCCGTCTCGTGGGAGATAGATTCGGTGTTGAGGCTGTGGAGCTCGAAGCCGGACTCGAGGTACCCCTGGAGGATCTTGTCGAGCTCCCGTTCCCGGTAACCGGATTTCCTGGACGGCGGAGCGGGGAGGTAATAAGTAAACGTCTTGTAGTAAGTTTTAGTTCCCGATCTTCCGGTTCGGCTACTCATCTTTTTCGCTCCAGTACTCTATATGTTTCCATCATTTAATCCGCGCTGATGAGTTTATTGTAAAGACACTTAGATCATTTGTTGAGTCCCATCTTTAAAGTTTAAATAAGAACACTTGGAAAAATTTTCCTTCGGTGATTTTGCTTTGTCCTGAAAAAAGATAAGGTATACTGGACGTAAGATGTGACAGGATGTCACTCTCAAAGGCAAGATGCCGAAAAGAAGGGAGCCGAGCAGGGGCTCCCTTTTTTATTTCCGTTTGCGTAAATAATTATCTTCTAATGAGTTGTCAGTAGTGGAGATTGCCCGAGCGGGCCGCTCGGCAGTGAAGATGGTTTCATCAGAACAGATGTAAAGTAAAAGGATTCTCATAAATGAACAGTGCATTGCTGCTGTCTGTCTGTCTCACCGGGCTCATCGTCACCTTCCACGCCCAGGCCAGCGACTTACCTGGCGGGGAACTCCAGCTCTCGGAATCTTCTAAAGTGAGCTGGACTGAAAGTGTTTTCCTTGAACCGGTGTATGCCCCGAGCTTCGGGACTTTCATTCTCCAGGGCCGCCGGGGACTGGCGAAATTCACGGGACAGGTTCGTAGGATCAAGGCCCTCGGGCTCGCGACTCCGATCGGAGTTAATAAAGAATGGTCAGCAAACCTCAAAGAGCTCCACCGGCTGGAGAAGCCCGGGGAGGATCTTGGTTGCAAAAAAGTTGCTTCGGGGGTATTCACCTGCCTGCGAACCGGTGTTTCTTCCAGTGGCCAGTTCGTCGAAGACCAACTCCATTTTAACCGGGACCGGGAAGTCATCTACCTGCGGATCTCTTCGAAGAGTTCCAAGCTTGATGTCCAAGGGATTTCGGATTCTTTCAAGATTGATGTTAAATGAGAAACTCGAGGTTCTTCACTCTATCAATCCTCCTTCCACTCCTCATATCTGTTTCCTGGGCCGATTCCTATGACCCCAGCGACGATCTCAATCTCTTCTTCGGATCCCGCTGTGAGAGTTTCAACGGTCCGCTCAACAGTCTCGCATCCGCACAGTCCGGCTACCTGAAGACGGTCATCGGCTCTATGAAAGACGATGCCTCCTGCGCCGGCGTCAGCAAGGCGCTGCAGAACCTCTCGAATCTAAACATTGATAACTTGCAGTCGGAGAATGCGGAGAACCTCTCCCTTGACCAGCTGATCGATCAGTCCCAGTCCCTGGAAGCGACCCTGCGCTCAGAGTCCGAAAAGACTCCCATGGACGTGGAGTACGTCGATGCCATCAAGCTGTCGCTGCGGGACGTGAACCTTGAGCTGGTGAAGAGTCGGTCGAATCCGGCAGCGGCGGGACGAGAGAGAAGACTCGATACTCTAAACAATGTACAGAAATATGCCCTCGGCCTCTTCAGTGAACTTGAGAATAATAGTAAATGTTCCGGCAAGCATCCGAACCTCGGTGCTCAGGTCGGGGCCCAGGTGGTGGCCCTCTCTTCCCAGCTGGCGTCTGGGTACATGGGCCCGGTGCTGCTCGCGGCTGGCTCTGTAGTCGACCGGTATGTCACTTTCCTACGCAATAGGCCCTTGGCCAAACAGTATAAGAAGATCGTTGATTCGCGCATGGGCCAGGCGATCGGTTGTGGGCTCGAGAGCCTCTCTGCGACGTACTGCCAGGCACGGGATCTCCAGGCCGTGGTGCGCTTCAACTCAACCAATCAGGCAAGCGAAGAGGCATGTAATAATCCCCGGCAGAGTTGCAAACCGGAAAACCTCGGGGCCAAGCTCATCGGCGTCGACCTGGCTTCGTTTAGTAACTGGGTTTCCCGGCTCTCAGCAGGATCTTCTCCCAGTAGCCCGGCACAAGGGACGGAGAAGAAGGATGCTGTTCAGCTTAAAGCAGACTTCGATAAATTGAAGATTGACCTGGACGGGAAGATCGCAAAATCTTCCAGGAAAATCTCCGCCGGTGGGATCGACGTGAACGCTGAGCTGATCTCGCTTCTCAAAGACCTGGAGTCCAGTGCTAAAGCTGCGGTCGGTAAGAACACCTCGACGGATGGCATATCTATCACCACCATCCCGGGCCCTTTGAGCGCAATCTTTGCCAAAGACCCCACTTGTGGGGCGATGGCCTTCCTTTATACTCAAGGTAAGAACGATGAGTGCAGAGCGACCTCTGCGGAGACCTGCCTCCAGTGCGTTGGCAGAGTCTACGACCTTCCGACTCCGACGCTGGCAGAGCTGATAGCTGCAAAGGAGAGTCTGGTATCAAAGGCCGGACCGGCGGTCGCAGCGGAAGCAGCACTGAACCAGGAATCTAACCCTCAGTTGGTATTGACAAAAGCACTGGGTGTAGGTGCTAATAATCGCAAACCGATTGATTTCTTACTCGGGACTCAAACCTATCTCACCTATCTCGCGGCCCAGCCAGGGTTTGAAGCGGGTGCCAGGAAAGATACCATCGTCGATCTTCAGAAAAGGATCAAGGCCAGCTTGTGCGTGATTCAACCAGGCCCGGCTTGCGTTGTCCAGACTCCAGCGCCGGCCCCGACGCCGGAACCTGCACCGGCCCCGTTTCGTCCGGCCGGAACAGTAAGTGCCCCGGCACCGGCACCGTCCCCTCTCCCGGTCCCAACGCCTACGAGTATCGCGGCGGATAAGGTCACCAAACTCGCCGAGGACTTAAGCCCTGCTCGTGACATCTTCTACGTCTCAAACGCCCTCTACGAACTGGTCAAGCAAAGCCTCGACGAACGGATTGCCAACGGGACCATCGACGAAAGCCTGGGCCTGGTCATGCAGTTATCCACCTCGGACAGCTTAGGCGAACTCATCAGTAATCAGATAGGCCTGGATGCCACCAGTAACAAAGCGATGTACGCAAAAAGTCAGACCTTGAAGAACATCCAGTCAATGGGTGACTTGTTTGAAAAGCAACTGGTAGACGGACTAAGGAATTCAAAGCAAGATTTTTCAGAATCCCTTGGTCTGGACTGCGTCCGGGCGTTGACCATCCCTTCGGCACCGCGGATAGGAAAAAAAGATATTTCCGACATTTGCCGAGGGCAGAGATGGCAGAGTATCCGTGACCCGAACTTATCAATCTCTTATGATGATCTGGTAGGGAAAGATCCGGCGGTCCGGACGTGTAGCGTTTATGATTTTTATCGTAAAACAAAGATCCGAAGTTCAAGAAATAGATAGAGGTCCGTTCAGGGACCTCTATCTGAGAATCAATAAAGAATCATTCTTCTAACTCTGCCGTTTCATCGAACTCTGTAGGCACTGTCGTCTGTGGCAGTTGTGTGGTGGCGTCACCTGTAGAGTCTTCCGTAGGCGTTCCAGAGTTATCGTCTGGGGTCTCTCCAGTCGATGTGTCAGACTGTTGTAAATCATCCTGCTGTTGCTGGTCTTGTTGCTGCTGTTGATTCTGCTGTTGTTGTTGTTGTTGTTGTTGCATCAAGGCTTCCGCAGTCATTGCTGAAGCTGACGCCGATATTCTTTCGATTTTTCCACAAGCAATAGGCAGAGTTGCGTGCCTGGTGGCCCCACTGATGGTTTGCACCGAAGCCGGCAGGGTTACCGTCGTTTCCGGCACGCCATAAATAACCACAGTCCTTCCGGCGAAGTTCACCAGGTCTCCTGGAGACAGCTTGATGATGGTGTCAGCAAGGTCTCCGTCTGTGTCTAACAGGTCCGCCAAGATCCGGGAAAGAGATGCACTCCTGCTGTAGGCGTAGTTACCATTCTGATCTGCCATGGGAAACATGTCCATGCCGCCGGATTGCGATTCCAGGTCACCGTCTAAAGGAACCAAAGTTGGCCCATAGGAAGCTCCGCCTTCGATCACATCGACGAAACCGTCCTTGTTGGTGTCATTGCTAGCAGTAGGGCAAGCGCTGAGTGAATTTATGTGCTGCATATGCGTAATGTTCACCGGTGTGCCGTTCATGTTTACAGTTGCAGTTACAATATCACCCTGAACGTTGAAGGCGGCGGTGCCAGTGGGATTCCCAGCGACGGAGCCATTCACAGCAGTGAGTGTTGCGCGGTATGAACCCTGGTCATCCCTAGACTCTTGGTCTTCCCGCGGGCCGTTTCTGTTACTACTAACGTTATCATCTCCACAGCCACCCAATGCTGCAAGCATACATGCGCCGACGGCGTAGGATGGAAACCTTCCCTGTTTGGTTAGTGTCATAAGAACTCCTTCATTTTAAGTGCGTGAGTGCGTGAGTGCACAAGTTTTTAAGTTCCTAAGGAAGCAATGTAGGTGCCAAGCTGAGGAGCCGTTTTCTCGAGACATAAAAAACTCATGGGGATAATTGCCTGAGACGCAGACTCACGATAGGATGTAGCTGAAAACTTTTTTTGAAGGTTCACATGAATAGCAAAGAGAAAGCTTTAGAGTTTCTGAAAATTTCTTCACATTATAAACTCGGGCACCTTGTCACTGAAGGCTTTCATCCAAAGACGGTCACACTCTCCGACCTGGTTGAAAAAGACACAGCTGCTGCCTTAAAGTTACTGGAAGAGGTCGATCATTCTGCTCTTGAAATCATGCGTTCAAAGAAAAATGACCTATGGAAATTAGCTGTGGAGATCCAAGACACACTTGCTAAGGGAAATAAAATATTCATGTGTGGGTGCGGCGCCACCGGTAGGTTATCGCTGGTGCTCGAAACTCTTTACCGCCAGAGTTTTGGACAGACCGATCAAGTGATCTCTTTCATGGCGGGAGGGGACTTCGCGCTGATCAAATCGGTAGAAAGCTTTGAAGACAGAACCGATTACGGTGAGAAGCAGCTGATGGAACTCGGCATGGGCCCTCACGACCTATTGCTGGCTTCCACCGAAGGTGGGGAAACCCCGTTTGTCATTGGCGCGGCCAACAAGGCGGCCAGCTTCTCAAGCCGCAGCCCTTATTTCCTCTATTGCAATCCGGATGAGGTTCTGGATTCGATCGAGCGGTCACGCGAAGTGATTCAAAATGAAAAGATTAACAAAATCAATCTGACGGTGGGCCCCATGGCCATCTCCGGTTCAACTCGCATGCAGGCTTCGACCGTCTTGATGCTCGCCATTGGTGTCGGGCTGCTCTATAGGCACCGAGATGAAAAATCCTTCGTCACCTTCTACGATGATTTCCTGAACAGGCTGTGTCTGACCCGCTACGAAGTGATGGCGCCGTTCACCAGGAAGGAAGCAAAGACCTATCAGGACCATAAGTTTCTGAACTACCTCACGGATCCTTTCCTGGCGATCAGTATCCTCACAGACACCACGGAACGGTCCCCGACCTTCTCTCTGCGGGCCTTCGAGAACAGGCTGGATTCCGTCAGCGAACACGGCCTGTGCTACCTCTTTATCCCGGAAGCCGAGACTGCGGGCCATGCCTGGAGCGAGCTGCTGTGGCGCAGTCCCAGACCCCTGGAATGGGAAGAGCTGGGAGGTCGCATCGGACTAGGTCGGATCTTCGGGTTCGATATCTCAAAGCAGGGTAGGAAGAACAGATCGCTCCAGGTAGCGACAGTGGATTTTAGTGTGACCTACGATGACGGGAGAGTTCTTTTTAAGTTCCTGGATGAGGAGGTGGTTTTCGAATGGGGGGAGGAACCGCTGTTCAATCACCTGATGGTGAAGATGCTCCTCAACGCCCACTCTACGGCCATCATGGGGATCCTCGGCCGCTACCAGGGCAATGTCATGACCTGGGTTAGACCGAGTAACAACAAGCTCATCGACCGCTCGGCCAGGTACATCCAGCAGCTGCTGTCACAGAAGAAGAAAGTAGTGGCCTATGAAACGGTGGTGGAGAAAATTTACGAAGCCATCGACGAGCTCCGGGACAACGAACCGGTGGTGCTGAAAGTGGTCGAGCGGCTCTAGGACTTTTTGTTGCCGTCGTCTTTGTCGTCGCCTTCCTTGATGCCCTTCTTGAAGTTCTTGATGGATTCTCCCAGGGAGCTGCCGAGCTGAGGAAGTTTCTTTCCGCCGAAGAAGATGACCACGATCACCAGCACCAGTAGCAGTTCACCAAAACCAAGTCCTAGCATTTTTTAATCCTTGTTGAACCCATTTTACCAAAGTTTCTCAGTAAAGACGAGACAGGTCCATTCCGTACCTCCCAGGAGAATAATTTGCCATCCGGTGGGCCTGGATCTCTTTATACTGTTTCGATCCGTTACTCTGGCCTGCGTACGGGAAGATGGCGATGCCCCCGCGAGGAGTGAAGTCGCCCATCACTTCCAGGAACTTGGGTTTGAGCAGCTTGCACAGATCATTGCAGATCTTCTGGACGCAGTCTTCGTGGAAGTCTCCGTGGTTCCTGAAGCTGAACAGGTAAATCTTCAGTGACTTCGATTCAACCATCTCTTTATCGGCGATGTAATTAATGAAAATTTTTGCGAAGTCCGGCTGGCCGGTCTTGGGACAGAGGGATGTGAACTCGGTGCAAATAAGTGAGGTCCAGGCATCATGGTCTGGATTTTTATTCGGGAACTTCTCCAGTACTTTGGGAGAATAAGTTTCCGGGTAAGTGGTTGCTGTATTGCCCAATAAAGAGATGGAGTCGAGTTCTGTATCTTTTCGACCCTGAGATTTGTATTTTTTGGCCATTGTCCAACTCCTATTTAACTTTTGATTCTAGTCATTTAGCGTCATATATGACAAATAGTTAGCATTCTTTCAACAAGGTTTTCAATTTGAGCGACGATAAGGGCGAAAAAGTAAAAGTTATACTCGGTCAGTTAGGCTCCCCTAAGAGCACATCAACAAAAGATGTGCGTGAATACCTGCGGGAGTTTCTGGGGGACCCGAGAGTGGTGGACATCAACCCGCTGGCGTGGAAACTCATCTTGAACTTATTGGTCTTACCTTTCAGACCCAAGCAGTCGGCGAAGGCCTATGGCCGCATCCTGGCCCCGGAGGGGTTTCCTCTCATCACTAACACCATCAAAGTGGCAGATGCCCTAAGGCCGAAGCTCGATCCCAACCTTGAGATCAACCACGCGTTTCTGCTCTCAACTCCCAGGATCGGTGAGGTGCTCGACGCCTGGGAGAAAGAAGACGTCTATGAAAGGGCGCAGCGGGTTCTGGTGCTGCCGCAGTTCCCACAGTACGCGGAGAGCACCATCGGATCGGTGGTTGACGTTCTGGGCGGAGAGCTCAAGAAGAGAGTCAACCTCCCTACGTTCACAGTGCTCAACTCGTACCACCGCTCGCATGCCTTCATCGATCATTCGGTGAGGAAAATCCAGCAGTCCTTGGTTCAGCACCCGGACCTCGAGGAGATCGTGATCTCCTTTCACGGCATCCCCTTGCGTCGGGTGCTGGTGAAGCAGGACCTCTATCTTCTTCATTGCCTCGAGACCTTCGAACTCATCAAATCTCAGCTCGGATCCTCCAGGCCCGTCACCATGTATTTCCAGTCCCGCTTCGGCTCGGAAGTGTGGCTCGGGCCATACACCGATGAATCGGTGGTCAAGAAGATCACCTCCGGCGTCAAGAAGATCGGCGTCTACTGCCCGAGCTTCGTGGTCGACTGTCTCGAGACCACCGATGAGATTGGCCACGAGCTTGGCCACAAAGTGAAGCAGGCCGGCGGAGAGCTGGTCCACATCCCGTGCCTCAACGCCGACGAAGAATGGATCCGGGACTACGCAAATTTTATCAATGTCTACGCCAACGGCAACCAGTCCCAGCGGCAGGAGCTGTTCTACAAAATAGACGTCAAAGAAAGGTATAAAGCAGTGATCAAGGAACAAGAAAAAAACGCAGCGAGTGCTCTCCCTCCGGAGTCGAAGAAGATCCTGAAACTGATGTTCCTGACCATGTTCATGGACCTGGTCGGCTTCTCCATCATCTTCCCCATGTTCCCGGCAATGGCCAAGCACTACCTGAGTGTGGACAGTGATAACTTCTTCCTCAGTGGCATGATGAACCTCATCGGTAACATCCAGTCGATCTCCGGTGGCAGCGACGGGTCGCTGAAGATGAGCACGGTGGTGTTGTTCGGGGGACTGCTAGGTGCCCTATACTCGCTGCTCCAGTTCCTGGCGGCCCCGATGTGGGGAACCATTTCCGACCGGATCGGACGGCGGCCAGTGCTTCTCATTTCTGTGTTTGGCCTGTTTCTCAGTTACATCCTATGGATCTTCTCTGGCTCCTTCACTCTGCTCATCGCCGCCAGGTTAGTGGGCGGGCTCATGTCCGGAAACCTCTCCATCGCCTCAGCGGTGGTGAGTGACGTCACCGATGAAAAGAACCGCTCCAAGGGGATGGCGGTCATCGGGATTGCCTTCGCTCTGGGCTTTGTCATCGGGCCCGCAATGGGTGGGATCCTGTCCATGTACAATCCGATCCTGCACCATCCGGAATGGGCCGCCTATGGAGTGAACCCCTTCTCCGCACCCGCTTTGCTGGCGGCCGTGCTTTGTTTTATCAACTTCTTCACCATCCTGAAGTCCTTCCCGGAGACTCTCAAGCCGGGCACCAAGGCCCACCTGCAGAGAAGCATAAACCCGCTTAAGCTCCTGCGGCCTTTGCCGCTTCCGGGTGTGAACCTCACAAACTTTGCGTATTTCCTATTCATCACCGCTTTCTCTGGCATGGAGTTCACGCTCACATTCCTCGCTGTGGAACGGCTTGGATACAGCTCGATGGATAACGCTTACATGTTCATTTTCATCGGGTTGGTCATCGGTTTCGTGCAAGGTGGGTACGTCAGACGAAAGGCCCACCAGGTGGGCGAGCGGAAGATGAGCTTCCACGGCCTGGTCTGCATCATCCCCGGATTGATCCTGCTGGCGTTTGCGAACGCGGCCTGGATGCTTTACGCGGGGTTATTTTTCCTCGCCGCGGGGTCTGCGATGATCATCCCTTGCCTCACCACATTGGCATCTTTCTATTCTCCCAAGGAGATGCAGGGGCAGAGCTTGGGGATCTTCCGGTCACTCGGTGCCCTGGGGAGAGTGATCGGGCCGATCTACGCGTCGCTGGTCTACTGGAGATTCGGTTCCGTGAACGCCTACCTGATCGGAGCAGCGTTGATTTTTCTTCCGGCGATCCTCGTCAAGAGACTTCCGGCCCCGGTGATGAAAGAGAGCTAGCCTCCTAACTTGAAAACCCCGGAGCGTACTTCTTTTAACTTCGTCGAGCGCCAGGAGTCCCGCAGGACCTGATAGCTGAAACTGCGTTCGTTGATGTCTTCGGGGAAGACGGTCTTGAGAGAAGTATTCGCGGCCTTGAGATGGTACCAGGGGATTGACGGGAGGATGTGATGAGGAACATGGATGTTGATGTCCAGGCAGAAGTATTCGAAAAATTTTGAATAGCGGATGTTGTAAGTAGAATGGACCTGCGATAAGACCACGTCGTAGCTTTCCGGGTTAAACGCGTAGCTGCCCGGATGAGAATGCTGGAGGAAGGTCAGCAAGGCACCGGCGCTGGCCGCCACCAGGACCGGCAGCAGGTAGATGACGAAGAGTTTTTCCACCCCAAAAGAATTCAGGTAGAAGACGATCAGCAGGACGCTCAGTGCTGCGCTCAGGAGATTCATCGCATACAATTTAAATTTTTTCTTCGGGCCGAGCTTCATCTGCGGGATCAGGATAGAGAAGAATGTCCGTTTTATCATTCCCACCCAGAATCCGACCAGGATCCCCGTCGCATGGCCCGGGCCGAGGCGGACGGCGAGTTTCTCAAACCAGGGAAGGCGGTCGAACTCTTCCGGGGTAGAAAGCAGCTCTGCCCAGTCCGGGTCGAGCCGACGGACCTGAGAGTTCCGGTGGTGAAAATCATGGGCCGCTCGCCAGGTGAAGAAACTGTTCAGCAGCGGGATGAAGAGGAAGAATCCGACGGTGTCATTGATGAGAGGATTCTTCGAAAAGGACCTGTGGCCGCAGTCGTGCGCCAGGACGAAAAGACTCACTAAGGACAGGCCAGTCAGGAAGATCAGGACCGCGTGGAGTGGGAGGTTCCAGAGGATGTTTTCAGCTCGAAGCGAGGGAAGAAAGTAGGCCAGGGTCTGGAAGCCCACCGCCACCGTTAGGCACCTGGCGAGTCCTGTCCACGACCGGGACTCATCTGGTTTCCTAATCTCTTTGGGGATGGACCTGACGTAATCAGAGAGAGTCCGGATCATAGCAGTTCTGGGTGGAGGAAGTAGTGTTCGATGAGCTTGGACATCTTCGCACCCCGGGCCCCGTCCATGATCCGGTGATCGAAGGTGAAGCACAGGCCCACCTGGTCTTGCGCCGCGAGTGTTCCGTCCGGGAGGACCACCGGCACTTTTTGAATCTTTCCCAGCGCCAGGACCAGAGGCACCCGCGAGTAGGGAGAGAGGGGAACGAACGCCTGGGAGAAACCGAGGCTTCCGATGTTGGTGATCATCATGCTCCCGAAGCAGTCTCTTGGAACGCCCGAGCCTTTGATGTTGATATTCAGCGAGTAGCTCACAAAACCGATCAGGTCCAGCACACCCCGGGCGATACCTGCCGGAATCCACTCCCAAGTTTTCTTGATGTGCTTGAAACTCTGGTCTTCTCCGCTCTTGATGACCGCCGCGGATTTGGTGAGTTCCTGGGCGATCTCCTGAAAACTTTTTTTATCGATGTCCCGGACGATGACTCCGGAGAGCTCGGTGTCCCCGTAGGCGACGTGGAAGAACACGTCCACGTGCTTGCGCTGTTGGATGCGGCCCCAGCGGATAATGGAATTGAGGTCGCCGACCTCGCTCAAGACTTTGCCCATCACCTTGCCAAGGAAATGGGTCATGGATATCCGGTGCGGGGAGGACCGGTTCAGAGCTTCCAGGTACCCGAGGGTAGCGGTGGCATCGATTTTGAGTTCCGCGTAGACTTGAGAGTCTCCTACCGGCCGCCAGGAACCGATGGAGATCTTTCTCCAGGCGCTCAGCGGACGTGGCGGGTAGAGCTCGACATTCTTTCTGATCATAGTTTCATCTTCTTCATCACCCGGGATGTCTTGCCCGCTTCTGTCCGGACCTTCACCTGTTGGTAGTGAATTTGGTACTCCGGGTGGTTGGTGCCGCAGACCTTATCCCAGAAGTTGTAGTAGATGCTGTAGTTGGCGTTATGAAACTTATGGTGAAGATTATGATGGGTGGGAGTGTTGAGGATCTTCAGCACGGGATGGGTCATGAGGTCCCGGTGCCAGAATTCGTAGGAGGTGTGGCCCCACATGTTGATGTAGAGCATGAAGCTGTAGAAAGAGAACATCCACCAGTGGGAGATGGGAAGGACGAGCGCGATCACGATCCAGAAGAATCCTTGCACCAAGGCCTCCACCGGGTGGAACGACAGGGCCGAGAAGGGCGTCGGAGGAGATGATTCGTGATGGACGAAATGGAACTTGCGGATGGGTTCCCATTGGTGCATCAGCCGGTGGGTCCAGTAGAAGTAGGCGTCGTGCAGCTGGTGCATGATGAAATAACTCAGGATGAAGTAGACCGCACCTCTCTGGTCCCACTGGAGGTAGATGCGGGTGAGGCCCAGTTTGTAGAGGGCGTAGAGGATAACTCCCAGGATGAGGAAGACCACCTGGGTGTGCAGGGAGCGAAGCTTTTCTTTATTCATCTGCGAGGCGGTGGCGTCCTTCTCCAGGATTTTTCGGTGGGGGATACCGGGGCCAAGAAAGCGGTAGAAGAAGTAGTAACCCCCGAAGGCGAAGAGAGCGAAGTTGAGCAGCAAGAAGCCCGAGAACAGGAGAGTGAAGGTGGAGAGGTCGGAGATGTTTAGCATAGGTAGATTCTAACGGCTGGAGGGGTGAAAGCTAGGGTCTGGTCAAAATTTCCGGGGGATTGTTGAGTGGGGTGGTTGGGTTTGTTTCCCTATATGTCAGGATAGATGTCGTGTTGGATCTTATTAATGGTTTTGGGCGGTAAAGGTCGAAATAATGGCATATCGAAAGTTTTCAGAAACGTATGTGGGTGAAAAAATTTCTTACTCGTGGAAGTAAGTCAATTGACCTGTTTTGCAGAGAAAATGTCTTAAGTTCAACTGCGGTGTATAAATGGGTCGCTATTTACGGTAGAACTCCGGATATGAAACCACTACAAAGAACACCCCAGAATTGGACAGCAGAAGAAAAGCTCAAGGCCGTGATGGCCTTTGATGTGCTGGAAGTTGAAGAGCAAGGGGCCTATCTTAGACGAGAAGGTGTTCATGCAGATCATATCGAGATGTGGCGTGAGAAAATGCAAAAGTCTCTTGAGCCTGAGGCCCATGACAAGCGCAGCGAACGTAATGAATTAATTTATAAAGTGTTAGATCTTGAGAAAGAACTCGCTCGTAAAGACAAAGCCTTGGCCGAAGCTGCAGCAATTATTATTCTCAAAAAAAAAGTAGACTCGATCTGGGGCAGCGAGGATCTAAAGTAAGTCTGGCAGACCGGCTCCATTTGTCAGGTCTTATCGAGGAAGCGGTACTCAGTGGGGCAAGACGTGGTGAGTGCTGCAAGGCCATTGATGTAAGCGTCCGCACTCTTCAGCGTTGGAAGAAAAATCCTAAAGAGGGTGATCAAAGACGAGGACCCAAGACAGCTTCGGTTAAGCACCTAACAGAAGAAGAACGATATAAAGTGATTGAGATCGCTAATTCAGTTGAATACAGAAACTTGCCGCCATCGCAGATTGTGCCAAGGCTTGCTGACAAAGGAATTTATATCGCTTCGGAAAGTAGTTTCTATCGAATTTTAAAGAAAGCAGAACTTAGCGCTCATCGCTCAAACTCACGGCCAAGGACTCATGTGAAACCTGCGGCGATAAGTGCTATGTCGCCGAATCAAATTTGGAGTTGGGACATCACCTATTTGAAGAGTCCAATCAAAGGGCAATATTACTTCTTGTACATGATAATGGATGTTTTTAGCCGAATGATTGTTGGTTCTGAAGTCTACGCCTGTGAAAGTGCTGAGTACGCTTCAGTTCTGATTGCAGATGCAACAAGTAGGCATAAAGTTGTGGAGGATCAACTTACACTTCACTCAGATAATGGTGGCCCGATGAAAGGGGCCACTATGCTAGCGACGTTGCAAAAGTTAGGAATTGTGCCGTCGTTCAGCAGACCGAAAGTCAGTGATGATAATCCATTCTCAGAATCGCTTTTTAAAACTTTAAAGTATCGTCCATCATACCCTGATGGTTGTTTTGCCAGTATTTCCGAAGCAAGGTCGTGGGTGGAGCGTTTTGTAGCTTGGTATAATTATGAACATCGACACAGTGAGATTCGTTTTGTGACGCCAATATCGAAACACAAAGGCAAAGACTTAGAAATACTTCAAGACAGAGTAAAGCTGTATGAACAAGCGCGATCTAAAAATCCACAACGCTGGTCTAGGACGACCAGGAATTGGGATCAAATTACTGAGGTTCAATTGAATCCAACGAAAGAAATGAGAGAGGCAAAGAAAAATCTGACAAAAACAGCGGCTTAAAAATAAATGCGACATCTATCTTGAAATTTTCCGGTTTGAATATATTCGTCGGAAACTACAAGTTTAAATGTATTATTTAAAAGAGGTAAAAGATTCGATCCGAGCAGCACATTAGTGTGACGAGTTCCCCCAGGATACTTTGGAAGGACAAGGCATGAGGCATACTCTATTTGTTATCTTGGTCTGTCTCAGCGTCGCTGAATGTTACGGAGCCTCTTACAGTTGCGAGGGCCAGGAATATGATTACTCAAAGAAGTGGCCCGGGAAGGAGAAAGTGAGTTTAATCTTTGTGGAGAATTAAGAGGCCCTTGACGTGAAGAGTGAAATGCCAGGACTTCCGATCCAAATCAACAATAAGGATTAGGTCACAGGGAGGGAGAAGTTCGATGTTAAAAGTAACATGCTCAAAGAGGGCAAGGCCCATCATCACGTGTTCGTTATTTTCTATCGAAAAGATCTGGGGCTTGAATTGGGCATCATTGAGAGGGGAAGGGTCATCAGAGAAACTTGGGTGTTTAAATGTAAATGACGCCTGCTCCTTCTTATCAACTAGAACGTTCCAGAAAAATTCCAAAACCCATGATCGGTTTCCTTTGATTCCTATTTCAATTATGAATTATTTTGAATTAAGAATTTTTTTTGTTTCACCTGAATGAGAAGGAGTCTTTTGATACCTGTTTTTCTATTGAGCACTCTTTGGAAAGGCAGGCATGGGAAGGCTGGGTTGATCTATTAAAGTTTTTTATGATTATTTGAGAAGGGGTCTGTCCTTCTTTGAAAGTCCGCGCCTGGATGGAATTTGAACGGCTAATTTAGCTCTTAATACCTATGGTAAGTTGGACTCAACAAAACCAGCAGCAGTTGGCTTAGAAACATTTCATCTAGATCCGGAGATTGTATGTACACTCATCTAACCAACGACAGACTTCATAAGGAGACCATCAACGCGGCCAAGACTGAAAAAGCTGCAACGGTAGTTTTGTTAAAATTTCTCTCTGAGGTTAGTGCACGGAAACTGTTCCTGGAGCACGGTCACTCAACTCTGCATAAATATGTCATGCAGGAGTTGGGTTACTCAGAGTCTGAAGCCTGGACCAGGATTCAGGCGATGAAGCTGGTCCGGTCGGTGCCAGAGATGGAAGAAAAAATTGAATCTGGAGTTATGAGCTTATGTAATGCTTCGATTCTCCTTGGGCACATGCAAAACAACCATATCAAGCCAGACTCCGCGGAAGCGAAAAAATGCATGGAGCAGGCGGAAGCTCTATCCAGCAGGAAACTAAGGCAGGAGTTCAAACCGGAGCTGGTAGTGGAAAAGAAAATCGTTCTGCACGGACGAATTTTAAAGAAATTAAAAAAGCTACAGGAGATTTGGTCAGATGTCCCGGAGTTAGAGATTTTCGAGGCACTCATAGATGAAAAAATCCGCCAAATCGAATTCAATAAAACAACCCGAAACACTAAAGCTGATCCGTCCAAAAGATCTCGCTATATCCCCGTATCAACCAAAAGAGAAATTCTAGAACGTTCAAGTCACCGCTGCGAGCACACCTTCCTCAATGGAAAACGCTGTGAAGAGCGCCGGTTCCTGGAGTTTGACCATGTTACCCCTTACGCTCTAGGCGGAGATCGATCCTTATCCAATCTTCGCGTCCTCTGCAGGAACCATAATCAATGGAAAGCGCAGAAGACTTTTGGCGGGGATAAAGTGGGATTACAAGGACTTCCTTCATTTAAATAGTGGCAAAAGAATGTACACTGCCGGGGAATTCTGACTGACTCGAGGGTTGACTGGCCTGTTGTAAGTATACTACCCCAATGAAGCAGAAACCGTTCATGATCGACGATTACCCGAAGCTGGTGAAGTTTTTTGCTTCCAGCAATCCGGTGCACCTTTTACTCTTTGTCCTTCCCTTGTGGGTGTTGTCTTTCTACTTGATGTCTGGTTCAAGCACTTCGGGCCTGACCTTGGTTCTGTCATTCTTGGGCGGAGTCCTCTACTGGTCATTCCTGGAGTACGCCATCCACCGCTGGCTCTACCATTCAAAGTATCCCACCAGGGCCTTGCACTATTTCCTTGGGTCCTTCCACCTCTACCACCACCGGAACATGGGTGACCACAGAGTGCTGACTGCGGGCTTTTTGATGATCTATCTCATGACGCCCTTGGTGCTCTCACCGCTGCTTTACTTCACCCAAGACCCCGGAGTGTTCGGAGCTGCGACGCTGGGACTTACAGCTTTCTATTATTTCTACGAATGGATCCACTACACTCTTCACTACAAGGTCCATCAGTCGGGGTACCTGAATTACATCCAGAAGTACCACCTCCATCACCACGACCGCGCACCTAGAAAAAACTTCGGAAACACTTCTCACCTGTGGGACGTGGTCCTCGGGACCTATGATCCGAGCTACGCTGACTACCAGATGCCACTTTCGACCAGGGATACCCTCATCACGCTAAAACTGGTGCTCGCCGATGAAACTTAGCTCCTCGGCGAATTCCTACCAGTACTTATTTTTAGGAGGCATCCTAGGAGAGTTCCTGGCCCTGCCCTTATCAAAGCGTCCCGAATCATTCCGTCGCGATACCATGTTCGGGCTGATCAACGCGGCGGTGGAAATTTATGTTGAAGAAG
This sequence comes from Bacteriovoracaceae bacterium, assembly GCA_035576105.1. Lineage (GTDB taxonomy): Bacteria > Bdellovibrionota > Bacteriovoracia > Bacteriovoracales > Bacteriovoracaceae > Peredibacter. Next base: position 117,645 of record DATLXA010000012.1, read on the forward strand.
AGACGATGATTCCCATCAGAGTCTTCGGAGCTCAAGACTTAGAAGAGTTCGAATTCATTTCTTAGTTCTAAAGAAATCCAGGCCCGGTTCGACGATCCCAAAGTTCGCCACGTCCTTCAGGCGCGAGTGGTGAACCTGATGGTGCTGTCGCATCCAGCGCAGGCCCGGGACCTTGAGCAAGACGTGATCCAGCGGTAGGTGCGAAACCCAGTGCACGGATTCGTAGAGCGCGTACCACAGGGTCATGGCGAAGATGAAATGCAGCACTAGGGCCATCGGCAACAACGGTTTCAAAATCACGATCAGTAGCGGTAAGTAGACCAGGTAGTAAAATACCTGGATCCACGGCGGCATCAGCAGCATGTAGACGTCATCCAGCTCATCGTATTCCATCACCCCAGACGTATAGAAAGTATGGTGCCAGTGGTGCATCTTGTGGGCCCAGGAAAACCCGGGGACTCGGCGGTGGAGGATAAAGCGGTGGAGGAAATAGGTAAAGGTGGTTGCGTAGGCGAGGGTCAGGAGGATGAAAAAGGGTGAGCCTAAGGTCCAGTCGACCTGAGCTCCGGTCCACACCAGTGCTATCATCTCCAGCAGGAAGAAGATGATCAGGTGGGCCCTGCCACTGTAAAATCTAGGAATGACCTTCTCCCGGAAGGCCCTACGGTATCGTTGCATGAATCAGCTATCGGAATGGCAGGAGAGTTTCTTAACCAGAGCGAACCACTTTTAGTCCACCGGTGGCTTCATCTTATTTTCGATGGCGAAAATGACGGACTCTTTGAACAGCGCCCAGAACTTATCGGTCTCGAAGTTGTTGGAGTTCGGGAGCTCGAGCGTGTAGGTGGGGATATGGTTTTCCTTCCCGGCCCAGTTCCCCAGGCTTCCGGGGAAGATCGGGTAATTGGAGATCTTGTACCCGGAGGACTTCTGGCTCATCTGCTCCAAGAGAATCTTGGCCGTCTTTCCGGACTCAGCTTTCAGCGAGGGGCCGTCGTAGTCCAGCATGGTCAGCGGAGCGTGCACGGTGATGACCTTATTGGGTCTGTACCGTTTGATCAGGTTCATCTGGAAAACTGTTTCCTGCTCCGAGCCCGGCGAGTGACCCGGGAACTTCCGTTTATCTTTTTTGTAAGTATCTCTCCAGCGGTTGAGCGCGTTGCCGTGCCAGTCCTTGGTAGGAAAATTTCTGTTCACGTCTACCCCTCTTCCGTTGGTCCTGGACGGAGCGACCTTGAGGAAAGAGTCCGGAGACACCAGTGGTGCGACCACCACCACCTTGTCCTTAAACGAGTGGCCTGCCTTCAGCTCCTGCAGTAGGTCCCAGCAAAACTTCACCGGCGTGATCTCGTCCCCGTGGACCCCGCACAGGACCAGGGTGGTGTTAGCACTCGCCGGAGAACTTTCTTCTCCGAAGACGGTCCACAGGAGAGGGGTCCCCAGGTTGGAGTTGCGCACGTGGTTCCACTTGTACTGGTCACACTTAACGTCGCCCCACCGGTACTCGGTGAATTTCTTCCCAAGGTCGCTGCAGATCTTTGCCACGGAAGGGGTAAGAGCGGTTGCCGTAGCAGGCGCAGCTGCGGGAGTCTGGGCCTGGGTACGACAGGCCAGGGATATCAACGCTGAGAAGAACAAAGACTTTAAATGCATTTTCCCATTTTAATGAAATTACGGGAAACTGTCTGTATGAATAAACTGACGGTGATGGCAAAAAATCAAAATACCTACTTCGTAAAGAGGTTGATTCAGGAAGTCGGAAAAGGTTCACTGTTTCTGTTTGACCCGTGGAAAGACCCGCTTGAGAGTCCGCAGGAGGGCAGAGTGCTGGTGAGGACCACAGGTGTTTACGGTGATGAGCGGGACCTGGAAATCCTTGAGCGCTTCTTCGCTCCGGAAGAAATCATCAACACTCTGCCAACGCTCAGAGTGCTGCGGAATAAGAAACTGCAGTACCAGATCTTCCCGACGGTGAACATCCCGGCCCTACCCTGGCTAGACCTTCAGCACGCATCCGTTCCTATGATCCGAGCATTCCTGGTTCGGCACCCGGGCAGCAGATTTCTGGTGAAGCCTCACCGGGGTCAGGGCGGGTGGGGGATCGAGACCTTTTCCCGGGAACAGATGCTGACGTGGACTGGTGACCGGACGGACAAAGAGTTTATCCTTCAGCCCTACCTGGAAGGCTGGCGGGAGCTGCGGTGTTTTTTCATCGACGACTGGTGCCTGAGTTTGGAGCGGGAGAACTCCGGCGGTGCCGCTTCGAATTTTACTGCTGGAGGAACTGCCAGGTTAATCGACCTCCCTCCCAGTGTTAAAGAACTCGTCGGGAGAATAAGGAAGCACTTTCAGCTGACCTATGGGGCCATTGATTTTCTCCAGCAGCGGGAGGAACTCATCACCCTGGAGATCAACTCGGCCCCCGGGGTCGAACAGCTTGAGGCCATAACTGGCGTGAATGTCATGAGAAAGCTAGTAGACCAGTTAGGTTTCTAGACTGCCAATTTTATCTGTCATCTTTCTAAAGTTAGCAGGCCCACGCACCGATAAGCCCTTTGATAAGTCATTAAAAGGGAGCGTCTATGCTAACCAGTTTCTCAGAATTTAAATACTACCAGTCTTTCCGGGTGCCAGTCGAATCTCGGGACGATGTGATGTTTCTCGTCGAGTACGAAACAGAACAAGGGAAATTAGAATTTGTTGAAAAGACCAAGCTCTCGGACGTGAGCATGACGGGCCTTGGGTTTTTGACTTCCTACCCCATGCCGGTGGGAACAACACTCCGCTGCTCCATCCAGTTCAAGCGACTGCGGTTCGACTTCGGAGCTTCCATCGTCCGGGCCTTCCGGGACGTGACCTTCGGCCAGGACGAGTGCATGAGCTACGGCGCCGAGCTCGACGCCGAAGACTACACCAACATGAAGCGCTTCATCGAGCAGTACATCCAGAGCCTTCCACCTGAGAGACTCAAAGACAGCCTGATCCAGCTCGCTCTCACCCAGCACTATTCTTCAGAGAAAGAAGGCTTCGAGATGTTCTCGCTGCTGCTCTCCCTGTTCAAAGACATCACCCAATTCGGCAATAAAGAAAAGTTCGTCGAGTCCATGCTGGAGGAGATCGTGCGCATCCTCAATGGCCAGAGAGCTTCCATCTTTCTGATCAACACCGAGACCAACGAACTCGAAGCCGTCGCGGCCCTGGGGATCGATAAGGATCTGCTGAAGTTCGACTACCGCAAGGGCATCGCCGGTTCGGTCTTCACCACTGGTGTTTCTCTCAACATCGACACCCTCAGCGACCGGGTTCGCTTTTCTGAAGAGATGGATAAGTACACGGGCTTCGAGACCAAGTCCATCATCTGCGGCCCTATCACCAACCGCGAAGATAAGATCATCGGTGTCATCGAAGTGCTCAACAAAAGAAACGAAGACCGCTTCACCGTGGAAGACGAAAAAACCATGAAGGTGCTGGCCCTCATTTTGTCGTCGGTGTTCCACCACTACAACCCGATGTCGGAGAAGTCCCTGGTGCGCCGGTTCTCGTCCCCGTATGACCGCGAGTACGCCTGGATCGGTCGGTCCCCGCAGACCTCCGAGATTAGAAAATCCATCATGCGGCTCAAAGACATCGATTCGGCATTGATCGTCAACGGCGAAGTGGGAGTCGGAAAGAAGCTCCTCGCCCGCATCATCCACAACGAAGGCAAAAGAGGCCTCGCTCCCTTTCTGACCATCTCCTGCAAGGGGATCGACGAGAAGTTCCTCGAGACCGAGATCTTCGGTGGCCCGGGCGTCAAGAGTAAGCTGGAGGAGTGCGTGGGTGGCTCGGTGGTCTTCGACGAGATCTCCTTCATGCCGATCGGTCTTCAGATGAAACTGCTAGACGTCCTGGTTCAGCGGCGGATCCCGGGCTCGAACATCACTCTGGATTTTCGGGCGATCTTCACTACCAGCAAGAACCTCAAGCAGATGATCGAAGAAGAGGGAACCTTCAACCCCGGCCTGCATAACTTCATGTCGTCTTCTGAAATCAACATCGATCCGCTCCGGAAGAGACAGCTCGACATCGAAGAACTGCTGAACTTTAACCTTAAAAAAGAATGCCGCAAGCAGGGCCTACTGCTCAAAGACTTCTCTGAGACGGCCAAAGAGCAGCTCCTGAGCTACTCCTGGCCAAACAACGTCTCCGAGCTGGAGCGGGCGGTCGAGAAGGCAGTGCTCTACAATCCCAAGGCACACATAATCCACGACCTCGGTAACAAGTCCACGCCGATCATCGACATGAGCAAGACCGGAAGCTGTCTCTTGGAGAACATCCCGTTCGCCGACGACCCGACTATCGCTCTCAAGGACCGGGTTTGCCTGGTGGAGAGAGAGATGATCCTGGCCGAGATCAAGCGGCACAAGGGGAACAAGTCCAAGGCCGCCACCACTATGGGGATCTCGCGAGAAGCGCTCCGCAAGAAGATGCTGATGTCCGATGAGATCATCGACGGACTTAAGAATCCGAAGACCAACGTCGTCGAACTCCCGACCAAAAAAGACTCCGATAAAGAAGCCGCGTAATTTTTTTTCAATTATTTTAGGGGGATCCGCAAGATCCTCCTAAAATTCACACCGAACCTTCCGATACGACATCTAAATCGAGGTATTACTTGCAGCAAATAGGCATCTTAATTGCCAATTTCAGACTTATAGATCTACTGGACATGGTCATCGTGGCCCTGATCCTTTACCGTTTCCTGATCATCGTACAGGGCACCCGTGCCTACCAGATGCTCTTCGGGATCGTTGCCCTCGCCATGCTGTGGTGGGTGAGTAAGTTCCACGCCCTCTACACCCTGAGCTGGATCTTGCAGAATTTCTTCGACTACCTCTTCATCATCATGATCGTGCTGTTTCAGGACCAGATCCGCAGTGCCCTGGTGTCCATCTCCAGCACCAAGATCATCGGCCGTAACGGCCGCACCAAGTTCGACCAGCAGATCGAAGAAGTGGTGGCCGCCTCCTCGGCCCTCTCCCGCGAGCGCACCGGGGCACTGATCGTCTTCGAAAAAAACCATGGACTGCTGAACTATTCCTCCAGCGGTACGCGGCTCGATTCCCGCATCCACTCTGACATCATCTACTCCATCTTCCAGACCAATTCTCCGCTCCACGACGGAGCGATCATCATCTACAACGGCATCATCCAGGCCGCGGGCTGCTTCCTGCCGCTCTCGAAGAACGTAGAGATCGACCGCCATTACGGAACCCGTCACCGGGCGGCCCTGGGGATCACCGAAATCACCGATGCGGTGGTGGTCACGGTTTCCGAAGAGACCGGTAGGATCAACATCTGCTACAACGGTGTCTTCCACTACATGGAGAACGAGGAAAACCTGCGCAAGCAGCTTCGGAAGTTTCTGCTGGAGATCGACCGGCCCGGGCAGCTCGAGCACGCTGGGAGTAAGGCCGTATGAAGATGCGAAACACCGTAAAGAAACACTCGTTAAAATTCATCTCCGCGCTGCTGGCGATCTTCCTGTGGGTCTACGTCTTGAACTCGGAGAAAGTGAAGTTTGAAAAAACTGTCGCGGTGGAATACATTATTCCGGCCGGGATGATGTTCGCCGTGAAGCCTCAGTCAGAAGTTGTTTTTTTGATCGAGGGTCCGAGGGCATTCGTCAGAACGGTGGCCGAGCGGGATGACAAGCTGGTGATCGACCTCAACCGTGCCAACTCCAAAAAACAGTTGAACTTCACCGTGAGCATCAATCCCAACCAGTTGAGCTTACCTTTCGGGATGGTGGTCGATAAGGTCATGCCAAGAAACATTTCCATCAGTCTCGAGAAGAAGGCAAGTAAGATCGTTCCACTGCAGCTCCAGTTCGCGGGCCAACTACCGGACAAGCTCACTCTCGTCAACCCCGTGCTCCATCCTTCGGAAGTAGAAGTGCACGGACCCCGTTCGGTGGTCTCGAAGATAAAATACCTGAACACCAGACCCATCGACCTCGAGGGACTGCCGGGGTTTGATCAGCTTCCGGCGGAGATCAATATACCGGATGATAACCTCACCATCACTTCAACTGCGGAAGTAAAATTCACCTATCAGCTCAGAGCAGAAAGTTCCAACCTGGAGTTAAAGGCCCTGCCGATTGAAATTATTTCCCATTCGCAGAGGTACAAACTTTCGAAAAAAACAGCCAGCGTCAAACTCCTCGTCCCAGAGAAGATCATCAAAAACCGATCAAACGTATCTTCCTCTGTTCAGGTGTGGATCGAGATTCCCAAAGGCGCCAAGGGTCCCACTGAAGTTCAACTCTCCGTCACACTCCCGCCGAGCATTCACCTGCTGGAAATCATCCCTAAGAGCATTATTGTGAATGTAGAATAAAATGGTATATTTGACCTGATATTCATTCTTAAAGTGAGATTATATGTCAGGTCGTCAATTGTTTGGAACCGATGGGATCCGAGGTAAGGCAAATATTTTTCCCATGACGGGAGAAGTGGCCTTCGTCTTGGGACGGGCGGTGACCAGTTATTTTCAACAAAATTTTTCCAAAAAGCCACTGATCATCATCGGCAAAGACACCCGGCTCTCTTGCTACATGCTCGAACAGGCCTTTTCCGCAGGTGTCTGCTCTCAGGGTGGTCGGGCGATCCTCACCGGCCCGTTGCCTACTCCGGGAGTTGCCTTCGTCACCCAGAGCATGCGGGCCGACGCCGGTGTGATGATCTCCGCATCCCATAATTCTTTCGAGGACAATGGGATAAAGATTTTTGACAGAACGGGCCACAAACTTCCCGATGAGATCGAACTCCAGCTTGAGAAGATGGTGCTCGATCCCACGCTCATCCAGACCTGCACCGGCGATCAGTTGGGCAATGCCAAGAGGCTCGATGAGGTCATAGGCAGGTACATCGTCCACACCAAAGCTTCGCTCTCACCTCAGTACACACTGGAAGGGCTACGCATCGTGGTCGACGGGGCCCATGGTGCGGGGTACAAGCTGGCACCTATGGTCTTCGAAGAGCTGGGTGCGGAAGTGATCCCACTCGGCAATACTCCCAATGGGACAAACATCAATAAGGCCTGCGGGGCCCTGCACCCGGGGTTGTGTGCAGAGAATGTGAAGAAGTACCGCGCCGATCTTGGAGTCTGCCTGGACGGAGACGGAGACCGCCTGACCATCATCGACGGCAACGGCGAGGTCATCCACGGAGACAAGCTTATTGGTCTCTGCGGGAAATTCCTCAAAGACAATCATGAGATCGGTTCCACCCGGGAAGTGGTGGGAACGGTCATGAGTAACTTTGGCCTTGAGTACTACCTGCACAAGCAGGGACTGAACTTCATCCGGACTCAGGTAGGTGACCGCTACATCGTCGAGCACATGAGACAGAGCGGGGCCCTGTTCGGGGGAGAACCTTCAGGCCATCTGGTCTTCAAAAGATACTCCACCACCGGCGACGGGATCCTCGCGGCGCTAAAAGTCATCGAGAGCATAAAGTTTTATGACAAAGACCTCTCGGAACTGACCAGTGAGATCGAACTCTTCCCGCAGAAGATGGTTAACGTGACTGTCCAGAAACGCCTTCCTTTCGAAGACGTCGCCCAGATCCAAAAAGCGGTGAAAAGTGCGGAGGGGAAGCTTGGGAAAGAAGGCCGCCTGCTGCTGCGCTACTCCGGTACCGAACCCTTGGCACGGGTGATGGTTGAAGGCAAGGACCTGAAACTGGTCAATGAGATTTGCGAAGACCTGGCAGAAGTCGTCTCCAAGAGCCTCGGGTAGGAACGATCATGAACTACCCTCGGCTAGGAGTTAACATCGATCACGTGGCCACCCTGCGGCAGCAGCGTGGAGAGTCCTACCCCAATGTGGCACGGGCAGCGGAAGTCGCCCTCGCCACGGGTGCTCAGCAGATCACCATCCATCTGCGAGAAGACCGGCGTCACATCCAGGACACTGACGTTCCAGAAGTTCACAAGTACTGCAGAGTGATGGGGAAGTACCTCAACCTCGAGATCGGCTGCAGCTCGGAAATGGTAGCGAAAGCTTCAGAGGAAAAACCAGCGTGGGTGTGCCTGGTCCCGGAAAAACGGGAAGAGCGCACCACCGAAGGCGGCCTGGACCTGGGCGATGATAGAAACTTCGACCGCGTGCGAGCGGCCTGCGACCTCATCAAGCGGCACTCTCCGCAGACCAAGATCTCCCTCTTCGTCGAAGCTGATTCCCGGGTGCTCCGGCGCTGCCTGCTTGTCAACGCCGACGCCGTGGAGATTCACACCGGTGAGTACGCCCGCGATTTCCTGGAACACAAAGACCTGGCCGGGCACCTGCTGCTCTACCGGGCGGGACACGCGATCATCAAAGAAAAAGGCTGGGGCTACCACGCGGGCCATGGCCTGACCTACGACTCGCTGGAACCTCTGTTGAAAGAGGCGCTCTTCGAAGAATACAACATTGGTCACTGGATCATCTCGGAGGCGGTCTTCATCGGCCTGGGCCACGTGGTCAAAGAGATGCTAACACTAATCCAAAAATATCCCCTGGAAGGTTAAGATGAGAATCGTCACGCAAGCGGAAATGAAAGAGCTCGAGAAACTCGCTCAGACCAAGTACCACATCCCTGAAAAACTCATCATCGAAAATGTCGCTCTTCTGGGGGCGCGGGCGATCGTCGCCAAGCTCGGTGAAGAGATCCACCAGGGAGAGCTGATCTTCCTGATCGGGAAGGGGAACAACGGTGGAATGGGGCTGGCCGTGGCGCGGCACATGACCACTATGGGCTTCGAGGCCCGCGCTTTCATCCTGTTCGAAGACAGTCACCTCTCCACCGAGGTCAAAGAGCAGCTGCGGATCTCCCAGGCGTACGGCGTGAAGGTGTCGTTCATCGAAGAGATGACCACCCTGGAAGCGTACTTCATGCAGAATACCTCTCCCAAGATCATCGTCGACGCCATTTTCGGGACTGGCGTGCGGCTCCCGCTCTCGAACTTCCTCTACGAGGTCATCCACTTCATCAATGAGGTGAAGGCCTACACTATCTCCTTGGACATTCCTACGGGAGTCACCGGTGACTCGGGCCTGGTCCAGGGCAATGCCATCCACGCAGATCTCACCCTGGCGGTGGGCTTCCCGAAACTCGGCTACTACCAGTCCCAGGGCGCCAGGCTCGTCGGTGAAGTCGAGATCATCCCAGCGGGGTTACCCCTGGAGCTGGTGGTCTCCGGAGGAGACAAGTTCCTCGTCGACAAAGACATCGGAACCGACCTGCCACCGGCACGCAATAAGTTTGGAGACAAGAAAATCTTCGGGCACACCCTCATCATCGGTGGCTCTCACGGACTCACCGGTGCCCTGGCGATGACCAGCACGGCGGCCCTGAAAGTTGGTGCCGGACTGGTGACGGCCGTCACCTGGGAGCCTCAGTACCAAGAACTGATCTCCCGGCTCATCCCGGAGGTCATGACCGGCTACGTTCCCAACGACCAGAGCAAGTGGGGTCGGCTGATCCGGGACCTGGGGAAATACGATTCCATCGTGATTGGACCGGGGCTGGCCCGGTCCATCAGAGCGCGCATGCTGGTGCTCGAGATCCTCAATAACTTTTCCGGTCCGGTGGTGCTAGACGCGGACGCCATCAACGTCTTGAGTCTCAAAGAGGACGCGGAGGTCTTCCGCCTGCGGAACGCTCCAACGCTCATGACCCCACACTTCGGTGAGTTCGCCCGGTTCGCCGGAGTGCCGATCGAAGAGGTCTCCAAAGCTCCCTACTACCACCTCAAGGATGTGATCGAACAGATCAACTGCTCGGTGATCCTCAAAGGTCCCTGCACCTTCCTCGGGTTCCCCAACGGGAAGACCTACTTCAACTTCTCTCCCAACGACGGCATGGCCACCGGGGGAGTGGGTGACGTGCTCGCCGGGATCCTGGGAGGACTGATCGGCCAGGAGGCCAATCTTAAAAAACGTGATTCTCTTTATAACATTTACGAGAATCTCAACAGAACCATCCTGCTGGGAGTTCTGATCCACACCTGGTCGGGCCAGTTCGCCTCTGAGAAACTCGGCGTGAGACCGATGACCGCCCTGAGTCTGATCGAATCGTTCCCGGAAGCGTTCAAGGCACTGGATGAACTGCTGAAGGATTCCTGATGAATAAGAAGCTCGTCCGTGAATGGAAAAAGGTCTTCCGTTCTGATCTGTCCTACATCGTCTATGAGCTCAAGGACCTGGCGAAGGTTCCGGCGATGATCATCCTGGAAGGAGAGCTGGGGGCCGGCAAGACGACCTTCGTCCAGATGTTCATGACTGACAATGAGGTCCTGAGCCCGAGCTACTCGATCCTCTCAGAAGGCAAAAACCTGCTCCATGCGGACCTGTACCGGATAGAAAAAAATGAGGAACTGTTGCAGTTGGAGATCCCTCAGTACGTCGAAGATAAACAGTACTTCTTCGTTGAATGGGGAATGAAATTCGCCAGACGCCTGGTGCGGGAATTACCAGAGAATTTCACCTATTATTTGATGGAAATAACCATTCATAAAACGCCCGTCTCAAACCCGGAAGGTCCTTCTCGGGACTTCAAACTGTACTCATTGCATGATGACTAACTTAATCCGTCGGTATATTTTGCCTGGAGACAATATAACACTCTGAGTGACTTGCGGCGAGTGTAAGTCTTCGGATTCTTTGATGTTTTGCCCTTATTCCTTCTCTTTTTTTTAAATTCAAAAATTGTTGCTGATTTAAACATTGACGTTAGAAAATAGAAAAGGTCATACTATTTAGGAGATATTTAGTCTGGATTGTCATGATGGCTTCCAGGCGAAATTCTTCGGGTGACAAGGATGGTTTGGAAGCCCGATCAAATTTACCAACTTTTTTGGATTTATGGAGGAAGACAATGAGACTTACATCAAAAGGGCGCTACGCGGTTCGTGCAATGTTAGACCTGACTTTTCATAGTAATGGAAATCCGGTTCGATTGCAGGAAATTTCAACTCGCCAATCAATCAGCTTACATTACCTCGAGCAGCTTTTTAGAAAGCTCCGTACTGGCAAGGTCGTGAAGTCGGTCCGCGGTCCAGGTGGGGGCTACGTGCTTTCTCGCTCGATGGATGAGATCTCGATCAAAGACGTACTCGACTGCGTGGGTGAGAACATTAACCCCGCCCGTGACATCCTGAACGTTCCAAGTTCTGGCATCGAGATCATGAAAGACGAGCAGGGCAATGACATCAACGCCATCGTTGACACTAAAGAGTTCAACCTCACCAAGTCGTACTTCGAAAACCTCGGGACGATCATGATGGACTACCTGGCGACCACCAGCCTCGGTGATCTTTCTCGCAAAGGACCGAACGTCGTGTTCGAAAACGAGCCGGCGGCCAATGCATCTGGTGCGAACGCAGCTGGTTCGAGTGCTACCTCGAACATTCGTCCCAACATTGGGGAAATGAATCAGTAAGAGGTTTCCTGCGTAGTGACTCATAGTCGTCTATACCTAGATTATAATGCAACGTCGCCGCTCTCTCCATCAGTGAAGAACTGGTTGAAGAGCGGCGATTTTAATTTCGCCAATCCCTCCAGCCAGCATTCCAGTGGCAAGGCCGCCCGCAAAGTCGTCAACCAGACCAGGGCCAGTATCTTTTCCTTGTTCAAAAAAAATGAAAATGGCCACAAACTGTTTTTCCATTCGGGAGCGACGGAAGCCTTCGCAAGTTTTCTCTACTCCTTCAGTGAATGGGCACGGCTCGAGGGAAGAAAACTTCTCTTCTGTTTTTCGAAGCTCGACCATCCCTGTGTGACGGCCCTTGATCACAAATTTTTCGGTGATCATGTCAGTTCTTACCAGCTCAAGGTCGACACGGACCTGGGGTACGCCCACCAGGAAAACTACCGCTTCATCAGCGATAAGAAGGCCGACGATCCGGAGCTTTTGATCCTCTACCATCACTTGTGGGTGCACAACGAAACTGGGTTCGTCTATCCGCTGGAAGAACTGGAACTCTTCAAGTCGATTCCGGATCTCTATCTCCACGTCGACGCCGTCCAGGCCCCCGGAAAGATCGCTGACTGGAGAGAGCTAACCACGGGAGACATCTTCAGTTTCTCCGCTCATAAGTTCGGCGCCATCAAGGGGATCGGATTCAGCCTGGTGGCCAATTCCATCCGCTTCTTTCCACTGCTCACGGGTGGGGGCCAGCAGTCCGGGTTCCGGTCCGGCACGGAGAACGCGATGGCCTGTAAGTCGATCCAACTCGCACTCGATGACCTGAGTACGGTGGACGTCACTGCGACGGGTGTGTTCCGGGCCGAACTGGAAAACTTCCTGGGCCTCGAGCTCCAGGGAATGGGCGAAGTCGTCACTCATGCATCGCTTAAGAGAAACAGCAACACCATCTATTTCTTTCTCAATGAGCTGCCCTCCGACGTGGCGCTGGCCTTGTTCGATCTTCATGGTCTGGAGATCTCCGCGGGCTCGGCTTGCTCAAGCGGCACGGCCAAAGACAGCGTCTTGCTCCTTCAAAAAGGACTCAAGCACGTCGCGAAGAATGGGCTGCGACTGTCTCTGGGCTTCCAGGTGAGTCCGAGCGATAAGGCCCTGCTCTACCAGCAGCTGGGACTCATCCTGGGCAAGCTCAAACCTCTCCATAAGGCCTAAGCCTCTTCCTCAAAGCATTGAAATTTTTAAACTAAAGAATAACCGAGTAAAACCGATAGGTACCCAAAGGATTCTTTATGAAACTTGCCTATCTAAGCCTCATTCTGCTGGCGATCATGCCGCTTGCGTTCGCAACGGAAGTGGATTTCGCAGACTGTAAGGTTACTCCGAGGCTCTTAAAAAATCATCTGGTAGAGCCCGAGACGACGTCGTTCCTCGCGACCTATCCCCTAAGCTCGACCAAAGGCCTGGTGTTCAACTCATCTTTCAAGGTGACTCCATCGGGAAAGAAGAAGGCCCTGAATATTAGTGTCACCATCTCATCGGAAGCCGTGATGGTGAAGTCCGGTCAGAAGAGTAGCAAGTTTTCTCCCCTGTCGACGGCACCGGGAAGTTTTACTACCCCGGGGCACCCATACTTCTCTGGCTTCGACGTTAGCTGCGCGAAGAAAGATCCTTCGGAACTCATGGGTAAGGTCCGGGAGACTGTGCTGAAGACCTTGAGCTTTGTGAACTGTAACGAGGTCCTGGTAGCTGAAGACGAAACGGCAGCCTTCGCGGACATCCCAGTCGAAAAGGGTGTGGACGCGACCGGTTCCTACGTCATCTCCCGGGCAAGGCCCCAGGAGCTGGCCACCCCGGAGAAGCTCAGCTACACGGTCACTGAAGAACTCCTCTGGCTCAAGGGGAAGACACCAACCACAGACCGGTTCACCGGCGAGAAGCTGGAGACAGCTTACCGGGAGTTTTTAAATACCTACGGTCTCGCAGACTACTCGGAACGGCGGCTGCGTTTTTCTCAGAGTGCTGAGAGGCCTTTCTCCGTGATAGAGATGACCTTCCTTAACTACCTGGCGGAGAAGTCCCTGCGGGTAAGTGTGGTTGGAGAAGATGCCCCGAAGGCCCAGGCGCGTAAGGTGAAAGTCGACCTGGTCCCTGTGGTGAATCCAAACGAATCGTCGGCCCCTGTGGCGAAGGTCCGTCGGATCCATGCCTCCAGTGGGAAACCGTCCTACGTGAGTGCCCGGAGTTGGATCATCGACGACATCGCAACCGTGCTTCAGAAAGAAGGCTTCGAGTTCCGGGACGTGGTGAAGTTCTATCAGATTCAGGGCTTCCGCAACCTCAAGACCAATAAGTCCCTCTCGAGCTCAGATATCGAATCTCAGTACCGTCAGTACCAGTCTCAGAGCTACACCGAACTAACCGAGCAGGACCTCGAAGAACTCCGCGGCTTCTCCAATGTCGCCAAGAAGACCCGCGTGCAGACACTTCAGGAGTTAATCAAGAAGGGCTACGACCTGGCGGCCTTCCACGCCGAACTCATTGCTAGTGGCTTCAGTGATGAAGAACTTAGCCGCGCGCGGAACGCGACCGACCCGGCCTACAAGGAAGCCCACATCGAAGCACAGGTCTTCAAGAACCTCGTCGCGGAAAAATCTAAAACCATGGAATCGTCGCTGGCGCTGCTGACGGCGCAGAGAGACCGGGGCCACATCACTGAAGAGGACTTCGAAAAGAATTTCGAAGCAGAAAAACAGGCGATCGAGAGATTCCTGCTTGAAGCAAAGCAGGGGACTAAGGCGGCAGCCGCGGGGATCAGCAACACCATCATAAATAAAATAAATAATCTGTTCACAGGCGACAGCACGCCATTCGATGCGAAGGAACAGTTTGCCCGCGAAGCCCTCGGGGATGCCCTCCGCGACCACGGGTCCGTGATCACTTATAATAAACATCTCGATGAGATCGAGAAGAAATACATGTACCGTCCACTCGCACGACCCCTGGAAGCTTCCACCAACCTTGTGAAGGGCGCCGGCGTTGCCCTTGCGGGTTTGGTCCAGGCCAAGGACGTGCTGCGGGAAATGGCCCCCATGAATGCCCTCGACGCTTTCAACTACCTGCGTGGCAAGGAGTTTAAGGCCACAGACGGTGACCTCTATAAGCTGGGGGAATCAATTAAGTACTACGTCGAAGAGATGACACCCCGGAACCCGGACTTCAAGGGTGAATTTATGGTAGAAGCTTTACCTCAAATTGTGGGGCATTTCACCGTGACCTTTGCAACCGGGGTGGTTACCGGGGGATCTACTATTGCAGTCCTAGGGGTCGGAGGGGCCATAGGCGGAACCTCGCAGTACCAAGAAGCCGTGAAGTTCAACGCCACCGCGGACCAGCGCAAGATCGCAACTCTGGTGGGTAGCCTAGTTGGTATGACAGACGCCATACCAATTGGAAAGTACCTCAAGCCCCTCACCGGAGTTCAGAAGCTCACTTTCCTAGAGCGCTACATCGAGACAATTTTCACCTCGCTGTCCAAGAAGCTCAATAAGGATTCTGCTCTCCTCGTTACTAAGGCCATCTTCGCCAAACAAATGTACCAGGCCGTATACTCCGAGGGCCTGCAGGAGCTATCGGAAAAAAAGATCAACGACCTGGCCGCCAAGCTCACCTACGATGAGAAGCGACAGGTGCTCTACCTCCAGGACGCAGACCTCAACGAGTTCATGGGTGGAATGTTCGCTGGCCGGATCGGCGGTGCCTTCCAGATCGCCACCACCATCGCCAATACCCCGCAGTCTCTTTCGATCAAGGCCGAGATTAAAAAGCAGGTTGAAGCCCTCGTGCAGGCCCAGGAAGCGGCGAAACCATCTCAGCTCGCTAGACCTGCACCCACTACGGACTGGAACGTCGGCTGGAAGATCCCGGCGCTCAAAAGTGAGAAGGACCAGGTAAGAAAAGAGATCAGGGCCACCAAGATCAGCGACACCGATGGGCCCGGCTCGCAACTCATCCAGCAGTTCCTCTCCGATGATATGAAGGCCTTGTCGCTCTTTGAGATGAAGGCCCTGCTGGCAGACTCAGCGGTGATCCAGCGAGTGGTCCCGGACAAGGCCCTGGCGATGAAGATGGAAAATCACCTGGCCATCGATCTGGTGGAGAATCTTCTCGGTCGTCGCATAACACTCAAGCAGAAAGACGCTGTGGTCAGGGCCCACCACGAGGGGAATGGGAATCCGCAGAAGATGAAATCCCTGCTTGCGTCCCAGTTCACCCCACAGCAGGTCACTGAGATTTACCAAGAGGGCTACAACTCACACAGGAGTATCCCTGTAAGTCCGATTGCCGGGCTTGATGCGAACGTCGGCTGGGAAGTGCCAGCTTTGAAATCAGAAAAGGATGCCCTTGCCAAGTCCATAAAGATGCAAGACCTGACGGGCCGCTCAAGGGACATGGCCCTGCTGGTAAAGCAATTCCTTTCTGATGACATGAAGGCCCTGAGTAAGTTCGAACTTAGCGCCGTCGTTGAAGACCCGGCCCTCATTGGCCAGTTCATCCCAGACGCCACCATGGCCCGGAGAGTTGAGAATAACCTACGGATAGCGTGGGCAGAAGCTTTCCTTGGTCGGCGTATCACACTCAACCAGAAGAGGGCGGTGGTGGATGCCCACCACAAGGCACTGAGAGAACCTCAGAAAGCCGTGGAGATGCTAGGACCACATTTCACAGTTGAACAACTCGCAACCCTTAGGAGTGCTTGGGCCAACTCGATGTCCCCGGTAGGGACAGTTGAAGACCTTATGTCCATCCGGGAATCCGTGAGTGCGGCAGGAGACTCTCAGACCCAACAGTCGAGAACACTTGAATTCCTTGACTGGTACATCGCAAAGCTTAAGCTCGGGAAAACAAATCCACCAGAGAACGAGATCGAAGGATACAATGCCTTAACTTACTACGTAGATAAGATCAGTGAGATTAAATCTCTCGACAGGTCAGCACCTCTTGCAACCAGCCTCCGTCTTCTCATCATGGCCACGACTTACAAAAAAGAAAGCATCGTCGTACCCTTAAAGTCCTTGTTCGAGATTCATCCCATTAGCAGAGGAGCCGCTATCGAGAAGTTGAATGACCGGATCACATCACTCAGGAAGATTCCAATCCCGGCCGGGAAGATTTCGCTGACTTCGGACCTCATCAATGAGTTCATGCCTTCAAAAAATCTCATCAGGGTTATCCAGGCGGACAACGGTGAGTACGTGGTATTTGATGGGAATGGCCGCCTGGTAGCCATGCGTGAGGTGTTTGGTATGCATCCGGATGTTGAGGTGGAGGTGGAGATCTACAGATCAAACTCTTGGCTCATGCAGAGAAACCTCAGGGCCCTTCGTAACGTCCGACATGACATACAAGGACAGGAGTGATCTCTTGACTTAAACCTGGGTTATAGATTTAATACAATGGAATGAAATGGAAACTCACATTAGCTTTTTTTTCTTTCCTAGTGATGAATATGGTGCATAGTTTCACCATCGGTTCTCAAAATCTTTACCACTACAACACCAGGTTACCCGAACGCCTTTTGCATCTTCGACAAGAGGTTGGAAACGGTGACATCCCCCAGATCATAGGCTTTCAGGAAGCTGCCCGCTGGCGAGGCAAGATGAGTCTCTACGACTCCTTCATCGGCTTAACCGGGTACCAAGGCATCTACCAAAACACCAACGAGTACCTGCTGATGAATGAAGGTATGGCCTTGGCCTCAAACCTTCCTAGTAAAAAAGTTTGGTCCGTCGAGCTCCCGGAGACCGAGATGTTTTCTCGGCAGTTCATCAACGCGGGGATATACTACGTGGACGGGAACAAAGAAATCCTAGTGATTAATGTTCACTTAAGTCCCTTCGAGAAGAATCAATGGAGGAGAATTGCCCAGGTTAAGTTCCTCCTGGAAATCATCCAGCGGTACAATGAGCTGCCAGTTGTCGTGATCGGCGACCTCAACGATCAGTATGGTTCTGAGGTACTAGGTTTACTCAGAGCGAGTGGGTTGGTTGATGTTTTAGATGGCCAAGAAGCAACATATGATCCGGACAGTAATCCCTTGGTGACTGACCAGCGGTTCGGTCCATCCCGCTTGGATTATATTCTTATCCAACCCGAGAAGCTTGAAGTTGTAAAAGCTGAGCTCATGTTTAAAGAAAATTGGGTCTCAGATCATTACGGTCTTAAGGCCAAACTCAAGTTCATCAGTGAATAGGGAGCAAGGCCTTAGTCGTCTTCTTCAAATTGGATATCTTCCGAGAGCTTAACTCCATCCACTGTCCTCTCAGATCGCTCTTCAATGAAGCCAAATCGGACCAGCTCGACCCCTTGGTACTTCTCATCGAAGGCGATGGTGATGGTCTTGGGTGCGATGTCCATCAAAGAACTGAGGTAGTAGTCTTTCCCAAAAAGTTCCACTGCCTGGTCGTCGCAAGTGATGTGCCGGAAGTCAGTCTCATCGATGAGTGGATTGTGAGAGGTGTTTTTAACGATAATGGCACCTTGAATTTTCTGCTTGGGAAGATCCTTGGTGATGCCCCAGCTCACCAACGGGAAATAATCCAGATGGAAGGTGGAATTTCCATACGCAAGCCTGCGGGGGATAATCAAGCGGCTAAGGAACTTACGCGTTGTCTCGTCTTTGGCTTTACGGGCGAGTTTTTCGGCCAGCATGGTGTCTTCGATGCGGATGATATAATGGCCAGGATTCTTAGTAGATCTGAACAGTATGTACTGGAAAGCGATGCTGAATAGAGTAAAAAGCTTTTGCTGGTCGAGGAGAATATGTTTGGACGGGTTCTCCACCAAAAGCTTCACCGCTTCGTAGAGCGTTGATTTATCTAAATCTTTTTTACCATTCATCACAAATATTTCGTTTAAAAAACGGCTTTTGGCAACTATCAAAAAACAAAGTGATACGGGAAAAAAATTGACTCTTAAGGGGCCTCCCATTATGATGCAGACTTAAAAAATATACTACCGTTACCTCTATCTATCTTTTGGAGTGCAGATGAAAAACTTGCCAAAAACCAGGAACATTGGGATTTCAGCCCACATTGACTCTGGTAAGACCACGTTGTCAGAACGGATCCTGTTCTATTGCGACAAAATTCACAAAATTGAAGACGTTAAAGGCGGCGGCGCCGGCGCTACCATGGATCACATGGAACTTGAACGTGAGAAAGGAATCACCATTACCTCAGCGGCCACAACCGTTGAATGGACGGGGATTGATGAGAAAGGAATCACCTTCGCCGAAGGAGATGGAAAATCGATCAAGGTCAACCTTATTGACACTCCGGGACACGTGGACTTCACCGTAGAAGTGGAAAGATCCCTGCGAGTCCTCGATGGGGCAATCCTGGTTATCTGTTCGGTTGCAGGAGTTCAGTCGCAGTCAATCACTGTAGATAGACAGATGAAGCGATACCGTGTCCCACGCCTGGCATTCCTTAACAAGATGGACCGGATGGGGGCGAATCCTTACAACGGTGTAAAGGCCCTGCGTGAAAAATTAAACCACAACGCAGTTCTCATGCAGCTTCCGATCGGAGCAGAAGAAAACTATAAAGGCTGCATCGACCTGATCGTCATGAAAGCTTACTATTTCGACGGAGATAACGGCGAAATCGTGCGAGAAGAAGCCATCCCAGCTGAGCTGATGGAGCACGCCAATTCTGCCCGTGAAGAAATGCTGGACGTGATCTCAGCGTTCGACGACAAGATGATGGAAGACATCATCGAAGGCCGAGAGATCTCTGAGGACGCGGTTCACCGTGCGGTGAGAGCAGGGGTTAACTCTCTGAAGTTCACTCCGGTCTTCCTTGGTTCTGCCTTCAAAAATAAAGGTGTGCAACTCCTTCTCAATGCGGTTGCCCGCTACCTTCCATCTCCCATGAGCTGTGAGAGACCGAAGGCGATCGATTCTAAAACCGGAACCAAGATTGACCTCGAACCAGATTTCGATAAACCGCTTGTTTGCATGGCCTTCAAGATCACTGATGAGCAGTTCGGTCAGCTGACCTATACCCGGATTTATCAAGGGAAACTCACTAAAGGTGACACCCTCCTCAACACCCGGACTAAGAAGCGGGTGCGGATCGGACGAATCGTTCGCATGAACTCAAACGACCGGGATAACATCGACTGGGCCGGAGCCGGGGACATCATCGCCATGATCGGTGTGGACTGTGCGTCCGGAGATACCTTCGTCGCTGAGGATGGAAACGTCGAGCACCTGTCGTGTGAAGGAATGCACGTGCCGATTCCGGTGATCGAACTTTCAATTAAAGCCAAAGATAAAGAGATGCAGGCCCGGATGTCCAAGGGACTCCAGCGCTTCATCAAAGAAGACCCGACTTTCCATCTTTTCACTGACGAAGAGTCGGGTGAGACACGGATCGCGGGGATGGGGGAGCTCCACCTCGAGATTTACGTCGAGCGCTTGAAGCGGGAGTATAAAGCGGAAGTGGACGTCGGTGCACCTCAGGTGAACTACCGGGAAACCATCCGCGGTGAGGCCAACTTCGAATACACTCACAAGAAGCAGACCGGTGGATCTGGTCAGTTCGCGAAAGTGGTCGGGAAGATCAAGCCTCTCGCTGCTGCCCGCAAAGAGCGCGAAGACCAAGTGTTTAGGATGGTCAACGAAGTTAAAGGTGGATCGATCCCTAACGAATTTATTCCTTCGTGCGAGAAAGGTTTCAACGACGTCATGGGCCGAGGGCCTCTTTCGGCGTTCCCGGTGATCGACGTTGAGGCTTACCTGCAAGAAGGTCAGTCGCACGACGTGGATTCATCCGACCTCGCGTTCCGGATCGCTGCCCGAATGGCGATGAGGCAGGCGATTAAAGATGCTCAGCCGTGTATCCTTGAGCCGATCATGAAAGTCGAAGTCGAAACCCCACAAGACTTCCAAGGATTTGTGATCGGGGATCTTTCTTCTCGCCGAGGCGTGATCCTCGGGTCTGAGACGACTGAAACGGGCGAAGCGGTGATCAACGCTCACGTTCCTCTTTCTGAAATGTTCGGTTACGCAACCGTTCTTCGTTCAGGGACCGCCGGTAAGGCCGGTTACTCCATGGAATTTGCAAAATACGAGCAGTGCCCGTCCCACATCCAGGACAAGGTGATGATCGCACGTAAAGAGAAGTTGGCAGAAAGAGCTGACTAAGTTTTAACTTACGAACTAAAAAAAAAGGCCAGGGTCATACCCCTGGCCTTTTTTTTGGCCCAGCAGGTAAATACTTTGGTTTTTAAAGGCCATACTCTATTAAAAACAAGGGGTATTTATGAAACAAGTTTTTCTTCTCGCAGCTGTTCTTATGTCTTCATTAGCACATGCCCAGGCAGACTTTGAGGTGGTGGCAGACTGTGTTACAACCCGTGGATATGGATACCCTTTCAGGAGCCATCTCATCAGACAAACCACCGACAACGGATACATTTACAAATACATGTTCTTTGCAATCAATGATCCCCGAAGGCCATCTGCGGAATATGGTCTTGAAGTCCTGCCTTTCTCTTCAAGAATCAGTGGTCGGAAATATAATGTGGCCTTTGGGACTGAAGATAACCAATGTCGGGTCTTTCTCAGCGGTAACGGACCTCACGGAGAAAGCTACATTCAGGGGTGCGGGACTTACAGCAACTATCAAAGCCGTTGCACCGTCAATGAAGATGGCCTGGAGAGTCTATAGCGGTTTGTATTAGTCAAACTAATATGTTAAATCATTTTTATTATGATTGAATCTTCCATGCTCCAGGTTTTGATAGCTCTCTCTAACAACGAGAACATTTCAAAAGCCGCTCAAGAATTAAATGTCACTCAAAGTGCGGTCTCACAGGCGCTTAAAAACCTTGAAGCGAAGGTGGGGTTTCCTATCGTCACCAGGCAGGGAAAGTCCGTGAACGTGACTGAAAACGGCATGCGGCTAGCGAAGATCGCCAAGCAGTACTTCAAAAGGATCGAAGAAACCATTGAGCAGATCCATCTGGAGAATCATGAGATCAAAGGGCGTATCCACGTCGGATCTCTCTACGGTCTCGGAAAAACCTGGCTCTCGAGCCGCATGCTTGATTTCCTCTCCTCCTACCCGGACCTGGAGGTCCGGCTCTCGATGGATTTCCCGGAGACGGTCATCAAGAAGTTTGAACAGCACGAGATCGACTGCCTGATCCTGCCGGAGAATCTCATCCCGGCCTACGCCGAGAAGCTGGACCTTCATTCCGAATACACCACCTTGGTTTTCTCTGATAAGTTTCCCATCACTGCCCAGACGGAGCTAAAAAACTTGTTGAACTATCCCATCATTTTCTACGAAAGCAATGATCCGAATTTCTACCGCTGGTGCCGGGAAAAGTTCGGAGTGGTTCCCCGCAACATCAAGCCCCGGCTGGTGGTCAATTCCTTCGGGCAGATGCTCCAGGCGGTAAACGAAGGTCTGGGTCTGGCCGTCGTGCCCACCCACGTCCTTAAGCGCTCCGGACAGAAGCTCAAGCTAAAAACTGTTGGCAAGGAGTTTGAAGTCTTCAGCAACAAAGTCTCCTTTGCTTTCCACGCTGATGAAGCCCAGAGCTATAAGATCAAAGAGCTTTATAAGTTTCTGCTGGAAGCGGCAAAAGAGTTATAGGGGATAAAACATGAATTTTGATGCGAAGAAATTCATCACCGCTCTTCCCTCATTCTTCCCAACGCTCTACCAGGAACTAAGTTCACTTGGACTCACACCCACCCTGGTGGGCGGCGTGGTTCGGGATTTCATCTTGTCAGGCAAAATCGGGAAGGACTGGGACGTCGAACTGGGACACCCCACCCTGGCCTTCAACATCGATCAATGGAAGCAGCTGGGGAAAAAACTCGCGACTCTGGGACGAGCGACCTTCCTGCCCTATGAGATCATCCGGCTAGACCTGGGAGGGTACCAGCTAGAATTTTCTCCACCGCGCACCGAGACGTTTTCATCCGAGCTGGAAGGTAAAGGGCATAAAAACTTCACCGCCGAGTTCGATTATAAACTCCCCTTTGAAGATGGCGTGAAGAGGAGAGATTTCACCTTGAACGCCATGGGAATTCGTTTCTTGAACCAAACCAGTGTCGAGTTCCTGGATCCCCTTGGGGGTCTAACTCATTTGCAGAAGAAGGAACTCCATCCTTGTGGAATGGATTTCACTAAAGACCCGGTGCGGTTCCTGCGCGCCCACCGGTTTTCAAAAAAACTCGGACTCCGCTTTGGCCAAGAGCTCCAGACCCTTATGGCCGGGATGAAGACCGGTGATATTTCTCCCGCCTATCTGTGGTCCGAGATGCAGAAATCATTGGACCCCTTAGGATTTTTAATTCTCCTGCTCGATCAGAAACAAGGTCATCCCGAGCTTGCTTTACCCGTCGGGCCAGAGGTTCAAAAATACTGTGAAGAGCTTAGGAAAACCCTCCTCCAGAGGGAGGATCAGATGGCGTGGGTTCTTGCCCTGGCCTGGGTCGGAGCCGACCCGCAAGGTTGGCAAGAGTATTTTTCTTTGAGCAAAGAGGCCTGCTTGCGGCTCACCCGCTGGGTCGACTCGACCAAAGCTTTCCGCCAGATCCTGCCGGAGAGTTTCCACGGAGAGTTTGACTCCGTCAAAGAGCTTGCGGACTTCGCACGGTTGTTTGACTGGTACTTCACCACCCGGAATTTGGTCCAGAAAAATCCCAAGCTCCCGCTACTGGGTCTGATCTCCGAAAACCTTCCCCACTGGACCCACCTCTATCAGTTCGAAGCGCCCAAAGATGTCAAACACATCGATCCGCCATTTAGGGCCAAGTACCAGGTGTGGAACCTATGTCAGCGGTTATAAGAAATTTTACCCAGTCTCCGGCAGCGGTCACCCGAGGGATCCGTGAGATCTTCTTCGAGAGTTCCAGCAGGAAGGAATTTGCCACTCCTCAGGAAAAAGACAATTTCTACTGGAAGTACGTGGGCTTTTATCTTCACCATTACCCCACCCATGCCTGGGTGGCCTTAGGAGAAAAAGAAGAGGTCCTGGGCTACACTGTGGTAGACCCGGTGACAGCACTCCCAGAGATCTTTGCCATCCAACCTCACTTAACTGAATTCTGTGAGTTCTACGCAAACTTCCCCGCCCATCTCCATGTCAACTGCCACGCAAGCACACGGGGCCTTGGGATCGGAAGCAAGCTCGTCTTGAAGGTCAGCCAACAGCTTTCTGCAGAACAATGCATAGGTCTACACATCATGACGGCCCCAGGATCTGTTAATTGTTCCTTTTATCAAAAACTTGGATTTGATTTTGAAGTCACGCGTTATTTTAACGCTGCTGCCATACTGATGATGGGTAAGAGTTTGTAAAAGAATAAACTTTGACAGAAGTGGTCAGGGACCTTTATCGTGATTTATTGAACAATTATTGGTGAGGTTCTCGTGATGAAATCGTTTGTTAGTGCTGCTCTCTTTGTCAGTTTCAACCTATTTGGTGCCACCGAAATCACACCGACTGCCAAGTTTAATCAGTCGTTAACATTCGCAGATGATATGCAACTGGCAAATCTTGAGAAGGCGATTGACCGTCAACTGCTGGCTTACCAGGCCCAGGGCCTGACGGGAAAAATCCGCTTTGGGAAGGACACTTACTCTAAGGGGGTCTTGAAAGACTCTTTAGAACTTTTGAAGGCCCTGGCAGTCAAGACCAAGAAGTGCCTCAAGGCCAATAAAGACTCAGCGTGCCTGAACGCGTTCAATAAAGATTTGAATGAGAAATTCACCATCTACCGACCCGTCGCTGCTAAAACCGAGCCAGGTTATAGAAAATCGGCGACCACCAAGTTCACCTCTTACTACTCTCCCGACCTGACGGGTTCCAGGACTCCAACAGCGAGGTTCAAACGCCCGGTCTACGCTCTGCCAAGCGATGTATCAGAGCAGAATCACACCCGTGTGGAAATCGATTACCATGGCGCCCTGGCGGGGAAAGGTCTCGAACTCTTTTGGGTGGAGGAGTCTTTCTACGACCTGTACCTGTTGCATGTGCAGGGTGGAGGAAGGATCAAGGTCATGAACCCGGATGGAAGTTATGTGATGAAGTACCTAAGCTACGCCGGGAAGAACACCCGAACTTTCCAGATGGTCTACAAGTACATGATCGCCAAGGGCTACCTCAAGCCCGGCAACGCGGGGATTCCCGGTCAGCGGCGCTTCTTAGAAGAAAATCCGGACAAGGAAGAGGAAGTTTTCAATACCTGTCCGTCCTACATCTACTTCAAAGAGTCGCTGGAAGAGCCGGTAGGGCTGGATGACATCCCTCTCACCGAAGGTCGCTCGCTGGCCATTGATAACACCATCTATAAAACCATGGGCATGATCAACTTCGTAAAAACTGTTAAGGCGTCTCACGTGGACGCAAATGGCAAAGTGGTCAAGGTTCCGTTCTCTAGGTTCTTTATCTCACAAGACACCGGTGGCTCCATCAGAGGCAACGCCCGGGTGGATCTCTACTTCGGGTACGGACCGCAGGCAGAGCTCACGGCCTATAACATGAACGAACAAGGCGAGCAGTACTTCCTGGTCAAGAAGTAGGCTCAGGCCAGATTCTCCGAATCAAAAAATTTACATTCAACACCCGGGAACTCAGCTTTGATTTTTTGCTGCAGGGCCATGATACCAAACCGTTCTGTGGCATGGTGTCCACCGGCGAAGTAATGGATCCCGGCCTCGATGGAATCGTGCCAATTGTACTCAGAGATCTCCCCCGTGAGGTAGCCGTCCAGACCGTCCTCTAGGGCCTTCACCCAGTCATTATTGGCCCCGCCGGTGATGATCCCCAAGGAAGATATTTCCCGCGACTCATCCGGCGAGGCGAGGATGACGGCGTGACCCAGGATGATTTGCAAATCATTTTTCAGCGCGAGCGCGGTTCGGGGTGTCGCAAATTTTCCTTTAACCCCCATGGGTTGCTTTTTGTAGAGTGCGAACGGTTGCAGGTGACCTAATTTTAATTTCTTCGCCAGTGCTGCGGCGTTGCCCACTTCCGGGTGAGCGTCCAAGGGAAGGTGATAGGCGTAAAGGTTCAGGTCGTGCTTCACACAGGTTTTCACTCTCTCGCCCCAGGCACCGGTGACGGGTCTGGCACCTTCATGTTTCCAGAAAATTCCGTGGTGGACGATGAGAGCGTCCGCACCCCAGGAAGTTGCCAACTTGAGTGACTCCATGGTGGCAGAGACGGAAAAGGCGATCCGCTTCAGTTGCTCTTTCCCACTCACCTGCAGACCATTGGGAGCGTAGTCCTCAAACGTCGCCGGTGAAAGTAGGCGACTTAAGTAGTTTGTTAGATCTGTCTGTGACATTGACATGCGTCCCTCCTTTTCAATGACTCTCAAGTTTAATACTATTTGCAGGTCTTAAACAAAGGATTCAACCGATGAAATTCAAACCAGGTATCGTTTATGGCCAGGCCCTGAATGACCTCTACCAATACGCCAAAGAAAATAAATTCGCTCTGCCGGCCGTCAACGTGGTGGGGACCAGTACGGTCAACGGTGTGCTGGAAGCTGCCAAGGCTGTCAATTCTCCAGTGATCATCCAGTTCTCAAACGGCGGCGGTCAGTTCTACGCGGGCAAGGCACTGAAGCTCGAGAAAGACCGGGCGGCGGTGCTCGGCGCTTGCTCCGGGGCCCATCACATCCACATGATGGCAGAACACTACGGGGTGCCGGTCATCATCCACACCGACCACGCGGCCATGAAGCTCCTTCCCTGGATCGACGGGATGCTCGACGCCGGCGAGGCCCACTATAAACAATTCAAGAAACCTCTCTTCTCCTCTCACATGCTGGACCTCTCCGAAGAAACCCTCGAGCACAACGTCGAGACCTGCCGCAAGTACTTCACACGCATGAACACCATGGAGACGGGGATCGAGATCGAACTGGGGGTGACCGGCGGAGAAGAGGACGGGGTGGATAACTCCGACATCGATAACTCCAAACTCTACACCCAGCCCGAGGACGTGGCCTACGCTTACTCCCGGCTCAAAGAGGTGGGGAAGAACTTCACCATCGCCGCTTCCTTCGGCAACGTCCACGGGGTCTACAAGTCCGGAAACGTGAAGCTCTCTCCGGAGATCCTGAAAAACTCTCAGGACTTCGTCCAGAAAAAGTTCGCGACAGCGGCCAAGCCCGTGTCCTTCGTTTTCCACGGAGGTTCGGGGTCGCTGCAAAGTGAGATCCGCGAGGCCATCGACTACGGAGTGATCAAGATGAACCTCGATACGGATATGCAGTGGGCGTTCTGGGACGGGATCCGGACCTTCGAATCAGAGAAGCGGGCCTACCTTCAGTCCCAACTGGGGAATCCGGAAGGTCCGGAAGCTCCCAATAAAAAATTCTACGACCCGAGGGTTTGGTTGCGCAAAGGCGAAGAGAGTTTCGTGGTAAGGCTGAAGTCTGCTTTCGAAGACCTGAGCAACATCAACCGTAACAGCTAGCGCGTGTCCAACCTCTACCTCATCGGGATCTGCCTGGTGATCGGGGTCCTGCTCCAGCGCCTCCGGTTGCTGCCGAAGGACGCGCACACAGTGCTTAACATCATCATCTTGCACGTGCCGCTTCCGGCGATGGTACTGCTGTCGATTCCTGGGATCGACTGGGACCTGGCGCTGCTCGGCCTATGCTTCGTCGCCTGGATCATTTTCTTCTTTGCTTTTTTCTTTTTCCGTTTGATAGGGAAACGTCTTCACTGGGAGAGGGGAACCATCGGGTGCCTGATCCTCACGGCGGGTCTCGGCAACACTGCCTTCGTGGGATTTCCGGTGATCGAAGCGCTTTACGGGAAAGAGTCCCTCAAATTGGCCCTGCTGCTCGACCAACCAGGGACCTTCTTGATCGTCTCGAGTTTGGGGATCTGGACGGCGGTTTTGTATTCCTCCGGCAGGATGCTCAAACGGGATCTGGCGAGGAAGGTTCTGCTGTTTCCTCCCTTCGTGGCGTTCTTCCTTTCTGTGGTGCTCTCTGCTTGCGGGTGGCAGGCCACGGGCGACCTCAAGAGTATTCTCGAGAGGCTCGCGTCCATCCTCACTCCGCTAGCGTTGATCTCGGTGGGCCTGCAACTGCGGCCCCGCGATTTGAAACCGGAGCTAAAGTACTTGGGCTGGGGCCTGGCCTTCAAACTCTTTCTTGCGCCGCTGATGATTTTTTTAATCTACTCTGCTCTTGAGATTTCTCCTCTGGTATTTAACATTGCGGTGATGGAAGCCGCCATGGCACCGATGATCACGGCGTCCATCCTGGCAGCGTCTCACAACCTCAATCCTCGTCTGGCGGGACTGATGGTCGGGGTGGGTGTGCCCATCTCCTTTTTAAGCCTGGGACTATGGTTTCAGGTGATGAGAATTTTTAATTGATCAATCAGCTCCAACCAACATTGTCTTACTTCTAATCATTCAAGATAGACGGCGCAGATCATTCTGTCAGAATTGAGTTAAGAAAGTGCATTCAAAGGAGACGCTCAATGAAACACCTCAAGCAAGGATTGCTACTGGCCACACTTCTGGTCGCGCAGAACCTACTGGCCTGCTCGCAAGACGGCAAAGATGGGATCGTCCCGGAGAATGACCTGAACATCGCAGTCGACGCGAAGAGACTCGGTGGGATCACGGAAGAAACTTTCAACGCCACCATCGACAAAGTTGAAGCACTCTATTCTCCTATCGTTTCCAGTGCCGGCGGAAAACTTGAAGTGGTTCGCAACTGGACCGACGGAACGGTCAACGCCTACGCTCAGCAGACCGGCACCAACTGGAAAGTTTCCATGTTCGGGGGTCTGGCGCGGCACGATACTATCACCGGAGACGGTTTCGCACTGGTGATCTGTCACGAGATCGGTCACCACATCGGCGGAGCTCCCAAGAAGCGCTCGTTCATGGGCAATGCGTGGGCGTCGAACGAAGGTCAGGCCGATTACTTCTCGACCCTCAAGTGCTTAAGGAAAGTCTGGGTCAACGACAACAATGAGTCCATCGTCTCCAGGATGAAGGTCGACTCCCACCTCGTTGCTGCCTGTGACAAGCAGTGGTCCTCTTCTGAGGACCGTGCTCTTTGTATTAGAGGGGGCATGGCCGGAGACTCGGTCTCCCGGCTCTTCGCAGCTCTTCGTAACACCACCAACTGGGCCAAGTTCGAAACGCCAGACCAGAAGGTCGTGACCACAACGGATGATAACCATCCCGCCTACCAGTGCCGGCTCGATACGTACTTCCAGGGCGCTCTGTGTGAGGTCTCTATGAACGAAGACGTGGAGACGGCTTCAGAGGTCAAAGGAACCTGCCACGGGACATTGAACCATGCTGTCGGTGTCCGTCCGAAGTGCTGGCACAAGCCGGCCGTTCAATAAAATAAGATAAGTCTTCTCTCACAAGCCGGGGTACATCCCCGGCTTTTTTTTTTATTCCTTTCCCAACATCTTCTTACAGGCTTGAGTTATAAGCTGACTTTACTAGGTGGATTTACCAGAATCTTTTCCAAGAGATATTTATCTTAGGAGTCCAATGAAACACGTTATCGCAGTTTTGCTCTCCCTCGTTTTTTCCCAGGCGGCCATGGCCTGTTCGGAAGACGGCAGCACCGGATTTTTACCAGATAATAACCTGCGAGTATCTGTGGACGCCAAGAAGCTCAGCACTGTAGACGAACGAGAGTTCAACACAGTCATCGATAAAATTGAAGCCATCTACCTTCCGATCGCCGCCAGCAGGGGTGGGAACTTACAGATCGTCCGGAATTGGAGCACTGACACGGTCAATGCCAACGCCACCCGGATCTTCGGCTGGAAAGTGAACATGTACGGAGGCCTGGCACGGCACCCGGCCATCACCTCTGATGGATTTGCCCTGGTCCTGTGCCACGAGATTGGCCACCAGCTCGGCGGCGCTCCGAAAGTTTCAAGCTGGGTCGGACTTAATAAATGGGCCTCTAATGAAGGCCAAGCTGATTACTTCGCCACGCTCAAATGCCTCAGACGCGCTTTCTTGAATGATAACAACAGCGCCATTGTGAGTAAGATGAAGGTTCCGGAAACGTTAGCGCGCGGTTGTGCGCATTCATTTAATAACAGCGACGAGCGAAGCCTCTGCATCAGAAACGGCATGGCCGGTGCATCCGTCGCGGCACTTTTTGCGGCCCTGCGGAAACAACCTGAGGCTAAATTCGAAACTCCTGACCGCAAAGTGGTCACGAAAATCTTCGACGATCATCCCGCCCATCAGTGCCGGCTGGATACGTTTTTCCAGGGGGCCATATGTGAAAAAAATCTTAACGAAGATGTCTCACAGAAAGATGAAGTCCAGGGAACTTGCCACGGCACCACCGGATTTCAAAATGGGCTCCGCCCCTTGTGCTGGTTTAGGCCAGGTGTAATATAAATTGCTGGGTACACTGCCACCTGGCCCAATAATTTTTAATTCAAGAAAAATTTGAAATCCATTCATCTTCTCTTGGAATAAGTTGCTCTCTATGGAAATAACTGCATCGTCGATGCTGACCATTTCACTGCTGACATCGTTCGGGATGATCATCGTCTTTGGGTTCATGTACATTTCTGAAAAGCAGGTCCGGCAAGTTCACATCCTTGAGTTTTGGGTGTGTTACGGCACCTACTATGTTCTTTCTATCCTTACTCAAGGCCAAGACCCGAAAGTGGTGGCACTCTCGAGCTTTTTCTGGGTGTGGAGGATCCGGACCATCCGGCTCATCCTGGAAGACGTCTGCGGCAAGGCCCTCGAAAAAAGTTGGCACCTTCCACTGATGGTGACCGGTTATTTGATTGGTATTTCTTTCGGCGCTCTGGAGTTAAGCTTCCTGGCCATGACTCTGCCCGCGGGCCTTGCCGTGACAATCGTTGGTCTGGATCAACTCCGAGACTGCTACTGGAGCATGCACCCGGGAAAGATCTCGGTCTCGCACAAGCTTCTGCTGTTTAACGCAACCTCCATCTTCCTGATGATCATGGTCTATCCCTTCGTCCGCTACAACCACCAGTTCAGTGGTCTGGGTTTCGGGGTCGTCCTAATGACAACGATCTTGATGGCGGTGGTGCTTCCAGCGGTCACCACCTTCGACATCCAGAAAGCGCAGCAGGACTTTCTCAAGAAGATCATCGACGAACGGGGCCTGCAGCTGGAGGCCCAGTCCAAGTTTTATACCTTGGGAGAGATGACAGCTGAGATCGTCCACGAGATCAACAATCCCCTGGGGATTATCCTCGGCCGGACCACCCATATGAAGAACCACGTTAAAAACGACGAAGCTCAGAAGGAATTTCTTCTGCGGAACCTCGATCAGATCGAGCTGACCTCAGAGAGGATGTCGACCATCATTAAATCCTTGAAGAAATACACCAAGACCAATCCGACCCTTGCTGCGGGCAATTTTTTGCTGGGAGAGGTGGTGCAGGAGACCATCAGTTACTGTCAGGAAAGATTTAAGCACAAGAGCATCCAGCTGATCGTCGCCCCGATCCCCGAGCTGGAGGTCGCCGGGCACAGCGTTCAGGTCTCACAGGTGATCCTCAATCTCCTCAACAATGCCTTCGACGCCATTGAAGCTTCTGTCGCACCTTGGGTGCACCTCTTCGTCACCCTGACTCCCGGGAGTGTGCGCATCTACGTCAAGGATTCAGGAAGCGGCATCCCGGAGCACTTGAAGAAAAAGATCATGGATCCGTTCTTCACCACTAAAGATAAAGGTGGAACGGGGCTGGGACTTTCGATCTCCAAGAAGATCATGGAAGAACACCACGGGAAGCTCTTCTACGACGAGAGCTCAAGCAATACCTGCTTCATCCTGGAATTGCCGTATAGGCCGCGCACCCACAGTGAGCTGGCCGCGGTGAAGATAGGGGAGCGCCCGGGACCGGGTGCCCAGGCCTATTCGATGTAGTCGGAGTTTTTGAAGAACTCCACACCCGGATTTTTTTCCTGGGCGAGGCGCAGGTCCCATTCGGTTCTCACGGCGAAGCAGACTCTCTTCTCTTTATCTTCCATAATGACAGAATTGTTTTCGAAGCAAAATTTTTCTTCGCTCTTCTTGTCCGGGAACCGCAGCCACCGTACGCCGGCCCAGGAGACCTGTTCGTAGTTGGCCTCGACCGAGTACTCATCTTCGAGCCGGAACTTCACCACTTCAAACTGCAGGGCCCCGACGGCACCCAGCATCTTCTCATTGGTTTGTCGGCGGATGAAGAGCTGAGTGGCACCTTCCTCGGAGAGCTGGGCCAGGCCTTTCTCGAGGTGCTTGGCCTTCATCGGGTCCTTGGCCGTCACCCGCATGAACAGCTCAGGGGAGAAGCTCGGGATCCCGGTGTAACGGATAAACTTCTTCCCCATGGAGAAGGTGTCTCCGATCTGGTACTTGCCGGTGTCGTAGAGCCCGATGATGTCACCCGCCAGCGCTTCTTCGGCGATCTCCCGGTCGCGGGCCTGGAAGATCAAGGGAGTGGCGATGCGGATCTCTTTGCCCGACCGGACGTGATAGATTTTTTCGTTCCTGCTGAATCTCCCGGAGCACACCCGCATGAATGAGATCCGGTCCCGGTGCTTGGGGTCCATGTTGGCCTGGATCTTAAAGATGAATCCGGTGAACTCAGGGTCGGTGGGCTCGATGGTGATCTTCTCTGCCCCGGAGTGATAGGGTGCCAGCAGAGCTTCCCGGGGCCTGGGCGTCGGTGCGATCTTGGTGATGAGGTCCAGGGTTTCTTTAACTCCGAAGTTCTTTAAGGCAGAACCAAAAAAAACCGGAGACTGGATCCCCGCCTGGTACTCTTCCATCGAAAATTCCGGGATCAGTGTCCCCACCATCTCCAGCTCTTCTTTTAACTTTTCCACCAGTGCTGCGCCGATGGCCGCCAGCAGCTCCGGTGCATCGAGGTCGGAGGCGTCGATGAAGCTGGGAGCGAACGGGTCTCTGGAGTCCTTGAAGCTCAGGATTTGTTTGGTGCTGAAGTCATAGACTCCCTTGAAGTCGACACCGTTTCCCACCGGCCAGGTCATGGGGATGCACTGGATCTTGAGGATGGATTCGATGTTATCCAAAAGCTCGAAGGGGTCCATCGCTTCCCGGTCGTACTTGTTCATGAAAGTCACGATGGGAGTGTCACGCATCCGGCACACTTCCATCAGCTTGATGGTCTGGGCCTCCACACCTTTGGCGGAGTCGATCATCATCAGCACCGATTCGACGGCGGTGAGAGTGCGGTAGGTGTCCTCAGAAAAATCTTTGTGCCCGGGAGTGTCTAAGAGGTGGAGTGCGCGCTGGTTGTATTCGAAACTCATCACCGAAGAGGTGATGGAGATCCCTCGTTGTTTTTCCAGTTCCATCCAGTCAGACTTGGCGTAGTCTCCGGTCTTGGATTTTACCATCCCGGCCTCTCTGACCACGCCACCAAACCAAAGTAGTTTTTCTGTCATCGTCGTCTTCCCCGCATCGGGGTGAGAAATGATGGCGAAGGTACAACGAGGTTTGAAACTCATGGAATACTGTCCTGAAAAAGTTCAACATTGTGGTGCAAAATACTGATATCAGCAAGTGTAAGAAATGTATATCAAATAGGTATGACGCTCTTAAGGATTAATTAATCTGAGTGTAAGAATTTTGACCGTTAGAATAGAAGCATGAATACAACCAACCAATTTTTGTTCGCCATTTCTTTGTTTGTAACCCTCATCATGGCCTCACTTTCTTACATGACTTACCTCCGGCACAAACAAAGAGAGTTTATTCATCTGACAGAATTCTGGGCGTCACTGGGGCTGAACGTGATCCTTGGCTACCTATTCCAGAACGCAAAACCTGAAGTGGTCGCCTTGAGTATGGCGGGGTGGATCTGGCCGATTCGAACTTTACGGCTGGTGCTTGAAGACATGTCCGGTGCTGCTATCATGCACCGGTGGCAGTACCTGGTCCTGAGTGCGGGAGGATTTCTCACGGTCGCACTGGCAACATTCCAGTATCCGTTCGGCACGTTCGCCATTGCTTTTGCTGTTAGTGTGTTCGTGGTGGGGATCACCCTGGTGTTGGAAGCCTTCAAGCGCACTCCCAAGGAAATCTGTTCTCCGCTCCATTGTGGCATGTACGCCACTGCCGGGATCTTTCTTCTTCATAAACTCTCGTACCCGTTCTGGAGGCTGGACGCGGGACTGGTGAACTACGGACTCTTCGCCGAACTCCTGACACTGGTCGGTTTCGCAGGTGCTGGGCTGTCAATGTACCTGGAGCTGATGAAGAAGCGCCATGACGGGGAGATGGACAGCATGGTGAACGAAAGAAACGTCAAGCTCCTCGGGCAGTCGAAGTATTCCGAGCTCGGCATGATGTCCGCCGGGATCGCCCACGAGATTAATAACCCACTGGCGGTCATCCAGGCACGCACCACGCAGCTGCTGCGGATCTGCCGCGACCCCAAAAAGCAGCAGGAGCTCTCCGACGGACTGGAGCAAATACTCTACACCAGCGAGCGGATCAACCGCACCATCCAGGGTGTGCGGGAATTTGTCCACCAGGACGAACAGAATCATGTCAGTGAGATCTCCCTGAAAGGTCTGGTCGATGATGTCCTGGTGTTCTGTGGTCAGAGGATGAAGAACCACGGCGTGAGCCTGCGCTTCTACGGGCTCGAGGGCCACCGGGTCAGCGGCAACAAGATCCAACTCGAACAGATCGTGTTGAATCTTTTCAACAACTCGTTTGACGCCATCGAGTTCTTACCCGACAAGTGGATCGAGATGAGTGTGCAGCAAGACAAGGAGAAGATCCTCATTTTCTTCAAGGACTCAGGCCTGGGGATTCCGTCAGAAATTTCCAGCAGGATGATGGAGCCGTTCTTCTCAACCAAAGACTTAGGCAAAGGAACCGGACTCGGGCTCGCCCTAGCGAAAGGCATTGCCGAGAAGCATCAGGGAAACTTGAGTTACGTGAAAGGTTCACCACACACCACTTTCTTGCTCGAGCTTCCCATGGCCCCACTCGAGATCAGTAATTCTTGGAACCTACCAAGAAGCGATCTGCAAAGACCGCTGCAGCATTAATCCCGGGGCCGTATTCACTTTTCTATCCAGGTAATAAGGCTTAACATCTGACTCAATTACAGACTAGTTAAGGAGTACCTATGGGCCTTTTATCGGCGGCGTTACCTATCATCAAAGAAAACGAGTACGAACTCATCTCCGCCTGGGAGAATGAACAAAAAGCGACCATCCGGCCGGACCTGCTCCGGGGCGCGGAACTGCGAGTACAGTGTAAGGAATTTTTCCGGCTCTTCCTCACGGCCCTCACCAAGTCACCGGGTAAGGACACCGATGGCGCTGAATGGAGCGAAGCTAAGGATTTTCTTTCTTCCATCTCGCACACCAGGGGCATCCAGGGTTTCTCTCCTTCTGAGACCGCGCAGTTTGTCTTCTCATTCAAAAGACCCCTCACCGCTCTGATCCGGCAGAAGGGCGGGTCTTTGGTTAACATGGATGAACTCATCGACGTGGGAGATCTTCTGGACAAGCTTGGTCTATTCACCACCGAAACCTACCAGAAGGCCCGAGAAGAGGTCATCAGCCGTCAGCAGCAGGACATGCTCGAACTCTCGACTCCCGTGGTGGAGCTCTCCAAAGGGATCATCGCCCTTCCGATGATCGGGACTCTAGATTCGCACCGGACCCAGATCGTGATGGAGACTCTTCTCCAGAGAATCGTTGAGACCGAAGCCGACATCGCCATCATCGACATCACCGGTGTTCCGACGGTGGACACGCTGGTGGCCCAGCATCTGCTCAAGACCGTCACGGCGGCGAAGCTGATGGGTGCGGAGTGTATCATCAGCGGGATCAGGCCCCAGATCGCCGCCACCATCGTGCACCTGGGAGTCGATCTGGGGAACGTCGTGACCAAGGCCACCCTCGCCAGTGCGTTCAGCCTGGCCCTCAAGAAAACCGGGTTCTCCCTGGTGAAGACAGTGAAAAAGGAAAACTAAAATGGAACGGATCCCGATTCTCAAGATGGGGGAGTTCCTCCTGGTGACCATCCAGGTGGATATGCATGACCGGCTGGTCATGTCCCTACAGGAAGACCTGATGCTCAAGATCAGCAAGTTCGAAACCAAAGGTGTGCTGATCGACATCTCCGCACTCGAGATCGTCGACTCCTTCATCGGCAGGATGATCGCTAACATCGCGGACATGTCCCGCATCCTGGACGCCAAGACCGTGGTGACCGGCATGCAGCCGGCAGTGGCCATCACCTTAGTGGAACTGGGCTTATCTCTGGAGGGCGTGATCACCGCACTCAACGTCGACCGAGGGATCAGAGTCCTCGAGCGGATCACGGGTTCTCATGAGGCGACTCAAGCCTTGGAACACGATGAGCAGGTCGATGATCACCGTAGCTAAATCGGAGGTTAAACCGATCCAGACTCAAGATGACATCGTGCTCGTGCGAAAAGCCGTTCGAGACTGGGCGATCGAGCTGAAGTTCGGAATCGTCGACCAGACCAAGATCATCACCGCTGCCAGCGAGCTCGCCCGGAACGCGTACGACTACGGCAAGGGTGGGAACATGAAACTGGAATCACTGGTGGATGGACTGCGCAGAGGTCTGCGGCTCACATTCCAGGACCAGGGGCCAGGGATCGAGAACATGGACCTGGCGCTGACCGACGGCTACACCACCGGCGGCGGTCTGGGCATGGGGCTCACCGGGGCCAAGAGACTGGTAAGTGAGTTCGACATCAAATCAATTCCCGGCCAGGGAACAACGGTTACTATCACCAAGTGGAAATAAAATGTGGAAGAGTACTCTCTACGAGATTCATGACTCCTCTCAGGTAGGAGAGGTGCGGCGGGCGGCGGTCATCTGCGCCATGGACCTGGGTTTCGACGAGGTCCAGTGTGGAAAACTTGCCATTATCATGACGGAGCTTTCCACCAACATCCTCAAGCACGCCCACGAGGGAGAGATCATCATCACCACCACGGCGACGTCAGTGGAGATCCTTGCCATCGACCAGGGCCCGGGTTTAAACAATGTGATGGAGTCTTTCACCGATGGGTTCTCCACCACCGGAACCGCCGGCAACGGGTTAGGTGCCGTGAAAAGGCTGGCCTCCTGCTTCGATGTGTATTCCAGCCCCGGAAAGGGAAGTGTGTTTCACGTGAGTTTTCGTAAAGAAAAATTTGATCCGGCCCTCAGATTCGTCGGCGGAGTTTCCATCGCCTTCAAAGGGGAAACTCTCTGCGGTGACTCCTGGACCTATAGACCGCAGGAGAGTGGGATCAAAATCATGGTCGCCGATGGTCTGGGCCACGGGTTGGAGGCGTTCGAAGCATCGTTCTTGGCGGTGGAGACGTTCCAGCGTCAGGGCAAGATATCCACCGAGGAGAACATCAATGGGCTGCATTCGCTGCTGCGGTCCACTCGGGGGGCGGCGGTTTCTATCGCGGACATCGACTTTGAAAAAGCCGTGGTCCATTTCTGCGGCGTCGGGAACGTCCTGGGGTCGATCGTCTCCCCAGGGTCAGTCAAGCGACTGATCACCCACAACGGAACCGCCGGGGTGCAACTCCGGAAGGTCCAGGCAATGACCTATCCCTGGGATAAGGACGCTATTCTCGTCATCCATTCTGACGGCCTGAGATCACATTTTAACCTGAAGGATTACCCCGGGCTGCTGCTCCGGCACCCGCAGCTCATCGCCGGGGTGCTCTTCCGAGATTATAAACGGGTGAGCGATGATTCGACTGTGGTGGTGGTGAGGAATAGAGAATGATCCAGTCCCTGCTGAGCTCCGAGATTAAGAATGAAACCGACGTGACTCTGGCCCGGAAGAAGGCCAGGGAGATCGCAGCGGAGCTAAAGTTTGGCCTGCAAGAGCAGACCCGTATCGCCACGGCCGTCTCGGAGCTTGCCCGCAATGCCTACCAGTACGCCAAAGGCGGAATGGTCGAGTTCAAGGTTGTCAAGGAAGGCGAGAAAATCAAATACGTCATCGTGATCAAAGACAAGGGCCCGGGGATCGCAGCACTCGATCAGATCCTCGATGGCTCCTACGTCTCACCGGAGGGCATGGGCCTGGGGGTCGCCGGGGCCAAGAAACTGATGGACGAGTTCCTGATAGAAACCTCCGCAGGAACCGGCACCGCCATCACCATTAAAAAAATTATCCCGTTCCGGTCCCAGCTGCTCTCTGCCACCGAGCTCAAACAGATCGTCTCGAAGATCATGGCCCTCTCCAGCGGGGACCCGGTCTCGGAACTGCTCAAACAAAATCAGGAGATTCTCCTCACCGTCTCCGAGCTCAACGATAAGAAGGTGGAGCTCGAGGGTCTGAACCAGGAACTCGAAGACACCAACCGGGGCGTGGTAGCACTCTACGCCGAGCTCGATGAGAAGGCGGAGTTCCTCCAGCTGGCCAACGACACCAAGACCAGTTTCCTCTCCGACCTGACCCATGAGTTCCGCTCTCCACTCAATTCGATCCTGAGCATCTCCCAGATCCTCCTTTCCGAAGCCCGGGCAGAGAAGGCCAGCGAGCGGGAGAAGCAGGTCAACTTCATCATCAAGGCTTCCAGCGGTCTTTCGGATCTGGTCAATGACCTGCTCGACATCGCCAAGATCGAAGCTGGCAAGATCAAGGTCCGCACCTCAACATTTTCCGTCGATGAGATCTTCAGCTCTCTGCGAGGACTGATGAAGCCCCAGGCCGGGAGCGGAATCCACACCGAGCTCCACTTCGACGCCCACCACGAGATCCTGTTGCACACTGACGAGGCTAAGGTCACGCAGGTTCTCCGGAACCTCATCTCCAACGCGCTGAAGTTCACTCCCGAGGGCGAAGTGACCGTTTCAGTTTCAAAGTTACCCGAAGAGCGTGTCTGTTTCAGCGTCAAGGACAGCGGCATCGGTATCAAGCAAGAAGACTTGAAGCTCATCTTCGATGAGTTCTACCAGGTAGAAAATGAACTCCAGTCGCAGGCGAAGGGGACAGGTCTGGGACTTCCCTTGTGTAAGAAACTCTCGAAGCTTCTCGGAGGCGAACTCACCGTCGAGAGTGTGGTCGGGTTCGGGTCGACGTTTACCGTGACGATCCCACTCAAGTACTCCGGTGACCACGAGGCCACCTACCAGATTGAACCCCAGAAGTTAGCAGTGTTCAAACAACCACTCCGCGGGCCTGTGGCCCAGAGGAAAAAACTCCTCATCATCGACGACGACGAAAGCATCCGCTACGGGATCATCAAGTCCCTGCAAGGCCTTGACATCGAAATTCGCGAGGCCCAGGATGGAGAAGAGGGGTTCACGCTGGCCCAGTCCTTCTTTCCTAATCTCATCATCGTAGACCTGGTGATGCCGAACAAGAACGGCTTCGAGTTCATCAAGGAATCCATGAGTAAGTCCGTCACTCGCAACATCCCCATCATCTTGCACACCTCCCAGGACCTCGAACCCATCGAACGCCAGTACCTGGAGCAGGTCACCCACGCGGTGGTCAGCAAGAATCCCGAAGACCCGTCTCTGCTGCGAGATACGGTGAAAACATTTTTAGAACTGCCCTGAAGAGGACTGATTATGAAGACGACAACCAAACCTGTGATCCTTCACATCGACGACGACGAGGCCAATCGCTACATCGTTCGCTCCATTTTGGAGCGGGCCGGCTTTAGTGTGATCGACGCGCAGACCGGTGCCGAGGGCCTGCGATTGGCGCAGGATCTTCCGGACCTTATCATCCTGGACATCCGCCTCCCGGACATCAACGGCTTTGAGGTCTGCCGGCGGATCAAGGCCAGTGACCAGCTCAACTGCATCCCCATCCTGCAGACCTCCGCCTTGTTCACCAAAAGTGAAGACAAGGTCGAGGGCCTTGACAGCGGGGCGGATGGCTACCTCGCGCAACCCATAGACTCGGCGGTGCTGGTGGCGACGGTCCGGTCCCTGTTGCGGATCCGGAGTGCTGAAAAGCTTGCCCAAGAAGCGACTCGCTCCAGAGAAGAAATGCTTGCCATCGTATCCCATGATCTCCGCAACCCGTTGACCGCGGTCATGCTGCAGACGAAACTCATCATGCGCACCATCGCGGCCAATCAGGACATCCCACAGGATCTCATCGGGAAGCTCGAGCGGATCTCGCACTCCGGTGAACGGATGAACCGGCTCATCCAGGACCTGCTGGACGTCTCGAGCCTCGAGGGGGGGAAGTTTAGTTTAGTGAAGAATAATTTTTCCACTGTGACCCTTCTCAACGACATCTGCATCGCCAACGAGGTGATCGCCACTCAGAACCACCTCAAGCTCAAGGTCGACTACCCCGGCCAGGACGTTTTCCTCAGCGGAGACCGGGACCGGCTGTTCCAAGTGTTCTCCAATCTTGTCTCCAACTCCATAAAGTTCACACCCAAAGACGGGCAGATCACCCTCGGTGCCGTAGTCAAAGACGATGAAGTGATTTTCACTGTGAGCGACACCGGCTCCGGAATCCCGCAGGAGGACCTGCCGCACGTTTTTGATAGATTCTGGCAGGGCCACCGTAAAAAGAAAGGCGGCGTCGGGCTGGGGATGAGCATCGTCAAAGGGATCGTCGAGGCACACCAGGGAACAGTCTGGGTCGAAAGTCTGCCGGATCAGGGAACCTCTGTTTTTTTCTCCATCCCCAGGACAGAATCCTAGTTCACATTCATCGCACTCCGGTGCGTCTTCAAGATCAGCTCACACAGGTCCCCCGGAGTGGAACTGCGCAGTCGCTTCACGTCCACCCGGTCCGCGATGATCTCCGGGAGATGGGCCGTGATCTTCTCCGAAAGCACTGGGCTCTTATTGGCCAGCACCTCGTCCACCCGGTCGATCGGAGTAAAGTGCGGCACGGTCTTCAAGACCTCCGGGTGTTCGTTCACCAGCTTGAGGATGGTCTCAACCACGTCCGCGAATTGATCCAGCTCTTTCTTCGAGTACGTCTCCGTAGGTTCGAGCATCAGCCCGTACTGCTCCGGAAAAGCAACGGTGGGAGCGTGGAAGCCGAAATCAAGGAAGAGCTTGCCGATGCGGGCGATGGAGTTAGTCTTGGGAGTCCCGGAAGCTTCGATTTTTTTGAAGGTCTCCGCCGAGAGGGTCAGGATGAACTCGTGCATCCGCGGTGAGCTCTCCGCCTGGGCCGGGAGGGTCACGTAAGACGTCCCCAGTCTCTTGTGGAGGTAGCGAGATGAGAGTACCGCCACCTGACTCATCTTCCGCACGCCGTCCGCGCCGAGGGCCTTGATGTATGTGTAGGCGCGGATCTTGTGGGCGAAGTTTCCGTAGTGCCGGTGGAAAGATCCGATGCATTTGGAGGGCCTGACGGTCTCGAAGACGCCGGATTTTTTCACCACTTGGATCCCCGGCATGTAGTCCAGCAGCTTGCTGGAGACGGCGACGATGGCGTCACCCGGTCCTCCTCCTCCGTGAGGAATAGTCCAAGTCTTGTGTAAGTTATTATGGACGGCGTCGACTCCTAGTTTATGCAGGTCGATGATCCCGGCGATGGCGTTCATGTTCGCTCCGTCCATGTACACCAGTCCACCCACCGCGTGGATCAGGGCACTCATTTCCTTGAACTGGGTCTCGAAGATCCCCGCCGTGTTGGGGTTGGTCACCATCACACCGGCGACGCGGTGGCCATCGGTTCGCACGAACTCTTTAATCTGGCCCAGGTTCATCTCTCCGCTGGGGAGGGCCTCGACGGTGTAGATCCCGTAGATCTTTCCGTCGACGGTTTTGGTTTCGTAGCCGGCCATGGTGGCGGTGGCCGGATTGGTCCCGTGCGCGGACCTCGGGATGATGAGCACGTTTCGCGTATCTGCTTCTCCGCGGTCGCGGTGGTAGGCCTGGAACATCTTGAGTCCTACCAGTTCTCCCTGAGCACCGGCCAGCGGCTGAGTGGTGACTCCTGGCAGACCGGTGATGGCCTTGAACATTTCCTGGATCTCATGCAAGACCTCAAGGCAACCCTGAACGTCCTCGGCGGGGGCTTCCGGGTGCATGCCGGTGAACCCCGGCAGGGAAGCCGCGTAGTCGTTGATGTAGGGATTGTACTTCATGGTGCACGACCCGAGCGGGTAGATGCCGTCGTCGGGAGAGAGGTTTTGTTTTCCTAATTTTTCATAGTAACTGATGATCTCGTCCGCCGCGATCCGGGGGATCATCGGCGGCTCCATCCGTTTCATCACTGACTGGATCTTCGGCGCCGGCACCGGCTGGTTGGATTTCTCGAACTGGGAAGCGAAGAAGGAGATGAGCTGGTCCACGTCTTTCTCGCTGTGGATATCGGTGAAGCTCATCAGAAGAAGATTCTCGTCCTGGATCTCCGGGTGCCGGTCACTGACGTTCACGCCCACCTGGATTCCGCTGCGGCTCGCCTGGTGGATAAAGCCTTCCGTGTCCACGGGGAGCTTGAGGGTGAACTCGTTGAAGAAAGCGGTCGACTTGAACCTGAGGTCCACCCCTTTGAACACGGAGAGTCCTTCGGCGGCTTTCTCCGCAAACAGGCGAGAGGTCTTGAGTGTGTGTTCGAAGCCTTCGTCCCCACGTGCCAGCATGGACGCACCGGCGGCAGTGGCCACGAACGACTGGTTGGAGCAGATGTTTGAGGTCGCTTTCTCTCGTCTGATGTGTTGCTCACGGGTGGAGAGGATCAGCGCCTTGCACTCCCGTCCTTTGAGGTCGGTGGTTTTGCCCACGTAGCGGCCAGCGGTGGAACGGATGGATAACTTGTCCTGGTCGTTGTAGCGGATGCCGAAGATCCCGAGACCTGGGCCTCCGAAGTTCGGGCCGATCGCCAAGTGCTGGCCTTCGGCCACCACCATGTCCGCGCCCTGGTTGCGTGTCCCGAACTTCACCGGGGGTTTGAGTCCTCCAGGGCCCAGCAGCATCGGATCCACTACGGCGATGGATTTAATATTGTTGTTTGAGCACATGTCCACCACTTCGTCGACCGGTTCGATGCACCCGAGGTTATTGACCTGCGGGAAGGCGACGGCGGCGACCTGAGGAGTGGTGTTGAGGATGCGCTTGAGGGCTTCAATGTCCATTTTTCCTGTCTGCGGATTGACCGGCGAGGTGATGATCCGCATGCCCGTTTCACGGGACGAGGTCAGCAGGACTTCCAGGTCACCCGGGTAGATGGTGCTTGCCACCACGATGGTGTTAGAATTTTTGACCAAGCGGAGTGCGCAGTTCATGGCCTCATAGAGACAAGTCGAGCGGTCATATAAGGAAGCGTTGATGGCCTCGAAACCCGTCAGCTGGCTCAGCAGCGACTGGTAGATCCACAGGGTCTGCAAAGTCCCTTGCGAGCGCTCCGGTTGGTAGGGAGTGTAGGCGGTGGTGAGGCCTCGGATG
Source organism: Bacteriovoracaceae bacterium (assembly GCA_035576105.1). Taxonomy (GTDB): domain Bacteria; phylum Bdellovibrionota; class Bacteriovoracia; order Bacteriovoracales; family Bacteriovoracaceae; genus Peredibacter. The sequence goes on from DATLXA010000012.1 coordinate 160,521, forward strand.
TTACAGACCGGTCCCACCACACTGGTCACCTGGTACTGAGGAAGGCCGTCTCCCAAGAAGGAGAGCTTCTGCTTATTTTTCTGCGCCAGTTCGTTGACGTGGACGATGAGCTCTTCGTACTCCATGTGCTTGGACATGGGAACCGTGGTCATCTTCACGTCACTTGAGATGTGGGAGTAGAGGTCCTCCAGTGTCTCAGTGCCGATCTCTTTGAGCATCGCTTTGATGTCCTTCTCGTCGGCCCCGATGTAGAAGGGCAGTAACTCTCTTTGCAGTTTTTCAGGATGGTAATTGAGAGGTATGAGGGAACGCTTCATGGAGACTTCCTTAGAGTGAGAACTTAGATATTTCTAGAGCTTCCATGGTAGGCCGTGGGCCCTGGTTTGTTAAGGTCTAAGAAGGAGAAAATGCAACTTGTCATTTTTTCTCAAGCTTTTTCTTTTTATCTCCCACGGAATGATTTAAACTTCCGGGCCATGACGATCACATTACTCCGGGACGGGAGAGCCGAAATTTCCCAGGACCCTCTCTTTGAAAAGGTGTCCCACCTGGACTGTACCTTCGAATGGATCGGCGGCCAGTACTGGCTTCATTCCGATAACCCCAAAGAGCGGCCCATCGGGATCCAGGTAGATCAGGAATTGAACCGACACCAGGATTATTTCAAGAAGAGTTCTCTGCAAAAAGAGCTCTTGGCCAAAGCCGTCGGAGTCAAAGGGCCACTGCGGCCGCGGGTTCTGGACCTCTCCGCCGGTCTGCTAGGAGACTCTCTTTTGCTGCTGAGTTTCGGTTGTGAGGTCACGGCCATCGAGCGCCATCCTGTGGTGAGTTTTCTCATCCAGAGCTCGCTGGCCAACGCCCACGACGCCAAACTGAAGAAGTTTCATTTTCATGCAGAAGACGCAAAACAGTACCTAGCGAACGCTAAAGAGAGTGATGTCATTTACTTTGATCCCATGTTTGAAGACGCCAATCACAAGGCGTCCCCACGTAAAGAGATGCGGATATTCCGTAACTTCGTTGGACCTGATCAAGATGCACTTGAGATATTCAAGCTGGCAATAGAGTTAAGACCCAGAAGACTGGTGGTCAAGCGTCCGCGACAATCGGTGACTTTAGGCCCTCAGCCCTCCCTTCAATTTATTGGTAAATCCACCAGATATGATGTGTATTTTTCAATTTAAATCCATTAGAGTTGGAGTCAAAATTGGAGAGCTTGATGAATAAAAAATACGATGTGTATGCCATCGGCAACGCTTTAGTGGACATGGAATACGAGGTCCAGGATGATTTTTTCTCTCGACAGAAGATCGATAAGGGTCTGATGACTCTGGTGGATGAAACCCGCCAGAATGACCTGCTCAATGCCCTCGGAACCGCACCACTCAAGCAGCAGTGTGGTGGTTCCGCCGCCAACACCATCATTGCGGTCGCGCAGTTCGGCGCCAAGAGTTTTTACTCCTGCAAGGTCGCTAAAGACCCCATCGGAAATTTCTACTTCCAGGACCTGCAAGACAACGGCGTGGATTCAAACCTCCAGCAGCAAAACCGTGAAAACGGAATCACTGGGAAGTGTCTGGTCCTGATCACACCGGATGCGGAACGGACCATGAACACCTACCTCGGGATCACCTCGACCATCGGGAAATCAGAGGTAGATGCCTCGGCCATCAAAGGGTCGAAGTACATGTACATGGAAGGCTACCTGGTCGCTTCTCCCAGCGGTCGGGAAGCCGCCATCTTCGCCAGGAAAGTGGCGGAAGCCGCGGGTGTCAAGACGGCGCTGACGTTCTCCGACGTGAACATGGTCAAGTTCTTCAGAGAAGGGATGCACGAGATGATCGGCGGCGGGGTAGACCTGCTGTTTTGTAACGAGTCCGAAGCGATGGCATGGGCCGAAACCCAGGACATGGACGAGGTCATTGAAAGCCTCAAAAAGATCGCCAAGACCTTCGTCGTCACCCGCAGCGAGAAAGGTGCCGTGGTGTTCGACGGGCAGAAACTCATCAGCGTCGAGTCGTTCCCGGTGAGGGCCATCGACACCAACGGCGCGGGCGACATGTACGCCGGGGCCTTCCTCTACGGAATAACCCAGGGGCACGACTACGCCCAGGCCGGGAAACTCGCATCCTTGGCCGCCAGCCGGGTGGTGTCCCAGTTCGGGCCGCGGCTGCGGCTCTCAGACGTTTTGGATATAAAAAAACAAGTTTTACAGGGGTGAGTATGAGCGAATATCTATTGATCAAAAAAGTCTTTGAAACCAAACCGGTGGACCAGACGATCATCGTCAAGGGATGGATCAAGTCCCTGCGGCAGTCCAAAAAATTTAGCTTCATGGTGGTTAACGACGGGACCACCCAGAAAGACCTTCAGGTCATCGTGGACGCGAGCCTGCCGACCTACGAGGAAGTGATAAAACTCACCATGGGTTCATCGGTGGAAGTGGAGGGACTGCTGGTGGCGTCCCAGGGGAAGCAGCCCCTCGAGCTTCAGGCAAAGAGAGTGCATGTCTACTGTCTCAACGGTGAAGAGTATCCGCTCCAGAAAAAAGAAACCTCGCTGGAATACCTGCGAGAGATCGCTCACCTCCGGTCGCGGACCAATACCTTCTCCGCCGTCTTCCGTCTCCGGCACGTCCTGGCGCAGGCCACTCACCAGTTTTTTACCAATGACTCGTTTACTTACCTGCATACCCCCATCATCACGGCGTCAGACGCCGAAGGCGCCGGTGAGATGTTCCGGATCTCGACACTCAACATGGACAAGCTCCCCCGCACAGATAAGGGACAGATTGATTTCTCTAAAGACTACTTCGGTAGGGAAACTTTTTTATCCGTGTCCGGACAATTGGAAGCTGAGACCTTCGCCGTCGGTGGCCTGGGTCGTGTCTACACCTTCGGGCCAACCTTCCGGTCGGAGAACTCGAACACCGCAAGGCACTTATCAGAATTTTGGATGGTGGAGCCGGAGGCCTCTTTCTTTACCCTCGAAGACAACGCAAAACTAGCCACCAACTACGTCAAACACCTCATCCGCTCTTCCATCGAGCAGTGCCCAGACGAGCTCGAGTTCCTGGCCAGCAGGTACGCCCCGGATAATCTTAAGAACCTCGAACACGTGATGAACTCACCGTTCGAAATGATCACCTACACCAGTGCCATAGAAATTCTCACGGAGGTCTCCAAGACTCATAAGTTTGATTTTCCGGTCTCGTGGGGAATGGATCTTCAGACCGAGCACGAACGGTTCTTAGCGGAACAGTACTTCAAGCGCCCGACCATCGTGACCGACTACCCAAGGGAGATAAAATCTTTCTACATGAAACAAAGTGAGGACGGAAGGACGGTGCGTGCCATGGACGTGCTAGTTCCGGGAGTGGGAGAGCTCATCGGTGGATCCCAGCGGGAAGACAATTATGAAAAACTCATTAAGAGAATGGAAGAGCTCAAGATGGAAACGAAAAATTACTGGTGGTACCTCGATCTGAGAAAATACGGTTCGGTTCCTCACGCAGGATTCGGATTAGGATTCGAACGAGCGGTGATGTACATTTCAGGAATGTCCAACATCAGAGATGTCATTCCATTTCCGCGCACTCCGAAGAATGCAGAATTTTAAATTATTTACTTTTTTTTCATGACGAATGACGCGAAAAAAAATTTCAGAGTGGAGCTTTAAGTTACTATAATAAGAAAAAAAATAAAAATAACTGTCAATTTTTTGATGCTTTTCATTCACATCTGAGCAAAAACTTTTGTTTGACACTCATAAGCCTAGTTTGCAAAATGGGCTCATGAAAAAATACATCTTACAAATTCTGGCAATCATTGCCATCAGTACAAACTCATTTGCCTTAGAGCTGACAAGTGAGGAACTTGAAACCCAAATCAAACTGACCGAACAGTACATGGAGCTGGTTAACGATCACCGGAATGACATCGGCCACGGGACCTTGACTTACGTAAATGACATCGAGAAGTCGGCCGAATACCACAGCAAGCGCATGGCGATCGGGAAAGTCTCTTTCAGCCACAAGGGTTCTGGCAACCGTTGCTCCAGCATCAAGCTTTCCATGGGAAGAGGAAACCTCTGTGGCGAAATCATCGCCTGGGGCCAGAAAACGCCTGAGCGCGTCTTCAAGGCGTGGCTGAATTCTCCCGGCCACAAGCGGATCCTTGAAGGAAGACGGTACACTCACACAGGTATGGGGTTCGCCAAGAATAGTAAAGGCCGCATTTACTGGACTCAAATCTTTTTGGAAATCAGGTAAAACTAAAACCTCAACTAGAACGTTCTAGGGAGACTGCTCTAGCTAGAACGTTCTAAGCATCTATCAACTAAAAATTATCTCAAAACTTCCAAGCTGTAGTTCCAGCGAGTCCTGCCATCAAAACAGAAATTATTCGCCGTGACCACCGTGACGTTGGGAAACAACGGTAACATCTCTTCCAAGATTCCCACGTTCAAATCACATGCCGGGTAGAACGCATCCTGTGGCCTAAAGTTCACAGTTGTCTTGCGTGCGGTCTCGGCCGTCAGGCTTACGGGAACAGAAAACTTAGCACTGATCGAGTTGGGAGTGTGGTAGCCGCCGAAGGTGTTGAGTCCGCCGTAGCAGTTGACGTTCAGGTCAGTTGCTCCCAGGGCCTTGAGTGATGAGATCACGTTTCTTCTGACGTCTTCGCAGTCATAGTACGATTGGTTCCCCATGCGGTCGGAAAACTGGGTGTATTTGAATTTTCGTGGTTCGTACTCCGTCGCGAAAGCCGAAGCAGAGACGAGTAGTCCTAAGATTGCAAAACGCATGGGGAGCTCCTGGTTAGTCATGTGTGCGAGTTTTTACCATAGGTCGCCGCTGGGGTGAACACTAAGTGAACTTATTGCCAAAAAAGCCCAGGCCCTAATTGTACTGCGTTGATATTTTTGAGGTGCCGTCCTGCCGTTTACTGAGCAGCAGGTTTATCGGGAGGGAATCCGTCAGCGGTTTGATGTGCGAGATGATCCCGACCATCAGCCCACGGGTCTGGATCTGCTTGAGCATATCAAGCACGTCTTCCAGCGACTCCTGGTCCAGGGTTCCGAAACCTTCGTCGATGAATAAGGAATCGATCTCCGCCTGACCCCGGGTCAGCTCGGCCAGGCCCAGGGCCATGGCAAGAGAGACCATGAAAGTCTCTCCTCCTGAGAGTGTAGAAACTTTGCGGATCCCACCTTCGCGGTACTTATCCAAGATGTAGAACTCGGGGGTCATCTTCATCCTGCGGGACTGGTGGATAATTTCGTAACGGCCTTGGCAGAGTTTTTGAAGTTCGTCATTGGTCTGTTCAATGAGGTTCTCTTCCACCAGCGAGAGGACGAAGGTCCGCAGCTCGTCCTTGCCGAGGACTTCGTACAGCCTTTCTTTGCGGGCAAGCTGCTGACCGTAAGCGGTGACCCTCACTTCGAGTGCGGTGATCTTCTCCTGCTTCTTTTCCCAGTCCGCCAAGCGGGCGCTCACGCTAGTGAGGTCGTCCCGGGCCAAACTCATCACAGACCTCAGTTCCTCTTTTTTGCGAGTGAGAAAGTCACAGATCGGAATGAACAGTGAACGGGGACTCTTGAGCTCCAGGTCCAGCGACCGGAGGTTCTCCGCAAGAGTAGAAAGCTCCGGCGGCAGCTGTCCCTTAAAGGTCGCAGACTCCCGGACACGCTGGGCCTGTTGGTCGAACTGGAGTTCGAAGTCGTGCTCCAGCTCACTTAAATTATGAAGCCGGCCCTGGAAATCTCGTAGTCTTAGCTCGTGGTTCTTCAGGTCCCGCTCGAGCCGGGAGTTTTCGTCGGTGAGAGATTTCACTTTCTGATTCAAGGAAGCGATCAGCTCAGAGGCCTTCTGCGTGCCCAGGCCCTGCGTGATCTCTAGCTGGAGTTGCTGGCAGCGGGCCTTGACTTGCGTGAGCTCCTTAGAGACCAGCGCGGTGTCGCTTGCGAGCTGCCCGAGCAGTTCTTCAGCGTGGGCCCGTTCTGCGGTTAATTTCTGCAGTGAACTCTCAAGCTCTTGGTAGGCCCGCAGCTGCCGCAGTTCGAGCTTCAGCGTTATGATGGGTTCCAGGACCCCGCCCGCGAGAAGCAGTGGTGTCAGCACCTCCGCGAGCTTCTCCAGCCGCTGGGTTTTGTCCTGGTGTCTTTCTTTCAGGACGACCATTTCCTGCTGGTGTCTGGCGAAGATCATCCGGGAGCGGGTGAGATCAGTGTCCACTCGTTTTTCATCTTTCTGGGCGCTGTCGAACTCCCACGACGACTGCCGGAGATTCTGCAGCTGTGCTTCGATCTCTGAGACGGAAGCTACCGGTAGGTCCGAGAGGCCTTTTAGTTGAGCTGCTTGGGCTCGCCGCGAGCTCAAGACTTCGTTCAGCTTGGTGGCACCAGCGCGGAGGTACTTCTCCTCTTCTTCCTGGGTGATCTCCTGGCGCTCAATTTCTTCAACCAGGACCTTGAGCCGGGCGAAGTCGTTGAGCTGGAGCTGGGAGCGAAGCTCGGCCCACTGGGTAGCACTCACTGGGCCCAGGCAGACCGGACAGGCAGCGGACGCCGTGGCTGCGCCGTGGACGATGCAGGTTTCAATGGCACCGGCTATCTGCTGAAGTTTCAGCGTGAGGAGCAGGGGCGTTTTTTCTTCTTTGAGTTGGGACCTGGTCGTGGCGAGTTTACTCAACCGCGAGTGAATTGTTTCGAGTTCAACTGCTGTGGTTTGGATCGTCTTACTGAGTTCTTGGAAGTTGATCAGGGCCCGCTGTTTTCTCTCGGCCTGGAGATTTGCCGCTGTCCTGTCCTCTTCCAGCTTTTTTAAACGGGGGACCAGGTCTGAGGGGAAGAGTTTCAACCTGGCCCGCATGGCCTCCAGTTGCCCCTTGAGATCTTTGCCACTTTCCTCGAGCCCACTGAGGAGTTCGAGCTTTCCTTTGAGCTCCTCGCCCAAGAACTCCCGCTCCTGGGTGAGCTCCAGAAATCCCTCGAGCTCTTCTCTTTTGGAGATGAGCTCTGCGATGGGCAAAGTGAAATTCTTGCGGGACGCGAGCACCTGAGCTTCCGTTTCCTGGCGCTTCTCGTCCAGTGCGGTCAGTTTCCGGGCCAGCTCCGTCCGGCGGTTCTCGAGCAGCGAAGATCTACCCAAGAGTCCCGTCAACTGTTGCTGCGTATTGAGTAGCGTCTCTTCGGTCTTCAGGAGCCTCTGGAGCCTGGGCCTCTCCCTTTCCTGCAGCTCGCAGAGTTCTTCGAACTTCTTCCTGGTCTCATTGGCGGTGACGCTGAACTGGTTCATCCGGAGAGTCTCTTCACTCATCTCCGCTTTGAGACTTACCACCTTGTGGTGGGTCTCGAGCCACTTGTGGTGCCCGCTGGATAAGGCCAAGAACTGCTCAGCGAGATTCTCGCAGAATGAAGAAATCCCTGAAGCCCCGGTGTACTCCTTCTCCCGTAGTTGCTGCTGCTCTTTCAAGCTCGCGCCGGAGTAGCCGTCTCCCTTGAGTGCTGCGAGCTCGATCTCGCAGTCACTCCGGAACTTCTGCAGCTGCTCCAATTCGGATTTCAACTCCCGGCCCATGCTCTCGAGGAGTTCACCGGGGTAGAGCTTCTCCAGAATGTCTTTCCTTTCCGAGAAGGAGCTCGTCAGAAACTTCGCGAACTCTCCTTGGTTGAGGATCACGCACTTACAGAACTGGTCGAAGTCCAGGTTCAGCAACTCCGGGGTAGACAGATACGAAATGTTCTTCGCCGCCCCGAACTCGGGCTTCTCAAGGACGTAGAGATTCCGTACCGGCGTCTGCGGAGTCGAATAGTACTCGCCGTTTTGTTTGCGGACTTTGGCCCTCCAGTCCGCCAGATAATATTTTCCCTTAACGTTGAAGATCAGTTCGATCGAGCCGTCCTTCTCTCCGAGTGTGACCACGTCTAGCTGGCCTACGTTCTTCTTGTAGATCTGACCATAGAGAACAAGTCCTAGGGAGTTGAGCAGAGACGACTTCCCGGAGCCGGTCTCACCGGTGATGGCGAACAGCGGGCTCTGGGTGATGATCTCGGTGAAGTCCACTTCATGCTCACCCTTAAGAGACGCGATGTTTTTGATCCTAAGTCGGAGCAGACGCATGTTTCACCTTCTCCAGCAGGGCCCGGAAATCATGCTCCAGCTCTACCGGCAGCACCTCGGCGTCCGGGTACTTGGCAGCGTAGAATTCCTCGAAGAGTTCAAGAGGGGAGAGCTCGAAGAGCTTCTCGTGTCTCTTGTGCTTCTTCTCCGCCTGTGGGTAGACCGGCAGGAAAGAGAGGAGCTCCATTTCTTTTTCTTCCAGCAGCTGCTTGATGTGATCGATCACTCCCACCCGGGGAGCGCTTAAGCTTAGCTGGACCTCAACCACTGGCGTGAGGGTTCCAGACTTCTCGATCGAACGGAGTTTCTCCACATAATTTTCTCCGTTGGCCTTGATGCTCACCAGATCCCGGAAGACCGGTAGCGGCAAGATCGAACTGGTGATTTGATTATCCTTGAGTTCGAGCAGCACCAGCGACTTCTTCAGGGTTTCGGAGAAGCGCATCGGTAGGGGAGAGCCGGAGTAGTAACAGTTGGGCCCGATCTTCTGAGGCTTGTGGATGTGCCCCAGGGCCACGTAGTCAAAAGATTTGAGGATGGCGGCCGGAATCGAATCGATTCCACTCAGAGAGATCACCTGCTCGGAGCCGGCGGCTTCATACAGGCCCGCGAGGTGGTGGAGCATGAGGAGCTGAGGACCAGACCGCTCCAGTGTGAGGTACCTGCCGAGGGCCTGCAGGATATCTCCCTCACCTTGTGGAAGGAGTTCGTATGATCTAAAAAAAGGTATGGCACAGATATCAAGTTTCTCTTCACCCCGGCGGATGCTCAGCCAGTGATCGGATGGCCTGGGTGAGAGCTTGCCCCAGACCTTCACCCGGTGCATGGCCAGGATCTGCGAAGGGGCTTCCAACAGGACTCCGGAATCATGGTTGCCAGCGATGATGAGGGTCTGCGCTTTGGTCTCTGTGGAAACCCGGTGAAGGAAGCGGTAGAACAACTCAAGGCTTTGGTGTGGGGGAGTGGGCGTGTCGAAGATATCGCCGGCGATTAAGAGCACGTCGATGTTTTCGCGGATTAGAGTTTCGATTAGCCAGTTTAAAAATAGCGCATGCTCTTCTGAGCGGTCGAGCTTGAAGAGTCTTTTCCCTAAGTGCCAGTCTGAAGTATGAAGGAGCCTCATATCTTACCGGGGTGGGCGGTTTCTACTTTGAGGGTTAGGGTTACGTGGTCGATTATCTCTAGGAGCGCCTTCGCGAGGACTTGAGTCCTGAGGCCTATCGTCCTGAGGCCTATCGTCCCGAGGTCTATCGTCCCGAGGTCTATCATTTCTTGAACTTTGTGAACGCTGACCAGAGTCCCGAGGCCTGTCGTCCCGAGGCCTGTCATCTCGAGGTCGATCGTCCCGCGGACCACTACGTGTTCCTTCACTCCGAGGGCCCTCACTGCGTGACCCAACCCTATCTCCCCGCGGAGGAAGGTTCTGCTGTGGACGGGTGGGCGGAGCTGGCCGAGAGGGACGCCCGCTGCTGATAGCAGTCTTCTGAACCACCACCGAATCATCATCTTCCGGCAACAGTTCGTCTTCACTTGGAGTGTAAGAGAGCTCCTCTTCATCATCGGGAGTGAGATACTGACGTGCTCTGGAGGAATCAGGTTCTTGGAGTTCAGGCAATGAAATGCCTAGTGAAGCCTCACCGAAAAGATCTTGGAAGATATCTTCGGCGTAGCTCTTGCTACCTTCTTTATACGTTTTAACTTCAGCTTCGAAGGCCTTGAGCTTGATTGCCAGAGACTCGTCCAGGCCAATCACTGTGTGGGTTTCATCGGAGACGCTCTCGAACTCTTTCGGGAAGTTGGCCGTCTCTCTGCTAAGAGTATCTTTGTAGTGCTCGGAGACGTAGCGCTTGCGGACACCCTGGTTGGTCATCATCACGAACTGCTCGCTCAGCAGGTGGAGCCGGTCCACCCGACCCATCTCTCCGGTATGAGTGGTGATGTAGTCACCCTCTCTCGGGAGGCGGTTGCGCTTTTCTCGGTAGACCTCATCTTCGTACTGAAGACAGCACTTGAGCTGGCCGCAGACTCCGTTGAGCTTAGAGAAGTTAAGTGTCAGGTCTTGGTTCTTTGCCATCTTGATGCCGACGTTTCCGTACTTAGTAAGGAAAGAGGAGCAGCACAGTTCTCGCCCGCAGGGACCGAGACCACCGATGGCCGCGGACCTGTCTCTGACAGAAATCTGTCGCAGCTCGATGCGGGTCTTGAGCCGACCGACCAGGTCTTTGACCAGGTCACGGAAGTCGACTCTGGAAGGAGCGATGAAATAAAAGACCGCCTTCTTTCCGAAGGAGGTGAACTCCACGTGAGTCAAGTGCATATCTAGGTGGTACTGCTCGATGAGATCGTTGCAGATATTCTCCGCGTTCTTCTGCTGATGGTAGGCATCCAAGTCTTTGACGATGTCTTCTTCGGTGGCGACCTTAGAGATGCTCCGGACGGGCATCATGGCCTTGTTGAACGGAACATCATAGGGGAAGGAGTTTACGTATCCCACGGCCATCCCACGGTCAGACATCGCCACCACTTTCTGACCGTATTCGATTCTTCTTTTACCGACAAGAAAAGCGAAGGAACGGGAGTTGCCCGGAAACCTCACCCGGACGAAACGAAGGGATTGGCCGATCTTGAATCTGGATTCTTCCTCCGCATCGTGTTCTTCGTTTAATTTTTCTGTAGTCTCTTCTTCGGAGAGTATAACATCCGCTAAAGGGAGGTTTTCCTCTTCAGCAATTTGGTCGTTTATCATTCACTAATCTTGAATTTATTTCTGTGGTATGTCAATGATCCTGGCGGGATAAAACATGGTCTTTAAGGTATGAATAAAAAAGTGTCCATTTTGTTGCAGTTGGTTGATGGAATGTTTCCATCAACTGAAAATATTTCACCCAGTCAAGCAAGTCACTCTTGGGTGTCAAATGATCAAGCTGCGAAGCTTCCCATGTGATCAATTCGTTGACCCAAAAACTTAACTCTTTTGGACCCCTGCTGTAAGTTTCAAGAAACTGAGATAAAGGTGTGGTTTTTACATTCTCCAGAAGACCTTCCCAGTCACTTTTATCATGCTGTTGGATTTCTTGGGGAAGACGTAAATGGATCGCTCGGGAATGGAGGGTGTCCAGGAGCTTTTGCCGTCTCGGGTTCAGCAGAAATATAGTTGCTTCTCCTGTCGGTTCTTCCAAAAGCTTAAGCCACTTGTTGGCCACGACGGCAGGCAGCCGGTGGGCCTGTGTGATGACCGCGAACTTCCTCTTACTTTGCACAGGTCTGAATTCAAAAAATCTTGCGAACTGTTCTGCTTCTAGCACACTGAAGGCCTTGGTTTCTACGTCCTGGTCATCCTGCGTTTCTGACTTAAGATTCCCCAGGACCATGACGTCCGGGTGGTCCATCAGATGACTTATGGTGGACTTCTGACCTTCGATTTTCTGGTAATAAGTTTTTATGAAAGAGTGGACAAATGCTGTCAGGGCCTGGGTGGCGGCCAGTTGGTGGCCGCCGGATTCGACGACGTAAAAATGCCCGAGCTTCCCGGACCTGGCCTGGTTGAGTAAGTTTTCCAGTGGGTTCATGCCAGATGCTTTTCTAAGTCTTCGAGGATCTGAGCTGTCACTTCGCTCTCAGGCGCAGACCCATCGATCTTCACCATCCGGCCGTCAAAGAGCAGGCAGAGTTCTCTATAGCCGTCGATGAGCTTCTGGGAGAATTCCTGTTGTTGAGCTTCGAAATAATCTTTCTTATTGCCCCGCTTGTCCTGGCGTTGCAAGGAGAGCGAAAGGTCAATATCCAAAAAATAAGTGCGGTGAGGAAGAAGGTTCAGCGGATCGTGTTGATGCAAGGTGAGCACTGTTTTAAAGCCCAGGCCCCGGGCGATTCCCTGGTAGGTGAGTGTACTGTCAATGTAGCGGTCTAAGATCACCACCGAGCCGGGGACCAGCAGAAAAGGAAGGATCTTTTCCTGTAGAAGTTGGGAGCGGGAGGCGAGGAACAGGTGGCATTCCGCTAATGGGTGTAGGGGATTCTCACTTTGCAGGATGGCCTCTCTGAGCTTTTCACCGAATGAAGTCCCGCCAGGTTCTCGCAGGGTCAGGACCCTCATCCCTCGCTTCACAAAGAAACTCTCAATTTCCTTGATCTGTGTGGTTTTCCCTGACCCCTCGATGCCTTCCAAAGAAACGAAAATGCTTCCTGGAGTTTCAGGTACACGGAATAACGAAATAAGATGAGAAAGGGGAGAGTTTGTCACGGCGTCATCATATACCAGAAGAAGATTCGCTGTATAGATTGAGGGTCAATTATTCTTCGACCACCGCCGGCTCCGCAGCTGGATCCTGCTCTCTTGCCGGGGCCTCTTCCGTCGACCCTTCCTGCGGTTCTTCGACAGGGGCTTCTTCGCGTGGTTCTTCTTTTCTTGAAGTATTCATCGCTGCATCAAGTGAGGGGTCATCGGCAAGAGAGGTCTCAACCGGTGGACTCTCATCCAAAGATGTATCATTGTTGGAATCAATCGGCTCGTCACTGACGTGCGTTTCAATCTGAGTGGGGTAGCTTGATTCGTTGTTTCTCTGGTCTCTGGTCCTATTTTTCCGGGGCATCTGTCTGACACTGGCCGGACGTCGGCGCGCGCGTTTGACTTCTTCTACCGGTGGGAGCTCGGCCTGCGCCTGCTCGAACTTCGGCATGATGACTTCCGGAGCTTCAGCACTCGGAGTCTCAGAGGTGCCTGCGGCATCGGCTACGGAGTCCTGAGGATTCTTGGAGGTCGAAAGCCAGTTGTAGGTGGCCATGCCCATGATAACGAAGAGGGCGACGGTCGCCGGTACCAACCAGGCCATGATCTGTTGACTGAGGTCTGTGGATTTCTGAGAGGGCAGAGCTTCGTCTAGGACGACGGCCTTATTCTTCAGGTTCTGTTGGCTGGAAAAAGTCATGGAGATGAGGTCATCCTGAGCCTTGTTGACCACCGGCTGTTCTTTGTCGGGCCGGTACGCGTCGGAGTTGTCCAGCGACATCGCGAGCGGTGAGTCCGGGAGCTCATCGGCAGAGTGGAAGATCTGGTCGAAGCTCTCCAGTAGATAAATCTTCTGCCAGCTGTGTCCGTCATCCAGTGAGATCTGGTCTGTCATCGACAGCGTGCCATCTTCGAGCTTCTTCTCGACGTCTTTATGATAGAGGGGATGGGACTTGTGTCCCGTTTCGAGCACCCAGTACTTCTGCCCCACTTTATGACTCGGTTCGGCCCGTTTGAACTCCGGGTAGTCGAAGAAGGGCTGCCAGCTCTTCGGGTCGACGTGGCTGGCGAGTGTGCGGGCGAAGAGTCCGTCGTGTTCGAGGGCGTAGTGCTTCAGAGATTTAGTGTCGAAGGGGCCGAACTCTTCGTGGTTGAACTTCACCATCCACAGATCGCTTGGGACGAACTCCATCTCTTCGATGGTTTCCGGGGACAGTGGTTTTAAATCAAAAGTTGCCATAAAGCATTTCCTCTTAGGAACTCTTTCGGAGTTCTAAATAGAATCTTGAGATTTTTGACGAAGCCTTAATATCAGAGCATAATGAGCCCCTACGCGAAGGAATTTTTTGTGAACATGTCAGATAAAACTACTCAGATAAAAGACCGTTTCCTGAAGTACAATGACTGGGAAGACCGCTACAAGGAGCTGATTCAACTCGGAAGGCACTTAGCACCCTATCCGGAAGAGAAGCGCGACGAGAAGTTCAAAGTCAAAGGCTGCCAGTCCCAGGTCTGGCTCTACCCGGAGTTCAAAGACGGGATCGTGAACTTCTACGCCGACTCGGACGCGCTGCTGGTGAAAGGAATCGTTGGCCTGTTGGTGAGTGTCTACAGCAACTCGACTCCGGATGAGATCCTGAGCACCAGGCCCGACTTCCTCAAAGAAGTGGGGATCACCGAGCACCTTTCGATGAACCGGACCAATGGCCTTTCGGCGATGATGAAACAGATCCAGATGTACGCCCTCGTTTATAAATCCATGCAGAAGGTAGAACATGATAGTAAGCCGACCCCGTAGGAACCGTCTCAACGAGTCCATCCGTGGGATGGTGAGAGAGGCCACTTTCACCGCCGACCACCTGATCGCTCCTCTGTTCGTTGTCGACGGGAAGGCCCTGCGCGTACCCATAAAATCAATGCCGGGACATTTTCGGCTCTCTATCGATGAGCTGCTCAAGGAATGCCGGGAGCTCTTCGAGCTGGGTGTCCGGTGCGTCGCCCTCTTTCCGGCTGTCGAAGAGAAACTAAAAACTCCGGACGCCAGAGAAGCGTACAATCCCAAGGGCCTCAACGCCCGGGCGATACGAGCGGTGAAAGAGGCCCTGCCGGAGATGTTGGTGATGGGAGACATTGCCCTGGATCCGTATTCCTCCGACGGTCACGACGGGCTGGTGGATCCTAAGTCCGGCGAAATCCTCAACGACCCCACTCTCGATGTCCTGGCAAGGCAAGCGCTGTGCGAAGCCGAGGCAGGGGTGGATATCATTGGCCCCTCGGACATGATGGACTCCCGCATCGGTTTCATCAGGACTGCCTTGGACAAGAGTGGCTTTGAGAATAAACTCATCATGAGCTACTGCGCTAAGTACGCCTCCGGGTACTACGGGCCATTCAGAGAAGCTCTCGACTCGGCTCCCAAGAAAGGGGACAAGAAGACCTACCAGATGGATCCGTCCAATGGAAGAGAGGCGCTGAGAGAAGCGAAGTTGGATGAAGCCGAAGGCGCCGATATCCTGATGGTGAAGCCAGGACTTCCCTACCTTGATGTCATCTACCGCCTGAAGCAAGCTTCCCATCTTCCGATCGCCGCCTACAACGTGAGCGGCGAGTACGCCATGGTTAAGGCCGCTGCTCACAACGGGTGGATCGACAATGACAAGGTGATCTTGGAGACTCTTACCTGCTTCCGGCGTGCCGGTGCGGACATCATCCTCACTTATTTTGCCAAGGAAGCGGCGGCGCTCCTCGCTGGTAAATGAAACTCGCCCTCCTTGTTAGCTTAGCGGTGAATCTATTTCTTACTTATAAAATTGTCTGGCGAGAGGAGCTCCCGCCCTTGGAAAGGGTGGTCCTGGAGACTAAAGAAGTGATGAAAGTGGAGGGTCGCTCGGTGGTGGTACCACTACCACAAGCCGGGCCTGGCGAAAATAAGTCCAAACCGTCTGCAGGGCCCACTGACGTTTTGTATTCTGAGGATGTCACTGAGCTGGCGGGCACCATGGAGCACGAAAAACAGCAGTATCTTGAAAAAGAACTACAGGTCGCTCCGGAAAAGGTTAAGCGGCACCAGCGGCTGAAAGAAGATTTTTTCAAGGCGTCGATGAAGTTCGATCAGGAATTTCCGAACCAAGAACCCACCCTCAAGCAGCGCCGCCAGCTGCTGGACATGGAAGAGAAGTATACCTCTGATCTGGAGCAGCTCTACGGGAAAGATAACTGGGAGCGTTTCGAGAAATACCGGCGAAGGTATAACCAACAGGGTCTGAAAAAACAAAGAGAAGAAAATCAACCTTTCATATTCATGACCCCGTAGCCTATAATCAGCTCCATGCATATCTTACTCGTCCGGTTCTCCAGCATGGGGGATGTGGTACTTCAGACAGCAACGGTCAATTGGCTCAAGTCCCTCTACGGGTCTGGAATTAAAATAAGTTTCGCCACTTCCATGGAGTTCTCTTCTCTGGTTGCGTCCCATCCCTGCGTTGATCAGGTCATAAGCTTCGACCGCAGGGGAGGGGAAGGGTTCTCCGGATTCTTGCTGAAGCTCCGGCAGTTGCATCAAGCAGACCGCATCGATCTCATCCTGGACATGCACGCGACACTGCGCTCACTGCGGCTTCGCTGCCACTTTTGGAACATCCCAGCGCTAACCGTAGACAAGAGACGGGTTGAGCGGTTCCTCATGACCAAGATAAAAAGCGTGGCCCTCCAGCGGATCTTCAAATGGAAGGCCCTGGGGATGGAGCCGCAGGTGGTGCGGATCCTAAAAGATTTTGCATCTATCTTCAGTGACTCCAGCGCCACCAGGAGAACCCAGGATTTCCGCAACGGTCCGCACCGGGAACTCACTTCACTTTGCGAACCACCCGTCTTTGTGGTCGAGGGAAAGTACCTGGTGCTAGCACCCTCGGCGTCGTTTTTTTATAAACGCTGGCCAGTGGAAAATTTCGTAAGCCTCGCCCGGGAACTGCTGGACTCCACCTCCTATCAACTGGTGGTGCTGGCGGGGCCGGATGATAAGTTCTGCCAAGCCTTCGACGGCATTGGGAACAGAAGAGTCCTGAATCTCCAAGGCAAAACCAGCCTCTCCCAGAGCATGAGTCTTCTCTCCAGAGCAGAGATCTGCATCGGCAACGACTCGGGCATGAACCACATCGCCGAAGCCTACGGCGTTCCCTGTGTCACTGTCTTCGGCCCTACTGATCCCAGGTTCGGCTTCGCTCCGCACGGCCAGAACTCGACCTACCTTTCCAAAGCTCTCTGGTGCAAGCCATGCTCAACCACGGGGAAGGCGGCATGCTACCGTGACCGGCACTACTGCATGGAGCTGATCGGAGTCGCTGAAGTCAAGGCCGCTGCCTTGAGCATCCTGGCACACTCATGAGGTCTCTCTTAGTGGTGACTTACTGGTGTCTCTACTTTCCGCTCTTGAAGCTGCTGGTCTTCTGCTTGCTGGGAAATAAAAAAGTCAAGCAGCGACTCTCGTTTGAGCAGAAGAACCACGCCCAGGCGCAGTGCCAGTCTTTCAAGTCCGAGGGTGCGCAGGCAGACCTGTGTTTTGAATTTTCCAGTGAAGGAGAGTTCCAGCAGATCGCGGGACTGGTGAGCGATGCGCTTGGGGCAGGTAAGAAACTGGAACTCATTTTTTTCTCACCGAGTGTCGAGAAGGCCATCGTCGAACTGGCCGGACTCTACCCCCGGCAGATCCGCTACCTCCGGTTTCCCTTGCTCTCGGCGAACAACAAAGTGCACTTCAGTAAATGGGTGAGTGCCAGAAAGCTCGTTATGGTGAGGTATGATTTTTTTCCGGAGCTTCTGCTGTGGGCCCTGCGGCCCGGGCACCAGCTCATCTTCCTGTGGGTGAGTCTCAAAAGGGAGAGGCTCAAGGGTGTCGCTCCAGGGTGGTACAAGCTGATGTTCCTGAGAGCGAGTCAGCAGTTATACTTTTCTACCAGCGAGGACCTGAACTACGCCAAGCTGCTGGGACTCACTGGAGAAGTGCACGACTTCCGGATCGAGCAGATCAGGCGCCGCTTGGTGCACCGGCTGGAGAATTTTCAGAGGCTTCTCCCTGAGTATCCGCAGCTGAAGTCCATCATGGAGAAGTACCCCAGAGAAAAACGGCTGCTCTTCGGCAATGCTTGGCCCTCGGACCTGTTTTTGCTGAAACTTCTTCCGGAAGATGTTTTCATCTTGGTGGTCCCGCACCAACTCACCCCCGAGATCCTGCAGGCCTTCCGCACCTCGCTCGACCGCATCCGGGGGAAGACCGTTGTGCTCGATGACCACACCACCACCATAGTTGATTCATCTACCTACCTCTTGAACAAGAAAGGAGTGCTGTGCGAACTCTACTCAGACTTCGGGAAGGCCTACGTCGGCGGCGGCTTTCAGACCAGCATCCACTCCGTGCTGGAGCCACTGGTCTCCGGGAGCGATGGCATCGCCTGCGGGCCCAGTAACCACCGCTCCTCTGAGTATGATCTGGCGGCGGGCATGGGCATGATGACCGAGGTAAACGGTCCGGAAGAATTCCTCGGGTGGCTTCAGACGCATCACGCGAGCAGGACAGGAATCGATAAACTGGAAGAAGTTTTTAATCGCTACCCGCAGTTTCGCGATAAGATTGTCTCATGCTGAAGAATAAGTACCAGGAAGTCATCGTCGGATTAAATCTTCTCTCACTGGTCCGGGGGATTATTTCTCTAAAACGCAAGCGCAGTACTCTGCTGATCAACGACGAGAGGTTCCTATCCGAGAGTTACCACTCTAATTTTCTCTCCGAACTGGAGATCCTTTCACTCATCCGGCTAGGGAATAAGTACCAGATCACTGAGCTGGTCGACCTGCGCCACTTCCTCATCCCGGCAACACTCAAGTTCATCACCCCGGAAAAGAGACTCTCCGTCGGAGACTCTCCGCACTCCAACCTGCGAGAGGTGCTACGGAAATACCCGGAGTTTCTGGCCGTGGAAGACCTGGATCTTTTTTACGCGGAGAACCCGGCTGACTTCAACCGGACTTTCATGCTCGAGCTCCTCCGCTACGAAGGGCAGAACTATGAGATGAGCACCCGGACCAAGGGGCTTCGCTTCGACCTCCAGGGCCCGAAGTGGCTTAAAGGGATCTACTCCCGTTTCGCCGAACTGCTCAACCGTGAATACACTCAGTCTCAGGACCTCAAGTACGCGGGCCTGTTGCATCTCTTGGGGGTCTCCGCTGAAGAGAAACTCAAAACTCGGCTTACCCCCGAGGAAGTGCCTTTTTATTTCTTCCGGCTCCTCTCTCCCATCTACCGGCTCCAGGATTTTTTTCTCACCACTCAGCTCAAGCACCGTCTGATCATGCTCGGTGGCGACTATAAGGAGAGCACGGTACAGTACTGGCAGCTCCACGGAAGTAAGTTCGAGAATCTGCTGCTGGCGAGTTTCGAAGGTGTGATCTCCGCCGACCGCGTTCTTTTTTTCTCGCACCTGCCGGAGGAGGTGCCCTTCAGCGTGAAGGGCCCGTACGCGGTCTACCGGAAGACGCAGATGGCCCCGGAGAAGCGGTTTTCGGCTCCGCATCCGCCCACCAGTCTTACCTTCATCACTGCCCAAGACAAGCTCGGCTCGCACAGGCCCTACCGGGTCCTCGCCCAAAGTAAGGACCTTTCTTATTACCACTGGCCCTATCCCGAACTCCCGGGTTCCAAGTCTGGATTCTACGACCGGCATCTCCTGGAATCCTTTAGCGAAGATGCCAAGTCTTTGCCCTTTGAAAAAGGCTCCGCAGTCCTGGGTCGCTCCACCAGCGTAACCCTCGATCTAAGACCCTTAAAAACCAGGAGAAAAAGTGAAGCGGCTGTCCTGAACCGCCTGCCGCTGGAGATCTCCGAGTCGGATAGACCGGTTAAGGGATTTGAATACTGGGGGCCTTTCCGGTACCAGTCACTGGGACAATTGGCCCTCTGCTATGGAATTGAGGGGAATTAGGTTATACTTAAGCCATGAGACACTTCAGACCTCTCACCAACCTTGGACAGACATCGGTGGAGTACCTTTTACTCCTGGTGGTCTCGGTAGGTCTCGGTGTAACCTTTTTTAAAAAGATGGATGAGTACCTCATAAAAAATCCAAACAGCTTGATCTCAAAATCCTTAAATTCATACCGGGACACCCTTTCGGCCGATCCTACGGGTAGGTACAGCCGCTTTCCTTTAAGAAGATAAGAATCAAATTCTGAGTACTTAAGGCCACTGGCATCAAATAAGATCGACACCCGTGGTAATTGTTACATGCACAATCACTTATCCTTCCTCGCAATGCGTTAATACTCTATCCTCTCATCAAATTGTAAAAATTCCTTTGAGGAGGAAAGTATGAAGTCATCAAACCTTTTGGTCCTGGCACTCGCTCTTAGCTTTGCCACTGCCTACGCTCAGGAAGAAGAGCAGGTGCTCAATTCTGATCCGATCAACGTCGATGGGTACCTGGCCGACAGGCCCGTGACCGACGGAGAACTTGAGCAGATCCGCTCTGAACTGCGCAAGCAGAAGACGTCCACAGAACTTAACAAAGAAAAGGCCAAGGACTTAGGAAAGCTCGCCAATCAAACCGATAAGCTCCTCGACAGCCAGGACCAGTACATCGACCAGAAGATCGAATCCACCAAGGCGATCAAGCAGTTCAATAAAGAGTACGAAAAGAACCAGCGAAAACTCGAATGCATCATGGAAGAGCTCAAGTCCCGGGACTGCGATCCGTATAAATCTTTGTACGGCGGAACCCGTGAACATAAAGAAGAAATCAGACAGGAGATCATCTTGGCGCAGGCGGCTCCGGCCTATCACGCACCGGTAGTGTCGACGGAAATCTCCTCTGGCCCGGCCTGGGGTGGGTACGTCGAAAACATCAAACTCCTGCCTTACGCCGGGGCCACTAGCTTCAGCGGTAAGAAAGAACAGATCGAAGCCGAACTTGCGATGGGTCTGCGGCTCGAGTCCAACATCAATTCCAGATTCAGCATCGGTATCGGTTTCAATTTCGCTCAGCTCAAGACTCAGGACTTCGCCAACAACGGCTTTAACAACCAACCGTATAACCAGGGTTACGCCGGGGCCTACGGTGCCAGCGGACGAGAGATTAAATACCGCTCGATGGGACTGGACCTCTACGGAAAATTCTTCATAACTAACGGTGCCCGTTTCCGTCCGTACCTGGGAGCAGGCCTTGGGTACAGCCGGGCCACCATGGCCTACACCGACAACCAGGCCTATTCTCAGCCGGGCTACGCCTTCGGAAGTGAAGAATATAAAAACAGCTACGCCACCGGGACCATCATGGCCGGCTCTGAGATCATGATCACCCCGGGCTTCGGGATCAACCTGGAAGCCGCGTACTCCACCGGTCTCGGGAACAGCTTATCCAGCGAGAACTCGAAGAACCCGTTCAACTCTCCAGACCAGGGTCGGCTGCAGCAGTTAGGTGACGAAATCATCAACGCAAACGCTTTGTCGATGTTCGTTGGTGCGGTAGTAATTTTTTAGTTCTATCCCAACATACTTCGACAATTTCTCCTCAGAAAAGCCTCCGTCACCGGGGGCTTTTTTATATCCGACGGTATTGCTTTTTTCTTCGGGTCTGGTTTCATCTATCCTAGAATATCCACTCAAGCACCATTCGTTTTAGAGTAAAGGATTATGTATGAAACCAGTGTATCTCGTAGACGGGAAGCGCACTCCGAACGTCAAGTCCGGCGCGGACCTAAAAGATATTCAGGCGCCCTTCTTAGGCCACTACCTGGTCCGGCACCTGGTGGACAAGTACGCCCTGCCCACCGACGGGATCGATGAAGTGATCGTGGGAAACACCGGGACCCCGGCCAAGTACCCCAATGTGGCACGGGTGATTGCGCTCGAAGCGGGACTGGATAAGAAAACATCTGCCTACTCGGTCCACCGCAACTGTGCTTCCGGGATGGAGGCCATGGCGCAGGCCTACGACAAAATCTCCTCCGGCAGAAACCACCTGATCTTCGCCGGCGGAGTCGAGAACATGACCCAGATGCCACTTATGTTTAACAAGCACATGACGGAGTTTTTCATCGAACTGATGAAGGCCAAGTCCGCGGCCCACAAGCTTAAAACTTTCTCGTCCTTCAGGCCCTACTTCCTCTCACCGGTCATCGCCATCGAGCAAGGGCTCACCGATCCGTTCTGCGGAAAGAACATGGGACAGACCGCGGAGACGCTGGCCCGGGAGTTTAAAATATCCCGGCTGGAGCAAGATGAGTTTGCCAACCTCTCTCATCAAAAAGCCGTGGCCGCGACCAAAGAAGGGTTCTTCCGTGAGGAGATCTTGCCCATCACTGCCGGGGCCAAGCACGACAAGATGGTGGCCGATGACGTCGGGCCCAGGGCCAACTCGACTGTTGAGAACCTCGCAAAGCTCAAACCGTACTTTGAAAAAGAAACAGGAACCGTGACAGTAGGGAACGCGTGTCCCATCACTGACGGTGGTTCTATGTGGCTGCTCGCTTCGGAAGAAGCGGTCAAGAAATACAACCTCGAACCAATGGCGAGGATGGTTGATTATCACTTCGCGGGACTTGAGCCGGAGCGGATGGGTCTAGGCCCAGTCCTGGCGACACACGGGATCCTCAAGCGCACCGGGATGAAGCTCTCGCAGCTGGAGCTCTTCGAGCTCAACGAAGCGTTCGCCGCACAGGTCATCGCCTGCACCAAGGTGATGAAAGATAAAACCCTCTCCAGTAAGTGGGGCATCGACGAGGTGATCGGAGAAATTCCTTTTGACCGGCTCAACGTTAACGGGGGAGGGATCGCCCTCGGGCATCCAGTGGGGTCCACCGGATCCAGGCTGGTGGTGACCCTGGCCCACGAACTCAAACGCCGCAAGCTCAAGTACGGGCTGGCGAGCCTTTGTATCGGCGGCGGGCAGGGTGGAGCGGTCATTATCGAGAATCTTAAATTCTAAGAGAGAATAATTATGAGCTATCAAAATATCACCGTCGAGACCAAGCACGACCTGCTGTGGATCGGGTTCGGGAAATTCGAAAAAAAATCCATGACCACTTTCACCAGAGAGACACTGGAAGAACTGAGCCGGGCCGTGGTTTTCGCCCATGAGCTAGAAGAAAAAAATTCAGTGAAAGGGGTTTGTTTCTTTTCTCATAAACCCGGCGTGTTCCTCGCCGGCGTGGACGTCTCGGTGATCAACTCGCTCAAGACCGAAGCCGAGGCCCTGCGCGCGCTGGACGAGTCGCATACCATCTTCAACGCCATCGATGACCTGAAGCTTCCCACCGTCGCACTGGTGGACGGCGTCTGCCTGGGCGGTGGTCTAGAACTGGCCCTCGCCTGCAAGAAGATCTTCGTGTCTGATAACCCGAAGACCGCCCTGGGACTCCCGGAGGTGATGCTGGGTGTTCTGCCCGGCTTCGGCGGAACCTACCGCCTACCCAAGAAAGTGGGCCTCACTTCGTCGCTGGACATGATTTTGACCGGACGGCAGATCAAAGGAAAGAATGCGCTAAAGATGGGACTGGCGGACGCCCTGCTCCCTGCGGAGCGGCTGGTGGAGCTAACTCCCGCGTATCTTCTGACGAAAAAAACGGGCCTGAAGAAATCTCTCAAAGACGAGATCCAGTCCGCGGCCATGAATAATTTTTTAACCAGAAAGATCATTTTTCAGAAAGCGAGGGAGAAGGTGCTGGAGACCTCAAAAGGTTTCTACCCTGCGCCTTTGAAGATCCTCGAGGTGCTGGAGACGGCCCACGGGAAAAACCGCACTGACTACCTCTCCATCGAAGCCCAGGCCTTCGCCGAGCTCTCGCAGAGTGTTCAGTCCAAGAATCTCCAGCACATTTTTTTCCTGACAGATAACTCCAAGAAGCTTGAAAACAAGGAGTCCCTCCCCACCGTCAGAAAAGGCGCGGTCCTGGGCGCCGGCGTGATGGGGGGTGGGATCGCCTGGCTCTTCGCTCACAATAACCAAGCGCCACTGATGAAGGACCTCACCACTCAGGCGCTGGAGCTCGGTCTCAAGCAGGCGTCGATCAACTTCTCCGGGATGCTCAAGAAAAAAAGAATAAGTGAAGACGAGTTCAACCGCAAAATGCGCTCCATCGAACCCAGCCTGAACTTCGAAGGCTTCAGGAACGTAGACCTGGTGGTCGAGGCCGTGGTGGAGAACATGACTGTTAAAAAATCCGTCTTCTCCGAAGTGGAGCGGTACGTGAAGAAAGACTGCATCCTGACCAGTAACAGCTCCTCCCTTTCCATCGAGGAGATGAGCAAGGCGTTGCTGGACCCTTCTCGCTTCGCGGGTTTGCACTTCTTTAACCCGGTCAATAAGATGCCCCTGGTGGAGATCATCACCCACCAGCGGGCCGATAAGAAAGTGATCGACACTCTGGTGAAGTGGGCCCTGGACGTGAAGAAGACTCCCATCGTAGTTAAAGACGGCCCGGGGTTTTTGGTCAACCGGATCCTGGCACCCTACCTCAACGAAGCTGCTTTCCTGCTGGAGGAGGGTGTGAGTGTCGAAGCCCTGGACGCCGCCGCTCTGAACTTCGGCATGCCCATGGGGCCCTGCCGGCTGATGGATGAGATCGGGCTCGATGTCTGTGTGAAGGTCGGAAAGATCATGCACGAGGGGTTGGGAGAGCGGGCGAAGCCGAGTGAGCTCGCCGGAAAATTCTATGAAGCCGAGCTGTTGGGGAAGAAGAACGAAAAAGGGTTCTACCTCTACGACGAGAAAGGTAAACCTAAGGGAAAAAATTCCCAGGTGGCAGCACTTCTGCCAGGCAAGAAGATCAGGAAAGATGAGATGGAGATCCAGATGCGGCTCTTCCTTCCCATGGTCAACGAAGCCGCCTACGTCTTCGCCGATAAGATCTGTGACAAGGCCGCGACAGTAGACATCGGCATGATCTACGGTACGGGTTTTCCGCCCTTCCGAGGCGGACTGCTCCGCTGGGCCGACCAGGAGGGCCTCGAGCAGATCTGTGAGCGGCTCACCAATTTCTCCAAGGAAGTGAGCCCAACCCGCTACCAGACAGCGCCGTTCTTATCCATGATGGTGCAGGATAAGAAAAAGTTCTACGACCTGTAATGAGAGTCTGGCCCTTCTTCAGTTATTTTTTCAGTTACATCCTCCGCGCCAAGACCCGGCAGCGGCTGCTTTTCATTGCGGTGGTGGGACTCTTCATCTCCTCCTTTAGTCTGATGGTCATCCAGGGGATCATGGGAGGACTCCAGAAAGGTCTGGTCGAGCGCTCCAAGAGTGTCAACGGCAGCTACCTGATCGCCTTCGACGAGCCTTCCACGGACACCGAAGAAGTTAAAGAACTCCTCCGCAAAGAAGGAGTCCCATTTTACTCCGAGCTCGAGGTCGAGGTGATGCTCAAGCATAGAAGTTTCGTGGCCCCCGCCAAGCTCCATGGCATCGATCTCACCGATGACAGGCCCGCGTTCCTGGCGCAGAAAGACTTCAAGGGCCTGGTGATGGGCAACGACCTGGCCAACAAGATCAAGCTGCAGTTTCTGGACGAGGTCCAGATCATCGCCCCCGGGATCACAGATTCGCTGATGGGGGAGATCCCGCGTTTCGTCTCCGAGGGCCTGTCGGATTATCTCTACACCGAACTCCCAGAGGTCGATGAGTTCGAGGTCTGGACCCGCCGGGACCTGGTCCATAATCTTCTGCGGCAACGGGGGATCAATCAGATCCGGGTCTTCGGAGAGGTCTCTGCCAAGACACTGGAGAAGATCCTGAACACCGAGACGGAGTCATCCAAAAGAGTGGTGAGCTGGGAGAAGATGAACCAGGCCTTGGTGTGGTCGCTCAACCTGGAGACCAAGGTGATGCTGTTCCTCTTCATCAGCATGAGTTTCCTGGTGGCCATCGCCATCACCTCCGGACTTATGATCTTCTACTCGAAAATCCGACGGGACCTGATGAGTTTCTGGATACTGGGAATGGGGCAAAAAATGCTCATCAAGCTCTGCTTTAAGTTCACCCTGATCCTCTCGGCCATCACCGTTTCCCTAGGGGGAATCGGCGGGTACCTGGCGTTGAAAATGCTTGAGCTGCACGGGCATGATCTGATGCCCGATATCTTCGTCGAACGCCAGCTGCCCATCCAGTTGAATTTCAGTGACATAGTCATGAGCCTACTCATCCCTTTTGGGATCTCGCTCATTTTTAGTTATTTTTCTTTTGCCCATTTCCGCAAAGAGCACCAGTCCTTCGTCACCATCGTCAGAAGCCTTGGGTAGAAAATAAAATCCTATTGAAATTTTCTGGTTCCAGGTAAAATAAGAGCTATTCGGGCTTTCAAAAAAGGGTCATATGTCGTTACTCAATCTCTCCCTGGACTTCTCCCCGGCCTTCCTCAGAGAATCCAACCTCCACAAATCCCTGGGAGAAGAATTCTGTCTGAGCGGAAACGGCAACATGGTTTTCCACTGGGCCGATTTCGACGAGACCTGTGACGCCGTGAAAGCGCAGATGGAATCCGACCCGGATCTGTTCAAAGACTACCAGCTGCGCGAGGCGGGACTGGCGAAGCTCGCCAGGATACCTGTGTGGGTCCGGACCAATTCGAAGGTGGTGGAGATCAGCATGTACGATCTCTACGACAAGTACATCACCAATCAACTGCTGTTCTCCGGCGGCATCGACCCGTTTAAGCCGCTCGAGGTCTCCTGCATCTCTAGCACCGGGCCCTTCAAGGGGATGTCGGTGGTGGAGTGCTTCAACAAGAGCACCTACAAAGACTTCGTGCTGGTGCACCTGCTCAAGGGCAAGCTCCCCAGACGGAATTTCCGGATCCGGTTGAAGTCGAAGATCCTCGCGGAGTACGGGCCCGGGTTCAACGCCGCTCAGGTGGTTTCTCTGGAACAACTGACGATGGACGGTCTACTACTGTCGATGGAAGCCGAGAGCTTCACCGATAAGATTTCCACCAGTGGCAGGCTGCGTTTTCTCCTCGACACCAAGATGCTAAAAGAGTGTTTGGGGAAGTCCCCGGCGGACCTGGAGACGCACTTATCCAGGTACGCCTTCAACCTGCTGTACTCGGCGAAAAAGGAGGATTCCTGTGAGTGTTCACTGAGTGATTTCTCTATTCAGTCGAGCTTCGATTTCCTCAAGAGTAAGCAGATCTTCTTGTTCATCTCATACCAAAAGCTCGCGCAGAACAATCCTGGCTGCGTCGAGAACCTCCAGAACTTCGTGAGCTACACCCGGGAACTGGTGCGAGATCACTATTCCCAGCTGGGCACTAGTAAGCTCAGATCTGCTTAGAAACTGCCCGACTATATTGGTGTTAATGTTCGTCCAAGTAACTCCTTATTATAAAAGCACACAAAAATATCCAGGTGATCTTTGAGCCGCTTTGGATCCTTGGTGGTGCACCAAGTTTTTCGGATCAGCCGGTTCACGTTCGCTCTCAGTAGGGCGCAGGTGTGGTTGACAATAAACAGTGGATCGAAGCCGACTTTCTTCAGTTCACCTTGTCCAGCTATACATCCACGCTCACTCTTGAAGGTGAGATGTTTTGCCCTGGGAAGGTACGCTGAAACAAAGGTCGGATACTGTTGGTGCTCGTCAGACTTTACCACCACTTCCGGTGAGACAATCGGGGCGATCCTCTCGAAGAGTCTGGTCAGCCCAGCGTGGTGCTGATCTTCTCTTCTTCCATACTTTTTAACGGCGAACTTCGCTAGGTGCCCGAATGCCGGGATCTGTGAGACCTCAAGAGCTAGAATAGTTCGGCGGTGTTCATCCACCGCGATTGAAACGGTCAGAGGTTTGAGCTTGGAGTTCTCTTTAGTGATGAGGTCATCGAGCTGAATGTTGTGAATCCGTCCTTTGAGATGCTCAAGGTCACGCTCACTGGAGCGGCGAGACCTG
>DATLXA010000013.1:0-1603 GCA_035576105.1 Bacteriovoracaceae bacterium
CCTTGCTGCGATCGTCGTGTACCTCACTGCCACACTTCTGGATGTTCCGAGTGCACTCACCCTCGCTGTGCTGGCAGCGGTCTTTGATATCCTGCCGGGCATCGGATTTATTTTAAACGCGACCACTGCCGGTTTCCTGGCGCTGGTAGTTTCCCCGGAGACCGCCATCACCATGGTCCTGATCCTTTTTGCGTACATGATGCTTGAAACGTACGTGCTCATTCCCTACATCTACGGGAGTAGGATGAAGCTCTCTCCGTTAGTAGTTCTCATATCGATTTTATTTGGTGGAACCGTGGCCGGTGTGCCGGGGATGATTGCGATCCTTCCGTTCATCGCAGCCTACGCGCCGGTCGAGCGGCGATGGCTGCGCAGTGAACAGCTCGAAGAAACAGTAGGAATTCACAACGAGATAGCAAAAAAGTAAACCAACTCTTTGGGATTAATCTTTAATCCCCATCACTACACTTCCAGGATCTCATTCCAGTTGGTGGTGAATCTTCTGGACTTATAATCTGACCGAAGCCTCCAGGTCTGCTGGATCCCACAGGCGGCACTCTTCACCGTCAGCGGCCCAAAGCGCTTGTTGATCAGATCGACCACCGTGCTTAACTTTTCATTATCTGCCGGATCCGGGTTAAAAAGGTCCAGCTGTGTTTCACTTTCCGGGGTGATGTGATTTAAAATCACCCCACCCTTCTTGTAGGCAAATCCCAGCTTGAAGATGTTTTCCAGAATTCCATGAGCGGCTTTGATCATTTTCACCGTATCCGAGGTCCCCCGCAGGAAAAGGTGTGTCCCCACCCCGTAGTACTGCTCCACTTCCTTAAAACTATTGGTGTGGATAAAAACCGTGAGGCCCGCACACACACTTGCCTGCCCTCGAAGCTTTTCCGAAGCCTTGGTACAGAAAGTGGCGATGGCCTCCTTGAGATCTTTTTTATCGAACACGTCACTGCCAAAACTGCGGGTGTTGGCGATGTTCTTCTTATCCTCCACTGATTCCATCGGAAGGCAGCTCACCCCCCGCAGCTCTTCTTGCACCTCTCTGCCGGTTTTAGTGAGCAGCTTCTGGATGAGATTTTCATTCTTGTAGATTTTAAACTCATAGGCGGTATTTATTCCCAGCATCTGAAGCTTGCGGGTAGACGCCGAGCCTATCCCCCAGATGTCTTTGACCGGAAACTTCTTCAGCACTTCATCGATTTCTTTCTCAGTGGTCATCATCCACACGCCCGAGTGTTTCTTTGCCATTTTATTGGCCACTTTCGAGAGTACTTTGGTGGTGGAGATCCCCACACCGACCGGAATCCCGGTCTGCTTGAGCAGATCACTTCTTATCCGCTGTCCGTACTGGTAAAGATCATAATGTTTAAAACCCTCCAGAGACAGGAAGGCTTCGTCCACCGAATATACCTCCAGGTCAGGAGTGTACTGGCCAAGGATTTTCATCCCTCTCTTAGACATGTCATCGTAGAGAGTGTAGTTGGAGGAGAAGACGGCCACGTTATGTTTTTTAATCCGCTCCTGGAGCTTAAAAAACGGCTCGCACATCTGGCCGAAGCCGATGGCCTTGGCCTCTTTGGTAAAGGCGATGGCACAC
>DATLXA010000014.1:0-59244 GCA_035576105.1 Bacteriovoracaceae bacterium
TGGATTTTCAGCTTCAACACCAAACTGCTTATTAAAAAGATGAATGAAGTGCTTTTGAAGAAACTCATTTGCCTTGTCCATTGTCTTTATTTTTCTGAGGGCCAGCTCGCTCACCAGACGATCTTGAAGGGTTCTAAATAGAGCGTGGTGCGCTTTAAGCTGAAAAAGTGATTAAAATTTAGATTTATTTCGTTTGTGGCCTGTTCAGAATAAAAAAAAGCTCCTAGAATTTGTTTGCTACAACCAATTCAAAGGAGCTTTTCAATGTCGTTAGACATCTCAGGTTTAAAATATCTCATCCCAAACAAATTGAAAATAGAAGTTTCAGTGCCAAGATCCCATCCAATGATTATTTTGGCAAAAAATGTCCCTTGGAATCATATGGCCGACCTTGTCGTCCATGATTTATATAAAAATCGTAAGCGAAGTGGGAGAAAACTGAACATCAGGCTTCATCTCGGTGCCTTTATTCTCCAGTCCATGAATAAATGGACCGACCGCACTCTTGAAGACATGATTAAATACCATGGGCCAACGATGATATTCTGTGGAGTCAAGAAGTCTTCACAGGGGATAGATCATTCACAATATACAAGATTCCGAAATAGAATCAGCGAAGAGACGGCAAAAGATCTTTCAACCCTTATTATTCAAAAGGCCCGCGACTTTGGATTTACAAGTTCAGCTTTCATGGACATCGACTCTACGGTTCAGGAGGCAAACATCTGTTACCCGTCGGATATATCGATGATGCGCAAGCTTGTTCAAAAGAGCGAGAAACTCCTCAAGCACCTTGAAAGTGAGGGATCAAGTAAAGCGAAAGAGATTTTAAGGAAAATAAATTTTAAGAAAATTGGTAAGGATATCAAAGGTTATTTTTTTGTCACTCGCGGGGAAGCAGGTCAATTAGAGAAGAAAACTCTATTGAAAAAAATTGAAAAGCAAGCAAGTTCTGTCATCAAGCATCTTATTTCTGTCTCAGGTTCTGTTCTTTATTATGGCCTATCTTGGAATCTTAAAAAAGACTGGAATGACGTTACGGTTAAGGGAGAAAAACTGCTGAAAGACATTCGTTATTTTATTAAGAATCAGAAGATGAAAGAAGGAAAAATATTGAGTCTCAGCAGGGCCATGGTCACCTGTATAAGAAAGGGCAAAATTGGAAAGCTTAATGAATTTGGTCGCAAATGGTTTTTGGCAAAACTTGAAGGGAATTATGCTTTTGGATTCTCACCCAAGGACGAGATTCGTTTAGAAGATTCAAGGTCAGTGGGTCAAGGATTAAAGCATTTTGAAGAGATTTTTTCTTCTTTCCCTCTCTCGATAACAGGAGACCAAGGGTTTTGGTCTGATGAGAATGTCGTTGCCTGTTTGGAATCAGAAATTGCAGAAATTGGAATCCATCCGCGCGGTCATTTGGACTGGTTAGTAAATGATGAGGATATTGAAAGATTGAAAAACAGGAGGGCATCTACTGAAGGGATCATAGGTCATGTCAAGATGAGAGGTATGGGAAAATCCAAAATGAAATCAGATGAAGCAACTCATCTGGAAGGGCAAAGGGCAATTTTATCTCTAAATTTAAGTAGATTTACCAAAGATTTGGAGTTGAGGAAGCTTAGGTGCGCCGGTTAAAGCGCACCACGCTCTAGTTAGTTTTCTTTACCGGACTTTTTAGTTTTTCCTGACGGATCTCCAGCAGCGCCTGGTAGGGTTTGCGGAAGTTGATGAAGTCCCAGCGGGATTTATTCTCCTGCAAGTATTCGTCGATGGACGGGGCTTCGTTGGTCAGAACGTAGTGGGCGACGTCGTTACTGATGATGAAGATGGCCGAGAGCTGAGAAATCTTATCACCGCGCAGGCCCCCGGGGAACCCGGATCCGTCGGGCAATTCATGGTGCTGGAGGATGAGCACTCCGGTGTCGGCCGGGGACGTCTGGAAAAACTTGTTGGCCAAAGCCGCGCATTCCTGTGGATGACTCAGGAAAAAACTGCGGTCCTCTTCGCTCAGCTCTTCGATGTTGGCCTTGAACTCTTCGAGGTCCCGTAGCTGGAGGAGCTTTGGCCTCGCCGCGAGTGTGATGTCGCACAACACTGCCGCGTACATCACCTTGTCACTGGTGATCTTCGAAGAGAGCTTTAGCTTCTCGCTGATGAGCATGGTGAACATGGAAGTGAGCTCGACCTTGCGGGAGAAGAAGGCGAAGTAGTTGGGCATGTTCATCAGGTGCGAGAGGAAGAGGTCGATCCGCTTCTCCTTCATGACCTTGGACTTCATCCGCTCGATTGAGTCCAGAATGATTTTCTGGAACTCGTCGTCGATGAAGACCTCCTCATTGATGCGGATGATCCGCTGTTCGAACTGGCTCTCTGGCGAGTCCGAAGCGTCCCGCAGGACGAACTTGAAGTTATTGGCCTTGAGAAAAACTTTTATCTGCCGCTGCAGCTGGGTGACGATGGCCTCCGCGGTAGAGCGCTTCAGATAGAGGTACTCGATCCCCCGCGTGTGGTACTTCATGATGTCGGCCAGGACCAGCTTATCGTCTTCCTTGAAGATCTGGATCATCTTATCGCTGCCGATCTTAATAAATAGGTTTTTCTTGATACCATCGAAGCGGGAAAGGAAATGGATCCCGATCCGGCAGTAGTTCGAATCGTTGAGCAGTTCCGGGGATGGGATATGCGAGCAGATGTGCCGGATGAGACCGAGCGGAATGTCATCTTTCTTCAGGATCTTATACCCTGTCTCCGTTTCAAACTTACTGATGTTCTGAGCGTGTTCCGGCTGGCAAAGGATGATGGACTGGAGTTTCGCGAAGGAGGTGAAGTTCTTCCGGAGGTCATCGACGAAGCTGCTGAAGGGGTCGTAGTCGTAGATCACGAAGTCGAAGTTCGACTTATCCTCTTTGAGCTTCTGGATGGCAAGGTTGTCTTCGAAGATCGGTGTCACCTCGCAGTTGAGGTACGCCTCCAAGACAAACTTGAGTATATCGCTAAAGAAGCCGTCCCGGATCACCAGCAGTATCTTAATAATCTTCAATGAAATTTCCTTGTTACCCTAGAGGATACTGCCTTTTGCGGTCCAGACAATGAGGTATTAATTTCAGCGGGGCCCGACCGATACGGGAGTTAACACCAACGAACTAACTGAGAACCATGATTCCTTATCTAAAAGCGCTGTTCATTCTTCTACTGCTTACAGGCGCCGCTCATGCGGCCCGCAAGCGGGTGATCTATCAGGTCTACGATAAGATCTCTCTGATCAAGCATCCGCTGATGCTCAAAACAAACTACCGCAATAGTGTGGTGACCTTCAGCTGGAGCGAACCTCACTGGGATTTCAAATACTTCCTCGAACTCTACCGGAAAGGTCAGAAGAAGCCGTTCAACGTTTCGAAAGTGCGAGGCGGGATAAAGAAAATGAAATTCAAAAAGCAAAGGTCTCAGGTTTTCTGGCGGATCGTGGCGAAGAGCCGGTACGGAAACTCCACCACCAATAAGAAGATTTTTTATATTCCATTGAAATAGCGTGCCTAATCATTGAGGAGCTGGCCCAGGAGCGCGAAGCGACCAGTGAAAGCCGCGGGCTTATCTTTCATCCATAAAAAATCAGGCCTGTTCTCCGAGACCCATTCGCCACCCAAGATATCCCCGTAGGTGCTGAGCTCAAGATCGTATTCGAAGATCTTCGTGTAGAAGACCTGCTGGGACGTTCCGTTGGTGGCTTCCCAGTTATTAGTGAACTCACTGCCGTACTTCACCTCTGTCTTAAGCCTTATCACTGTGTCCGTCCCGGGAGCGGCCCTGGGCCCCGGCGGCAAGTGGCCAACCACGGTGGACTCGTAGCCGTAGATCGGATGGTTCCAAACCTGAGTCGTCCGGACCAGGTCAGCGACAAATCCGGTGTTGTGGATCCCGATCATGTTGGTGAGGACGATGTGGAAGGCGCCAGCGTTAAGGTCATCCGTGCACTGGGCGACGCCTTCGGTTTCCTCACGGTAGCAGCGCAGTCCCATCTGCCTAGTCGAGCGGACTTTGTAGGCGTGGGCGTAGAAGTAACTGACAAGACCTTTTATATCCGCGGAACCAAAAGGGATCTCAATTCCATCCGGGTTCTTCATGACCTTTGGGAGGGGTTCGTTGTGATTGATGGACGCCGGTGCCCAGCCGTGGCAGATCCCTTCCCAACCCAGGGCCTGGGGATTGGCGATCTTACTGACTTCTTTTTTTAGTGAGTACTCGTAGTCGCCTCTCAGAAGGTCGAACTTCTCACTCGGGGAGAGGATCATGATCTGCTCGGGAGTCATCGTCAGGAGTTCTTCTTTCGAAGGAGAGACGAGGTCAAAGCCGGTGGGAGTCGGCGCCTTCCAGCGGAAATTGATGTTCCCATTTTTGAGTGGCCAGTAGTCACCGGACCAGTATTTTTTTTCATCAGTGACGTTCGCTTTCAAAGGAAGGTAGTTGAACAAGTGGACGAAGGTCGGACCCATGATGCGTGGATCAGAAATGTTACTCCATTTCTCAAAAAGTCCCAACGGAGCTGCTACCACAGACGTGGTAAGGAAGAAAATTATCAATGATAAACTTAGTTTCATGAGTGGCTCCAATTGGAGCGGAAGATATACTAAGTTATTTCTATTGCATAGAGCCGTTGAATTAATTCTTTGGAGGACGATGTGCGTGGTGCGTCAGAAGGTATTATAAGAGAAAACGTTTTCTTTCTTCAGGGGTGGGAAGCCGGCAGGTTTCTTTTTTGCCAAAGAGTTTGTATCTGTATTCGGCTACCAGGTCGTAGGCCATGTCTCCCAGGGATGCTGGGAAAAACCTACCTACTGATAATATCCCCCAGACCCCACCTAGTTTTCTAAAGATGGCAGTCACTGCTTGAGACTTGGTAAAGATTTTGCCGTCCACCCGGGCCACCACCGAATCCAGGTTCTCTACATGCTCCCGGGGAAGTGTTGACCGGGCGAACTCACTCTGGAGCGGAGAGAATTTAAAGATCGCTTGCTTGTCGACCGAGATGACGAAGTCGACGAAGCCGTTGCAAAGGCCACACACCCCGTCAAAATAAATGATGTCTTCTTGATTACTCATACTTCCAATATAAGCTAGAATCGTAGGACGCTACAATAGGTTGGTGATCTATGCTTAACGATTCCGGGTCGGAGATTGAACAGAAATACCTCAAGGATTACGTCTCGATGTTCGAGAACAAGCTTACGAACCTGAAAGTGCACTTGTCTGCTTACCTGGATCACGGCGACACGTCCTCTTTCAGGAACTTCACGGACGAAGTCTCCTCCCTGATCGACGCCTCCTATAAGCTTAGTCTTAACCAGATCGGCGACCTCATCGCTCAAGGGCGTGCGCTGGGGATCAAGGCATCAGCGATGGAAGACAAGAACAAGCTTTTTTCGGTCCATAGCTTACTCTCCCAGCTGCTGCACCTGTTGGACAAGATCCTCGCATCCCTGCGTGATGACCAACTGCCCGGCGGTGATGGCCAAGAGCTTTTGGCAAAGAAACTGCAACGTGCCCTGGAGCAACTGGAGAAGCACCCGTGAGCCATGAATTCTGGGAAGAAAAGTTGTCGCTGTTGATCGAAAGAGACCTCCGGCTGCGGGAAGTGCTTCTGCAGCGGGGAGTCCTGGCAGACACCTATCATCCGGAGATGGAAAAGATCCATCTGGAGAATGCCCGGAAGCTAAAAGCTCTCATCGAGAAATTCGGTTTCCCCGTACTCTCCAACGCCCAGGAAAAAGGAGTGCGGTCGTCCTGGTTAATCATCCAACATGCGATCTCTTGGCCCGATTTTATGAAAGAATCATTGCTGCAGATGCGGCTGGCGGCGGCGGCAGAGGATTACATCCTCGAGCTGGTGGCCTACACCGAAGACCGTGTCGCCTTCTTCGAAGGCCGACCTCAGTTATACGGAACCAACTGCGACTGGCAGGAAGGTGAATTAAAAATGACTCCCGTGTTGGAGCCGGAACGACTCGATCTGCGACGGAAATCACTTGGCCTTCCTCCCATCGAGACGGTCCAAACTCCGGGAACACTCGAGCGTCCGCCGAAAGACGCTGAACGGAAAAAACAGGAATTCGAAATTTGGCTTCGCAAAACCGGCTGGCGAAGTTAAACTCTCCTCTTAATCTAAGGAGCTCTCATGTCCCGCATCACAGTGACCCCGGACGACCAGCTAAAAGAACTCAAGCGCGGCGCCTTCGAGATTCTCCCGGAAGAGGAGATGCTCAAAAAACTCAAGAAGTCCTTCGAGAAACAGAAGCCCCTCATTGTGAAATTCGGTGCAGACCCGTCCCGTCCCGACATCCACCTGGGACACACCGTCGTCCTTCAGAAGCTGCGGCTTCTTCAGGACTTCGGCCATGAGATCTACTTCCTCATCGGCGACTACACCGCTCAGATCGGAGACCCGACGGGGAAGAATAAAACCAGGCCTATCCTGACTGAGGAAGAGGTCTGGCAGAACGCCCAGACCTATAAAGAGCAGGTCGGAAAGGTCCTGGACATGGAGAAAACAAAGGTCGTCTTCAATAAGGACTGGCTTGGAAAATTCTCCGGGCTCGGTCTCATCCAACTGATGTCCAAGGCGACGGTGGGGGCGATCCTGCAACGAGATGATTTCAACAAGCGCTACACCAACTCCGAGGCCATCTACCTGCATGAGTTCGTCTATCCCATCCTCCAGGGCTACGACTCGGTTCATCTCAAGGCAGACCTGGAACTCGGCGGAACAGATCAAACCTTTAACCTGATGATGGGCCGACACCTGCAGTACGCCTACGACCAGGAAGCTCAGTGCATCCTGACCATGCCTCTGATCGAGGGAACAGACGGAGTCAATAAAATGTCCAAGTCTATGGACAACTACATTTCCCTGACTGAAACCCCCGCTAATATGTTCGGGAAGCTCATGTCCATTTCTGACGAACTGATGAAAAAATATTATCTGCTCCTGTGCCGCAGGACTTCGTCAGAGATTGACGCTGTCATCGAAGGTTTGAACCAGGGCACCCTCCATCCGATGGAAGCGAAGAAATCCCTGGCAGCAGAGGTAACCGGGTACTACCACGGGGAAGCCAGCGGTAAAGAAGAAAGAGAAAAGTTTGAAACAAGATTCACCAAAAAGCAGATCCCGAATGACATCCAGGTCATCAACCGTCCCGCCGGTCCAGTCGCGCTGCTGGACTTATTCATGGAACTGGGGCTGATCAAATCTAAGTCCGACGGGCGAAGGCTGATCCAACAGAATGCGGTGAAGGTCAACTTCGAGAACCATTCGACAGACACACTCAACCTCGAGAAGGGTCAGGAGATTATCTTGAAGATCGGAAAACTGCGCATGCTGAAGCTCACCTGTGATTGATCAGTAGCCGGACTTCGCGGTCTGCCCCTTAACGATCTCCACACTGGCACTGGTGCCGAGCCGGGTTGCTCCCGCCTCGATCATCGCCTTGGCCGTTTCTGCGTCCCGGATGCCGCCGCTGGCCTTCACCCCGATGTCGAACCCTACGATCGATCTCATCAGCTTCACGTCGTGCGTGGCGGCTCCTCCGTTTGCGAACCCGGTTGAGGTTTTTACGAAATCGACCTGCGCCTTCACGGCGAGTTCGCACGCCCTGATCTTCTCATCGAGGTTCAAGAGGGAGGTTTCCAAAATAACTTTCACGATCGCACCTTGGTGGTGACAGACCTTCACCAGCGAACTCATGTCCTCGAAGACGTACTGCCAGTCCCGCGACTTCGCCGCCGAGATGTTCATGACCATGTCGATCTCCCGGGATCCGTCGGCGACCGCTTTCATGGCCTCGAAGCGCTTGGTCTCCATGGTGGATGCTCCAAGAGGAAATCCCACCACGGTACACACTTTCACGGGACAACCTTCTAGGAGCTTGACCGCCGCCTTGACGAAGTAGGAGTTTATGCAGACGGACGCGAAGGCATGCTCCCGGGCTTCCAGGCAGAGTTTTTCAATCTGCGCCGCTGTGGCATCGGCCTTGAGCAGAGTGTGATCGATGTATTTATTCAGTGTCATGCTATACCTTTGGGATTGCGGTGAGGGTGACCACTGGCCTGTTCTCATGGGTCTTGAGGAATGCCAGGCACTCGGGCCGCTGCTGGAGGTTGAATAGGTCTCGGTAGCGTCCCCAGTCTAGGAGAGCGTACAGAGTCATGGTGTGAAGATCCCACTTTTCTAAGGCCCGGTCTTTTAAGAACGGTGTGAGGTAATCCAGTACAGAGTCGATCCGTTCTTTCTGCCGGACGGTGAACATGAAAGGTTCGTCGGTCTTCATCCCCGAGCGCTTCATCAGGAGCAGTGAGACCGCGGAGTCCATGGCCCTATCCAGGGCCGTCAACAAGTTCTCGTCCTTCCAGTCCAGGCGCTGGAATCCGTGGACGCCGTTGAGGAAGTTGAAGATCTGCCGGGAATCCCATATGGTCTTCTCACCGTCCAGCAGGACCGGGATCTGGTTGATCGGGTTTATCCGGTTGAGGGCGATCGCCTCTTCGCCATCGTAGATGTTCATCTCCTTGAACTCGTAGGGCATGTGCTCCAGTAGCATCCGGATCCGGCGAACGAATGGAGAGGTCCTGGATCCGATGAGTGTGTAGGTCATGATTGCTCCCGTGATGATATTCTAGACAACGGAGAAGGGTCTTTCAATGTCCGCTTGCGGGACTGTTGAAACTTTAGACACCTCTGCTTTAAACCAACAATATTTAGATTTATACCATCTGTACAATGTGGAATTCACTTACAGAATTTTGGCACGGAAATTGGATAAGCATAGTCATCTATTAATCTTTGGGAGGCGCTATGAAATTATTCATTCAAAGACTTTTGTGTTTAACACTTCTTCTGACGGTCGGTCTGAGCTGCGGGAAGAATAGCTCTGGTAAAAAAAACCAGCCCCCGTTATACAACCAGTACGTCGGGATCATCCCGTCGACGAGCCAGCAGCCGATGGACAATCTCCGGGCCTGGTACACCTCGACCAACGAAGGCACGTTCCCGACCATCGGGCAGCACACGGAAGAGAGAAGGATCACCACTTACAGTTCGAGCGAGGGCTGCTCGAAATGGGCCATTTTCACTTTCTGCTTAGGGAGCTCTTCTAACGGAACTCACGTCGACTCTTCTAAGACCATCAACATACTGGCGACAGGTTCCAAGGCCACAAATTCGAAACTCGCCGTTGCCATGGCAGGGACATCTTTGGAACTGGTGAACGTTTCCCAGTACCCGATGAGCCAAGGGGCGATCTATACTCTGGTGTACAAGAAGCCCATCAGCAACCACCTGATCGTCTACACCATCGACACCGGCATCAACTCCGCCTTTAACCCGATCCGCATCGAGGACACCGAGGCGAAAACGGTGGAGAAGGTTAGGAAAATCGGAAACACTTACTTAACTTTCTAACAAGCACTCACTTCCAGGGCAGCTCCGGCTGCCCTTTTGCATTTCACTCAAGTAATTTTCTTTCCCCCGACAATCCACTTCTCGCTTATCCTATAAACTCCTAATTTAATTTCTGACGAGGAACGTTTATGGGCTATTACAAAGCAGACCTGCGAGACATCGAGTTCAACCTGACCGAGCACCTGAAAGTCCAGGACTGGAAAGACTTCGGTCTTGAGGAAAATGACATAAAAGGCATCCTGTCGGAGTATAACAAGTTCGTTGAAAACGAAGTCTTCCCCACGCGAGAACCGTCGGATCACGAAGGTGTGAAACACGTCGGCGGGAAGGTCATCGTCCCGCAGTGCCTGCACCAGGTGCAGAAAAGTTTTCACGGCAACGGTTGGTTCGCCCTCGGGATGCCGACGGAGATCGGAGGGACCGCGGTTCCGGAGAGTCTCTACGTGGCCTGCATGTCCCTCATCACCGGCGCGAACTGTGCCTGGACGATGTACCCCGGCCTATCCCGGGCAGCGCTGAACGTGATCCACATCAAGGGAAATGAGTTCTTAAAGAAGAATCTCATCCCGAAGATGATGGAGGGGACCTGGGGCGGAACCATGTGCCTGACCGAAGCCGGTGCCGGTTCTGACGTGGGAGCGCTGCGGACCACCGCCAAGCCTGTCGCAAACGGGATGTACGCGGTCCAGGGGACGAAGATCTTCATCTCTTCCGGAGAGTCGGATCTATATGAAAACAACATCCACCTGGTGCTTGCCAGAACTCCGGGCGGGGCCCCGGGTTCCAAAGGAATCTCCCTCTTCGTCGTACCGAGGTTTAAGATAAACGCAGATGGTTCAATGGGCGCCACCAACCACGTCACCTGCTCCAAGATTGAAGAGAAGATGGGGATCCATGCGTCGGCGACCTGTGAGATGCAGTTTGGCATCGACGGCGAGTCTCACGGCTGGCTGATCGGCGATGAGTTCGAAGGCATGGCCACCATGTTTATCATGATGAACGAGGCGCGCCTCTACTGTGGGATCCAGGGAGAATCGCAGGCGAATCTGGCGTACATGATGGCAGAAAAATACACCAAAGAAAGGGTGCAGTTTGGAAAAGAACTGGTCCTTCACCCGGACGTGAAAAGAAACTTACTGCGGATGCGGGCGATGTCCCGAGGAATGCGCGCCCTCTGTCTCTACACCGCTAACCTTTTTAACAAAGCCCAGCATGATGAAAAATACGAGGCCATCATCGGACTCCTGACTCCCATCTGTAAGGCCTACTGTTCAGAACAGGGCTTTCAGGTGTCGGTCGAGGCCCTGCAGGCCTTCGGCGGGTACGGGTATTGTACCGAATACGGAATTGAGCAGTTCGTGAGAGACACCAAGATCGCAACCATCTACGAAGGAACAAACGGCATCCAGGCGATAGATTTTGTCATGCGGAAGATCCTCAAAGACGGAGGCAAGGCGCTGGGAACACTGACAGAAGAAATGGTCCAGGCGGTGGAGACTCTTGATGATGTCAAATTCAAGAAAGAGAAAGATCTGTTTGCAAAGATGCTGATGAGTGCGCATACAATGATGCAATACATTTCAACCCTGGCAAAGAACAAGCAGCATAATTTAATCCTACAAAACTGTACTGATTTTCTTCAGTTTGCCTCTCAAATGGTGATCGGCTGGCAGCTCCTAGAGTCGGCCGTCTTGGCGGATAAGAAGCTTGAAACAGCAACGGGAACTGATAAAGCTTTCTACTCAAGCAAAGTCACCGACTTTAAAATCTATTGCGCGCATTATTTAATTCACAATGTGTCGATCTCAAAAACTATTACAGAGTTCACTGAGGATATGTCGGCCCTAGAGATTTAAAGTCGGCCATGGTAACCTAAGGCTAATTTAGTATAAAAGGTTACATCGTGTTAAAAAATAAAGTCTTTGAGTGGTCCCAGAAGTTTTCTGGGACCACTCACGGCAGTTCTGATTATGACAAAGACACTGTTTTTGTCAGAGGGAGCAGCGACCGGGAATACATTCCCTTCAGCTACCTTCAAAAAGAATTACCAGAAATCCAGTCCATGAATCAATTGAAAGCAGAAGGGTTTGTCTACAGCTCTTATGATTTTCTAGAAATCAGCGAGTTTGATCTGTGGTACCAGACTCAGTTCAATAAGCGGTTATCCAGCAAAGTCATGAAAAACATCGGTATCCTCCATCTGCCGGACCAGAAGGCCATCTTCGATACGGTAGAAGTGGTTCATCAAACTTTTCAAATCTTAAAAGACCATAAAGTCCTGATGAATGGAAAGAACCTTCCGATCCAACTAGGCGAGTGGTATTCAAAGATCATCTTCGGCTTGCATCAAATTAAATCATCTTCCCAGAGAGGCTTCGACTTTAAGACTGAAAATGGAAGCATTGTCGAAGTTAAAGTCCATTGGCACGATTCCACCTCTCCCAAAGGGGTAAAAATCAAAAAATCTTTAGCTGAATTGTCGAATTTTTGCATTATTATGTACGTAGCTAAAAATTTTACGATTAGGGATATTCTCTTTCTGGACTCTGAATTTATACTCCGCAAGTTCGACACGAAGGGTCATACAATCTTCTTGAAAGACCAAGACGTCACGGGATATTTTTTCAGTAAATCTGACAAGCACTTTGATAAAGTTGTTAATAAGACTGCATTGTTAAGGTTCGCGAGTCCCACTCTTGCAATGAGACTGGAAGATAGATTGAAGTAACCCGGATCAAATCTGGAGTTTCTTTTGAAAGGCGGAATTGCATACATAGACGACGATCAGGCCAACCTAGAGTGCATAAGAACCCTTCTAAAAATTGAATACGACGTTGACACTTATCTTAAGCCTGAAGATTTTTTAAAAGACTACCATCGCTACTCCGCCATTTTGATCGATGTCCACATGCCCGCCATGAGCGGATTCGAACTCTATGAGAAGATCATCGAGCACGAAGATTACAACGGCTGTCCGATCCTCTTTATCTCTTCGGACGACTCTGATGCCAATAAGATCAAGTCATTTTCGCTCGGGGCGGTGGATTTCGTGGACCGGCGGACCTCTCAAATGGAGCTCATCGCAAGGATCAAATCCCGCATCCTTTTTTTCCAGAAGCACCGGAGCCTGATTGAATTTTCCTACCTGAGGATCAATCTTACCTTGCTCAAAGCTTATATTAATAATGAAGAGCTACCGCTGACATTCATTGAATTTAAGATTCTTTGTCTTGTCTTACGGAATTATCCTGAAGTAATAACGAAGGTTCAACTGGTAGAACAGGTCTGGAAAACAGGTCATGTGCTTGATGCGACAATCTATACTCACGTCTCGAACCTTAATGGGAAATTAGGGAAATGGGACTATGAGATCAATGGTCTGAAGTCTCGGGGAATCCAATTAGTGAAAAAAGATAATACTTTATGAAGTGGACTTTGATCTATTTTGACGACCAGATTCAGAACATCGAATGTTTTAAAGAATTGCTGGCCGCGGATTTTAACGTCATCGGCTGTCTGGATGCCACGCAGTTCAACTCTGTCATGTT
Source organism: Bacteriovoracaceae bacterium (assembly GCA_035576105.1). Lineage (GTDB taxonomy): Bacteria > Bdellovibrionota > Bacteriovoracia > Bacteriovoracales > Bacteriovoracaceae > Peredibacter. Next base: position 12,997 of record DATLXA010000014.1, read on the forward strand.
GGAGAATCACCCCCATGCGTTTCTGCTCGACGTCCACATGCCGGTGCTGGATGGCCACGCTTTGTATCAAAAAATAAACTCTCATCCACTCTACAACGGGTGTCCCATCATCTTCATCTCGGGTGACCAGTCGGATGAGAATAAGTTGAAGTCCTTCCAGGAAGGTGGGATCGATTTCTTACCCCGGGACCTGAAGTCAGAAGAAACCGTTGCTCGCTTGTCCAATAAAATCCGGTTCTACCTGGAGAGATCCACTAAGCTGGAGCTGGGGAATCTGAGAATAGACGTGGAAGCATTCCTGGTGACGATTAACCTGAAGCCGATCGACTTCACTCTGCTTGAAATGCGGATCCTCTCGAATCTCCTGCGGTCGTACCCGAAGCCCCTCACTAGAGCTCAACTCATCTTCCGGGTGTGGGAGAATGAGACCGTGAAGCCCGGGACCATCAACACCCATTTAACCAACCTGCGACCAAAGATCGAAGCCTGGGACTACATCATTAAAGTCCGGGAAGATAATATCCTGATCCTGAAAAAACCCTAGTAAAGAGTGTACTCCGTCAACCTGCATTCGATGTCTCCGTTAAAGAGGATGTGCCTCTTCGACGATTTCAAACCGACCACTTTCAGTAGAGCTAGATTGCCGGTGAAGAGGGCCGCACGGTGGCCCTTAAAATTCTTTTTCCAGTGATCTCCCATGCCTTTGTAGAGCGCTTTAAGTTTCTCTTCTTCTCCGAAGTCGAGCCGTTCCCCGTAGGGAGGGTTACTTAGGTAGAGTGTCTTAGGGGTGTTGGGGATGGTATCCAGCGCATTGGAGTAGTTGAGGTCGATGACTTTTTCCAGCCGGGCCTTTTTGATGTTGTCGTTAGCCGCGTTGAGAGCGTATTCGGAGTAGTCACTCCCGACGATGAAGCCTCGCTTGGGCTCTAGGGCCTCGAGTCCTCTCCGGGTTGCTTCAGTGATCTCGGCGAGAAGTTTTTTGAAATTCTCCTGGAGGTGCTCGTCTTTGGTGAGCCAAGGGTAATTCAGGAAGGTCCAGAATTTGAAATCAGGATTCTTGAGGTACCGTTCAACCCGCAGGTAACTGGGAGGGATGTTTCCGGCCATAAGGGCCGCTTCGATTAAGAATGTCCCGGACCCACACATGGCATCCAGCAGTCCTTCCTGGGAAGGGTCCCACTTCAGTAGTTTTAGGATCCCGGCCGCGAGGTTCTCCTTTAGCGGAGCTTCGGTGTTCGCCAGGCGGTAGCCACGTTGATGAAGCGGATCACCGCAGAGGTCGTACATGAGGGTGATGAGATAAGGTTTTTCCACCCCACGGTCGACCCTCGCCAGGAAGGCGACGTCGGGATGATCCTTGGCCACACTCGGTCGTTCGCCGTCAAAGTGCCGGAAGTAGTCGACGATGGCATCTTTTAGTTTCAGCGTTGCAAACTGGGAGTTCCGGAATTCTTCCCTTTCAGAAGGTAGGTCTCCGAAGATGGTGGTCAAGCGGAAGGTGTGACCGACGTCCATTAAGCTCTTCCACTTGATATCGGTGGCCTCCAGGTAATAGTCTTTTTCGTTGAGCGCTTCGAAGGCGAAGAGGTATTTGAAGACACGGCTTGCCAGGCGGGAGTAGAGGATAACTTTAAGAGCAATCTCATGGAAGCTTTCGAACTGAACTCCGCCTCTTACGGGATGTGCCTTCTGGGCACCGAGCTCCAGTATTTCCTGGGTAAGAAGTTCTTCCAATCCCGAAGGACAGGAGGCGAAGTATTCGAAGCGAAATTTTTTCATCATCTGACCTTGTATATCATTAATTCAACCTATGTTGCACTTGAGTCCATAGGTAAAGAGTGATAATTTAAAACCGACTTAGCGTCATTTTTTTGCTTATTTACCAGACCTCTTAGGTTTAGGAAAAGGAATTGTCTATGAAAGCCACTTTTTCACAAGGAACTTACGGAAACTCTACCCGGGTGAAGTATAAAGTTAAAGATATCTCCCTGGCCGACTGGGGCCGCAAAGAGATCAGATTAGCTGAAGCAGAGATGCCTGGCCTCATGGCGCTTCGCGAAGAGTATGGTAAGTCTAAGCCGCTCAAAGGCTCTCGCATCGCCGGTTGTCTCCACATGACAATCCAAACAGCTGTACTTATTGAGACACTCATTGACCTTGGCGCTGACGTGACCTGGTCATCATGCAATATCTTTTCAACTCAGGATCACGCCGCGGCTGCGATTGCTGCTGCCGGTATTCCGGTCTACGCCTGGAAAGGGATGAACGAAGAAGAGTTCATGTGGTGTATCGACCAGACGGTTTTCTTCGGCGATAACAAAGAGCCCCTCAACATGATCCTCGACGACGGCGGTGACCTCACCCAGCTCATCCTCGATAAGTACCCGGAGCTCTATAAAGGAATCAAAGGGATCTCTGAGGAGACGACCACGGGAGTCCACCGTCTCTACGAGCTGGAAAAACAGGGTAAGCTTCCGGTTCCGTGTATCAACGTCAACGATTCGGTGACCAAATCCAAGTTTGATAACAAGTACGGCTGCCGGGAATCTTGTGTGGATGCGATCCGCCGAGCGACCGATGTGATGATGGCCGGGAAGGTCGCCGTCGTCGCTGGTTTCGGAGACGTGGGGAAGGGTTCCGCTGATTCTCTCCGTGGGGCCGGTGCGCGAGTCATCGTCACCGAGATCGACCCGATCTGCGCACTCCAGGCCGCGATGGAAGGCTTCGAAGTCAAGAAGATGGATGACGCCATCAAGGAAGCTGACATCGTCGTCACCACCACTGGTTGTAAGAACATCATCGTCGATCGTCATTTCAAGTCACTCAAGGACAAAGCGATCGTCTGTAACATTGGCCACTTCGACATTGAGATCGACATGGCGTGGTTGAACAAAAACTATGGTCACACCAAAGACACGGTCAAGCCGCAGGTGGATCTCTACACTCTTGAGAATAACAAACAGGTCATCATCCTAGCTGAGGGCCGCCTGGTGAACCTCGGCTGCGCCACTGGCCACCCGAGTTTTGTGATGAGTAACTCGTTCACCAATCAGGTCCTTGCGCAGATAGAATTATGGGCGAACGCGAAGAACTACGAGAAGAAAGTCTACATGCTTCCGAAGCAGTTAGACGAAAAAGTTGCCCGGCTCCATTTAAAGAAAATTGGTGTGGAGCTCGATGTGCTCTCTCCGGACCAGTCAGAGTATCTGGGGGTTTCGGCTTCCGGACCTTACAAACCGGAATACTACCGCTACTAATCAAGAGGGCCCGCAAGGGCCCTTTTTTTTAAGAAGATTTATTCTGAGATGACCCGCTTGATCCAGGGAAGGGCGGGACTGGTGTGAACCGAGGCGCTGAAGTCCGGTGCCCAGACATTGATGTTGAGTTCGCTCTCGAGTGACCCGAAGGAATGCACGGCTACCTGGTAGAATCCTCTCTGACCTCGGCAGACCACGGGGCCCCCCGAGTCCCCTGAGAGCGCAAGACTGGTTGAACCGCTGACCACGAACTGTTTGGATTCGATCTGCCCGAAGATATCGAGGAACTCTTTACTCAAGTTTAAAGCTTCAAAAGACGCCTGTTGCAGTCTGACTGCATTGAACTCCGTCTCGGCCGCTGGGTCTTCCAGGATTTCTTTTTTTCCATACCCCATGATGTAGCAGTCGTTTCTTTTCAGAAGTTCGCTCGCGTGCTTGCGGTCAGAGGCGAGCCACATGAGATCACCCTTGATGGGGAAAGCCAAAGTGATCATGGCCATGTCGGTGGATGGGTCATCGACGCCTAGGTAGTTACTCCATTTTAGCATGGCGCTGACTTGTCCGTTGCATTCGACGATCACCGGAGCATTATTATTTTTTGGTTTACAGTGGCGGGCCGTGAGTATCTTGGTGGGAGAGAGCAGGGTGCCGGAGCATATGGAAGCGACCTTAGGCTTATCCTCCTTCATGATGAGGACCTTACAGATGTACGGGAAGTCCTTGGTGAAGACCTGGACCCGGTCTCCAGTGCTCGCCCAGAGCTGGGACATGAAGGAGATGACGGTCAAGAGGATTGTTTTTTTCATTGGACTCATTATGAGTCGAAAAGGAATGAGAAATTCAATCCGGTTCAAAATTACATACCTGTTAATTTTGCAAGCGGCGCTAACTCCTACGAATCAGGAATGTCTTTTGATAAGTTTCAGTCGTAAAGATGCTTTCATCGAGGGTATGATCTATCAATGAAAATCCACGTAGCATCCGACCATGCGGCCTTTAACGAAAAATCAGAACTCCTGGCCCATCTCATTAAGAATAATTACGAGGTGATAGACCTGGGAACATATTCCACCGAATCCACTAACTACCCAGAGTGGGCCAAGCGCTTAGTGGAGAAGGTTCAAAAAGAAAAATCTCGGGGAATCCTCCTATGCGGTTCCGGGATCGGCGTTTCCATGACCGCCAACAGGTACCAGGACATCCGAGCGGCCCTGTGCCGGGATGAGGATGACGCCAGGATGAGCAGGCTCCACAACGACGCCAACGTCCTTTGCCTCTCCGGAAGGAAGACTTCCATTGAGACAATTAAGCTGATCGCAGAGACTTTTCTCACCACCCAGTTTGAAGGCGGAAGGCATCAGGCGCGCATCGACCAGTTCAATTCCCTGGGCGAGAAAGGCTGATCAGCGGAGCTTTTCCCAGCCCGATCGGCGGTAGCGGTTTGAAATGATATCGAAGATCGGTGTCTCCGGACTACTAGTCACATCAGCTTTACTAAAGGCTTCTTCAGCGAAACTCACGATCTCGGTGCTGTCTTTTGATCCCGACTGGCCCCCGAAGTCCGGCATCGACAAGGTCTCTTCGCTCCCATTGGAACCACTCCCCGAACCTGAGCCGAAGTTATAGTTTCCGACGATCTCTTTGGGAAATTTTTTCTTGATGTCATCGGGTAGACTGGTGAGGCTCGCGTCCGTCGATGAAGCCATCAGCCCACCGCCGCCCGGGGGAGACCCGTCCGGACTTCCGGCCGCGATGTTTGCCAGGGAGCCAGGCATGTACTGCTTGAGTCCATCGGCGATTTTCTTCTCCTCGTCACTGAGATTCGTTCCAGGGATCGAATTGGGGTCAACCTTGCCCTTGATCTTACTGGCCAGAGCGGCCGTATCGCTTGAGTATGAATTCAAAACGGCGTCGTCGAATTCACCCTTAGATAAGAGGTCGAATCCTTTGTTGGCCTGGTTCATGAAATTTTTTCCAAGAGCGAAGCTCGGGACAAATCCTTTGAGCGATGCCCGGAAGCAACTGTTGGTCTGCTTGCACTTGCAGTCCTTATCGAATTGCATTTTTTTATTAACGATCGTTCCGCAGCCGACGGCGACTTTAGGAGTTTCGAAGTTACCTCCGTTCAACACACACACCTCCTGGTACTCACCGGGGTAGAGTGTCTTTGAGCTAGCTTCTTTGCAAAAGCAGGCGGTCCCAGTCCAGGGATTACAGTCTCCGGCCTTGGGGAGGGAATCGATGACTTTCTGAACCTTGCTGGCGGCGTCGCCGTGTTTCTTGGCCTTCTTCGCGTAGAGGGCAGTGAGGGCTACGGCCCCGCCCAGCTTCGCCATGTACTTCCAGTCGGTCATGGCCGCGCCTCCGAAGGTTCCCATGGCGACGTAGCAGGCCGACACTCCACCGTAAACTCCGGCCTGCCAGGTGGCAGTGGTCTTGCGGGCCTTGTGCGTTTCTTTTAGATTCACCAGAGACTGGAGTTGGATGTCATTGACGGAGGTTGCCTTACTCTGGGCCTTCTGCTGGAGATTCTGTTGCATCATCCCGCCGATGGTTTCATAGCCCATGGCCGCGTACATACAGTAATCGGTCTTGGCTTCTCCAGGAGTTTTTTGACCTGCAGCTGCTCCTGGAGGCGTATTCTTTGGGACAGATGACTTGGCCTTGAGGCTGATCCCACCACTCCCGGCACCAAGCATCCCTCCGAAGATGGCAGCATAGGCCTTTCCGATCATAGACTCGATTCCCGGACCACCGACATCGTTCGGATCACATTTGCCTAAACCTTGTTTTTGACACGATTCTTTCAGCGCTTTGTCTTTGACCCCTTGGTGAACAAAATTTTTAGCATTACCCATCTGCTTATCAGACATCTTGGAGGGAGTAGAGAACGAGTCATCGAGTGACCCGGTCTGCGCCAAAAGGTGAGTGGAGAGAGAAAAGAGAAAGAAGATGTGAGCTATTTTTGGCATATTGAACCTTGAGTTATAACCATAGTTTATCACGCTCTTCTGACTCTCAAAGCCTGGGAAAAAATCACTCATTTTTCTGCGTGTGATTTCAGTGAGTTAGAGTGGATCTCCGAGGAGGTTAGATAACTTATCTGCAACAAATATTTATCGTTTGACTGGGTTTTAAGGGAAAGATTACCTTATAGCTATGTCAGACAAAAAAATTGCCGTTTCTCATACTCACGATAATGATCTCACTCATTCGATGGTTCACTACCTCTTGGCGATCCATAAATTGAAGGAGTCCAAGGGCTACGCCCGGGTCACTGACATCGCCATTGAGATGGGTCTCACTAAGGGATCGGTGTCGACGGCCCTGACCAATCTCAAGAAGCGAGAGCTGGTGATGGAGGATGAGAGTAAGTTTCTTTCTCTGTCTGCTACTGGGCACGATGCGGTTCACGGGATCTTGTCTTCGAGGACACTTCTTTTTTATTTCCTCAAAGACATCATCGGTGTGAACGAAGAAGTGGCCCACAAGGATTCCTGCCTGATGGAGCACCTGATGAGCTCGGACACCCGGGAGCGCTTCTTCAACTTCATGAAGAGTCTCTGCAGTGAAGACATAAAAAGAATGAACTTCTCCACCTCTTTTGATTTCTCTCAGTTTGAGCACCAGCATGATTTTGAGGAAATCCAGAAGGGCGACACTTACCTCAAATCCTGATGCTGGGACTCGACCTGTTCAGAGACAGGGACGTCGGCTTTAAAAAAAATCTTTGGATCTTCTTCGCCGCGTACTTCATCGTCATGCTTAACTATCCTCTGGTACGGGCCTCGACCACGGCACTTTTCTTCGAGCTCTTCGGCGCGAAGGCCACACCCACCGCGTGGCTCCTGTCCGTCGGCTTGCTGGTGCTGGCGGTGTACTCCTGCAACCGCGTCCAGGCCCGGCACTCCGTCCAGAGAGTCTTCCTGCTTGCGTCGGTGTTCACGGCTTTAGTTTTCTTCTGCGGGGCCCTGGGGTTCGAGTTCCAGTCCAAGCCGCTGGGGTACCTCACGTTCATTTGGAAAGAAATCTACATCGTCATCCAGGTGCACCTGCTGCTTGCCTACGGCAATAACTATTTTTCCCGGGAAGACTTTAAGCTCTTAGTGGGTCCGGTCGGTGCGGTTGGGAGCATCGGAGGAATCCTGGGAGGACTTCTCACAGCTTACATCAGCAGCACCTGGGGAACTCTTCCGGTGCTGTGGATATCTCTCTTTTTTATCCTGGCACCGGCGCTGCTTTTTATCTCTACTCCGAAGATCCGCACCAGGTCACAGGCCGAAGGTTCAGAAGCATCACCGCTCTCGAGCCTGAGTGAAAGCAGTGTCAAGCAGTACGTCTTTATCATCGCAGCTATTATCATGTTGACTCAATTCATCATAAACATCATAGATTTCAGGTTTAGTCTTGCTTTTGAAGCTGCCATCACTGCGACCTCGGAGAGAACCGCCTACCTCGGACGGGTGTATTCATGGACGAATTTTCTCACATTCCTCCTCCAGTTCTTTCTGCTCCCGGTTCTGCTTCCGCGGGTGAGCTTAAAAAACATCCATCTCTTCATCCCTCTCTCTTATCTCCTGTTGGTTAGTGTGCTCATCATCCAGAGTCCTGCCCTGGGCCTGGTAGGGATTTCTTTGCTGTACGTTTACATAAAGGCTTCAGATTACTCGATATTTAGCGGTGCCAAAGAAATCCTCTACCAGCCGCTGGGAGCTGCTCAGAAGTACGGAGCGAAATATCTCACTGATATGATCGTGTATCGGGCCGCCAAAGCTTTGATTGCGACAGTCTTGATTTATGTGCAATCATCTTTCATCCTGAATATGCTGATGATCTTTTTTATCATCGTCTGGGCGGGCCTGGTGATTGGCCTCTTCAGGGTCCACAAAAAACATTTTCATTGAGGCAGACATGAATAATCCTTTACTCGAAACCCCAAAAGCAAAACACGGCGCGTACCCCTTCGATAGAATTAAAACAGAAGATTTTCTTCCGGCGGTACGGGCGGCGGTCGAGACTTCCAAAATCCGGCTCGAGGATTTCAAGAACGACCCACGCACCGATTTCTTCCACGTCATCGTCGAGAAAGGTGAGATCACCGATCAGGTGGACTACGTCGCCGGGGTCTTCTTTAACCTGCACTCCGCGGAGTGCACTGAGGAGCTGGAGAAAATTTCTCCGGAGATGACGGAGATCCTAACCCGCTTCGGGAACGACATCTCCCTGGACCCGAAGATCTTCGCCAAGGTGAAGGCGTGCCACGACACTCGCTTTGACCAGAAGCTCGGCAAAGAAGAGCTGACCATCATCGAGAAGACCTATAAGTCATTCGTGAGAAACGGTGCCCTGCTGGCAGATTCTGAAAAGGACGAGATGCGGGACCTCGATGAGAAGCTCGCCAAGCTTACCCTGACTTTTTCTCAGAACGTGCTAAAGGCAACCAACGACTACCTGCTGGAGATCACCCAGAAGGCGGACCTGGCAGGTCTCCCTGACAGCGTAGTGGAAGCCGCCGCAGAGCTGGCCGAGAAGAAGGGCAAGCCTGGAACCTGGTGCTTCGGACTCGACGCCCCCTCCATGATCCCGTTCTTGACCTACTCTTCCAACAGAGAGCTTCGCAAGAAAATCTTCCTGGCCAGTGCCTCGAAGACTTACAACACGAAATACGACAATCAGGAAACCCTCAAAGAGATCCTCGGGCTGCGGACTCAGAGAGCGAAGCTCCTGGGGTTCAACACGCACGCGGACTACGTGCTGGAAGAACGCATGGCCATGTCACCCAAGAAGGTGATGGATTTTCTGAATGATCTCCTCACAAAGGCCAAGCCTCATGCCCTGAAAGACATCGACCGACTCCGGAAGCTCGCAAGTGAGCTCGATGGGATCCAGGACCTCCAGTCCTACGACACGCCTTACTACTCGGAGATCCTCAAAAAGCGTGAGCTCTCCATGGACGACGAAATGCTCCGTCCGTATTTTAAACTGGAGAACGTGGTGGACGGGATCTTCAAGGTCGCAAAGCTTCTCTACGGACTCAATTTCAAAGAGACCAGTGACCTGCCGAAGTACCACGAGGACGTCCGGACATTCGAGGTCTTCGATGAGGAGAGTAAGGACTTCGTGGGCCTGTTCTACACCGACTTCTTTCCCCGGACCACCAAAAGAGGCGGGGCCTGGATGTCCGGCATAAAAGATCAAGGTCAGCGGTTAGGAAAAGACGAGCGGCCTCACATCATGATCGTCTGTAACTTCACCAAGCCCACCAAGACCAAACCGTCGCTGCTCTCGCTGGATGAGGTCCTCACACTCTACCACGAGTTCGGCCACGCCCTCCATGGCCTGCTCTCGAAGTGTAAGTACCGGGACCTCTCCGGCGCCAACGTCTACTGGGACTTCGTGGAACTCCCGTCTCAGATCATGGAAAACTGGGTGCTGGAGAAAGATTGTCTCGATCTCTTCGCTGTTCACTATGAAACCGGTGAGAAGATCCCGGCGGATCTGGTGCAGAAGATCAAGGCCAGTGGGAAATTCCTCGAGGGCCTCGGGACCATGAGACAACTCTCTTTCTCATTCCTGGACATGGCCTACCATAGCGTGGACCCGACCACCATCACCGACATCAACGAGTTCGAAACCAAGACCATCGGGACCACCTCACTGCTGCCGAGGTTACCGGGGACCAGCGTGTCGACTTCCTTTTCTCACATCTTCGCCGGCGGTTACTCCGCTGGGTACTACTCCTACAAATGGGCCGAGGTGCTGGACGCGGATGCGTTTGAATTTTTTCAACAATCCGGGATCTTCAACCGGGAGGTCGCTAGGAAATTCCGGGAGCACATCCTGGAGCGCGGCGGGACCGAGCACCCCATGGACCTGTACAAGAAATTCAGAGGGCAGGAACCGGACGTCGGGGCCCTCTTGAGAAGGGCCGGACTACACTAAAAGGAATCTTCGTCATGATGGATAAATTCGAAACCTACCACCTGGCACAGAGCTGGTTTGCCAAGAATCTGGAGCTCTACAGCTCCAGCCGGCACCATGCGCTTGAGATCATCTGCAAGAAAGTCACCGAGGTGATGAAAGTAGAGAGAGTGGGGATCTGGTTTTTTACCCTGGATAAGAAGTCCATGTTCGAAGAGATGACCTTCGTGACCGACGGTCCGGCCTCGCAGGGGCTAACCATCAAAAAGAGCGACTACCCCGTCTACTTCGAGAACATAAATAAAGAGCGGGTCCTGGCCTGCTGCCGGGTGCGCAGCGACGTTGCCCTCAGCGAATTCTTGAAGGACTACTTGGTCCCACTGAACATCAACGCCTTATTGGACGCTCCGATATTTTCAGACGGAGAGATGATCGGGATCGTGTGCTGCGAATCCAGAACTGAACGAGAGTGGGACATCCACGACAAGAACTTCGCGGCGACCAGTGCGGATTTCATCGGTAGGCTGATCGAAACTGAAAAGCGACACACCTACGAGAACGAACTCCGCCACCGGATCAACTACCTCGAGAACGATCTCAAGCGCAAGCTCGACGACCTCAACGAAACCCAGCTGAGCCTGGACCTGGCGCTGGAAGGTGCGCAGGTGGGGAAGTGGGACTGGGACCTGGCCACGGACCGGATCTATCTCAATAAAACGTGGTTCAATAAACTCGGCTACGACTACAACGAACTCCCGCAGAAGCTAGACACGTTTAAGAGCGTGGTCCATCCGGAAGACCTCCCTCGCGTGATGGAAGAACTGGATCGGCACCTGAAGGGAGATAACCTCTTCTACGAATGCCGCTACCGGATGATTACCAAGTCGGGTGAGGTCCAGTGGTGCATCGACCGAGGGTGCATCATCCACCGCAAAGACGACGGCACTCCGATGCGGGTGACGGGAGTGAACATCAACGTGACTCCGCTGGTGAAGTGGGAGCAGAGTCTCATCATCTCCGAGCAGCAGCTTAAATCCATGATCCAGTCGCTGCCGACACCGGTGGCGATGTTCGACAAAGACCTGAAGTATCTCGCCTTCAGTTCCCGCTGGACCGAGGAGTGGCAAAAGTTCGGACTCCCCCGGGAAGGCCATAGCATCCGCAATGAGTTCAAGCCGATCTGGATCACCAACATGGAGCGGTCCCTGAACGGGGCGACGCTCAGTAAGGACGAAGACCTGGTGGAGTTCGCGCTGGACACCGAGGTCTGGCTCCGGTGGGCGATCCAGCCCTGGAAGAATGCCAACCAAGAGATCGGCGGAGTCATCGTCATGGCAGAGAACATCTCTAGCCGGAAAGAAGCGGAGATGCGACTTGCCCAGACCTCCAAACTTTCGGCCTTGGGCGAGATGGCCGGAGGGATCGCCCACGAGATCAATAACCCACTTAGCATCATCAAAGGTTACATCGACCTTCTCCGGCGGCACTCTTCCCGCCAGTCACTGAGCCCCGAACTCCTCCTCCAGTACATTGAAAAAATGGACCAGACCGTCGGACGGATCTCGCGGATCGTAAACGGAATGAGACGGTTCTCCCGAGAGTCTTCCATGGATGAGAAAGTTCTCTACCCGCTCAATAAGATCATCGAGGAAACGCTGGACATCTGTCAGGAGAGGATCAACAACAATGGCACTGCGGTGGAAGTGAATTACCTAAAAGAAGACCCGGGTATCCTGTGCAGGCCGGTGGAGATCTCCCAGGTCCTTCTGAACCTCATCAATAACTCTTACCAGGCCACGGCGACCTACCCACACCCATGGATCCGGATAAAACTTGAGGACGCGACTGACACTTACCGGATCAGAGTGAGTGACTGCGGGATGAAAATTTCCCCGGCTGTCCGGCAGAAGTTATTCCAGCCATTCTTCACCACCAAAGACGTGGGTGTTGGAACCGGGCTCGGACTGAGCATTTCCCGTGGGATCATCGAAGACCACAAGGGCACACTCTACTACCAAGACGACGCGCCCAACACTACCTTCGTGATCGAAATTCCGAAGGCCACTGTCATCAGCACACAGGCGCCGGAGGCTACTCAATCACCAGATAGCCCGATGGTTTGAAGTCCGCAGCTTTGAGGTCTTTCACCCGCAGGACGTAGTCCTTGAGTATGTCTGCGTCTACGTACCCAACTTTCTTAAACGGTAGCACCGGATACTTATCTCCACCCAGAGCAATGAACTCCGGGATGGCAATCTTGTAGCTCCGGGAAGGATTCACATCGTTGCCGGCGATCCGAAGGCCGGTGATTTTTTTTGTCTCCCTGCTGGCACGGATCTGGACACCGCTCATCTGGGGGAAGCTCCCCGAGCCGGGAGCATGCGTGAAGATGATGTACTCCAGGTAAGAGATAAGGTCTTTTCCACTGAGCTCTACTGTTCCGACTTCACCACCGAAAGGCAGCACCATCAGCACACTCTCGTAGGTCACCTGGCCCGGATAGATCGAATCCCGGATCCCTCCGGAGTTTGTGATGGCCAGGTCAGCTGAGAATTTTTCTTTATACGCTCGGGTAATGAGGTTTCCGAGGTTGGTTTCCGTTGCCCGGACGATTTCTCTTTTTCCGACGAACTCCGCGTCCGCCGTTCCCAGATTGATCAGAAGAGTCGAGTCTCCTCTTTCTTTGAAGGGTCGAAGGATTGACTCCAGGTACGAGTCGGGAACAATCCTGGCCGCAGAGTCTTTGAGGTTCACGGGGATGAGCTTATAAGCTTTAAGAGTGACTTTTCCATTTAGAAATTCCAGGTCCACACGGCCTACGTATTTTCCCCACTCGTGGGCCTGGACGATGATGGTGTTATTCTGGATGTCCGGTTCGAAGAGAGGTTTCTGAGTATGGCCGCCGACGATCAGGTCGATGCCGGGGACTTTTCTAGCGAGTGTCACGTCACCGGGAGCATTCGAGTTGTGGGCCTCGTTCGGGTAATGACCGACGTGGGTCAGAGCGATCAGGACATCCGCGTGTGGACGAAGGGTAGGAACGAGACTTCTGGCTTCTTCCACCATCGGTCTGAAGGTGAGTCCCTTGGAGTTTTCTGCTTTCGAGGTGAAGGGCGTGTCTTCCGTGGTCAGACCGAAGACGGTGACTTTTAAATCCTCAAATTCTTTGGTGATGTGCGAGGGAAAGAGTCGTTCGCTTCGCCCTTTGAGGTAAATGTTGGCGGTGATGAAGGGAAACCCGGCCCACTCCCGTTGTTTGAATATGGTCTGCAGCGGTTTATCAAATTCATGATTGCCGATCGCCATGACGTCGTAGCCGATCTGGGCCATGCCGCGGAAGTCTGGTTCCGCGTCCTGCAGATCCGACTGAGGAACTCCCGTGTTAACGTCACCGGCATCGAGCAGAAGCACATGCCCGCCGTTACTTTTTATTTCTTCTCTAAGCTTTTGGATCAGCGTCGCTCGGGCAGCCAGGCCCATTTCTCCATCTTTATTCGGCCAGAAACGTCCGTGGTGGTCATTGGTGTGGAGGATGGTCAACTTGTAGGGCTTGTCTTTTGTGTAGGCCCAGAGATCAAAAGATAGGATGAGTAAGAAGGCTGAGGTAAAGATGTTTTTCATTGATTTCCCCTAGGTTGGAATTTATCTATCTCAAACAAATCCTGGAATCAAGGAGGTTGACCGACAGTGAACTTGTTTGATATATCAAACTTTATGACAATCAACCATGCGCCTTTGCATCAAAATCTAAAGGTCTGCTCTTTTGGAGTAGGTGAAATAAGGGACTTCAATGAGATAGAGTCACGCTTGATGCTACTGGGATTCCTGGAAGGTGCGATCGTAAGGGTGACGAAGAAGGCGATATTTTTTAAGGAGCCCCTGCTGGTAGAAGTCCGGGGAAGGCTAGTGGCCATGACAAAAAGTGAAGCGGAGCTGGTAAGGGTAGAGGTGATAAAATGATCCCGAGGATAGCGTTGGTCGGAATGCCCAATGTGGGGAAGACTGCCCTGTTCAATGATCTCACAGGCAGCTTCCAGAGAGTGGCGAATTTTCCGGGAATCACGGTAGAAAAAAAAACTGGTTGGATCCAGCAGGATAAGGAACGGATCATCGAGGTCATCGACCTGCCGGGCATCTATTCCATGGACGCCACCACCTTGGACGAGAAAGTCACCAAGGACTTCTTACTTCAGAAAGAAGCGGCTAAATCGGCGGATCTCTTCGTGCTGGTGCTCGATGCCACCAATCTAGAAAAGTCTCTCTTCCTGGCGTTCCAGCTTCAGGAGCTGGGGTACCCGTTGATCATCGCACTCAACCTGATGGATGAAGCCGTGAAACGAAGCTTGAAACTTGACTTCGAACTCTTCGCCAAAAAACTAGGCGCCGTCATCGTGCCCACCAGTGCTTCTACTGGAGAGGGCGTCCCGCAACTGGTTGCTGTAGTAAAAGAGCAGCTTGCTAAGAAACAGAGTCATCAGATCACTGTCCCGGAGAATGCCCAAAAAGTTTTCCGGTCTCCGGCGTACGTGAACAGGATTTTTAAAAAGATTGATCAGCTCTTATCAGAAGTCACGGTTACCCCGATCAAGGCGGATAAATTCTCCGAACGCGTCGACCTGCTGGTACTCCATCCGGTTTGGGGGATCGTGACGCTCTTCGGATTATTGCTTCTCATATTCCAGACCCTCTTCACCTGGGCGGGGCCGCTGCAGGACGGGATCGAGGGTCTCTTTGGAATGATGGGGGAGTACGCGTCCCTCTACATCCCGAACAAATTATTCAAGAGCTTCATCGTCGACGGGATCATCAGCGGCGTCGGCGGCGTGCTGGTGTTCCTTCCCCAGATCGTGCTGCTGTTTCTTTTCATCCAGTTTCTCGAAGACCTTGGGTACCTGGGAAGGGCGGCGTTTTTGATGGACTCGGTGATGCGGAAGTTTGGTCTACCAGGGAAGTCGGTGATTCCGCTGTTGTCTTCACACGCATGCGCTATCCCCGGGATCCTCTCGAGCCGGGTGATCGATAACTACCGCGAACGACTGATGACCATGATGGTGATCCCACTGACAACCTGTTCGGCCCGCTTACCCGTCTACGCCGTGCTGATCGGTGCGCTGATCCCGAACGTCGCTGTACTCGGGATGCCCTGGCTGCGTTTGCCGGGACTGGTGCTCTTCTCCCTCTACCTCCTCGGCTTCTTCTCCGCACTGATCGTCGCTCTAGTGTTCAAGAAAACACTACCTCACTCGTCTCCTTCTATGTTGCTGATGGAACTTCCACCTTACCGGATCCCGAAAGTGAAAAATCTGGTGCTGGTGATGAAGAACAAGGCGATGATCTTCTTAAAAAAAGCCGGCGGCATCATCCTCATCGTGAGCATGGTCATCTGGGTGCTGGTGACTTTTCCCCAGCACAACGGCGTCTCGCAGATTGAGAATTCGTACGCAGCGACCATCGGCCGCGCCTTCGAACCGCTCTTCAGGCCCCTTGGGTTCGACTGGAGAATCACCACGGCACTGATCCCGAGCATCGGAGCCCGGGAGGTGGTGGTGAGCGCCCTCTCACTGGTGCTCGCCATGGAAAACGGCGATAAAGCCGTCCTGGAAGAGAACATGTCACAGGCACTGGTGGCGCAGTTCGGACTTGGTACGCTGGTGGCACTGCTGATCTGGTTCGTCTTCGCTCCACAGTGCATCTCGACCTTCGCGGTCCTCAAGCGAGAGACCAACGGGATAAAATGGCCCATCGTGATGGGTGCCTACACTCTCTCCCTGGCCTACTTCTTCGCCTGGATCGCGCGGGTGATGTTTAACTCTTGGTACTGACCTGGTCCCAGGATTTGAGCTGCCACTTGGTGGTGACGACGGCAACCTGCTTGGAGTTCTTGTCCAAGATGTGAGTCTTCAATTCCTGAGTATGTTTACCCGTTTGTTCCAGAGCACTTCGCAGAGAGGACTGATCGATCTGCGAGGCGAGGCACGTTCCTTCCAGGTCGGTCCGTCCCTGATAGGTGAACTCCACGTGCAACTCCGAGAGAATCAACCGGTACTTACTAATCCCGAAGGCCGTGAGTAAGGACATCCCCGCACAGAATTCCCCTACCGTGGCCATGGCGCACGCATGGACGCCGCCAAGATGGTTGTGGTTGAGTTTCCTGTTGGGCAGAGAGATCACCACCCGCTGGGCGCTGAGCTCTTTGATCTTAAACCCATGGGGAGCGTTGAAGGGGATCCCGAAGGTCAGGATCTTGTTCAGGGCCAGCAGGTTAAGCGGGGTCGGATTGGCCAGAAGCTTATCGATGAGAGAAAAGGCGAGCTTCATAGAGCGCCCACGGTTTTCTGGAGTGAGGCAAGCGAGGTCTTCATCTCAGTCCTGTACCGGTCGACGATGGATCCCACCGGCTCCACACTTTTGGAGAACTCAATCGACGGGCCCGCGCACCAGACAGACTTGTAGGTCGCGCTGAAGGCGGCTTTCTCAATGAGCTTCATGCCTCTGTAGTACGTGAGCATCTTGGCGTATTTCTTCACCTGCTTATTGGTGTTCAAGAAATTCTCCACCAGATTCTGCTCGGTCCCGATCTTCTTGACGTACGGAGTGTTGATCACCGTGCAGCGACTCCCGGAGAGCTTGGTGGTGTTGACGATGTCCTGGGCACCGTACTTCACACAAGCGTTCTTGTAGTCCTCACTCGCTCCGCACTCGGTAGTGGCGATGAACGGAGAACCGATCGAAACGCCGTCGGCGCCCAGGGCGAGCATGGATAAGACGCCGGCCCCGGAGCCCACACCTCCGGCGGAGATGACCGGAATCCTGCAGAGCTTTTTCAGCCCAGGGACGAGCACACTGGCAGGGATGTTCCCGAGGTGGCCGCCGGCCCCGGAGTTGACCGCGATGATCCCGTCGGCTCCGAGGTCCTCGACTTTCTTCGCGTAGTTTTCTTCGATGACGTCGCAGAAGACCTTGATGCCTAACTTCTTCGATTCTCGGATAACTTCCTCCGGAGAACCGAGGGAGGTGATGAAGAAGTCCACTCCCAGGTCCAGGGACTTGAAGAGCTGTTTTCTCGCCAGCACATTGGACTTGTTGACGATGAGATTTATCCCGAAGGGTTTGTCAGTCTGGGCCTTGATTTCTTTGATGCCGGCTTCTAGCTCTTCGATGGTCCGGAAATTCAGCGCCGGGATGCAGCCGGTAATCCCTGACTGGAGAGCTGCGACGATCATCCGGGTGTTTGTCACTAGAAACATCGGCGCCATGATAATCGGGAGTTCGATTCCGAAGAGCTCCGTGAGAGGTGTTTTCATGATTTATTCCCTAGCGGATTTCTGTTTGTTTGTAAGGCAAAGTCATAATCCAATCCTTTCCAAAAGACTTTGTCTCTGGGTTAATCATACCAGTCATTTTTACTAGCAAGGATGGAAAAAAAATGAAAAAAATCATACAGCTTTTGGGTCTTACTTTCTCCGCCGCAGCGTTCGCGGCACCTCAGTCTCAGTGGCTTACCGTCGATAACACAGTCCTCGCTAAGATCCGTCCCAAGCTTAATAAATCAGTCCAGACGCTTTTTTCTACCGAAGAAGCGTCCGTAGTGAAGCTCAATGACCTAGAAGTCGAACAGCTCTCCGAAATCATCCACCACGACCTCAAGAGGTGCGGAGGGTTCATGGGTCATAGTTCGCTAGAAGAAGCTCAGGAAGCAATCTCATCCCAGGGCGACACCTACCTGGCAAAATCCATGATCTTCGCCGACTACTCGATCGACCAAAACAGCACGGTGGTCCCGCTGGTCGCTGCGGTGAAAGAGCCTTCCATCCGAGCGATGATTGAAAAGCTCACCAACTTTAACACACGCTATTACAAGTCGGAAACTGGAGTAAAGTCCTCAGAGTTTATCCGTGATACTTGGACAGCACTTGCAAGAAACCGCTCGGACGTGAAAGTAGAACTGGTGAAGCATCCAAAATGGCCACAGACTTCCATCATCATGACTATCCAAGGATCTTCTAACTCTGGTGAGATCGTGATCGTGGGCGGGCATGCGGATTCGATCTCTGGAATGTTCGGTTCTGGAAGGTCTCCGGGTGCCGACGATAACGCCTCCGGGATCGCCACCATCACCGAAGTGATCCGGGTGTTGATGGACAGTGATTTCAAGCCTGAAAGAACGATCCAGTTCATGGGTTACGCAGCTGAAGAAGTAGGCCTACTCGGATCAAAAGAAATCGCCAGTGCCTATAAAGATGGTGGGGCAAAAGTCGTCGGAGTCATGCAACTGGATATGACCCTCCGGAAAGGTACCGTTGATAAAGACATCGTGATGATGTCGGACTTCACTAACGCTGCTCAAAACGAATTCCTTGGTCGCCTGATCGATGAGTACGTTAAAGTTCCATGGGGCTACTCGAAGTGCGGCTACGGCTGTTCTGACCACGCTTCCTGGACCGCTGCAGGTTACCCAGCGTCCATGCCTTTTGAGTCGACAATGGGGGATATTAACAATAATATCCATACAGCAAAAGATACAATCGAAAGTGCCGGTGGCGACGCTAAGCACGCAGCTAAATTTGCTAGACTCGCTACAGCGTTTGTTGTGGAGTTAGCAAACTAAAGAGGAAGTTAATTTAATTTGAGTACTGAAATACTGTCCCTATATGAGGACATCCGATCTAATCTTGAAATCTCACGTAAAGGCCTGATCACAACCAGCATTCTGGGAGACGACGAGTCTCCCAGAATGCGACGGCCAGAAGAATCCCTCGCAGTCCTAGACACCCTCGAGTCCATTGCTTTAGTGACCAGAGAACTGCTGGACCTCCATCCTTCATTGGAATCACTGTTTGAAAAAAACTTCGGCAGAGTCAGAGAAGTCTTCGACCGGGTCGCGATCGTGGAAACCTGTCTGGTGGAGGATTTCATCTTCCCCGTGACCACCACATACAGCTTCCTGGTGGACGGAGAGTTCAGCACTGAGCTCACCCTTTCTTACAAAGACGTCTACAAGGCCTGGGCCGAAGAGAAAGCGGCCAGCCACGTGGCCACCCAGGAACTGTTGAAATTGAACTTCGACATCAAGATAAACGATAAGGACCTGACCTGCCAGTGCGCCCAGTGCCTGGGAGACTACCGAACCCAGATTAGAGAAACTTTCCTCACCGTCCAAGCCGAGCTCATCGACAAAGCGGAAGAAAAACTCCACGACATGATCCTGGTCCGCAGGATCGGAGACATCTCGAACTATGTCTTCGACGTGAAAAAGAATCTGGATAAGAACTTCCACCTGATGCGCAACAAGCTCAAGCGCTCTTCCGTCAACAAGCTTGAGACCGAGGTCAAGCAACACTTCCGTTCCAAGTTCGGTGCGAAGTCCGACCTGGGAAAGGTCTACAAAGAAAAACTCACGGTGTTCTTCAATACCTTGCTGGTGGAGCAGGGGCTGAAGCCCGAACTGGTTTCCGCAGAAGAGTACGAAAGATTCTACGGGCAGCAGGAAACCAGCATCTGGAAAGGCGAAGTCTTTCTTAAAAAAGAGTTCGAACGGTTTACGCTGGCGATCCTCGCCCTCAAACGAAAAGACGTCTCCTCGACCATCCTGCGGGACTACCTGGGACAGTTCTGGATGCACGCCGAAGCTCGTAGGATGAATCGGAAGATCATCTACCACATGGGCCCAACGAACTCCGGAAAAACCTACCACGCCATCGAAGCTCTCTGTAAGGCAAAGAACGGTTGTTACCTGGCGCCCCTGCGGCTCCTCGCTTCCGAGCTGTTCGATACCATGAATAATAAAGGTGTGAAGACCACCCTCCTCACCGGTGAAGAGGTGGTGGAGATCCCGGATGCCACGCACTTTTCTTCGACCATTGAGATGGCCAAGCTCCAGTCGAAGTTCGAGTGCTGCGTGATCGACGAAGTCCAGATGCTCACTGACCCACAGAGAGGCTGGGCCTGGACCCGGGCCCTGGTCAACATCCAGGCCGATGAGGTTCACATCTGCGGAGACCATTCGGTGCTCGAGTTGGTGAAGAAGATCCTCACTCTGTGTGGAGACACGCTGGAGATTAAAGAATACACCCGGATGACCGAGCTCAACGTGATGGAACACCAGATCCCACTGACGGAGCTTCAGAAGAACGACGCCCTGATCGTCTTCTCGAGAAGGAATGCCCTGAAGTACAAGGCGGACCTGGAAGAACTTGATTTCAAAGTTTCCATCGTCTACGGCCGGCTCTCTCCGGAGGTCCGACGGGAACAGGCCAGGAAGTTCGATGAGGGAGAAACGGACATCATGGTGAGCACCGACGCCATCGCCATGGGGATGAACCTTCCGGTCAAGCGGATCGTCTTCTCCACACTTTCAAAGTTCATGGACAATAAGGAAAATCCTCTGACCTTCTCCGAGATCAAACAGATCTCCGGGAGGGCCGGGCGCTTCAAGCGCTTTCCGGTGGGATACGTCACCACCCTGAACCGGGTCGAAGACGGTCTCTCCATCTTGAACAAGGCGCTGGTGCACCACCTGAGCCAGAGTGACAAGGCGATGCTGGGTCCCGACCTCGAGATCTTCAAGAGTGTGAACCTTGCCCTGGAAACCAACTCGCTTCCGAGCCTCTCTCTCTCAGAGTTTCTTCGCCTCTTTAACACCATGACGTTTCAGAAGCCGTTTTACTGCGTGGACATGAAAGAGATGATCGAACTGGCGGAGATGGTCGAAGCCGCTGACGAGAACAGGTCCCTCTCTTACTCGGAGATCTTCGGCTTCTCCTGCGCTCCGGTGAACCTCGGTCTGATGGAGCACGTCCAGTACTATCTGTGGATCCTCAACCATTACGTGAGTAACCAGCAGATCTTCAACGAAGACATCGACGATAAGTCCGATAACATCGACTACCTTGAGACCTCCATCAAGTGCGTCGAACTCTACCAGTGGCTCTCCCGGCACTTCGACCGGAAGAACTTCGAGTACGATGAGAAGCAGCTTCTAGATAACAAGATCAAGGCCATCGAGCGACTCAACGAACTCCTGTCGGAGAAAATCAGCAAATCCTGCTCGAGCTGTGGCTGTAAGATGCCGGTGAACGCGCGCTTCAACATCTGCGACGAGTGCTTCTCGAAGAGAAGGTTCAGCCGCAGACCCGCTCGAGGTCCGGAGAATTCTCAAGGTGAAGACAAGTCCCGCAGACGTCCTGGAGATAGAAGTGGGCAAGGTGGACAGGGTGGTGGAAACCGAGGCGGTGGCGAGCGGGCCGCCGAAAAGAGCAGAGGGCAGAGATCCAAGCCCGCCCAGGGTGGTGCCAAGCGCGATGGTGAGAAGAGCTCCGGCATCAAGCGACCCGATCCGAACCGGAGTGCACTCCGGGACAACGAAGGCTCGAAGAGCAAGGATCCGGCCAAGGCCTTTAGAAAGTTTAGATAAAGATGACCTCCTATCATGATTTTTCCCGGCAGATCCTCGAGGGACAAAACCTTGATGATAAGCTGCTGTCCACTCCGCTGGACTGGGAGGACCATAAGAATTTTTCCCTACCGGCCCGTCCGGGGAGATGCGACCGGTTGCGGTTCTCCGACAAAGTTCAGAAATTCCCTCGGGCGAGCAGCCTCAGCCAGACCGACAAGAAGGCCATGGCCCTGCATAGTTTCGCCAATCACGAACTCCTCGCCATCGAAATGATGGCCGCGGCCCTGCTGATCTACCCACACCAAAGTGACGACCAGCTGAGATTCAAAAAGGGAGTTCTCACTTCCCTTAAAGACGAACAAAAGCACCTTAGGCTCTACATCGGAAGGATCGAGGAGCTGGGATACCAGTTCGGAGATTTTCCTCTCAACGATTACTTCTGGAGGCAGATGCCGAAGCTCGAGACCCCGGCCCAGTACGCCGCTGTCATGGCCCTGACTTTCGAAGCCGCCAATCTGGACTTCGCTGGCTACTACGCAGACGTGTTCCGCAGCAGCGGAGACCTCAGGACGGCGGCCTTGATGGACGTTGTGCTAGAGGACGAGATCTCGCACGTGGCGCTAGGGGCGAACTGGATGAAGAAATGGAGAGGAGACAAAGGGCTGTGGGAGTACTACCGAGAGTGTCTTCCGCACCCGATGACTCCGGCCCGCGCCCGCGGTATCTACTACAGGCCTGAGGTCCATCAGGCGGCGATGAGTGACGAGAGTTTTGTGCAAAGTCTGAGCAGCTACGAAGATGATTTCCTCATCACCAAACGCGCACGTGCGTGAGTGGCATCCGCTGCAACGCCGACTACGAGTCGGAATTATTCCACGGGCTCAGCTCCACAGCTGTGAATCAGAGCATTGAGTTCCTGACCTTCTTTCTGGATCCCCGACCTCTCTTCACTTCAAAAAAATATTCAACCGACTACCTCGAGTACGTGGAAAAAGTCTCAGGTATGAAGCCCACACTTGTGACCACCGGAGCCTGGGAGAACTGGTGGGGCCCGCTCACGGACCCAGAACTTGAAAAACATTTGAACTCGAAACTCACGAGTACGCAGCTCAACACCGACCACGGCTGGTGCGGTAACACCCGGATCCTCAGCGGGCCAGCTGGTCTGGGAGATTTTAGACCCGATGGCTCCGTGATAGTCAAAAGCCCCAGCGGGATGTCGGGGCAGAAGATCCTGCCTTTTAACCTGGAGAATAAACGTGAGATCGAGAATTTACTTTCGCAGGGTCCGCTGGTGGTCGAACCTCTACTTCAGCGCACTCATGATTTCTCACATTATGTTTTTCCTGACTCTCATCACATTGCTTACCAGAATATCGTGAACGGGAGGTTCCAGTACAAAGGAACCGTCTTCACCGACCATCGCCGGCCCCAAGTAGAAAACCTGAGTTTTTATTCTGAAGTCACCGAGGGACGATGGTCGGAGTTCACGGTTGCGCTGAAGACCATCAAAGATTTTTATCACCGGCAAGGCCCCGGCCCTGGCTTCTCGGTTGACTCGTTCATCTACCGGGAGGCCGGCGAATTAGAGATCAGATACCTCAGTGAAGTCAACCGTCGAAAGACCATGGGTCTGGTCTGTTACCTGCTCTCGCAGAGGTACGCGACGGAGCATCCGTTCACCATGCTCGTCCTCTCAAAATCTCACAAGAAAAAAGGCGGGCTGCCTTTCCTGCGGCAACAGCTCTCCAAGCTTTTGCAGACCACCAGCGCGAGGGTGCTGCTACTCTCACCGGGGGATACGCGGTTTGAACTTTTTTTCATTAGTGCTGAGGATAAGCTTTCGGCACTGAGAGTGCTCAGGGAGCTCGGCGACCTACTGCCGGATTCCGAGTTTCCGGTACAGCTCTAGGATGTGCTTTCCGGCTTCATCCGCAGTGGTGCCGTAAGAGACGATCCCGTCCTCGTGTCCTTTCATCACAAAAATCCCGGAGGACTTAGTGCTCAGGAGGCTGAGAGCAGCCTCTGCCATCTCCTGGGTTCCGTAGGCCACGGTGTCCGCGATGAAATCATCGTGACCGTTCTTGAGCAGCTCCCACATCTTCTGATGATGAACGTGGAAAACATACTGGATGGCAGAGTTGGCTTCGTAGATCCCGTAGTGGGTGAGGGACTCGCTGGACGGAGGGATCAGTCCCTCGGCGGTGACAGAACCTTTCTTCAGGTCACACTCGATGACTTTTGTATAATGGTGAGCCTGGAGGTGCGGCAGGTGACCGGTCTGGCTACCGGTGATGATGAAGCTCTTTTTCACCAGGCGCGACGAAAGGTTGCCATAGCCGATGTTTTCATTCGGGTATTCTCCGATCAGCGCGAGCTTAAAGAAGAGAGCGCGCCATTTTTCCAAGGCAATAACCTGATCCATCCCTGGGGCAGGAGCTCTTTTTAAAGTGAGTTTGAACTTGATTAGGCCTTCATCACGAGTATTCACAGATAAGTCCTTGATGTCCTGTGGGATTCTATTGCAAACTCCACGGGCTCCCTTATAATGAGAATACTGGATAACAGTGGGTAAGTTCAAGACCCATTTCAACTAGGAGAAAGTTATCCTCGATAAATTTTTAAGTGACTTGAAGTCCAAGGTGCCCTTCGGGAAAAAAGCCCATGACCTGGATGAAGAGTTGTCCGATGAAAACACCAATCCCGCAAACGAATCTTCCAGGTCCGAGGCGACTAATATTTCTAACTACGATGAAGACCAGGAGAGCGGTGAGGGGTCACTTTCGCAGAAGCTGAAAACAAAAATCTTTGGCTGGAAAAATAAGACGGCGGAGGAAGCGCCGGAAGAGAGTGTAGACGAGTTCGAAGATCCTCCCGCGGATACCTCGAAGAAAAAACGCAACAGCCGGATCATTCAAGTGCTGGTCGGCGTGGGTATCCTTGTGATCATCCTCCTGGCCCCGACGGAAGAGGAACCCGTGACCCCGGCGGTGCCGATCAGACAGAAAGGGTATGTGAAGCGGCCTGCGAAAAACGCAAACACGGCCGGAGTCGCCGTACCGGCGGAGCCCGCACCCTCAGTGGAGACAGATGCAGCTTCCACTGGGTCCGGTTCCGTCGCCGAGACTCCTGCGAGCGAACCTGCGGCTCCGGAACCTGAGGTCACTGAGGCTCCGGCGGTGAGCGATGCTCCGGTGGAACCCGCACCGGTTGAAACTCCCCCGGTCACTGAACCTTCGGTTGAAACACCGGTGGAGACTGCCGTCCCGGAACCCGTAGCCGCAGCTGAACCCACGGTATCCCCGGAGCCCGCGGTCCCGGAGACCCCCGCGGATCCATCGCCGCCCGCCAGCGACACGGGTGCCAACACATCGGAAGACTCCATCGACGGGCAGACGGCCCCTACAGCGGACGACAATCTCACTGAGCAGATGCTGAGAGACCTGGAGAAACAATCCACCACCACCAAACCCCTCGAGCCGGTGAAAGACTACGTCGCTCCCCCGGACTACGAGTACCGCGGTCGAGGGCTTGTCTATAACTGTTCAGGAAAACACTGGGCCTGCGTCGACGGGCCGACCTACAAGATCTGCGAGCAGAACAGTTCTTCGAATAAATTCCTGGGGAAGTCGACGGAGTGTCATCCCCACAGCGTCTTCGAGAATCAGAAGGGCTGCGAGAATGTACAGAAGATTATGGTTTCTTCGAGCTTCAAGACCGGGTTCTGCGTCAAGAACTAAGCAGCTTTCTTGATGAATCTCTTGTCCATCAACGGGATGTAAAAATTCTCTTCACCTTTTAGGGCTTCTTTCTTCATCCCCTGGACGAAGAGCTTCACCAGCGCGGGGTCAAACTGCGACCCGGAGAAAAGGATCAGTTCTTCGAAGGCGACTTCGTAGGGGAGACCTTTGCGGTAGGGGCGAGTGGACGTCATGGCGTCGAAGGTATCCGCGATGAGGATGATCCTGGCCGCGAGAGGAATTTCTTCTTCCCGGAGCCCCTGCGGATATCCCTTCCCGTCGTATCTCTCATGGTGCGACAGTGTGTTGAGGGCGATCTTCTCGAAGTGAGGAAAATCTTTTAAGATCTGGTAGGACTGGACCGGATGCTCTTTCATGATGGCGAACTCTTCTTCAGTCAGCCGGGTAGGCTTGTTCAAGACCGCATCCGGAGTTCCGATCTTTCCGATGTCATGGAAGATGGCGGAGAGTTCGAGTTCCCTCATCTCTTCCACGGTCAGGCCGGCTTCAGCGCCGGTGACGAGAGAAAAGTACCCAACCCGCATGCTGTGGCCGAAGGTGTAACTGTCTTTACAGTCCAGGGCCTTGAGGATCGTCCTCGCTGCCTGCTCGCTCAGGTTAGTGTTTTCTTGCTTGAGCTGTTCAACCTGAGACGCCAACCCCAGAAGAGAGAGAGCAGTGCTCAGTGATGGAAGTTCGAAGACATTATTTTTTTTCATAGTTTTTTCCAAAACAAATAAAGCCGTGAAATCTCTTTCACTTGTCCTTGCTCTTCGGTTGTTTTGCAGAAAAATAAACTGTAAAATAAGCCATCGGCAAAATTAGGCTCAAGTGCTTGAAAGATAAAGAATGTTGTTGAGGAAAGGTCGCGGATGATCATTTTAGATGAAAGAAATTTTCTTCGTCAGGAATTCGAAGACAAGGGCTTCGGTGTCTTCGACTTCTTTGAGGAACCGCAGGTGCTCGCGGCCGGTGGCTTTACCGCCCTTCCGCTCACCCGCCGGGCGGAGGTCCTGCTGGTGGACACGCAGACGCTGTTGGATCATCCGGAGATCCACCAGGCGTTCGGCGCGACCATCAATACTTTCATCGGCGTCATCTTCTTCCATGAACAGAAGAATTTAAAGGCACAGGAGTGGGTGAGGGACCAGGCGGCATTCATGACCAAAATCGTTGGTGAGTACGCGCTCCCCATGCCGCAGCTCAACTGGACCATGCTGGCCAACCAGCTGCAGTTTTTTTCTTCCATCATCCTGGAGCAGAAATCTCTTCAGAAGCAGATGACCGAATTTAGCCTCGAGCTTGATCAGGTGCTGCAGAATGCTCAGCTCGAGATGTCCCGGGCCAAAAATATCCACGAGACGCTCATCCCCCGCCGCAACGAAGAGATCAAAGGGATAAATTTCTTAAACAAATACGCCACCGGAGACGGCGGCGGAGCCGAGTTCTACGATCTGCTGCAGGCGCCGAACAAGGTGTTCCAGGTCCTAGTAACGAGCCAGTCTTACCTGATCACCAGCTCGCTGATGGGAATCCTGAACCTCTACAAGAAGAAGGGCTTCGATCCGGCATCTTTCCTGGCCGACGCTAAATCAGAGATCTCGACCATCAACCAGGCCAAGAAGAAGAAAGCACACGTCGACCTCCTGGTGCTCGAGCTTGACCTCACCACGCTCAACCTTCGGACCTTCGGTGAGAGTAAGGCCGAGTTTTATAATCAGAAAGGGCGAATCGACCTGAGTTCCGGTGTTCACCAGCTAGGGAAAGGGGAGAAATTCATTGTGTTCTCCAGCGGGTTTCTATTTAATTGGAAAGAGGAGAAACCCTCTCCTGACCTGTACTCTTTCATTAGTGCCCACTCGAAGCTCGCGTCCGTGGAGCTCATGACTGAGTTGTTCTTCCAGATCAAGAAAGATAAGGAAGAAGAGTTTTTGAAGAAAGACGCTACGGTAGCAATCATGGAGGTTGGCAGAAATGGCATTCAAAAAGTTTAGTTTTCTTTTGTGCGTCCTGAGTCTGAACCTCTTTGCTAATGACCAGAGTCGTTTCAGCTCGAAGAGTTGCCTGGACGCGAGCTACAAGATGAAGATGACCCAGAAAGGTCCTCTCTTCGGGCTGCTGAAACAGGAGTTCATCGTCGATAAGAATAACTGCATCGTGCACGTCATCCATAAAAAGTACCTTCCCAAAGAATGGATCGTCGATGTGTGCCGCGAACCGGTCCACATCAAGGTTACCTCCGCCACCGGCGTGGACGTCGCCAAGAAAGAAGCCGAGTGCTTCAACCAGGACAAGACCAAGGACACCTCGGATTTCTGCTCTCAGTACTTCGACCTGCTGGACGTCATCCAGGATGACGGGCTAATCTTCGCCGAAGGCGACAGAGACGACCTGAGTTCGAACCACGGGAAGACCTACTGTAGCTATCTGCTAGTGCGGAAGTACCTTAACGAGTCCGTGGTCTTCAGTAGGTACACGGACGTCCCGGAGATCTTCCTGGATAAGAGTAAAAATCCACTTCCACAAGTGATCATCCCTAAGGAGAAGGAGTCGGAACTGATTAAGGCCGACGACGAGGCAAAGAAGTCAGACCTTACTGAAGGCAAACTCTAGGTCTTTGATCAAGTCGTCAACATTCTCGATCCCCACGGAAAGACGGATGAGGTTATCGAAGATGCCTAGGTCTTCCCGGATGTTCTTCGGGATCGACGCATGGGTCATGATGGCCGGATGATCCACCAGACTCTCGACTCCCCCCAGGCTCTCGGCGAGGGCAAAGAGCTTCACATTCTCGAGGAATTTTCTGGATTCGGTGATGCCACCCTTTAGGAAAAAGGTGATCATCCCGCCGGAGCCAGACATCTGTTTCTTGGCCAGCTCAAACTGCGGGTGCGACCGGAGCCCCGGGTATGCGACTTTATCGACTTTCGGGTGGGCCTCCAGGAACGTAGCGATCTTCAAGGCATTTTCCTGGTGAGCTTTCATACGGATAGCGAGGGTCTTGATCCCTCGGAGCACCAGCCAGCTGTCGAAGGGAGACGAACTCGGGCCGATCGCGTTCTGCAGGTAGAAGAGCTTATCCTTGAGGTCGGTGGAGTTCATCATCAGTGCCCCGCCCACGACGTCGGAGTGGCCGTTGATGAATTTCGTCATGGAGTGGATGACGATGTCTGCGCCGTGGTTGAGCGGATTTTGAAAGAACGGACTCATGAAGGTATTATCCACTACAGTCAGGGCCTTAACTTTTTTTGCGAGGGCGGCGATGCTCGCGATGTCGGAGATCTTGAGCAGGGGATTGGTTGGTGTTTCGAGCCACACCAGTGCCGGCTTGAAGTTATTGATCTCGGCTTCGAAGGTCTTGAGATCGGTGGTGGAGACGAACTTAAATTCATGGATGTCCGGAAAAACTTTCGCGAACAGGCGGTAGGTCCCGCCGTAGACGTCGTCTCCGCACAGGATCTTCGAACCCTTCGGCAGCATGTGCATGATGAGTGTCGAGGCAGATAGACCGCTGGCCGTGACCAGACAGTGCTGGGCGTTCTCCGTCGAGGCCAGGCACTCTTCGAGCCTTGTGCGGGTCGGATTGTGAGAGCGGGTGTATTCGTAACCCTTGTGTTCTCCCGGAGAACTCTGCACGTAGGTCGAGGTCTGGTAGATCGGCGGCATGATGGCCCCGGTGGTCGGATCCGGCTCGCCCCCGACATGGATGACTCTAGTTTCGAACTTATATTCTTTCATAGTTACTCCATTAATTCTTTCATTTCGTAGGAGGCGGCGAGGGTCGAGAGCCGGGCGATGACCGAATAGACCGCTTCCTTAATCTGGTAGTCGTTGTCTTGTTTGACCTCGGAGATGCAAAACTTCTGGTAGAGCATGCCCTGAGAGTTCAGGTTGGCCTGGGTGCCCTTGAGGGGATTGGTTCGCATGAAGCCTCCGGAGCTTTTTCCGTTGACCAGATAGATAGTGACTTCGGCGGGAGCGTCGTCGAACTTCAGGATCGTCTCCACACCTTCCTGGATGAGCACGGAGGTGAACTTGAGGTTGTTCTTTCCGACGTCCATCTTATTTCGCACCTTGCGGTTCATGGACTTGATCTCTTCGCCGGAGGCCACCACCGAGATTCCCATCCCGTAGGTACCCTGAGAAGCCTTCACGAACACCGATGATTTTTCCGGCAGGTTCCGCAGGACCGAGTCTACTTCGTTGCCGAGTTCTTCCAGGCCTTCCTTGGTGCTGAAGTCGATGTTCTCCACAGAGGAGTACTGGGCCTGGATCAGGTCGGGGTTGATCTTGAAATGGGCCGCGAACTCATTGGCCGTGTGCTTGTAGTGTTTAAAGTGGTTAATCTTCTGCCGTTTGAACCACCCCACATAGGGAGCCGGCATGACCGGGGTGCGTATGGTCTTCCAGTCAACCTTCAAGGGTGTGGACTGGTCGTGGTTGAGGACGACGGCGTCGAAGTCGAAGGCGAGGTTCGGGTCCTCGCTCATGAAAGTCCCGTCCATCACTCTCGCCGCGTGAATCTCGATCCGGTGGCCTGAGTGGGATTCCAGTTCGAGGCGGTTGGTCCCGGATTCAGTGAAGAGGTCAGCGTCCGGAGAAAAGATGACAGTCTTGAACCCGGCGTTTTGGATGGTCGAGCTCAGATGAAAGAGGTGATCGAGGTAGAACTTATTCTTGGTGTGAGACTCCGGGAGCAGACCGACGCGCCTGAGAGAAGGGTTGAGCTTCAGCAGCACGTCCTTGAAATTCTCGGAGCAGTGAACCAGGTCCTTGCTGCAGATGTTATTGAACCCGGCCGGATACATGTTGTGGTCCACCGGCGCGAACTTTGTCTTGCTCTCCCGGACGTCCACGCTGGAGGTCAGCGGCTGCGGGAGAAGGGCCTGGGCCCGGTCGATCCACTGATTGATGTTATCCCATTCGTGACAGATGAACTCTTCGAGCTCTTCTTTAGTGTTAACCTTATGAGGCATAGGTGTTCCATTTTTGAGTAAGGTACTGGATGTGTTCCAGCGGTGAGAGACTTATGACCTCTGGGAACTCGAGGACGGTAGGGAAGGCTTCTTTGAGCATTCCCTTCAAGTGCCTCTCCTTTCCTTCGAGAGAAGCCTTAATCTTTATCAGATGCGGACTGTTCGGATACCAATCGGTGAGTTCCTGCTCCAGACACTTATTCAGGACAAGGAAATGATCCTGATGGATGAAGTGAGAAGCGTGCCCTTTGAGGTCGATCGCCTCCTGGGCCTTACCTTGTTCGACGGACGTTACCAGAAACCAATTGCACTCTTCCCGCGACTTGATCCGGTCCTGGAGTGAGAGGCCCTTCAGAAAAGATTCCTTAGACTGGTAGATGATCTGTACGGCTTCGATGAAGTCGTCGATGAACTCCGCACCGGTGACGTTCTGCAGATACCCTAAGAGCTTGCGTACTCCACCGGAGATGAACCGGTTAATGAGACTCAAGCCCAGGACCTTCTTCCCGGCCTTCGCAGTCTTCTCCCCTAGGTAGCTGAAGATTTCCACGAAGCTCTGATCGAAGAACGATCGGATCTTCCCGATGCCTTCAAGGAAATCTAGGAAGTGAGCTCCGGGGGGGGTGTCCAGGACAATCACGTCGTAGACCCCGGAGTCGAAGCGCATCTGCAGTTCCACCAGCGAGAGGATTTCATTCATGCCCCCGTAGGGCCTGGAGAGAATCTGCACGATGCGGTTACTGGCGAGGTCGGGTGATTTATTTTCTGAGGCCATCCGCAGGATGGTTTTTTCCGGAGACATCAACAGAGCATCCAGCGTGGTCCCTTGCAGGTTCACTTTGGTCACTTCACCGATGGATTCACTGGTCAGTCCCAGGATGTCTTTTAGTCTTTTCGCCGGATCGATGGTGATGAGAAGGACCTTGTTACCGGCCTGAGAAAGGCTTAGCGCACGTGCGGTCGCTAGAGTTGTTTTACCAACACCACCGGTACCGCAAAAAATTTCGAAAGATTTAGTAACAAGACTCACAAGAGATCCTTTAATTTGATCCTATTCTATATGAGTTTAGAGAGAGACCCAACTAAATCCATCTCGACAGATGTTGAATCTAGTCCCAAAGAGTGTGGGAGAATGCACTGCATTTTATCTTGATTATCTTCCACCAGTTTCTTTTCATTCAGCGCCTTATCTCGCAGGCCCTGCGGAAGTTCGGAAAGGGATGACTCCAGCAGTTGGAATAAACAGTTGTTGACGGTGATGTCCACCTCGACGGGCGTGCGTTCCTGCAGGCTCGACTTGAGTTCAATGGATTCCTGCCAGGACATCAGACTCGGCAAACTCACCACGTGCATTTTAGTGTACTCCGGATCGTTTAAGCGGGACAACATTTTAGCGGTGTCTTCCGAAACGATGCCGGTGGTGAAGATCTGTTTGAAGTTATTAGTAGACTCAACCATGGTGAGCGCATGGCCAGACGCTGGAGCATCCAGAACGACGATCAGCTTCGGTTTATCTTTTCCCATCTCGAGGATTTTCCCCAGGTAGATGAGATAGCTGAAGCCAGGAACCATGTTAATGATGGAACGGAAGAAAGGGGTCTTCACGATCCAGGATGAGACCATCCGGGAATTTAACTTTTTTTCAATGTACCTGCGGGCACACTCTTCAAGGTCCAGGTGGATTTCTCTTAGTCCGTGTTTGGAGGTCTCGAAGTTTCCCAGGTGCTCGCTTCCCAGGGCCTGGTTCTTGAAAGTGAGATAAACCGCCTCGTGCCCGTTCTGGGTGAGGTGGCGGACGAAGGCTTTGCTGAGTGTCGTTTTACCCACGCCACCTTTGCCGGTAAAAATATAAAGGCGGCGAGGGAGCGCGTTCATTAAAAGAGGTACATTCCAGTGATGAGAAGTTTGAAGTAGTAGCCCTTGAGGTCCGGCTGGTCCTCCTGCTGGACCTTGAATGGCCAGTGCATCTGACCTAGGACACCGACGACGTAGTTGTCATTGAGTCGAAGATCCACTCCTCCTCCGAAGTTCATCCCGAAGGTAACTTTCTGATCTGACCATTTTGTCGTGGTACCGATTTCTCTTTTCGCTCTTGGTGCGTAGAACCCTAGCCCACCTAAAAAATACGGTGCGAGGTTGTCATATTCAACGAATCGACCCTTGATTGAAGTCGATAGCCCCATGACTTTCATCTTCTCTTTTTCATCTATGTGCTCAGACATATGGGCATTGACTAAAAGATCAAAGGAGTAGCTAGCGGCGTAGGAATAGAGGATATCCATGGTGATCTTATCGGTTCCATGCTTCGAGTAATTCCCAAAGAGCAAAGTTTGTCCCAGACCAAGTCCTAGACCATGTTGCTGCAGCTTCCTTTGAGCACCTGCATTTAATTGAGAATTAAATGGTGCGGAACTTTTTTTTGCAGGAGCTTCACTGGAGTCTTCGTCTTTGTCTTCGTCTTCGATCACTGATTTTTGATTGCGGTCTTCTGGTGCAAGGTCTTTTGATGTGTTGGGAGTTTTTATTTTTGGTGTAAAAGCCCGAGGCTGTTGCGCGTAAGAGGTCTTAAAAAAACTCATGGCCACAAGGGCCATGAGAATATAGCTGAATTTTTGCTTTTTCATGAACTAAGATTAGTTCAAAGTAGCAGAACTTTCCATAGAAGAATTAAGGCCAGCAACAAAAGATGGCTTGAAATCTTCAACTGCTGCAACATTTGCTGCTGCTACTGCTGGAAGATCGAAAGTCATGTTCAGTTTGCCTTCAAGAGCATTGATATATCCAGTCAGTGTCCCTTCTTCAGAACGTACTACACGCTTAAGAAGTTCAGTGTTTCCTGGCTTGAGTGACTTACGCTCTTGATCAAAAAGAAGCTGAATCTGAGTCATGTATGTGATGTCGTTTTTAGACTTGTTATCAATAACCTGGATTTCATGACCTTCACGAATGATCTGAGCGATCTCTTCTAAAGTTACATAACAGCTCTGGAATGTGTCATAGAGCTTACGGTTCTGGTAACGCTTGATGATACGTACATCTTTCATTTTGGTCCCCTAATTTTAGTTATAACCTTTTAAAAATCATTTCAAAGGTACAGTCATTAATAGTTGTTTTTATCTAGAACGAAGTAAAACACTCAAGAAAAAAAGTCTTGTGCGCTAACGCTTCATTATCAATACCGGGAGTTCTACTAATCCCATCTGATCATGTCAACCCGGATGGTCATAATAGAACCTTAAGATGGAATAAAAATTCTCGCAGAAGTAAAAACTACCATTCTAGACATTTTTTATCTACTAATTTCAATTACTTACAAGAATAACCCTAGGGCAATTCAGGAGTGTGTCAAAAAAAATAAATTTCTCAAAATACCCTTGCTTCCGCCGATACGTACAGTACGTGGTCAATTGATTGACCTATTTAACACACAGGACGTTTATGAAATTTGTGTTGTTGTCGGTACAGCTTGTCTCTCTCAGCATGTTCCTCTCCAGCTGCGCTCATGAAAAAAAATATCCCCAGGATCTCTCCTTAGATCAAAATGACTTCATGAACAGGGAAGCCCTGAGCATTGCTTCAAAACGTTTGGAAGAAATGGTGAACGTTGCGAAGAGTAAAAACTCGTCGGTCGAGTACCTGGCAAGTGATCTTTTCTTGAAAGCGAACATGTCCCTGCTAGAAGGTGACTATACGACAGCCGCGGAACTTTTTAAGCACGTGGTGAGCCTGGTCCCCGCTGACCAGTTTGTGCAAAAAAAATACGCAGTCAGCTTGATCCGATCTGGAAACTTGGAAATTTCTCAGAGTGTGTTAGAAAAACTTTATGGTGACTCCCGGGACGAGAAAATTGGCCTTATCCTTGCGGGCGTCTACACCAGTGTTGATCTGGAAACCAAAGCCCGGGACCTGTATGTGCAGATCCTGAAAGCAAATCCGAAGAATGAAGACGCCTGCATTTTTCTAGGAAAATCGTTTGCGATGGCGAAAGAAAACGAGAAGGCGATCAGCAAACTAAGCCAGTGCTCCGCTGCCAATCCCAGCAACGGTATGTACGACTACTACATTGGAAAAATCTACCTGGACATGGGTCTGCTCCCTAAAGCAAAACAATCCTTCAGAAGTGCGTTCAACCGGCAACCGGATCTTGGCCAGGCGGTCAATGCTCTTGGGATCTTGTTAGAAGAAGGGGAACAGCATGATGATGCGATTTCTTTGTATGAGAGCTATCTGAAGAGAAATCCTACGGACTCGACTGTGTTGAACAGCATCGTTCAAGCTCTCTTCTTAAGAGAGAGATACCAAGAGGTGATCACGTATGCGGAGAGGCTGAGTGACCTCGAACCGGAGAACCTTAACCTGAAGGTCAAACTCGGGATCCTCTACACTGACACAAAAAAATACTCCGAAGCGATCTCCGTGTTCAAGGACCTCCTCGAGAGTGCTCCGGACTCAGACAAGATCCTCTACTACCTGGGGGCCATCCATCAGGAAATAAATAACTACCAGGAGTCGATCGAATACTTTAACCAGATCCCGGCAACCAGCGGTCTCTACACCGACAGTTCGGTGCAGATGGCCAACATGCTTTCCGCGCTTGCGCAGACCGAGCATCAGTCAGGCTCCGGCACGAGATTCAAGCAGGAATTCCTTGCTTTTGTAAGCAAGAAAACCGGTGAGTTCGTGGACCTGAGAGTCGAGTTTAGCGTCATCAAAGCCGGCTACTACGAAGGGACTTCTCAGTACAAAGAAGCCATGGAAACGATGATGGTTGTTCAAGACGAGAAAGGCTTTTCAATCCAACATAAGTACTACCTCGCCAATCTTTATGAGAAAGAAAAACGCTTCACTGAATCAACCGCTCTGATCATGGGGATTCTCGAAACAGAACCAAAAAACGCACACGCCTGGAACTTCCTGGGGTACTCCTTACTGGTCCGTGGAACGGAAATGGACAAGGCGTTCGAGTACATTCAGACGGCGCTCACCATCAATCCGGAAGACGGTTACATCCGGGACTCGCTGGGGTGGTTCTACTATAAAAAGGGTGAGATAAAAAAGGCCCTGGTTGAACTGAAGATCGCCTTGCAGAAAGTTCCGGATGACGTCGAGATTCTAAAACATCTAGCGGTGGTCCACCGGGAGCTGAAAGATTTCTCGAGGGCTAAGGTTTATCTAGAGTCCGCGCTCAAGCATGTCCGGCTCCAGACGGACCGACAGGAGATCTTATCTTCCATCGAAGCGATCGAGACGGACCGCGTACCGGCATCCGGAACAAAAGACTAAATGTGCTTGCGTTCTAGTAAAAATCGCCTCAATATTGTTTGATGTTTCGCTGCCTATTACTATCACTATTGCTGTCTTCCTGTGCTTTATTTCAAAGCCGACCTTCTCTGAAAACCATGGACCTGGAGGCACTCCTCCCAGCGCTAAAACTCACCGGTGAGGGGAGAGGCCGGCTGGCGATGGACAAGAAGACCTACGTCTTCGGCTACGAAGCCGTGCTGAAAGAAAATTCAGACTGGGTGCTGGCGATCTCTGTCCCGCTTCAGGGAGAAGAAGTGCTGATCCTCAAAGACCTGCGATCAAAAAAAAGTCCTGACGGTGGTGACCGGAATTTCGAAACCCGCATCAACGATGAGCTCCGGCATAGGTCCGGTGACCAGGCCGTTACCGGCGAGTCTTTCCTGGAAGAATTCCGGGGCATGTTGAGATTCGTCCTGCGGGAGAAGTTACAACTCACGGCTACCTGTAAGAGAATCCAAGAGGCACTCGAGTGCATTTTCGAGGAAGAGGTCTACCGAGTTAGTTCGACAAACAATGAAATTATTATCCGGCGACAGATAGATGAGAAGCATTATGTGGAGATGACAGGGCAGAACCTTACCGGACCTATCTTCACGCGGAATAACTTTTTTCTATTCGCCGGCGCCGCCGATGCAGGCAAGCGTCAGCCGGTCGTTTCTCTAGAACTATTCTGGAAAGAATGATATCCGACAGTTTTGGTGACAAATCGCACCTCTTGTCAGGAATGCATTGTTTTTATAGTAAAAGAAGAAAGGAATAGAATACAATTTTTCTATTTTATTCAGAGGAGCCTGTTCATGAAGAGTCTTTTTCTTACCGCGTTGATGCTGACGCTGTGGAGTTGTAGCAAAGAAAAAAAATTCGATGAAAGGGAGATCCACCTGGTGTCCCCGGAGAAGATTTTCGGCTACGATCCGATCCACGCTTCAGACCTGTACTCCGGCAATGAGATGGGGAAGGTCTACGAGGGCCTGTACGAGTTCCATCCGTTCAAGCGTCCGTACGTCCTGATGCCGAACCTCGCAGAGAGCCTCCCGACGGTGAGTCCTGACGGTCTCACTTATACATTTCAGATCAAGAAGGGGGTCCTTTTCCACGACAGTCCGGCGTTCCCTGAAAAGATCGGTCGAGAACTGAAGGCGGATGACGTGATCTACTCGCTGAAGCGGCTCGCGGACCCGAAGCTCTCGGCCAAGGGCTGGTGGCTCTTCGATGAGAAGATCGCGGGTCTGAACGAATGGCGGACCAAGTACACCGCCACAGAGAGCACCGTCTACGAAGAAGAGATCGAGGGCCTCAAGAAGATCGACGACTATTCTTTCCAGATAAAACTTAAAAAACCCTATCCGCAGTTCCTGTACGCGCTTGCCATGCCGTACTCGTTCATCGTCGCCAGAGAAGCCGTGAACCACTTCGGTAAAGAGTTCCTCAACCACCCGGTCGGCACCGGACCGTTCGTGCTCGAGAGCTTCGACCAGTCCAACAAGATCGTCTACCTGAAAAACCCGAAGTTCCGGGAGAAACTCTATCCGGGTGAAGGGGAAGAAGGTGACGATAAGCTTGGCCTGCTCGCCGACGTCGGAAAAAGGATCCCGCTCGTCGACAAGATCGTCGTTCACATCCAGGTCGAGGCCCAGCCGAAGTGGCTCTCTTTCCAGAAAGCGAAGGTCGACCTGCTGGAGCTCAAAGATAGCCACATCGAACAATCAGTTCTTGGAAAAGATATCAGACCAGAACACAAAGCAAAAGGCATGCGATTGTTCCTCAACCCGCAGCTGGACGTGACCTTCTTTGCCTTCAACCACGAAGATCCACTCTTCAAAAATAAAAAACTCCGCCAGGCCATGTCTCTTGCTTACAACCGGGCCGAGGCGAATAAACTCTTCTACGCTGGATCCGCGTTCGAAGCTCAGAGTGTGATCCCCCCGGGGATGGCCGGCTACAGAAAGGAATTCAAGAATCCATTCGTGAAGTACGACCTAGACCTCGCCAAGCGGCTCCTCTCTGAAGCCGGGTACCCGGGCGGGAAAGGGTTGCCGGCCATCACTGTCCAGACCCGAAACGAGACCGTGGCCAGGCAGATCATCGAACATTTTGCCAAGAGCATGAATACCATCGGGATCAAGATAAACGTCGGCATGAACACCTGGCCGGAACTAGTGAACAAGGTGACCAAGAAGCAACACCAGATGTACACCATGGCCTGGGGCGCCGACTACCCGGATGCGGAGAACTTCCTCGGCTTGCTCTACTGTCCGAACCAGTCTCCCGGTTCCAACGGCGCGAACTACTGCAACCCGGAGTTCGATGCGGGATTTGCGCAGGCGACGATGCTACAGGAAACTCCCGAGAGAACGGCCATGTATGAGAAGATGAATGAAATGGTGGCCAACGAAGTTCCGTGGATCTTCGGCTTCAACCGGACGAAGTTCTACCTGGCCCACGCCTGGCTGAAGAACTTCAAATTCATGGAGTTCAACCACTCGCAGTTCCAGTACTTGAACGTAGACCTGGAAGTAAAAAAAGAACTTAGTAAGAAGTTCTAAGAGGCCCGATGCTTAGATTTATACTCAGAAGATTGTTGTACCTCATCCCGGTCGTACTCGGGGTGAGCCTGATCATCTTCGTCCTGTTCAATCTGATCGGGGGAGACCCTACGGCGGTCCTACTCGGAAAGAACGCCACCGCCCGGCAGATGAACGACCTGCGCGAGCAGCTTGGATTGAACAAATCTTTATTCGCGCAGTACCTCGACGTGGTGAAGTCTGCGTTTACCTTCGACTTCGGAAGGTCCTGGGCGACCAAGCAGGAGATCACCTATATGATCAAACAGGGAGCGTACCCATCCCTGTGCCTGACCATCCCGGCCTTCGTCATCTCCACTGTTCTCTCCATGATTATCGCACTGGTGGTGGCTTTCTATAGAGGGAAGGGGATCGATCTCTTCATCCGCTTCGTCTGCATCGCCGGGATGAGTATCTCGGCTCTCGCGTACATCCTGGGCTTCCAGTACTTCTTCGCCTACCAGCTCGGGTGGTTCGAGATCTCCGGCTTCGAGTACGGCTTCCCGGATTTCGTTCCCTACATCGCGCTCCCGGCAATCATCTGGATCATCCTGAGCCTTGGCCCGGACGTGAGGTTCTTCCGGACCATCATCCTTGACGAGATCTACCAGGACTACGTGCGCACGGCCCGGGCGAAAGGGCTCTCGGAAGTGAGCATTCTATTGAAGCACGTGCTCCGCAACGCCATGATTCCGGTGATTACCTACGTGGTCATCCAGATTCCGTTCCTGATCCTAGGCGCACTCTTGTTGGAAAACTTCTTCAGCATCCCGGGGCTGGGAGGGCTGACCCTCAATGCCCTAAACTCCTCGGACTTCCCGGTGATCAAGGCGATGGCGATCCTCTCCAGTGTGGTCTACATCGTCTTCTCTTTGATCTCCGATATCCTATACACGTTCGCAGATCCACGAGTGAAACTTAAGTAGGGCCAATGAAAAATAATTCTTTATGGAAAGACGCGTGGGGTAGGTTAGTGCAGGACCGGTGGGCCCTGCTCTCCCTGATCATCGTCATCGCCTACGGACTGGTTGCTCTCCTTTCAGCGACCGGTCTGATCGCCTCGAACTGGGCCCAGGAAGTGGGAGCTTCAAACCTTCCCCCGAGCGGAGAGCACTGGTTCGGGACCGACATCTTCGGAAGAGATGTTCTGCAGAAGCTCATCCGAGGAACCCAGATCGCCATGTCGGTTGGACTGGCGGCTTCGCTGATCGCCATCCCCATCGGCGTCGTCCTCGGGGCGCTTGCCGGGTACTTCGGTGGCTGGGTGGATGACCTCATCACCTGGCTCTATACGACCTTTTCGTCCATCCCCAACATCATGCTCCTCATTTCCATCACCATGATCCTCGGGAAAGGGATCTTCTCTGTCTACGTTGCTCTCGGGGCAACCAGCTGGGTGACTCTCTGCCGGTTGATCCGGGGAGAGGTCATGAAGCACAAGGAGCGGGAGTACGTTCAGGCCGCCGAAGCCATCGGCGGTGGCCATCTGCGGAAACTCTTTCTTCACATCCTCCCCAACGTGTCTCACATCGTGATCATCAACACCTCCCTGCAGTTTCAGGTAGCGATTAAGTCGGAAGTTATTCTTTCCTACCTCGGTTTAGGCGTTCAAGGGGAGCCGAGTTGGGGTACGATGATAGACGACGCGAAGCTGGAACTTGCCAGAGGAGTGTGGTGGCAGCTGGCCGGTGCGACCCTCGCCATGTTCTTCATCGTGCTGGCGTTCAACTTACTCGGGGACGCTCTCCGCGACTCCCTGGATCCGAAGCTAAAAGGAAAGTAGCCATGACCGCACCACTTCTCTCGGTAAGAAACCTGACCGTCGACTTCCATACCTCCGAAGGCGTCACTCGCGCCGTGAACAACATCTCCTTCGATATCCCGGCAGGGAAAACCATCGGGATTGTCGGAGAATCCGGATCCGGAAAGAGCGTAACCTCTCTGGCGGTGATGGGACTGCTGCAGAAGCCGGCGGCGCGGATCCCGCAGGGGGAGATTTTTTTCGACGGCAAAGACATCCTGAAGTTCAACGATGGACAGATGCGGGAGATCCGCGGGAATCAGATTTCCATGATCTTTCAGGAACCCATGACGAGTCTAAATCCGGTCTTCAAAGTCGGAGACCAGATCGCGGAGACCCTGCGGATCCATAAGAATATCTCAAAGAAAGAAGCCTGGGCCCAGGCGGTGGATCTGATGAACCAGGTAGGGATTCCCAATCCAGGAGTTAGGGCCCACGCCTATCCTCATGAAATGTCCGGAGGACAGAAGCAGCGGGTGATGATCGCCATGGCCATCTCCTGTGAGCCGAAACTCCTGATCGCCGACGAGCCCACCACCGCCCTGGACGTGACCATCCAAAAGCAGGTGCTGGACCTGCTCTTCAAGCTGCAGCAGAAGTATCACATGAGTATGATGTTCATCACCCACGACCTAGGGGTGATCGGCGACATCGCCGACGACGTGGTGGTGATGTACCGCTCGAACGTGGTGGAGAAGAACAACGCGAAAGAAATTTTTACTACGGCCAAGCACCCGTACACCAAGGGCCTGCTTGCCTGCAGACCCAAGCTGGGAGCGAACCCTCGCCGGCTGCTCACGGTCAGTGACTTCATGTCCGACGCCGGAGAGGAGAAAGTAATCCCGGCTTCGCGAATCGTGGTCTTCGATAAGGAAACCGAGCCGAACAAGAACGACGAAATCCTGTTGGAAGTTAAGAACCTTGTTACCCAGTTTCCGATCAAAGGTGGGATGTTTGGAAAAACCGTTGACCACGTGAAGGCGGTTGATGGCGTGAGCTTTACCTTGAAGAAGGGCAGGACTCTCGGTCTAGTGGGGGAGTCCGGTTGCGGTAAGACCACCCTGGGCCGCTCGATCCTCCGCCTGGTCGAGCCGACGTCCGGGAACATCATCTACCGTGGCAAGGACATCACTCACGTGTACGCCGAAGAACTCCGGCTGCTACGGCGGAAGATGCAGATCATCTTCCAAGACCCGTATTCGTCGTTGAACCCCAGGATGACCGTCGCGGAGATCCTCACCGAGCCACTGGTGATCCATAAGGTTGGTAGCTCCAAGGCCGAACGCCTGAGCATGGCCCTCGAGCTGATGGAGAAGGTCGGTCTAAACAAGGCACAGCTCAACCGCTACCCGCACGAGTTCTCCGGTGGCCAGAGACAGCGGATCAGCATCGCTCGCGCTCTGATGCTTAGACCCGAGTTCGTGATTTGCGACGAATCTGTTTCGGCCCTCGACGTGTCGATCCAGGCGCAGGTGCTGAACCTGCTGCTGGACCTGCAGCAGGAGTTCGGCCTCACCTACATCTTCATCTCCCATGACCTGAGTGTGGTGAACTTCATCGCGGACGAGGTGGGTGTGATGTACGCCGGGAAGATCATCGAAATGGACTCGGCGAACCGGATCTACCGAAATCCAAAAGAGGAGTACACTCGGACTCTTCTTTCGGCCATCCCCAAGGGCGAGACGAAGTCGAACCTCGCGGCGCTACTCTAGTAATGGGTTGAAAGCACGGCGAAGTTGACCAGAGCCGTCGGCCACATAAGATTCTTGAAGTAAAGTATTCGGCTCAATTTTCCTCGCGTTTTTCCGATAGGTGTTCAGAACCATTGGAAAAAAAAATGACAACCAAAGAAAAAAGTCCGATCAAAATTCCTATCAAGGACTTCTCGAGAAAAATAATCTGCGAGGGCCATCTCTATCTCTCGACGAAAGAGGGACGGAAATTCTACCTGATGAAGCCCGGCGTGCTGGTGGATCCGGCGTTCATAAAAAAACACGCACCGCTTAACACCAGCTTCGATTTCACTCCGGTCTTCGACCCGGCGGTGAAAGAGAGCTTCGTGAATTTGTTCCGGGAGCTGAAGTACTTACAGTTCGAAAAAGACATGCAGAAGAAGTGCCTCGAGATCGTTAAGCACTTCCAGCAAGTGTACTCCACTCCGGAGCACTTCCTCTCGTTCGCGCTGGCGTGCTACCAGGAGTTCTGTACCATACCTTTCGAGATGCAGCTCAAGATGCACGAAACCGACATGCACCTATTCCGCAAGGGAATCTACTCGGGCGCCTTCGCGGTGATCACCGGCATGACCAATGATTTTTATCATTTCCTTATGATCCGAGATTTCTATAACCTCACGTTCTCGCTGGACATGGGGCTCTGTGATTCGAACTACAGCTACTACGTGGCCCAAGGTTGCAACATGGAAAATAAGTTTCCCGGTGCGGGCCGGGCCTGGCTGGAGCAGGAGCACGCCTCCGAGCTTGAGATCTCGGTCTTTCTGAAGCACCCGGAGCTGACCTACCAGTTCCTCAAAAAGTCTGATCTCCTGGCGTACCCGGAGCTCGCGGAGATCGCACTCTACCAGCACGAGCTGGTGGGAGGGAACGGTTTTCCGAGGGGTCTGCACAAAGGGCAGATCTCGAGCTGGGAAGCGGTGGTGCTCTTTGCCGACTCGCTGGTGGAGATCATTGACGAGTTTACCTTCGACACAAGTGTGATCCAGTACCTCCTGAATTTCGAGAGTGAGAAGCTAAAAGAACTTCCAGTGGGGAAGGTCTATAAGAAACTCTGCAACAGCATTCAGCACTTAGTTGATCTGGAGAAAACCGGAACCTAATGAATAAGATAGATAGGCCGATTGCCATTCTTAACCTGTCCGGAGAGCTCATCGCTGAGCTCGCTGACTATTTCGAATCCAGGAAGATCCTGGTGGTCAATCCGCTGGTCCAGAGCGTGAATCTCGACTGGACACACATCATCACCAAAGACCTGCATGATTTCTCACTTCTGGATCAGACCTACGGTATCCGTAGCAAGGGCATCAGCCTTGTCTCGCTGACCCAGGTCAACGACGTTAAAAACTTCGTCACCCATAACGGCCATCTGGTCCTGGACGAGCTCTGGGTGAAGAGCTCATTCGGAAACCTCATCCTGGACAAGTTCCTTCAGGGCTACGGCGGCATCGAACTCGGTGATAACTACCCAACCTTCAAGGAACAGGGTTCTTTCAACGTGACCAATCCATTCAGCACTGGTGACTACCTCGACCGTCTGGTGAGCGGGGTGCTCGGCGAAGGCTTCGACGGCCTGGCGATTAGAACTTTCCTCGATCATCTGATCATGTACCTCGCGGGCCTCAAAGCAAAGAGCAAGGTCGGGATGCCGATTGAGGTGACCTACGGTTCCTTCGAAGGAGTCCTAGGCGTCCAGCTGCATTTCTTCGCGCAGGACATTCTGCTGGAAGACGTCACTGCGGGTCTCTCCTCCCGGATGACTAAGAGGGCCCAGGAATACTACCTAAACATTTCCGTCCAGTCGGCGGACTTCTTCGACTTCGCCTACATGGCCGAGGCTAAAAAAATTATCATCACGGGTCTGTGGACGAAAGACGAGAGAATAAACTTCGAGAACCGGGGAATGATGTTCTCCCAGCTCGACGCACACTCGAAGCTCACGCAGTTCCCGTCCCTGGCCCCGCAGAGCTATCTGGTGAGCACCGCAGAGATCACGGATCAGAGCTCGCAGATCATATCCGCGTCCCCGGCCGAGGCTCAAGCCGTGACTGTGGTCAAAGGCATCCGTCCGGGAGTGGACGACGCGCTCCAGGTTATCAAACAGGAGCAGGTCGACTCGGAGGAAGAGACTCTGAGTTTCCCAGAAGAAGAATCTGCACCGGAAGAATTCCAGGTCTTCTCATCCCAGGAAGAGATCCGGGACATCGTCAGCATCGTCCGCGGGAAGTTCGACGAAGAGAAGAGTGTCATCCGGATTGAGTCGGGGAAGCTCGATGTGGAGAAGTTCGCCTATAAGATCGCCGCGGGCCTCGAAGCCGAAGCGAAAGATAAGAACTTGGTGCTGAAGTCCTTGCCCCAGAAGCTGCCGGAGGCGATCAAGAATAGTCTCGGGATCTACGCCACGGCTTCGGGTAAATCGATTAACGAACTTTCGAACCTGGATCTGGAAAATTTCAAGCTCCGGCATCTGCCGGAGATGGTTCAGAAGATCGTCGTCGATGGTGATAAGGACGCGGCCATCGTCTCGGTGAAGCTCAAGGCGGAAAACGACCGGCTGAAGCTCCAGGTGAAATCTCTGAGCTTGGAGTTGAAGTTGTCCAAGGAAGCCCGCAACCAACTGGCCGTGATCACGGACAGAGCGACTAGCAAGGCCGCCGAGATGAAGCTCACCAAGACCCTGGATCCGAGCGAGACCCTGCGGAAGGAGTTTCAGAAGAAGCTGGACGCAAAGGTGAAGCTCGATGAGTTCGATTCGAAACGGCTCGCACAGCTGCTGGAGGAAGAGGGGAAGCTGATCTCCGATGCCAGAGACGGAGAGCTGCGGGCAAAGAAGATCCAGATCGAACTGCTGCAGAAAGAAGCCATTTTTCAGCAGGAGCTCGAGAGGACCCAGAAACAGATCAAAGCGAAAGACACCATGCTGATTAAATCGAAGGAAACCTTCAACCGTCAGATCGGAGCCAAGACTGCCGAGATTGAAGACCTGTATCAGAATGTCGAACAGTTAACTAAAGCACTCGCGGCCGCCCTTGCTCAGGATAAGAACGGAAGTGAGAAAAACCTGGAAGCCCTTCTCCAGAACCTTCCGATGGCAGCCGAACTTCCGGAGCTGAAGAATCCCAGAAGTGAGAATATCCTCAAAGCGAACGTCGAACTCACCACCCTGAAGGACGACCTGAGGC
Source organism: Bacteriovoracaceae bacterium (assembly GCA_035576105.1). Classification (GTDB taxonomy): domain Bacteria; phylum Bdellovibrionota; class Bacteriovoracia; order Bacteriovoracales; family Bacteriovoracaceae; genus Peredibacter. The sequence goes on from DATLXA010000014.1 coordinate 57,870, forward strand.
GGATGCAGATATCTAACACCAACCTCAAGAACCAGCTGGAGATGAGTAAGAAAGAAATGCAGAAGCTCAACGCCCGCATGTCTGCGGATCACACGGTGGTCCTGGGTCTTCGGCAGGAGAAGGCGAAGCTCGAACAACAGCTGAAGAAAACCACTACCGCTGTCGCCCGTGAAAAGTCTCCGGTGGCTTCCATCAGCGAGGCAGAGCACAAGCGGCTACAGTCTCAAAATCAGGTGCTCGAAACGCAGCTAAAGGATTCAACTCAGAAGATTAATCACATGGAGAGCAAGCTCATTGACCTGATGAAACAGCAGAAGCCTGCCAGTTCCGGTGACGAGAGCTCGAAGGTGAAGATCAATCACCTTGAAGCTTCGGTGAAGAAGCTTACTCAGGACATCGTCGAAAGTAGAAACCAAAACGTAGAAATGAAAAAAGAAATCAACAAACTCCGCCAGGAGAAAACTGGCCAACAGAACCTGATAGAAAAGTTAAAAAAAGACTCATCCAAAGAGAAGGGTGCATTGCCCAAAAAGAACGGCGGCGGGAAAGCAGCCTAATATTTCTTGCCAATTTATTGACCTTTAAGCATACTCACATTTCTCACATACCAGATGCCCGGTTGGTGGAATTGGTAGACACGCTAGGCTTAGGACCTAGTGCGCGAGCGTGGGGGTTCGAGTCCCTCACCGGGCACCATTTTTGATGATGAAGCCTCTGGCTTCAATCTGATAAAAAAAGTGTGAGTTGTTTCTTTAAAAGCCCCGTCTCGCGCCGGGGCTTTTTTTTGCCTAAAATTTCAGTAGTTAATTGATCTTTAAAAACACATTCAGATTATGGCCCTGACGTTTTCAAGGTTATTACTCTTTCGAAGGTCTACAACAAGGGGGCACCTTGGCTAGCGGGTCAAGCGAGCAAAGTTCTGACCAATCAGCTGAAGGGAGAAATGACAAAACGACTCAAAAAAAGTGGTCACCGAAGCAATTTTTAAACCGCCTTAAAACTTTATTTGGTCAGACAAAGAAAACGGTGGAGAACTTTGGAAAAATCTTTGTCTATCCCATCGCTCAAGAAAGCGTCGAGGAAGAATTAAAGATGACCGCCCTCTCGAAAAGCACTTAATTTTTTCTGAAGTTCATTGAAACTGTTCACCGTTCCTAAAATTGATTCGTGATTACTTCAATAAGTTTGCTTAGCGTCTAGGCATGATGAGGTACCTACTAATTAGAGCGTGGTGCGCTTTAAGCTGAAAAAGTGATTAAAATTTAGATTTATTTCGTTTGTGGCCTGTTCAGAATAAAAAAAGCTCCTAGAATTTGTTTGCTACAACCAATTCAAAGGAGCTTTTCAATGTCGTTAGACATCTCAGGTTTAAAAT
>DATLXA010000015.1:0-86534 GCA_035576105.1 Bacteriovoracaceae bacterium
TCTGCTACTGCAGCGGTTCCGAGGCCAAGGTTAGACCTTGCACCCAGTGCTGTGTTAGACCCGGTTCCACCCAAGGTCAGCGGCACGACCGCGATGTCACTCATCACTCCGGCGCCGTCGTTAATCACAACCGTTGAAGGAGTTCCGTTCTCCAGCTTGGAGCGGGCGATGGCCGCAACGTTTGAGACTTTGATGTTGGTGATCGCGCTGTCGGCGATGAGGGTTCCGTCGACTCCTTTATTGGCAATTGAAATCGTGCCAGAAGGATTGGTAGCATTGATCGTCACCGGACTGAGTCCCGTGCCAGATCTGACTTCTGTCACGGCACCCGCTCCCCCACCGTCCGCGGCCGGGGCCCACTTCGTCCCGTCCCATTTCAGGATCTGACCCGTAGTCGCTCCCAGCTGAGAGAGATTTTTGGCCACGTTTGAAACCAGAGAAGATGGGACAGAATGAATCGCTTGGTACGAGTACGTTTTAGTGTTCGACAGGTCTGTGACTCTAATCGCGAGACTCTCTCCTAGGGGAATGTTGCCAAGGATTTCCTGCATGGTGTCCCCGCCACACTCGGTAACCGCGAATTCCAGCTTCGAATGGAAGACACCGTTGGCAAGAGAGACTCCGGAGATGGTATGGCTACAGATACTTGTCGGCGCAGTCGTCGTGCCGGTGGTGTAACCCAGATCAAACTTTAAGTTCACTGGACCCGTGACCGGAGTTCCGGTAACCGTGACCAGCCTTCCAGAGTAGCTTAAAGAGTCTGCTGCTTGCGCCAAAGGGATGAACTTAAAACACAGGATAAAAAGGAATAATTTATTCATTATTCCATAATAAATGACTCTTAACTTTGAAAAATTTAAATCTATTGAACGGAATTTCTTGCCTGATCACGAGCACTTAGTTGATTAAGAAAACCCCAGGACATCATCACTTTTTTAAAGTTTGTTAAGACCTGACTCAAAATAAAGGCACATTAAGCAGCAAAATAGTCTGGTAAGTTTTTTACCAATCTGCCGATAAGCCTCATAGAGGTACAAATGTTTAAAAGGGTCATTGGTGCGGTCGGGATTGCGTTGCTCTTGATGGGTGCAAGGGTCATCCTATCTAATAATTCCAAACTGAGCACTGAGATAGACCTTACAGAAGAGGATGTCCCAAAAAAAGTGAAAAAAGCGAAACGGACTCCAGCGTCTTCAAGTCCCTACTCGAATCGTTCTGCCGCCATCGACTCCCTCCCGGCCTACACCACAGAGAGCAAGGACAGTGGAGCTTATAAGAATTACGAGAGCAGTCCCGGCGACGACTCTCCCTCATCCGGAGATAGTTCCGGATCGTCTAGTGAAAGTGGCGCCCCGTACTATTCTTACAATGATTCAAACTATAACTCTTCCCCGCGACGGAACCCGTCCAGCTCATCTGCGCAGAGTCCGAAGGGTAAGACCGAATCTAAACCGGCGCCTTCCTTCAGCAGCGTCAGCGGCTTCGGTACCGTGCCCACGCCGGTCACACCAACCAGTGGCACCGGATCGACCGTCCACGACGACGAAGTCCCCTCCTGCGTCGCGGACATCGGCCCGGGAACTTACAACAATCCAATCAGCGTCACCCTTTCATGTTCCACCGCCTCGGAAATCAGGTACTGCGTCTCCGAGGGGGCCTGCTGTGACCCTGGGTCTGGTGCAAGCTTCAGCTCCCCGATCCAACTCGGGGCCGCCGCTAAAACCTACTGCCTGAGCTTCTCCGGTGAGTCGTCCGAGAACGGAAATGAGTCTGTGGTCGTTAACCATTCTTACACCTTCGACCCTGCACTTCCGAGTGTCCAAACGCTTTTTCCGAAGTCAGTTTACCAGACGACTCAGCTGAACGGGTCGCTGAAGGTCTCAAGTGCTAACTTCGGGACCGCAGCGGTCTCCACCGGCGTGATCAATCTCAAGTCACACAATCCCGGAGTCACTGGCCTTAACATGAGCTGTGAGGACATTGTCGAGGGGTACCAGACTCTCCCTGTACCTTTCCCGAGTGAAATCCTTGCAGCGACAGACGTCTCTGCCTTTACAACGGCCCAGCAGTTAGCGGTGTTCCTTACCCTGCCCAAGCTTTTCTACGGCGACAATTTCATCACTTCCTACGTTCAGGATACCACCTACGGTGTAAGCTATTCGTGTACCACCTCCAACGTGATCCTGGAGGACTTTCCATACTTCCATGCAGATGCCACGCACGGGGTGGAAGCAGTCAACGGCATCAGGGAATTTTCCGGAGGGTTTCATTCGATGGGGTTCTTTGAGGCCACTAACGTTTCACGGGGGCCAGCGGGGTCGGCGGTAGAGGAGAAAGTGGGTCAGGAACTGCGGTCTGGTTTGTTCGGCGTGTTCTACTAGCAATCAAGCGACGGGTAAGTCCACGCATCTCCTCAAAGCAATTACGTGTACTTAATGTCTATTTTACCACTTTAGCATAAATACGAATTTAGTAATGACCGAATTCGTATATGGTGATAATATGGTAACATGAGAGAAATCGAAAACAGATACATTCAGAAACCAGTAAAAAGCCTGGCACTTTTAAGAAGTAAAATGGCCTTTATTTCCGGGCCAAGACAAAGCGGTAAAACAACATTATCAAAAGCCATCATGAATGACTTCGAGCAATCATCCTATAAGAACTGGGATGAAACGACGTTCCGGAGGCTTTGGACCAAGTCGCCGAATGATGTTGAACATTTTTTTAACCTGTCCCAGTTTGAAGAAACGAAGTTACTGGTCATCGACGAAATTCATAAGTCAAAATCCTGGAAGCAGAAGCTCAAGGGAATCTACGATCACCTTGGGGAGTTGATCTCTATCATCGTAACCGGAAGCGCAAAACTGAGTGTCTACAAAAAAGGCGGAGATTCTCTCATGGGAAGATACGTCCACTTCAGGCTCCATCCATTTTCGCTTGCTGAAGTCATGGGAAAGGAGGGGCAAACGCCGGATGGTTTTTTTGTAGCTACGTTCACGCAGGTTCCACCGGAGGGAAAGGGCCAGCACCTCCTTGAGGCACTTCTTAAGTTCAGCGGATTTCCGGAACCATTTTTAGAGAGAAACGATGCCATCCTGAACATCTGGCGACAAGGGAGACTCGAGAAAGTCGTGAGAGAAGACCTGCGGGATCTCACCCGGGTCCAAGAGGTGGCAAACGTCGAGGCGCTGATGAGTTTGTTACCTGAAAAGGTTGGGGCACCTCTGAGCACGGCCTCCCTTAGAGAAGACCTCGAGGTAGCCTTCGATACGGTCAAGAGGTGGTTGAATTACCTAGACGAGCTCTACTATTCTTATAGAGTGAAGCCTTACTCAAAGTCCATCATAAGATCCCTGAAGAAAGAACCCAAACTCTACCTCTACGACTGGACAGAGATCGAAGAAGACTCTTTCCGGTACGAGAACCTGGTGGCTTCTCACTTACTAAAGGCGTGCCACTACTGGGAAGACACGGGTCAAGGAAAATTTGAGCTTTGTTACCTGAGAGATAAGCAGAAAAACGAAGTAGATTTTCTCATGATAAAAAATAAGAAACCGTGGTTCACGGTAGAGTGTAAATTAACGAATTCGAATCTCGATCCGCAGTATAAGAAGTTTCAAACTCAGTTGGGTATTCCCCACGTGCAGCTGGTCTTCGCTCCCGGTCACTGGCGCAAGGTCGATCAGTTGACCTGGATCATGAGTGCGGAGTATCTACTGAGCGAACTAGTTTAAACACCCTCATCCTTTGGTTTAAAGCTACTTCCCTGCACAATACGGATCGGTAGGATGATCTAGGCAAACGAGCCGCTTCAGAGAGCTGACTTCGCGCTTGAGCTTCGCGTTCTCTTCTTTAAGCTTCCGGTCTTCCTCCATCAAGAGCTTCTGCGACTCGACCAGGATCGCTGTGATGTTCGCATATTTAACTGCCATCATACCCGTTGTCTTATTGTAGGTAACGAGTTCTGGTGCTACCTTTGCAACTTCTTGAGCGATGAAACCGTAATCTACTGATGCACTGTCTCTCCAAGTAAAAAGAACGCCTCTGAGCTTCTCAACAAGTTGTGGAGAGCTTGCAATCTTTCTGATGTCCCTCTTGAGTCTCAGGTCTGATGCGACATTTATGCCTTTGACTGTTATATCAGTATCGAAGGAATAACCTCTGTTAGGTAGGGGTTGGTTTCCTTTGAATTCGAAGATGCCAGAGTTAGGATTTCTACCCAACGTGTAGCTGGCATTCTCAATGTCACTTCCGATCCTGATTCGCTGCAAGGGTTCTGAATCTGAGCCATTGTACGGTGATATGATTGATAAAGCTGAATCGGACTTCATCGTGTTTATTCCATTCTTAAACGACCTGCTAAGAAAGAGGTTAGGAAATTCTCGTTGAGAAGAAATTAATAGTAAGTCAGTTGCCTCCCCTCCTGTGATGACTCCACTCGGATCCTTTTTATGCTTCCAACCAAAGATTTTTACGTGCTCATAAGGAGTCTGGATAGGTGCAAGTCTATCAAGGTCAGGAACTACCTCGGCCCCATTTTGTAGAACTATTCCATTATTGTTCGCGAAGAAGCTAGCGAAGTTCCTACCCGCCGGCTCGACAGTTTCGACTGCGAAGGGGCCAAACTGATGCAAGCTTCCTCTGGTGGTAGTAAACTTAAGATCATTACCCTTGAACACGTAGCCGTTGTATTCTACGGCTGGCAACCCTAGGTCCAGCATTCGTTTACTTTTGGCCCCCTGGTTACCCTGAAAAACCAAATTTCCATCGTTCATATCCCTATAGATCGAATAGTCATATCCCGGCCTGGAACCGAAGGAAATGGTCTGTTTTTTTTGATCTCCTGACTGCTCTGGATCGTAGATCACCAATTTAGTTTTTGGCTCCTCATCTTGGGTGCCGATTCCAAAGTTCCCCAGGCCCGAGAAATTAAAATTCGCCACAGGCCCGAGATCCATTTTTACACCCAAATCCTTGGTCGTTTTCATGAGAAAAGGTTTCCCAGCGGGTTGGGTAACCATGCTCATTTCCCCATTGAGACTTTGCTCTTCGAAGGTAAGAGCTTCATTAAACTTCATCCTCGCACCTTTGCCAAACCACAGCGGGCTTGCGACACCGATGGGCTCATTCACGCTACTTGTGTTAACAAAAGATGGAGGTCGGTAATTTTCATTAACAGCTGTTCCCGGAGGTGACGTCAGTGTCCCGAGGAGAAAATCGGATACAGCTATACCGGTTGGATTTTCATTATTTAGCGCACTCGGATACAAGGCCGGAGTATTGTTACTTCGGATCTTGAAAGCTGGCCTGTGATAAGTACGGGCGTCGAAATTAAGGATTCTTCTTATGACGAATTCCCCTAAGTCTCCTCCCGGTTTATTGATCCCCACCTCGTAGTGTCTCTGGTCTCCATAGGAGGGGTCGTGTTGAAAGAAGATGGTGGCACCTTCTGGATGCGTGCTTCGCACCCTCATGGTTTTGGGACCAGTCGGATCGGCCAGATTAGGCTCGAAGTTGTTCACGTCGAGGAGGTATTTCGGGTTAGAGTATCCTTTTCCTATCCCGACGTTTCCTAGAGGATAGTAGATCGAGGGTTCGAAGGCCGGATCCTGTAACCAGAAAGAATCGTTGCTGCCTCCGGTGATGCCCCAGCACGTTTTGATTTTATTGGTGGCAGGGTCGAGGGTGTAACCCATCTTGAGCATTTTAGAGCTCTCTTCTTTAATGGTCGCAAGCCCCCTGGAGAAGTCGACTTTCATGTAGGTTTCTTGAACTCCATTGGGAACCCCACCTCTAAACAAGGTATAATTTAATATCTTGATGTTGCCAGGGAGCTTATCGCCCACCACATACTTCTCAATCCAAACGCCGGATCCGGAGGGCTTCTGCTCTGCCCAAAGACGGTCTGAGATTCCGCCTTCTGGCAATTCTTTCTCGAATGCTTTAGAACAGTTTCTTTCTGTCCCAATGATCGTTCGCATTTGCTGCGTGATCGCTGCTATCTCGTAATTCGCTTCGACAGTTTTTTGTGCCGAAGACTGGTTTTTGTACATCTGCATTCCTGCGGCAGACAGCCCCGCTAGGATCCCGCCCGCAACCATCAGTTCAACTAAGGTCATACCATTCGAGTTACGAAATTTCATGCAGTTACCTTTTATTGAGCTATCGGTCTCTTTCCTGTAAAAATATAATCCGTCTCGAAATCAATATAAACGGAGGAATTTCTCTGTGTATTTGAAGCCCTTCGCCCGGTATTTGTAGATGTTTTCGATTTTATCTGAATCAAGCCCAGCTTTGAATGCCTTAAACCCCGCGTACGGCATCACCGCGACGGAAAAGAGGTCAGTCTTCTCCCCTTCAGTTTCGAAGAGGGCGATGGTTATATCGTAACCTTTTAACATTTCATCATCCATCGGGGCATAGATCTTCTGTTGGATAGCGAGCGCGGTCGCGATGAGCCTTAGATCATGCTCGAAGCTTGCTCCTTCTTCCGGAGTTGACGGCTTCGGAAGAAGTTTGCGTGCGACCTCGGTATAGTTCGCACCATCGATGAGGATGGTGAGCCTATTTTCTACAGCTGAAACGCCCCAATTGTTGGCTCCCGATTCCTTAATAATCTCGCAGACGTGTTTTTCGACGGCCTTGCTGCATTTGCTGGCGTATAACAATGTCCGGACAGAATCTTTCGAAGGGAGCTTAGACTTTTCTACAAGTTTTATTTCTTCCTCTGGCTCCGGAGCTGCTAGAAGTGCTGGCCCCGGGGATGGGACAGCATCCGGCGTAGTTACTTTCTGAGTCGAGCGTACCGGTGAGGCCGCAACAGGAGTCGGCTCGGGGATGGATTCCGGAATCGCTTGTTCTGCGGTTTGATAGAAATACCCTAGGACCAACAACAAAACGGCTCCGGCAACGTAGATGGGGACATTCTTCGTCTCCGCTTTCTTCTTCGGCGTCACCTGCACTTTCTTCTTCTCAGCTATGAAATCCAGCTCGAGCTTCCGGCTCTGAGTTTGGTAGTCCATCAGCTCACGTTTCTTCAGCTTATCCGAAACGGTCTTGGTGAGGTCCTCGACCTCGATCTTGATCTGGGACAGGGATCTGCGGATGAGGGAACTGGTCTTCTCGCTCATATCCTTGAGTGGAGAGAGCTCCTTGCCGACTGTTTCTTCTTCCGTCCGGAGGGCCAGGAACACCTGGTAGCCGAGGCGGATTTGGAAGAAGGTCGAGAACTCCACGTTCACGTTCGGGGTGATCATCTCTTCCCCGATGTAGCTGCCGTTACTACTACCCTGGTCGACCACGAGGATCTTCTCGTCTTCCACTATCAGGACGATGTGCTTCCGGCTGATCTCCGGGAGTTGTACGCGGATGTCGCAGGCCTTGCTGGACCCGATGACAAGTCGTGACCTATTCAGTGGATAGAGCAGCGACTTCTCTCCTTGGATCAACACTTCGAGGAGCATCATGAGGCCCTGCTCCCGGGTCTGCGAAAGGGGCCTGGGATAGAATGGTTCATACTTCTAGTGTATCCGGACCGCGGACCTGGATTAAATAAATAAGTGTCTGGAATTTATTGCCTGAATCAGGAGGTAGAATTTAGAAGCGGGCGGGGTAGAAATGATCTGCCCCGCCCGCGGTTTAATTTACTCAGCTACCGCCACAGTTCCGTCTTGGGCCGCCGGAGGGGTCAGCAGCACTTCGAAGCCTTTCTTGATCACGTCCTCGTAGTTCCGATCCTTCGACTCGGTTACTTCGATCACTACGTCCGGCTTCACCCCGTTGTTCTCCAGGTAGACACCTTCCGCGGAGATCACCAGAGACTCGGTGATGTTGACGATCAGTCCGGTGTGAGGGGCGTTTTTGTGTTCGACGACGTTCCCGCCCGCCCCCATAGTCTGCTTCCCTATCACCTTGGCCATCTTGTTTTCTTTCATCAGGGAGGTGAACATGTCGCACATCGAGGCGCACATCTCATTGACTAGGATGGCGAGCTCGAGCTTGTACGGTTCGTTTTCCACCAGCAGATCTTTGTTGGGCGTGAACCGGAACGGATAGAGCGTTGTCGCACCGATCTCGTGGCTGAGCCACTCATTACGGTTCTTCGCGGCCAGGGCTTCGTCTAAATTTTCCCGGGCCACCATCCGTTCGTTATCAGTCGCGGCACTCAGAGAGGTGTTCTCAAAACTATCGAGCCAGTTGTCATTAGGTCGGACTTTCAGGCGTGACATCTTCAGGTTCTCATGGCTCAGCAGTTGTGCCAGCTGGTAGCCAAGAGAAAGGGATCCGCCGCCGTTGTCGATGAGGTCCAGGACAATCTTATTCACACCGAAGTCCCGGAAGGTCTTAATGGTTCCGGCGAACTCCTTGAGGGCCTTTGCTTCTTCCACGCCGCTAAAGCTATGGATCCGGATGTACCCTACTGAGTGCCGGACCTTTTCTTTGACCATGGTGGTGATGTAGGCCGGGTAGGTCTTAGACGCATCGACCGGAACCGACTTCTCCGGAACAAACCGTCCGCTTCCTTTGAGAGACTGGATGGGAGAGGCGTCCGCTGACTTATTCGCTAGCTTCGACTCGAGCAGGGCGTAGATCTCTTCCAAGTCGGCGAGCTGGTCGTTTCTTTTATACTCGAAGGTATCCCAGGGAGTTCTCTGAGGAATGAGGGTCAGGAAACTCGAGGCCAGGTTCGCGTCGAAGTTTGTTTCCTTCAGGAAGGCACGGACGAATCCTTCGGTCATGAACTTACTATCGGGCGCCAGCTCCAGCAGACCCTGGACAGATTTCCGCTGCTCTTCGAGCTGCTTGAGCTTCTCTGCCTTGGCCGCTTTCTTGGCGATGGCCGCGTCCTTATCTTTGGTGAACGTCAGGTAGTCTTTAACGATCCACGGGATCTCCGTCTCCTGGGACGTCCCGCTGCGCAGAAATTTGATCTTCACACTCTTCCCTTTCGGAAGAGGGACGTTCAACGAATCTCGGATGAAAAGATTGGAAACCAGGCCGGTGAAGTTCGACTCGTCCTGGCCGTGGTTGCGGTAAGGCGTGAGATGGAGGTTGACCGCGTCCCGGAGTTTTAAACCGTCGTATTCGACGATCACGTCGCCGGTCTTGATGGGAAAATTATTCTCTTCGCTGAAAGTGACGGCTTGGCCCGTTACCAGGAAGCCCTCCCCTTTCCTGTGGCCGTTGATCCCGAGGTAGGCGATGGAGGATCTTCCGGGGAGGTTCGCTCTAGTGAACGAACCGCTCAAGTGGCCGTCCTTGAACTCAGCGATGAATTTCTTCAGGAGCATGTAGAACTCTTCGTTGCTCTGGTCGACCTGGGCCTGCGCCTTGTACTTTTCTTTGAGGCCTTCGAAGTCAATGTTATGGAGCTGTTCTTTGTACTTCAAGGGACCGTACTGGGTCTCGATCTTGGTGATCAACCAGTCCATGTCCGCGAGCCGGGCGGCCGGGATGAGCTTTTCTCTAGGAGTCGGGAGACAGGACACCAGGGTACTGGCCAGGGCCAGGGTGACGATCAATTTTTTGGGTAACATGTCGAGCTCCTCTTATTAGAAACTCTATCTTAGTATGATTTTTGCGTTGGAGCTTACAGCTTGGAAGGATTACCCGGGTGTCTAATTTCTGGGCGATCAGTGCTTAAGTCCGGGTTTTCCTACTCATGTTTGGCGTGAAAATTCTCAATGGCCCCCGCCATGAGAAAGGAGTGGGCCCGGATCTTCCTCAGGGCGACCACCATGTCAGAGTACGTCAGTGCCGTGACTGGGAGGTAAGTCCCCTTAGAAATCCGGTCCAGGTGTTTTTCCCGCATGCTGTCTGCCCACAACTGGAGCTCGTGAGACTTCGCCTCGATTCTGCTCATGTCTAGGGCAGCTCCATTCTCGAGCCCACCGACCACCATCTCAAAGAAATTCCAGACGTCGTCCAGGAACTGGAAGAACTCAATCCTACTTTCACCGGCGAGGGTCTCGGAAGTCTTGAACCGGTCCCGGTAGTTCGCAAGCCGTTCGATGTAGTCGGCCACGCTTTCGAGCTCATCGGTGATCTTGATCATCGCCTGGATCTGCTCGGACTGATGATGGGACATGGGTTTTTCCATCACGTAGCAAAGGAAAACTGTGATCTCTTTATGGATGTTATCGGTGATCCGTTCGTAGTCCACGATCTTAGCGAGCATCTTCCCGTCGTACTCTTCGGCGGCCCAGAAGTCCCGGTTGAGTTTGTACATCCGTTCGATGATCTGCTTCATTTTCTTGAGCTCGGACTCCGCCTGGGCCATCGATGCTGCCGGCAGCATGTTGGACGGATCTCCCAGTACCAGCAGGTGCGGGACTTCTTTCTCGTGCTTGTCAGGATTGATCTTGGTCAGGAGCTTGCCGATCTGGTTAGTGAACGGAAGGAAGATCATCGCCGCGGCGAGGTTGAAGAAGGTGTGAGCGAAAGCGATGTGCTGGGCCACGTAGGGTCTGGTGCCTCCCTCCGTGAGTTCCATGGGAGAAAACGGTATCACCAGATCGACGAATTCAATGAACTGTGACAGTAGCGGCAGAGTGATGAGGACTCCGAAAATTTTAATTAAAGAATGCCCCATCGCTGCTCGCTTGGCGTTGACCGTCGCGCCGATCGAAGCGAGGATGGCAGTGATAGTTGTCCCGATGTTCTCACCCAGCACCAGAGCGATCGCAGTGTGAAACGGAATAATACCGGAGGTGGCCAGGGCCATGGTAATGGCGAGCATCGCCGTCGAGGACTGGACGATCATGGTGAGAAGGCAGCCCATGACGACGGAGGCGATGATCGATCCGATGGAGGTTCCGGAGAAGTATACAATGGACTCAAGGAACGCGGCGTTCTCCCGTACCGGCACCAAGGCCTGACCCATGAAGTGCAAACCGATGTAGAGTAACCCCAGACCCACCAGCGCCCTGCCCAAGTGGAGCCATTTCTCGCTCTTTGAAAATAGACCCGGGATAAATCCCAGACCGACCAGCAGAAGAGCAAATTGCCCGATGTCAAAGGAGATGATCCAGCCAGTGATCGTAGTGCCCAGACTAGCACCGAGGATGACCGCGATGGCCTGGGTCAAGCTCATGAGACCGGCGTTCACAAAACCTACAGTCATAACGGAGGTGATGGAAGACGATTGGATCAAACAAGTCACGGTGAGGCCGACACCGAAGGCCATGAGCTTACTGGAAGTGATGGAGTTGATCATCTTACGGATCACGTCGCCGGCCACGGCCTGGAGCCCGTCGGACATGAACTTCATGCCGAAGAAAAATATGCCTAGTCCACCGAGCAGGGTGTAAAAGGTGCTGAAGGCTTCCATCACTACTCCTTAAGAGTCATTCCATCCATGCGGCAAATCCGATTGGAATGATAATGTATAGAACTGTATCCCGAACCAAATAAAATAGAAAAAAATATATGAAGGCCTTGGGTCCTTTTAAAAAAAGTCGCTCCAGGCCCAAGTACTGGGCTTTCTTTGACATGGCGACCATGAATTTAGTCTTTCCATAGTGTTTAAAGAAGAAAGTGATGGCACCTTCCACTTTCCTGTCAAAGGCTATAAAGCGTGTTTTAATCCAGGTCGACATAATGGTTCCAAGACGAGATGACATTAGCAAAGAATGACATAATGATATTGTGAAGAATGTGTCAAGAAAACCGGGCATTATATAGAATTTATTTAATCGAAATAACTTAATAATTCTGTGGGTTATGACACTTCCATGACAATTTTTAAGCTGTTCAACCCTAAAATCATCTTCATGTTGAACGCTTTAAAGTTATGGAACTTTAGTACCGGCGCCCTCCCAGAGGGTGAACTCCACCATAGTAGTTTTGTCCTGCGAACTTGTCAGAGAACTTTAGTTCTCGCCACAGACCATTACCCTTTTCATCACACCACTCTCCCGGAACACGAGTTGCAGGTCGGCGCTGATGCGTACTTGTTTCTTCTGGAAACAATCTGTGGTCTGAAGAGTAAGCTCATCGGAGAAAATGAGATCGTCGGTCAGTTCAAGGAAGCCTACAAGATCTACGCCGCCTCCACTCTCAAAGACTCGAGGTTGCTGCTGATCCTCGAAAAGTTATTCAAGGATGCTAAAGACATCCGGACTCAGTATCTCATAGGCATCTCTCAGAAAACCTACGCTTCGCTGACCCGACGGCATCTCATCCAGAAGGCCAGGGCCCACCATGTGGTGGTGATTGGATCTGGAATGCTCGCCGAGGACCTGATCAACCAGTTTAAGAAGAAAGCTCAGGTTTCCATTTGTGCCAGAAATACTGAAAGGGTGAACGAGCTCGCCAAGCTTCATGGTCTCACTGTCATCCCTTGGGAAGAAAGGAGCACTCTTTCAAACGTCCCTTACCTGGCCAATACCATTGGTCATGAATCCACTCTTTTTGATAAATCTTTTTTCAATGCCTGGGCACTGGTCAATCCGAAGCGTCTTTTCGTTGATTTAGGAAGCCCGTCCACCATCTGCACTGATTTCTCCACCGCTGAGCACGTCGTCCGGCTCGACGACATATTCAATGAAGGCGCTATTGTAGAAGTTCATAAAGAACAGCAGATCGCTCTGGCACGCGCGGCCATGCTTAACATCACACAGAAACGCAAATCACTGTTTGAGCAAAAATTAAACAAGTCCTCTGACCTTCTGTCTCCTCAAATCAAAGTAGACGTGAGATACCTCTAGGCACTATGAAAACCTACAAAATCGGGACGAGAGGCTCATTGCTTGCGGTGACCCAATCCACGTTGATCAAAAATCAGTTAGAAGAAAATACCGGCGATAAATTTGAACTGGTCACCATCAAAACCCAAGGCGATGAGGTGACCAATAAGCCGCTGTGGCAGCTGGAAGGCAAAGACTTCTTCACCAAGGAACTCGACGAAGCACTCCTGCGTGGAGAAGTGGATTTTGTGATCCACTCCTACAAGGACCTGGGTTCCATCAGACCGGAGGGGATCAAGCTGGCCGCGGTCACCCAGAGGAAGTTCGCCCACGACGTGCTCCTCATCAGCAAGAAGACCATCGAAGCTCTGCCGGATTTCAAAGGGGAGTTCATCGTCGGGACGTCCTCCCCGAGGCGGATCGTCAACCTCACTGACTCTCTCAAACCTTATATTCCTTACTCAAAAAAAAATGGCCTCAGCATAAAATGCGAAACCCTGCGGGGAAACGTCAACGGAAGGATCCGCAAACTGCGAGAGGGTAAGTACCACGCCATCGTCCTGGCCTTGGCTGGAATCGAACGCCTGGCGCACACAGAAAAATCCGCTCTTGAGCTGAGAGAAATCCTCGACGGGTTAAACTACCTCGTTTTACCACAGAGTGTGTTTCCCTCTGCCGCCTCTCAGGGGGCCCTAGGGATCGAACTGCGGGAAGACCGAGATGATGATGGGAAGCTTCTCCACATCCTGGGGAAGCTCGTGCATGAGCAAACGGTGGAAGAAGTCTTGAGAGAACGGAAAGCCTTCAAAGAATTCGGCGGCGGCTGCCACCTGGCCGTGGGGATTCACGTCAAGAAGCTCGACTCGACATTTCTGCATGTCCACAAAGGGGAAGTCGACGGAGTGAAAATTGAGAAAAAATGGCTGGAAGGATACAAACTCCCGCAGATGCCTCTCGGCAAAAAGCTCTTCGTTGGACTTCCGAAGGGTCAAAGACCGGGCATCGTCTACGATGAATTCATCGAGAAATTTTCCACCAACGCTCCGGTTTCCTCAAACGGTAAACATCTCTTTGTAACCTCGAGGTACTGTGTCCCTTCTTTGTCTCAGGGGAAAGCTGACTGGGCGGGCCTGTGGGCCGCGGGCCCTAGGACGGCGACGATCCTGACGCAAAAGGGCTTCTGGGTCAACGGCACTTCCGATAGCCAAGGCACCGCGGACCTCCTCGCCCTCGCGACCTCCCAGGCCTTGAAGCTGATGACCCCGCGGATGGACGCATGGGTCGTCCTGAGCCATGACGCCGCAACCTCGGAGCTCGGCGAGGTGGTGGCCTGCTACCAAAGGAAAGAAAAAACTGTCACCGCGGAATACACAGATAGCTTGAAAACCGTCGGGGCCTGTTTCTGGACGAGCTTCGCGCAGTACAAAGCTTTCCTGGAAGAGTTCCCTTTCCTCTCACAGGCGATACACTTCTGTGGCCTGGGGAAAACCTGGCAGGAATTCTCAAAGCGCAACCTCGACGTACGGCCGGTCGCCGGCATGGAAGAATTTTATTCGCTCGCAAAGGACTGATGGATGAACTCTAACGAACTTTTTGAAAAATCACTCAAGTATGTCCCGGGAGGCGTGCATTCGCCGGTCCGGAGCTTCAAAGGTCTGCACGTCACTCCGCGCTTCATTAACCGCGCCAAGGGTGCCAAGATCTGGGACGAGGAAGGCATCGAGTACGTCGACTTTTGCATGAGCTTCGGTCCCCTCATCCACGGTCACCAGGACCCGGAGATCAAAGAGGCCATCATCTTGGCCCTGGAGCGCGGCTGGACTTTCGGTGCCTGCGAGAAGTACTCCCTGGAACTCGCTGAGTACATTGTCGAGAAGATCCCCTATATCGAGCAGATCCGCTTCATGAACTCGGGAACTGAGGCCGTCATGACGGCGGTGAGACTGGCAAGGGGGATCACCGGCCGCTCCAAGATCATTAAGTTCAACGGCTGCTACCACGGTCACCTCGATGCCATGTTGATCAAGGCCGGCTCCGGGCTCGCCGGTACCGCGGAGGCATCTTCTAAAGGTGTGACGGACCAGCAAGCGTCAGATACGCTCATCTGTGAGCTGGGTGACCTCGAAGCGGTGAAAGCGGTGTTTGAAACTCATAAGGATGAGATCGCAGCGATCATTATCGAACCGCTCCCCGCCAATAACGGCTTGCTCATCCAGGATCAGAGTTTCCTTCAGGGGCTGCGAGATATCTGTTCCAAGCACTGCGCGCTACTGGTCTTCGATGAGGTGATCTCCGGGTTCCGGATCGGCTTCGGTGGAATGAGTGAAGCCACCGGCATTCACCCGGACCTGGTGACCTACGGGAAGATCATCGGCGGCGGCATGCCGGTCGGTGCCGTGGCCGGGCCGAGGAAGTTCATGGAGTTTCTGGCTCCACTTGGTCCCGTCTACCAGGCCGGGACTCTGTCGGGTAATCCCGTGGCGATGGCCGCAGGACTGGTGAACCTCAAAAAGCTCACCCCAGCGGCTTACGAGAAACTCGAGAAGAATACGCAGAACATCGTCGCCATTTTCACAGAGTGGGCGGCGAAGAACGGCTTCGAAGATTACCAGGTCGTCCAGTACGGCTCCCTCTTCTGGCCGGTGCCCACTCATAAGAAATTAAAAAACATCACCGAGCTTCCCGAGAACCTCAGCGTGCGGTTCCGCAAGCTCTTCGAGACGACTCTCGGTAAAGGAATCTACCTGGCACCCAACGGGTACGAGGTTGGTTTCTGTAGTCTGGCCCACGACGAGAAGATCCAAGAAGAGTTGAAACACCGTCTATGGAAATGAACAAGACCCGCAACTGGTTCTATGGCCTAACCCTGGTGTGGGTGCTGATGCTCCTGGGACTCGGGAGCTGGTGGTTGTACCTGGTCTTCAAACTCCACAGCACCCTGAGTGGACTCAACATCCCCGAGCTCGGGTCCCAGAGCAAGTTCCTAAACATGATGAAATGGGAAGGAAGCTTCTTCTTCATCTTCCTTCTTCTTCTGGGAGGATCACTCTTGGTGCTGTACGTCCGGGACATGAAAAAATCAAAAGGAATGCAGGCCTTCTTTTCCTCTCTCTCCCACGAACTCAAGACCCCCTTGGCGAGCATGCGTCTACAAGCAGAGGTGATTAAAGACCTGATTGCCGATGACACTCATTCGCACGATCAGCTCTCCGGTCTGACCCAGCGGCTGATCGAAGATACCCACAACCTCGAGTCCGAGCTCGAGAAGAGCCTGCAGCTCTCGCGGATCGAACAGGACGCGACCCTCACGCTGGTGCCAGTGAGCCTCGAGCGGTTTCTCAAGCGACAAGAGAGTAAGCTGCCATCTCCTTTGACACTGACTCTGCTGATCGATGCGGACGCTTCCGAGGTCCTGGCAGATGAACTGGCGCTGAACATGATCTTCCGCAACCTCTTCGAGAACACCTTCCGGCACAATAAGACCTCTTCGAAGATCGAGATCTCCGCGAGACGGGAAGGTCCGCAGGTGGTGATCCACTTCGACGACCACGGCGAGAAGTTCCGGGGAGACCTCTCACACCTGGGTGATCTATTTTATAAGTTTCAGTCATCCAAAGGGAGCGGCATCGGACTCTACCTCATCCGCAGCCTGATGAAGAAGATGCACGGAAAGCTCGACATCAAGAATGACCCGAGGCTCATTTTCAGTCTGACCTTTCGGCCCCCGACCGGAGACGAACATGTCTGAGCTCTCCCTGTTGATCGTCGAGGACGAACCGAACCTGGGCCAAACCCTGCGGGACTACCTACGGGCGAAGAAATTCGCCGTCGAACTGGCGACGAGCTGCGAAGAGGCGAGATATAAATTTATCGAACTACCACCGGCGATCGTTATCCTTGATATCGGCTTGCCCGACGGCTCGGGCATCGATCTGGCCCGCGAGTTCCGTGCCGCGAGGAAAGACTGCGTGCTGCTGTTCTGCACCGCTTTGAACGATCCGGCCCTGCGGGTGGAGGGACTGGAGCTCGGGGCCGAAGACTACATCACAAAACCGTTCGAGCTCAAAGAGCTCACTCTGAGACTAGACCGGATCCTTCGGTCCCGCCAGGTGACACTGCATAACCCGGACACCTACAGCTTCGGGAAACTCGTCTTCTGGCCAAAACGCTTCGAAATCCGAGACGCGAACGGGGCCGTCTCGTCTCTCGGACAGAAAGAATGCGCCATCCTGGAACTCCTCATTGACCGCAAGAACGAAGTCGTCGCCAGGGACGAGATGATCGAATCCATCTGGGGAGAGAACAGCTTCCCCACCAACCGGACCATCGACAACTACATCGTAAGAATAAGAAAATGGGCCGACTCGGACCTGGCCTCGGAACTCACCATCACCTCGGTCCGGGGCATCGGCTATAAACTAGAATGGAAAGGAAATTAAATGGGACTCTTTGAAAACCGTGGCAACACACTTCCGGTATGGTTCATGCGGCAGGCGGGCCGCTACCACGCGCACTACCAGGGGATTAAAAAAACTTCGGACTTCATGACCATGTGTAAGACTCCGGAGCTCGCCTGCCAAGTTACCCTCGGACCCATCGAAGACTTCGGATTCAACGCCGCCATTCTGTTCTCTGATCTCCTCTTCCCTTTGGAGCAGCTCGGGATGGGTCTCTCCTACGTCACCGGCCCTCCCACTCTCGAGTGGCACCTCGAAAAGCCGGAAGACACCGAGAAGCTCAAAGTCACCATCCCCGGAGAGAGGTTCTATAAGTTCCAGGGCGACGCCTGCAGGCTGCTTCGCGAGAAGCTTCCTGCGGAGGTAACTCTTATTGGCTTCGCCGGCGCACCGTTCACCCTCTACACCTACGCCGTCGAAGGCTCGCACGCGGGCAACCTGGTGTCTGCGAAGAAGGGCCTCTACGACGGACGCTTCGAAGCGTTCACCAAGATCCTGCTGCCCGAGCTCCTGCAGGAGATGCTGATGCAGGCGCGGAATGGGGCCGACGCCGTCGCCCTCTTCGACACCGCCGCCGGAGAACTGACCCCGGCGGACTATAAACAACTGATCGTTCCGAAGCTGACCGAGCTGCTGAAGAGCTTCAAGCAGCTCTCACCCAAAACAAAAGTCATCTACTACTCGAAGCACACGCAGGCGCAACATATCTTGGCACTCGACCTGAGCACCATCGACGTCATTGGCGTGGACTGGAGGTGCGACCTGGTGGAGATCCAAAAACTCCTTCCACCCCACGTCTACGTCCAGGGGAACCTGGATCCCGCATGGCTGCATCTACCGTGGGAACTTCTCGAAAAGAAAGCAAATCACTACTACCAAGACCTGCGGAACCGGGGCCTGGATTTCAAAAGGTGGATCGCGGGACTAGGGCATGGAGTGCTGATCGAAACGCCGGAAGAGAATGTGCGTAAGCTCGTGAAATTGGTCCAGAGGCAGAATTGTTAGAACCTTAGACTGGTGTCTGTGGTATAATCTAAGAACTGAAACGGAGGTATCTTATGAACGTTATGAATAAATTTTTAGTGGCCATGGTACTCACAGTCTTTTCTGTGGGAGCATTCGCGTGCAATGGTCACGGAAAAGCAGATGGTACTAAGGCCCCGACGACGACCTCTGCTCCAAGTGATCAGATTAAAAAATAATCGTTT
Source organism: Bacteriovoracaceae bacterium (assembly GCA_035576105.1). GTDB lineage: Bacteria > Bdellovibrionota > Bacteriovoracia > Bacteriovoracales > Bacteriovoracaceae > Peredibacter. The sequence goes on from DATLXA010000015.1 coordinate 18,355, forward strand.
TTTTAGGGCCTTCGGGCCCTTTTTTTTTACTCAAGCATTTACCTGACTAAGCAAATGACTCCAAGAAACTAACCCGTTATTATCTTTTGATTCTTCAATATTTCATTCCAACACGTTGCTAGATCAATTTTAAAATTGTTACACTCACTTAAGGTTAATCATAAATAAAGGATTTATTATGGTTCAAAATTTACTCGACTCCCTCTCAGAGAGCATCAATTCGTTCATTAAAAATTTCATACCTCAGCCAGTTTTGATCCCTGTAAAGATCAGCACCCATTCAAGAAAATAAATAAACCATTCACTACCATCGTTAGACTTAACCCGGAGATCAGATGAACGATTTGCGAAAATTATTTTTACTCACGGTTATCTTAATCGTGTATTCCTCACAGTCTTTTGCCGGCTTCTGTGGTCCGGAGCAGCCCGGGGGCTTTGAGCTGACACCCAAGGGCATTCAGGTTGAGAGAAATGGGTTCAATGAAAATCACCCGGAGCCCAACTGTCGGATAAAACTTGATTACCTAGACCAGGCAGCGGCGGTTCAGGTCCGGCGCTGGGCCAGTTTGGGGAAGAGCGAAGCACAGGTGATGGCGGCCCTCAAGAAGATGAAGGTTATCATGAGAAGCGATGATGGAATTTTTCAGACTCAGTCCTGGGGAACTCTCGGGAACATTTCCTACTCCATCACGCAGATCACTGTCGCCGGTAACTCCGGTAACGCCGCTTTCTGCTTTTCCGGAGACGACAGCAGCAAGCCGCTCATCCACGAGTGGGACCACTCACTGGGATTTGCCTTTGGTCTTAACTACTGGACCCGGATCGGGCCCGGACACTCCACCAACATCAACGTTCCGGATTCCTGGAATGGCCCGGGGCTCAACATCAACGGTACGGCCATGCAGCCCTATACTCCACAGCCGAAGTATGAAAACTACTGCGTGACTGCGACTCCTCAACAACCCCCGCAGGCGACGACCTCCAACGATAACTGGGGAACGGCGGGAGACATTCCTTTCACCGGGAAGTTTTTCTCCACTGACAAAGAAGACATCGGTGTCTTCCGACCTTCGAATTCAACTTTCTATCTTAAGAAATACGGCTCTGCTGAAACTAAGTCGCTGAGCTTCGGTCAGGCCGGAGACATCCCCTTCACCGGCGACTTCTTCGGCACGGGATACTCTCAGATTGCGGTCTTCAGGCCTGGAAACGGTGTGTGGTACTTTATGGACCATATCACTGGCCGGTTCGAAGCTCAGCAGTGGGGTATGGCCGGAGACATCCCGGTTCCGGGAGACTTCTTCGGTACCGGAAGAATGGACATGGCAGTCTTCAGGCCTAGCGACGGACACGTCTACATTAGGAATATCCAGAGCGCAGAGATGAAGATCTTCGGCTGGGGTGCCAACGGTGACAAGCCGGTCGCAGGTAAGTTCCTGGGTCTGGCCCGGGATCAGATTGCCCAGTACCGTCCGTCTACCGGAACATGGTACATACTGGATCCGGATACAGGAAGGACCGAGTTTCGACAGTATGGTGCTGCTACCGACATCCCGCTCGCGGGGAAGTTGAGCTCTCAAGCCTCTGATGACATCATCATGTTCAGGCCCTCGAATGGCGTCTACTACTCCTTGAACGTTCTTACTGGTGCGACCGGGGCCCTCCAATGGGGTCAGGCGGGAGATGTTCCTCTAGCGGGGAAACTCGTTTCAACCGCCTCGGGAAAGGACAACTACGTTATCTTCAGAAACGGTGCCTGGTGGGTCTTCCACTAAAGCGTCCTCGCCTGGGAGTTCTACGGACTTCCAGGCTTTTAAAATCTGCCAACATTTCAAGCTAAAGATCTTCACTGTAAGAATAAGCTTTCATTGGCTTAGCATTGCTTTTCCCATTCTGGACTATGAACGAGCTTCCTGTGTAATACTTTGATTCTCGGAGGAACTATATGCGACCTACTTATTTCTTTTTATCTGCACTCATGGCCATGTCTGGAGTCAATGCCTACGCCAGCTCTTATGGTCAGCCGAGTTCCAGGGCCACAAGCGCTAGGGAGCAGGTTGCGGTGAAAAAGACAGCTACCGGGTATGTGATGAAAGTGGTGGGGAGCACTAAACGGAAGGCCCGAAAAAGTCTCAGCACCGTTAAGACTACTGCGCTCGTGTCTACTCAATCAGTCTCGACCAGCGCGGTATTCGCTCAAAATATCCTGGCCGTCAGAGTACAATACGCAGATCTGACTTCTCAGGCGTGTAGTGTAGCCGAGATAGATAACTTATTATTCTCGAACTCAAACTCCGTGTCAGCGTACATAAAAGAGATGTCACGTGGACAAATGACCACGCAGGGAACGGTCCATCCTGAAATCATCAACGTGACCATCAAGCCCGACTGCTCTCAACAGAATACAGATCCTCAGGTGCTCTGGAGGTCCGTGTCCAGCATGGCATCAGAGGCCAAATCCATCCTAAGTTCCAGAGGTGTGAACGTATCGGCCTATAATAAATTTATGTTCTACATGCCCGCCGGTGTATGTGTATCGGGATACGGCGACGGGACCTTGAAGCAAGGGTATTTTAGTGGGTCATCCTGCAAGAGCCTTCCCATCGTCGCTCACGAGTTTGGTCACATGATTGGTTTAAATCATTCGACGATTGTGGAAGACAATCCAACCTCCGTGCAACAGGAGTACGGTGATGTATCAGATCTTATGGGGTATGCGAATTATCCAGTTAAGGGCCTGAACGCGATTAACAAAATTCGACTCGGCTTCGTCTCAGAAGCGGAGATCGTGACCATTACCGCTGACGGGCAATCCCATTCAATTTCAACAGTGAGCCCACCCCTCCTCGTAGCCGGTCGGCCGGTCATCCTACGGTTCGAAGACACTCAGTTGTCCTATCCGATTTTCATGTCCTACCGGCAGCCCTTCGGGTTTGATTCTGGCCTGAGCTCATCTTTCTTTTCCACGCTGTCTGTTCATTCCTTAAATAGAGCAAATTCATCGAAGTCCTGGCTGATCGCAAACGTGGCCGTGGGGCAGATGTTAACCACTCCCAATGGTTCCAAGATCATTCTTGAGAGCATCGCTGGAGATAAGGCCGTGGTGAAGATCCTTCCAGCCGGGACGCAGCCGCCTCAGAACGTATGCGTGAGAAACGCACCAACGTTCTCGTTTCCACAAATGTTAAGTATGAACGCCCAGGAGTCGAAGGCGGTCGTCGTAAGTGTTACCAATAATGATAACGCTTACTGTGCAGCGACCAATTTCTCTCTGGCAATCAAATCTTCAACTCAGTTTTCAGCGGCCTTCACCCCTTCGTCCCTTTTTCTGGCCCCGGGTCAAAGTCAAACTTCCAGCATGAATCTCACGCATCTTAGTGGCTCCGGAGTATTGAACTATGTCGTCGCACTCTCGGGACATCCGTCAGGGACCAGAGAGGCAAGCGGTTCCGTATCCATCGCGCAGGTCCAGTGCTCGTCAAATGCTCCAAGCTTAACTTTCCCATCGCCCATCAGCTTAAACACCAACGGCTCAAGTGAGGTCGACCTAAGAATTACTAACAATGACGGAGCCTATTGCCAGAACACCACTTTCACCCCTAACTTAAGTTCGACGACTCAACTTTCTGCTAATTTCTATCCGGCGTCGATCGCCCTGGCCCCCAATGTGTCTCAAGTTATTAAGATGAAGCTCACTCATCTAAGCGGCTCCGGGACCCTTAACTTCACGGTTAAATTAAGTGGTCATACTTCTGGTGATAAGCTTGCTCAGGGTACGGCAACTGTTCCGATGCCTGGTCCTGCGCCAATGCCTGGTCCTGTTCCGATGCCTGGTCCTGCGCCAATGCCTGGTCCTGCGCCGATGCCTGGTCCTGCACCGGTGCCTAACCCTCTGCCTCCATTAACCCCCCCTGTTATTTCTATGGAGCAGTGGGGACAGGGAGATGATATTCCGTTCACAGGAAAATACTTCAGTACAGTTAAAGAAGACATTGGAGTATTTCGCCCTTCGGACTCGACCTTCTACCTGAAGAAAGTCGGTACGGATCAGATGAAAACATTTCCGTTTGGCCAGACCGGGGATATACCCTTCACCGGAGACTTCCTCGGCACTGGATTTTCTCAGGTAGCAGTCTTCAGGCCAGATAACGGCACCTGGTATTTCCTTGATTCCAACAGCAGCGTGTTCGAAGCTCAACAGTGGGGCCAGCAAGGAGACATCCCAGTGCCCGGCGATTTTTTTGGAACCGGCAGGCTGGACGTAGCGACCTTCAGCCCGGCGACCGGAATGGTTCGGATTATGAACCTTGCAAGTAAGGATGTTAAAACTCTTCAATGGGGAGCGAACGGCGACGTACCTGTTATTGGAAAATTTTTCGGTAACCTACGGGATCAGCTTGCCCAATTCCGTTCTTCAGATGGTGTCTGGTACATCATTGATCCGATCTCGGGCCAAACTGTCTACCACAAGTTCGGCTCTCCGGGAGACATCCCACTCTCCGGAAAGATCAGTTCACCCACGGCCGACGACATCATCATGTTCCGACCATCGAGTGGTACGTATTTCTCAATAAACGTAGTTAGCCAAACTTTCAAGGCCTTCCAGTGGGGAATGTTGGGAGACGAACCGCTGCTCGGCAGGTTAAATGACGCTCCAGGCAGTAGAGATAATTACGTCATCTTCCGGAAGGGAACCTGGTGGGTTTATAACTAAGTGATGAGACTCGATGCAGGCCGGTATCATCACGTTTCCTTGAAGAAGTCCTTCGGGAGCCCCGCCTTCCGGAGGATCTCGAAGCTACCGGGACCCAGGCCCGTGAATTTGAATTCATTATTCTTGAAGAGGCTCACGTCCTGGAGCAGAATCTAGTCCCCTTCCGTGTGGAGACTTCGGTGATTTGGTAAACGATCCGCTGACCCAGTACCGCTCGACAGACAACATCTGGTATATTATCGACCCGACCAACGGTCAGACCTACTACACTGTAAAGTGAGATGTTAATCATCTACGACCTAAATACCCGAAGGTTTGAATGCTCCTGCGTTGGTTATGCGCAAAGCACAGCATGCGGATGTTGTCTACGGTTCTTCCTCCGTTTAGGGCAAAAGGGCGAACGTGGTCATACTGGAGATTCCTGCGCTCCAAACAACGAGTGCCATCTTTGCTTTTAAATTCGCACTGATTTTTTGAGCGTTCAAATATTTCTCGCTTCACACTGACTGGAAGGTAGCGGGTGCAGATGGATGAGACTGGCCTGGTGGGTCTTTGCTTATAATCGTCGATTTTGAGTTCGAGAGCTTTAAGCTTCTCATCGATGAGTGCTTCCAGTATTTCTGCCTCTGACATCTCTCCCCAGGATTGTTGCAGCTTCTTGATCTTTTCTTGTAGCTTGAGATTCAGAGTGATTTTCTTCTCTTTGGGTGCTTGGGGTTTGAACTCATCTTTGAGTTTTCGGTTGGTGAGATCCTCTGCCTTCTTAACAGCTTCAGCAATCTTCTCAGGTTCATTCTGGATTCCAGTGTCACGGATGAAGCCTTGCAGGGCCGAAGCATTCGACAGAGAGATCTGCCCGGATTCAATCTTATCTTCGATCTCTGGAACGGTCCCTAAAAGTCTCATCGCCTGGATCCTGGTCCAGGCTTCATTTTCTGAATATCCCAGTTCACTTACAATATACTTCGGTAGAGTTGAGTGGCCGTAGTCCACGTAGAGCTTTCGCCTACTTACTTCTTGCAGGTGCTTTAGCAGATTGACGGTGGCACTCTTTTCAGTTCGGGAAGCACGGACGGTTTCAATGTGGAGGATCTTGTCGTTGTAGCTTTGCAGGTTCATTGTTATCTCGCTGGTAAGAAAGTTGATCTTTTATACCACAAGACTTGAGAGCGAAATTCAGCGTTCGAGAATTGAGCGAGGAATGTTTTCAGTGTGAAGATGAGTCCAGGGGTTAAAAGGGAAAAACAAAGCTCCTAGCAAGGAAGTTTTGCAGCTAGAGCATGCGCTCATATCCATCAAGGCGAGGAAATCAAAAAAGTGATTTTCACTACTTTTCCAGAGGAAGCAAATTATTTTTCATCGCCGTAAAATAATTCTTAAATGACACTGGAACGTCCAAAAATTATCCATCCTTTCTCATACAAGGAGTTCGACTGAAACTTGACGACATATAAGCTTCAAGGCGTTTCTCAAAAACATCAAACTTAAAACTCGTCTTGTGCTGATGAATTGAGGATCATGGAGCGCGGACGAGACTAAACAGCTCGAGATCTCTACTCTCACCTTTGCAGAAAAGGCCGGACCGCAGCAGCCCTTCGTGCTTCATTCCAATCTTCTCCAGCAGCCTACGGCTCTGAATGTTTTCCTTCAAGCAGCGGGCCTGGATCCGGTTAACGTCGAAGTTTTTCCAAAGGTACGGAAGGAAAAACTCAAGGGCTTCTTTGATCATCCCTTGCCCCCAGTAGCGTGGACTCAGAACGATCCCAAGCTCCAGGATCTTCTGGGCCTTCAGATTCCCCCAGAATGCACCCACTGTGCCGATGACAACCTCCGGGTCCTGGGCGCGGCAGACTCCGAACGCATCCGGGATGTGTTGCAGGTAATTACTGTGCACGAATCTTACAAACCCCCGGGAGTCCTCTAAAGACTTGTGAGGACTCCATGTCACAAACTGAGAGACAAGAGGATTACTCGCGTACTCAAAAATAGCCTCAGCGTCGCCCATCTCGAGGGGCCTCAGCAAAAGTTTTTCGGTTTTTAAAACTGGAAGGTTCCACCGCCGAGGCCTAGTCTCCTCTCGCAACAAGTCTGGCTTGCCGTCATGAGGTCCCAGTACTCTGGTCGGGGCCGCGTCCCAGAATTTCTCCTGCTCTTTCATCGTTCGGTTCCGGTCCGGGTGCAGCGGATACACGATCTTATTGGATGGATTCCTCGCTTCGCCTCCAACCAGCAGTTTCACCGGTAGGGAAGAATTGTTGATGAAGGTATGGGCCATCCCGGTGCCGCAGGGAAAGGCGACAAAATCTCCGGGCCGCAAGGGATAGGTGCTTCCGTCCAGCCAGACCTCTGGATGGCCCTCGATCACGAAAGCGAATTCTTCTTCTGCACTCTCCGCGTGAGGCCAGGACGTCCTGCGGCCCGGGAAGATGGTTTCTATGTGGATCCCGATTTTTTTCAGACCGAGTTTTTTGCCAACGGAGGCGCCGATGCTCAGGAGTTCATCGCTCCCGGGGTAGCTGGCGTTGTCTTCGTCGATGAGGTCGAGGTAGTTTCCGATGCAGCCAGGTATCACTTAGGTTTCCTTAAAAAAATCTCTCGCCAGTCCGGCCTTCTGCAGGGCCTCGAAGGTCGACGGGACCAGACCGGTGAATTTGAACTCTCCGTTCTTGAGGACGCCGATGTCCTGCAGAAGGATCTTGTCCCCTTCCATGTGGGCGACCTCAGTGACCTGCGAGACGATCCGCTGCCCAGACTTATCCCGCCTCAGTTGGATGATGAAGTCCACGGCCGAGCTGATCTGGTACCGTAGGGCCTTGATCGGCAGATCGTAGCCCGAGAGCATGTAGAGGTTCTCAAGCCGCATAAGGGTTTCGCTGGGGGAGTTTGCGTGCACGGAGGTCATGGAGCCTTCGTGGCCGGTGTTCATCGCCTGAAGCAGGTCGAAGACTTCACCGGCGCGGACTTCTCCCACGATGATCCGGTCGGGCCTCATCCGCAGCGAATTCTTCAGCAGTTCTCTGATGGAGAGACCCTTGTTTTCACCGTAGCTGGGTCGCGCCTCGAGGCGCACGACATTGTTACTACTGAAGTCTAGCTCCCGGGTGTCTTCGATGGTGATCACCCGGTCCTTGGAGGGGAACTCCTGGAGCAAGAGGTTTAAGAATGTGGTCTTCCCCATGGACGTGCCACCGGCGACGACGATGTTCATCCTGGCCCTCACCAGCATCTTCAAGAGGTCGGTCCATTTTTGATTAAGTCCGAAGATCCCCGGCGAAGATTCGAAGGTCTTGATGCTCTTGAGGTACTTGCGGATGGTGACGGCGTGGCAGGAATTGGTGTAATCCTTGTGGATGAGGTTCACCCGGCTACCGTCGGGCAGGGTGCCGTCGAGGATAGGATAGTTCGTACTGAACTCCTTCTTATTATGGGCCGCCACTTTCTTACTGAAGGTGTCGACGTCTTCCTGAGTCAAGGAGACATCCAAGCGGATCATCTCGTTGTCTTTCTCGACGTAGATGTTGTCGAGGTTGTTGATGATGACCTCGGTGATGCCGGGTTTCTTAACCAGTTCGTTGAGGAGATCTTGGATCTTGTTACTCGGCATGGTGCTTAGACCTTTTCATAGAGGAATAACTCCGGCTCGTCGATGCTGGCGCCGTAGGCCAGCAGGTTACTGCACATGTGCTCGCGGGACTCCGGGCCCATCAGGGAGTAGAGGTCCTGGAAACTCTTCTTCGCCGACAGCTCTTGAGTCAGGACTTCGATGCCCAGGGCCTCGAAGAGGTGGTAGAGCACTAGGATGAGCCAGTCAATTTTCTCGGATCTTCCCTGCGAGAGTTTCAGCAAGTGGCCAATCTCCTCCGGGATCTTCAGTTCCATGGACCCGGAACTCTCTCGATGCGAGTTCTGGAGGTTCGCGAGCCGCAGGTAGAAGCCGAGCAGGAAGAGCCGGGAATAGCTGTTGACCCCGTGAGGCGAGTACTTCCGTTCCAGTTCGATCAGGTCCTCCACCAGGTTAAGGTCAGTGGTCGCCGGGTAGGTCCCGTACTTGGCCTTGTAGATGAACAAACTCGCGGTCCGTTCCCGGAAACTTGGCCAGCCCAGGGCCATCATCGTCTTCTCGAGTCCCCGGCCGTCGTCGAACTCCGCGAAGGCCTTCTCTAGGAGGAAGTATAGGGCCTTGTTCAGGCGAAGGACGTTGAAGACCTGGCCGGGAGAAGTGATGGTCGAGAGGTTGCTCTTGAGCAGGGTGACGTATTCCCGGGGTAGCGGCACGAAAGGAAGGTTCAGCTTCATCACAGTTCCTGACTAATTTAATTCCCGTCGAGGGAGTCGTAGATGGGTAGGCTTATTAAATCACACAGTGGTTGAATCACCAAGTCACTTCGCGCTGACCTCCCTTGCGAGACTTTCGCTTTTCCAGTTTAATAAGGTATGAGTTTACCCTACTTCCACCACATCCACCTGAAGACCGCTTCTCTCGAGGAACTCGACACTATCCTCTCCCCGGACCTCAACCTCAAACAGCCGGTGGCGATCCACCTTGAGAAACTCGGCCAGGAACTCCAGCGAGAGACCATCGGCTTGATCGAGAACTATTTTTCCTCGCAAAGCCTCTCCTTCAAGTTCCCGTACCCCCTTTACCTCATCACAGATCATGAGCGGAGCCTGGCGCGGATCCCGCTGATAAAAAGAACGGAGGAGCTGCCGAAGTTCTTCCTCCAGAAGGACTCGAAGATGAACGTCAAGGAAGCGCAGATCGCCGGCAAGAACCGACTCCTCCAGCAGGAGATCCGCAACAGCGACTCCCTTTCCAATGAGTCGCAGCTGGGGATCTTCGGCGAGAGCCACCGGGTCATCTATGAGCTCGAGGAGGAAAGAAATTTCTACCGCTCGATCCTCAACCGCCTGGTCAAGGTGAAATAGGATGGATAAGAAAAAATTAATCCGGTCCCTGGATCAAGAGGACATGAAGGGCTTCGAGGAGTTCATCGAGTCCCAGCCCAATGATACCAATTTTCTCCCGCGGGGCCTGGGCGGGAGTCCGAATAAAAAAAATGACACCAGCTTCGAACACCTCAACTTTCTAACTAATGATTCGGAGAGACTGCTACGGATCAAGAACCTGCTGACCCAGAAGCTCCCCTTCTCCAGCAAGTTCGAACAGTCGGCCAAGCTTATCGATGAGCAGCGGGCCGAACTCCAGATCATCCGGCAGCGCCTGTACGAAGTTTGCGACCAGGCGGACTCACGGTACCAGAAATCTCTAGGGGAGATCTTCGACGGGTTCTTCGCCGCTCCGAAGTCCTGAAGATTTAGTTCCGGCAGTCTAAGGTCAGCGGTCCCACGAATAAGTCGTTGCTGGTTCCAGCGGCGAGTCCACCGTACATAGAGAGATAGACTCCGTAGCCGCCGCCGGGTGGGAGTGCGTCTGTGCCAGATAAGGTTCTGGTGGCATCGTATGCACCGGGTGAGCCGTCGCTGCCATTTGAGAGTCTTACTTCCCAATTAAGCACCACACTCTTGGCGGCGGAGTTGTAACGGTACCTGGCCGCGATCATCACCTCCGCATCACCGTTCGGGAATCCACCGGCAGGATTGGGTCCGTTATTGAAGTCCCAGCCTTTGTACGGGCCATCGGTCTGAGGATTCGGATTCCCCACGTAGCCGGGGAAGTGATCGATGAAATCTAAGGCGTGGTCGTAGGCCCGGTCAAACTTCACTAGCGTTGATGAGTTACCGCCGCCGTTGAGGTGAATCAGGTAACCGGTGATCCGGCGCCGGGACCCCACTCCGGTGATGGTGGTATTAAGGAGAGCACCGTAGATGGTGGTGGTGCCGCCGGTGGTGATGGGTCTCACTGGCAGCCGAAGCTCCACGTCTGCGTAGCACTCCGGGGCCTTGAACAGGTCGAGGTTATAGGGAAAGAGTCCAGAGTCGAACCCGGTGTCCGGCGGGCCCCAAGGCGCGTAGCTGGTGGTAAGATTGCTGGCGAAGGTAGAACTGTAGTCGATCCCCAGTTTGCGACCGTTACTTGACGATCCGTTGAGGGTCTCCACTGCGAAGGCCGTAGTGTAGCCGGAAGGAATCTTTCCAGCGTAGCTGTCCTGGTAATTTCTCCAGCAGGAGCCTCGAGGCGTGGCGTAGGCGGCGGGGCCCGAGCCTTGGTTGAAATCTTCGGAGATGGTCGTGAGCCCAGCAGGAAGATTCAAACCTGTGGAGGCACAAGGATTGAAGTCTTCTTTGGCGGTCTGAAGAACGGCATTGGTGATGGACTTATCTGCACACCCGGCCAGGAGGAGGACTAGGTTCAGGAGAGCAGAAATGCATGTAACTCGAAAAGCCATACCCTAGTTTAGGGCCTCTAGGAACCATGGTAAATGGAGAAATTTTTGCAATTCCCACCTTTAAGTACTTGAGTTCTTACCTGATATTAAAAACTTGTTTATTTTATATGCACTGGGCTCTTTGAATATATTTCTTTGATCCAAGGTGGCTTGATAATAGATTCTTTCTCATAACCGGTAGAAAGATATAAATTTGTAAATCCAAGATTAAATATTTTTTCTGATTCAGACTCACCTCTAACCTCATTACCTAAATTTGAATCGATGTAAATTCGTGTCGATAAATTCAAAGTAGATGCATTTGTGATAAACTCTTCAACTGAATTATACCCTTTAAATTCAATGCATCTCTCCTTACAATGATGACTCCAGTTCCAATGAGTCAATCTATCGTCATCAATTAAGACTATCGTATTATTTGTTTGATGTTTAGAATTCAGTGGTTCCTCTTCTTGTCCTACTTTTATCTTCACAAAGTCCACGAGAGACTTAGGTAACAATTTTATCCCCGCATTTAAGCATCTACCTTGGATGATTTGTTCCTCATTCCTTGCAGTAACCAAAATACTATTTTTGGAATGATCGAATTTAAGGATAGTGTCTATACCGTCATATTCTTTGTCCATGAGTTCAAAATCGCTCAGAAGCAAGGTTCGGGGTCCAAGCTCCAAGGTAGAAGAAAAAAAGTCCTGTAAAGACAGGTAGTGTTTTAGCTTTTTATTCGTCGACTTGAGCTTTTTGTCCCAGACCTCATGAAAAGCTGGATCGTCATCCAGGATGACGATCTCATCATAACCAGTAAGATCAAGCTTCGAAACAAACAGCGCCGGAGGTTCTGATTTATGTAGTGTTATCCGAATAGAAGTGCCTTCCTCACTTGTGTAAAATTCGAGATTCCCTCCTCTGGCCATTATTTCCTGATGGGCACTATAGAGCCCCAGACCGTTTCCAGTGCTCTTGGTGCTGAAACCTTTCGTGAAAAGTTGTGAGCGAATTTCTTCCGGAATCCCGGGACCAGTGTCGGAGATCTGGATGCAATGAAAATCTGCTTCTGAGAAAAGGCTAACGCACACTGAACCTGAATGAGTCATCGCCTCTACGGCATTATTAATCAGGTTAGAAACAATGTTCTTTAGCGTCGTACGAGGTATGGTTGAGAAAAGACCATAGGATGAAGAATTAAATTCGTCAGTAATCACAACCGTGCGGGCCTTGAACTCGATCTTCTTTTCCAGGACCACACTTTGAAGAAGGCTCAGTAGTTCTTCCGGTTTTTCTTCCTCGGAGGTCTCAAGTCCCTGCCGGTGGCTTCGGAGTAGGTTAAAGGCAATTTCTTCGATACGGGAGACGCTCATCTGAACTCTTCGCCGTGAATCCGTCGGCAGCAGCAGTAGATCATCCTTGAGGCTCTTCAGAACCTCGAGAGGTGACCGGATATCATGGGCGACCTGAGTAGCAACCGAGCTTAGTGTGCGGCTTTTCTCCGCCTCGATCATGCTTTCAAGCTGTTTCTCTTTTGAGTGCTGGATTTCACGGATGAGGTTCGTGATCGATGAGTTCAGCAAGTGCGCTTCACGGAACTCCGGTTGGTTACCTGAAAGGTACTCCGAAACCTCCACCCGCGCATCGGGGGAATTCTTAATCAGGTTTGAGATGGAGTCGATCGAGCTGACAAGATCACTGAACCTGGCCACTTTGGTAGCGACCACGCTGTTAAAGACCACCTGGATCAAGACGATAATGACGACGATGAGTCCTACGGTTGAGAAGGATATCAGTTTAATGTAGTGGGCCTGCTCGGAGGTGTTCCTAGTGTAGACGTACCACCCCCACGTATTACCACTTTCGTCCTTGATGGGGGTCGCATGCTTTCTTTCTGGTTTCAATTCCTGGGAGCGACCAAAGCCGTCGATCCAGGCCAGGCTAGAGTCATAAACCGCAAACTCATCGAAGAGGTTCGTTTCCTGGATAAGGCGGATCTTGCTGCTAATAGGATGGTAATCGGACTCCACCAGATTGCTTAGGACGTTCTGAGGGAAGATCTTCAACCATGGTTGAATTTGCCTCTCCTTACTTTCACTCCAGACAAAATAAGAGATCGCGACGAATAATATACTGACCAGGACGATCCCCACAGAGAAGCCAATGGTAGTCGCACGTTTCAGGTAACGGTTAAAGTCTTCAGTCATAAAAGCTTAAGCCTCATCATGGACCGCCCAGTTTTAGTCATCGTTGTGTCCTGGGCCTTGAGTCCGGCCCTTTGAAAGAGTACCTCATACTGGCGAGCAGTTCTCTCATGCCCGTCGGCCATCACCAGCATCAGCCAGTCGGTGAAGTTAAAGGCCATCTTCCTCTCATTGGGAAGGATCTCAAAGACCAGCAACTCAGAGTCTGACAGCATATGCCTTGAGCATTTTTTTAAGATCTCCAGGCACTGCTCATCGTTCCAGTCATGGAGGATCCAGCCCAGGAAGAGCTTGTTAAACTTCTTTCCGGCTATACCCTGAATCTCGTTAGAGGAATGGTCAAAAAAATTGCCAGGCACGAATTGGAACCTGTGCCCGAAGGCCTGAGTGGATGAGTTAATATCGACTTTAAAGGTGTCCTTGAGGGCCGGAAGATCCAGGCAGTGATACTTCACATCCCTCAGAGGTAGCAGAAGCCTCCCGAGGTTACCGAAGCAGCCGCCAACATCGACCACTGTTTCGCCTGGCGCAAAGGAGAGCTTGTCCAGAAAGTCCAGATCACTCCAAATATGAGAGCTCGCAAAACCTTTTCCGTAGATCTGGAGCAGCTGGGAATGAGACTGATAGTGATCAAATATCTGAGGGGAATGTAGATGGAAAAGCTTATCAGCAATTGGTGCTGCGGTTTTAAGCCCCAGCAACGTGGCTTCCGGGGTTAGATATTTTCTGACGACCAGCATGTCGTAGGCAATAGAATCTTGCAGGTAACGCCTACTCTCCTGTGTCTGCTGGAGTTGATCCTGAACAATCTCCTGTTGGAGATATGAGGGGAAGAGCAGCAACTGTGACTCGAATTCTTCTACCTTATCCAGGAGGGCAGCTGCCTTCGCCACTTTCCCATCGGAAAAGTTTAGTTTTGCCGTTGACGGCACGCCTTGGTGGAAGGAGATTGCACCAAGGCCCAGGAATGCTTCCATAAGCCGCTGCCAGGCGACGGCATTCAAATTATATCTCTTGAGGAATTCACTTTCCGTACATTCTTTTAGAGATTCAATCACCGTCAGCCCATCAAATAAGGAAGCTTCCAGGAAGGACACGAAGACGTCCACAAGATAGTCAGTGTACTCATCCACGACTCGGCGATAATGAGGTTCTTCTCTTCTCATTTGCCTAACCCTAAGTTGCAGGTAGAACTGAAATCGAGCTTAAGCAGAAACAGGAATGAATTGGGGTTATAGTAGGCCACATCATCCGTTTTTTTGAGCATACATTTGTGAATCAGATTGGCATGCCCTATGGCATAGAGATCGATGAGGCTGGAGCTATCAAAAATAATTTTATTAATCTCTTTGTAACTACCGAACCTAGCTCTCAGGTCTTTAGCATCCCAGGCTTTTAGCAGTCGGCTTTTGATCTCGCTTGAGTGGAAGAGGTAAAAGTTCTGCTTGTTTTCGGGAACCATCTTTTTCAAGTGCGATGAGGCGTCTCGGGTCTTGAAGACATAAAGCTCCAGGAACCCATGGACTTTGGGATCGAGTACCGCCTTATCAAGACTTTCATAGTCATCGTAATAGACGATTTCTGCAATGATGTTATACCTCGCGAGGATCTCTTTCAGTTTTTCTTCTTCGCACGGATTCCGTCTGCCAACGTGTCGGGGAAACTTAACGGCCATCTTCTTCTTGAGACGCACCTTTTCCACAAGAATATCCGGCAGAGTTGTATCCAGCCCATCGAGGCTTCCACCGATCCCCTTCGGGATAAAGCCATAAGTCTTCCGAGATCCCGAACTACAAAGTTCTAAATTCGCGGACCGTATGTCCCTGTGTATCGCTTTTCGGAGTAAGGAATCATTA
This sequence comes from Bacteriovoracaceae bacterium, assembly GCA_035576105.1. GTDB lineage: Bacteria > Bdellovibrionota > Bacteriovoracia > Bacteriovoracales > Bacteriovoracaceae > Peredibacter. The sequence goes on from DATLXA010000015.1 coordinate 33,458, forward strand.
AAAGGAGCCACGTTTCTGTTCAGGGCCAGGGCCTGAACCACATTGGGAGCATGATTAATGGTGTGATACTGCTTATTGTGGATGGTTCGCGCGGTGGAGATGAGGTACATCGAGGCCACGTGCACTTTGTTGGCATTTACCTGCAGCTTGACATCGGCATCATTTATAAACTTAAAATGAACTCTGTTGAACCATGAATCTTTCATCCAGATCCGGTGGAGCTTATTTTTCATGAGGACCAGTTCATCTTTTCCTAGTTGCTGGAAAGCGAATGGACCGGTACCTATAAAACTTTCTCCTGACTTCTTCAAAATCAGAATATTGTCACCTGCGAGTTTACTCAAGAGATAGGACGGATGAGTCGTCACCGACACCTTGATGCTGTCACCGGCAAGCGAAACGCCGAACTGTTTTTCACTGTAGGGAACGCAGCCCTTGATGATACTAAGATCATTTGACTTCAAAGGATGCTGACATGCCAGTCTTAGCGACTCCACCACATCCATTGGGACCAGCAAAGAATTATCCGAAAATCTCACATCTGTTCGGATCTTGAACGAAACTGACTTCTTTTGCTCATCGATCTGCCATTCTGTGATCAGGTTGGGCTGTGTGTCCCCATTGACCTCGGTTACGAGCAGTGTTTCATAGATCAACGGCAGGATGAAAGTTTGCTGGGCAGTTGTAGACTCAAATGGATGGAGATGTGAAATCTTGTTCGGGATCGCCACCGTCAGTGACGTGTCTAAAGCGAAAGAAATCCTGGACGCAAGCAGGAGAACTATCCCACAAAGGTAGCTAATACGCATTTTTCTTCCTCAGTTAATTGATCGGAATACACTTCCGTCTTCAGCATCGTGAGTGCCAGCTGCCTTGATTCCATGGGAGCACTCAGCTTTTTGAGCTCGAATAGCTTCAGCACCGGTGAGAGACCTTCCGGATCATACTGCATACATGCTTCGTAGCTGCTGATTGCCTGCGACCTCTTTCCGTTTTTCTCCTGGCATTCGCCAAGGAAATAGAGATGCATCGCGAGCGACGGAGGCCCAAGTCTCACGCAGTCCTGGAAGTGCCCTTCCGCTTTTTCATATTTCTCCTGCTTAAAATAATGAAGTCCCAGCTCACCGAAGGAAGTTGAATCCAATGGATCGAGCACCATCATCTTCTGCAGATAAGAGACGAAGCCCGCCTCATCTTTCAACTGGTGCAGATGGTACTTGGAGAAAGTGAGATAGAGGGTATATATGTTTTCGTCACGGGCGAGGGTCTCCAGCTCATTGCGTGGCACTAGGGCCTGAAGGTACTCTATAGCTTTTTGTAGGTACTCACCAGTTCTCTCTGCAGGAAAACCAGGCGCCATAGGAAGCCCTCTGCATAGGGTGGCAAGAGCGACGACTGAATGCTGATCAGTGGGCCTGAAGGTATCTATCCCCTGCAGGAGTTCTGCGGTGAGAGCTGTCAGGTATTCTTTCTGGGTTCTACTAAACTCCGGGTCATAGCGGACGGAAGCTACGATGATTCGGTTCATGATAAATAAGCGATCTTCTCCCTGTCCCTTCTCCAGGGCCTGCACAAGAAATTGCATGGGCACTGGACGTTCCAGAGACACCGCTTGATTGATCATCAAATCAATCAAGGGTAAGCGGTACCTGGGATGGGCCAGCGAGACATCGATCTCTGCCCATTTTAGTGGCACCACGCCCAGTCGTAGAGAAGCCTTGAGCAAGTTCAACGTTTCAGGATAATAAACAGCAAGCAAGTTGTCTTCATTGGCGACGAGTGCATCGACGAAGGCCCTGAAGCTTTGCTGGACGCCTTCGATCCTCGCTGAGATAAAATCGGAAGAGACCAACTTTAGTTCGTCAAAGAATCCGACGCGCGGAACACGCTGTGGAAAGAGCATCAGCTGGTCAGGAGAACTCGCAGGCAGTGACTGGAGGAAGAGCGAAAAGAAACGAGAGTTCAAAGTCAAATCCCCAGAAGTTAGCCCGGCATAACCGAGGCCAACTTCTGAAAATTTGAAATTTTCCGTCTGGCAGTTACTCTCTGTAATCAGAGCCGCTAGACTTTCTCTTAGAACGGTACATGCATTCCTCCTGACCGGGGTTGATGTCTTCATTCGATGACCCTTGCTTTTTTATGGGCCAGCCTCATGAAGGCATTGTTTTTAGCGTAGAAGCAACAGAGCATACTGAGTTGGAAAACAAATAGGATCAGAAAAGCATCTCTAACGCTGGTGAGATTCACGATGCTAACGATGACAATTGGGGAGAGACTACAGAAGACGGCTTTGATGATTGAAAAAGATGAAGCGGCTTGTAGCACCAGTTCCTCGCTTTCTCCCGCATGCATCAGGGCCTCGTCCCGCTTACTCTTAAAGTTAACGTCGTATCCAACTGTAACCAAGATACAGCCCAGGATCAGTATGACGTAGCTTGAGACAAGGGAGCTAAGCAGGATGAAGAGCATGCTTAGTTGCAGGAGCGGATTTAGATTTTTCCGCAGTGCTGGATTACTGTAGATGAATCCTGAGACGAAAAGACCCACTCCTTCCGTGGCCCAGAGTGCACTGATAAGCCAGTTCTGAGACAGCGAATGCTGGAAGAGACCGAGAACCTCTTTAGAACCGGCGATGAGTGGTACCATCCCGATCAGTATCAATGTTCCAAAAAGGGACCGGAGCATAGGAAAATTTATTTTCCCGAAAGACCCGATCAGAGGCCGCACCGGTCTGAGGGTGGGTGACTGGCGGGCGTAGAATTCTCCGCTGGAAAGAAGGAAGACGAAGCCCAGCAAATAACTACCAAAGTCAATCAGGTACACTTCCTCCAACGAAAACATACCAAGCAAGACCGGAGAACTTATACCTATGAAGATATCCATTAGTCCCATGACTTTATTCATCCGTGCCGAATAGCGAGAAAAGAGTTCGCGATCCTCACCGCAGTTTATCTTAACCACAGAGATGACTCCCTGGGAAAGCAGATTTGAAGGTATCGCCATCAGGGAAAGCGCCGTCACGGACATGATAAAGTTCGACTGACTTACCCCGTAGATCAGAGTCATCAAGGCCATGAGACCAAAAATTTCGGAGATCAGCAGCACCTGGCGAATGCCGTACTTGCGAAAGATTGAAGGAGCATTCCAAGAAGAGACGATACTCACGAAAGTTCTAAGAGAGAGGGCCAATGCCAGATGGTTAAGAGTCCCGAAGGTGGACTCGGCTGCGATGAAAGTGGATATCATGGCCAGGATACTTCCGAAGGAAGTGACAAAGTAAAACAAAAGCAAAAGATCAAGCTTGCGTTTTATAGGTAGCCGGTTATCGGAGGGTAATGCAATCATTGCTCTATATCCTCTTCAAGACATGGGCGAAATAGCACAGCAGATTTTTCGGCTTAGGATCTTTCACGACTAACCTTGGGCAGGAGGTAAAAACATGTTCAATTCATGAAAGTCTAATACCGAATACCTTTGAGACGTGACTGTAAAGATTACAGGTATAAAAAAAAATCATCAGTTACTGGTGAAGTTCAGCAGGATCGGCCCCCCGATGTGCCTGAAATCCTCTTCCGTCATGTTATCGATTTCATAGCCGTTGAGCTGCTCGAGCATGATCTGGTAGAGATACTTATCGAACCGCGGGATGACCTCCAGACCAAACTTCTTCATGAACTGATTGGTCTTTTCTCGGAGGACGGGATCCTCTTCGCCTTTGATCAGGTACTCCTGGTGGCCCTTGGTGAAAAACAGATGGAAAAAACTCCGGAGCTCGGAGATGGTGACACCCATCTTCCCAGCGGTGGACTCCTGATAGTAGCCGCCGACGAAGTTGATGAAGCTCGAGATCATGATGGCCTCGAAGTCGATGTTATCGACTTCGTAGTTGAGGTAGAACTGGTCGTTGAGCAGTCCATCGGCTTTCAGCTTCTCCAGGCCCTGGAAGAAAGTATGGATGAACGGGAGTGCTGTGACCAAGGTTTCGGTAGCATCGTTCCAAAGGCGGAGGGTTTCGAGATCGCCCAGCTCCCGGGGCTTGGAGCTGCCGTCGAACTTAAACTTGGTCACTTCTTCGTGGGAATTATCCAGGAACGCGTTCCAGTACATCCCCAGGAAGTAGCCGAAGTCGTCGTCTTCGAACGGTGTGCCGGAGAGGCCCTTCTTGATCTTCTTCTTGGTGATCTCGATGAGGCTCATCCCCACCTTGTAGAGGTCTTCGAAGTCGTAGACGTCGAAGAAACTTTTCTGCTTTGCTCCGTCGATCTTCGAGCGGACGTACTCGAAGCCGAGCTCCAGGCACTGCCGGGTCTGGTTGCCCACTTTCCCCATGGCCAGGGAGCCGTTCTTGAGAGCGTCGTCCAGGGTCATCCGGGCATTCACCAGACGGATGAAATTGAAGTGAAGGAACTGCTGCCGCTTTTCACTGCTCACTTCGGCCAGAGCGGTTTTCAGAGAATCCATCCCCGTCTGATAGGGCGTGAGTGAGGAGGCGTGGAGGTTCTGGTTCAGAGACACCGAGTCTAGCTCCCCGGTGACACCCTTGCGGGATCTTATGAAGTCGTCCACCTGTGACAGCGACTGGAACCCGCTCTTGTATGAAAGAGCGTCGTAGTAATCGACGAAGCCGAAGTCCCGCAGCCGCTCGATCTTCCTCTGGTAAACTTCTTCTTCCATCATCTGGTAGGAGTCCACCACCAGCTTGAAGAGGAAGGAGTAGGCTTCGGCCACGCCCAGCTCTCCGTAGAGCCGGCGGATGAACTCCTTTAGCTGCCCCACCATCTGGAAGTCTTCCGGGTATTCGACGATGAGCTGGTTGTCCTCCGTCAGAAAATAATTATCATCGTCCGGGTACATGGGGTCTTCTACGTCGAAGGTGGAGATGTCGAACTGGTTTTTGAGTCCGAGCAGGAAGTCTTCGCTCCGCACGTATTCGAGGACCACCTCGTCGTCGCGGCACATGGAATACACTTCCATCCAGTAGTAAAAAGACTGAGGATCGAGGGCATCCTTTTTCCATTCGTCGATGTCCCGCAGCGCTTGTCTCTGTTCCTCGGAAAGTTTTGGCAGGATACTGGCCACCTGGTCTTTGGAAGTGGACTGCAGAGAGACGTACAGTGGTTGGATTGGAATCTGTGACAGGTCTCCCCCACGTTCAACCAACTTCTCGATATCTTCAAACTGCCGGTAGGCCTGCGCTTCGTATAATAGCTGGCTCAACAGATCTTTTCTGACCACGTTCTCGTTCATAAAAATGTCCTCTCTGGTGAGGAATTTTTACACCAAGTCACATCCTCTGGCCATTAATGTACACTGCAGCAAAACTGGATTAAGTGATATCGAACTTGTAGACTTGTGGGATGAAAAATAATCCTACCATTTTAACAAAGATACCTCACTTCTCTGAACTCCAAAGGCGCTACCCGGGACTGCGGGCCCTATTCTTTGACATGGACGGGACGTTATTTGACACGGAAAAATACCATGAAACCGCTATGCTGATGTTCGGGTCCGAGTACTCCATCAAGGCCCCTGCGGGAATTGGCCCGCTGTATGACCTGATGGTCGGGAAAGCGGATCACCTGGTATTCGACCTCATCCGCTTCTGGCAGGGCTTTCCTCAAGACTGGAGCCTGAGGGACTTCGTGACGGAGAAAAATAAGAATGTCTTCGAGGCACTCATCGGGGTGGAAGCGTCGGAGTTTTTCCCACGGGAGACGATGGAACTCCTGGTCGCCGCCAAGAAGGAAAAAATTTTTGTGGCATTGGTGACATCTAGTGAAAAAGTCATCACTCAGAAACTTCTTGAGATCACGGGTCTCGAAGAGTTCTTTGACCTCGTCCTCACCCGGGACGACTGCCCTTTCCATAAACCGGATCCCTGGCCCTACCTAGAGGCCGCCAAGAAGTCCGGGGCGCATCCTCAAGAGATTGTGATCTTCGAGGATTCGAAGGTCGGCTTGGAAGCGGCGACGGCGGCTGGAGCGAACGTGGTCAAGGTCGAGTGGTTCGTGCCACTGTCTTCCAAGCACGAACTCAAGGTTTGATGATCAAGAGCTGCCACTGGTTCCCCGTTGACTCATCATTCACAAGACGAACGTGCTCCGCAGGGGGATTGAACTGAGAGTCGATCTCATTGGAAACGTAGAACTCCCCTCCCAGCACGGAGAGCAGGTTCCACAGTCCCTGGTGCTCTTCCATGTCGATCATGTACTTCAGGAACATCAGAGGAACGGGACCGTCTTTAGTCCCGAGCTTATCGAAGCTCATCATCTCCTTGAGCGCCTCTCTGGTCATGAAAACTTTCAGCTTCTCTGAGAGGACGTTGATCATGTCCAGGCTGTAGACGTAGTCGTATTTGAGTTTCAGCATATCGACTTCTGCCACCGGCATGCCCGTGGAGCTGCGGAGCTCGGCGGCCTGGAGGAAAGCACTCTTCGTGGGCTTTTTAATTTCCTGATACTCTTCCTGCACCGGTATCTCGGTAACCTTCGGAACCACCTTCAAAGGTTCCGCTTTCCTGACCTCGGGGGCCACTGCGACCACCGGTTCTTTCAGAGTCTCGGGCAGTTTTTCAATCTTGAGCGGCTGATTTTTTACCAGGTAATTCTTAAGGCCCTTGGCATCGAACTCCTCACTTGAGCCCAGGAAGAAGACCCTCCCCTGTAGGAACCGCAGCTGGAAGTTTTTATTCAGGTAATCCCGCACCGCTGGAAAAATCTTGTCCAGCACCGGGTAGTGGGTTTCCTTGGGAGACATCACCTCCGAAAAACGGCGCAGGCATCCCTGGCCCTCACCACTTTGGTTTAAGCTATTCACGGCGTTCGATATTCCGAGCAGGTAGTACGCGTCCCGGTTCTGCGAGAGGCCGTAGAGATGGTCCGTCTCCTGACAGATCCGGGTCATGAGCCGCTCGTCGAGCTCACACACCTTGTTGAGCCGCGCTTCGAGCTGGGCTTCGGAGAACCGACCTTTGCTATCGGCCTGCATGCGGTAATGGGAGTAGAGCTTGTGGTCCTTGGCAGTGAAGTCCTTGTACCACTGACTCTTGGTGTATTCAGCAGGAAGCGTGTCTTGGTACTTCGGGGCATACGTCTTGAGCCGGTCGATGAACTTTTTCATCTGGGCCGACTTAGGGGAGCAGCTTTTGATCCAGGTGTCCAGGTCGAAGTCGCATCCACTCTGCATCCGGAAATGCTTCGAGAGGTTGCTCAGGTGCCAGTTCCCTTCCAGCAGGTAGCTCAGGGTGATGAGCCGGTAGTAGTAGCGGATGTCCTCAAAGTGCCTGGAAAGTTTTTCGTTGGGACAGGTCTGGCCGGCCCTGAGCTCTGAGCGCATGAATGAACTCAGCTGCTCTTCTTCAGGGAGAATGTATTCCTGAAAATAATTTTTAAAAAATAGCTCGTCTCTGAATGTGAGCTTTCCTTGGTAGAGGTCCTGGGAGATCAACGGATCGTACCTGTCAGAGTAGCCAGAGAGATCTTTTTGTCCCAGATAAACCTGCGTGTGTGCGACGTCCACTTTCGCAGAGAGACCGAAACTAAAGAGGAGGACTAGGAGTTGAACCAAAATAAGGTGAGCCATGGGATATAGGTTATAATAAGTAGCGCGATTATGAGTAGAAATAAAAACGGCACACTCGCCCGGTAGAGTTCCAGCACTGGTTTGTTAAACCGGAAGGAGCTGATGAAGAGGTTAATCCCGACCGGCGGAGTAATGTATCCGATCTCCAGGTTGGTGAGGAAGACGATGGCCAGGTGCAGAGGATTGACACCGAACTGTTCGGCGATCGGAAGGATCAGCGGAACTACCACTATGATGGCGCTGAAGATATCCATCAGACATCCCACGATCAGCAGGAAGACGTTGAGCACCAACAGGAAAAGCAGCTTGCTGGTGATGAAGGTCTGCATGGCCGCGAGGATCTTCATGGGGACCTCTTCATCGACCAGGTAGTTGGTGAGCCCCATGGCGCAGCAGAGGATGAGCAAGATGGCCCCGACGAGAGTCAGGCTCTCCACGATGATCCTGGGAAGATCTTTACTCAAAGAAAGGTCACGGGTGAAGAAGCAGTTGGCGATCAGGACGTAGAAAGCGGAGAGGGCCGAAGCCTCTGTGGCCGTAACGAAGCCGCCGTAGATGCCCCCTAAAACGAACACCGGAATCGGCAGTTCGAAGCGGGATTCCCACAGCGAACTCTTCAGCTCGGTCAGAGAGAAAGTGTGCTTCTTGCGGGCGATGCCTCGAGACTGGTACATGGAATACAGACCCAGGATGAGCATCAGGATAAACCCCGGAACCAGGCCCGCCAGAAAAAGCTGGTCGATGTCAACCTTGGCGATGATCCCGTAGAGGATGATGGGAAGACTGGGAGGAAACAAAAGTCCCAGGGACCCGCAGGTGGTGACCAGCCCGAGGGAAAATTTCTCACTGTAACCTTCTTTCACCAGCATCGGATAGAGCAGCCCGCCGACGGCGATGATGGTCACACCAGAGGCACCGGTGAAGGCCGTGAAGAAGGCGCAGATGAACAGGCACACGATGGCCACCCCACCCGGCATCCAACCGACCGCGGCCTGGGAAAGCCGCAGCAAGCGCACTGGAGCTTTGGATTCGGCGAGGACGTAGCCGGCGAAGGTAAACAAGGGAATGGTTAGGATAGTTGGAGCGGAGGCCAGGCGGAAAATTTCCACCGCTACGGCCGAGAGCTCGATGCCACTGAAGTAGAACGCCACCAGGGCCAGCGAAGCCATCACCGCGAAGATGGGAGCACCCAACAGGGCGAGGAAGATGATACTACTGTACGCGATCAGGCTCACGTGATTCTCCAGTGTATAGGCCAAGGATCAGTTGGTTAAAAAAGCGCAGGGCAATCAGGCCGATCCCGAGAGGGATGATGGCCACCAGGTTAGAACTATGGATGTGCAAGAAAGACGGAGCTCCGAATTCTTTTTCCACCAGGAAAAAATCCCACGATGCTTTGGTAAGGACCACCGTGGTGACCAGGCAAAAAAGTGCCACCAAATTTCTTTGTATCCAGTGCAGCGCCTTTGAGTCCGATGCCTCGACTAACTTAGTGAAGAGATCCACGCGGATATGCACTCCCCTGCTGGTCGCCAGCGACCCGCCGAGGAAAGCACAGATGAACACCAGGTACCGGACCAGCGGATCAAGCCAGCCCGGACTCTGTCCCAGCCAGCGCAGAACGATGGAGCTTACAGAGAGCGCCAGGATGACAAAAAAACTCGAGACCAGGCCCCACTTGCTGAGACTTTCAAGAACGCCGTCGAAGGCGAGGATGAGCTTCTTCATGCTTATTTCATGGCCTTGTCGAGCTCACCGATGGCCTTACTGGAAATGAGTTTGTCCTGGAGTTTCTTGACGACCTCCCCCCGGACAGAGGCGGCTTTGGCGTAGTCGTCCTTGGGAAATGAGACGAACTCGATCCCGGACTTCTTCAGCTGCTCCTTGGCAGCCGCACTCTCGGAGATGGACTTTTCGTTAGCTTCTTGAACGTATTTTTTTGAGATCTCCAGGATCTTCTGCTGGTGCTCGGGCTTCACCTTCGACCAGGCCTTGTCTGCTACCAACAGGGCCCCGATGGAGAACGCCGTGGGGAAATCCACCAGGTACTTGATCTTGGTGTGCCACTGAAGTGCGAGGATTGCCAGCGGCGGGGCGTACGCGGCGTTGATGATCCCGGTGGATAAAGAAGAGAGCACGTCCGGTAGCGCCAACGGCACCGAGACCAATCCCAGTGAAGAGATCATGGCCGCCACTAATTCGTCACCTTCCCAGGACCAGATTTTTACACCTTTGAGATCGGCGAGGTTTGCAACTTTTTTGGTCGACACCAAATAGACCTGGCCGATTTCATAAAACCCCAAGTTCACGAACCCTTTCATCTTGAGCCCTTGATTGAACGCGGGCGTGAGCTTCACCAGGGTGTCGGACGCTTTCTTCTGGTCTTCGTAGAAGGTGAAGGGGATCTCCATCGCCCGGGCATCTCCGTAGATCGCGCCCAGAGTGTTCCCGGTGAAGATCCCGCCGTGGAGCTGGCCGATGCGGATCTTCCGCAGAACATCCGGCTCGTCCCCGGAGACGCCGCCGTAGTAAACCTTGAAGCTCACTTCACCACCGGTGGCTGTGTCGACTTCCTTGGAGAGCTTCTTCAGGCTGTTTCCCCAGGAGGTTCCTTCGGGGACGATGGCCGCGAGCTTGATCTGCTGGGCGGCCTGAGTTAGGTTCGCGAAGAATAAACTTGATAGGAGGAGAACTTTAAACATGCGGTGTCCTTAGAAGATTTTATTCTTATTCTTCTCGATCATCTCGAAGCGCTTCTTTGCGATGGCATTATAGAGATTCAGATCAGAGCTGCCTTTATATTCTGATTTATTTTCCAGGCCGTCACGATTTATGTCGCTCCATTTTGCGAATTCCTCCCGCAGAACAGCCGCTTCTTTCTCGTACTTCTCACCGTCCATCGACGGCAGCAGCAGGTACTGGATGTAGCCGAGCCGGATGATGAGGTGCTGAGGATGATCCGTGATGGCCTTCCGGTAGAGCTCCTGCGCTTTCTCTGGATTGCCTCCCAGCATTTTAGGTCGGGCCGCTTCGTACTGAGCGTTGAAGATCTCGCAGGAGTTCTGCTCGATGGCCGGGGCTTTCCCGCAGACGTGGTCGAACAGCAGTTTCACTCGTGGTACCTGAGAGACCAGTGCCACGTTGTCTTTCTGGAGATTGATGAGGCTTCCCCATGACTGGGCGGTGTACATCAGAGGTACTAGATCTTCTTTTTTAAGTTTCCTACTCAGCTTCTTTAAGAGTTTTCCGGCGTCCAGAGCAAGCAGATCCGAGCTCTGGATCCCTTTCTTAGAAAGATACAGCAGCCCGTAGTCTAAGGATCTGGTGTAGAAAACGATGGCTTCTTTTTTAGCACTCGAGTCCTCCAGACCCGAGAGCTCGTCTCCGAAATTAATGGTCTCCGGAACCGCAAAAGCGTAGCCCGCGTACCCCTTGACCAGGATGCTCAGCAGGGCCAGATTTTCCGGATCCTGCTGCCAGAGGAGTTCGATGAACTTCAGGTTCGCCGGCAGAGATTCTTTGAAGAATTCCCAGTTATTTTCTTTAGTGAGTGCGGTGGTCGAGCGCTGGAAAACAGGAGACGCCGACCGGAGTGTCCATTTTTGTATGGAACTGCAACCCACTCCGCTCAACAATAGTAACAGCATGATCAAATTCATAGACAATCTAACCCCTCAAAATTACGTTTTGAGTATCTTAACGTTCTGGTCATCAATGTATCAAGGGGCAAGACCCGGAAATTTTTCCCTGGTTATGCGTTGTCCAAATCTCTTATGTTATAGTAGCTTATATTGAAATTTCGAAGTTTCTTCAGCTTTAGCCAGAGTTCTCCGAAACGAAAAGCAAAACACAAACTTCCGCTTAAGCCACCAATCGTTTGACGTCTGAGGGTTTAAGCATAAAATGATGCTCACAACCCGAGGTAGATATATGAAAAACAAAGTCACAAATTCCGAAGTATTAAATTTAGACAAAACCATCGCTCCGGAAAAAAAAGTCAAAAGCCTTCGCCCGATGCGCTCGATGGTCGCCGTCAGAAGCTTCAAACCAAGAACGGCCGTCGCCGCCATGACCATGGTCAGACCTGTTCCTGAGAACAAGTAAGCTAGAAATTCTTCTGGATATCGTCTTTTAGTTTCTGCTGAATCGTCGAGAGCTCGTCGATCTGTTTTCTGTGAATAGATCCCAGGTACTTTTTCTTCATCTCAAAGACTGTATCCATCACATCCAGGTATTGCTTCTTGAGCTCCCGCATGCAAAGTGGTTTCTGCTCTTTGCTCACTGTTTTGCCCTGAGCATCTGCCGTCTCCCCGGCGCAGTAAAGTTTTTCTTCCTCTATGGCATTCTCCACGGCCTTGACGTTGTGGTTAAAAGTTTCTTCGAACTCCGGGGCATCCTTCATCTGAAGCAGCTTGAGCTTCGATAGAAGCTCCGGAATCTTCGGTGCGGCGGGCCTGGTCTGGGAAGGAATTTGCGTTTCCTGAGCCGCGATGCTGAAGCTAAAACATAACGTCAGCGAACAAAGCAGTCGAACCATGTGGCCTCTTTGGGAAATATACCATTCAAGAATTTTTCAGTTTCTGACACGAACCTGCTCAGTGGAAAGCCCACCACGTTCGCGTAGGACCCGGAGACGTTCGATATGAACGTGAGCGAAGGACCCTGGATTCCGTACGCTCCGGCCTTGTCCAGAGAGTCGCCGGTCGCGAGGTACCTCTCCAGCAGCTCCGGGGATATCTCATCGAAGGTTACCCGGGACTCATCGACAAAGGAAAAGCCCGTCGTGGCCGCGGGGCCTATGAGCTTCACACACACGGCCGTGAAAACAGAATGGGTTCTCCCGCTGAGCTCACTCAGAAACTGCCGGGCCTGTGCTACGTTCTGGGGTTTGCCGTAGATCTTTTCTCCCAGGCTCACGATGGTGTCAGCGGAGACGACGAGAAAATTTTTGCCAGGGTCCCCCTGTTGTAAGACGTGCACAACGGCCTCGGCTTTTTTCTCGGCGATCTCGCTCGAGAAGGCCGCGGGGTCAGTCTGCGCCGATTCTTCGCAGACGTCGCAGGTGCGGATTTCAAAAGGTAGCTTCAGGTGACCGAGGAGTTCTTTCCGGCGCGGGGAAGCGGAGGCGAGGATGAGCTGTAGCTTAGAGTTTACCATTCCTGAGTATCCATACGTAGTACTGCAGGTCATTCATTTCACGGACCCGCATTTGCCTGTTAGTATAACGTGTCTTCAGGCCGAATAGATAGTGGTTTAGACAGGTTTGGTAAGCCTCTGCGGAGATTTCCCGCTCGACGGGAGTGCCGTCCCGCTCGATCTTTGCCAGAAGATTTTCAACAGACTTGAGCTGGGTCGTTTCGATCCTCCGGGTGTACTCCGTCAGGAATTGGGTCCGTTGATAGAGGTCGGTGTGCCAGAAACGGTACCCGTGTTCGGCTGCCAGTCTTTCTGGTACTGCGTGCGCCTTCATCACCGGGAGTGTGTACTTTTCGATCCAAAGTTCTCTAGCGAGTTCCAGTGTCTTGATCCGCGCAGTCAGAAGAGAAAGGACTTCCAAGTGACCAAGCTCCGAAGTGGATATCCGGTGATTTCTTCCCAGAGGATCGACCTCGTGCCAGCTCGGATCACTGACGGGGATGCTGTCGGTATTGCTGTAGCCGCGCAGGAGGAGGTCGAAGATCTCCCCACCCCGGAAGGAGCGCTTCTTTAAGTAAGCCTTCCCGCCGGGAACGTAGGTCAGATCGAAACTGGTGTTACGGGAGGCGACGGTCGCGTTCGGCGCCACCAGCATGACCATGGTGGACAAGGGCAGCTGAGAAGTATTGAGTTCCTTCAACTTGTTGAGACGGTCAAACTGGGCCTTGATTGGATTCTCATCGACCGACATGATTTCTTTCAAATGGCCCTGGTCATCCTGAGTAGTATAGATCTGGCGTTCGAAGTACTCCAGGTTCGACTCCCGCACCAAAAGCGGCAAGCTGAAGGAATCTGTTTCCGCACCGTCGTCCGCTATCATGGCCCCTGGATCCCGGGGATGCCAGAAGATGTGACCCTGGTTGAGCCGGGCCTGGTAGAAGACTTCTGTTTGGCCGATGTTCACTTCAAGAAATGAAACCGAGCTCTTTGCGGAGAGCCGGGTGAGAGTGCCGTCCGCGAGAAAGATCCACAGCACCGAATCCTTTCCAGTGACGACTTCGTCCCCTTCGTGGATGCGGGTGAGGTGCTCGGCTTTGGTTGCTACTAGCCCTCTAAAGACTCTGCAGTCACCACGGCACTGAAGGACTTTCCCTACCAGTTCGTTTTGTCCCAGGTAGCGGAGCCGGGTTTTCCAGTCAGGATCTTTGTCTTTCTGGGCCCGGTCCAGCATCCACTTGTTGATATCAAGCCAGTCCTCAGGTTCCTGGGAAGACCAGGGAATGAGGGAATGTTTCTGTCCTTTCGGGAGCACGGGAAGTTCAACCTCTACACTCTGTGGAGGGAGTTCTATCTCTGGAACGGCGATCTGGGCAGCCTCTTTTATTTCTGAATCAAGGCCCAGGAATTCATCGATTTCTTCCGTTTGCGCAAACGCACTTAGGGCGAGCAAGTTTAGACTCAGGGCAAAAGCCGACCGAACTTGTTTTATTGATAGGATCCACATACTTTCTCTTCGGAAATTCTCCATGAAAATTTACGATGAAAACATTTCCTGTTAGATTGGAGGCTCATTTTACCTCTTCGTCATCTTACTTCTGGAGTACACGCCGATGGAATCACCCGAGAGCTCCCCTTCTAGCGAAAGTTTCTCATTCCCTCTAGCAGAGCAGTCGATCCTGAGCTTCTGGAAAGAGAAGGAGATTTTTAAGAAGTCCCTGGACAAGACCAGAAACGGCAAGAATTATATCTTCTACGATGGCCCCCCCTTCGCCACCGGTCTTCCCCACCACGGCCACATCGTGGCGTCGACCCTCAAGGACGTGGTCCCAAGGTACTTCACCATGAAGGGCTTCTACGTCGACCGGCGCTTCGGCTGGGACTGCCACGGCCTTCCGATCGAACAGGAGATCGACAAGAAGTTCAAAACCTCGGCCAGTGACTTCGTGGCCGAACACGGAGTGAAGCGCTACAACGACGAGTGCCGTGGGATCGTCGACCGCTACGTCAACGAATGGGAAAAAACCATTGGCCGCCTTGGCCGCTGGGTGGATTTTAAAAACGACTACAAGACCATGGACCTGTCTTTCATGGAATCGACCTGGTGGGTGTTCAAAACCATCTGGGACAAGGGCCTGATCTACCAGGGCAACAAGATCGTCCCGTACTCGCCGGCGCTGCAAACGGCACTCTCGAACTTCGAAGCCGGGCAGAATTATCAGGACATCCAGGACCCGGCCGTCACCGTCCTCTTCCGGACCAAGACTGACCCCCAGACCTACCTGGCCGCCTGGACCACCACACCCTGGACCCTACCTTCGAACCTCTCCCTCTGCGTGCATCCGGAGATCGACTACGTGAAAGTGCGGGACCTGGAAAAAAATCATTTCATCATCATGGCCCGCGGCCGTCTCGAGGCCTACAAGAAAAATTTCAAGTACGAAGAAGTCCAGTCCTTCAAAGGCAGCGAGCTCAAGGGCATGGCCTACCAGCCGCTGTTCCCGTACTTCTCCGCACTCGAGAGCAAAGGCTACTTCGTGGTCCTGAACGACGAGTACGTCACCACCAGTGACGGCACCGGGATCGTCCACCAGGCACCGGGCTTCGGCGAAGACGACAACCGGGTGATGAAAGAAGCAGGACTTACCGAAGTGGTGGTCCCGCTGGATCTCTCGGCGCAGTTCACGCCGGAGATCAAAGACTTCGCCGGGATGTTCATCAAGGACGCCGATAAAGAAATCATTAAGAATCTGAAAGACCGGGGCCAGCTCTTCCTCCAGTCCACCATGGTCCACTCCTACCCGATGTGCTACCGGACAGACACCCCGCTCATCTACCGGGCGATGCCCCAGTGGTATCTGGCGGTGGAGAAGATCAAAGACAAGATGATCCGGGCCAACCAGGAAATCACCTGGGTGCCGGAGTCGATCAAAGACGGCCGATTCGGAAAGTGGCTGGAGAACGCCCGGGACTGGGCGATCTCCCGCACCAGAGTCTGGGGCACACCACTTCCGGTGTGGATCAACGATCACACTGGCAAGGCCATCTGCATGGGTTCGATCGCGGAGCTGGAAAAATACACCGGCAAGAAGGTCACGGACCTTCACCGGGAGTACGTGGATGATCTGGATTTCTCAGTCGCGGGTGAAGCCGGTGTCTACAAACGAATCCCGGAAGTCCTGGACTGCTGGTTCGAGTCCGGGTCCATGCCCTACGCCCAGCTCCACTACCCGTTTGAGAATGAGGAAATCTTCAAGCAAGGTTTTCCGGCCGAGTTCATCGCCGAAGGCCTGGACCAGACCCGGGGCTGGTTCTACACCCTGACCGTCTTATCCGCGGCCCTCTTCGACAAGCCGGCCTTTAAGAACGTCATCGTCAACGGGATGGTGCTGGCCAAAGACGGCAAGAAGATGAGTAAACGTCTTCGCAACTACACGCCTCCCGATGAATTGATCGAAACCTTCGGAGCAGATTCGCTGCGGCTCTTCCTCATCAACTCGGGCCTGGTGCGAGCGGAAGAACTGCGCTTCACCGACGAGGGAGTCAAGGACATGGTTCGAAGGGTCCTTCTGCCGTGGTTCAATTCTTTTAAGTTTTTTTCCACCTACGCCCAGGCCGACGGTTGGAAGTTTGATTCCAAGCTCGCCCACGAGATCGTGGTGGGCACCGACGGCGCCTTCGCCTTCACCGGAACTGGCTCCGACAACATCCTCGACCGGTGGGTGCTCTCCAAACTCCAGACGCTGGTCAAGAACGTGAACCACGAGATGCAGAACTACCGCCTCTACAACGTGATCCCCGAGCTCTTCGGCTTCATCGAAGACCTCACCAACTGGTACATCCGGCTCAACCGGAGAAGATTCTGGGAGGAGGGGCTGGGTTCTGATAAGAGTGCCGCCTTCTCCACTCTCTACTCCACCCTCGAGAGCCTCTCCCGGCTGATGGCCCCGTTCACTCCGTTTTTGGCCGACCACATCTACCAGGAGCTCAAGAGCTTCGGAGGAAAGACGGAAGAGTCCGTGCACCTGTGTGCGTACCCCGAGTCGGTGGAGGGCCTGATCGATTCCAAGCTCGAAACCGCCGTGGGCCGGATGCAACAGGTGATCCTGCTCGGACGGCAGAAACGGGTGACGGAAGGAGTGAAGGTCAAGACCCCGCTCAACACGCTCAGGGTTATCCACCAGGACCCGGACCTGCTGATGGAATTGAAGAAGCTCGAAGAGTACATAAAGATCGAGCTCAACGTCAAAAACGTCGAGTACCTGACTAACGAATCGGACTACGTGGTTCTCTCGGCCAAGCCGAACTCTCCGCTACTGGGGAAGAAGCTCGGTAAAGACTTCGCCGCCTTCAGACCACTCATCGAGTCTCTCTCTTCGGCGCAGGTGCAGAAGATCGAGGAAGGAAACAAGATCAATCTCAGAGGCATCGACTTCAACTCCGAAGAGGTCCTCGTTTTCCGGGCCGCCAAACCTGGTACCCAGGCGGTCACTAACCGGTTCATCACCATCGACCTAGACTGCACCCTAGACCAGGAGCTGATCGACGAAGGGCTGGCGCGCGAGATGGTCAACCGGATCCAGAAGACGAGAAAAGATTTGAACTTCAATGTCTCGGACCGGATCGAACTCCGCATCCACACCACTGAGGAGCTGGCCCGCATCTTTAAGAAGTTCCAGGGCTACGTTTCCGCAGAAACCCTGATGGTCAAAGGCACCCTGGTCGACGAACCGGTGAGCGGAGCTTCGGCGCACGAGATCGATGAGCAGAAGTTTGAAATCACCGCGCAGAAGATCTAGCATGAGGTACCTCGGGGTCTTGTTGCTGCTGATTTCTCTCGAGGCTCCGGCCCAGAAAACGCTCACTTCCGGTGTTTTCCAGGTCAACGTGAGACCTGTCCTGAACGGAATCATCCGGGATTTCTACCAGATGCTCGAGCTGTTTCCGGACTTCCCCAAGGAGCTCCATCCGGTGATGGAAGACCTGGATGCCCTGGCTTCCGACCGCGACACTCTCAAGGCAAGTTGCCCGAGGATCTTGAACGGCAAATGCAAGGAGACCGTCGATGCCCTGCGGGCAAAGCTCCGGGACATCAGAGAAAAATCCTTGCGTCTTTTGAAAGAACAGAAAATGTCCCATTCACTTCATGTCAACACTCTGGCGGGTCTGCGGCTTCTCTCCGAGTTTGATACGGCCCTGGAGGACCTCAAGGGTTACCTGGATAATTCCTCGCTGCTCCAGTCTGCCGGACTGCCGGCGCGGCGGGAAACCTACACTGTATTAAAAAAAATCGACGAGCTCGGTACCATCCTGTCCCTGGCGGTGGTGGAGTTCATCCCCTATCCTTACAAAGAAGACTTCCGGCATTTTTTCTTTAACTTCGTGCACCCGGTGGAGCTGCAACTCTCGAAGGGAAACAACTACCAGTTCTTGAACAAAAATCTCAATTCACTGAACTTCACTCTGAACCTGCTCAACATGAATCTCACCAAGAAGAATAAGAAGACTCCGGAAGGGATGGCCCCGTTCCTCTCGGTGATCCATAGTAAGTGGAACAGTCTGTTGCGGTACTACTTATAAGCCGTAAAAGATCGCTCAATTATCTGATTAGTTCTCTCTTGCTGCTGTCTGGCAAACGATTCGGTTGCAGACATTCATGTTCTCCCGGATAATCACCCCATCTATTTTTATGGAGGTCAAATGGGCTTAGCTGAAAAACGTGCGGTGTCTGCGTATCAAACTGACAATTTTATTTCCTGGAAACCAAAATTTGATTCTCTCTGTGGCTTCGACCTGGGGCTAGAGGTCCAGTGGGAGCAGATCGCAAAAGACGGCTGGGCGAACGATTACCCGGCGATCTTCGAGAAAAATTACTACGAGCCGTTGGCCCAGGCGCTGGGTTCAATCTGCGGCGACGACATCGGCAGAACAGGCTTCAAGAATAAGTTCAACAAGATCGTGATCAAGAACGACAACAAAGGCAACTTCGTTTCCGTTTCCATCGTCGACAACAAGCTCATCCTCAACGGGTCCCCGGCGGCGGTCAATCTTGATAACGCTTCCAAGGAAACCACCAAGGCCTTGATCAAGAATCTGGAACAGGCCCTCTAGCAAGGAGCGGTTCTACTACGCCATCAATAACTTACTATAGAAAAGGATTTTCCCTATGAAGTTTCTCTTCCCTGCTCTCGGTCTCTCTCTGTTGTGCGGCCATGAAGCATTGGCCATGACTCTCTCAACTGTGGCAAAGGTTTTCGCTGGCCCAGAAGGCGAAAAAGTCACGCTCATCCGGATCGAATCCGATGCGCTCCTGAAGAAACCACACCTGTTGTTGGTGGAAGGGACCGACACCGCCTGGGACGGAAAAGTCTTCGAGGTTCACGAGGAAGCATCAAACAGAAGGTTCAACTACTCGATGAAATGGGACGACCGGGACTGGAACGCTCTGGTGAAGAGCTCGCCGGGTGCGGTCACCATGTATCTCCCGGCCAACAAGAGTGTCGAACTCACCTACCGGGAAAAGGAATCCAAAGAAGTGGACCCGAAGGCGATCCTCGAGAAATTTAAAGCACCTAAAGGAGGTAAGAAATGAAACTCTTCCTACTCTTAATCGCCACCGTTTCAATCTCTGCCTTCGCGGCTGAGAAAGAACAGGAGCGGCTGAAGAACTGTCTAGCGGGCCGGATCCAAAAGGTTGAGACGGAAAAAAGTCCTGACGGAAAAACTGAAACCAGTACCTACCACCCCGTTGACTGCTTTAAGATGGCCAAGGAAATCGCCGCGGACCTCGACGCCAAGGCCGTAGTCCAGCTGGCACTCACCGTCGGTAGAGAACACAACTGGGCGTCCTCGATTCCACTCTATAAGATCGCACTAACCAAAGGGGCCACTTGTCAGGAAGAAGGATTGACGGGTGCCCTGCGGGCAGCACTCGACACAGAACCCGCTGGTCAAGTAGCGGCTGATGCCAAGTGGATTGCTTTTGATAAGTGTAAAAAAGAATCGCAGAAATCAATCGTTGAAGGACTAAGTGGCATGGCCCGTGAAAGTTATTATAGAAAGAATTCTTGTGATGATTTGCTCAAAAATAAAGCTATCGGTGGTCTTAACGCAAAGTTATGTAAAATCTGATAGAAAAACCCGCACTTTTTAGGTGCGGGTCAAAACTTAATACTTAGTCCTGATACGGCCACGGACGTCTGTCTTATGACGACGCTTCTCGGCATTCTCTAACTTTTCTTTCTTCACAACAGAAGGTTTTCTAAACTCTGAACGAGAGCGATATTCCTTAACTATTCCGTAAGCATCACAAAGACGCTTGAACTTCTTAATCGCCTTCTCGGCAGGAAATCTGTCATCAATATAAATTTGAATTGTAGACATGCTCACTACACCCCCTTCCGCATGACATTTGAAAGCCGAACCAGCTTTGATTTGAAGTCCAAAAAAATACCCTTCTCCCCCGGAGGATGTCAACCAAGGAGTTGCGGCCTTCCGGTCGTTTTGATAGAAGAAATCATGCAACTCGACGCCTTCAATCTCTCTGCTGATCACGAGCAACCGCTAGCGGCCAAGCTGCGACCGAAGTCCCTAGAGGACTTCATGGGACAGGCCGAGATCCGCGGCCAGCTGGATAAACTCGTCTCCCATCCCCGGCACGTCATCTTCTGGGGGCCTCCCGGCACTGGCAAGACAACACTCGCGCACATCATCTCCGGAAAAATCACCAGAGAGCTTCACCTCTTCAGCGCCGTCACCAGCGGGATCCCCGAGCTCAAACGCCTTATCCAGGAAATGCTCGACCGCAGGAAAGAGTTCGGGAGAGAGAGTATCCTCTTCATCGACGAGATTCACCGGTTCAACAAGTCCCAGCAGGACGCTCTGCTTCCGTACCTGGAAAACGGAGACTTCCTCTTCATCGGTGCCACCACCGAGTACCCACATACCTCGCTCAACAAGGCCCTCATCTCGCGGGTCTCACTGGTGGAACTCAAACAACTAGAGGCACCGGACCTCGAGTCCATTCTCCGCCGTGGACTGCTGGACCTGAACCGTCCGGACCTCGAAGGCTTCACCGCAGAGATCGCCAGACTCTCCAACGGGGACGCGCGCTTTGCTCTTAACCAGCTCTCACGGCTCACGGCCTTCAACCCCACGGAGTTAAAAAATAAAGTGTCCATCCTGAAGGAGCTCTTCGAGCATGCCCGTCAGTATGATAAGAACGCCAACCGCCACTACGACGTTATCTCCGCCTTCATCAAATCCGTTCGCGGTTCGGATCCCGACGCCGCCCTCCTCTACCTGGCGATCATGCTCGACGGCGGAGAAGACCCGGTGTTTATCGCCCGCCGCCTGATGATCCTCGCTTCGGAAGACGTCGGCCTGGCCAATTCCCAGGCCCTCCAGGTCACCACCAACGCCCACTACGTGGTCAAACAGATCGGGATGCCCGAAGCGCGCATCACTCTCTCCCACGCGACGGTCTTCATGGCCCTGTCGCCCAAGTCGAACTCCGTCTACCTGGGCATCGATAGTGCGCTCGCGTTCGTCAAAGAGAATCCGACGCTGGAAGTCCCCGGGCACCTCTCCAACGTTTCTCCTGAAAAGAAAAATTACAAGTACCCCCACAGTTTCACTCACAACTGGGTTGAGCAGCGCTACCTTCCGAAGTCCGCAGATAAGAAATTCTATAAAGCACTAGGGAATGGTTCGGAACGGGCCATGAACGAAGCCCATCAACATTTTACCAAGAAGAGCTAGGTCGTGGTAGAGGCGTCCTCCGGTATATTATCCGCAGAATAAAATCGGCCCCGGCCGTGGGGCCGGAGCCTTAGATAAGATTTTCAGGTTTCATGGTCTCGAGGTGCTGCTTCACTGACGCCAGGAACTTACTTCCCAGCTCACCGTCAATCAACCGGTGGTCGTAGGTGTGCGTGCCGTACATCATGCTCCGGATGGCCAGGGCATCATCGTCCATCACCATCACTCTCTTCTTGATGACACCTGTGCAGAAGATACCAACCTGTGGCTGGAGGATCACAGGAGTGGCGATCAGCGTTCCGAAGGACCCATTGTTGGTGAAGGTGTAGGTCCCTCCGGTCAAGTCGTCCATAGTGAGCTTCTTAGTGCGGGCCTTATTGGCAAGGACATCAAGCTGCCGGGCGATCCCGGTCAGGTTCAGGTCGCCGGCGTGCTTAATCACCGGAACCACCAGACCGTTGCCCGGAACTGCGACGGCGCAGCCGAGGTGGATGTCTTTCTTGATGACGATGTTATCCCCATCGAGGGAGGCGTTGACCATCGGATGCTCTTTGAGCGCCTGGACGATGGCGTAGAGAACAAAGTGAGAATAGGTGAGGTTTATCCCCTCCCTCTTCTTGAAATCATTTTTTATCAGTTCGCGGGACTTCACCAGACTGGTCATGTCGATCTCATCGATGGAGTTCACGTGGGCTGAAATCTGCTTGGAAGCGACCATGTTCTTGGCGATGGCCTTCCGCATGTTATCCATGGCGATGACCTCGACCCGGTCCCCACTGCTTCTTGGTTGAGCAGCTGCCTTCGGGGCTGAAGTTGATTGAGTTGCCGCAGCGGCAGGTTTGCCGCCTTTACCTCGGCCCGCAATGTATGCTTCCAGGTCCGCCTTATTCACTCTTCCGGCAGCTCCCGATCCTTTGATCTTAGACAGTTCGTTTAAAGGAACGCCGGCGTCTTTTGCCATCGCCTTGACTAGCGGTGTGTAGAACCGGAAGCCTTCCGAGTCTGCTTGAGCGGCGTCTCCACCCTGGTCATCATGCATCGCCTGATCGGCTCCCGCACCTTCATTCATCGCCGTCGATCCACCCTCGGGTGCCGGAGCAGTCTTGGCCTTATCGGCTCCCGGAGCTGCGGCCTTCGGAGCCGAAGCCTTCGGAGCCGATGCAGAAACCTCAGCGTTCATGTCGTCTTCAATCACCGCAATCGGCTTGCCCACGTCCACGGTGGCACCTTCCGGGTAGAGCAGTTCGACGATCTTCCCCTGGATCGGACTCGGGATCTCCGACTCAACCTTATCGGTGGAGATCTCAAAAAGGATGGCGTCGAGTTCGATCACGTCTCCTGGATTCTTGTGCCACTTGGTGATAGTACCGGTCGTGATCGACTCTCCCATCTGGGGCATTACAATTTCAATCTTTGCCATAAAAATATCTCCTTAAAAGTTTGCTACAGATTCAGTGCGCGGCCCTTCGCCGCCAGGACCGCCTCGCCCAGGAATTCTCCCAAGGTCGGATGTGGGTGGATGGTGGCGAAGATCTCTTCGTCGATGCCTTCCATGGTCCGGAATAAAACGTACTCATGGATCAGCTCCGTGGCGTGGGTCCCAACGATGTGGGCCCCCAGCATCTCTCCATATTTTCCTGTGAGCACTTTCACGAATCCATCCTTCTCGTTGGAGGCTATGGCCTTGCCGTTGGCCATGAACGGCGCCTTGCCGACTTTGTACTCGATGCCTTTTTCTTTCAGCGCCCGTTCCGTGTAGCCCACCGACGCCACCTGCGGTTGACAGTAGGTACAGCCGGCGATGTTTAATTTATCAATGGCGTGGGGGTGCTTGCCGGCCAAGTGTTCTGCAGCGACAACACCTTCGTGGGAAGCCGCGTGCGCCAGCAGCGGAGGACCCGAGACGTCACCGATGGCGTAGACCCCGGCAGCGGTGGTCTGGTAGAATTCATTGACCTTGATGAAGCCCTTTTCCGTCTGGACTCCGGCCTTCTCCAGTCCGTACCCTTCCAGGTTGCCCACCATACCGACGGCGATGAGGCCCATCTCGAACTTGTGCTCGGTCTTCTTCCCACCTTCGGTGACGGTGAAGGTGACATCGTTTCCGTTATTCTTCGTGGTCACACCTTCGATCCCTAGAGAGAGCTTGATGCCGTATTTCTTATAGTGCTTTTCAACCTCCACCGACACCTCGGTGTCCTCGATGGGCAGGAGGTTTTTCTGCATCTCGAAGATGTGCACTTCCACACCGAAGGCGTTCCAGAAGTAGGCGAACTCCATGCCGATGGCCCCGGCGCCGACGATGCCGATGGACTTCGGGAGCTTCTCAATTTTCAGCGCTTCCCAGGCACCCACCAGGCGCTTCCCGTCGTGCTCGAGTCCGGGAAAACTTCTGTACTTGGCCCCGGTGGCGATGATCACGTTCCCGGCGGTGAGCTCTTCCTTCTTCCCGTCGACCATGGTCACTTCGAGCACCTTGGCGGACTTGAAGACCCCTTTTCCGGTGAAGACTTCGATTTTATTTTTCTTCATCAGGAAGGCGATACCCTTCGACATGTTGCCGGCGATCTCATTGGCCCGCTTGACGGCGACGGTGGCGTCCAGGCCCTTGAGTTCAACGTTGATCCCCAGGCTCTTGAGGTCTTTGACTTCATGAACGGAGTGGGCCGATTTCAGCAGCGCCTTGGTGGGGATGCATCCACGGTTCAGACATACTCCACCGAGTTTATCGGCTTCTATGATGGCAACTTTTTTTCCTAATTGAGAAGCTCGGATGGCAGCAACGTAACCCCCTGGGCCCGCACCTAGAACAACCACATCAAAGGATTTGGACATGAGTAACTTCCTTTTGTTCTTTTGAATCTTAAATGTCCCGAAATCTTGTACTTAATGCCCTGCAATTGTCAATGAAGCGAATAGGTTTTCAGCTAGACGAGGGCACCGTAAAAAAGCTATAAAGACACCATATGTCAAGAAGCCAATCCGCCCTGTACTTATCTTCCGGAGAAGTCACATCCCTGCTCTCGCTTTTTCCGAAAGGTCTGGTCGCGGTGGACTTGGAGACTACCGGACTCTCACCGCTGGTCGACAAGATCATCGAAATCGCGGCGGTCAAGATCACGACAGAGGGTGTGGTGACCTCCTACCATCAACTCATAAACCCTCTGATCGAAATCCCTGCATTCACTATCCAGTTCCACGGACTGACCAACGACCATTTAACTGAAGCTCCCACCATAAAAAAACCTCTCAAAGAATTCTGGGAGTTCGTCGGGCGTCATCCTATGATTGCGCATAACTCGACCTTCGACCTGGGGTACCTGATAAAATCTTCCCATGATTTTCAGATCGAGTTCCCCCCTCTGGATATCTACGACAGCTGCCGCTACCTGCGTGCGGTCTACAAGAAAACAGAAACGACAGCTCCCCTGAACTTCAAGCTCTCGACTCTCAGTAAGTTCTTCGGGATCGAACTCAACCATCACGTTGCGATGGAGGACACCCTGGCCTGCCTCAAGATCATGGCCCGGGCCGCGGACCTGGCGGCCGATCACAAACTTGCCATGGAGAAGAGTTACGTCTTCCGTCTTTCGAATTTCAACAAGAATGACTGCTTCAACTACTCGACCAGGCTGGACGGACTAAAAGTCCTCGTCCAGGGTAAACAACTGGTGGTGCTCGACTACCGCGGAGGTTCGAGCTCCGGCCTAGGCGGCTCCAGCCTAGGCGGCTCCAGCCTAGGCGGCTCCAGAAAGATCCGGCCGGTCAGGCCCATCGGGCTGATGCCGCTTCCCAAGGGGCCGGTACTGTTCGCAGAGTGTCTGCTCACCGGGATGAATAAATCCTTTCTGCTGAAAAAAATCAAATCCTACGCTCGGCTCGAAGCGAGCTACTGGCACCCAGAGGCGAAGCCGTGATAAAAAATTTTTTGAGTAAAGAAAACTACGGTGAACGGGTAAGGCAGGTTTTGATCTTCGTCGCTCACATCGTCTTGTTGAAATGGATCCTGTACACTCTCTACCAGGGCGGAGTCCTGCCGTTCTGGACTCTGCTTTTCCATTTTTTAGGCATCTCCCTCTACGGGGCGCTGCTGATCCGGATCTGTGCTTTTATTTATAAACGACAGTATGAGAAGGAACTCCAAAAGCATGCACAACAGAGTAGACTGGACCCGTAGCTTCGCGGCCGCGATCAAGACTGTCGAAGAACTGCACACTTTCCTTGGGTGGGAAGCGGGCCCTGGTGTGACCTCCGCGCACGCTTCGTTCCCGGTGTTTGTTCCCGTCGCTCTCGCTGAAAAAATCAAGGCCCAGGGTCCCTCTGGGCCATTGGCAAAAGAATTCCTCCCCCACTCAGACGAGGTCGATCCGCGACTCAACAGTCAGGGACTGACGGATCCCATCGGTGACCGCAGCTACCAAAGGGCCCCGCAGCTGATCCACCGCTACCCCTCCCGGGCCCTCTTCACTGCCACCTCCGTCTGTCCGGTTCACTGCAGGTACTGCTTCCGAAGAAACGAACTTTCCCACGGAGACGAGCTCTTCTCTGGGCAGTTCTCGGAGACGCTCAGCTACCTCCGGGCGCACCCTGAGGTGTCGGAGATTATTTTCACCGGCGGTGATCCGCTGACGTTGTCCAATGAGAAACTAGACCGGTACCTCATGGCCTTCGGTGAGATCTCGTCGATCAAAGACGTCCGCTTCCACACCCGCTATCCGGTAATCCTTCCGGAGAGGATCGACGACGGATTCATCGAGTTGCTGAGGAAGGCTTCTTCCCATTTCCGGACAGTTTCGGTGGCCATCCACGCCAACCACTCCAGCGAGTTTGATCCGCAGAACACAGAGGCCATCCGCAAGCTGGCGGCGTCGCCGGTGCAGCTACTCTCCCAGACCGTGCTATTGAAAAATGTGAATGACAACTCCAGTGACCTGATCGAGCTGATCAACACCTTCATCGGCTTAAAAATCCGCCCCTATTATTTGCACCACCCCGACCGGGTCAGAGGGGGCATGCACTTCTACCTCTCGCTCGAGACGGGACGGAGAATTTACCAAAGCCTGCGGTCCAGCTTGCCCGGCTGGGCAGTCCCGCTCTACGTCGTCGACATCCCCGGGGGACACGGTAAAGTCTCGGCGTTCAATCCCGAGGCGACTGCTTTTTCAGGGCAGCTCCTTTCCCAAAGCGGTGAATCCATTTACGTCTCAGAACCCGGCCTTTAAAGTTAGTCATTCACCAGGGGTCAATTCGCACTCCTTGACGGCGGCAGAGCTGCGGAGGTAAACCATTGCCAGCTTAACCATCTTGCACCTGGAGTTTTTATGAAATTTCTTCTGATGACCGTAATGTCTCTCTCCGTGAATCTCGCGCACGCCTCGTACTACGCCACCCACTGCTCGAACGCGACCGGATCCGTCAGATGGGAAGAGGGCCACAACTCGAACAACATTTTCATGAAATACTACGGCGCCGAGGAACTCACCAAGACCTTCCCGAAGTTTCACGTCAATATCGTCATCAGCGATGAAAAAATCCTGAGTGAGAGTTCGGTCCATGAGTGCGGCTTCTCGAGCTACACAAAGATTTACGCTGGCAAGGTCAAGATCACAGCTACTGCTGAGCATCCGGACGCGCTCCAGTTTCTAAGCGTGGACAAAGTTGAGACCGATGTCATCTGTGAGCATCACATCAACGGTCGCGCCCCTTGCCCAAACTAAGACGAAATAGTTGAAGTTAGCAGTTGACAGTTTTCAGAGGCCTAGAATAATATCAAGAGCACTTTGCCTTAATACGTATCTATGTCTTTGAAATTTTTTTTGAGCGGCTGTAGCTCAGTTGGTAGAGCGGTTCCTTGCCATGGAACAGGTCGCTGGTTCGAATCCTGTCAGCCGCTCCATTAAATCACCAAATAATTCAGCCTCCCATGCGGAGGCTTTTTTTATTCAACTGCTTACAATCACAACAGAGTATTTTTAGGGATGTCAACATGATCCAGGACTGTTCAATTCTTCTTAAGAATCTAGATCGGCTTGAAGCTTTGGGCCGGACCGGTCTGTTTGGAACTGCCCCTGAAGAAGCGTTCACTCGACTCAATCGGATGGCCACCAAGATACTAAAAGCACCGATATCAATTTTTTCGCTGATCGGGGAAAATTCACAATTCTTTAAAAGTGCCGCTGGCTTTGAGATCACCACTCAAAACAACGAAGTTCCAATCGATATTTCTGTCTGTCAGTACTCTTTGCAAGGCACGCCCCTAAGTATTGAAGATACCAAAAATCATCCATTGTTCAGTGACAATCCTGCGGTGAAAGCACTCAATATTGTGGGATACCTGGGAATTCCCGTCATAACGAAAAGCGGGCATCCGATCGGGGCGGTCTGTGTTATCGATCATAAAAAACGCAAATGGACAGAGGAAGAAATTTCTATTCTGGAAGAAATCACGGCTTCCTTCCTCTCAGAAATTGAGCTCCGTCAGGCAATGAAATTGGCAAAAAAAGAATCACAGTTGCGTGAAGAGTTTATTGCTATTGCTTCACACGAATTAAAAAACCCATTGAGTGCTTTAAAGTTGCAAGCAGAAGTAGTTCACAAGAAAATGGGCATGGGTCGCTTTAGCCTGGAAGACAATGATAAATTTTTAAAAGACTTACAACGCCAGGCCAGACGCTTAGAGCTCATGATAGACGACATGTCGGACTCCACCCGTTTAGCCACTGGCATGCTAACCTTGCATCTGGATAAAGTGAATCTGAACGGCCTGATACAAAATGTGATCACTAATCTTAGCGAGTCATTTGAGAAAGCCCAATGTCGGGTTTCTTATCAATTTAATACTGAAATCAACGGTAACTGGGACCCATCAAGGCTTGAACAGGTCATAACCAACATTGCTTCAAATGCTATTAAATATGCTGCCGGATCATTGGTTGAAATTAATCTGAGTCAAAGAGATGGTAATGCTGTTTTAACAATCAAGGATAATGGCCCAGGTATTTCAGCTGAAAACCAAAATATCATCTTTAGTAAATTTGGCAGAGCTTCTGATACAAATCATATCCATGGTCTGGGCCTTGGTTTGTACATATCGCGACAGATTATTGAGCAACATAAAGGCTCTCTGAATCTGACAAGTCATTTGGGCAAAGGCTCAACTTTCACCATCATCCTACCTCTAGAATAAGTTCACGAATGATGGTTACTCATTTGATCACCCTGAACTGTCACTGAACTCGTCCCTTTGTATTCACTCCTGTTTTCTAGTAATCTTGGAAGAGAAAAATGAAAACTACTACCCTTGCCAAGGTTGCTTTCAACCCACATACGACCACCATGTGCTGTAATGATTTCTTTAGCAATGTAGAGTCCAAGTCCTAGTCCACAAACTTCATTCGATGATATGGCTCTTTCAAATTTCGAAAAAATCCGTTCAATATTTTCAGGACCTATTCCTACACCATGATCGGTCACGGCAATCTCAACTTCAGAATTAGTCATCCTTACCTCAATCGATACAGGCTTACCTTGCCCGTATTTAATCGCATTGGTAAAGAGACTTCTAAACACTTTCGCCAATCCATCTTTGTCTATACTGACAATTGAATCCTCGTGACAGAAGAATACGGGTGGACCTACTTTAAAGGCTTGAAAAACGGGATCTAAAGATTCTATAACCTCGTTGATGATGTCACATATGTTGATTCTACACATTTCGAGTTTATAACTTCCTGTACGAACACGACCAAAATCCAGAATATCCTCAATCAAATGTGAAAGACGTTTAACTTGAACACTCACCTGACCAACGAATTCATAAATTTTCTTAATTTGCTTTTCGTCTGTCTCAGGTTTTTTGTCCCTTAAGATCATTTGCGCTTGAAGAAGGAGTGATGTTAATGGAGTTTTAAGCTCATGGGACACGATTGTTAGGAATTCATCTCTGGTGCGTATGGAAGCTTCCAGATCTTCTTTTTGAGATATTCGTAAGGTAATATCGCTTGCACTTTTACAAAACTGTGTTGCCGCATCGTTAACGGCCTGTTCGACTGAACAAATTATGACTTCACGTTCAATTGCAGTTAAAGGAGTCTCTTGCTCCATAACATCGAAAATAACCTGCCTCAAAATATGATACTCAAATATTAACTGATCCATGGTGTAATCAGTGCTCTTGGCTCGCTCATTCCCGTGATTTTTATTTATCCTGGTGTTATTTTCTCGATCCCATTTAACCTTAGCTTTGGTTCGGTCAATAGTAGTTGATAGTGCTTCAGCAATATTATTTAAAAACGCCGGCAAGGAGTTGGGTAGAGCTAGTGAGGACTTATGAATAGAAGCGGCTACTTCTTGCAAGGCCCTTTCTTCCCATGCTCGTATAATTTCTCCATTTAATCTTTTAATCCTTTCCGATGCTTGATTGGGCATAATTGCTATCCTGGTTAAAGCCTTCCTTTACAGTAGCAGTTATATGGCAGATGTAATTTTGCAGAGGCTCCTTATCAGGCTAGTGGCATGTTGCGCTGGCCACTTAAACAATGCTTGCTGTCACTGCTGGCAATCTTCCCACAATAATCAAGCAAGTCTGAATTGCCCAAATTCACTTTGTCATGGAGTCTCGTTCTTCCAACTGGGGCAAGCCTTGAACTCCACCTAGTAGAATATTGCCTTCAAGATCCTGAAAGGTAATGGCATCGTTGGAATCCTGAATTACTGTGGCCATGCGACGAAACTTTTCTAGAGTTTTAGTCTGTTCAGTTATATCTCGCTCAGTAGTCGCGACACCTGTTAATTTTCCTTTATCATCTGTGAGCTTCGTATTAGTAAGCCACACATCAATAATTCGACCATCTTTGTGTTTTCGTTTTGTCTCGAGATTTGGAACCAACTCTCCTCTTTTTAAAGAAGAAAGAAAGGCCAATGCTTCTGCCTGGTATTCACTTGGAACAGTATCCACTATGTTCATCTGCAAGGCTTCGGCTTGTGAGTAACCGTAAATAATTTCAGCGCCCTGATTCCAAGCAAGAATATTTCCCTCTAAATCTTGAAACGTAATAGCATCGTTGGAATCCTGGATCACAGTGGCCATCCGTCGAAATTTTTCTAATGATCCCATTTGTTTTGAGACAGCAATTGGTTTTTTAAGAACAGTACTTTTTGTTTTCGGTTTTTTAGAGTCTTTATTAACTTTGGTCATAATAACTACTTTTTCTCGAGGATGAATAATGATGGAATATGAAAGATCGTAAATATTCGAGGAATAAGGATCTTTGTGGATTAGGTAGTATATCGTAGTAATGAAGCAGTGTCTGAATTTTGTCGCACAGATTCCAAACCCGCCAATACATTACAAGAAAACTCTACTATCTCCAGTTTCTACTGATAAGTATGAATCAAACAATGCCCTGAATGTATATTATGATTGCAGGACTTTTAGAAATCGGCAAAATTTTGAGTCTATAGAATTCCCATGGATTTACAAAATTTGTTCCTAGCTTTCTCTCGATCACTTTTTTGGCGTCAGTCATTATCTGGTAGGACTTTTTGGAGTTAACATAGTGGGATTCATTGAAAATCGCACGTGAACTTATTAAGGAATATTTAGGTGAGCTGAAAAAATAACGTTGCAACCTCAGTCTTGTATTTCCATGTATTTAATCTCAAAATGAATTGTTGTGCAGAAGGCATAAATCTTGCTTCATAACTAGGGAGACAATTATGGAAAAAGAGATAGCCTTTACAAACAACAAAAATCACCATTCTCAAAATTCAAATCAAATAAAACAGAACAAAATAGAACACAACCCTAAAGTAATTGCTAAACAAATGGGATCGTTAGAAAAATCTCGTCTAATGGCGACAGTCATTCAAGATTCCAACGATGCTATCACCTTCCAAGATTTAGATGGAAACATCTTGGCATGGAACCAAGGTGCTGAACAAATTTATGGTTATTCCGAAGCCGAAGCCCTTCGCATGAATATTGTAGATACTGTGCCGACAGAATATCAAGAAGAAGCACGTCAGTTCCTCTCCTCTCTTAAACGAGGAGAGTTGGTACTTAGCTTGGAAACAAAGCGAAAGCATAAAGACGGTAGAATCATTGACGTTTGGTTGACCAATACTAAGCTCACTGATGACAAGGGAAATTTAACTGGAGTAGCTACCACCGAACGCGATATTTCAGAGCGAATGGGAGCATTAGAAAAGTTTCGTCGAATGGCAACGGTCATTCAAGATTCCAATGATGCCATCACTTTTCAAGATTTAGAAGGCAACATCTTAGCTTGGAACCGGGGCGCTGAGACCATGTACGGCTATTCAGAAGCTGAAGCGCTTCGAATAAACATTGTAGATACCGTGCCTAAGGAATATCAAAATGAAGCACGTGGGTTCCTTGCCGCTCTAAAACGTGAAGAATTGCTGCCTAATCTAGAGACAAAACGAAAACATAAAGACGGACATATTATCGATGTGTGGCTTATTAATACCAAGCTTACTGATGAAAAGGGAAAGCTAACTGGAATTGCCACAACCGAACGCGACATTACTGAAATGAAACAATCTGAGGCCTCACTTAGAGAAAAATTTCGTGAGCTAGATTATCTGCGTGAGGGACAGATTGCCCTATCAGAAAAAATGCGAGGTGAGCAGGTAATATCACGGCTAGGCCAAAGTATTTTGAGCCATTTGGTGCCATTTACAAATGCCCAAGTAGGTACTTTCTATTTGGTTACCGGCGATAAAAAGCTTCAAATGGTAAGCAGTCATGCGCTCTCTGAAACTGAAGCATCAGATAAATTCATTGAATTTGGCCAAGGCTTAATCGGCCAGGTGGCGATTGAGAAGCAATCTCTGCTGATTCAAGATGTTCCATCAAGTTATTTTAGTAAAATTGAGTCATCTCTCGGCGTACTGATTCCGCGATCGCTTTTAATCTGTCCTATCCTTTATGAAAATGAGGTCACCGGAGTGATTGAATTAGCTTCACTACACCCATTCACTGAACATCAAAGGGCCTTTTTAAGCCAAGTTTCTGAGAACATAGGAATTGCGATCAATACTTCCGATGTTCGAAAGAAAGTTCAAAAACAAAACGAAATTCTGAATAAAGCCCAGGAAGATCTTGAGCACGCAGTTATAGTTCGAGACGAGTTTATGTCGATTGCCTCTCATGAACTCAAGACCCCGCTCACTTCGATGATGCTTCAAGTACAAATGAGAAAACACAAATTGAAAAAAGATGATGCCTCCGCCTTCACCATGGAAAAGTTGACGAAAATGATGGATGCGGATGAACAGCAATTCAAAAGATTAGTTCATCTCATCGATGACATACTCGACAACTCACGCATCACTTCTGGAAAATTATCTATGAATATGGCACGTTTTGACCTCTGCACTTTGGTGCAGGAAGTTGTCGAACGATTTTGCGATCAAGCAGTTGGTGGCGACTCTAAGATTCAAATCGACCGTTGTGAATCTACCATGGGTATCTGGGATCGGTTCAGGATCGAGCAAGTGGTAACAAATCTCATCACCAATGCCCTTCGCTATGGGGCGGGAAAACCGATTTGGATTCAAGTAAGTGTTGCCGGAGACAAAGCCAAGCTGATTGTCCGTGATGAGGGTCTCGGGATCGCAGAGGAAAACCAAGAACGTATTTTTCAGCGTTTTGAACGTGCCGCCTCAGGTAGTGAAGTAAGTGGATTAGGACTTGGTCTCTATATCGTCAGACAGATTCTGGATGCACACAAAGGTTCTATTCAAGTTAAGAGCAAACTCGGAGAGGGTTCAACTTTTATCGTCGAGCTTCCCTTAGACGTCCCTTAGACCAGATAAACCTGTTATGGTGTTCGTTGACTAGATGCCGTAAAAAATGCAACTATCAAGAATGAATTTAAGCTCCCTTGCCACGCTGGGGATAACTCATCACTAAAGCTCCTTGATCAACAAGAATTCATGAGTCCACTGACAAGTTCCTGTGAAGCCAGTGGCTCTGGGCCCTCACTCAGGGAGATGATAATATTCTTCATCCGGGAATAGGTATTTGCCTCTATAAAAAATTCATCGTCTTTCCTTTGAGAGATCTTTGTCAGTTAAAAATTACTATAGCTAGATTTTATTCAATGAAATCCGGAGGATCTATGAGAACACTCTTAACCGTTTTGGCAGTTTTAATGACTGGTTCGGCTGTCGCCGCGAACCATAAGTACCAGTGTTACCTGACGACGGACAAAGATGACACGATCAGCTTCGACCTCAGCGGCGAGTCCCTCAAGCTTCATGATCAGTACAGAGTCCTGGGCCTTGAGCCCTACAAGGTCAAGAGAGGCTCTGCGATCCTCGAGAACCGCGGCTTCAAAGGCGGGAACGGGAAGATGAAAGACCGACTGGTCTTTTCCGTGAACTACGAAAGATCAGAAGTCGTCTCGGAGAACACCAGCCACTACTACCTGGAAAAAGAACTTCTCACAGGTGGGAAGGTCTTACGAAACGGGGCCCGGGGTGGGTACGTAACTTTCGAAGGCCATGGCTATAGCTACGAATCTTACCTTTGCTTCCTCAGGAACTGATCATCAAAGGTTACAGCGATGGTGAGAGCGGAGACAATGAGCTGCAACCCGTGCTCCAGAGTGAGCTCGTCTACCTAAGGCCTGTGGAGAGCTCAGACTTCGAAGACCTCTACGCTGCTGCTTCCGACCCCTTGATCTGGGAGCAGCACCCGTCGCCCGACCGGTTCGAGATCGGTAATTTCCAGAAGTACTTCAAGGATGCGCTCAACAGTCCCCGCGCCCTGGTGGTCATCGACAAGAAAACCAATCTCATTATCGGTAGCTCAAGGTACTACGAGGTCAACACCCCCCGGACGGAAACCTTTATCGGGTACTCGTTTCTTGCGAGGAGGTACTGGGGTGGGGCCTGGAACCTTGAAGTGAAGAAGCTGATGGTGAACCATGCCTTCAGGTCATTTCAGGCGGTCTTGTTCCACATCGGTGAGCAAAACCACCGTTCCCGTCGGGCCATGGAAAAGATCGGTGGAGTTAAGGTGGCTCAGATGCAAAAGACGAAGAGTGACGGGACGAAGCGGACGGTGTTCATCTACCGGATCACCCCCAGTGACTGGAGATTCCACTTCGGGAGCTAGAGTTCCCGAGTGAACGGGTTCCTCCGGGCCAGAGACCGTTACTTTTTTACACCCCCGAGGGAGGAGAGTTTTTTTTTAAGTGAGGAAGACGTAAGAACATAGCAGTCCACACTTAAACTCTAAAGGGATCACATCATGAGACAGCACCTTCTGGACCTGCGCATAAAACTCTTCACCGTGGCAATGCTCCTGGTCTCCCTGAATTCCTTCGCGCAAAGTGGAAACCTCTTCTACGCCGACGGCGCCGCGAGAGGAAAGGACGTCTCGAAGCTCACCACCTATATTGGGTACAATACCGTTTGCTTCGTTGGTTCCGGCGCCGCTGCCAAAGGAACCCTGTGGAACCTGCTCGACAGGGATGGTGAAAAGACTTCTCCGTTCGTCAGATATGACAAGAATTCCGACAAGATCATCTACGGCTACGTCGATTCGAAATGCACGGACGAAGGCAACTCAGACGACGAGTGCCGCCAGGTATTCTCTGCTATCCGCTGTCAGCTCCGCGCCAACGGGTGAGTCGCACTTGTACAGATCTTCTGGGTACATTGAATTCATGAAGGGCGCCCGGCTCGCCCCCAGCTCGGCGCCCCCAGCTCATTTAACTTCTTGGATGATCTCATCTGCTTCTTCTAGATCCTCCTCCTCTACCTCATTAGGAGCTTGTTTCACTCTCTCTTTCTCATAGCTATACGTTGCCTGCAGTGGAAAATGGTCTGAGCCAACATCCTCCAGCCTCTCGATGCCGAGCAGGTTTAAACTCTTGGAATGGAACACGTAGTCCAGGGGAAACCGCCACAGCGGTAGGTACACCGGGAAGGTGCCGTAGGGACCTCTCCCGATTCTCGGATCCTGGAGTTTAGAGATCCTTCGAAAGAGCCTGCTGGTATGGGACCAGGCGACGTCGTTGAGGTCTCCCATGACCAAGACAGGAGTTTTTATCTTTGAAACCGCTTTCGCTATCAGAATCAGTTCAGCGTCCCTTTGCGTGGTTTCTTCAGTCGTAGGGTTCGGGGGCCTGGGATGCACGCAGAAGATTTCAATCTGTCCCTTGGCCCTCGTTTCGACCGTTGCCTGGATTGAAGGTACGTCGTCTTCTACCAGGAAGTTAATGCTCGACTTCAAGATGTCGAGCTTCGAGTAGAGGGCGATCCCGTAAGTATTGTCTAAAGGTTTTAATACCTGGAACGGGTAGTCAGCGGTGAGGGCCTTCACGTCCCTAAGCCAGTTCGCATCGACTTCCAGCAAGAGGATGATGTCAGGAGATGTTCTTTTGAGGAGACTTAACAGCGCTTCTCTTTGCGGGTTATCCTGGAAAACATTCAAAGTGAAAACAGAAAAAGAATCCGAATCTTTAGCTATTGGGTGGAGCCTGGATTCTTCTGGGTAGACCGGTGTATAGGGTACAATCCGGTACGCGTCTAAGACCAATGCTCCGATAGTAAAAGCGAGGAGGAAATGGATCTTGCTGATACTGCGACGGACCGACCAAAGATATAAAAGCAGGCCAGCGACTCCGATGATGAACAACTGCAACCGCGGAAAATCCCAGATCCGGATCCACCAGTGATCCAGTTCGAGCAGTGGAACGAAAGATGAGAGTGTGTAGAATGTTATGAGAGTGATGAGTAATTTATTCTTAAGTGAGCGCATGGCTAAGTTTACTCTGCTCGTTCTCTTTAAAGAAACACATTCTGTACCAATTAAGTCCTGACTGGGAACGTCTTAAATTTGCGGATAAATTTAACTTACAAATGCTGCCGGTCATCCTCATCATACTCATAACGTATAAATTTGATTTCAAAATCCAATTCAAGGAGGAGTTATGAAACAAGTAGACGAATTAATCCGTGGGGAAATGGCAGCAGTTCAGAGCATCGACGCAGTCCTTTCTCGGATAAAGAACGACATGGAAAGAACTGAACTCACGTCGATCAGACAGGATCACGTAAGAGCCGTGGATAGGCTTAAGCGCTACGCTGGTGCAGACTTCAAGAATGAGACGACCTCCTCTGGGCCTTGGGGTGCTTTTGCTTCTGCCTTCACCGGCGGAGCTTCGCTCTTTGGAGACAAGGCGGCGGTGCAAGCTCTCAGGGTCGGAGAAGAGTACGGTATAAAAGAATACCGAGAAGCTCTGGAAGATGACAGCATGAACTTTGAACTCAAAGAAGTGATCCGCTCAGAGTTATTGCCGAATCAAGAAAGACACATCAGCACTATCGAAAGATATATACACTGATCAAAATCAGGCGGGGCATTGAAGCCCCGCCTGATTTTTGTTTTAGTAACTAAGTTCGCAACGGTTTGCGAACATGTTTCTGTGACGGATCTCATGACGACACTGCTGGATCGCACTTGCGCAACCATTTGAGTAGTAGTCATTGTACCCGAAATAGGTATCGATCACTCTACCGCGACGGTTTACCATGGCAACCGAACATGATCTTCCTGTTGAAGGACGACCGTTTCCTGGGCGTCTGTAATCTCCACGCCCGTGATCTCCGCGTCCGTAGTCTCCACGTCCGTAGTCTCCACGTCCGTGATCTCCACGTCCGTAGTCTCCATGTCCGTAGTCTCCACGTCCGTTATCTCCATGTCCGTAGTCTCCACGACCATTGTCTCCGTGGCCGTAGCCCGAGCGACCGTTACCTGGGCGGTGCTGAGCAAGTGCAGGGAAAGCGAAAAGTACGACCAGTAAAAGAACTAAGAATTTATTCATAACATACCTCCATTGGTTCCTTGTTTGTACAATGGGTAAAACTCTATCCGCAATCAATTAAAGCTTACAGTGATGTTAGGTACCTAGAGTCCTTTTGGCACCGAAGAAGATACCCTGGCTGAATTTTAGACACTCTAGAAACATTTCAAAATCTCTATGGTACCTTCCGCAATCTGAGATGATGACAAAAAGAGGTCGCTATGAAATTTTCTAAATTATTATTCGCTTTATCACTCATGGCTCTCATGGCCGGAATGGCGCAGGCCCAGAGCCTGAACTACTACTGCCGTGCCACCGTCGCAACTTCTTCCGAGGACGCAAGCGTGAGTGTGGTAGCGACTAAGAAATTCGTCCTCTCGGAGCTACAGTTAAATTATAAGGTGTCCTTCTCCGAAAAAAAGCTATGGAATGTGAAGGCCGGTGGAATCAAGTCTCAGAGTCTTGCCGGTACTCTCCTCGAGTCGGGTTTTGACCTAGACGTCCTCCTGAGCGGGAAGCAGGACGGAGAGAAATTCCTCAACGCAAACGTGGCCTTGCACCCGAGCGGTCGCGGGTCCAGTGACGTGGTCCGGTCAGAGAATTCGGTGAAGACGCTGGTGCAGGAAGCTGGAGTCTTTTCGAGCTCAGGGTTTGTTAAGCTTCCGGCGCAGGACGCAGGAGCGACGACGGTGTCCTTCATCTTGAACTGCTCGAATAGTTTAAAACTGGTGGATGCGATCTAAAATCCTCTCCGTCAACATGCTCGACTATTCTTTTGATTTTGCGATCAGGATGCTCTGACAAGTTGGACTGAACTCAGCTTTCTTCTCCTGAGCACAGTCAACCACTTCTTCGTCGGTCTGACTTACACACCCTGCAGCCTTCAGCTCTGCATGGCAGGCGCGCTCCTCAGAGTGGTCAAACTCAACTCTTAGCTCCTCGGCGAAGGCTGAAGCGCAAACAGTAAGACTTATCATAAGAAATAAAATTTTCATCGTGCACCTCTTCTTTTAGTAATTTCTTGCTAGAGTTTCCATGATCTTCCCCACACCGTACGGCACCGAGTAGTCCCGGCTAGTGGAGTAGCTGACGGCGTGGCTGAACCCAATCTTGTGGAGCCATTCGTGCATCATGTTTCTGGTCACATTGGTCGGAGTGTACTTGTCGAGGAACTTAGTGTTCATGTTGATGAACTTGCTTCCGGAAGAGGTAAAGCCAACGGTGCTGGAGTTTTCGTAGTAGGTCTTCACGCCCATGTCCATGGTGTTATTTTCCGTCGGCTGGAGTCTTTCGGCAGCGTTGAGGATTTTATAATAGATCTGAGAGTTGGTGAGGCCCTTGTTATCCACGAATTTTTTTACGCCCCGGTAGGTGTGGTTCAGCACCTGGGTGCGGAAAGCGTCTGAAGCAATCACGGCCTTGATTTTTTCTTCAGCGGTCCTGATCTTCATTTCACGGGAGCTGGAAGAGATGGTTGATAAATCTATGTTAGTGTCGAATGTTAATGCAATCGTCGGGACACTTGCAAAACTTGACTGGACTAGCATCATTCCAGCTATCACAGACAGAAATCCTTTGGTCATATTACCTCCTTACTGGGTGTGTTCAATTCACCTTCCATGGCGAACCTTGAGACAAACTAAAGACTTGTAGTTTTATTTTCTCCAAACGTGAATTTTCTGCAAGTAAAATTTTGACAAAATGATTATTGTTTTTCTCGGCGTGTAAAAACCGAGTGAAATGTTTAGTGAAAAAATAACTAAATTCTAAGAGCTTATCTCAGCGGATACAAGAGTGTGGATCGAGTATGGAAGGGCAATGGTTTTAAAAAATAAAAAATAATTTTTTTAGGACATTCTTGTTGGTTTTTTTTCCAGGCCGTGAATCAGAAACCTCTGTGTGTTTTTAAAAACTCCACTTCCTCCTGCGTAGAGTGACGGGCCAGTGCTTTGTTCCTCGACGGATATCTCTCGAAGCGGTCAATGATTTCTTTATGCAAGATTTCAAATTTCAGATTATTCTCTAGGCCCGGCAGGCTGAAGAGGCAGAGGCCGTCCTGATGGATGGCCTTCGACTCACTGTGCATGTATGGAAGGTACACGAAGGCACGTCTGCGGATCTCTAGCAACTTATCTAACCCTTGCCGGACCATTTCCTGTGCGAGGACAAGCGCCATTCTATCACCTGCAAAGGCCAGGGGCGTATCCCGGTGAATATTTCTGGGAAACTGATCAAGCAGAAGGATCTCGGCCAGCCGGCCCTCCACGGACACTCTCCAGGAATCAAGTTCCGCATTGAACGCCCGGGTGAAAGCGCCGGAGAACCGCTCTCTCATCCGGCGGTCAAGTCCGGCATCTTTTTTAAACCAGTCAGCGGGAGTAAGGTCATCGAACCAGAACTTAAGAATTTCGGCAGGTCCGATTTCTATCGGGCTAGTCTCTGATGTGGATTTCGTTACGGACATCTAAGACCCCATCGACCTGACGGACGAACTCCTCGATCTTTTTTTTCTGCTCCGAAGACTCGAGCAGTCCCCGCAGGAACACGCGCGAGTGTTCGACGTTTACCACCAAGTGGTCGGTGTCGATGTGACTTCTGGTAAACCCCTCGATGACCTCCTGGTAAATTTTACTATCGAGTTCCGGTCCCCCGTATTCATTATTTAGGTCTCGAAGCGCGTTTCCTGCCTTCAAGCTGCTCTCAGTACCAAAGTTCTGCCGACCCATGGGAGTCTCCTTTTTAAAAGTTCAATCTTTTCTCCAGGGAAGTCGTTTCTCGAGTTCGACCTCAATGGAGAAGCTTAAGAAAGTTCGGATGATGACAATCAGACCGAGGATATAGACGCTCTCGATGCTGGGTTCCACGGCCACCGTGTTGACGATGTCTCCCGCCACCAGAAACTCCAGGCCCAAAAGGATCGATCGGCCCAGTCCTCGGCGCAGGTCTTCGTAGGCACCGGGAGACTTTTTGAGCTGCGCCCGGAGATAGCAGGCCAAAGAAAAGAGCGCACCAACGACGATGATCCCGACACCCATCAGTTCGATGGCTTCAGTGATCATGTGGATGAGCGCGTTTGAGATCATACTTCCCCTCCCCTAGATGGTCTCATGGGACCCCGGGGCTTACAATGAAGGTTAGGATGATTTACTTTGGATTAAGGTACAGGAAGCGGAAGGTAATGGTCGGTAAAAAAGAAAGGCCCGCTTACGCGGGCCCTTCGTGACGAAAAATTTAGCTGATCCTAGAAGATGCTAAAGTTCATGTGCGTGAAGCCACCGATGAACTCATTCTTGAGGATGTTGGCAGATTCGTTTAACGCTGCTTCGAGATCGTTTCTGAAAAGAGTCATCTTGTCAGAAAGTTTGTCATCCACCAGCCGGCTCTCGGCCTGTGATACTGGAAGAGCAGCGCCGCTGATTGTCCCCAGACCCGCACCAAGAACGAGGTAGGTCATCGGGTCAAGGTTCCGCGCCGATGAATACACCTCTCGAGATGTTTCTTTGACGGATTCGGTAGCGGACTCGAGACTTGAACGGACGGTGTTTAAACCATCTCTCACAGTCGAGCGGGCGGAATCCATTCCTTCTCTAACGGTAGACCTGGCAGCGTCCACGCCTTCTCGGATGTTCGCTTTGGCAGAGTCGATGCCGTCCATCGCTGACGTTCTCATCGATTCAGCTGTACCTGACATTGAGTCTCTGTCGGAGTCGAGTCTTCCGTAAGAATCCGCAGCGTAGGACTCCGGAATCCCAGTGGTGTTTCGCCCTGGGATCTTCGACTTGATGGTATCTTTCACGCTACCGATTTTATCAGCGACGTTCCCAACAGTAGCCTTGGTTGAAGTGTACGCAGATCCCACACTGTCTCTAACAGCGCCGACTTTGTCAGCAACCACGCCGACCTTGTCGCGGGCCATGCTCTCGTAGCTTCTATGGTACTCGTCTTCCATGAGAAGAAGGGTCCCGATGGTGAGGAAAGAAGTTCCAACTGGATTTCTCTTCAGGTGATCGAAGGTCGCCGCTGGATCACCGCCGCCGCGGCGGTAGTAGATGGCGTCGTCGATGAGTTGGCCGGGCGTCATGCGCGTCTTAATTTCTTCAAAGTCCTCTTTAACTTTTTTGATATCCGCAAGGACTTGGTTCTTTAACTCAGTTGTGGATTTCGTCGATCTAGTGGTGTTTGAATTCATTGATTCTCTCCTTGAAGGTAGTAGTAATTTCACCGAGGGTTTCTAGAGATTGTCGCGGCGTAAGCCGGTCACCCTCTAGTTTCTTGAGCGCACCGGTGACCATGACGTAGCCTGCGATACAAAGTACGGCAGTAACAATCAAAGCGGATGCCCAGAGTGGAAGGAACTGGTCAAGCAAGATGATGGCCGTGGCCGCCGCAGCGAACGCGCCGATGAAAAGCATCATTGCCCCGACAGCGAGGGAGCCGACGGCTACCTTCGCTTCCATAAACTTCTCTCTGACCTCGGTTCGGATCAGGAGGCTTTCTCTTTCGAACAAGCGGGTCATGTCGGCGTAGAGGTGCTCGAACATGACTTTCCAGGAATCTCTTTCCATAGGGTGATCTACGGTGAAATTCTTATCATATGAATCCCGGTAAGGGGCGTTCACATCATTTCTAATATTAGTGTCCATACGTTAACTCCTTGGTACTTTTAGTGCAGATCATTCAAAGATGAATCATTTTGAAATGGTGCCGCACTTGATGAATCTGTCATTTTCTGACGACCAAGGTGACGCCCCATCCGACCTACGAAAAGCCCCACGACGTATGAAGTTGAGAACATAAGTCCCGGACTCTTGGCCGCTTCGGCTTCAAGGTAGTTCAGGAGCTCTTTAGCGTTACCGGAAGCAATTTTTTCCTGTGCCCCAGTGAACCAGCCCGAAGCGTCCCGGAACCATCCGGCCACAATCTGGTCAGCTTCAGAGCCTACTTCAGAGCCTACAGATGAGGAGGCAGATGAAGTTTTTGATGAAGAAGTGTTAATTGATGAGTTCATGCTCTCACTTGAAGAGTTACCATCGAGAGCGCTTACTGCACCTTGTAGACCTCTTCCGATCGCAGAGAAGTAAGGATTGATGTCACCCTTATACTTCGAGACCAGGTCAATGAGAGGTGCGAGACTCTTCTTGCCGTAGTCTTTGAGTTTGCTCTCTGTGTTGGAAGCATTTGCCTCGGTCCGGGGCAAATTGGTGTCCGATTCACTTTCGCTGTTTCCAAATGAACTGTTGTTATTGTCAATCATCTTAACCTCCTATGGTTCTTCTTGATTAAACTAGTGCAAGACAGAGACCAACGGAATAACTGAGAAGATTTATAGTTTTTCTACGTGTTAAATGCAGCTTGTAAAATGTCGACGAGGTAATCCAGCAGAAGGTAAGAAAAATACGCGGAAGCAATGACGATTAGAATCAATGAGACACAAACACCAGCTAAAACGAATTTTGACTTGATGGCAACTGCTCGTGGATCCTGAAGGTGTGCTTCGAGCAGAGTGACGTTTTTGTTATTGGCCTTCCAGAAGAAGTCAAAGAAGTTTCCGACAAATGGAATGAGGTCGAATAGGTTTTCGATGAGAACGTTGAGTCCCATTCGCAGTAGGATGACCGTCGAACATCCCATGAGAGCGGCCTGGGCGATGATGTAGACAGAAGCGGTGGTGGTTAGGATATCACCGATGAACGGAATGAAACCGAGGACTCCGTCCAGTCCGAATCGGATGCCGAAGGGTCCGATGAATTTTGAATCAAGGACAAGTCCCAGGTTTTTTATGTCCTGGAGTTTTTTATCCCGAGAATTATTACTTTCCATGACCTACGGAGGCGCGAGATTCAAGTGAATCCCGCGCCGAAAGAAATTACTTAAAGTGAATCGTTACTTTGCGGGTTGGATCCGCGTGCCGGGCCAAAGTTCAAGTTATCCATGTACTCCGAACGGCCCATGACGTCTGTCACGGAGCTATACTGTTTCCTAGCTTCCATCGCACTCATCTTGCCGTCGACAATATCTTTAGCAAGATTCAGAGTCAGGA
This sequence comes from Bacteriovoracaceae bacterium, assembly GCA_035576105.1. Taxonomy (GTDB): domain Bacteria; phylum Bdellovibrionota; class Bacteriovoracia; order Bacteriovoracales; family Bacteriovoracaceae; genus Peredibacter. The sequence goes on from DATLXA010000015.1 coordinate 76,814, forward strand.
AATTGGTCTCTTCTTTGTTACTCCTTGAGGATACTTCGTTGTTGCCTTGGTTCACCGTGAGGGCCTTGTTGAACATGGCAAGTTCGCCGAGTTTTTCTGGTGGTACCATCATACCGGCGGTCTGTTCTAAAGAGTCCTTGCCCTGATTCTTATAGAGGACAGACTTCTTCCAGGGACCATTGTTCTGCCAGATCACCATGCTATTGGTTGCTTCTGTGGGTTGCCCGTATTTCTGAACCATTTTATCCAAATTCTGTCGGCTGGTGAGTGGCCAGTCGTTGGTGATCTTCATCACTTGGCTCTGCTCCATGCGTTTAGTTTCAATCTCCTGAGCTCCTGCAGTTATGTTATTTCCAGTGTTTCTTGTGGGACCTGATCCGCAGGCGGTTAGAAATAATGACATGGCCAGTGTGAGAAGAATCGCGCTTTTCATGAAGACTCCTTTAAAAAAATAATTCCTGATGAGATTCTTCTCTTTTTCATGCTTCACAACAATGCATGCAGCGTAAATAAAGAAGCTTAAAGGCTACAGGATTGGAATCTTATGGTGAAATTAATCTAGTGAAACAAGGGCAGAGTTTAGCGGATGGAATGCTCGTGCTCGAACTGGGTTCCAAGGGAGATGAGGTTTAGGATCCGGTCCTGGAGGTCGACTTCAATCTTCCGGGACTCGGTCTTGTCCTGAATCACTACCACAGCACCGACGATGTGCTTATCCAGGGCCCGCAATGGAGACGCAGAACAGATGATGGTCTTCGGCTCGCCGTCGACACTTTTTATATTCAGGATGACATTATGAGAGGAGATTCCAGCGGTGAGTGCTTTGTACATGGGCCCGGCCTTATTCTTGAGCATTAACCCGTCGTTGTCCCACCATCCAAGCAGGTCTCCGTAGGTGTCATCACCCTCGATGCCCGTGGATTTTAGGATCCGGGAAACCTCTTCGTTGATCTGACAAATCTTTCCGTCATGATCTGAGATCAAGACCCCCACCGGAAGTGTTTCGAGGATCGAAGAGAGCTTCTTCCCGGCCTTGAGCAGCTCTTCAGTTTCTTTGATCCGGTCCTCACGTTCTTTGAGCAAGAGTGCCTTCTCTCTGAAGGAAGCGTAGATGCCCACTTTCATTTTTAGGATTTCCGGGTCGAAGGGCTTGCCGAAGTAATCAATGGCACCGGCTTCGTAGCCCTTCACCACGAATGGGTCTTCCTTATAAATGGCGGTGATGAAGATGATGGGAATTTCTTTGCAATCCTGCCGCTGTTTAATCTTCAGTGCAGTTTCAAACCCATCCATTCCAGGCATCTGAACATCTAAAAGAATGACTGCGATATCTTTATGAACTTCCAAAAGGGCGAGGGCTTCATAGCCCGAATTAGCTTCAATCAGTTTGTATTTCTCGCCATAGAAAACAGCACTTAATGCAACTAGATTGCTCGGAGCATCATCAACAACAAGTATTTTAACTCTTTGATCTATTTTGTTCATTTATCAACCTTAGCAGGAGCAGCATATCTAATCTACTTAAAGCTAAAAAATTATGATTATTTATCTAAGTAACTTACAGATTTGATTCGTTTAATCCCTATTTCTCAGGTCAATTTTTTCTTAAGAATCGAGCCCACAGTTCAGCATCTCCGCATTCGAAGTTAAGATAGGTTCTAACGAAAGGAGATTTTATGATGTCACCCGGAATCTTAAAGCACCCAGAACATACGATTGTGGCCAAAAGATTAGATAACAGAGTTGAAGTTTATATTGATGGCGATCTGATAGCCCAGAGTACCAGTGCCATTAAACTGCTTGAAGCTGATCTCGATCCCGTCATTTACATCCCGATCAATGACCTTAAGAACATCGATCTCATCAAGAGTAGTGAATACAGTTGCCCGTTCAAAGGACACGCTGAGTTCTACACCCTCACACATAATAACAAGAGATTTGAAAACGCGGCGTGGTCCTATGACCATCCTTTCGACGAGGTTCAGGAACTCACAGGTCGTGTGGCCTTTTCTCCGGATAAAATCCAGGAGATCCGCTACCTCAGTTAATCTCCCTAGCGTGCCTCTCTGCTGACGTGGATCTCATTTCTTACCTGGAGGACTCCGAAAACTCCACCGGCGACGTCTTCGGCCAAGGAGCTCATGTCATCGGTCTCGACGTCGCCCTCGAGGACGATGTCTAGTCCGTCAGTATCGATGAGGATGTTCTGCGACTTCAGCAGTGGGTTTTCTTTGAACTCTTTGCGGACCTGCTCCCGGATCATTTCTCCTTCGGGCAGGTGGTCCAATGAGTGAACTTGCATGAAAAACCTCCTTAAAATAGAAATGGCCACCCGTAGAGATGGCCATATCATTCCGGAGCTCGATCATCGAATCATTCAACGATTCATTCTCCAGAGCTTCATGATCACACCTTGCGAACAGAGTGAAATCTTTTTTTATCATTAAGAAAATGGATGACTTTTTCACACCGGGAATCGCTCACAGCCGGGAACCGAAGGGAAAAGTTTCTGGGATCTTCTTGTCGTCGAACTCGATGTCCAGTGGCCTCAAAGCTTCGGTCTGATTGATGAAGACCAGAGCGTCGTACCTCCTCGCGAGTTTGGTCGGCACGTAGTTGCTCTTCTGTTCGACGTTGGGATGATAGACGACACCGATCGCCCGGTGACCGCGGTAATCCAGGAAGGGCGAATAATCCTCTACGTGGTCCAGGTTCACGTAGAAGTTCTCGTGTCCGACGTACGGGATCGCGTCGTGCAAGGCGTGCTCGATGCTGCCGGCCTTGGCCTTGGGAACGCTCAGAACTTCGATCGGTCCCTCCCAGGTCTGTGACGCTGTCACCTCTCCGGAGTAGGTGGTGAATCCGACCAGCGAGACGTTTTCGGCTCCGATGATCTCGCGGGCGAGCCCTCCCAGACAGACCTGGCCGTTGATGAGCATATCGGTGCCGTGGTAGTCGCCGATGTGTGTGTTGTGCTCCCAGATAATGCACTTGGAACCGGTTCCGTAGTGCTCGAGCAGCTGCGAGAGAGTTTCCATCATGTGGCGGTCACGGATGTTCCAGGAATCGGCGCCGTTGATCATGGCGTGGTAGTACTTCTCGGCGTTCCTAATGATCCTCGCGTTCTGTGCTACATCGAAGAACTGATCCCGGTGCTCCAGGGTTTTGTGGAGGATTTTCTCCAGGGCCTTCGACACTTCTTTTTCGCAACCGGCCGGGTGCTGGAAGAGTGACCGGGCGTAGGCCTTCTCGTTGTTCCAATACGGATGGAAGCAGGAGTAGAGCTTATCCACCTCGCGGGCGAGCCGAGGGTCTATCTCGCTGAGAGTTTCTTTGATCTCGTCCATGGAATCGTAGAGGGAGTAGACGTCGAGGCCGTGGAACCCCACGGGCGTTTCCGAACTCCGGTTCCAGTCCTGGAGCCATTCCATGAGATCCAGCATCTCCTGGTTCGCCCACATCCAGGTGGGCCAGCGGGAGAAGTTCGAGAGGACCTCGCCGGCGCTCTTTTCAGTCTTGTTCTGAATAAAGTCGTTGACCTTCTGGCACGGGGGCCAGTCGCCTTCGACGGCGATGAAACTGAACCCATGTTTTTTTATGAGCTCTTCGGTGATCTTCGTTCTCCATTCGTAGAACTCGTGCGTCCCGTGCGACGACTCCCCCAGCATGACGATCTTCTTGTCTTTGATTCTATCGATCAAAGGATCGAAGTCGGAGGTGCGGGTGAAGGGCACGCTATGTTTTACTATCTCGCGGATCAACAGGTCATGATGTTCCATAAATACCTCTGGGGGCATCTTACCTTCACTTATCAAATTTATGGCCGGTTAGTTAGAAACTTCACCGAAGTTTAAGGTTGATGAAGCAAACGCAAAGAGTACAGTTCTATTCACAGATTGACGACGACTACCGGCACTCGGCGTATTCGTAGTCTCGGATTTCGCAGGTGACCTTGGCCGTACGCTTGCGAGGGGCGCGGTCGTCGATCGAGTCGTCGAGGTAGGTGATGGTCCCGGAAGTGTTTCCAGTGGAGTTGGCAAAAGTAAGTTTAACGGCTTCTTGTTTCTTACCGTTTTCATCAACAACGAATGAGTAGACGTCTTTTTCACCGACGAACGATCGGACTCCGGTGTACAGTGCCTGGCCCTCATCGATGGAGATGGCAGCGGAGCTCTTATTGCTGCAACCGCTGAAGTTTGAATAGTAAACGAAGTGCTTTACACTGCTATCGGCTTGGACCAGCTTGCAAGAACCTTCCAGCTTCATCGAAACGCCGGCGTGGGAGAGAGAAGCGAGAGTAAGAGTGACGATGAAAAAGGCTGACATGATTACTATTTTTTTCACAAAGATCTCCGTTAGTTTTTCAAAATATCGCGGTGCCAATTAAACATAAGCGACAGCTAAATTTCGCACAACTTAACTAAGCCATAAGATTGCAGCGAGTGAATTGCTCAGTGAAAACGGCCGCTAGTAGCAGGCCCCGAGATAGTCTTTGTGATTGAGTGAATGAGACCACAGAGTCCTGCAGGCGACGACGATGGTGTGATGAGTTCCGTTTTCCGTCTGGTGGCAGATCATGATTTTCTTTTTTCCAACCAGGTACTTCGGATCCGCTTCGCTACAGGATTCCGGCGCCATCTCTTTGATGGTGTCGAGGATGGAAGAGGTGGATGGCCGTCCCGCCTCTTCCGGTTCCGGCGGGAGCTGTTCCACGGCTTGGATGGTGACAAGTTTCACACTCACTTCCACCGGTGCGAAGAGGTCCGGGTGGATCTTAGCGATGCACTGAGAGAACGAAGCATCGGATTCTTCATCTGCGTGATCCAGGTACACCGGCTGGCAGATGTCGGTGAGAACGTCACAGGCCTCGAGCGAGTCTGCAGTCGCACACACGGGATTGTTGTCGGTGTACGAAGGGGTCTCATCGACGGCCTCAATTGCTTCGACTTCCAGCTCCTGCGGACTCTGGAGCTTTGAGATGATGGTATGTTCGCCGTGCGGCTGGCAGGCACCCAGTGCCAGAGTAAAAAGCAGAGTTGCTAAGAGCTTGCTTGAAAGGATCCTCATGTTCCTATTTTAAACCCTTTTGAACTTTCCAAAGGTCAAATCTATAAGTATCGGAATTCAATCAGATCGGCGAAGGGATTTTTAGAGTGGATTTCATCAACTGTAACAAGAATTTCTAAATGTAGATGGTAACAGGCCAGAATTATTGTGGCGGCCTGGTGAAGGGCCGCCACAGATTCGTGCCGTTGTTTTAACTACTAGTTCAGGTTCGGCTGAGCTTTTTCCTTACAAGCACCCAGGTAATCGCCGTGGTGATCAACGTGGGTCTTGAGAGCGTTGCAAGAGATCTCGATGGAGTGGAACGGGTTGCTGTCACTGCTGGTGTGGTGACAGATGATGACCTTCTTATCGTTCCCCGGAACTTTGAACTTGCTATCAAGATTATCGCAGTTCCTCGGGATAGGAAGTTCTGGGTCTTCAACCACTGGTGGCTGCGGCACCGGTTCTTCGGATGCCGGTTCTTCAGACACTGGGATTTCTGATGCCGGCTCTTCGGATGCCGGTTGCTCCGAAGCTGGTAGCTCTGAAGTAGGATCTTCAACCGAAGGAAGCTTCGGTATGCAGGAGAGGAACGATTCTTCAGTTCCGGACTCTGCGCTGTCATTGAACAATCCCTGACAAGAAGAGCCCAGATCCAGACAACTGCTCAGGTCAGTGGCCTTCGAACAGTATTCCACCTGCTCCGGAGTCGGGATGTCTGTGGTCGCGAAGGAACTTCGGGCGATCCCTGTGTACCCTTCCGACTTCTTCGGGTTGCACGACGTGAGTGATAAAGTGAGAACTGCCAGGGCGAGACTGCTGGTAAATATTTTCTTCAAAGGTTCCTCTCAGTTAAAAACTTAAACTCAGTTTAGCTTTAGAACCGGTGAACCCGTGATAAATCCATAAGCACTGGAAAGATGATGAGGGTTCGAGTTTCGGATGACAATTATTTATGTCACTCCCCTTCCAGTGCTGCCCTGAGATCTTCCAGAAGATCCCTCGAGTCCTCTAAACCCACCGAAAGTCTTAAGGAGTACTCATCGATCCCCGTTTCCCTGCGCTCCTGCGGGTCCAGGTCGTCGCCGAAGAACTCAGCGGTCGGGCAGATCACAGACTCGGTGGAACCGAGGCTAATGGAAAATTGGATCAACTGCAGCCGGTGACAGAAATTCTTCGCCTTCAGCGCCCGGGAGTGTTCGAGGGTGAAGGAGACCACTCCCCCCATGTCCTTCATCTGTTTCTGGGCGAGCTCGTGCCCCTTATGATCTCCTAAGCCGGGGTAGTAAACTTGTTGGACTCTTGAATGGGTTTGCAGGAACGTGGCCACTTCCTGGGCGGTGCGAGACTGCTTCTCGTAGCGAAGCTTGTAGGTTTTGAGTCCGCGCATGATCAAGAAAGCGGCGTGTGGGTCAAGGCTTGCGCCGATCAGGTGTGCGAGGTTTCGGATCCGGGCGATGAGCTTCCCCTCGCCGGCGACCGAACCACCCAGCACGTCTCCGTGGCCATTGGCGAATTTTGTCAGGCTGTGGATCATCAGGTCGATGCCCGACTTGCGGTGTTGGTGGATTCCCGCGAAGGTTCCGTCCATGCTCACCAGGATCTGATTTTTGCGGGCGATGGCCACGATCCGCTCGATGTCCGCGATCTCCAGGTTGGGATTTGTTGGGCTCTCGAAGTGAATGAGCTTGGTCTTGCCGGGGATGATCGACCGCTCGAGCTCCGCGGAGTCACCGAGCTTCAGGATGCTCGCCGTGATACCGTACCCGGGGAGGACGTCTCGGATGAAGATGCGAGCGGGCCTGTACATTTCTCGGAAAGCTATGACGTGGTCCCCGCTCTTGAGCAGAGCGAGCAGAGTCACACTGATGGCGGCGATTCCCGAGGCGAGGACCATGCACTCCTGGGTCTGCTGGAACTCGGCCAGTGTTTCCTCTAGCTGGCGGAGGGTCGGGTTCGAGACCCGGGAGTAGATGAACTGTTCTTGGTAAGAAAATTCTTCGGCGATCTGGAACTTCACACTCTGGTGGATCGGGGCCACCAGCGGATCGTTGCCCGGGAGCAGCGGCACTCTACGGGGATGGTTCAAGAGGGTGTCTTCACCCCAGTCAGATCTTTTAGTCATCGGAGCTCCCAGCTAAAGTATTTCTACCAATGATTCTATTTTTAGGGTAATCCGGGAAGTGCGGTGACCTCATATTTTCTTACATAAATCTTTAAGGTTGATGGGAGAAATTTCCAAGGCTATACCTGCGGCAGGAGTTCTCTCATGAAATATATACTACTTAGTTCTTTGTTTCTCTCCGGCTGCCTGGGCAGCAAGTCCTCTCTGATGTTCGAAGAGCGTTTGAGCAAAACCCCGCCGCCGCAGACCCTCGAGGTCAGTGAGTTCGAAGCCCTCAAAACGGCGGTGTTAGTCCCTCATTGCATCGGCTGCCACGCCGGCATGGAAGAAGAATCAAAGGTAAAAGAATTCATCACCGCCGGGTCCCCTGACGAAAGTGTGCTTTTCCTGATGGTCAAGGACGGCTCGATGCCGAAGGGGAAACCACCTCTAAACTCAGAAGAACTTGAGAAAGTTAGGCTCTACATCGAAAGCTTGAAGGTGAAGTAGATGGTGCCGCGGGGGCTCCGCTAGAGAGTGCGCCTATAACCACGGCGGAGCTTCTCCCAGTTCCTGCTTGGGATCCCGCTTGAGCGTCTCCAGCCGACTCCACTCTTTTTCCAGAAACCACTGCTGAACTTTCCTCGCCCGGAGTTCGAGCCCGTCGGATTCTCTCGCGCAGTTATCCCTCGGCGAATAGGTGCCGGAGGCGCAGATGGAAACTTTCATTTTTTCCGGTTTTCCCATTCTGCCGAGCCATTCTTTCAACGGTAATGGTCTGGCGGGTTCGATGGAAGGATCGAGCACGTACTTCACTTTATCCACTTCCACGATCGGGGCCACGTGGTACCACCACCCGACCACACCTCTAGGTGAGTTACTGGTCTTGACTCTCAGGTGGCCGAAGGCGAAGACCTTATTCGGAACCGGCAGGAACCATTTGAAGAAGTTACTATTGGCCACCGACGCGCGGGAGTAGCATCCGTCGTCTGGAAATAGCCAAGTCTCTCTTCTTAGAAACCCAGGCTCCCGCTCCCACTCGAGGAAACGGGCGTCCCGCATCTGCACAAAGCGTTCTTGAAGGATATTTGCGTCCTTCCAGGAGATGGCCTTCGGGAGTGCAGTTTCCTTATAAAGCTTGGCAGAACCGAGGGCCGTCTGGATAGCATTTGTCGAATCAAAGAGTTTTTCATTTTCTATTTTTTTGAGTAAGTTCTTTTCATAAAATTCATAAGGAACCTGCAGATCCCTATAGGCGCTTTCGGAATCAGTTTCAAAATCGTCTTGAGCAAATGATGGTAACGCCGAAAGCAAAAATAGAAAGAAAATGAATTTCATAGTTTTATATTCTCCGTAACAAGTAACAGGGCCCCTACTATTAGCTCAATAGACCGCATGGCTCAAGCTTTTGAAAGCAAGGTAGAGAAAATTAAACTTGCGTTAAGAAAGGATTGATGATGAAAATTTTTATGGGACTATGCATCCTGGCACTTGTGTCATGCGGGAAAGATAGTGGAAATGGCAGCGGTTCTGGTATGTCAGACCAAAGGCAAGATGAGCAGGGCGTCTATCGCGCAGTATTAACCGCAGTCAATTCAGGGGTGAGTCAAAATGCCTCTCTAGGCACTTCGACCGTCAAAGTTCAGGGCGATGAATTCCAAATTAAAATTAATATGACTGACACACCGGTCAATGTCACACATTTGCAAGACATCCGCACTGGACTGCGCTGTCCTACAAAGGAAGATGATACCAACAACGACGGCTTCATTGATGCCGCTGAAGGTTCAAAGGTTTTCGGAGAATTGCTCATCCCTCTCGATGGAGACCTGAACTCACAGGCAGCTGAAAACAAAAATCTTCCCCGATCGAACGCCTCAGGAAATTACACCTATTCTGAGAACGCCTCGTTGAGCCGACTGATGAGTGACCTTAGGACAATCACCGACCGTGAATTGAACCTCTCAGGACGGCATTTCGTTGTTTATAGTATCCCCGAGACCATTAAACTTCCTGAAACTGTCGCTAAATTGGAAGGTCTAAGCAGAAACGAGTCGCTTCCGATTGCTTGTGGAAAAATCATTCGTATTTTGGATGAAGAGAATTGAAGTTTTTGAGCTGGGGACTGCGTTTTTTTGACACTCTCGCCGGCGAAGCCATGCGTAATTTTTTCGGATTGATTGAACTGGTTTAACTCACGACTCCATCGGCAAGGCCATTTATTCAGGACTGTCAGAAATACAGTACACAGAGTTATTGACGAAGCTGTGCGTGTTTCGCGGTAATGATTGATCTGGCTTTGCTAACAACGTTATCGACGAAGCTGTGCGTTGTTTTCACGGTAATGATTGGTCTGGCTTTGCTAACAACGTTATCGGCGAAGCTGTGCGTTGTTTTCACGGTAATGTTAGGTCTGGCTTTGCTAACAACGTGGGCCCGACCCCTTATTTTCAGACAGCTACTTCCAGGTTTTTTACTAAATTATTATAAACTTCTGGTGATTGATAGTTCAAAGATCCATGAGGTCTTATTGCGTTATAATAAATCCTCCATTTCTCTACTTTTTCCCTA
>DATLXA010000016.1:0-1882 GCA_035576105.1 Bacteriovoracaceae bacterium
ATAATGCGCCTCCGTTGAGACGACAACGTGAAACACTTCACAGGATGGTCGGAACAACGAAGAGAAAAAAATCCTGAAATTCAGGGTTGACTCTGAAAGAGGAAAGCGTAATATACGCCACCTCGCGACAGAGCGCTGAAGCGCGTCGCAACTGCTCTTTAACAATTTATCAGACAATCTGTGTGGGCACTCAAAGTGACATGGATTCTTAATGTCTTCGGACACTAAATGAATACCAAGTCTCAACGAGTGAACACGTAATTCATTACGAAGTTTAATTCACGAGCATCAAACTTAAATTGAAGAGTTTGATCATGGCTCAGATTGAACGCTGGCGGCAGGCCTAACACATGCAAGTCGAACGGTAACAGGAAGCAGCTTGCTGCTTCGCTGACGAGTGGCGGACGGGTGAGTAATGTCTGGGAAACTGCCTGATGGAGGGGGATAACTACTGGAAACGGTAGCTAATACCGCATAACGTCGCAAGACCAAAGAGGGGGACCTTCGGGCCTCTTGCCATCGGATGTGCCCAGATGGGATTAGCTAGTAGGTGGGGTAACGGCTCACCTAGGCGACGATCCCTAGCTGGTCTGAGAGGATGACCAGCCACACTGGAACTGAGACACGGTCCAGACTCCTACGGGAGGCAGCAGTGGGGAATATTGCACAATGGGCGCAAGCCTGATGCAGCCATGCCGCGTGTATGAAGAAGGCCTTCGGGTTGTAAAGTACTTTCAGCGGGGAGGAAGGGAGTAAAGTTAATACCTTTGCTCATTGACGTTACCCGCAGAAGAAGCACCGGCTAACTCCGTGCCAGCAGCCGCGGTAATACGGAGGGTGCAAGCGTTAATCGGAATTACTGGGCGTAAAGCGCACGCAGGCGGTTTGTTAAGTCAGATGTGAAATCCCCGGGCTCAACCTGGGAACTGCATCTGATACTGGCAAGCTTGAGTCTCGTAGAGGGGGGTAGAATTCCAGGTGTAGCGGTGAAATGCGTAGAGATCTGGAGGAATACCGGTGGCGAAGGCGGCCCCCTGGACGAAGACTGACGCTCAGGTGCGAAAGCGTGGGGAGCAAACAGGATTAGATACCCTGGTAGTCCACGCCGTAAACGATGTCGACTTGGAGGTTGTGCCCTTGAGGCGTGGCTTCCGGAGCTAACGCGTTAAGTCGACCGCCTGGGGAGTACGGCCGCAAGGTTAAAACTCAAATGAATTGACGGGGGCCCGCACAAGCGGTGGAGCATGTGGTTTAATTCGATGCAACGCGAAGAACCTTACCTGGTCTTGACATCCACGGAAGTTTTCAGAGATGAGAATGTGCCTTCGGGAACCGTGAGACAGGTGCTGCATGGCTGTCGTCAGCTCGTGTTGTGAAATGTTGGGTTAAGTCCCGCAACGAGCGCAACCCTTATCCTTTGTTGCCAGCGGTCCGGCCGGGAACTCAAAGGAGACTGCCAGTGATAAACTGGAGGAAGGTGGGGATGACGTCAAGTCATCATGGCCCTTACGACCAGGGCTACACACGTGCTACAATGGCGCATACAAAGAGAAGCGACCTCGCGAGAGCAAGCGGACCTCATAAAGTGCGTCGTAGTCCGGATTGGAGTCTGCAACTCGACTCCATGAAGTCGGAATCGCTAGTAATCGTGGATCAGAATGCCACGGTGAATACGTTCCCGGGCCTTGTACACACCGCCCGTCACACCATGGGAGTGGGTTGCAAAAGAAGTAGGTAGCTTAACCTTCGGGAGGGCGCTTACCACTTTGTGATTCATGACTGGGGTGAAGTCGTAACAAGGTAACCGTAGGGGAACCTGCGGTTGGATCACCTCCTTACCTTAAAGAAGCGTACTTTGCAGTGCTCACACAGATTGTCTGAT
>DATLXA010000017.1:0-2067 GCA_035576105.1 Bacteriovoracaceae bacterium
TGGAGACAGTGGGGAAGTCGTTACGCCATTCGTGCAGGTCGGAACTTACCCGACAAGGAATTTCGCTACCTTAGGACCGTTATAGTTACGGCCGCCGTTTACCTGGGCTTCATTTCAGAGCTTGCACTCCTCCACTTAACCTTCAGGCACCGGGCAGGCGTCAGGCCCTATACGTCGTCTTGAAGCCGACTTAGCAGAGCCCTGTGTTTTTGCTAAACAGTCGCTACCCCCTGGCCTGTGCCCCCCATGAGAGCTTGCGCTTACATGGGGCCTCCTTCTTCCGAAGGTACGGAGGCAATTTGCCGAGTTCCTTCAGGACACTTCTCTCAAGCGCCTTGGTATACTCTACCTGACCACCTGTGTCGGTTTCGGGTACGGTCTATACGGTGGGGCTATTTCCTGGAACCTCTTCGAAGCCCTCCCAATCCAATAAGGGAGAACAACACACGAGATCCGTCACACACCACCAGGCCCACGAATATTAACGTGGTTCCCATCGACTACCCCCTTCGGGCTCGTCTTAGGGGCCGGCTCACCCTGCGCGGATTAGCCTTGCGCAGGAACCCTTGGTCTTTCGGCGAAAGGGCATCTCACCCTTTTTATCGCTACTCATGTCTGCATTCGCACTTCCGATACCTCCACGACCCATTACCAGATCGCTTCACAGGCTTACGGAACGCTCCGCTACCGCGTGGCTTACGCCACACCCTAAGCTTCGGTGCATCACTTTAGCCCCGTTACATCTTCGCCGCAGAACCTCTTATTTAGACCAGTGAGCTGTTACGCTTTCTTTAAAGGATGGCTGCTTCTAAGCCAACCTCCTGGTTGTTTTGGAAGTTCCACATGCTTTCCCACTTAGTGATGACTTGGGGACCTTAGCTGTAGGTCAGGGCTGTTTCCCTTTTGACGACGGACCTTAGCACCCGCCGTCTGTCTCCCGAGTAGTACTCGTAGGTATTCGGAGTTTGGTTAGAGTTGGTAGGTCTCGCGACCCCCGCATCCATCCAGTGCTCTACCCCCTACGGTATTCGCTCGAGGCACTACCTCAATAGTTTTCGCGGAGAACCAGCTATTTCCCGGCTTGATTGGCCTTTCACCCCTAAACACAACTCATCCGGTAACTTTTCAACGTTAATCGGTTCGGACCTCCAGTGCGTGTTACCGCACCTTCATCCTGGTCATGCCTAGATCGCCGGGTTTCGGGTCTAATACATCAAACTCTGGCGCCCTATTCAGACTCGCTTTCGCTGCGCCTACACCTAACGGCTTAAGCTTGCTTGATACATTAAGTCACAGACCCATTATGCAAGAGGTACGCTGTCAGGCCTCAAGGACCCTCCAACTGCTTGTAGGCAATCCGTTTCAGGTACTGTTTCACTCCCCTCATCGGGGTGCTTTTCACCTTTCCCTCACGGTACTAGTTCACTATCGGTCGCATACGAGTATTTAGGCTTAGAGGGTGGTCCCCCTATGTTCAGACAGGATTACACGTGTCCCGCCCTACTCAAGTCCGACAATTTCACTTTCGCATACGGGGCTGTCACCCGCTATGGCCGATCTTTCCAAATCGTTCTGCTAATTCACTTGTCGGCACTGGCCTGGTCCGCGTTCGCTCGCCACTACTAACGGAATCTCGGTTGATGTCTTTTCCTCCAGCTACTGAGATGTTTCAGTTCGCCGGGTTCGCTTCACGAAAGCTATGTATTCACTTAAGTGATACCTAGCCCCATTTAGCTTGGCCGCCCCTGTTACCAGGAACGAACAAGTTAAACGGGATAGGTGGGTTTCCCCATTCGGAAATCTGCGGGTCAAAGGTTGCTCACACCTCACCGCAGCTTATCGCAGCGTGCCACGTCCTTCATCGCCTGTATGCGCCAAGGCATCCACGAATTGCCCTTACCTCACGCTTGAGAGTCCGCACCACCAATGACAATGCTGGGATCGATCCTGACGGATCGAACCAAAACTCGGCAGAGCAGCAAAGTCACAGTATCTTGGTGCGGATGATTAAAATGCTCAGCCTGATTATTAAAGCGTTGTATCCGCCTCGAACCGCTCAGATCCGGG
>DATLXA010000018.1:0-3292 GCA_035576105.1 Bacteriovoracaceae bacterium
TCCATGCGGAACCACCGGATCACTAAGCCCGACTTTCGTCCCTGCTCGACTTGTAGGTCTCGCAGTCAAGCTCCCTTGTGCCTTTACACTCTGCGAATGATTTCCAACCATTCTGAGGGAACCTTTGGGCGCCTCCGTTACTCTTTAGGAGGCGACCGCCCCAGTCAAACTGCCCACCTGACACTGTCTCCCACCCCGATAAAGGGGTGCGGGTTAGAATTTCAATACAGCCAGGGTAGTATCCCACCGACGCCTCCACCGAAGCTGGCGCTCCGGCTTCAAAGGCTCCTACCTATCCTGTACAAGCTGTACCGAAATTCAATATCAGGCTACAGTAAAGCTCCATGGGGTCTTTCCGTCCTGTCGCGGGTAACCTGCATCTTCACAGGTACTATAATTTCACCGAGTCTCTCGTTGAGACAGTGCCCAGATCGTTACGCCTTTCGTGCGGGTCGGAACTTACCCGACAAGGAATTTCGCTACCTTAGGACCGTTATAGTTACGGCCGCCGTTTACTGGGGCTTCAATTCAGAGCTTCGCTTGCGCTAACCCCTCCTCTTAACCTTCCAGCACCGGGCAGGCGTCAGCCCCTATACTTCGCCTTGCGGCTTCGCAGAGACCTGTGTTTTTGCTAAACAGTCGCCTGGGCCTATTCACTGCGGCTCTTCGAGGCGTGAACCCCAAAGAGCACCCCTTCTCCCGAAGTTACGGGGTCATTTTGCCGAGTTCCTTAACGAGAGTTCTCTCGCTCACCTTAGGATTCTCTCCTCGCCTACCTGTGTCGGTTTGCGGTACGGGCACCTTTTATCTCGCTAGAGGCTTTTCTTGGCAGTGTGGAATCAGGAACTTCGGTACTTAATTTCCCTCGGCATCACAGCTCAGCCTTACGGTGAACGGATTTTCCTATTCACCAGCCTATCTGCTTACACGCACATATCCAACAGTGCGCTTACCCTATCCTCCTGCGTCCCCCCATTGCTCAAACGATAAAGAGGTGGTACAGGAATATCAACCTGTTGTCCATCGCCTACGCCTTTCGGCCTCGGCTTAGGTCCCGACTAACCCTGAGCGGACGAGCCTTCCTCAGGAAACCTTAGGCATTCGGTGGATGAGATTCTCACTCATCTTTCGCTACTCATACCGGCATTCTCACTTCTAAGCGCTCCACCAGTCCTTACGGTCTAGCTTCAACGCCCTTAGAACGCTCTCCTACCGCGGACACCATACGGTGTCCACCCACAGCTTCGGTGATACGTTTAGCCCCGGTACATTTTCGGCGCAGAGTCACTCGACCAGTGAGCTATTACGCACTCTTTAAATGGTGGCTGCTTCTGAGCCAACATCCTGGTTGTCTAAGCAACTCCACATCCTTTTCCACTTAACGTATACTTTGGGACCTTAGCTGGTGGTCTGGGCTGTTTCCCTTTTGACTACGGATCTTATCACTCGCAGTCTGACTCCCACGGATAAGTCATTGGCATTCGGAGTTTGTCTGAATTCGGTAACCCGATGAGGGCCCCTAGTCCAAACAGTGCTCTACCTCCAAGACTCTACAACGTGAGGCTAGCCCTAAAGCTATTTCGGAGAGAACCAGCTATCTCCAAGTTCGATTGGAATTTCTCCGCTACCCACACCTCATCCCCGCACTTTTCAACGTGCGTGGGTTCGGGCCTCCAGTAGGTGTTACCCTACCTTCACCCTGGACATGGGTAGATCACCTGGTTTCGGGTCTACGACCACATACTTATTCGCCCTATTCAGACTCGCTTTCGCTGCGGCTCCGTCTCTTCAACTTAACCTTGCATGTAATCGTAACTCGCCGGTTCATTCTACAAAAGGCACGCCATTACCCATTAATGGGCTTTGACTACTTGTAGGCACACGGTTTCAGGAACTATTTCACTCCCCTTCCGGGGTGCTTTTCACCTTTCCCTCACGGTACTGGTTCACTATCGGTCACTAGGGAGTATTTAGCCTTGGGAGATGGTCCTCCCAGCTTCCGACCGGATTTCTCGTGTCCGGCCGTACTCAGGATCCACTCAGGAGGGAACGAAGTTTTGACTACAGGGTTTTTACCTTCTATGACGGACCTTTCCAGGTCGCTTCATCTACCCCGTTCCTTTGTAACTCCATGTTGAGTGTCCTACAACCCCGAAAGGCAAGCCTTTCGGTTTGGGCTATATCCCGTTTCGCTCGCCGCTACTCAGGGAATCGCAATTGCTTTCTCTTCCTCCGGGTACTTAGATGTTTCAGTTCCCCGGGTCTACCTTCATTACCCTATGTATTCAGGTAAAGATACTGTTCCATTACGAACAGTGGGTTCCCCCATTCGGAAATCTCCGGATCAAAGCTTACTTACAGCTCCCCGAAGCATATCGGTGTTAGTACCGTCCTTCATCGGCTCCTAGTGCCAAGGCATTCACCGTGCGCCCTTTCTAACTTAACCTACGGGTGCATATAAGCTTCGCATTTCTTCGTCAGCTTCCCTCGCTCCGCTCCTCATGTATGTTTAGATACACTCCGGTGCTCACTCAGTCGCTTCCTCGAACTGCTCGCTTCTATTCCCCCTTTACTTTCTCTAATAAATAAGAGAGAAAACTAAAATGGCGATTACTCGGTTCTTACTTGGCTAATCAGAATTTATCTACATAAATTCTGAACGCATAAGTTCAACTACGCCTCTGTCTGCGCCCTTACGGGCTTGCCAATCGGCGAGTTTTCACTTAACTTCTTCTATACAATTATCTAGTTTTCAAAGAACGAATTAAGACATGAGAGAATTGCTCTCTCAAAACTAAACAAACAAAACGCGTCAAACAATCTGTTTTTGTCCGTAAGGACAATTTTCCTTAGAAAGGAGGTGATCCAGCCGCACCTTCCGATACGGCTACCTTGTTACGACTTCACCCCAATCATCTGTCCCACCTTAGGCGGCTGGCTCCTTACGGTTACCCCACCGACTTCGGGTGTTACAAACTCTCGTGGTGTGACGGGCGGTGTGTACAAGGCCCGGGAACGTATTCACCGCGGCATGCTGATCCGCGATTACTAGCGATTCCAGCTTCATGTAGGCGAGTTGCAGCCTACAATCCGAACTGAGAATGGTTTTATGGGATTGGCTCCACCTCGCGGCTTCGCTGCCCTTTGTACCATCCATTGTAGCACGTGTGTAGCCCAGGTCATAAGGGGCATGATGATTTGACGTCATCCCCACCTTCCTCCGGTTTGTCACCGGCAGTCACCTTAGAGTGCCCAACTGAATGCTGGCAACTAAGATCAAGGGTTGCGCTCG
>DATLXA010000019.1:0-3116 GCA_035576105.1 Bacteriovoracaceae bacterium
TCCATGCGGAACCACCGGATCACTAAGCCCGACTTTCGTCCCTGCTCGACTTGTAGGTCTCGCAGTCAAGCTCCCTTGTGCCTTTACACTCTGCGAATGATTTCCAACCATTCTGAGGGAACCTTTGGGCGCCTCCGTTACCTTTTAGGAGGCGACCGCCCCAGTCAAACTGCCCACCTGACACTGTCTCCCCGCCCGATAAGGGCGGCGGGTTAGAAGGTCAATACAGCCAGGGTAGTATCCCACCGATGCCTCCACCGAAGCTGGCGCTCCGGTTTCCAAGGCTCCTACCTATCCTGTACAAGCTGTACCAACATTCAATATCAGGCTGCAGTAAAGCTCCACGGGGTCTTTCCGTCCTGTCGCGGGTAACCTGCATCTTCACAGGTACTATAATTTCACCGAGTCTCTCGTTGAGACAGTGCCCAGATCGTTGCGCCTTTCGTGCGGGTCGGAACTTACCCGACAAGGAATTTCGCTACCTTAGGACCGTTATAGTTACGGCCGCCGTTTACTGGGGCTTCAATTCGCACCTTCGCTTACGCTAAGCGCTCCTCTTAACCTTCCAGCACCGGGCAGGCGTCAGCCCCTATACTTCGCCTTACGGCTTCGCAGAGACCTGTGTTTTTGCTAAACAGTCGCCTGGGCCTATTCACTGCGGCTCTCTCGGGCTTGCACCCTAACAGAGCACCCCTTCTCCCGAAGTTACGGGGTCATTTTGCCGAGTTCCTTAACGAGAGTTCTCTCGATCACCTTAGGATTCTCTCCTCGCCTACCTGTGTCGGTTTGCGGTACGGGCACCTCTCACCTCGCTAGAGGCTTTTCTTGGCAGTGTGGAATCAGGAACTTCGCTACTATATTTCGCTCGCCATCACAGCTCAGCCTTATGGGAAACGGATTTGCCTATTTCCCAGCCTAACTGCTTGGACGCGGATATCCAATACCGCGCTTACCCTATCCTCCTGCGTCCCCCCATTGCTCAAATGGTGAGGAGGTGGTACAGGAATATCAACCTGTTGTCCATCGCCTACGCCTTTCGGCCTCGGCTTAGGTCCCGACTAACCCTGAGCGGACGAGCCTTCCTCAGGAAACCTTAGGCATTCGGTGGAGGGGATTCTCACCCCTCTTTCGCTACTCATACCGGCATTCTCACTTCTAAGCGCTCCACCAGTCCTTCCGGTCTGGCTTCACAGCCCTTAGAACGCTCTCCTACCACTGTTCGAAGAACAGTCCGCAGCTTCGGTGATACGTTTAGCCCCGGTACATTTTCGGCGCAGAGTCACTCGACCAGTGAGCTATTACGCACTCTTTAAATGGTGGCTGCTTCTAAGCCAACATCCTGGTTGTCTAAGCAACTCCACATCCTTTTCCACTTAACGTATACTTTGGGACCTTAGCTGGCGGTCTGGGCTGTTTCCCTTTCGACTACGGATCTTATCACTCGCAGTCTGACTCCCAAGGATAAGTCATTGGCATTCGGAGTTTGACTGAATTCGGTAACCCGGTAGGGGCCCCTAGTCCAATCAGTGCTCTACCTCCAAGACTCTTACCTTGAGGCTAGCCCTAAAGCTATTTCGGAGAGAACCAGCTATCTCCAGGTTCGATTGGCATTTCACCCCTACCCACACCTCATCCCCGCACTTTTCAACGTGCGTGGGTTCGGGCCTCCATTCAGTGTTACCTGAACTTCACCCTGGACATGGGTAGATCACCTGGTTTCGGGTCTACGACCACGTACTCATGCGCCCTATTCAGACTCGCTTTCGCTGCGGCTCCGCATCTTCTGCTTAACCTTGCACGAGATCGTAACTCGCCGGTTCATTCTACAAAAGGCACGCCATCACCCGTTAACGGGCTCTGACTACTTGTAGGCACACGGTTTCAGGATCTCTTTCACTCCCCTTCCGGGGTGCTTTTCACCTTTCCCTCACGGTACTGGTTCACTATCGGTCACTAGGGAGTATTTAGCCTTGGGAGATGGTCCTCCCGGATTCCGACGGAATTTCACGTGTTCCGCCGTACTCAGGATCCACTCAGGAGAGAACGAAGTTTTGACTACAGGGCTGTTACCTCCTATGGCGGGCCTTTCCAGACCTCTTCATCTACCTCGTTCCTTTGTAACTCCGTACAGAGTGTCCTACAACCCCAAGAGGCAAGCCTCTTGGTTTGGGCTAATCCCGTTTCGCTCGCCGCTACTCAGGGAATCGCATTTGCTTTCTCTTCCTCCGGGTACTTAGATGTTTCAGTTCCCCGGGTCTGCCTTCTCATATCCTATGAATTCAGATATGGATACCACTCCATTACGAGTGGTGGGTTTCCCCATTCGGAAATCTCCGGATCAAAGCTTGCTTACAGCTCCCCGAAGCATATCGGTGTTCGTCCCGTCCTTCATCGGCTCCTAGTGCCAAGGCATCCACCGTGCGCCCTTTCTAACTTAACCGTTAAAAAGAATCACTATGTGATATCTTGTGTTACTAATTGAATGTGATGTCTACTGTTATCTAGTTTTCAAAGAACACGTTTCGAAGGAATGATCCTTCAAAACTAAACAAGACAGGGAACGTTCTGTTTATAAGACCCAAGGTCTTATATTCCGTATAATATCCTTAGAAAGGAGGTGATCCAGCCGCACCTTCCGATACGGCTACCTTGTTACGACTTCACCCCAATCATCTGTCCCACCTTCGGCGGCTGGCTCCTAAAAGGTTACCTCACCGACTTCGGGTGTTACAAACTCTCGTGGTGTGACGGGCGGTGTGTACAAGGCCCGGGAACGTATTCACCGCGGCATGCTGATCCGCGATTACTAGCGATTCCAGCTTCACGCAGTCGAGTTGCAGACTGCGATCCGAACTGAGAACAGATTTGTGGGATTGGCTTAACCTCGCGGTTTCGCTGCCCTTTGTTCTGTCCATTGTAGCACGTGTGTAGCCCAGGTCATAAGGGGCATGATGATTTGACGTCATCCCCACCTTCCTCCGGTTTGTCACCGGCAGTCACCTTAGAGTGCCCAACTGAATGCTGGCAACTAAGATCAAGGGTTGCGCTCGTTGCGGGACTTAACCCAACATCTCACGACACGAGCTGACGACAACCATGCACCACCTGTCACTCTG
>DATLXA010000021.1:0-2520 GCA_035576105.1 Bacteriovoracaceae bacterium
TAATGCCGTTTCCTTAACGTTCCCACTGCCACAGCGTACTCTTACGTTTATAAGGACTTACCGACTTTTTGATTTCTCGTTTGTAAGATCTTTTTTCATGAGTTCGCTGCTCAGTGCTCTTTTTTGTCTGTTGCCTGAGGAACCGCACAGCTCTGTGATTTCCTGAAAGAATTTTTGGAAACAGCATGAGGAGTAGGTTGTAGGTCAGCTTGAAGTTTGCGCGCTCATAATCGTCGCGAAGCGGGTTTTTCCCTGCTTTGATGGTCTTTTTAGATTTCTTCCCTTTCTTAGTTTTTGAGATTTTCCCCTCCCGCTCCGCTTGTCGTTCCTCCTTTGCCATCCGTACTTCGAACTTCGCCGCATTGATGAGCCAGAGCCTGGCGAAGAGCTCCTGGAGAAGGCCGTTTACGTTTTTCGAATGCCACTGTTCACCACGTGTGATGCCGGTCAGTTCTCTAAAGCTAGTCTCCACTTCCCAACGAAGGCGGTACAGCTTTCGGATGATCTGCGGGCGCACGAGCTCTTTCGGTAAGTTCGTAGCGAAGAGAAGGACAGTTTTTTTATCCGACGCCAAGATCCGCATTAAATGCACAGAATGCTGAGCTACCTTGATCGTGCGTTCTTTCTCGGCCGATGCGACAAACGCCGTGATCTCCCGGTTCGCATTCTTTCGGATTCGGCAGAGAAAATAATTTCCCGCTTCGTAGTGGGCGGCGACCAATCGACGCGAGAAGTAAAGTCGGTCATAGAGAGTTAAACTCTCTCGCTCGAACGACTTCATGAGCATCAGCCCATCCGCTTGTTCGTGAAGCCTAGGCCCAAAAGAAGTGGCCTTCGTAAAGCCCGATAAAACATCATAGGCGTGCGTAAAAAAGGCCTTCGGATAGTAACTCTCACGGAACTTACCGATGGCCCTTCCGGAGTAGCCCGCGTCGACGATCTCTTTAGACCGGGGGATGCTCAGCATCTGGCCATCGATCGCGTAGATCCGTAAGCCAAGATAACGTTCCGAGTAGGGATCTAGCTGGCGAAGCAGCTTACTGAAAATTTCTTCGAAGAACTTGTAGGAGATCTTCTTACGCAGTTTCGCGAGCGAAGACTTTACCGGAGCGTACTCCGCTTTCTCGCCAAATGCGCGCGCCAGGGCGTGGCTGTAGCCCTCTTCATTCGCCCCGCCGATGAGATGGGTCATCGTCTCGAAGAATTTTCTTGGGGTGAACTTCCGCGTGCGAAATCGGGGCTGCTTCTCAGGCTTTAGATCGTGCAGCAAACGATGTTTAGGCTGGAAACTAGCCGGCAAGTGAGAGAGGCTACTCCGAAGGGGGCTGACGCAGCGTGGTCATTTTTCTACTCCTGGTGTGTAGTTATTTTTGATTTTCGTAACTCTGACTTAACTCCACCGAGTCGCCTGTGCGCAAGCCCCCTCCCACAAATTCTTCCGTTGATTGTTAACTCTCGCGACTAAGAGTCCTTCTTAAGGAAACGGCATTGTTGTTTACGGGCCCGTATAGGCCGAATAGAAGCGCTGGCCTTTAATTATTTACAGTGCCGATACGGATTCACTTCTGTTGCCAAGCAATATTGGGGCGCGTGGATAATCGAAGGAATCGCGATTGGATTCAAACTCGATAACTTTGGTCATAAATGCTGGTCCGTTTCTAGGATTACGCAAATCACGGAGTCGAACGAATTTCAGCATACGGGAACGCGCTTGGCGTTGGGCGGCCCCCGCGTCTGAAACCACTTTGCGCATGGATTCTATTAGCCACTACTTTCAATGAATTAAAAACTCCGCCAATGACGGTGCATCAATATCGCAATGCCCGCCCGGACGCGGTAGCCATTCCACAGAGGTTTGTGAAGATTTTAGATTCACGACTAACTTTTCCGAACCTTTCATACAGCCCCAGTCGTCCTTAGCTCCGCAGGTGATATAAAAATGGATTCCCGATAACGGGCGATAGGTTTCGGAAACGTGCACTGGATCGTTACGATCCCAGGTCTCTTCATCCGGATAGAATTTGCGCGAGAAGAATAACAACATGAGCGCTCTCCGAATCGAAGTACTGCTCTGACTCACGTAGCGGTAGATGTCCAATATGTTTGCATGCGGCGAAACGGTCGCAAGCGGCGCGCAGAGCGCGGCGACCTTTGTAAAAGGTGAATCTGATTTGAGTCCGGTCATCAGAACGTTCAGGCCGCCCATGGATTCGCCGACACCGAATCGTTTTGCGATGGAACCCGAAATCTCTTTCTCCACACGTGGCATGACGAACTTCAGAAAAATGGAATGGAGACCGCCGCCAGGTTGATCTGAACGTTCGGTAAGGGGCCAGAGTTTTCCAAACGAAACGGTAACGACTGTTGGAGGATCAAGACCTTTTTCTTTCCAGGCTGCGTGAAGTTTTCCGGTGTAGTAGTTCTGGTCGTTCCACCACGTGGCGTCTTCGTTCCGACCGTGAAAATGGTAGAGGAGATCGTGATTTCGGCTCCCAGCAACCGTGTTTAAGCAAAACCAAT
>DATLXA010000022.1:0-24472 GCA_035576105.1 Bacteriovoracaceae bacterium
CCCGGCTTCAGGAACTACATCTTATACTCTGACATTCCCTCCGGCCGTGGGTTCGGCAAACCAGGTCTTAACTACCAACGCATCTGGCGTTCTTTCTTGGACCACCATCGGTACTGCGACGGCGGTAGGGGGAGATCTTACTGGCACGATCGCCAGTGCCACCATCGCGGCCGATGCTGTAACTTCTGGAAAAATATTGGATGGTACTTTAGTTGATGCAGACATCAATGCTACTGCGGCCATAGCACAGTCGAAGATCGCAAACCTCACAACGGACCTAACAACAATCAATACCAACGTCTCAGGTAAGATTGGACTCACGGCCTTATCGGCGACTGCACCTCTAGCTTATAACAACGCTACCGGAGCCTTCACCGTCTCTGCTGCTACCGGCACGGCAGCAGGAACCATGAGTGCTGCAGACAAGACCAAACTCGATGCTGTGACTACTACTGAACTCGGATATGTCTCCGGAGTCACCAGTGCGCTTCAAGGCCAGATTGATAGTAAATTTGATAAGGCCGGTGGAACGTTAACCGGTAACCTCATTGTTAACACAGAACTTCAGCTCAAAGATGGAGCTACTTCAAACTACGTAACACTGAAAGCTCCTGCCACTGGCACCACTTCCTATACTTTGACCTTCCCGGCAGCCGTCGGATCGGCCAACCAGGTCCTCACTACAAATGCATCAGGTGTTCTCACCTGGACAACAATTGGCACAGCAACCTCAGTAGGGGGCGATCTTACTGGAACTGTTGCCAATGCGACAATTGCTACGAGCTCAGTTACATCGGGCAAAGTTTTAGATGGAACGCTGGTGGATGCGGATATCAATGCGTCCGCTGCCATCGCTCAATCCAAGATTGCTAACTTGACCACTGACCTTACTACAATTAATACCAACGTTGCTGGCAAAATCGGGCTCACGGCCTTATCGGCTACCGGTCCCCTTGCATACAACAACACTACCGGAGCTTTCACTGTGAGTGCTGCTTCCGGCACGGCCGCTGGGACTATGAGCTCTGCGGATAAGGCTAAGCTCGATAGTGTAACTTCCACTGAACTCGGCTACGTGGCCGGTGTCACCAGTGCTCTGCAAGGACAGCTCGATGCGAAGCTGGCCAAGGCCGGGGGATCGATGACCGGAGATCTCACACTTGAGACCCAACTGAACTTGAAAGACGGCGCGTCGGCAAACTACGTCAACCTCAGAGCACCTGCCTCTGGAACAACAACCTATACTCTGACCTTTCCACCTTCAGTGGGCTCGGCCAACCAGGTCCTGACGACCAGCGCCTCCGGTGTGCTTTCCTGGACCACCATTGGCACGGCAACCTCCGTCGGTGGAGACCTGACTGGAACGGTCGCCAACGCGACCATCGCCGCAAGCTCGGTGACCTCAGGGAAAGTCCTCGATGGGACCTTGGTGGATGCGGACGTCAATGCTTCTGCCGCAATCGCGCAGTCGAAGATTAATAACCTCACCACGGATTTATCAACAATTACAACCAACGTGGCAGGGAAGATCGGGCTCACGGCCTTGTCTGCGACCGCACCCCTTACGTACAATAATACCACCGGTGCTTTCACCGTCAGTGCGGCGACCGGATCGGCGGCGGGGACTCTGAGTGCAGCGGACAAGACGAAGCTCGACAGTGTCACTGCAACCGAACTCGGCTACGTCTCCGGAGTGACCAGCGCACTTCAAGGACAGATCGACGCGAAGTTTGATAAGGCCGGGGGAACCTTGACGGGTAACCTCTTGGTTAATACTCAGCTGCAGCTCAAGGATGGAGCAGTTGCAAATTACGTAACTCTAAAAGCTCCGGCTTCTGGTACTACATCCTACACTCTGACTTTCCCGGGAACCGTTGGATCGGCTAACCAGGTTCTAACCACTGACGCTTCCGGTGTCCTATCCTGGACCACCATCGGCACATCGACCTCAGTCGGTGGAGACCTCACCGGCACGGTAGCGAACTCTACCATCGCTACCAGTGCGGTGACTTCGGGCAAGGTTCTGGATGGAACTCTGGTGGATGCGGACATCAACGCGACCGCGGCGATCGCACAGTCGAAGGTCGCAAACCTTACGACGGACCTGGCCGGGAAGATTGGCCTGACTGCCTTATCGGCTTCTGCACCTTTAGTCTATACAAACACGACCGGTGCTTTCTCAATCACCGCCGCTACAATTTCTGCGGCCGGTTCCATGAGCAGTGCGGATAAAACCAAAATGGACGCTCTCGAGATCCTTTCGTCTGGTAACGGATTGTTCGAAAGGTTCAGTGGTGTCATCAGTAGTAATACCTGTGCAGCGGGAGAGGTCCTGAGCTGGAATGCTGTCACTGGATGGGACTGCACCATCGTGGTGAACTCACTCCTTGGGACCGTGACTCCGTCCAACGTAGTGATCGCTAACGGAGATACCATCGCCGCAGCCTTCGATAAAACGCAAGGTCAGATCGCGGTGAAGGCTAACATCGCCTCTCCAACTTTCACCGGGATCCCCGCTGCCCCGACTGCGACGGCGGGAACCAACACCACACAGGTCGCCACCACGGCCTTCGTTGACGCTGCTGTTCAGAAGTATGTGGTCTTGTCAGGTGTGGACGTGGTCAATATAACAGTAAACACCATGGCGAACGTGACCGGACTATCCTTCCCAGTGACGGCCGGAGTGACCTACGAATTTGAGTTTTTCATCGTCTACACTAGTGCGACCGCCAATGGAAGCCGGTGGTCGATCAGCGGTCCAGCGTCCACGTTTCTTCATTACGATTCGCAGTATTCGTTCACGACCACCACTCAATCGCTGAACCCTGGGCTCTCCGGATACGATCTTCCAATCGGGGTGAATGCTACCAGCGCTTATGCGACTAGCAATATCGCCTCCATCAAAGGAGTGATCAACGCCTCTGTCACTGGTTCAGTAATTGCAAGATTTGCTTCCGAAACAATCTCTGGTGTCACGGCTAAGGCTGGAAGGTCGTATGTGAAATACCGGGCGCTATAAAAAAGCCGGATTTGCATCCGGCCCTATCAAGTACCGTGTTTTACTTGCGGATCAGCTCCGCGTAGGCCCGCTGCAGGTTCTTGCTTGAGATAATCTTGATATTAATAGTTTTAGACAATTGGTTCAACGGAACCTGATCGTTCGGTGTCAAGTCGTAGGTCTTCAGAAGTCGATTCTCATTATAAATCGCGAGCTTCACTTTATTCAACCTCACCGGTGGGAAATTGTACCAGTTCTGATCCGGGCAGAGGAAATCGGGGAGGATGTAGCTTGCTACAAAACGATCTACGGTGTTCGCTGTGATGGGATCGAAGGATGAATCCCAGTCGTAGATGGCGTCCTGGACGAGGTAGAGGTTCAGTGGCCTCTGCCGGGGAATCCGTGCCCCTCGGACAATGTCCCGGATGGTCTCGCACAAGCACAGAGTCAGGTTCCCTCCGGCGATGAAGATGTTCCTCGCCTGGACGTAGCGGATCTTGTGTTGACCGGCGCCGGAAACGTAGACGTGATTCACATCCTTCTGACTGACAAAGTAATCTCCCGCCTCCCGTGGATCGGTCGTGGCCCCTTCGTGAACCGCGGCCAGCGAGGTGATCCGGAAGAGATTCGCAAAACGGGCCAGCGCCTGAACCCCGGCCCTGCTCGAGTCATCCTCATCCCACTTGCGGGTGGCATGGCTAATGATCACGTAATTATGTTCGTAGAGGATTTTAACCTCGTTGTCCTGAAACTCGGGCAGGAAAACCTGCGCGTAGAGGTTGCTGGTGAAGAGCAAAAGAGAGACGATGGTGATTTTAAACATGGGCAGCTTATATGTCTAACCGCAACGGAAGTTCAAGTGGAAATCTTCCGAGTGGCCAGTTTCCAACCCTTGAGATATGACCATATTCATGAAAACACTCTTCTGCACCCTCGGCCTCATTTTAAGCGTCACTACCTTTGCAAAAACTTCGACCTTCTGCGGGACTCGCAGCGGAACAGCTGGGAATGCCTACCTCACCAGTAACGAAGGGAAGATTATCTTCACTCTCGCCACCCAGGGCAGGAATCAAACATTTCTTAGGCAAGCAGACAAAATCCTCACCATCCTCGGCGCCGATGTCTACGGTGAGCTCGGGATGCAGAACAAAACGAAATACTGCGTGAACGCAAAAATAAAAGCAGGTAGGCCGGTGGAGGTAGTGGGTGCGTATCCCATGTACAAAAACATTAAAACCATCTGCGGGAAGAGAGGTGGAAATTCTTCCAACGCCTATCTTTCCCATCTCAACGGAAGGATCGCCATTTTTCTCCTGGTTCAGGGCGGATCCGGTGACCAGTTTGACCAAGCGGAAAGACTGCTGGCAGAGGACACCTCGGGCACCAACGGAATGCAAGAAGGTGTGCGCTACTGTGTGAACGTTAAAACTGTCCGCTCCCGTCCAGTGAAAGTCATCGGCGCCTTCAAAGAATAATCTTTCCACTATGAAAATAAACTCACCACTTCTCCTTCCCTGCGGTGTGAAACTCAAGAACCGGATCGCGAAGTCGTCCATGAGTGAAAACATGGGAGACCCCGGGCACACGGCCAACGCCAAGTTTGGGCGGCTCTACAAGCGATGGTCCGAGGGGGGAGCGGGGCTCTTGATCACCGGCAACATCATGGTCGATAGCTCGGCCCTCGGTGAAGCCTTCAACGTCGTCATCGAAGAAGGGAAGACGGACCCGTTCCTGAAAGCTTGGGCCGTTAGCGGGACCCTCGGTGGCAATCAGCTCTGGGCCCAACTCAATCACCCGGGGAAGCAGTCTCCCAAGTTTTTAAATAAGTCACCGGTGGCGCCGTCGGCGATCTCGCTTAAGGCCCCGCTGGGTAAGCTCTTCCATACTCCTCGGGAGCTCACAGAAGTTGAGATCCGGGGTCTCATCCACCGGTACTCCGTCGCAGCTCAGGTGGCGAAGTCCTGCGGCTTCACTGGAGTCCAGATCCACGGGGCGCACGGGTACCTGGTGAGCCAGTTTCTTTCACCCACTCACAACAACAGAAAAGACGCCTGGGGCGGGAACCTCGAGAACCGTATGCGATTTGTCCTGGAGATCTACCACAGCATAAGAGAGAAAGTGGGTAAGGAGTTTCCGGTGAGCATAAAAATCAATTCCGCCGACTTTCAAAAAGGTGGGTTCACCGAAGAGGATTCTCTCGAGGTGGTCCAACGCCTCTCCAGGGCAGGCATGGACCTGATCGAAATCTCCGGCGGGACTTATGAAACACCGGTCATGATAGGTAGTAAACAAAAGGCTTCGACCAGTAAGAGAGAAGCCTATTTCCTCGAGTACTGTCACAAGGTCCGAGAAGTGGTGAAGACGCCGCTGATGCTCACGGGAGGCTTTAGGACTCTGAATGGGATGGAGGCGGCGTTGGCTTCGGGGGCCACTGACGTCATCGGTCTCGCGCGGTCAATGGCGATCAACCCGGATTTTCCCCGTGAACTCCTGTCTGGAAATGAGGTGGTCAGTGAGGTGAAGCCACTCACCACTGGAATCAAAACTCTGGATAACTTGGCACCCCTTGAGATCATCTGGTACACCCAGCAGCTTCACCGCATGGGGAAGGGACTTGAGCCGGATAAGAAGATGAGCACCAAGCTTGCGATGTTGAAATCTTTTCTGGAGATGGGAGTCGAAGGAATAAAGCGTGTGCGGGCAAAATAACAAACTGACAGAAGTGAGAGGACGAGTATGACGAGATTAAAAGGTTTCATCTTCGACATGGACGGAGTGGTGGTCGATAACCATCAGTTCCACTTCAAGGCCTGGATGGAGTTCGCACGCAAGTACAACTACCATCTCACTTCGGAGATCTACCGGGACCAGTTCAACGGGAAGACCAACGCGGATCTTTTTAAGATGATCTTCGGGAAAATCTCTCAGGACAAGTTGCAGTCATTCACCCAGGAAAAAGAGGGGCTCTACCAATCTCTCTATGGCCCTCACTTGAAAGTGCTCAAGGGTTTGGAGGAGTTCCTGGAGTTCATTAGGAAGAGTGGATGGAAGATTGCTCTCGGCACTTCGGCGCCACCGGCGAATGTCGACTTCGTCTTGGATGGACTCAAGCTGAGGAAATACTTCGACGTCGTCGTCGACGGGACTCAGGTCGAAAAAGGGAAGCCAGATCCACAGGTTTACCTGCAGTGCTGTCTGCGGATCGGACTCGAGCCGAAAGAGTGTGTCGTTTTCGAGGACTCCCTTGCGGGCCTTGAATCCGGGTCCCGGGCCGGATGCCAGATCGTCGCAGTGGCCACGTCCCATAAAGCTTTTGAGCTCATACCAAAGACAGAACTGATTCTTCATGATTTCACTGAGGCCAAAAAACTGCTGAAACTAACATAAATTCAAGAGATTAGAGTTTATTCCAATGTAATATTTTCCAAAGCGGAGATACTTAACCCTAAATGACTCTATGCGTGATACTTGGTCACCCACTTTAAGGGGCCCAAATGTTCACCGCACTTTCTCTTTCCGAAAGGATTGCTGATACGCTCGAGAGGTATGGCAAGAATATCTTACTAAGAGATACCAACGTCACATGGACTGGCAGCGAGGTCGCGTGCAAAATCTCTCAAATTCAAAAATACATTGAGGTCTCTACTCTTCCGGGAAGTCTGGTCGGCGTATGCTTCCCGAACTGGGCCGTGCAGGGGCTTACCATTCTGGCCGTCATCCATTCGAAACGGATTCCGGTCATCTTAAGTTACTCCGATCTCTCGGAGCAGACCGAGTACTGGATAGAGAAGACGCGGGTGAGCTTGCTGCTGTCGCTGGATGAACTCACTCCCAGGACCGGGCCTCTGGTGCAGTCCATCGGCATCGACGTCGAAGGCAACATCATCGACGACGAAAGCCTCCGGAATTTTCCATTATCGCCCCAGACCCAGACCAGCAGGGCCCCGAAGGGAACAGCTCTAGTCCTCTACACCTCGGGCTCCACCGGTGAGCCGAAGGGGATCTGTGTCCCGGAAAGAGGGATCATCGTCACCTCTGATTACCTGATCGACTACTTCAAGCTCGACGAGCGCACCGTCACGCCCATCGTGCTGCCAGTCTGCCATAGCATGGCCCTTAACACACAGTTCATCCCGACCTTCCTCGCCGGCGGCTGCTCGACCTTCATCAACGCCCGACTGGGGATGAATAAACTCTTCCGGCACATCGAAAAAGAAGAGGGGACGTTCATCTCCCTGATCGGTGAGGTGCTGCGGGTCTGCTGGGAAGAGAAGAAGCGCAAGAAATTAAATCCGAATCTCCGGGTCCAGCACGTCCAGCTCGCCGGTGGGATGATCCTCGAGCAGCACGTGCGGATGGCGCGGGAAATTTTCCCCAATGCTCTCATCCACAAAGGCTATGGTCTCACCGAGGCGATCCGGGTCACCATGATCGACCACCGGGACCCGGCGTTCGTCCAGAGCATCGTCGGCACGACCTTACCTTTCCAGGAAATCGAGATCCGCACCACAGACGGGTTCTCCGCTGATCTCGATGACATGGGTGAGGTGTTCGTGAAGGGCCCGAACGTCATGCTGGGGATCCTGGGTAGGCCAATCACTCACCTGGACTCGCGGGGCTTCATGGCCACCGGAGACCTGGGAAGTTTAAACGTCCA
The DNA here is from genome assembly GCA_035576105.1 of Bacteriovoracaceae bacterium. Lineage (GTDB taxonomy): Bacteria > Bdellovibrionota > Bacteriovoracia > Bacteriovoracales > Bacteriovoracaceae > Peredibacter. The sequence goes on from DATLXA010000022.1 coordinate 7,656, forward strand.
GGGCCAGCTGGCGATTTTCGGTCGCAAGGACAGCATCTTCAAGGTCAACGGCCTCAAGGTCTCAGGACTTGCCATTGAGAAAGTGGCCTACAAGGTCGGCCCCTACGTGCGGGAAGCCAAGTGCCTCGCGGTCACGGACCAGCGCCGCGCAGGGAACAAAGTGGTCCTCTTCCTGGAGATCCTCTTCGATTCTCAACCGGATTTTTTCAAGAACTACTTCGAGACGTTCAACCGCTCCCTGTGGAACGAGCTCAAGACCCTCAACCATTTCCCGCGGGACATCATCCTGATGGCGAAGTTCCCCCGCACCTCTAACGGGAAGCTCTCCATCAAGGGGCTGCAGAAGATCTGGGAAGAAGACAACAAGCAGATGATCAACCTCAGTGATGAAGCGAATATTTTATATTACAAAGTCGAGGAGTCCGCTTCGGACTTCTCTCAAAAATTAATCGGAGATGTTTTATGAGAGTCACCCTGCACCTGATGTTCAGTTTCCTGCTCTTTATGTCCCTGGGCACCAGTGCCTCGTGGGCCCAGGAGAAAAAGTTTAAGCGCGCCCTGGTGGTCGGCGGCCTGGGGATTGCTCCCGGCGCTGCTCTGGGAGTGATCGCCGGTCTCAAGAAGAAAGGCTGGATCCCGGACGTCATCATCACCACCTGCGGAGCCTCTCTTTCTTCGGCCATCTACAATTCCTTCAAGGACGACAAGCTCGCCCTCGAGTACGCCAAGTCGGCGGAGTACCAGAGTGTGGTCCGTCAGGCGACGGTCGAGACCAAGAACCTACTGAAGATTAAAAAGAAGTTCGAGAACAACACCGACTTCACGGTGATCCCGCAGATCTTCTATACTCCCATCCTGAACATCCCGGAGGACGTCCCGGCATCTCTGCCGGACAACACATTTAACCAGTCGGCCACCGGTCCCAAGCTCATCATGATCGCTGCCCGGGCCCACTTCGGTCCAGAGAAAGTGGGACTACCGCGGACCTCGCTTAAATCCTTTACTCAGGTATTCTTTACGGATGCGGACACGGCCCTTGCCATCGAAGGGTTCCAGTCTCCGATCGCCAAAAACTTTCCGATGAGCTTCGTGGAAAGTAAGACGGAAGTCATGACCGGGATCTCCACCGAAGAGGCGGCCCGGGCTTCGATCTCCGACCCGTTCCTCACCAATCCGGCCAAGATCGGGAACGACTATTACTTCACCGGTGCGGTCGACCTGTTTCCTCTAGAACTCGCCGAGTCCCTGGCCGATGAAGTGGTCTCGAACTACCCGATCGAACTCTACGAAGGGATTGGCGACCTGGCGATCGGCGTAACCTTCGGTTTCAGTCAGTCGGACATGGTTTACAAGAAGATCCAAAATAAGAAAGTAAAATGGGTCGACCTGGTGGGTATCGATAAGCTGACCTTCGATCCGAAACCGAACCTGCTCATTTTTCTTAAGAACGGTATCCCGAAGAGCCTGGAGAATTTCCAGAAAGGGATCCAAAAGCAGTGGGACCTGGGGTACGAGAGAGGGATGGAGGCGATCGAAGTCCAGAAAGCAGGAAGCTCCACTTCTCACCTGCGAAACCTGATTAAGCGCGGTGGGAAAGGCGGCGCGGGTGGAAAGGGCGGAAATTAAAAACAAGTTTTAAAAACTACGGACTCCGCTATAATCGACTCTAAATAACTTTCTTATTTGGGGTCGATTTTGCGCTGGCGATTAATAGATCAGATTCTTGAGTGCGACCCCGGGAAGACCGCCACCGGGGTGAAGACCTTTCCAAAAACAGATGAGTTTTTTCAGGATCATTTCCCCGGGATGCCGATCGTCCCGGGGGTGCTCCAGATCGAGATGATGGCCCAGATGGCCGGCAAGTGCATCGCCCTGTTCAAGACCGATGTTCTGCCGGTCCTGGGTACCGTCAAGTCCGCAAAATTTTATCGCAACGTCGCTCCGGAAGACCGCTGTCACATCATCGTCAGCATCACCAAAATAGCAAAGTCCTACTCCATGGCCGAAGGGCACATCGAAGTTAACGGCGTAAAAGTCTCCGCTGCGAGCATCCTCTTTGGCCACGTTCCCCGCAGCAACCTCGCCTCCGAAGACTTCGATTACGTCAGCCGTGCGTGGCTTGAATCTCAAAAAGGTAAGACCGTTCATGAGTGAAATCAAATGGAAGAAAGTCAACGTCCCGGACCTCTCACTTGCGGCCAGTGAGCTCAAGGACGAGACTTTCGGGAAGACCCTTACTAACGTCAGCCGCATCAGCGTGGAGAATTCCGAAATCACCATCCCGGATCCGCGGGCCTTCCGCTCCATGAGCCGGGCGTCGCTACTGCTGGCAAACCTGTGCGCGGACGCGAAATCCATCATCGACCCGTACCTGGCGCAGTCCCCGTTCTGCGTCGGCATCTACTGTGCCGTGGAGAACGGGCCCATCGACGCTCCGTCGACCGCCAAGATCATCGCCGGGGAAGAAGTGAAGTTCGCCGAGCTCTACCGGAAGCTGCGGACTCCTAAGATGTACCTCAAGCAACTCCCGAACCTGGTCCCGGCGCAGCTAGGGATCTTCCTGGGGATCCAGGGAGTGCTCAACGTCTACACGCACTCGAAGGCCGGCTCACTGCAAGCACTTGAGCAGGCAGAGGAAGACCTGTGGCACGACCGGGTGAAGCTCGCCCTGGTGTGTTCGTCACACGCCTTCGACGACTTCCTGGTGGTGGCGAGGACGGCCAAGGGCGAGAAGCGGGTCATCACTGAAGGGGCGGGCGCGATGCTGCTCTCGAAGAGTGGGAGCAAGACGGCGTGGAAGCAGCTCGCGGTGTCCGATGAAAAATTTTATTTTGGAATCAGTGATCAAATTGTAAACCTCGTAAGGAGATCGTAATGTCAAACGAAGCCCAGCTTTTAGAAACAGTTCAGAAAGTCATCAGAGACGTTTTAAATAACCAGAACCTTCAGGTCAAGACAGAGAGCCGGTTGATGGATGACCTGGGACTCGAGAGCATCGACCTCTTAGACATCAGCTCCGAGCTGGAGAATTCCATCGGCATCGAACTCGACTTCAAGGAAGTCGCCGAGTTCGCCAAAAATAAAAACGGCGGGGCCGCCGATTTTAAAAAAGTCACCGTGAATGACCTCATCCAGTTCATCGTGGCCAACCCAGCATGAAGCACGAGGTGGTGATCACGGCCTACGGGATCGTCTCACCTCTGGGCAACACGCCCGAGGAGTTCGAGAAGAGGATGTTCGCCGGAGAGTCGGGGGTCAAGAGCATCAAGGGAAACCTGGTGGGCGAAAACTTTCCTGTGCCCTACGGTGCTGTCATCGGCCGTTCTGATCTTCCAGAGTCGGAGTTTTTTAAGACCGCCGATAAGGAAAAAATCCTTAAGTCCTGGCTGATGACTGCCGTGGCGACGGAACAATGTTTAAAGAATATTCCTGTGGACACCAAGGTCGACGCCATCGTCTACGGGACCGCCGACGGCGTGTCCTTCGAACTGGTGACCGAAGTTCTCCAGGGAGGGCTGGGTGAGGACTACGATCACCGCAGGTTCTGCTGTGAATCTTCGCTGGACGTGCTGAACTCAGTGTTAAAATCCAAAGGCATGAGCGACGTCTCAGTGGAGAATGTCATCAGTGTCAACAGCGCTTGCGCCAGTGGCAACCAGACCATCGGCATGGCCTACCAAGGCATCAGCACCGGAAGGTGGGAGCGGTGCCTGGTGGGTGGAGTCGACGCCCGCTGCGAACCGAGTAACTTCTTAAACTTTTTTTTACTGGGCGCGCTCACCACCGACGACGTGGAACCACACAAAGCGAGCCGTCCCTTTGCCAAAGACCGTTCTGGGTTCGTACGCGGTGAAGGTGCTGCTGTTCTCATGATGGAAACCCGAGAAAGTGCCGTCAAGCGCGGGGCCAAGATCCTGGGCGTGGTTAAAGGCTACGGCTGCACCAGCGACGCCTACCGCTTAACAGATGGACGCGACGACGGATCGGCCGTCATGCAGGCGATCGAGGAAGCCCTCTCCACCGCAGGGATCAAAAAAGAAGACATCGACTACATCAACGCCCACGGGACTTCCACTCCGCTCAACGACCGGCTGGAAACTCTGGCAATCAAGAAAGTGTTCGGTGCCGGGGCCTACAAAATCCCGGTGAGTTCGCTCAAGTCTCAGATAGGCCATTCGACCATCGCCTCCAGTGCCATCGAAGCGGTTGCCTGCCTGATCATGCTGCAGCGGCAGAAGGTATCTCCCACCATTAATTACCATGTGCCGGATCCCGAGTGTGACCTGGACTACGTTCCCAACGAGAGTCGGGACGTGAAGCTCACGCATGTGCTGAGTAATAGTTTCGGGTTCGGTGGACAGAACGCGTGCATCGTATTTTCTAAGGAATAGGAACTATGACAAGAAAATTTGCGCTGATCACTGGCGGAACGTCAGGGATTGGTTTCGGGATCGCACAGCGACTTCTCCCAGATTTTGACCTGGCACTGGCCTACGCGGGCAACCACGAGAAAGCGTTGAGAGGGCAGAGTGAGCTTCAGAGTTTGAACCCGCAGGCGACGGTGAAAGTCTTCGCCAGGAACCTTTCCGCTCCCTCGGACGCGATGGCCCTGCACGAAGAAGTGATCAACTCCATGGGCTCACGGCCCGCGGTGCTCATCAACTGCGCGGGTCGGATCAGAGACGGGTTGTTCCTCGGGTCTGATTTTCAGCAGCACCTGGAGATTATCCAGGAACACCTGCTCACCACCATGGCCCTCTCCCACGCCTGTCTAAAAGCAATGTACCAGGGGAAGTTTGGCCGGATCATCAACCTCAGTTCCATCAGCGCCCAGTACAGTAAACGGGGCCAGACAAACTATGCGGCGGCGAAAGCGGGCATCGAAGGATTCACCCGAACGCTCGCACTGGAAGTCGCGCACCGGGGAGTCACGGTCAACGCCATCGCCCCGGGGTTAATTGAAACCCCCATGACCGAAGGCCTAATAAAAAACATTGAAGAGAACGGCGGGCTGAAGAAGAGGATCCCCGCGGCCCGCATGGGGCAGCCGTACGAAGTGGGCGCCCTGGCAGCGTTCCTATGCTCGCCGGACGCCTCGTACATCACCGGCACCGTCATCACCATCGACGGCGGAAGATCTCTGGGAGACACCAACTCATGAAAAAATATCCTGGTAAAGTTGCGGTGGTGACCGGTGGTACCCGGGGCATCGGGCGGGCGATCAGCCTCGACCTCGCACGCGCCGGGGCCACCGTTTTCGCGCTCTACGGGCGAGACCGGCAGTCGGCCGACGAGCTCTCCCAAGAAGCGAGCAAAGAAGGACTAAAGATCCACACCATCAGAGGTGATCTCACGCACCCGGAGAAGTTCAAGGAAACCATTGACCAGATTAAAGCGCAGGCCACGCAGGTTGATTTCGTGGTCCATTGCGCGGCCAGTGGAGTCCACAAAGAGGCCATCGACCTGAGCCTCAAGCACATGAAGTGGACCTTCGACATCAACGTCTTCGCGGTCCACCAGCTGCTGCAGGAACTGGTTCCCCTCATGCCCAGCGGGGGAAGAGTCATCGGCATTACCTCTTCCGGAGGTACCAGAGTTATCCCGTACTACGCGGCCGTGGGAAGCAGCAAAGGTGCGCTGGAGTCGCTGTTCCGTCACTACGCTCACGAATGGGCACCGAAGGGGATCGCAGTGAACTGTGTCTGCCCGGGGCTGGTGCTCACGGACGCGGTCGAGGCGTTTCCGGATAAAGAAAATCGGACCAAGAAATCCGTGGACGCAACTCCCAGTGGGAGGCTCAGCACCCCGGAGGACGTGGCGGGACTGGTGAACTTCCTGTGCTCCGAGTTCGCGGGACAGATCATCGGCCAGACCATCGCGATCGACGGTGGAAAAACTCTCTTAAGTTAGGATTTTCCAATGTGCGGGATCTGGGCAAGAGTACATTTTAAAAACGACATCGACCCTGCGGAGCTGTTGGCGCCGGTCAACCTGCTGAGCCACCGGGGTCCGGACGGCTACGGCTGGATGGCGGAAGGCAGAGTCGCACTCCTTCACACCCGGCTGAGCATCATCGACGTCAGCGGGGGAGCGCAGCCGCTGAAGTCTTCCCCTGGGCCCGCGCGCGAGCTGGTCGGAATCATCAACGGTGAACTCTACGATTATCAGCAGATCCGGGAGTCGCTCACGGCCGAGGGCCTGCGCTTCTCGACTAAGAGTGACAGTGAGGTGCTGCTCAACCTCTTCGCGCTCAAGGGGAGCGCCGGGCTCTCCCGCATCTCCGGAGAGTACGCCTTCATTTTCCTGGACCGCAAAAATAAAAAACTCCATTTCGGCCGAGACCCCCACGGGGTGAAGCCGCTGTTTTATAAACGGGACGCCACCGCCCTGACCCTCTCGAGCGAGATGAAGGCGATCAGCTGTGAGACGCCGGTGATCGACGAGGCGTACACCAAGTCCTTCATCGGCCGCATGATGATCCCACCCAGGACAGCACTCAAGGACGTCTTCCACGTTCTCCCCGGGCGGGTGTACACACTCGACATCGACTCCGGGGCCCTCCACTGGGAAAATTTTCAAGCTCTTCCGCTGTTCCAAGAGCGCTCTCTCTCCCGGGAGGAGTCGCTGGAGAAACTCGAGTCGGAGCTACTGAAATCCATCAGAAGACGGCTGGTCGCAGACGTCGACGTCGGCTGCTACCTCAGCGGCGGTGTGGACAGTGCCCTGGTCACCGCCATGGCCGTCGAGCTGGGTGCGAAACCAGAAGCCTTCACAGTGGGGTTCTCCGACCGTGACCTGGACGAGAGTGACCGGGCGCGGGCCGTGGCCCGGCACCTGGGAGTGAAGCACTCGGTGGTCACCATGACCGGGAAGAACTTCTTCCCCAGCCTGATCAAATCTATTGTGGCCTTCGAGAACCCGGTGACCAACCCCCACGGAGCGGCGAAGAATCTCCTCTCGGCCCATGCCGCCAAGTCGGTGAAGGTGGTCCTCTCGGGAGAAGGTGCTGACGAATGGCTCGGTGGGTATTCCTACCTGCGGATCCAGAAACTGAAAAACTTCATCCGCCGCCACCCGGCCTTCTCTAAGAGTGTGGTGGAGCGCTATTTTCAGAAAGAGCGCCAGATCAACATGGGACACCTGGACGGGAAGTCGAGCTTCAACGACCAGCTGATCGCTTCTTACTTCAATGGAAAAATTCCGTCGGTCTTCGCCCGCACCATGAAGCACCGGATGTTCCGCTACCTCACTGGATCCGAACTCTCGAAGTTCGTCGGCGACGCCTGCCAGGATCTCCAGCGGTACCTCAAAGAAGAGTACCCGCAAGGTGTCAACGACTCGCACTGGGACTTTAACTCCTGGACCTCCATGCGGACCGATCTGCTTCACTACATCCTGGTCAACGTCGGTGACCGGCAGGAGATGGCCCATTCTCTCGAGGGCCGTACACCCTTTCTCGATCCAGCACTCACCCAAGTTGTTTCGCAGATTCCGGAAAGATATCTCATCTACGGGCTGACCGAAAAGTGGGCCCTGCGGGAAGTGGCCTCCAAGTATCTTCCTATGGAGATCTGGAACCACCGCAAGCATCCGTTCTTCGCGCCCATGAAGTACCTCTACCTCAAAGAATCCCGGGAAGGGATGAAGCACTACATGGACGTCGCTCGCGTCCACTGCCCGTGGCTGGACTGGAAAAACATCGACCGCTTCTTACTCAACGAACGGCTCGGATCCCAGAGCGTCTTCGAGGGAACAGTGATCTCCATGAAGCTCATCCTGTTTTCATTGGGAGTGATCGTGGAAGAGCTGCGCCAGTTCCCGTTGAGCTCTCCCAGAGGATACGCCCTGCCCCGGACCGTAGAAGATTTACTACCGTATAAAAGAGGAATGCTATGAATTTTGTCGGCCATGGTTTGAATTCAGGCCCGGTACTGGTGTGCCTCCCGGGACTCATCGGCGGTCCGGAGGATTTCCGGGACATCATCGTCGACCTCAAGGATCACTTCCAGATCATGATCCTGGATCCTAATTCTGAACGACGAGTGCAGGTGGGACTCAACCTCACTCCGGAGGCGATGCGGGAGATCTCCTACGACTCCACCTCCGACGGCATCCGTGACGTGCTCTTTCAGCACGCTCCGGGACAGAAGTATTTTTTCCTCGGCATCAGCCTGGGGGGGAAGGTCGTCTACGATTTCGCCATTAAGTATCCGGAGCTCATCCAGGGCGGAGTGATCACCGACGTGGGCCTGTCGCCCTTCGGAGACTCGGAGCTCTTCAAGGTGATCGAAGGGATCGTGGACCACACAGACCTGTCTCTCCCGTGGGCAGAGATTAAGAAAAGTCTTCAAGACACCATCCCGGATAAGAACCTGCGCATCCTGATCCAGACCCAGATCACCTACCCGGACAAGAAACCACCGGCGGTGTGGAAGACTGGGATGAAGAACTTCGAGAATCTCCTCAAGCGACAGACGCTGGACCTGCAGGTCGAAGGGTACCAACAGGTCGACCAGCAGCTCTTCCGGGAGAATAAATCACTTTTTGTCATGCACGCCTCGGCCATCAGCGGGATCAGTGCCCAGGGTTATGCGGCAATGAAGAAGATGAAATCGATCAAGATCGTCGAGATTGCTCATTCGACCCATCTGCTGCACGTGACTCACAAGGATGAGATCAGTAAGCTGGCACTTGGGATGCTCTAGAATTCACAAGAGTAGATCCAAGCGAGTGTAAATCTTTTGGACAGGAGCCGAGAATATTACCGGGTCAAGAGGCCCTCCGGCGAATCCTGCTATGATGGACTCCAGTTCCGATTAAGGGGGAGTATGAAAGTCATCATCTTGCTGTCCACGTTTCTCTGCCTCTCTGCCCATGCTGTTTCCACTTATAAACTCGCTGCCAAGTGCCTCCCCGTGGAGGACTCCTCCATCACTCGGGTCATCGGCGCTACCACTGCGGTGCTGTCTCGGGCGGAGAGGAACTGCCAGGTTTTGGGAAAAATTGCGATCAACCATGGCCCGGACTTTACTCAGAAAAATAGCTACTTCCCCGGCGTCACCATGAACTTCACCTGCCGCAAGCTCGCCCTCACCGCCACGTGGGAAGAAGCCGGATGCCAGGGAGGCATCGGCGCCGGGTACCTGCTCGAGGTGCTGGTGGACATTGAAAATCCTAACCACTCATTGTGGTACTCACCCCGAGAAGAAATCACCTACACCAACTCGCCCCTATGGATGAAAGAATGCCAGTCGGACGCCCAGAATTTCGGATGGTTTTCCACCAGTGCGGTGACCACGCATTCCGAGTGCCACGTCGTAGGCAAGCGGATCCGAAGACTCAGCAGAATAAGGTTCAATAATTAATTTTCGAAGTTCTTCCGGACTTCCAAGTAGATGTCCCGCACGGGTAGCTTTTCCTTGGTTTCATCCAGGCTCGAGTAGAGTGTCACCAGGTAGATCCCCAGGTAGAGGAAGTCCTTGGAGATCTTAACTTTCTTCTCCAGAAGGAAGTTTGACGTCTTGAGGATGGATTGTTTGAAGTGGTCGAGTTCGAAGCTCATCTCCGAGTCCATCGCCGACCCGAACTGGGCCTTGAAAAGGTCTCCCAATTTTTTTATGTCTTCCTTGTGCCAGTCCGGAGAGATCAGGCCTATGGCCGCCAGCCCCTGGTAGTAAGTTTTTTCATCTTCCAAGTAGAAGCCCTCGTAGACCTGCAGCAGTCCGTGCCGGAAGTTATCCCCGAACTTCGTCCAGAAGCCAGAAGGGTGCCACTTCAGAGATGAGTTCTCCCACACGAAGTGATGGCCCCGGAGATCCAGGAAGAGACCGTAGGGAGAAAAAAGTTGAGTGAAGTAGAGCTTGAGCAGAGTCTCACCCGCGGCCTTGTTATTTTTCATCGAGGCGTGCACCACCGGCTCTTTGGTGAGTTCTACGCCGACGGCCGAGAGGAAATCTTTCTGATAATCGAAGAGGTCCTGGTAGCCTTCTTTCTGTAAAATCCTGCGGGTGATCTTGGGCAGTTCGGAGGCCAGCTCGCTCCATTCCACCGTCTGGAAGAGGACAGTGGGGACGTGCTTTGACAATTCTTTTAGGACACCAGGCAATAACCTCATGAAAATCATGAGTTGATTATGCTACGGCCCGGGTGACATTCCCAGCTAAATTACTTTATCGTGGTGATCACTCTCACCGGTATGCTACACTTTCCAAAACTTTCCCTTGGGCCCTCATGAAAAAGATTTTGATCGCCGGCGCTAGTGGATTCATTGGACGCGCGTTAATTGACAGATTGCTGAAAGACCCTACCGTCCAGATCGTCGGTCTTTCGCGAGGATTAAGAGAGTCACACCACGAACGGCTCACCTGGAAAAAGTGTGACCTGTTTTCTCTAAAAGATATTTCACTGGCCATCGACGGATGTCAGGAAGCCTACTACCTGGTCCACTCTATGCTCCCTTCCGCCTCTTTGTCTCAGGGAACCTTCTATGACTTTGATCTGATCATGGCCGATAATTTTGTCCGGGCCGCGAAGAAATTCAAACTGCAGCACCTGCTCTACCTGGGAGGGATGATCCCACTGGGAGAGGAACTCTCCTGGCATCTTAAAAGCCGGTTAGAGGTAGAGGAAACCATCCGCGCCTCCGGGATTAAAACCACCGTCCTCAGAGCGGGCCTGATCGTCGGAGCGCAGGGTTCGTCGTTCACCATCCTGCAGCGGCTGATAGAAAAACTTCCGGTGATGATCTGCCCGGCCTGGACCAATTCCCGTTCCCAACCGGTCGCTCTGGGAGATGTCATCAACGTGCTCGAGCGCTGTAGCAACGATGGAAGTGTCCAAGGCCGGATCTACGATGTCGGCGGGCCCGAGATCATCACTTACCAAGGGTTGATCGTGAAGGCGGCAGCGAAGATCCGCAAGAACACAAAAATCTTTACCCTCAACATCATTCCCATCTGGCTCTCTCGCTACTGGGTTTCTCTCATCACCGGCGTACCCAAGGACCTGGTCTATCCACTGGTGCTGAGCCTCAAGTACGAGATGCTGGCCCAGAAAGAGTACGCCTGGCCCCACCCGGAAGACGTAAAAACATCACTGGATGAGACGCTCACCGATGCGCTGATCACTGCACCCAAAAAAGCCTTCAAGGGCCACGTCCCCGTGCAGAAAGACGTGCGCTCCATCCAGCGCCTGGTTCTCCCTCCAGGAAGAGACGCCGCCTGGGTGGCAGAAGAATACTTCCAGTGGCTCCCGAGATTTTTTTCAACCTTGGTAAAGGTGACGTTAGAAGGCGACACCTGTACCTTCTACCTGGTGCGACCCAACATCCGCATCCTGATCTTGAAAAAAAGTCCAGAGCGGAGCACTCCGGACCGCCAGCTGATGTACGTGGTGGGAGGCATTCTATCCGCGGAGCAGGACCGGGGACGGCTCGAGTTTCGAGAGGTCTTAGACAAAAGGTATGTCATGTCCGCTCTGCATGAATTCAGACCGGCACTGCCGTGGTATGTATACCGCTACAGTCAAGCGCTGGTTCATCTCATCGTCATGAAGGCGTTTGGTGAGTATTTAAAATGGCACGTTATTTCAGGAAAAAAGTAGGTTTTATGGATATCCTTGTGACCGGTGCGAATGGTTTTGTGGGCAAGGCCCTCGTTCCGGAACTCCTGGCAGAGAACCACCATGTGATCGCGCTGGTGCGACAAAAAACAAAAGACAAGAAAGGTCTGGAGCAGGTGAAAATGCTCGAGGGAGACCTGCTGCAGCCGCAGAGTTTGCCCAAGCTTCCGAAAGTGGACAAGGCCTACTACCTGGTGCACGGACTCAAGAGCGAAGGGAGTGTCTTTGAATACGAAGAAGCCCTGGCCGCGGTGAACTTCATCAACTGGATCAGGCCCACCGGGGCCGGAATCATCTTCCTCGGTGGCCTGGGGGACCAGGACCGGCCCTTGTCGCCGCACCTGCGGAGCCGTCATCTCACTGGGTCGATTCTGGGCTGCAGCGGTCTGCCGGTGATCGAGTTCCGGGCAAGCATCATCCTCGGTGAAGGCTCCCTTTCATTTGAGATCATCAAAGCACTCTCGGAGCGGCTGCCTTTCCGTCCCGACATCACTCTGCTGAGTAAACCCTGTCAGCCGCTGGCGTTGAAAGATCTCCTGAGTTACCTCAAAAGTGCCCTCGAGTTCGAGACCACCAGTCATAAGATCTTTGAGATCGGTGGCCCGGACGTCACCACCTACGGTGAGCTGCTCGATCTCTACTCCGAACTCCAGGGTCTCAAACGGATGCGCATCAAGCTTCCCGAGGTGGAGGCCAAGGTCATCATGAAGGCCCTCGATTACGCCATCCCGGAACTGGCGCTGACGGGGCGCAAGCTCACTGAGAGCCTCGAGCACCCGACGGTGGTGGTGAACGACGACGCCAGAAAGTCATTCCCGGGAATCAAGCCCAAGAATCTGCGGGGGGCGATGGACATGGCCCGCAAGTCTTCCAAGTCCCAATACGCTTCTCTGTGGGAAAAAGATTTTTTAAAGACGCTACTTTCTGATAAAATACTTACACAATCGGGCCTTCTCTCTCCGGATCTGTTGAAGAATCTGGAGCGGGTGACCAAGTTGAAGGATATCTTATCCAGGAAGTAACATGAGTTCTGAAGACATCACAATCCCTTTACTGAAGCTGGAAGTACCACCGACCTCCGCTCAGGCGATTGGGATCTTCGACTCGGGCCTAGGTGGACTGACGGTACTGAAGACGCTCTCCAAAAAATTCCCACAAGAGTCCTTCTGCTACCTGGGAGACATTGCCCGGCTACCCTATGGGAACAAATCTCCCGAGACCATCCGGCTCTACGGTTTGCAGATCATGCGTTTTCTCAAAGAACAAAACGTCAAGGCCATCGTTATCGCCTGTAACTCGGCTTCGACGGTTTTTCTGGGTGAAAAAGAGTACCAAGGCATTCCTCTGCTCAACGTCATCGAGCCCGGATCGGCGGCGGCGCTAAAAGTGTCGCAGGACAAGCGCATCGCGGTCCTGGGAACGGCAGCTACTATCCGCTCTCATGCTTATGAGCAAACGCTGAAGAACCTCGACCAGGAAGCCGAAGTGTTTGAGCAGGCCTGTCCACTATTCGTTCCTCTAGTGGAAGAGGGCTGGGGTGGAGACACGGTCACAAACCTCATCGCCGAGAAGTACCTCAACGTGGTGAAAGCTCTAAAATTTAAAACCATCATCCTGGGCTGCACTCATTATCCGGTGCTCAAAAATGACCTGCTCAAGGTACTCGGTAAGGATGTCACTCTGGTGGAGTCTGGCGAAGTGTTAGCTGAGCAGATTGAATACCTCTACCAACTCGGGGTGCTGGTTAAGCCCATTCCCGCACCGGCCATCCGGGAGATCCGGATCTGCATCACCGACGTCACCGAGCACTTTGAGCGATTAGCTCAGAAATTTATGGCCCCGGATACCCTGAACCCCCTGGAAAAAGTTGTCCTGTAAGTCTTTTCCTTTTTTTCCTCAGGTCTTCTGCGGCAACTGACGATAGGTCAGGCAGTAAGAAATCAGGGGAGAAACTCATGTCTGACGATAAAAAAGTAGTCGATTTTACCGCTAAAAGAAAAGAGAGCATCGAACAGAAACGCCGGACATTCGAACGAGTGGTCTTCCAAGAATTTCTTGGGGTGTACTCTGTGGTCGATGACCAGGGAACTGGTTTTCCTATGAAACTCTTAGACATCTCCGGAACCGGCTGCCAATTCCAATTACCTTTTAGCTTAAAGGCCAAGAACCAGTTCAAGGCGGGCCACGAGGTCACTCTGAAACTTTATTTCTCTAAGGGATCTTACCTGCCAGCAGTGGTCACAGTTCGACACGCTACTGAATACATCGACCAAAAAGGCGATGCGTGGCTTAGACTTGGTGGGGATTTCGACACGGAACTACCAAGTTTCGCGGCACTTTCAAGCTTCATTGATTTCATCTACCAGTACGCTGAGTTCTCTTGCATCGATAAGGGCGAAGCCAAGGTCTACTTCCTTTAATTCGTCGCCCTCTTAAATTTATTTTGCTACTATCAAGGCCTCCTCCGGAGGTCTTTTTTTATGAAACTTGCCATTCTGGGCCATTCACCTATTGCGCTTGAAGCGGCACTGCGTTTTCACCATCATGGGGCGGCGGTTACCTTGTTTGATGCTGCGGAATCCTTGCCCGCGGCGTATTCCTCATTAGACCTCCATCCGACCGATTACGTTTCTCCCTCGGGTCTAGAGATCCTGAAAGATGACTCTTTTGCCTTCGATGGATCCGCCTCCAAGTGGGCCTGCGACTACGCTACCCCTTTAAAAAACCACCTAAAACTTGTCCAGGAAATAAAACCTCACCAGGTGGTCTCGGTCACTAAAAGATTTCTCGCTCCGGGTGAAGCCGTAGAGGGGAAGACCCGTTTCCGGGACCTGTTCCGGGTCATCTACCAGGTGTGCCCGAATGATTTCATCGCGGCCCAGAGGGAAAGTAGTCCGGAGAAGTTTGAACGGCTTTCTCAGGAGTTCGTCGATTCGCTGCAAAGCACTTTAGAAATGTACGAAGACTTCGACCTGGTGCTGGACCTTCGTACTGATCTTTTTCCATCATCGGCGTCCGTCACCGGTCGCGCTTTAGGAGAAGGCCGAGTCTCGCACCAGGTAAAATACGGGCCAGGGGCCCTGGAGTTCGCAAGAACGGCCAAGGAGAGTTCACCGCGAGAACTGGCCTTGATCGGGTCCGGTAGCCTTGCGGCCCAGATCCTGCTCGCCCTGGGTGAGTGGTTGCAGGACGAGCGCTCGAGACTATTCCTGGTGACCACTGAAGAAGAGCCGTTCTCCGAATTCCTAAAACTGGCCGGAGACAAAACTCGCAGAGCGCTGCTGGAGTTATTCAAACTGATCGAAGACCGCTTCGAGAGCGACATCGAAGTTTTCTCCAGGAAACTGCGGGAGTGGCAGGAGCTGGATGATTTTGTCCAGGCGAAGATCCCCAAACCTGTGGAGCCCATCCCACAGCTCAACTTCTTCTCCGGCCACAACGTCACAGCACTCGACGAGCTCATCGATAGCCGAAGACTTTTCCTGACTCTGGAGCGGCCCGAGTTTCGGCACGGCAAGAAGCACCCGGAGAACAATAACCTCGATTTGAAAACCTTAGGCGTGGACCACATCCTGGTCTCACACACCAGGAAAGATCAGAGCATTCTTCAGCTGGACCGGGAAGAACCTGGGTTCTTCGAACTAACTCCTCTGCGTCCCAACCTGAAAGACGCCTGGACCACTGACCTGCAAAAACTCAAAGGCATTGAAGATGAAATATTTAAACTTTTTAGCGCTGCTGATCCTGCTGGGCTGTAGCACCGGCGAGGTCCGCAAGGACCTGGACGACGGGGCCTACCGCACTTCGGGAGTGGAGCAGTTTTTCCTGGCAGAGCTTCCCGCCTGGGCCAATTTCTCGGCGGCTTCTCAGTGCGTGAAGGGGAGCTCCTTCCAGTACCTGAATTTTCCCAAGCTGGCCTCTGCCTACCAGCTCAACTACCTGCAGCTGATCGAACTCCAGGCCCAGTACAACGAGCGTTTGGAGGACTACTTCCGTTCGACCTCCAAGAGATTCCTTAAACCGGTGGAAGAGTCCGCTTTCTTCTCCAACACGTTGGAGCAAGTGCGCGGGGGGATCCGCTCGCTGAAGATCCCCTCGGTCCGGGAAGTGGACGTGGTGTGGGTGGATGACGTGATCTTTGCCAAGAAGATCGCGGAATTCAAGAGCAAGGTCCGCGCCGGCCGGTACGACCGGAACCCGACCATCCTTTTCAGTTCTTGCTTCACCAAGCAGGGGCTGGTCCAGTGGATGGTCGAGAATGACCTGGAGGAGGCGGGGTTCTTCAGCCTGAGTGCTGAATGGCTTAGTCCCTTCGGCAGTGACCTCACCCCACGGCCCGCGCTTTCGATCGAGATAAAAAAAATACTCAGTAAAGACATAAAGGTTAATCTGGAAAAACCATACCAGTTGGCCCAACCACCAGAACTCATTCTCTAAGAGGAGCTACCATGTTCGGATCAATGAAAAGTGAAAAATCAGACCACAAAGAAGAAGTCGGGGCCTTGTCGGCCGTCTTCAAGACCACCCTGGGAGAGTTCGAGATCGAGCTCTACCACAAAGAGTGCCCGCAGACGGTCTGGAACTTCGTGAACCTCGCCGAGGGCAAGCAGAAGACCAGTAAGGAAGGGCCTTACTACGACGGTCTGGTGTTCCACCGGGTGATCAACGGCTTCATGATCCAGGGCGGATGTCCAGAGGGCTCGGGCCGCGGCGGTCCGGGGTATAAGTTCGAAGACGAATTCAATCCGAAGCTCCGGCACACCTCTGAGGGGATCCTCTCCATGGCCAACGCCGGGCCCGGGACCAACGGGTCACAGTTTTTCATCACACTGGGGGCCACTCCGCATCTGGATAACCGGCACACGGTGTTCGGGAAAGTCGTGAAGGGGCTGGACGTGGTCAAGAAGATCGGAGACGTACCGGTGGGCGCGGGAGACCGGCCGAAGACGGATGTGAAGATTCAGGAAGTGAAGATCGTTCGAGGGTAAACTAGGTGATCGTTTGCCTTCGTGGTGACCAGGGACGGTCTGACGAAGGCAAATATTCTTTCATTATCAATTAATTAGAGCGTGGTGCGCTTTAACCGGCGCACCTAAGCTTCCTCAACTCCAAATCTTTGGTAAATCTACTTAAATTTAGAGATAAAATTGCCCTTTGCCCTTCCAGATGAGTTGCTTCATCTGATTTCATTTTGGATT
>DATLXA010000023.1:0-1878 GCA_035576105.1 Bacteriovoracaceae bacterium
TAGTACGGTGTCACAACTGGACGCAACGCAAGCTATGGAAGTGGCTAGGAGTAGAGTGGGATAGCGCGAACGATTGGTAACACAACATGCGGCCGCGTGGCTATATGACATGCTGACAGCATCAAGGGCAACCGCTGGAAAACTCTGAGTGCAACATGAGGAAACCGCAGCGGGGCTGCACAGCCCACAGTAGGGGCAGGACCTACCCGCATAAGAAAATCGCCTAAAACTTTAATCAGGTATACCGAATCAAAGTTATTGTACGAAATTCTTTAACAGCCAAATAGTTTTGTGTCCAATTAAACGCTGTTTTCGGGACACAAAAAAGCCGCCAGCGACAGGCGCATGGCGGCGGGTGGTGAGGGGTGGGGAGTTACTTCGCCGTAATCACAGCATCCGTAATAGTCAACGGATTGCAGATAACGCCAAATGAAATACTAATATCGTCAATGGTGCCGTCATACGAAATTTCTTGATCAACATTTAGCGCAACGGCATCATCTTCTGACATGCCAGATATGACAACATCTTTTGTTCTGATAAAGCCCTGCTGCATATTAACCGACACTTTGTACTTATCGCCATTGCGAGCAACATCATAAACTATGCCGGTCCAACCAACGACTTTCTTTTTAATCATTTTCTTAACTTTGGCTTCTTGCTGGACTTCCGTTAGTTCTGAATTACTACCGCAAACCTCGTCATACGGCGGAGCCATCCATTCAGGCGTAGCAGTAGGCGGGTCAGCAACGACGGTGACAGACTGTGGCTCACTCACCGCCACTTTGCCGGGAGCGACGGAAACGGCTGTACCTGTGGTCTTGGTGGAGCGACTTGGATTGACAATGCTGACTATTATCACCAAAACAATAAAACCGACAACGACTGCACCAACAATCTTGAATAGATTTCCCATGCAACCGCCCTTCTTGGCGGGTACAGGATTCACTTGTGACATGTTCAATTCTCCTTTGAAATAGAAAATGAAATAGCGACAGAGATTTATTCTCGCGCCGGAATCGCCTATTGCGCTTTACTAATCGCTTACAGTGTTACTCAGCTTGCCAGTGGCCGAGAGTGTCGCCGGTGCAAGAGTGGCAGACGCTTGGCCGGTGTTGGCAAGGTCAGGAACGGTAGTGACGCTGAATAAGTCGGCAATGGTGACGGGCATTCCTTCGGAGGCGAAAAAGTTGAGCAGGCCAGCCAAAAGCTTGTCGTCTCGTCCCTTGCGTATCAAAGCAACTGTATGGCGGTGTAGACCGGTTAAGCGAGCAATTTCATTATCAGAGTAGCGACGCTGATTCTCACCCTCTAACCTGTTGATTGCTTGGTAGATATTGAGCTTGACAATATGCTTCATGTACGCCCCTTTTGTACTCGGTATTAGACATTAATGCTATCAAGATATACCAATTGTCCCCAAAGTGGAAATTCAGGGTTGACATACATAAGTACCTATGGTATAATATTTTATACATTATGTCGATATTGATAGACATAACCAAATCGCATGGCAGGGGTAGTGACTGGAACATTACCCCACCGTGCGGGGAAGAAGCAAAAGCGTAACCTGAATCATGCCAGTGAACAGGTTAGATAGGCGCTACAGGGACCGAGTTTAGAAAGATAATACACCGTTCCCGTTTTAAGTAGGAGCGTCAATGGCAGCCCTGGCAGGCTGAATCTCGGTCCACCATTGACGCTGACCTCCTTAGTACGGGAATTTTCATATTCAGAAAGGAAATCCACATGAACCACGAAGAATTAACAGAGCGAGAGAAGGTATTAGCAGCGGTTTTGTTCGCTCAAAGTAGTTACCGTTGGCTAAAGCAGCAATCCGAAGGCAAGACAACATTGTCACTAGAACAGTTCTTTATC
>DATLXA010000024.1:0-173525 GCA_035576105.1 Bacteriovoracaceae bacterium
GATTTCTTTGTATGAACCTTACAAACCAATTCAAATTCATCAAATTTTCCATCGTTCATTAACTGTATAAACGGAAGTATGTCTCTACCTATATTTCTAAAGGGATAAATCTCCGAATTTGGAAAATCAGCTTTGAGTTCTCCAACCTTGATTGAACTAATGTTATCTGTTACTGAAAATATAAAATGATATTGGTTAGCCAGCTGGATGAGTCTCTCTTTCATCTCGAGGTAGACATCAAAGTAGTGTATATGAACATATATTGCTTTTGGGGATCTAAATCTAGTATCTGATGAGTTGTTAAACTTCAATAATTCCTGCAAATTCAGAACTTCGTAGCATTTCTGCAAATAAGCATAACCATTCCTACTGTCAGGCTCAAGGTATGTTCCTTCGGCCCACTCATTCCAGGCATTAATAAATATAATGTTGTTCAGAGGATTATTATTCATTAGCTCCCAAAGCCATTTTCTGAAAACTTCAGGAATACACCCATCTAAAATTGTGGCCCTCTCGCTTTTGCGAGCAGTATTATCCCATTCAAGGCAGATGGATTTATAGAATGGGTAATCCTTATTTTTAGTCAATGAACTTTGTACTGCATCAAGATAATTGAAAACTCGTCCCCTGAAATTTGAATGATAAAATGACTTCTTGTCTGAAACTTCTTCCATTGGGAAAGTATTGGGAGCAAAATCGACTGCGGCGTCAAAATTTAAATGAGTAGGATCAACCGAGGAAAAGGACTCAGTTAAAACTAAATGAAGGTCTTTGAATCCCTTGTTTTTTACATATTCTTTCCAAATTTTTGATGCTTTAGGAGGGTCTTTTAAAAGCTCCGCTCTATAGATGACTAACATTGGACAATCATTAACCCTTATGTATCTTTCGTCATGAAAGTATACCTCTATGTCTGTAATGAATTTAAGATAATCATCATGATGGTCGAGTTGTTTAAGGAGTATGTCTTGATCATTCCCATCCCATCTTCTAGTCCAGTTTTCGTTAGCCCAACAGATACAAAACTTAATATCAATATGTTTGTTGGCAAAAATAAGATTTAAAGGGGTTTCCATAACTTTAAGGCCACTGAACCAATAATAATGGATACAAAATCCATAAATTCCATAGTTTTTAGCAATCTCAGCTTGTTTCGCTAGAGTCTCTGGAAGTCTTAAATCATAATAACCTAAATCCTTTGGATATCGCGGCTGATTATGTCCACGAAACAATGGATAAGATTTGGTGACGTTTGTCCATTCCGTGAAGCCGGCTCCCCAGAAATCATCGTTTTCTTTGAAGGGATGAAATTGCGGCAAATAAAAACAAATCAGCTTGGTTTGAAAGCCTGATACTGAGAAGTCATGTTTTTCAAAATCTTTAAAAAATTTAGAAGGGAGGTATGATGAAGTGACCTCATTAAAATAATCTGAAGTATTTGTAGATAGATTATTTGGAAGGTTAAGGTCCCTGGAAGCTACAATGTACGAACTTTTGAAACCTTTTAATCCTTTATCATTTAGCAATGAAATAGCTTTTGAGACAGTATATGTAATGCCCTTATTACGAACAAACAAATAAATAAATCTGAAAACTTTGATTAAAGATGCGATTTTCATCTGCGTTATTTTGCATGATCCTTGGCAATTCGTAAAAGATATTTACCGTAACCATTTTTCGAAAGTCTTTTTGCCATTTCCAAAAGCTGATCGACATTAATGTAACCTTTTTGAAATGCAATCTCTTCCAAACAGGCTACCTTCAACCCTTGCCGGTGCTCGATGGTGGCAATGAAATTAGAAGCTTCCAGAAGGCTTTCATGAGTTCCTGTATCCAGCCAGGCCATCCCACGTCCGAGGATCTTCATGGTAAGCTTTTTCTTCTCGAGGTAGACTCGATTAAGGTCAGTGATTTCCAGTTCCCCCCGAGCGCTTGGCTTAATCTGTTTGGCGTATTCGATCACAGAGTTATCATAGAAATACAATCCAGTTACTGCATAATTAGACTTTGGATTCAGAGGCTTCTCTTCGATACTCAAGACTTTCTCATTGGAGTCCATCTCGGCCACACCGTATCTCTCTGGATCATTAACCACATAGCCAAATACAGTTGCACCATCTTGATGGCCCGCAGCTTCCTCTAGCTTTTTACTTAGGTCATGCCCGTAAAATATGTTGTCCCCAAGAATCATGCAGACAGAATCTTTGCCGATAAACTTTTCCCCAATGATGAAGGCTTCAGCAAGACCATTAGGAGCTTCTTGAACTTCATAAGTAATTTTAATTCCCCACTGGGAGCCATCTTTTAGGAGGCTTTTAAAAAGAATTTGCTCATGGGGAGTGGTGATCACCAAAATATCTTTGATCCCAGCTAGCATCAGGGTGGAAAGAGGATAATAAATCATTGGTTTATCAAAAACAGGTAAGAGCTGCTTAGAAATTGAACTGGTTGCCGGGTAGAGCCGAGTTCCTGAACCTCCGGCGAGGATAATGCCTTTCATGTGAGACCTTTTTTAGATTTTATCGATGTAATGTTAGCATAGTGCGACAGCGAATCACAACTATTTAGTAGCTGGTTTTACTCTCTCAAATAGCGCAAGCAGCCAATCTAAATAATGCCACAACGTACTGTTCTAAGTCGTAAAGCTTTTATATTGTACTCCCATGTTGACCATAGAAATTATCTTACCCCATTACAATGGGTCCAAATATATTGCTGATCAGCTCTGGTCTATCCAAAATTGTGAAGTTCCTCCCTCCTGTAACCTAAAACTTCTTATCATCGACGACTGTTCTTCACTTAAAGAGTTCTACCATCAAATTTCTATTTGTAAGGATCGATCCCAGATAACGATCCTAAGAAATAAAGTTAATCAGGAAGTGGTAAAAAGCATCAATCACGGTCTCTCCATCTCTACTGACGACTACGTTATGCTCTGTGACCAGGATGACCACTGGCTCCAAGCTGAGCTTTTAAGCCTATGAGTAAAACTATAACCGGAGCCCTATTTTTTCTCGCCGCTGGAATCTTTACTTCTGTAACTGTTCTATCCGGATACCAGGTACTCTTTGCAGTACCCCTAGCTTTCTACACCTGGAAGGCCGTGCGAGAGAAGGATCTGAACTTGCCCGCCAGCGCCTGGATCCTCCTTGCGTTCACGGCCGTAGCACTACTGAGCCTTTTAATAAATTTCGAACTTATCCCCAAACCGTCCAAGAACTTTGGGCGGTTAAAATACTTCCTCTTCGGATTCGCTGGCATCTTCGTCTTTCGGCACTGGTTGACTCAAGTTTCAGACAAAGTTAAACGGAACTTGATGAACGTTTTCTTCGTGAGCATCATCGCCGCTGGTCTCTACGCGGTCTATAACTTCCTCTCGATGACGGAGGGTCGGGTGAAAGCGTTCACGGATACTATGAGGTACGGCTACGGCTCCGGCATGATCTTGCTAGTCATCCTCAGTGCCATCCTCCAAAAAGAAAAAACCCGCAACTGGTTAGACCTTCGACTTGCCCTCGGTGCCCTGGTGGTCGGGTTCGTCGGAATGTACCTCACCTATGCCCGAGGAGCGCTCCTCGGCTTCCTGTGTGGATTCCCGTTTGTGCTTTATTTCTACAAACCCAAACTTGGATTACTCTTCGGCGGACTATCCTTACTCGCAGTCCTCACTTTAGGAGGCTTATACCTCTACGGCTCCGGAAATCATAATTCCAGGCTTCTGATGAACAAGAATAACACTTCGGACGGAATGAGACGGAGCCAGTGGAAAGCAGCAGTGATCTCCATCAAAGAAAAACCGGTGCTAGGCTGGGGACTTTCAAACTTTCACAGCCAGCTAAAGAGGATCAAAGAAGAAAACGATCTGGAGTTCAAAGACTACAACGACGCGCACTCGCACAACCTCTTCCTCGAGATCGGCTCCGGAACCGGAATCATTGGACTACTAATCTTTTTAGGCTGGGTACTTTGCTGGGCCTTAGAAGTTTTCAAGTCTGACCCGCTTACACGCGCCCTGATCATCCCCTTCGGCGTGGCTTTCGTTGTCTCGAGCCAGTTCGAAGTGACCTTCGACGCCAATAACGCGAGCATGATATTTTTTCTCTACGCCATCAGCGTGGCCCATTACAAACCATCCCAAAAAAGTCTTAGGCATGTCTAACCGGTCTAAAACCTTACTCCTGATCCTGGTAGACACGCTGCTATTGATCCTGTGCTTGACCGTGGTGATCTACCTGCGAAAGTCCGGCGAACCGTCGCACTTTTATATCGTCCGGCACTATAAACTCTTCAGCTTCATCTTTCCGTTCTGGCTCCTAAACTACTTCATCGAGGGACTCTACACCCTCAAGACTTACAACCCGGCGAACCTGACCATTTCTCTGCTCCGGTCCACCGTGTTCTCGGTATGTGCTTCCGTAATTCTGATCTACCTCTCAAACTACGCTTCTGGATCCATCACGCCCAAGACGAACCTCCTCCTGGTGGCGCTCCTCTCCCTCCCCTTGCTCTACGTCTGGCGAGAGTTTTTCTTCCAATTCTTCTCTCGGGATTTCCGGCTACGAAATACATTACTCATCGGCTCGCAGGAGACCATCAACCTCGTGAACACAGATATCGGCCACAAGCCGCACCTGGGGTACAAGATCATTTCCACCTGTACTTCTGAACAGGCCCAAGATCTCTCCATTGGCCCCGAGGTTGCCCTAGTGGCCATCGAAAGAAGGATGACCAAAGACGTCGACCTGTATAACCGGATCTTTTCTCTTCTTGGATCCGGAGTGGAAGTGATAGACCTTGCGAAGTTCGCAGAGAAGATCTCGGGAAAAATCCCCATCCAGGCCATCGACGAATCCTGGTTCATCGAATACTGCGGCCATCAGGAATCCAGAAGTTACGACGTGATCAAAAATCTCATCGACCGGTCCATGGCCATCATCTTAATCATTCTCCTGATCATACCGTTTGCCCTGCTGCTTCCGGTGCTGCTTCTGGTTCACGGTAGACCCGTGTTCTTCAAGCAGGTCCGCACGGGCCTTAATAATCAACCCTTCATGCTCTTTAAGCTCCGGAGCATGGTGGTCAGCTCAGAAAAAGACGGCGCCCAGTGGTCAAAACCTGGAGATGCGCGGATCACTCCCCTCGGGAAGATCCTGCGCAAAGTCCGGTTGGACGAGTTACCTCAGCTCATCAACATCCTCAAAGGCGAGATGAGCCTGGTGGGACCTAGACCCGAGATTCCGGCCATCATCGAGAAGAACTTAGTGCCGAACATTCCCTACTATAGTCTCCGCCACCTGGTGAAGCCGGGAGTGACCGGCTGGGCTCAGGTGGCTTACCGCTACGGATTCTCCGAAGAGGATTCGAAGGAAAAGCTTCAGTTTGATCTGTTCTACGTGAAAAACAGAAGCATCTGGCTCGATGCCCTGGTGATCATCCGGACCATAAAAACAGTCTTAACCGGAGCAGGCCAGTAACATGTACGACATCGTCTTATCTGTGGTCACATATAATAATCCGGTCTCCATGCTGGACGGTGTAGTGAAGAGTGCCCGCAAGACCGCCTTAAAGCTCAAGATTGTGTTCGTGGATAATTCTAACAATCAGCAGATCCGGGAGTACTGTCTAAAAGAACAGGTGGATTATCTTTTACCCGAGTCGAACATTGGCTTCGGCAGCGCCCACAACTTCGCCATGCGAGAGTACTCCGGTCTCGCCCGGTACTTCCTCGTCTGTAACCCGGACATTGAGATCCATCCTGGGGCCCTGGAAAAGCTCACCGGATTTATGGATAAAAATCCGGAAGTTTCCCTCTCTGCTCCACTCGTGGTTAACCCGGATGGTACGATTCAGTACGTACATAAGCGACTGCCGGCACCACACATCTTCCTGGCCCGCAGATTTTTTCCCGCGGCCCTAAAAAAATTGATCAAAAGAGAACTGGACCTCTACGAACTAAAAGATCAGGATTTCAAACGTCCGATCGAAGTCCCCAGCATGTCTGGATGTTTCATGTTCTTCCGGAGTGAGGCCATACAGCGCATCGGCGGCTTCGACCCAAGGTACTTCATGTACGCCGAAGACATCGACATCACCCGGGAAGCCGCGAAGGTGGGACGCACGGTTCTCTTCCCGGACGCCAAGGTGACTCACCTGTGGGCCCGGGGTTCGTACTTCAATCTTAAGCTCATGCTCTATAACATTCACTCCATCTATCTCTACTTCACCAAGTGGGGACCGGATTCGAGAAGTGAAATCAAGGAATATCCTTGTCAATATCAGTAAGATCTTTCTTAAAATCTGGTATCGGTGTTGCGATCTCTGCCATCTTCGGCGTCTGCTTAATAAAACTCATTTCCTACCATGAAGGTCCCAAGGGCGTAGGGGCCTTTGGCCTTTTCCGGCAGTTCTTCCAGTTCCTCGCAGTCTTCTATACCCTTGGTTCCGGCTATTCCATCGTCGAAGGCCTGCCTAAGTCAAAGAACAAGGAACTCTTCATCAAGACCGCAAGCAGCTATTCGCTCCTGGTCTCGGTGATTCTTAGCCTACTCATTCTTATCTTCCAGGAGCAGATCTGCCTTGCGATCTACTCAGACTTAAAAAATCTTCATCTGATCCGCTCCCTCCCCCTGTTCATCGTTCCGCTGTCCATCCTCCAACTGGTGAAGTCGTCCTTGAGCGGCGAAGGGTTCATCGGTCGCTCTGGAGTGGTGACCGCACTGCCCTTCGTACTCATGTTTGCCGTCGCCATATATTCCCGAGATCTCTTTGACCTGTATTTTTACAGCAGCGTTCTAAGTTTCCTTCTTAGCCTAGCTCTATTCCAGAAACCCCTCAGGTCTCTGGTCCCGAAATTTCCTATAGAAAGAATTAAGAGTCTGGAGAACACCTCGATTTCCACCATGCTCACGGGAGCATCCGGGTTCATGAGTTTTCTTGCCGTGAAGGCCATCTGTACTCATAAACTAGGAATCTGGAACACGGGTCTTCTGGAAGCGTCCTGGAGTCTGGTCGCGTACACCACTCTGGTTTTTCTCACATCTCTGAGCGTGTATTACCTTCCCAAGGTTTCGGCGGATCCGACCCAGGTGACCTTCCGCAACCACTACCTCACATTCATCAACGGGATTGCGGCAGTAAGCTTGATCCTCATCTGCCTGGGTGAGAATTTCTTCATCAAACTCCTCTTCACCACCGAGTTTCTGGAGATGGAAAAACTCCTCACCTGGATGGCCCTGGGAGAATACCTAAAATGCTTAAACTGGTTTTTCATTTTCTCAATGATAGGGTTATCCTATAAAAAGGCTTACATTATCCTAGATCTATGCGCCAATGCATTATTAGTGGGAGCAGTTTATTTTACGGACTTAAGCCTTTTAGAGGAGATCGGCATTTGCTATATTTCCTTTCAAACATTTTACCTTTTGGGCAATCTCTTTCTTAACTTTAGGTTTAAGTTAGTGAGTACTGCTTGGGTAGTCGGAAACCTTGGCTTTGGCCTGCTACTTTGGTCTGCTCTATTGGTAATCAAATCGTATGGGTACTGAGATAAGAGATGACCAACTTCGACAAATCCTACTGGGACAAAAATTACTCAGAACCCATGACCATGGACGGGATCGGGAACGCCGCTGACCACGTCGCCTACCTCCTGTGCTACTTCTCCATCGAACACGTCGACGTCAGCACCATCGTCGACCTGGGCTTCGGCTACGGACATCTCTTCCGCGAAATGCTAAAGGCCTTCCTTCCTCACACCGCCGTCGGGATCGAACCTTCCAGCTACGCTTTTAAGAAAGCGAAGCCGGATAAATGGCGCGTGGTCGACAGCATGAAGCTCAAGATCTACCAGGAAGATCTCCTCACCTGGTGCCGGACCAATCGAAGAGAAAAAACCTTCGATCTCGGAGTCTGCACCTCCGTCTTCCAGTATCTGAGTGACAAAGACCTAAAAGAAATCATCCCGGTGCTGGCGAAGCGTGTGAAGTTTCTCTACCTGACGGTTCCCACTGACAAGGAACTCTCCCGTCAGGTTTCTGAGCTAGATTTCAAAGATGAGTACGCTATCCACCGCACGAGAGAGAAGTATCAAAAACTGCTGCGACCACATTTCACCTTCATTTCAAGCAGAGTGTTAGAGAGTAAAATTCATTTTACCGATGAAACCACCCCTTTTACTGACTTGCTCTATAGGTATTGAGCAGTTGAGGCTTGACATTTAGCGCAAATGCTACGAAGGTGTGGCATGCTTAAATTCAATGAACTGCCCATCCACGAAACTATTATCTCTAATTTGCATGATGCCGGATACGAGACACCGACTCCCATCCAAGCCCAGGCCATTCCTATCCTCCTCCAGGGCCATGACCTATTAGGGATTGCTCAAACAGGAACCGGAAAGACTGCCGCATTCTCAGTGCCCATCATCGATTACCTGATCCGCAACCCCCTGCGTGCCCCGCCGAATGAACCGAGAGTGCTGATCCTGACTCCCACCAGAGAACTCTCCACTCAGATCAACGAGAGTGTGAAAGTCTATGGAAAAAAACTATCCCTGAAATCCACTGTGATCTTCGGAGGCGTCGGGCAGGCGGCGCAAGTGAACGCGCTCAGAAGTGGACTCGACATCCTTGTTGCCACTCCTGGGAGACTTCTTGATCTCATGAACCAGGGCTTCCTGCGACTCGGGAAGGTAGAGATCTTCGTCCTCGATGAGGCGGACCGGATGCTCGACATGGGTTTCATCAACGACATAAAAAAAGTTATCGCCAAGCTTCCGGAGAAGAAGCAGACTCTGCTTTTCTCCGCCACCATGCCCGCAGAGATCGCTGGACTGGCGGCGAAGATCCTGAAAAATCCCAAGCGCGTCGAGGTCACTCCTCCGGCGACCACCGTTGAGAGGATCGATCAGAAAATTATTTTTTGTCAGAAGGCCCACAAGTACCAGCTGCTGAGAAAAATCCTTGGTGAAGACGACGTAGAGCTCACACTTGTCTTCACTCGGACTAAGCACGGGGCCAACAAGATCGTTGATTACCTCGCCCACTATAAGATCGACTCCGCTGCCATCCACGGCAACAAGTCCCAGACAGCGAGAGAAGCGGCTTTAGATAACTTCAAGAAAGGTAAGATCAAGGTTCTCATTGCCACCGACATCGCCGCCCGCGGCATCGATGTCCAGGGTGTGTCCCACGTGATCAACTACGACCTTCCCATCGAAGCGGAGAGCTATGTCCACCGGATTGGCAGAACGGCCCGGGCCGGGAAAGACGGTTCGGCGATCTCCTTCTGTGACGAGACGGAAAGAGACGCTTTGAGCCGGATCCAGAGAACCATCGGCAAGAAGCTCCCAACCGAGAGCTTCGAAGGTGTGGCAGAAGCTTCGGTCAAATCCAGTAGACCTGAGAGACCGTTCCGGGATCCTAGAGCAGGACGCCCGAATAACCGACCCGCGCAGAATCAAAATGAAAGAGATAGAGAAAAAGAAAACGAACAGAAGCCTAACGTTGGTTTCAGGTACAGGAATAGAAAATGAAAGACTACAGCGACCTCACCGCTTTCCCGGATAAGAAACTCCGGACTCTGCGCAATAACCTGAACAACCGAATGGAGACTTTCAGGAAGGGTGAGAAAGACGTTAAGGCCCTGCCACCGAGCCACATGCTGCATGGGATGGAAGAGAATCAGTGTAAAGAATTACTTGGGAAGATCCAAGTTGAAATGAAAAAGAGATCCTGATTAGTCTTGACCCTGATGCCACTGGACGAGTCTTCTCATCCCATCCTCAAAACTCACCTTCGGCTCCCAGTTAAGAAGTTTCTTGGCCTTGGAAATGTCGGCCCAGGTCACGTCCATGTCTGCCTTGACCTTGTCCTCGAGTCTTAGCCTCGCCGTCTTGCCAGTGAACTTCTCCATAAGTGAAATCATCTCCAGCAGCGTCTTCGGGTTATTCCCGCCGCCCAGATTGATGATTTCGTACCCCGTAGGCCTGGCAGCAAGGATGGTCCCTGCCGCGATGTCATCCACGTAGGTAAAATCCCTGGACTGGGTCCCGTCACCGAAGACCGGAAGTTCCTCACCTTTTAGGATTTTGTCCGCGAAGATGTACGGGGACATGTCGGGCCTGCCGGCCGGTCCGTAGACGGTGAAGTAGCGCACGATGGAGACATCAATCTTATACAGGTAGTGGTAGGTGTAGCACATCATCTCTGCGGCTTTCTTCGACGCCGCGTACGGGGAGATGGGAGTGTTCACCTCAAGGTCTTCACGGAACGGCATCTTCTGTCCGGCGTAGAGAGAAGAAGTTGAAGCGAGGACCAGTTTAGGGACATTCTTCTTCCGCATGCATTCCAGGATGTTCAAGGTCCCCTGGGCATTAGTGCTCATGTAGATATCGGGGTTCTCCATCGAGTAGCGCACGCCGGCCCTGGCGGCGAGGTTAAAGACCACGTCGAAGTCATGTGCAGCGAAGAGATCCTCAAGGGAGTTCTTATCTTCGATGTCAATTTTCAGAAATTTAAAACTTGCATGTTGCAGGTCCCGCAGGCGTTGATCTTTGAGAGTCACCGGATAGTAATCATTCAGGTTATCAATGCCCACCACCTCAGCGCCTTGCTCTAGAAGTTTTTGAGCTACCTTGGCACCGATGAATCCTGCGGCACCCGTCAGAAGTACTTTTTTCATAGGCGCAATCATAGCAAGGTGATTTTAACAATGACAAGCTCCGCACCCTGCTTCTGGAAGCGCACGTTCCAACTGGAGAGGCTCACGCCGAACTCCTCTCCGCTAGCGTTCTCATGGCCCGGGCGAGGGTCGAGACTGATGACTGCTTCGATTAACCGTTGATCAGGTATCGGCGGGACCTTCTCACAGGCCCACCTCACCGCGGTCACCTGAGGTTTGTCAAAAAGCGGAGCCTGGGCGTGGGCGATGGAATCACAGTAAGGTATGTACGGCTTGATATCGAGGATCGGCGTCCCACTCACCAGGTCGACTCCCTTCACCCACAAGACGACCGAGTTCTCTTGGATTTCCAACCGGTCAAACTCCACCACCGACAGGCCGAGCCGGTTTAACCGGTGCGGAGATCTGGTGGCGAACACACCCATTTTTTTTTTACCGTAGAACCTTGGAGGCCTGACCAGAGCGCAGAATTCTTTCTCCTCAATCTGATGGAACTCGAAGATCAGCCACAGGTGTGAAAATTCTTCGATGCCGCGGAAGGCTTCAGCATAAAAATCGTTCTTCGGGAAAGTTAGTTTTCCCCATGCTTCTTTTACCAAAAGTGGTTGCCTGGGGACGCCGAATTTTTCTTGAAAGGGAGTTTCGATCAGACAGAGGTGTTGCATGGAGTGAAGATATCACTTTTTCTCTTCAAGTCATGGTATTTATACAAATGACATAGAGCCAAAAAGCACCTTGGACAGGAGTCAAAAAACCTGACTATAATGAGGTATGTCACATTCCAAGATGGAATAAGGTGGCGAAACACTTTCAAGGAAGATGGTGAACCTCATGACAAACTCAATGGATTGGTCGAACTTTAATTCAAGCCTCCTCATAGAAGTTGTAAGACCCACTGGAATATTCACTTGTACTGGTGTGGCGATCAGCCTCGACACTATCATCACCGCGGCCCACTGCCTTGAGGGTGAGATCATTAGTGTGCGGGTTTCGAATTCTACCAGTTATGATTCGGCTGCGAAGTTCTTCAAGGTCAAGAGCTTCGAACTTCACCCGGAATACAACGGCAAAGAGTCTCACTACCGTTCGGACATCGCCAAGATCAAGCTGGCAGAGAACCTCCCATCAGACATCAAGATCATTCCTATCCTTAAGAAGACCAAAGCTTTGGAGGGTAAGTTCATCAGACTGGGGTTCGGGTCAAGATTAAATAAGAATGTACGTACGATGGTCACACCAGTGTTTAAGGCCATTCGCAATATGGAAGACGTGCTGGAACTGAAGGATATGTACTCCTATTCAGGCGATTCGGGTGGTCCGATCTTCATGCAGAGTAAGGGTCACATGTACTTAGTGGCCATCCACTCTACATTATCCTTTGGCCCAGAGGGCAAATTCTCCTTTAACCCGCTGCTTACTTCTTACAGGGAATGGGCACATTGTTGAGACTGTCATGAGCAAGCCTTTCCTTTGGCACCACTTAGGGGTAAATAGTCGTAACCGGAGGTTCTGGTGAGATTATTATTAACCTTTTTGGTGGTACTTTTTATGACTGTAACAGGCTTTGCTAAAATGGAAGATTGGGACAAATTCAACTCGAGTCTCTTGATAGAGGTTACCAGACCTACCGGTGTCTTCACTTGTACCGGGGTCGCGGTCTCGACCCACACACTCGTGACTGCTGCCCATTGCCTGGAAGGTTCTGTCACCAGCATCCGCGTGTTCACTCAGCAGTCCTACGACCCCAAGCAGACCTCGCTTGCCTATTCTGATTATAAGATCCATCCGCAGTACAATCCGGGGACCTCGAAGTTTAGGAATGACATCGCGAAGATCACCATGAAGGAAAAGCTTCCGCCGTTCATTAATCTCTACCCGATCTTCGAGGGGAAAGAAGTCAAAGGGAATCTCTTCCGTTTTGGCTTCGGTGCCCGAAATAAGCAAAACATCCGAACGGTCATCACTCCTACCTTCAAACAGATCAACACCATCGATAACGTGGTCGAGCTCAACGATAAGTTTTCTCGCTCGGGGGATTCCGGTGGGCCCATCTACCTTCAGGTCGGCAACGAGATCCATCTCCTGGCCATCCACTCGACGTTCTCCCACGGGCCAGAGGGTGACTTTTCCTTCAACCCGCTTCTGGCGAACTACCTACCGTGGATCTACAGTAACTAGGATACTCTCTCTTTAAACCGCACAGCGATCTGCTTGTACTTCGCCCTTCCGGTGAAGTCTGAGATGATCTCATTGATATCCTCGTCGATGTGATCGCAGCCGGAGCGGTCTATCACCACTACACCGCCCGCGGGAACCGTTTCCAAGAGGTCCACCAGTGACTTCTTCTGCAAAAATGTAACATCCCTGTTAAAGCGGATCTGATACTCGCTTCCGGATTGCGTGAGTGCCAGTTTCTCCTTGAAGCGGTAGCGGAGGATGAAGATGAACGCGACGATCATGCCGATGAAGATTCCCTTCAACAAGTCGGTGGCGACGATAGCAATGATGGTAACGACGAACGGGATAAACTGCTCCAGTCCCTTCTTGAACATCCCCTGGATCAAGGACGGTTTGACCAGCTTAAATCCAACCAGGATAAGCACGGCCGCCAGACAGGATAAAGGAATCAGGTTTAAAACATGCGGAATCGTGACCACACAGAGAAGCAACCACAGACCGTGCAGGATGGCAGAAAGATTCGTCTTCCCGCCGGCCGTGGCATTGGCCGTTGTCCGGACGATGACCGCAGTGATCGGGAGTCCGCCCACCAGGCCCGAAAGGGTATTTCCTAGGCCCTGGGCAAGGAGTTCACGATTCTTTGAGGTGATACCGGAGTCCTTATCCATCTTATCCGCGGCGTCGATCGAGAGTAGACTCTCCAGTGAGCCGACCACGGCGATGGTGAGAGCGGCGGCGTAGACTTTTGCGTTGGTGAGGTAGCTCCAGTCCGGGGCCTTCAGCGTGAAGAAGAATTCCTTGAAGCCTCCGCTGAACGGAATGTTCACCAGATTCTTCTCAGTGATGACCAGGTCTGCGAACCCTGTCTTGAAGACTTCGTTTAAAATGACCGAGACCACGACGGCGATCAGCGCTCCGGGGATGAGTCTCAAAATCCTATTCCCTTTAATGAGTCTATGGTCCCAGCCGAGCATAATGAGAATGGCAATAGTGGATACGATCAACGAACCCACATGGATAGATTGAAAGCCCGGCCCGAAACCCAGCACCGGAACCTGCTTCATGATGAGGATGATCCCGATCGCCGCCAGCATGCCCTTGATCACGGAAGATGGGAAAAAGTAGCCGACGGCACCGGCGCGGATCACGCAGAAGAGCAGCTGGAAGATTCCGGAGAGGAAGACTGCCAGAGTGAACGCTTCGAAGACCCCGAGGTCGGTGATGGCCTTGGCCACGATGACGGTGAGACCGGCCGCTGGCCCGGAGACGCTGATCTTTGATCCAGTGAAGAAGCCCACCACAACTCCGCCGATGATCCCGGCCAGGAGACCAGACGACATGGGAGCGTTTGAAGCGAGTGCGATCCCGAGACATAAAGGAAGTGCAACCAGGAACACCACTAAAGATGCGAGGGCATCCTGTTTCCAGAATCTAAATAAATTCATAAAGGCCTCAGATTATTTTTTATTAACTTCGTGAGTCTGATTTTACCATGGTTATAAAATGAGCCGTTATCCCAAAGTAATTAATCTCTTTTAATTTCAAAAATCATACCGGTAAGCGGAGTCGATGGGACTTCCGGGATCAATGGTGATCACCTGATCAAGAATCCCAGTGTTAAGGTTGTACACCCAGCCATGGATACTGGGAGCGTTCCTTTCTTTCCACGCCCTCTGAACGATTGAGGTATGGGCCAGGTTCTTCACCTGTTCGACGACGTTGATCTCAACTAACCTATTGACCTGGTCCGGAAATGCGGGAATCGCATCGATCTCGGCTTTGTGGAAGAAGTACGAATCTTTGATGTTCCGGACCCAGTTGTTGATCAGACCGAGACTCTGGGTCGAGAGGGCGGCCTTCACTCCTCCGCAGTTATAGTGGCCGCAGACGATCACGTGCGGGACCTTGAGGTTGGTCACCGCGTACTGGAGCACACTCAAAAAATTCATGTCGGTGTGGATCACCAGGTTGGCGATGTTCCGGTGGACGAAGATCTCACCGGGGTCGGTATTGGTGATCTCGGAAGGATGGACCCGGGAGTCGGAGCAGCCGATCCACAGGTACTTCGGGTTCTGATCCTTGGCCATCTTTTTGAAATACTCCTGGTCGACGTCGAGCTTACTCTGTGACCAGGCCTTATTCTCGAGAAGCAGTTTATTAATGTTATCCATACGATTCCTCTTTGAACAATGGGCTCAGGGATAGGGAAGATTTCTGTAACTGAACTTTGATGTTATCTTCGGGGGCCCGGCGCTGGAAATCTTCGATGATTTCGTTGATGTCCTCATCCACGTACACGCTTTTGGAGCCGTCGATGACAACGAAGGAGTTCGCCGGGATCTGATCCAGAAGCTCCAGCAGGGCCTTCTTCTGAAGGAAGGAGACATCCTTATGAAACCGGATGAGGTAGTCGCTCCCGTCGTGGACCATCACGATCGCTTTGTGCATGTGCGACTTGATCACGAAGACAAAACCCACCACCATCCCGATGATGATTCCCACCAGGAGGTCGGTGAAGATGATGGCACAAATGGTGGCCACGAAGGGGATGAACTGTCCCTTGCCTTTTTTATACATCCCTATCAGAAGCGACGGTTTGACGAGCTTGTACCCGACTAGGATCAAGACCGCGGCCAGGCAAGAAAGTGGGATAAGATTTAGCAAATGAGGAATGGTTACGACACAAAGGAGGAGCCAGATGCCGTGAAGGACAGAGGAGAATTGAGTCTTCGCTCCGGAGTTTGCGTTTGCGGAAGTCCTGACGATCACCGCCGTGATAGGGAGTCCGCCGACGAGTCCGGAGACAGCGTTTCCTAAACCCTGCGCCAAGAGTTCTCTGTTCTTCGAGGTCACCCGGGCACCTTCGTCTATCTTATCAGCCGCGTCGATGGAAAGCAGGCTCTCGAGCGAGCCCACGATCGCGATGGTCAGAGCAGTGATGTAGATCTTCGCGCTCCAGAGGTAGCTCCAGTCCGGCATCCTGATAGTGACAAAGAAGTCGCGGAATCCACCTTCGTAGGGTATCTGCACCAGGTGCCGCTCCTCTACTCTAAACTCCGGTGAGTATTTTGTAAAAAGAGTGTTCAGTGCAACCGAGGTCAGAACCGCGATGAGTGCACCGGGAATCATCCCGAGAACCACCTTCTCTTTGATCCACTTTTTTTCCCAGAAGATCATGATGAGCATGGAGATCACGGCTATGATGATGGAACCCAGATGGGTCGAGTAGATCGCCCTCCGGAGTTCGCTAAAAGTATTCTCCCCGTCCATCTGGTAGAAGGATTCGTCCCCCATGAAGTCCGCGTCGTACCCGAGGGCGTGCGGTAGCTGTTTCAGGATAAGAATAATTCCGATCGCCGCGAGCATCCCTTTGACCACGGAAGTTGGAAAATAATTACCGATCACACCTCCACGGAGGATTGAAAAAAGAATCTGAAATATTCCAGAGACGAAAACACACAGTGTGAAGGCTTCAAAATCTCCTAGGTCAGTGATGGCCTTAGCTACGATCACAGTTAACCCTGCCGCAGGACCAGAGACACTTATGGGAGAGCCACCAATGGCCCCAACGAGAATCCCACCGATGATCCCTGCGAGTAGGCCTGCTGACATAGGTGCATTAGATGCCAAAGAAATGCCTAGGCATAATGGAAGTGCGACTAAGAAAACTACTAAAGATGACCTCGCATCATTTTTCCAGTATTTCAAAAAACTCATAAAAGCCCCGAGATTAATTTTTTTTAATTTGCCAACAATTCTAATTATTTATATTGTTTTGTCATGGATAAAATCATTTGTTTAGGAAAAAACTATGGAGAGCATACTCTCGAAATGAAAGAGAATGCACCTGATAAACCTGTATTATTTCTAAAACCCGCGAGTTCTTTCATTGAACCAAAAGAATCAGGCTTAGTGCAGCTGCCTTGGCACCGTGGCATTATCCACCACGAATGCGAAATTGTTTTCAAGCTTTATAAGAAGAACATCATCGGACTAGGCCTGGGACTTGACCTGACACTGCGAGACCTGCAAAAAAAATTAAAAGAGCAGGGCCACCCGTGGGAGATTTCAAAGTCATTCAAAAATTCTGCCATCGTCACACCGATGAAGGCCGTGCGTGATTTTTCTGGGAACTGGGAGGACGAGCTCTTCACACTGAAGGTCAACGGCGAGGTCAGGCAAACCGGTAAACTCTCCCAGGCCACCATGCGCGCCAACGAGATCATTCATTACATCAATGAATTTTTCCCACTCTGCGACAATGACCTGGTCTTCACCGGAACTCCCAAGGGAGTCGGGCCTCTGAAGCCGAACGATAAGATCGAAATGACCTTCGGGCCGATCAAGCACTCCTTCTCCGTGGTTGAATGATGGATCACCGCCAGCTCACTCATGACATCATGAACATGCTAGAACGACTCCGGATCATGCACGACCTGGCCATCAAAGGTAACTTCCAAGACATCTCTCGGGAAGAAATGGTCAAAGACCTCGAAGTCGCCCTCGCGACCTTAAAAGAAAAGTTCGCGCAATTGCTTCAGTAAGAATCTATGAATTCCCTGGGAACATGAAATTTGAAGATAGGCGTGTCGATCTTGAAGGTTTGTCCGCGGTCATCCACCATGTTGAAGTGGCCCCACATCTCTCCCTTCATCGTCGGCAGTGGGCAGAAGCTCTGGTACTCGAAGGAGCGGCCAGGTTCGAAGTACGGTGTCTGGCCGATGACCCCAGGACCATCGACGTACTTCACCTCTCCCTTGGCGTCTTTGATGTTCCATTTCCTCGAGACCAACTGAGCGGCGACCTTACCCACGTTGGTGATGACGATGGTGTACTTGAAGAGGTAATGGTACTGCAAGGGGTTGGACTGGTCGAAGTCAAAGTCGGTAGCGATCTCAATCTTAAAATTATTGTTGATGGCCACGAAAGGATAATCCATAATTAATTAGGGTCCTTCATGGGAGTGAATTCCAGCGACGCGGAGTTTATGCAGAACCGTTGTCCCGTCGGCGCCGGACCATCGTTAAAGACGTGGCCAAGGTGAGAGCCACAGCCGGAACAGAGGGCCTCCACCCGGTGCATGTTATAGGCGAAGTCATCTTTGAGGGTCACCTGCTTTGCGTTCACAGCGTCCCAGAAGCTGGGCCAGCCAGTTCCCGAATCGAACTTGGTGCCGGAGCTGAAGAGTTCCTGCTTACAGGCGACGCAGACGTAGGTCCCCGCTTCTTTGTGCTTATTGTACTTGCCTGAAAAGGGACTCTCGGTCCCACCCAGTCTACAGACATTATATTGTTCGGGGGTTAGTTTTTCTTTCCACAGGTCATCGGGGGAATTTTTCATAAGAATATTATACTAGAATCTGACCTTACTATACAATCAGTTAACAAAGGATTTGAGTGACTTCGTTTGAAATTTACTTTCTCGCCATCGCCTCTAATTTAACCTATTCCACTGCCGGGATGGTCTACACTGTTTACGCTAGACGCTTCTCATCAATCTGGATTAATCAGCTGAAAGTCGCCGTCACCACCGTAGCATTTCTTTTAGCTATGGTAGTTTCTGGTGAAATGGTTTCTGTCTCATACTCGAGTCTAGGTTTTTTGCTCTTGAGTGGTTTTGCTGGTTTGTGCATCGGCGATGTTTTTTTAGTGAGGGCCTTCGTCACTCTGGGTGCTGCACGGTCGTTGGTTTTGTATAGCTTCCAACCCTTGATGCTCGGTCTTTACGCTTACTTTTTTCTGGGCCAAATCTTCACGGCTAACCAAACCCTTGCAGTTCTATGCATGATTATCTGCGTATTTATCTTTATGCTAGAGCGGAATAAACAAACGGGAAGCTGGGACATCAGGAGTTTCACTTGGGCCTTCCTGGGAATCTCACTTGATGCTTTTGGGACGATGCTAACCCGCTCAGCTTATGAGATGGATCCTGCCCTGGAAACTTTCCAGGTTAATTTCATCCGCTGTATCGGTGCACTCGCGGGCTTCATCATGATCAGTCCAAAGAGTTACTTGCTTCAGGCCAAAGACATCATGATTATGCGGAAAAGAGAAACGACCCTCTTGATCGGTTCTGCCTTATCTGGTGGATTCATTTCGTTAAGCCTTTATCTTGCGGCCTTAAAATATGCTCACATGGGTACGCTAACTGCCATTTCTATCACAGGACCAATCTGGGTTTCTTTGATGGAATGTTTGTATTTTAAAAAATTTCCCAACTATTTTCTTGTGTGTGCTTTTGCTTTTTTTATGACCGGCTTTTATCTCATGATGTATCCCTAAACTAATTTTAACTAGCTATAATTACTAGGCTTATTATCTTGACATGACCTAAATAAATTATACACTAGCCTTTTACTATCAAGGGACCAACCGTGACAATTTATGATCATCTCAAAAACCGTATTTTAGTTCTCGATGGCGCCATGGGCACCATGATCCAGAAATACGAGTTGGAAGAAAAAGATTACCGCGGTGAAAGGTTTGCGGACTGGAAACATTCCTTGAAAGGCAACAATGATCTGCTCGTTTTAAGTAACCCCAAGGTGATTGAAGAGATTCATCTTAAGTACCTTGAGAGTGGTGCTGACATCATCGAAACCAATACCTTTAGCTGTACCAGAATCTCCATGGCCGACTACCACATGGAAGAGCTGGTTCCGGAGCTGAACTTGGTTGCCGCAAAACTGGCCAGGAAGTGCGCCGATGAGTTCACTAAAAAAAATCCTGCCAAGCCACGCTTCGTGGCAGGCTCCATCGGACCGACGACCAAGACCGCCTCGCTTTCTCCGGACGTGAATAATCCAGGCTTCCGGGCCGTCGACTTTGACCAGCTGGTCGCCAACTACCGGGAGCAGGTGGAGTTCCTGGTATTGGGCGGAGTGGATATTCTGTTGGTCGAGACCGTCTTCGATACCCTCAACTGTAAAGCGGCCCTCTTTGCCATCTCTGATTATTTTGAGAAAGTAGAGATGACGCCTTTGCCGGTGATGGTCTCCGGGACGATCACCGACGCCTCGGGGAGAACTCTCTCCGGACAGACCATCGAAGCGTTTCTCTATTCCGTATCCCACTACCCACTGCTCTCCATCGGGATCAACTGTGCGCTCGGTGCGGAACTGATGCGTCCCTACATTGAAGTTCTAGCTAAAGAAGCTCCGTTTCATATTTCTGTGTACCCCAATGCGGGTCTGCCCAACGAGTTCGGACAGTACGATGAAACTCCAGCACAGATGTCGTCTACCCTTTCCGAGTTCCTGAAGAACAAGTGGGTGAACATCGTCGGGGGCTGCTGTGGAACGACTAACCACCACATCAAGGCGATCGCGGATGTGGCCCAGGATTATAAGCCCCGGACCATCCCTGAGAATCAACACGTCCCGAGATGGTCGGGACTCGAACCACTAAAGATCTTCAGCGGGTCCAACTTCATCAACATCGGCGAACGGACCAACCTCACCGGGTCGACCGCGTTCAAAAAGCTT
The DNA here is from genome assembly GCA_035576105.1 of Bacteriovoracaceae bacterium. Classification (GTDB taxonomy): domain Bacteria; phylum Bdellovibrionota; class Bacteriovoracia; order Bacteriovoracales; family Bacteriovoracaceae; genus Peredibacter. Next base: position 20,342 of record DATLXA010000024.1, read on the forward strand.
ATCCTCGAGAAGAATTACGAAGAGGCGCTACGGGTGGCGCGCGAGCAGGTAGAAAACGGGGCCCAGATCATCGACATCAACATGGATGAAGGGATGATCGACTCCGAAGCAGCGATGGTCACGTTCTTGAACCTCATCGCCTCCGAGCCTGACATCTCTAAAGTTCCTCTCATGATCGATTCGTCCAAGTGGTCCGTCATCGAAGCAGGTCTCAAGCGGGTCCAGGGGAAGGCGATCGTTAATTCGATCTCCCTCAAAGAGGGCGAAGCGAAGTTCATATATCACGCGAAGCTAGTCAAAAAGTACGGAGCCGCCGTGGTGGTGATGGCCTTCGATGAGAAAGGCCAAGCCGACAGTTTCGAGCGAAGGATCGAGATCTGTGAGAGAGCGTACAGAGTCCTGACCAAAGACGCCGGCTTTAACCCGGAAGACATCATCTTTGACCCGAACATCCTCACCGTCGCCACTGGGATGGAAGAGCACAATAACTACGCCGTTGATTTCATCAAGGCCACCGAATGGATCAAGAAGAACCTCCCCTACGCTAAAGTCAGCGGCGGGGTCTCGAACCTCTCGTTCTCTTTCCGAGGGAACAATCTCGTCCGGGAAGCCATGCACTCGGCATTTCTCTACCACGCCATCAAGGCGGGTCTCGACATGGGGATCGTCAACGCCGGAGCACTTCCGGTTTATAGCGATATCCCCCAGGAACTGCTTGAGCACGTCGAAGACGTGATCTTTAACCGCCGAGCGGATTCCACCGAGAGGCTCATCGAGCTCGCGAGTCGTGTCAAGGGCCAGGGAAAGGTTGAGAAGAAGGACGAAGAATGGAGAAACCTTCCGGTTGAAAAACGACTCGAGCACGCCCTGATTAAGGGGATCGTGGATCACATCGACGCGGACACGGAAGAAGCAAGGAAGAAAGTGACCAGACCGCTGGACGTCATCGAAGGCCCGCTCATGGCCGGGATGAACGTGGTGGGAGACCTCTTCGGAGAAGGCAAGATGTTCCTGCCGCAAGTGGTGAAGTCGGCGCGGGTGATGAAGAAGGCCGTGAGCTACCTGCAGCCGTACATCGAAGCTGAGAAAACAAAAGCGGAAATCAAGCGCGCGGGTCGAGTTCTGCTTGCGACGGTGAAGGGCGACGTCCATGACATCGGCAAGAACATCGTCGGAGTTGTCCTGGGCTGCAATAACTACGAAGTCATCGACCTCGGTGTGATGGTACCTGCGGAGAAGATCCTAGAGGAAGCCAAGCGGCTCAACGTGGATATCATCGGTCTCTCGGGGCTCATCACTCCGTCTCTGGACGAGATGGTTCACGTCGCCAAGGAAATGCAGAGACTCGATTTCAAAGTCCCGCTTCTCATCGGAGGGGCCACGACTTCTCGGGTGCACACAGCAGTGAAGATCGACCCGCACTACGGCAATACCATCATCCACGTGGCAGACGCGTCCCGGGCAGTCCCGGTGGTTCAAAAATTACTCAATGACAACACTAAAGAGAAAGTTCATATAGAGCAGAAAGCAGAATACGATAAGATGCGCCTGGCGCACGCGGCTTCACTGAAAGTGGAAAAGATTCTTTCCCTGGAAGAAGCACGGCAAAACAGGGTGAAGATCGACTGGGTTAAGACCGAAATTAAAAAGCCCATCAAACTCGGCGTCACCGTCATCGAAGACCAGTCCATCGCGGAACTCATCCCCTACATCGACTGGACTCCGTTCTTCATGACCTGGAGACTACGGGGAGCTTATCCGAAGATCTTCGATGACAAAGAAGTCGGAGAGGAGGCGAGGAAACTCTTCGCGGATGCTCAGGCGATGCTCAAAGACCTAGTGAAGAATAAGTCTCTCAAGGCCCGGGGCGTGTTCGGGCTGTATCCGGCCAATGCCGTCGGTGATGACATCGTCCTTTACTCTGTGGATGAGAAGGTCCAGGAGTGGAACTGCGAGAAACACGGAAAGCACCAGAAAACCCTAAAGACACCAAACGAAGCAAAGACCGTGGCCACACTCCACATGCTCCGGTCTCAGCGGAAGATGGAAGAGGCAGCTTCGCCGAACTCTTGCCTCTCGGACTTCGTGGCCCCCAAGGATTCGGGCAAAGTGGATTACGTCGGTGGGTTCTGCGTCACCACAGGGATCGGCCTGGACGAACTCTGCAAGAAGTTCGAGCGCGAGCAGGATGACTACAACCTCATCATGGTGAAGTCTCTCGCCGACAGGCTCGCCGAAGCCTTCGCGGAGAGAATGCACGAAAAAGTTCGCAAGGAATACTGGGGCTACGTTCCCACCGAATACCTGAGCCACGAGGACATGGTGAAAGAGAAGTACCAAGGGATCCGCCCGGCGCCCGGTTACGCCGCCTGCCCGGATCACCTGGAGAAGAAAACTCTCTTCTCACTGCTAAACATTGAAAAAAACATCGGAGTCTCCCTCACCCACTCCATGGCGATGATCCCACCCTCCTCGGTGAGTGGTTGGTATTTTTCTCACCCGGAATCTCGCTACTTTAACGTCGGAAGAATTGGCAAAGATCAACTGGAAGACTATGCTAGGAGGAAAGACGTATCGCTGCGGGAAATGGAAAAGTGGCTCTCGGCGAATCTGTGGTAAAGGATTAGTATGGCTAAGGTTATCGATCACATCAAGAACGCCAAGAGCACCCTATTCTCACTGGAGATCCTGCCGCCCAGTACCGGCGAGAGTATCCAAAAGCTCTTCAACAACGTCGCTCCTCTGATGGAGTTCAAACCGAAGTTCATCGACGTGACCTATCACCGGGAAGAATACGTCTTTAAGAAAATGCCCAACGGTTTGCTGGAGCAGAAGTCCATCAGAAAAAGACCGGGGACCGTCTCGATCTGCGCGGCCCTGATGCATAAGTTCGACGTCGACACCGTACCGCACATCATCTGCGGCGGGTTCACCAAAGAAGAGACGGAGTACGCCCTGATCGACCTGAACTTCCTCGGCATCGACAACGTCCTTGCCCTGCGGGGAGACTGCATCAAAGGACAGAAAACATTCGAGCCCTCTTTTGGAGGTCATAGCTACGCTGACGAACTGGTCTCCCAGATCCACTCCATGAACAAGGGCGACTACCTATCCGACGAACTCCAGAATCCGACGCCCACCAAGTTCTGCATCGGCGTCGCCGGTTACCCGGAGAAACATTACGAATCCCCGAACCTTAAGACGGATTTAAAGTACCTTAAGAAGAAGATTGAAAACGGCGCGGACTACGTGGTGACTCAGATGTTCTTTGATAACCGGAAGTACTTCGACTTCGTCGATAAGTGCAAGGCCGAAGGAATCACCGTCCCCATCATCCCGGGGCTCAAGCCGATCACCACCAAGTCGCAGATCTCGAACCTGCCGCGGAATTTCTTCATCGATATGCCGGAAGATCTCATCGATGCTCTCGAGAACTGCAGGACCGATGACGATGTGAAGAACGTGGGAGTTGAGTGGGCGATTAACCAGTCCAGAGAACTCATTAAGAATAAGGTCCCCTGCCTTCACTTCTACTCCATGGGAAAATCGACTTCTATCCAGCAGATCGCGGCTCAGCTCTACTAGTTATTTCCGGGGGCATTGGTTACAGTCTTCCTTCTTATGGGAGAGCTCGCGCAGCTCCTCGACCTTCTGGTAGAAGAATTCCTTCACCTTTCTTCCTTGATCGTTATCCAGCAACCAAGAGAGCTTTGAGATGCCTGGAAGAGACTCGATGAGATAATCAACCACTTCGGGGCCAGCTAAGATTTTTCGCTCAGGAGTCACAAGATGGACCTTTTCCAAACAATCTTGTCTGTTTAACTCAGGAAACAAGGCATACACCTGATCCTCACGCGCTGAAACATAGTTCATCGATTTATCAAGATACTGTAGGCCTTGCTTAAATCTGAGACAGAGAGGACATTCCGGGTCATAAAGTATGAGAGGTAATTGGTAATCCATGAAGACTATAATATCATACTTCAAACTTTTGCCACACCCCTCTCACTCGAGGTCTTAATGAACAGAAGAGACTTTTTACATTTCCTCGGAATCTCCGGATCACTGATGGTGCTTCCGACGCAGCTTCGAGGGGCGAACGCGAAAACCGCCAAGTTTACTCTACCTCACCTCGCTGCGAACAGGGAGGATAGGCTGGTCACGGTCGAAGGCATTTCTCATAAGATCCTTCTGCGCTGGGGAGATAAGCTCAACGCTACTCAGAGCTTCGGGTATAACAATGACTTCATCGCCTTCCATCCGCTCGCCAATGACCAGGGAATCCTTTGGGTCAATCACGAGTACGTGAATTCTTTATTCATCGGAGGCCCGGAGAGGTCAAAGTCAAACATCGATCGGGAAAGACTCGAGGTGGGTGGGAGCCTGGTGGAGATCAAGCGGGAGAAGTCTAGCTGGACAGTTATGAAGGATTCAAAATTCAACCGTCGCCTGGACGGGACCACGGAGATCCCTTTCGCCTGGAACACACCGGTCGCCGGTAAGAACTCGGCCATCGGAACCCTCGCCAACTGCGCCGGTGGATACACCCCCTGGGGAACCATCCTCACCTGCGAAGAGAACTATGACATGTTCTACGGCGACATAGATAGGAACGGGAATAAAACCAGTAGCTGGCAGAGGTGGGACGAGGTCTATAAGATGCCCCCGCAGCACTACGGCTGGGTGGTCGAAGTGGATCCGCTCACGGGCAAAGCAAAGAAACTCATCTCTCTCGGGCGATGCGCCCACGAGGCAGCGGCCATCACCAAATCCAAGAGAGGGAAGGTCGTGGCCTACACGGGTGACGACGCTGTCAACGAGCACCTGTATAAATTCATCTCTGACAGTTCGGATTCTCTTGAGAGAGGAACTCTCTACGTCGCTGACCTGAAGAAGGGTGAATGGATTTCCTTGAAACGCGAAGCTCATCCCGTGTTGATGGAAAAGTTCAAAGACCAGACCGAGATCCAGGTCTACGCCAGAGAAGCGGCGAAGCTCGTCGGCGCCACCCCGCTCGACAGGCCCGAGGACATCGAGTTCGATCCGCTCACCGGCAACGTACTGGTGGCACTCACTAACAATAAACCGAATAAGAACTACCACGGGTCCATCCTTAAGATCATGGAGACTGGTGATGACCCGGGCTCGCTGACCTTCAAGCACGATACTTTCCTCACCGGCGGAGAGAAAAGTGGGTTCAGCTGTCCGGATAACATGGTCTTCGATTCCAAAGGGAACCTCTGGTTCACCTCCGACATCTCCGGCGCGGAGATCGAAAAAGGCCCCTACAAGGGCTTCGGCAATAACAGTCTCTACGTCTTCCTGCGAACCGGCACTCACCGTGGGAAAGTCATCCGCGTGGCTTCCGGACCGACCGATTCGGAGCTCACTGGCCCTTGCTTCTCCCCGGATTTCAAAACTTTATTCCTGTGTGTGCAACACCCAGGGGAAGAGAGCCCGTCGGCGAAGAACCCGACAAGTGTTTGGCCCGACGGGGATAAGCCCAAGCCGAGCGTGATCACTCTGGAAGGGCCACTACTCGACAAGATCGTCTCAGGAAATTTATGAAAAAAGAAAAAATGAAGTCTCTGGTCGAAGTCCACGTCTGTAACTACGCCCGGGACCATGACGAAGACTGCATCAGCAAGGGTTCGAAGGAGCTGACCGATAAGCTTAAGAAATGGTCTAAGGAGAATCACGGCAAGGCCATCAAGATCATCCGCAGTGGCTGTCTAGGGAAATGCTCCGAAGGCATTGCCATCGCCTGCTACCCGCAGAAAGTTTTTCTCCTGAACGTGACTCCAGACGACTCCAAGGAAATTAAGAAGGGCCTGGAAGAGGCCCTGGAGAAAGCCTTAGAGGGTTAAAGTTTTTTTACCACTGATGTTGATCCGATTAAGCCGAGTCGACTTCCGACCTTGGAAGATGAAATCGTACATGCCAGGCTTCAAGATAATGAAGTAACTCCCATCTGGGTTAATCCTATAGGTCTGAGAGACCCTACTTTCGCCGGACCGGATGACTTGAATGTGCGAAAAATCCTCGGTGGAAGTTCTTCCCTGAAGACTGGGGCCCTGCAGTTTATTTAGAAGATGCATCCAGCCGGAGCGGTTCCGGAGCACTGTTTTATCTCTCCAATCTTTGTAACTCGGATGGAACCCCTGGGAGGTACTGTTAACCTCAATGACGTACGGGATCACCTGATGGACGGTGTACATCCAGTCGATGTCGCCGCCGTCCACGTTGTAGAGAAGTTCCCAGGCGGTCCCGGCCTTGTAGTCCAACTTCTTTCCAATTTCTTCACCGATGGTTTGCACGGCTTCGCTCGTCGGCGTCCGCTTGGGCGAGCAGCCGAAAGGATAGATCACGATCTCAGAGTAGGAGTGGTAGGAAATATTGAACACTGGTTTAATGGATGAGACGAAGTTCATCATCGCCTGTGTTTCTGGCTCGGAAGCCGCGTAGGGACCTCTGTAGTCCTGTGCACTCTTCCGTCCACTGGAACCGTTACAGGTGTTCCAGGCCGTTGGATAATTTCTGTTGATATCCACACCATGGCCATCTCTGGTGTTTTTTCTCCACATGGAATCCATGGTCCACATCTTGTTATTCCCGTCCACGTTGAACATCGGGATCACCCAGATCTCCGTGTTATCAACCCATCTCGTTACCTCGTCGAGCTTCCCGTAGTTTGAAGTGAGGTACTCGACCATGTCGGTGGTGACTTCCGGAGTCATGACCTCACGAGCGTGGTGCATGGCATTTACTAGAAACACGGGCTTGGCGGTCTGAGCACTCTGGCCGGTGATTTTAATGGCCCAGATGTTTCGACCCTCGAGAGACTTTCCGATGACCTTCGCCTCCGTGAGCTGCGGGTAGCGGGAGCTTACCTCCTGGATAAAGTCTTCTACCTCAGCCGGATTCTTGTATTCCTCATCGGGCACCACTGCCAGGGTCTGCGGAAAGGAAAATTTTATCAGTGGTTTCTTTGTTTTCAAGAGACCTATTTCTCTTTCACTCAGGAGGGCCTCGATCTCGCCCGTTTTATAGTTCACACCGGTGACATCGAACTCCTGCTGTCGGAGGAAGTCGCGGATCTCTGGGGTGAGCTTGAACCGCACGATCATGGGTGTGGCCGACAGCGCAGGCTGAGCAAGCAGCAAGAGGACAAACAGGGATCTTCTTAGGTAGGTCATGAGATTTCCTCCGGAGTACGAAATTGTATTCCTAGGAAATCAAAAGAGTCCTCTTAAGTAAACACCTGGGCCAGGAGTAAGATTTTAAAAGATTAGGCCGAGAGCTGAGACCGTTCCGGGAAGAGTTGTGTGAGTTCCTCTCGGAAGTCCCTGATTTTTTCTTCCTTGTACCCGCACGCGGTCATCGCTTCGATCATGATAGTCATGCACTGGTGGTCCTTGACCTTGCGGTTGTAGAGATCCAGACCGTGCTTCACCAGAGTGTTCTTCTCAGTCCCTTTCGCGTAGTACACCAGGTACTCACTGATGAGGTAATCCGCTTCGAGCCTGGCGCTCGCCGTGAAGCGTGAAAGGAATCTTTCTGCGCTCGACGCCATCTTGTGCTCCACCAAGAGGGACACGATGGCCTTCAGGAACTTCGAGAACTCGGAACAGGAAACGGCCACGTGGTCAAAGTACTTGAGGGCCTGGTTGATGTCTTTTTTCAAGAGAGAGTGTTTTCCGGCGATGTACATCCCAGCACCCAGGTGGTTGATCAGGACCTGGGCCCGCTCATCCAAAGACTTGAAAATGTCGTAGTACATCTCCATGTCTTGGTAGTTCTGGGTCTGGATGGCCAGCCGGATGATCTGGGCAAGCCGGTCTGGATTCGCCGGGAAGAATTTGGCGATTTTTTTTACCACCTGGTAAGCCTCGAAGTACTTCCTTTCACGCATGAACATTTCGTAGAGCCCCACCAGGCACTTGTAGTGGATGCTCAGGAAAGTTAGACCGTCGCTGTACGAAGCCTCCGCCGCATCAACTTTCTTGAGGAGATACTCTACCTGACCGATGTAGAACATCGCCAGCGCCGGCTTCGGGTGAAGTTTCGCCGCCTGCCGGAAGACGGGGATGGACTCTTCGAGCTTCCCGCCGAGCATGAATGCTTTGCCTTCTTCAATCTTTAGGATGTACTCCGTCGGCTTTACCTTGGCTACGATGGTGGAGATGAGACTCTCCTGGATACTCTGGATGGTGTAGGGTTTAATAATGAAAGAGTCGACGTCCTCTTCCGCGGCCTTCGCCACCGCTGACTGGGAAATGTTCGACGTCACGAGAATGAGGCAAAGGTCCTTCCGGTCCGGGTTCTTCTCCCGGAGCAGCTTGAACAGATCGAACCCCGAGCCACCGGTGATGACGTAATCCGAAAGGACGATGCCGATCCTCTTCGTAGCGATGATCTGCTCTGCTTCGGCGAGACTCCCGGAGGTATGGATGGTGTGTCGTTTTGCTCCGAGGTCGGACATAGTTTTAAGTAACCGGTTCCTCGAACCAGGATTTTTATCGACGATCAGGATTTCATTTTTTTCAAGGAATTCCTTGAATACTAAGTTTTTATCCATTTAAAAACCAGAAGCCTTTTTCATGAAAGTGTTGATGCTGCACTGTTTATCATGGAGTCTCTTTAGAAACAGGGTCCACCGACTCCCGTACTTCTGGTCAATGAGAAAAATCTGACCTTCACTCACGACCTCGTCGAAGAACCCCGGGAGGATATAGCTGTCGTTCTGCCGCTGATCATTGAAACTCAGTTTGATGATGCCAAACGTCCCAACCGGGAAAAGCATCTCGTTATAGATTAAAAGAGATTTCCCATTGATCTCAATAGGTTTACTGATCAGGATTTCGGCCGCAACTTTTACCTCGAGGACCAGCCCGTGGTTAAAAAACGTATCATGGAGTGAGTGCTTGAACTCCTGGTAGTCGAACAGTAGTTTCGGCATCGCCGCCACGATGTTGAAAACATCCTTGGTCATGAAAACTTCTGCGATGGACTGCCGCTGGGACAAGACGACTTCATTGGGCAAGGAATACCCGATGGAAGTAAACAGCGGAAGGATGCTCACCTCTTCCTCACACCAGTCGATCAGCTGATGGATGAACCCGTCGGTCAGGTTGTAGCTGCAGACCACCAGGTCGAAGTCGAACTTTCTCATGAGTTCTTTCGCCGCCTGGACGTGTGCCGCGATAAAGCACCGTGCTCCGTGCTTGGTCATCATCTCATCGAGTCGCTGACAGAAATCTTTGTCCGCATCGACGATCAGTATGGTGTTTCCGTTAAGCCGTAGCATTAAAACCCCTTCACGCTTTTCAGGAATGAATTTACGTTCGCCTGTCTCGTCTTGTAGAGTTTCATAAAGCTTTCGAACTTTTCGACATTCTTGTTCTTGAGTTTCACGGTCACGTAGCTCTGGCCGTTGTCCGAATCTTCCTGAACCGTGATGGTTCCCACCATGTCGAGTGTTTCGATCTTATTGAAATAGTCAAAATGAAGGACCAGGTTAACTTCACTCTCGGTCTTCAGACTCTTCGGAGAGATGAAGATGAGGGTTTCGTCGAAGAAATCGTCCAGCTCGCACAGTAGATTGAGCCGGCCCTGTTTCAGGTACGCGGTCACCTTGGCACTCGCCGCAAGCTCGTCGAGTTCGTCGAGTTCGCTCGTTTCCGGATCGCTCAGGAGAATTTTCTTGATCCGGTCCTGCCGGGCCTTCTCGAGTGAAAGAACTCCTGCTGGTTCTTGATCAGGCCGCTGCTGTCTGGCCGGTGGAGTAGTTAGAGAATCGCCCACGAGACCTGCCCACTGCTGGTCATCCTCGCTCGAGAGAGTCTTCGCGCCTCTTTCAGCTTGCTTCGATTCGGAATTCTTTTCTTTAGGGAATTCTTTGCTTTCAATCTCCGGACTGGTCTCGGAGGGCAGCGAGGACTCTTCAGCCCGACTCGCATCGCCCTTAGGCACGTCTTTCTTCTTCTCACCTTTCTTATTATACTCGAAGGAAAACTTTTCTTGCTTTTTTTTCTCGTCACTGGCCAGAGAGGATTTTAGCTCCCGGGGCTCGAGGTTGCTCTCGGCACTTTCCGCAGAAGTCTTTCCCGCAAGGTTATTGCTCCGGTCAGCTCCGGACTTCTGTTTGCCGTTCAGGTGACCAGCGAAATGATCGACCTTGCCACTAGGGGAATCCTCATCCTTGGCCTTATTGGCCTCAGTTCTTTCCGGCGAAATACGACCCGAAAGGTCATTGCTTCGGTCAGATCCTGACTTCTGTTTGCCGCTTAAGTGACCAGCCAAATGATCGACCTTGCCGCCGGAAGAATCCTGATCTTTAGTCTTGGCCTCAGGTCTTTCCGCCGATGAAGTGCCCGAAAGGTTATTGCTTCGGTCAGCTCCGGTCTTCTGTTTGCCGCTTAAGTGACCGGCCAAATGATCGACCTTGCCCCCAGAAGAATCCTGATCCTTAGTCTTAGCTTCAGATTTTTCCGGCGATGAAGTGCCGGAAAGGTTATTGCTTCGGTCAGCTCCGGTCTTCTGTTTGCCGCTTAAGTGACCGGCCAAATGATCGACCATGCCGCCGGAAGAATCCTGATCCTTAGTCTTAGCTTCAGGTCTTTCCGCAGAAGTCTTGCCCGCAAGGTCATTGCTTCGGCCAGCCTCGGTCTTCTGTTTGCCGCTTAAGTGACCGGCCAAATGATCGACCTTGCCGCCGGAAGAATCCTGATCCTTAGTCTTGGCCTCAGGTCTTTCCGCCGATGAAGTGCCCGAAAGGTTATTGCTCCGGTCAGCTCCGGTCTTCTGCTTGCCGCTCAGGTGACCGGCCAAATGATCGACCTTGCCGCTGGAAGTATCCTGATTCTTAGTCTTGGCGTCAGGTCTCTCTGCCGATGAAGTGCCGGAAAGGTTATTGCTTCGGTCAGCTCCAGTCTTCTGCTTGCCACCCATGTAACCGTCAATGGCGTCTACTTTTCCAGACGGTGACTTGAGATCTCCCTGCTTGGCCTTAAACTCTTCTGATGGATTATGGTTCTTATAGTACTTTTGATGCTCATGATTCCCATCCTCCAGCTCTAGAGTCTTGCCTTTGGCGATCTTCTGACCTGAAGGGCCAGCGAAGTCAGATACGTCAGTCTGTTGATATGAATTCTTGCCCTGCCAGTGAGTTACTTCGTGCGCTGTTTCGGTTTTCTGAGACAGCAAGCCATTTCCTAGTGAGTCGGTGCCTTTGGTACTTCCGGAGAGAGGTCCATCTTTGAGTCTATCTGTCTTGGTTTTACCTTCCAGGTTCTTCAGATGATCTGCCCCGCCTTTGACCTGACCTTCCAGGTTAGCTAGGACGTCTGCTTCTTTTCTATAGACCAGGTCTTTGTCGCAGCTTTCGGCGATGAGCTTCGTTTTATTTTCAGCGAACTTGGAGTTTTCACAGATGGTAAAGATCCGGTTCCGACATGAAATTCTAGAGTGGTGTTGATCGGCATCCTTGTAGAACAGGTCGAAGTTCTCACCGGCGAAGAGCCAGGTGTTTTCGCTCCAGTAGAAGTCCGGCTTGTTCCCGCCCTTATAAAACCAGTGGCCCTTGCCCGGCGTGAACTCTTTTCTCTCTAAGTCCTTCAGGTCAAATCTCCAGGTGTCCGGCCCGACCTCGGTCCACTGCCCCACGTAGGGGCTTGGACCCTTGAGTTTCACCAGCCATTTCGAGAGGATCTTCTTACAGTCCCCTTCGTTCTTGACGATCCAGATGTCATTGTCAGTGGCGAGCGAGCTCGACCAGTTCGGAACAGTGTTGGCGGTTTTGGTTTCAGAAAGTTTATTAATTTCGTTGTTTTTCAAATTCTTCGGCGCCTGACTGGCGATGACACTTCCCCGGACCTGAGCCTGCAGTGACTTCATCCAGAAGTCCATTTTGAATTTGAGGGCCTTGGTATTGATGCCGGCGTCGATGACGTCCTGGACCCCTAATTTAGTAATAGCTTTTTCGAACTGCTGATCATTGGTGAAGTTTATCACCACGATCTTGCAGCTCAGCTCTTTAGACCAGCTCCTGCTTATTTTCATCAGTGTGGCGAGCTGTATCAGATCATTTTTTTCGCGGATGGATGCCATGATGAGAACTGCGGGCGCGTTGATGAGATGGTTCGAAACATCATTGGCCAGCGAGCAAACTTTCACGTCGAGCGAGGGCTGCAGATGAATGGCTTCCGCGAGCGCATGCCAGCTCGACCTGAACAAAAATTTTATGACTGGTATATTGCTGTTCCCCATGGGGCCTTTTATTTGTATAAACCGCTCATTTCGTATTCAACTTTTTCGTCTTTTTTAGGATATTCTTAATATTAAGATTCTTAATTTTTTGGATTTATAAAAGAAACCTGACTGTCTCTTTAACCTATGGAAAGTGTTGGGTTTATTGTACTCTGGAGTCCTTATGGAAGATAAACAAGAAAACCCTGAACCCGAGAACCAAGAGATCCTCCAGGATTTGTCCGAACAAGGGAAAACCGATGAATTGGTGGAAATGTTCGAGGAACTTCCAACCATGGACGTTGCCGAGTTCATGGAAGAGAAATCTCTTCCGGAAGTCATTGAATTTCTTAAGAAGCTTGACCTGGAAGATCAGGGAAGGATTTTCTCTGACTTTACCCTGGATCTTCAGCTAAAAATTTTCCACGAGATCGACCGCAAGTCCTTTTCCAAAATATTCTCAAAGGTGTTTTCTGACATCCGCGCCGATATTTACCAGGAACTCTCAAAAGAAGAGCAGATCGAGCTGCTGCCTTTCTTAGAAAAGTCAGTGCGGGAAGATGTGATCATCCTCTCGGCCTATCCCCCGGATACCGCCGGCGGAATCATGACTACTGATTTTGCCACCATCTTCGCGGACATGAACGCCGCTGAGGCGCTCGCGAAGATTAGAACCGACGCACCTTCAAAAGACATGATCTACTACATCTACGTCGTAGACCATTCCATGGTGATGAAGGGCCTGGTCACGCTAAAAGATCTGGTAATGCAGGAACCGCAGACCAAGGTCAACGAGATGCTCAACGAGTTCTTCGTTCACGCCGAGGTTAACGAAGACCGGGAATCGGTGGCCCAGAAGATCGAGAAGTACGACCTCATCGCCGTCCCGGTGTTGAACTCCCTCAACCAGCTGGTCGGGATCGTCTCCCATGAAGAAGCCATCGACGTCATCCGGAAAGAAGAGACCGAGGACTTAGAAAGGTTCATGGGGATCATGCCCTCAGAGAACGACGAAGAATACATGGCGACTTCTTCTTTTCACCATTTCAAAAAGCGAGTCGTCTGGCTGGTGTCTCTGGCTGCCGTTGGTATCATCTCGGGGATGATCATCAATGAACACCAGCATGTCCTGGAGAATTTCATCATCCTCGCCATGTACATGCCGATGATGGCGGCGACCGGCGGCAACACGGGTTCTCAGGCCGCGACCGTCGTGATCCGCGCCCTTTCCCTCGGGGAGATCAGTGATGATGACTGGTTTAAAATCGTCTTCAAGGAGACGAAGATTTCTCTGATGCTCTCCATCTGCGTGGCCCTCCTGACTTACTTGAAGATCGCATTTCTTTCTTTTCATTCTCTCCTGCCCGCGGGAATTTCAATGAGCTTCATCGGTGGGATCATTTCGTTTGCCATCGCACTTCAAGTGATAACTTCCGCTATCCTCGGTGCGGGTCTTCCGCTCATCGTCCGGCGGCTAGGAGGAGACCCGGCGGTGGTCGCCAGTCCGGCCATCACCACACTGGTGGATATCACTGGTCTCTTGATCTACTTCACGGTTGCCACCATGGCCCTTGGCCTATCCTGACATGAGAGTCGTGATCCTCTCCGGTGGAAACGGTTCTCGGCTCTGGCCCTTGTCTCGGACCCACTACCCCAAGCAGTTCGTGAACCTGGTTGGAAAAAATTCGCTCTTCCAAGAGGCAATTCTGCGCAACACACCACTTGCGAGTTCCGTGACTGTTTCCGTGAACCAGCAACACTACTTCCTCGCCGCCGATCAAGTCGAGGACTTAGCACTTCCGACCGATGTCTCCTTTATCCTGGAACCGGTCGGAAAGAATACGGCTCCGGCCCTAGCCCTCGCCGCTCTCTGGAGCGAACCGGAGGAGATCATCTTGGCGGTGCCGTCGGATCACGTGATTCTCAATACTGCTGCTTACGGAAACGCCGTGGCACGGGCGAGCGACCTGGCCCGACAGGAAAAGATCGTAACCTTCGGAGTGGTGCCCGTCTCCGCCGAAACGGGTTACGGTTACATCAAGACCGACGGCGAGGAAGTCCTTGCGTTTAAAGAAAAGCCGGATCTGGTGACGGCGCAGGAATACTTCAGCAGCGGGAACTATCTTTGGAACAGCGGGATGTTTTGCTTCCGGGCGAAAGTTTTTCTAGAAAAATTGAAGTTACATTCTCCGCAATTATATCAACAATGCTCTATCACTTATGAGAATGCCAAGAAAGGAGTCAATCTCCGGCCGCGCCTCGAGGACATGTCGCTGATCGGCTCCGAGAGCATCGACTATGCTCTTCTAGAAAAGGCTTCTGACATGGCGGTCGTCCACGCGAACTTCCAGTGGAGTGACCTGGGTTCGTTCGATTCTTTGAGAGATTTTTTCCCCACGGATCTTCAAGGCAACACGAAGGCTCCCAACATCATCAATCTGAATTCTAAAAATAATTTCATCCTGGGTCAGTCCCGCCTCATCACCACCATCGACGTGGAAGACCTCATGATCATCGAGACACCGGATGCGATGCTCGTCACCAAGAAAGGTTCGTCACAACGGGTGCGAGAGCTCGTCACGGAAGTCAACAGATCGAACTCCGACCTGACGACCCAGCATCCGAAGGCCCACACGCCGTGGGGAACATACACCGTGCTTCTAAACGATGTTGGCCACAAAGTAAAAAAACTCGTCGTCCGACCTCAGGCACGGCTCTCGTTGCAGTATCACAATCACCGCTCCGAGCATTGGATCGTCGTCAGCGGGACCGCCACTGTCACCGTTGATGACAAAACATTTGAACTTAATTCAAACGAATCCACATTCGTCGCTAAAGGTGTCACTCATCGGATAGAAAACTTTCAGAAAGTGGACTTAGTTATCATCGAAACACAGATCGGAGACCACGTTCACGAGGATGACATTGTGCGCGTTGAAGATGATTATTTTCGTAACTAATTGATTCTTAGAAATCTTGTCATTTTCATGACTCTAGACGAGTTTACAGAAGAGTTGGTAGAGTACTCTCAGAAACAACCCGAGGGGCCTATGCTAAGATCAGTACTAATCTTGATTGCTTTTTGTTACGTCGTAAATACTCTGACCAATGTTTAATTAAGAAGGTGAAATGGAATTCACCCCACTCCTAAAGTCTCTTGGTTCTTTTTTTGCACCTTCAACCATCGTCGTTAAAAATCCCATTCCTCTAGTCGTCATGATCCTCTCCCCGCATCCCGATGATGAATCGATCGTTGGATCCCTGGCACTCCGGCTGCGACGGGAGAATAAAGTACGCATCATCAATGTGGCGGTGACCTTAGGTTCGAAAAAAGAAAGACAGAAGGAACGCTGTGAGGAACTCAGCAAGGCGTGTGAGCTGCTTGAGATGGAATGTGTTTATTTAGATGAAAGCTGGTCTAAGAAAGCGAAGGAACTAAAATCCCTATTAAAAAAATACCAGCCTGCACTGATCATCGCACCTCACCTCAAAGATTTTCATCCCACTCATATAAAAACCGGTCACCTCCTCAGAGAAGTCCTATTATCCAGCAAAACCTACAATGGACTCGTCGCATGGAGTGAATTCTGGGGCCAGATGAGTGATCCGAATATTCTATTGGAAGTTCCGATTGAAATTCTAGAACTGCAGATGAGGGCCCTGCAGCTTCACGTCGGTGAGGTCAGCCGTAACCCGTACCACCTGCGGCTTCCGGCGTGGATGATGGACAATGTCCGACGGGGTTCGGAGGTCATCTCCGGTAAAGGAGTTTCGGCTCCTCCGATGGCGTACGGTGTGATCTACAAGCTCCAGCACTACAGGGCGGGAAGATTCACGTCACCTAAACTGGACTCTCCGTTCCTGAGTTGCCAGCACGACCTCGGTCAGATCTTTAAGTTGATCTTGGACGCGGCTTCGGGATCCAAGACTAAGATGAACTGAGGATGTCCTTTTAGATAGGTCGCCGGGCAATCAGGGACGTCGTGATGGTTCACCAGGAACTTAATGGCATCCGCCTTTGATTTCCCAGTGGCGAGCATCACCAATGTTTTGCTTTCGAGGATGGTGCTGATTCCCATCGAAAGTGCCGTATCCGGAGACTTCTCATCTTTAAAATTATCCTTGTTAGCCTCGATGGTTTCGGGAGTCAGTTTCACCACTCGCGCCCGGGAGTCTTTGGGTGACCCCGGCTCGTTGAACCCGATGTGCCCGTTTGTGCCGATGCCTAGAAGCTGCAGATCAATGCCTCCACTCTCTTTGATCGACTGCTCGTAGTGCTCGGCTCCTGCATCCGGGTCGGGAGCATGAACGGGAGGAAACGAGAACTGCCCGGGATCGAGGTCTAGTTGGGTCATCAGATGATTCTGAATGTAGACCTGGAAACTCGCCGGATGGCCAGCCGGAAGCCCCATGTATTCATCCAGCATGAAGAAGAACGTTTTACCGAAGTTAAGGTTTCTGCTTTTAGAATCTTCCACCATGGACCTGTAAACAGGCTCCATGGTTTTGCCAGTGGCCAGTCCAAGGACCGATGCCGGGTGAGATTCGAGCTTATCCAAAACCATGTCTGAGACAGTTTTTACAGCTTCTTGTGAGCTGTCACACATGATAATACGCATTTATGAACCTCGTTAATTTTTTCAAGCACATAATAAACTGGGCGGCATCCCTGTTCAAGTAGAAGAATTGTAAAATATTCGGATTCCGAATCCAGTATTTGAGTTCAACAAGAAGTTGGCTTACATACACTCCATGAAAAGTAACCTGTCCTTCTTAATCATCGAAGACGACAAATACGCACGGCTGAACCTGCGGGAGATCCTCCAACCGTTTGGTATAATTGAAGAAGCCCTCGATCTCCCAAGTGCGCAGGAGAAGTTGCGCCAGGGGTTCTATGACATCGTCCTGACGGACATCGAGCTCGGTGAAGGCTCGGGCGTCGATCTGATCTCTACCATCGTTAGAAAGGGGTCCCACTGCATCGTCGTGAGTTCCTTCGAATCAGACGAGGTCATCGAAAAAGCTTATTTGCTGGGTGCCAAACATTTTCTCTCAAAGTACAAGATCAAAGAACAGCTCCCTCTCTACATTCATAAATTCATCCAACTCAAAAACGCGAGCTTTGAGAAGATCCTGAGTGAGGATTTCATCACTCAGGACCCGGACCTCATCGGTGACCTCCGCCGGCTCTGTGACATCAACTGGAAGGATCAGACCCTGTTCATCTCCGGTCCGACCGGAACCGGAAAGAGCTTACTCGGGAAGCTCATCCACCAGATCACGCACCCTCGGTCGAACCTGGTGCACCTCAACTGCTCTGAGTTCTCAGAGAATCTTCTCGAATCGGAACTCTTTGGCCATGAGAAGGGCGCCTTCACGGGTGCCGAGAGCGCGAAGGACGGGAAGCTCAAGCTCGCTCACGGAGGAACGCTTTTTCTGGATGAGGTTGCTACCATGCCCCTCTCTATGCAGCAGAAGCTCTTGAAGGCTCTGGACGAAAAAACTTTTTATCCGGTGGGCTCTTCCAGGCCCGTGCGCTCCGACTTCACACTGGTGACTGCGACCTGTGAAGACCTCAAAGAGAAGATCGCCCGAAAGGAATTCCGTGAGGACCTCTTCCACCGGATCAGTGGGTTCCAGTTCCATCTGAAGTCTCTCGCGGAGAGACCCGGTGACATCGAACTCCTGATCAAACATTATCAAAAACTCTCCTCCCGCCGGTTCGTCATTAAACCAGATGCGCTGGAGGTCCTGAAGAAGCTCCCGTGGCCTGGAAACATCCGCGAACTGCGGAAAACCTGTGAGCGGTTCTCCCAGGAGTTCAACGGAGTGATCGACCTGAAATCCATCGGTGCGATCGTGGTCCCGGAGGCTTCAGGGACCGCGAAGGATGAGTGGGAAGACCACGTCTTCCGGTTCGGCCTTAACTCGTTCATCTCCCACCTAGAAAAGCAAGCCGTCGCGGTAGCGATGAAACGGAATAATGGGAAGATCACGGCTTGTATCAAGGACCTGAAGATCTCGACCTCCGCCTTCTACCGCATCCTCCAGGGAAGTAAGCTCCAGTTCTAATGTGGCACCGCCTTTGCTTTGTGGTTAGCATCTCTAAAACAAAAAGGAGCTAACCATGTCGCCACAGACATCTCTGCAACAGAAAACAATCCAACGCTACCGTCAATTTTTCCCGGAGGACACGCTCCGGGAAATTTCCTCTCGCACCGGAATCCAGATCACTCGGGTCTTCCGGCTCATGAACGGAAAGAACATGAAGGTCGGTGAGCTCGAAGCCTTCGAGAGAGCCGTGACCGTTAAAACCGCTGAGAATCCTAACTTCGCCCACATGAGCACCGTCATCGAATCCGCCTCTGCGGTGCTGACCAACGAAGAGCTCGGAAAGATCGCCGACTACGTTCAGAGGAAAGTGGCGAACCGCACTTTCGGCAGAATGTACATCCGTTCAACCTACCAGGACATGAGCATAGCTTAAGGAGAATTTATGAAAGGTTTATCTTCACTCGAAAGAAATATTCTTGAGTGTCTCGGGAGGCAGAGTCTCTCCTACGAGATCATTCAGCACCAGACCGGGCTCCATGAGAACGTCTGCTTCAATCTCCTCCAGGCCCTCATCATCAGAGGGATCATCACTTCGGAGGGCGGTCGCTACAAGGTCAGCGAAAGCATCTCGCCGCTCATGATGGAAGAGATCAACGGTCTGGAGGCGAGGCAACTCGAGTCGCTCGAACTGATGGAAGCCGTCGTCGAGCAAAAGAGCAACCGGATTTTCCGGCTGCAAAAGGTCGCCATGGATCCGCGGGATGAGAAGATCTTCCTTGCCATGCTGTCTAACCTCGATTCGTTTCTACAGGACGCCCACAAGAAGTCACAGACGAGTGTTCCGCTGAAAGAACGGAAAGTTGTTTTCTGGGGTGTGGGAGAAGTGAACAGTTTGATGAACCAAATCGTAACGGGGAGATGATATGCACTGGATAATATTTTTTCTTCTGATTTCGTGTGGGAAACAGAAGACACCTGCGCTCAAAGACTTAAATGACTCTGACGGAGACCAGATCGTGAACGAAGACGAACGATCAGAGATCGATAAGTACGTGGCGAACGTCAAATCAGTAAAACGCATATCAGGTTCGGTCAGGTTCTACGAAGGCAAGACTCTGGAGTTTGAATTTTCGAATCAGACCGATCTGCGGAAAGCGATTCTCCAACTTGCCACAGAGCCGAGGAATAGTCTCCGGGAAGAGGTTTATTTCACAGAGTGGTCCAGGTTGCGATTCTCTCCAGATACCTTTGAGGCCTTGTCACAGGAGTTTTATCACCTTAACTTTGCTTTCAATTTTAGTGAAGACTTACCTTTAGAACTTATTCTTGTAAGGCAGGATTCCCAGGTATCATACGGCGCTGTGAGTTCCAGCATGAATCTGGAGTTCACAAAAGGAGACCTCAAGGACCTACTCACTGGGAGATCATTCCTCCACATCTCATCCAGCGACTACTCCTCTCCCTACTACCGAGTAAAAAAGGAAGATTCGATCAAAGAACAAACTTACCGGATCTTCTTCAGCGGAGACAAGGAAACGAAAGTTTACTACGTCTCCAAGGAACTGCCGTTGGAGAAGTTTTTATCTTATCTTAACGTCCCGTCATCGAGTGACCCGGAGAAGTTTGATTTTTTCTTCAGCTCAGACTTGAAAGCTATCAATCAGTGGTGGCTCCGCAAGGTTGGAAAATCAGACGTAGTTCTAGCACTTGCTTCAATGCCAGAGCTAAGCAGAGCTTTTGTATCAACTCTCAGCACAAGTTCAAAGGTCGTCAGCCGCGCGAACGGAGTACCGCAGACTTCATTCATCATTAATAAACCCGCTGGGTCGAAACTTTTCTTAAGGATCAGGCCAACTATCAGTCAGAACGTTTTTAAGGAGACACATCCGTTAGGCGATTACTACCTGCCCCGTTCTCCGTTTACATCGGGTCTCTGGAGTATGTCTCCACGCTCCTACCTGCAGAAGTGTGTGAATCATACGCGCACTAACGCAGGCGAGGTTATCCTTCAGCCCAAGCTTGCAGACTTCACTGACGGAGTAACTTTCTCGTCGGGTAAAAATGATATCAGTGCAGACGTCAGGAAAAGAAGGCTAGAAGAAAAATTTGATCAAAGTGGGGTCTACTGGGAAATGATGCTTGAAACAAAGACCGACATGGTCGAGATGTCCGTTACTAATCTACCGGCAGCGACTTTCGTGAAAACAGGTATTTTCGATATCAAATGCCCCGTCCGCCTCCTTGACCTCAAAATCAACCCCGGCCTCACGAACAATGAAAGAGAATTTAAAATGAATGTTGAGGCTTTTATTGAGAAGACCCGCTAAAGATACTATGATTGTCCTATGCGACTTTGTTTGATCACTTGTAACATTCGTTTTGATAACCCCTCCGATGGCCAGAATGCCTGGCCTCATCGGAGGTCTCTTCTTTCTGACCTCCTGCGAAGCTACCACCCCCTCATCATCGCCACTCAGGAAGGTCGCTACGACCAGCTAAAGGATTTTGAAACTCTCCTCGGGGATTACCAGCTTGTGGACCACCACCGGTCCTGGATCAAGGAGCGGATGTATCCTTCCTTTTATCTAAAAAAAAATGCCTTCGAAGTTCTCAGCAGCGAGGATCTGTGGCTGTCGGAGACGCCAGACGTGGCCGGCAGTCTTTCTTTCGAGAGCACCTTCCCGAGGCTCATGACATGGGTGCGGGTGCAGCCGAAGGATTCAACCAAAAATTTACTGCTCATCAATACGCATCTTGATCACGTGAGACCTGAGACCAGAGCGAGTCAGACCAGGGTGCTGGTCAAAGAAATAAAGAGAATCTGGAATGGAGACTGCCCGTTGATCCTGATGGGAGACTTCAACGAAGCTCCTACTCTCAATGTCCGGGCCATCATCGATGAAGAGTTCAAAAATATCCAGGACGCCTGGAAACTCTTTAATGCTACCGAAGAAAGCTCGCACCATCCCTTCACCGGAACCTGTCCGGAAGGCTCAAGAATCGACTGGATTCTAGTGGATAAGAGGGCCAGAGTAGAGAGTTGTAGCATGCACAAAGAAACGGTCAACGGCAGCTTCCCAACGGATCACTTTCCTGTCATCTGCGAAATCTCTATCTGACTCCGACTTCCTGGCCCAGGTGAAGATAGGTTTCAATTCCATTTTCAGTATTCTGAGAAATATCCCTAGATGGCTTCCAGGCACCTTTCTCTCCGAGCACGATCACCGTCGATCCCCCGAACAGGAAGTAACCTTTCTCTTCACCACGGTTGAAGGACTTACCCCAGGGGTGAGACTGGACAATTCTTCCAACACAGAGTGCACCGACTTCGATGTAAGCCAGCTTGCCGAACTGCTCGGTTTCGAGGATCGAAACATACCTTTCGTTTTCGATGAAGATCTGATTTTTATACTTCAGGGCGAATGGGTTGACTGAATCGTAGACTCCTTTGACTCTGAAATGCTTCAGGACTTTACCGTTATCCGGGTAATGGTACCGGTGGTAGTCAACGGGACAGAGCCGCGCGATCAGCAGCGGGCCACCCTCGAAGGTTTTCGCGTACTCTTCATCGCCGATGAGATCCTTCGCCTTCAGGAAGTGGCCCTTCACCGGGTAACTCCCTTGATCACTGATGGCGTCGAAGCCTACGTACCTGGCTTCGGCGAAGGCCGGCATGGTTCCGGGCTGAGTGACGAAATCTCTCTTTCCGGGTTTGAACTTTCTGATGAAGAATTCGTTGAACGACCGGTAGGAGTCCCGGGGATCAAGGGCTTGCCGGCTTCCAGATTCGTAGTCGTCGATCGGGATGTTAAACTTATTTATGAAGGGGCGGACCTTGGCATGACTCGTCGGCAGATTCTGGAAGGAGCCGTAGATCTTACTGAAGTATTTATTAGTCAAAGCGGAGCCAATTCTCTGACCGGCCACGGAGCAGTATAAGAAACGGATCAACCAGTCGCCGTAGACTTTTTCAACTTCTACTTGTCCGGACAAACGGTTGTAGTATTTAATTTCCGGCGCATTGCTGACTGTCGTCATTGGGAATCCTCTTGGGGGTTTTGAGCTTTCATAATATACTTTGGGGGCCAAATTAGTCAAAGTAAGGAGTACTAAATGAAAGTGTTTCTCTTCGTTGTCCTTTGCTTCATCAGCGTCGGGGCCCTGAGCGCAGATCTACTCCCGGTAGAAACGAAGACGATAGAAATTTACCGGACCGCCGTTCCGGCAACGGTGAACGTCTCGAACATAAAACTCGCCAGAAATTTTTTCCACGGTGAGGTCGAAGTCCCCCAGGGAGCGGGGTCCGGTTTCGTCTACGATGAAAGCGGTCACATCATCACCAATTTTCATGTGGTCCAGGGTGGCAGTAGTTTTGTGGTGACCTTCCACAATGATCCCAAGCAGTACCACGCAAAACTGGTCGGAACTGCGCCGGAGAAGGACATCGCGGTCCTGAAGCTTGATGAAAAACCAGCGAAGCTCACTCCTATCACTTTCGGGTCTTCCAAGGACCTCCAGGTTGGCCAGTACTCGTTTGCCATTGGATCGCCCTTCGGACTCGACTACACCCTCACCTCCGGCGTGATCTCCGCCCTCGGTAGGAAGATCGACGGGATCGGTGGCGTGAAGATCAACGACATGATCCAGACGGACGCTGCCATCAACATGGGTAACTCCGGTGGGCCGCTGCTGAACTCTTCGGCACAGTTGATCGGAATGAACACGGTGATCTTCTCCACCAGTGGCTCGAGTGCTGGACTTGGATTTGCTGTTCCTGCGGACACCATTAAAAGTATTGTTCCCCAGCTCATCCAGCACGGGAAAGTGATTAGACCCGGTCTGGGGATTGGGATTGTTCCGGATAGCATGAGACGCCGGATCATGAATGATGACCGGGGTCTTATCATTTCCTACATCGATGAGAGAGGCTCTGCGGCGAAGGCCGGGCTCAAGGGGATGACTCAGGACCGGTATGGCCGGACGTATCTCGGAGACATCATCCTCAGCGTCGACGGACAGGACGTGAATAGCCTGGATGACATCTACCAGGTGTTGGATAAGAAGAAGATCGGTGACATGGTGGACGTGAAGTACAGCCGCGAAGGCAAGCTGCAAACGACCAAGGTCAAGCTACAGCCGCTTTAGTTTTTCCAGCCCGGCCTTGAGTGTTTCGTCTTTTTTCGCAAAACAAAATCTCAAATACCGCTCGCCTTCGGTAGATTTTAGATAAAAAGCCGAAGGTGGGATGGTCGCCACCTGATGCTCTTTGATCAGTTTCAGAGCGTAGTCGACGTCATTCAAAGTAGTCTTGGAAGAGATGGGGACCATCATGAAGTAGGTTCCTCGTGGGATCTTGAAATCAAAGCCCAGTTTTTTCATCTCCTGGTAGAAGAACTTCCTTTTCGCATCGTAGAGGCTCACGAAGCCCAGGAGATAGTCGTCGAGACGGGTCAACCCCTCGGCGACCGCTTCCTGCATCGGCGTTGAAACGGAAAAAGTAATGTACTGGTGGAGCAGTCTGCAGGCCCTAGTGATCTTCTCATTGGCGCAGATCCAGCCGATCTTCCAACCGGTGAGACCGAAAGTTTTTCCGGCACTGGAGATGGTGACGGTTCTCTGGAACATTCCCTCAAGTGTGGCCAGCGGCAGGTGCTTTGCTCCATCGAACAACAGAAATTCGTAGACCTCATCCGAGAGCACGTAGAGGTCATGCTTCTGGGCAAAGGTCGCAATCTCCGTGAGCTCTTCGCAGCTCCAGACCTTACCGCTTGGATTGTGAGGGTTATTAAGAATCAGCAGCTTTGTTTTTGCACTCACGGCGTTTTCCAGCTCCTTACTGTCGACGATAAACTCCGGGGCGTGCATGGTCACGGGAACTGGAATCCCACCGGCCATTTTTATAGAGGCCACGTAGGAATCGTAGAAAGGCTCGAGCACCACCACCTCGTCGCCCGGATTCACCAGGGCGTTGATCACCAGGTAGATGGCCTCGGTAGCTCCGACGGTGACCGTGACCTGTGAATCCATATCGTACTTCAGCTGGTAGAACTTATTGTAGTAGCGTGAGATCTGTTCTCGCAGGTTGGGTGTGCCGGTGTAGGGAGCGTACTGGTTATGACCTTCCTGCATTTTCTTATAGGCAATGTCCTTGAGCCAGTCCGGGCCGTCGAAGTCCGGAAACCCCTGACCGAGGTTCACCGCCTGGTGATCCCGGGCGAGCTTGGAGATGACTCCGAAGATCGAATCTTTGAACTCAGAAATCCGGTAAGCGGTATCTTTCATGGCGTCCTCTGCTTATTGTTTTGGGTCCATCGCGTCCCGCACACCTTCTCCGATGAGGGAGAGCATGGTCAGGGTGAAGAACAGCGCCAGCGACGGGTACACGGCCAGCCACCAGCCTTCGGTGAAGTGCTTCTGTGCCTGGTTTAGCAGCTCACCCCAGCTCGGCGTCGGTGGCGTCAGGCCGAATCCGAGATAGTCGAGGCTCGCCAGACTGACGATGTTCCCGGCGATCACGAACGGTGAAAAGGTAATGATGGGTGAAAGCGAATTGGGTAGCAGGTGCTGGAAGAAGATCCGGCCGTGGCCGGCGCCGAGAGCGCGAGCGGCCTCGACGAATTCTTTCTTCCGGTTCTTTAGGAACTCTCCCCGGACGTAGTAGCTGATCCCGATCCAGCCAAAGAGACTCGAGAGGAGCACCAGCAGAAGTAGGGTCGGTTTGAAGATAGAGATGATGATGATCAGCAGAAAGAACTGCGGAACGGTGGAGAGGACCTCGACGATCCGCTGGCCCCAGAAGTCCGTCCGACCTCCCAGGTACCCCATCACTCCGCCCAAGATCGTGCCGACGACGAAGGTGAGGACCCACACCAGGAAGGCGAAGATCACAGAATACCGGAGCCCATAGAGAAGGCGCGTGAGGATGTCCCGGCCTCGGTCGTCGGTGCCCATCCAGTTGTCAGCTGTAGGTTCTGATGGGTAGCTCTCAACTTCCTTGTTACTCTCGTAAGGGTCCCAGTGGACCACCGGCCAGATGACCCCGTCTCCCCGTTCGTCGTCCAGCTCTAGAGAACGATAATCGGTGATGGGTGAATCTTCATTCCCAAAAACGCTGGGATGGTACTTCTTGAGAACAGGAAAATAGCTTTCATTGTTGTAGCGAAGATACAAAGGCTTGCTGTTGGCCCAGAACTCCGCGGTGAAGCTGAAGAGACAGGCGATGCCGACGATCCAGCTTGAGACCACGGCGAGCCGGCGGGACTTGAAGCGGCGCCACTTCTTTAAAGATTCGTCGTTTTTAATAAATCTTTCAATCATGTGAAATCGATCCTTGGGTCCACCAGAACGTAGGCAATGTCGGAGAGCACGTTACCGATTAAGAACAGGGCGCTCTGGATAAAGACCAGCCCCATGATCACGTTGTAGTCCCGCGACAGGATGCTCTTGTAGCTCAGCAGTCCGATTCCATCGAGCTGGAAGATGGTCTCCAGCAGCAGTGACCCGGCGAAGAATACGGTGAGGAACCCTCCCAGACCGGTGACAATCGGGATCAGCGCATTGCGGAGAGCGTGTTTCATGTAGACGTATTTCTCTTCCATCCCCTTGGCCCGCGCGGTCCGGATGTAATCTTTTTTAATTTCTTCGATCAACGAGTTCTTCATCAGAACAGTAAGGCTGGTGAAGGATCCGATGGTGTAGCAGATCAGCGGAAGGGTAAAATGATGGACCCGGTCCAGGAACTTTTCCCACAGGCTCAGCTCCTCGAAGGCCTCCGACTGGATCCCGCCCACCGGGAAGATCTCGTAGAAGCTTCCGCCGGAGAGGAAGACGATCAGGAGTATGGCCAGCATGAACGAGGGGATCGAGTAGAAAACGAAGAGGATGAAACTCGATGAGATGTCGAAGAAAGATCCGTGCTTGATGGCCTTGAGGATACCGAGCGGGATGGAGATGAGGTAACTGAGGATCAGGGAGATGATCCCGAACTGGAGGGAGACCGGGAACTTACTGACGATCACCTCCATCACCGGCTCTTCGTAGGTGAAGCTCTCGCCGAAGTTGAGGGTCGCGATGTTCTTGAGCCACAGCAGGTAGCGTACGTGCAGTGGCTTATCAAAGCCGTATTGTTTTTTTAATGACTCCAGAACCTCATCAGAGACACCCTGACTGGCGCCACGGCCACTGGTGGCGGTTCCCGAGCTTCCGTCACCCCCACCGAAGCGGATCTGCTGGAGCTTCTGCTCGATCGGTCCACCGGGGGCCATATTGATGATGACGAAGACCACCACTGTCACACCCAGCAAGGTCGGGATAAGGATGGCCAGCCGCCGCAAGAAATACTTTAGCATGCTATTGGAGTTTCCAGTATTGCTGTCCGACCCCGTAGATGAAAGTCTCTTTGGGCTTCACCACTCTCTTAGTGTGCCCGTAGAGTGTGTACTTGCTATTGAAGAACCACAGGTACGGGTAGTCCGCGGAGATGAGTTCATGCACCTTCTTGAGCATGACGACTCTTTTCTCTTTTTCGTAGATGGTCCGGGATTCTTCGATGAGCTTATCCACCACGGGGTTGGAGTAGCTGATGAAATTTGATCCGGCCCCTTTGATCGAACTGGTGTGCCAGACCTGCTTGGGGTCCCAGTCGACTCCGCCGCCGGCCCAGGCCAGTCGCACGGCTTCGAAGTTTTTCTCGTCCAGGAGCTTCACAAACGAGTTCCATTCGATGTTCTTGATGTTGATGTCCACACCTACCTTGCTCGCGTCTTCTTTGAAGACCGTCAGGTACTTCATCATCTCCTGCGACGGCTCGAGGATGGTGATGGAGAGCTTGGTCTTCTTGCCATTGATACTCTTGTCCAGCACGCCGTCCTTGTCAGAGTCGCTCCAGCCAGCGGCCTTCAGCACCTTCAGGGCTTCACCGGGGTTGAACGGGATGGGCTTGACGTTGGGGTTGGCGTAGTCCGACTGGACGTAGATCGGGCCAGTGGCGTATTCCGAGAGATTGTATTCGAACTTATTTAGCATGAGTGGCCGGTTGAAAAGCAGGTTCATCGCCAGACGGACTTCCTTCTCTTTAAGCACCGGATGCTTGAAGTTCCAGGCGATGAAGTTGTACCCTTTCGGGCTCTTGTTCTCGGTCTTCACCTTGTCGATCTTCTTCTCCCACACCGGGCCCACGGTTTTCTTGACGAAGCCGTCGGGTCTGAGTGTGAGGAAGTCGATGGCACCTTTCTTCAGCACTTCCAGGGCGACGTTCTCTTCTGCGATGAACTTCAGGACGATCTTCGGGATGAGGTTGGTGTCCTTCTCCGATTCGACCGTGTTCCCCCACCACTCTTTATTTTTCTCCAGGACGATCTTCTGGCCCTTGTCGTATTTTTTAAACTTGTAGGCGCCGGTGCCGATTAAAATTCTGCCGAAGTCTTTCTTGTTGGCCGGGTTCGAGTAGAAGTGCTTCGGTAGCACGCGGATCCCCGCGCAGACGTCGAAGTTCTGAAAGTAGTCGTCTTTGACGATGAACCGGACGTTGTACTTATCGATCACCTGGACTTCCTTGATCGCCTCGTAGTAGGGCCGGTGCTGCACGGCCTTGTAGTCGTCGGTGAAGATGACGTCGTAGGAGAACTTCACGTCCTCCGCGGTGACTTCCTTACCGTCGTGCCACTTCACTCCTTCCCGCAGCTTGAAGTCGAAGGTGCGCTTGTCTTCGGAGATCTTCCACTCCGTAGCGAGACCCGGCTTCCAGGCGAAGGTGTCGAGGTCGTTATCCAGCAGCCCCTCGAAGAGGTAACCGAGGACCGCCACCGTGTAGCCGTCGGAGCCGGACAGGGGATTGAGAGTGGTCGGCTCTCCGCTGATGTTATAGTAAATGGTGCTGGAGGATTTCTTGCTCTTCTCCTGACAGGACACGAATGCCAATAAGAGGATCAGGAACACGAAGCGCATACTCTTTGGGGCCATCTGGAAACTCCTTCATAAACTACTTTCTAATGTAGAGCGCAGGATCAAGAGACCAGCGGTCGAGCTTCAGATTGTGGTCTTCAATCCGGTAGGCTTCCAGCTTGGTGTCGATCTCATTTAGGCGGGCTTCGGAATTTTTAAACTCAGCAAAGGATACGGACTTATCTTCTTCGAGAGCAAAGAGTTCTTTCTTCCATTCGATCTCGAGCTTCTGCTTCAAAACCTCAAACCGCCTGTTAACAGTATCCACTTTTTCTACATATCCGATAAGCTCTTTGTGATGCCTGTCTTTCTTCGCTTTTATCGCCAGGCGTTTTTTTAGCAGGATCTCCACCAGCTCCCGGGCCACTTTTACGGTTTTCTCCAAGTCTTCACTCTCGAAGTGCATGTATGACCCGGTCGTGAAATGGACCTTCCTGATGCATTGATCGTATTGAGGGATTTTAAGCAGGATGTAATCGTTAGTGCGGCCTTCCACCAGAGAGACACACCGGTGCTCCGGGTAAGTCTCGTTCCAGAATTCCACCCGGTCTTTGCGGTTTAAAAACTTGATATTGGCAAAATCAGTCCGGATCCGCGCTAGCCTGGCCTTACCGTTGAGGCTGGAGATGCGGCCGGTGAAGTGCGACCCATATTCGTCTTTAGTTGATTCGGCACTCTGTGCAAAGCCTAGCGAAGATGAGAGCAAGAGCATTGAAATCAGAAGGAAGTTAAGCATGGATAGATTATGCCATGGAGCTCAGTGAAAGAAAGTAGGCAGGTGGGATTTATTCTTTTTTGAGGATAATACTTGAGCGGAATTCTTTTTCATGAAGGGGCTCTTCGTACTTCAGCACTCGCATTCCCGGAAAGAGTTTCAGCAGCTCCTGCTCTCGTAAGAGCGACTCCTCATCCTGTGGATCGAGTTTTTTGCTGGCCTTCTCTCTGGTGGTGTAGGCTTCGTAGATGAGGATCCCGCCGGGCTTTAACCAGGTTTTCATGTCCTCGATCAACGAGCGGTCCACGAAGTAGAAGCAGACGATGGCGTCGAAGGAGCCGGGAGAAATTTTATAATCCTTCAGAGAAGCGACCACTCCCTTGATCTTCACCCCGAATTCCTGGGCCAGCAGGTAGGATTTCTTCACC
Organism: Bacteriovoracaceae bacterium; assembly: GCA_035576105.1. Lineage (GTDB taxonomy): Bacteria > Bdellovibrionota > Bacteriovoracia > Bacteriovoracales > Bacteriovoracaceae > Peredibacter. The sequence continues at coordinate 49,727 of DATLXA010000024.1, forward strand.
GCCACGGAACTGATGTCGATGCCTGTGACCTTGTATCCTTTCTGCGCTAAAAAAACCGCGTTGCGGCCCTCGCCCATTCCCATGTCCAGCACAGTTCCTTCGAAAGGAATGTACTGGTAGTTCTCCGCCAGGAACTCCGCCGGGGACTTGCCGAAGATGAAGGTCGGTCGGCTGTAGCGCTGGTCCCACTGGGTCTTCGAGTCCTGGGTCACCTTGATGCCGGTCAGGTGCTGGAACCTGCTTCCGGAGATGGGGTCGCGCGCCCGGCCCAGGGGGCACCAGACCACGCCGGTTGTCAGCAACACTACGGTCAGTAAGAGTATTTTCATTTCTCTAAGAGATACCATCATTGAGGGTTAAAGAAAAGGGAGGGAAAATTTAGGATTCCTGAGAAAAATCATCCTCGAAGATTTCAGGGACCGGCTGATCGATGAAGGTATTCTTCTCCGGTTCTTTCGCCGCCTCCCCTTCCACGCCGAGTTCCGCGTCCAGGAAAAGGTTGAGTGTCCTAAGGAGTTTTTCCATCCGAGCGATCTTGCGGTCGATGTAATCTTCAACTGTGTTCGGCATGTCTTCGGTCTGAAATAGGTACCAGCTCATCTCCTCGACCGGACGGTAGAATTGATCAAGGGTGGTGATGAGTTCGGGACTACAGTGGGAGAGGTCCATGATCGAGGTCCCCTGGTAGCGGTTACAGAAGATCATCGGGAAGTGCTCCCGCGTCCTCCGCAGCGCAAAGATCTCCAGGTACTCGGACTTCCGGCCCTTGATCCGGTCGAAGAGATTGTTGGCATCCAGCTTTAGTAAGACGAGGACTCTCTGGGTGGCTTCAGTGTTCTTACTCTTCACAGGGCTCCTGGATTAGACGGACATGGTCCGGACGCCGGCCTTCTTGCCGCCCGGCCATTTCACGCTCACTTCGGATTTATCTTCGAAGTAGCAGGCGATTCTTCTAGTGAGGACTGCCGCGTCTATAGGGTACTTCAAAAAATAATAGTTCTTACTTAAATTATGAATCCTGGTGTCGTTTATTTTTGAGAAACTCGAGAACTGAAAATAGGTAAGAGATTTAGTCTTTAGGACGTACTTCAGAAGTCCCCGGACTTTCTCGTTGAAGAGCTTGAGCTCGCGGGCCTGGGTCACGGAGGAGATGAAGATGAAATGGGCCTGGTCCGTCGAGGTCAGCAGCATCTGAAGCTGGTCGATCTTCACAGGTACCAGCAGGAACCCGAGGTCTTTGAAACAGCGGTCGAAGACGTAGAAGTCTTTCGGCAAAGTTTCTTCGAGGCTAAGGTAGAAAATAAACGGATTGCTTTCAACGTATTCCATGCCTCCTGTTCGGAGTTTAGAAGAGAGACTTTAACCAGAGAAAAATCTTCCTGACAAAACCGATCAACATCCCGACGGCGAGTGATACCATCGCTCCCCCGCCCGCCGGTGCACTTGCTCCGACGGTTCCGCAGCTCAGAGGCGAAGTCGTCGAGGATTCCTTCGAGTACGCAAGTGGCGACACGTACCGGTTTACCTGCCGGTCAACCATCTCGTTCTGAGCGACCTGAAGTCCCTGGACGTCATCGCCCTGCAGGCCATTGTACGGGTCCTGAAGCGTCGGTGCCATCACCGCCAGTGAGCTGTCAGAATGGTCGAGGCCCATGGTATGGCCAAACTCATGAGTGAGCGTGGTGTAGAGGTGGTCAAGATCGTGGTTCAAGAAGTGCGACCCGTTGATGACGATTTCTGTTTTAGCAAAGTAGGGCCCGACGGTGTAGCGGATGGCCACGGCGAGGACGGACAAAGGGTCCATGTTAGTCTCCTGGCCAAAGTTCTCAGACCAGCGGATGACATTAGAAGTTCCGGACTCTTTGTAGTCCCACAGCGAGAGTCCGGTGGAGCTCTCCCATTCACCGATCGCTCTCTTGGCGATGGTTTCGATGAGGCGCTTGCGTGTCTCGTCTCTGTCGACTACGGTGATGTCGATGGGAAGTGACGCCCAGTAAAAACCGTTCTGGAAATCAGAGGTAAGGTTGTAGGCCCAAGCAGGTAGGCTCACCGAGAATATTAAAATCCATTTTATCCACATACTTTTTCTTCCTGAAAAATGTATATCAAATTTCTTCAATCCAACACAATTTACCATTCCTCGTCTGAACCCGGTAGTCCTCACCGGAGACGATTTTGAACGGTCCGTTCTCAAGGATATCCAAAGACACTAGTTCTTTTAAATTTCCCTTAACGGTCTTACTGTTTTCGAAGATTACTTTCTGGGTCGAGAAGGCTGAAGTTGGTCCCACCGGTGAGACGATCTCTTTGACATGACCTAGAAACTCTTCAGGACAATCCTTGGCCTTATAAGTAACCGTCGCCATCGCAGAAAAAGACGTTAACAAGACTAAAATTTTTATGACCATGGCCATGCCTACTCCTTGGCATTGGAATTAAAGAACTAGCATCCTGCCTGTTCTCTTGGTTTCATTGTGCACAGGTTATGCCAATGCCCGGAAGAGGCTAAGATATCTTTTTTACTAACATTACCAAATTTGTCGGAGACTAAAAGGCACCTTGCAAAACTAAAAGGGCACCATCTCTGGTGCCCTGCGATCAAATAAACATTTTGGGGGAGGAAATTACATCATTCCGCCCATTCCGCCCATTCCACCCATACCGCCCATGCCAGCACCAGCACCATGACCGTCATCTTTCTTAGGAAGATCTGCAATCATAGTTTCAGTCGTAAGCATCAGACCTGCAACAGATGCAGCATTCTGGAGAGCTGATCTGGCAACTTTAGTCGGATCGATGATTCCGGCCTTCACCAGGTCTTCGAATTTATCGTCGCGCGCGTTATAACCGTAGTTTGCACTCTTGGATTCAAGGATCTTATTAACGACTACTGAACCGTCAATGCCAGCGTTATAAACGATCTGACGGATCGGCTCTTCGATCGCCTTTCTGATGATCTTGATTCCTGCAGTCTGTTCTTCGTTAGCACCCTTAAGGCCATCGAGAGCGGAAATTGCGTGAAGGAACGCAGCACCACCGCCAACGATGATTCCTTCTTCAACAGCAGCGCGAGTTGCGTTCAAAGCGTCTTCTACTCTGTCTTTCTTCTCTTTCATCGCTGATTCTGTAGGAGCTCCGACTCTGATCACTGCAACACCGCCAGCGAGTTTCGCCAGACGCTCTTGGAGCTTCTCTTTATCGTAGTCAGAGGTTGTTTCAGCGATCTGAGAACGAATGGCGCCGACGCGAGCTTCAACGTCTTTCTTGGAACCAGCTCCGTCAACGATCACAGTATTTTCTTTATCGATGTTGATTTTCTTACAAGTTCCGAGTTCTTTCAAAGTTGCTGTCTCGAGGCTCATCCCGAGCTCTTCGGAGATCACAGTTCCACCGGTGAGGATGGCGATGTCTTTTAGCATCTCTTTTCTTCTGTCACCGAAGCCTGGAGCCTTAACAGCTGCAACGTTTAGGGTTCCACGGAGTTTATTCACAACCAGAGTTGTCAGTGCTTCACCTTCAACGTCTTCAGAGATGATCACCAGTGGCTTACCGGTCTGAACAACTTTCTCAAGCGTCGGGAGAAGCTCTTTCATTGAAGAGATTTTCTTGTCGGTGATGAGGATGTACGGATTTTCGAAAGTTGCTTCCATCTTTTCTGCGTTGGTCACGAAGTACGGTGAAACGTATCCACGGTCAAACTGCATACCTTCTACCACGTCGAGCGCAGTCTCAGCGGTCTTTGACTCTTCAATGGTGATGACGCCTTCTTTGCCGACTTTAGACATGGCTTCAGAAATAAGCTTCCCGATTTCCATATCATTGTTGGCAGAGATAGAACCGACGGAAGCGATCTCTTCTGCGGTGTCGATCTTCTTGGACATCGATTTAAGTTTTTCTACGATGACGTTAGTTGCGAGGTCAACACCACGCTTGAGGTCCATGGGATTGTGGCCGGCAGCTACCAGCTTCACACCTTCACGGTAGATGGCCTGAGCAAGAACTGTAGCAGTCGTTGTTCCGTCACCAGCGTCTTCGTTTGTTTTCTGAGCAACTTCTTTTACAAGTTGAGCGCCCATGTTTTCGAAAGCATTTTCAAGTTCGATTTCTTTGGCAACTGAAACACCATCTTTCGTGATTGAAGGAGCGCCGAAAGATTTCTGGATGACGACGTTGCGGCCCTTAGGACCAAGAGTAACCTTCACTGCGTTGGCGAGCGCGTTCACGCCTGCGAGGATAGAGTTACGGGCGCTTTCTGAGTACTTTAATTCTTTAGCTGACATATGATTCCTCCGATAGGATCTGTTTTAATTTTTATTATTACTGAAGAACACCAAGGATCTCGTCTTCTTTCATGATGAGGTAGTTGTTACCACCGACTTTGACTTCCGTTCCGGAGTATTTCCCGAAGAGGACTTTATCGCCTTGCTTAACGTCCAGGGCCTTCACACTTCCGTCTTGTAAGCGGTATCCGTTTCCAACTGCGACGACTTCACCTTGAGCAGGCTTTTCTTTGTGATTATCCGGGATGATGATCCCACCCGCTGTTTTAGTTTCTTCTTCTACTCTCTTGATGAGTACACGGTCTTGAAGTGGCTTCACTGTCATATATCCTCCTGTGGATTATAAAATCTTGCTTCGCAGTATATTCGTTTTGAATATGTAATTTTGTGTAGACACAATGTAATGTCGAACGGATGAGTGTCAAGGTTGATGAAGAAAAAAAAGAGAAATTAGGAGAGGATGGAGTGAATATTTAAATAAGTATTGATAGTTACCCTCTCTGTGACGCGGCTATAAAAAATAGCCTCGAAATGAGTATTGGTTAACCTAAATTTTTTTACCGACCAATACGCTCAACTATAATTCTTGACTAGAAAATTTTGCCTCCCCGCAGCTTAAGATATCAATGACTTAAAATCTAATCTTCGCTACAGTTCGTCCGAATATTGTTCTGGATGTATAATTATCAAAAGCATTCTCAAGGAATAGAAATGCTAAAACTGCTGTCTCGAAAACTCTGTCCCTTCTTATCACTGGCCGTCGCTACGGTAGGTTGTGGAAAAAAACTAACAGAGCCCAAGACTCAACCGGTCCAAGTGGTAGAGAATCAGGAACTGCCGACTACCATCAGTATCGAGCTCAACACTTCCGTCTCGGCTAAGGCCCAGTTTAAAATACCGCAGAACGGCTGGTTCAATCTGCCCGAAAAATTAATCGTGAATGACGGAAGTGCCATCGGTAAAGAAGTCGAGATCAGCTACAACGTGGACGCGGAGATCGAAGAAGACTACGAATTCGTGTGCACCTACACGTCCACCGGAAGCTCCTCCGAGTTGCAACTCTCGACCTGCAAGGATAGCTACGGCGGCAACTTCGGGAATGTCATGGGCAATGTTTTTCCCATGGATGAGGGTAAGCTAATCGAAGTGCGGCTCACGACTCCTTCGTCCAAAGATCTCGTCTTGAACGCTATCTACTCTGTGGTCTGGAAATAATCTCACGAATTTTTTTTCTTATTTTACTATAACTTCGCTCGCCGGCGCCCTGTTGGACTTGTGGATCCGGGAGACGTCTTCTTTGTAAACTGGGTTCAGGTCTTCAAACCTCTTGGAGTTCACCAGGAAGCGGTAACCGACCGTGAAGTTGAGTTGCGCGGTCTTGCGTAGGATCATGAAGTACTCGTCGTCGGAGAGCTCGTGCTGGAACTGGGTGTAATAGGTCTCCAGGAGCGAAAGGTTCTGGAGCTGCGAGACGTAGACCAGGGTCTTCCCCTTGTCCGCTCCTCGTGAGAGGAAGTGATCGATGAGCCGCTGGTCTTCTTTCTTCACGATGTAGGCCATGAGACTCTGGTCAATGAACAACGGCCGCGAGTTGAGCTTCTGGGGCAAAGACGGGTCTGCCATGATCTGCTCCGGGGCCGCTTCTTTGATGAACGCAATCGTCCGAAGTCCCTCTCGGTAACTCGAGGTCAACCACACCAGAGATAAGATGAACGAGACACCCATCGGAATCAGGAACTTCCACTGAAGCGAGTGTCCCAGGTAGCGCCCGAGCTTCTGGGCCGGAGAAACGTAGTAGTCGTAGCGCAGACCGTTGTCTATTTTGAATTTCAAGAACTGGACCCTCGTCGTGAGGTCCGGGTGAGTGGTGAAGTACTTCGAAATGAGATTCTTCTTTGATTGGACCGGAGTCCGCAGCTTCAGGTATTCCGGCATCTCGTCGGGAGTGGTGAGCTTCTCCAGCGCTGATCTCAAGGCATCGAAGTCGGATCCCAGTTCCATGACAGCGTAGCCATCAGCTTCGAACTCGTGAGAGCGGATAGTGTCGAAGAGCAGGAAGTAGTTAAAGATGAACCAGCCCACGCTCGCGGCGATGCACCAGATTGTGGTGGACGGCGAATGGAAGTAGGAATCTTCTCCCCAGTACAACACCGAGATCCCCAGGATGCCGACGATGAGAAGAGACGCTCCGATGATGATGGAGATGAAGTTCTTGAGGAAGTTGATGAGCCGTTTCTGGATGTGGCGATTGGCGACGTGACTGAGCTCATGAGAAATCACGGCGTCGAACTCTTCCATGGTCAGAGTGGTGCGCAGGCTTCTTCCGATGAACATAGTCTGATTGGAAAACTTCAGGAGCTTGAGCCCGACCACGAAGGCGTTCTTAATGTCGGTCTCGATCCACCGGACTCGCAGCTCCGGCATCCCGATCTGTTCCAGCCGCCGGTTGATCACCTCTAGGTACTCGGGCTCTTTGATCTCTCGGTTCGGGATGAGCCGGAGCATGATGATCACCGAGCAGGCGACGGTAAGCACCGAAACGAAGAGGATGTTAAAGAGAAGGCCGATGAACCACAGACTCCCCCACTCCTCGTAGACACCGTCCTGGAAGGTCCAGTTGATCATTGAGAAGACCAGGATCGGGAGCATGATGACCGCGAAACTCACCCGCAGTTCTTTCACCAGGTGGTTCTTGAACGTATCCCACAGTGCCAGCTGAGTGTGCTTTTCCACGTGCTTGATGAAAAACTGAAACAAGAAGAAACCCAGGAACAGCAGACCGAGGTACACCAGTCCGAGTCCCAGGATTCCGACGGCGACGGCCCTCTCGGTGATCAGGTGCGCGACCAGCAGTGCCAGGAAACCTTCGAAGATGAAGATGTAGAAATGGTGCGAGAGGATCATCTCGCGGTGAGAAGTGTTCTTGGCCTCGACCAGAGACGTGAGGAATGCGTGTCGTTCTTTCCCGAACTTCCTCCAGTTATAAAGAATGGCGATCATCAGGAACAAGGCGTAGAGCATGGTGTGTCTCTCCTTGGACTTTATCGGCTTTTGGGGTATGAAACTTAGGGAAATTACTAATAGGAGAGCGCACATGTCCAATAAGCTTATGACTCTAATTGACCTTCACCAGTCTTTAGGAAAACTCGGTAGTAAAGATGTGATTTTAGACGTGAGAAGGCCTGAAGAGTTTCAACAGGGCCACATCGAAAACGCCCTGAACATCCCGGTGGATCAGGTTGCCTCGCACGCCGAAGATCTCAAGAAATATGAAAACATCTATATCCACTGTAAGCTCGGTGGCCGGGCCAAGATGGCCTACGAAGCTCTCCAAGCGGCTGGACTGACGAACCTCATCTGCATTTCGGACGCAGGGATGGATGCCTGGGTGACTCATGGGTTTCCGGTGATGAAAGGCTAGAAGCAAACTTCTTCGTGGTTCACCACTTCGATGATGTCCGTCACGTTCCCCAGTCCCATGGCACCTAAGCGGGCCTTGACCCGCACCGGGAACTTCAGGGTGGTCAGACCCGTGCAGTTATAGCCGAGCTTCTGTTGTTGGATGAGAGTCTGCCCGTAGATGATAAGCAGGGCCCTCAGCCGGGACGAGGACATGTCATCCAGGTAGCGCTGGTGGCAGAGTTGCCGGCACTGCAACTGGTTTCGATGAGAGTTGGAACTGAACTCCTCCAGAGTGAAGGTGCGAAGGTTCATCGGATCGATCTTCTGGGAACCGGTCATAGGCGTGTACACCCATACCTCACAGTCGCAGCCGACGGCGAAAGCCTGAGCGGAAAACAGAATGATGAACAGGGCCAGGAGGTATCGCATACCTCCCTATCGGCGAAAGACCCTGCTACTTAAGATCGTACCAGTTCATCCCCTCGCCCATCTCAACTCTGAGTGGCACGCTCAGGTTCACGGCCCCTTCCATCTGCTCACGCACCAAAACCTTCATCTCCGCGAGCTCCTCCGGGAAGACGTCGAAGATGAGCTCATCGTGGACCTGCAGGATCATGGTGGACCGGAGTCTACGCTCTGCTAAGATCCGCTGGATGTTGATCATGGCGAGCTTGATGATGTCTGCGGCGGTCCCCTGGATGGGACTGTTGATCGCCACCCGCTCCGCCATCGCCTTGATCTGCCGGTTGGTGGACCTTATGTCCGGAAGATTTCTTTTCCTACCGAACAGGGTGACCGCGTAGCCCTTCTCCTCGGCCGACTCCTTCAGAGTATCGAGGTAGCTCTTCACGCTGGAAAATTTCTGAAAGTAGTTGGTGATGTATTTCTTGGCGTCCGCCTGCGAGATCCGCAGGGTCTGAGAAAGGCCAAAGCTCGTCTGCCCGTACATCAGACCGAAGTTGATGGCCTTCGCTCCGTTTCGCATGTCCTTGGTCACCTGCTCCAGTGGGGTGTCGAAGATCTCCGCGGCGGTCTGTCGGTGGATGTCCCTGTCCGAGTGGAAGGCCTCCAGCATGTTCTTATCCTGAGAGAAGTGGGCCAGCAGCCGCAGTTCGACCTGCGAGTAATCTGCGGAGAGGAGGATACGGCCCGGTGACGGGACAAATCCTTTGCGGAGCTTGCGGCCGTTCTCGGTCCGCACCGGGATGTTCTGCAGGTTCGGGTTATCGGAGGACAGTCTTCCGGTGGCGGCGTTGCTTGGCTGGTAGTGGGTATGGAGTTTGCGGGACTTCCGGCCAACGAGAGTCGGGAGAGCTTTGACGTAAGTACCAAGGAGCTTCTCGACTTCTCGGTAGCGGAGCAGCAGCTCGGGCACTGGACTCAAATTGAGCGACACCAGTTCCGTCAGAACCTCCGCATCAGTGGAGTACCCAGTTTTGGTTTTTCGGATCACCGGTAACTGCAGTTTCTCGAAGAGCAGTTCTCCCACCTGCTTGGGCGAGCGGAGGTTCACCTTCTCGCCGGCGAACTTCAGCATCTCACCTTCGATCTCCTCGATCTGGCCAGAGAACTCAGTTTCCAGTTCTTTGTAGAAGGCCACGTCCAGGGTCACGCCCTCGAGTTCCATCGCCGAGAGCACTTTGATCAACGGGATGTCGAGCTCGTCGTAGGGCCGCTCGACTTCGAACTCCTTCATCCGTTCGCGCAGGACCGGGTAGAGGTTGAAGATCGCCTGTGCTCGTTCTCCCTGGAGGAGGAGGTCTTCCTCTGTGCCGTCGTTCAAGAGATCTTTCTGTCCCTTGGACGGTTCGGTGAGTTTGTAACCTAGAAACTCTTCGCAGATGGTTGCGAGGTCGTGCTTGTACTCAGGGTTGATCTGGAAGTGGGCCTGGGCGAGGTCGAAGTATTTAAAGGCCGGATCGAGGCCCGCCACCATCGCCAGTTGCAGCAGAGGCTTGGACTGGTAACACACGATGAGAGCATTGGATTCGTTTAAGGTGGAGATGAAGTTCTCGACCTCCTCCGGACTCAGCGTAATAAAGCCGCAGCAGTTGGCCGTGGCGATGGCCATTCCTCTCCAGCACAGGTGCTGGTCTAGCTCGTCCACACAAATGTGGGCCACAGAGACGATCCTCTGCCCCAGAGTATTTTTCTTTAGATCTGCCAGGCTCCAGACTTCTGTGGTCAGTGCCGAGGGTCTCGCAGGGAGCTCCCGGTCCACCGCCGCGGGCGCCGGTTCACGCACCTTGGTTTTCGACGGACTCGCCGCTGGAGCATCAGACTTGAACTCCGCGAGCTTGGTGAGCCAGGATTTGAATCCGAGTCTGTTGAGGAAATTCTCGGCGTCTCCGGTCAGCGTGAGCTTGAAAGCCGAATCGGCGGCGCTGAGTTTGAGCTCGAGGTCAGTGACGATCTTCACCAGGTCCTTAGATATGAGGGCCATTTCTTTATGCTGTGTCAGAGCGGTCTGGCAGCGTTTGTTTTTGATGAGGTCGATGTTCTCCAGGATCTTCTCCAGAGTCCCGAACTGTTCGATCAGGCCTTGGGCACCTTTGGGGCCAATGCCGGCGACCCCCGGGATGTTGTCGGAGGTATCACCGATGAGGGAAAGGTAGTCCACCATCTCTTCCGGGTAGACTCCCATTTTTTCTTTCACGTCGTCACGGGAGTAGATCTTATCTTTCATGGTATCGAGCATCTTTATCGGTCCGTCCACGAACTGCATCAGGTCCTTGTCCCCGGAGGCGATGAGGATCTCCTCGAAGTCAGCCTTCCACTGGAGGGCGGCGGAGCCAATGATGTCGTCGGCTTCGTAGCGGAGAATTTTAATCTCCGGAAGTCCAAGCACGCTGATGAGTTCGTCGACGATGGCGAACTGGGGTGCGAGCTCGTCAGGTGGTTCGGACCGGTTTGCCTTGTAGTCGGTGTAGATCTCTTTTCGGAAGGAGCCCTCTTTGGTGTCTTTGGCGATGAGCACGTGGGTGGGCCTGTACTTGACGAGCATATTGTGAAGCATGCTCAGTACGCCGTAGACCGCGTTGACCGGAGTGCCGTCAGGTGCGTGGAGGGGCCTGATGGCGAAGAAGGCCCGGAATATGAAATTCGAAAGATCGACGATGATTAATTTTTTCATGAGTACCTATGGGAGTGGTACAGGAGGAGTATCAAACCACGGCGCTTTTGTCTTCCTTAAATCAAGGCGGGTGCCGTCGTTTGCGATGATGGTGGTGTCGGCCATGATGTCTCCCAGCCGGTGGACTTCGTTTTTCCGAAAGAGGTAATAGGCCTCCATCATCGCTAAGGGCAGGGCGAAGACCGCCGAAAAGATCCAGCCCCAAAATGGGAAGACGAGAAAAAACAAGGGAACGGTGAAAGGGAGATTTCTCACGAAGGACTGCCACGCGGTACAGGGCATGCCGTCGACGAGGGAGACGACTCCGAATCCCATGAAGCGCTTCCCAATGGATTGTCCGTCGTACAATGAGTCTGCGATGCAGAGGTAGATGATGCCAAGGATGAGACCCATGGGATAATAGAAAACAGCACCCATAATAATAAGTACGAAGTCGATACATTTGGCAATTAGTCGTGACCACTTGGCCCGGGCCATTGGCCCCGATATCAAAGTCTTTCTATCCATCGAATTCATTGTATAGAAAGTAGCAGTTACAAAGCAAATTCATAAGTAGATGAGCGTCATTGTCGGATGTTTCTAAAGCCTTGTCCTCAAGATTATGTTAAGATAAAGTCAGATTGTTGCTTCATAAGGAGAATATATGGCCAACCTAACGAGTGTTACCTCTGCTAATTTTGATCAAGAAGTTATCAATTCAGATAAACCTGTTCTGGTAGATTTCTGGGCTGAATGGTGTGGTCCTTGTAAGGCACTCTCCCCGGTCCTTGATGAAATCGCAACCGAGATGAGCGGCAAAGCTACTGTGGTGAAGGTCAACGTTGACCAGGCTTCCGACCTTGCTCAGAAATACGGAATCCGTGGTATCCCGACCCTGATCTTCTTTAAAAATGGAGAAGTCAAAAGCACGCTCGTCGGAAACCAGCCTAAAGCAGAGATCGTTAAAAACATCAATTCACTCCTGAGCTAATCGAAGATGAGTTACGTCCGATCATCTCTCCTCGATGCCCAGAAGACCCTAAGCGTTTTCATTGAAAATGATAAGAATATCTCCTTGATCGAAAAGGCCATCGAGACGTTCGTGACCTCTTTCAAAAACAAGGGGCGGGTCTTCAGCTGCGGAAACGGAGGATCCATGTGCGACTCTCTCCACTTCGCAGAAGAACTCACCGGCAGGTACAGGAAAGACAGGGCGCCCTTGCCCGCGACGGGAATTTCGGAGGCAGGACACATCACCTGCATCGCTAATGATTTTGGATTCGAGTACATTTTTTCCCGCTACATCGATGCCTGGGGACAACAAGGTGATACCCTGCTTGCGATCTCCACCAGCGGGAACTCCGCCAACGTCATCAAGGCCGTGGAAGTCGCCAAGACCAAAGGAATGAAAGTGGTCGGTTTGCTGGGTAAAGACGGTGGAAAACTTAAGTCCCTAGTGGACGTAGCTCTTATCATCGACTGCCCAGTAACTGACCGGATCCAGGAAGTTCACATCAAGTGCATCCATATATTTATCGAAGGGATTGAACGCGCGCTCTATCCAGAAAACTATTAGTCACTACCATTCGGTAATATTTACAGTAATTTAGCAGAATTGCCGCATTAAGTCAATTTATCAGGTATATTTCCCACATCAAAATGTGAGGTTATATATGTCAATTAAGACGCTAGTTTTTTTAGTTCTCTCTTTTGCTTTCACAGCATCGTGGGCGAAGGCAGAGGTACTGGTTACGACAGTATTCAATGTCATGAAATCTGAAAGATCTGATAGGATTCTTCTATTGTCCGGGGTCGATGGCCGGGTTTATAAGATGAAGAAAAGTGATGAGAATCTCAAGCTCCTCAAATCCTTCCAGGGCCAGGTGGTGAAGTTGACGTTCGAATCCCGGGACGGAGAAGCTTCGATCATAGCGATCCAGAGGCCAAAGGCCAATGAAGTGGACGCCAAGACCATGGACCTTAACCATTTCCGGTACGACCAGCTTCGGCAGTTTGCGCCGACGGATCTTCAGTCTGTGGAGAACGCCACCGAAGTCTTCGAGAACATGCTCAACGACGGAGACAAGTCCCGGTCACAGTGCTTCAAGCGCGCGCACATGTGGGCCTACGACCTATGGTCGAAGCTCGGTGTGAACTCCCAGAAAGTTTTCATCTTCTACACCCAAAGATACGTCCAGATGGAAGACTTTGAATGGTGGTTCCACGTGGCTCCGCTGGTTGTGGTCGGCGGTGAAGACTACGTGATGGACGGGACTTTCATGAAGAAGCCGATCCCTTTGAAAGAATGGAAGGATTTCTTCATTAAAACGGAGAAGATCAACTGTCCCGTCATCGAGAACTACCAAGAATTCGAGAAAAACCAGTGGAGCAGACTCTGTTACCTGATGAAAGTTCCAATGTATTTCTTCAGCCCACTGGACATCGAGCTACGTGACAGCAAAGGCCTCGAGCGCAACCACTGGGTGCTCGAAGAGCTCCAGGACGCGAGGAGAGCTTTCAAAAACTCCGGAGCGAACTACGAGGTCCTCGACTCCGGTAAGCCAACAATCACTTATTAAGGAATGAATATGAAAACGATTACTTTTCTCCTCGCCTCACTCCTGGCCAATGCTGCCGTTGCAGACACCATCACCGGGGTGATGGTCCTTAAAGGCGAACTCGCAATCGAAACGAGCGTCAACGGGGTCAAGACAGAATGCACGGTGAAAGTCACTAAGGTAAAAAATGACCTGCAGGAAGATCAGTTTGGAAACCCTGCCTACCTAGTCACCGTCAAGGTGAGCCTCAAGGGAAAGAAAGTGGACCATTCGAAGGAATACCTGCTCTCGAACATGTTCACCGAGAACTCACAGAAAACCGTCAGAGACCTGGTCTACGCCTCTACGGAAGGCCTGGTGATGAAGATAAAGGACGACGGTAGACTCGCGTCGGTGGAAGTTCCGTATAAGACCGGCAAGGTTACTTGTTCGTTTTAGTTTTTCACGATCTAGGGGCAGAGGAATTGCCCCTACTCATTTAATTTCATAAAACTTCTTTCTCCTCATAAAATTACGCATATAATAAATAAAATCTTATTTTTTTCCATGGAAGGGGAATTCTTATGACGTTAGTCCAAGATATAATTCGGTTTATTGTAGAGGGCGGGGTTTTCATGTACGTGATCCTCGCTGTCTGGGCATTCGCCGGCGCGGTGGCCCTGGAGAGATTTAAAAAGCTCTCCTACACCTATGACATCGATGGCCCATCATTCATGAATGAGCTCCAGCGGTACATTCTCTCCAATGACATCCAGGGCGCCATCCGCGTCTGCTCCGGATCGCAGGCCGCACTTCCACGAGTGCTAAAGAGTGGACTCAAGAGGGCAAACCAGTCTCCAGAGCAGGTCCAGAACGCCATCGACGCCACCGCCCTTGAGGTGATCCCGAAGATCGAACTCCGGATCCCGTACCTGCAACTGGCGGCGAACCTCTCCACACTCTTCGGACTCCTCGGAACCATCCAGGGTCTGATCCAGTCCTTCTCCGCAGTTTCCGCCGCCGATCCCACGCAGAAAGCCGAAGTTCTTGCTAAGGGCATCGCGGTCGCCATGAACACCACCGCCCTCGGTCTCCTGGCCGCGATCTCCATCATGATGGTCCACTCGTTCCTGATGGCCAAGTCAGAAAAAATCGTCAACGAGATCGATGAATTTTCAGTCAAGCTCCAGGATCTCCTTGGGACCAAAAAGGCGATTGACGACTAACAGGAACGCGTATGCTTAGAGTACCCACTAGTAGAAAAAGAAAAAGACCCGAAGAGAAGCTGAACCTGGTTCCCATCATGGACTCAGTGTTCATCTTCATCTTCTTCCTGCTCATGTCCTCGAGCTTCCTGCAGATCTACGAGATCGGCAGTGACGTCCCGATCGTCTCTGACGCCGAACCGCCGAAAGACAAGAAGGACCCGCTAGCGTTGACATTGATCATGGAAAACAACGAGCTCATCCTCGCCAAGGGCGTGCCGTCGCAGCGGTACCAGAAATTCGTCCGGCAGCCCGATGGGCAGTTTAACTATGAAGAACTCCACACAACGCTGATCGACCTCAAGAAGAAGCACCTCGACGAGAACATGATCATCTTCGAGCCGGTGGGCGACCTGACCTACGAGGAGATTGTGAAGATTATGGATGCGGTGCGGATGCTCCACAAGACCGACGAGGCCATCTTCCGGACCAACAAGGAGGGCATCGATGAAAAGATCAAAGATCTCTTCAGTAAAATTATTTTCAGCAATCTAATGAGCTAAGAGGAAAGTATGGCGAAGCGGGCATCGAGATTCAGTCGCGGGAAAAAAAAAGGGCAGGTCTTTGACATCGACATCACGTCCTTGCTGGACATCCTCACCATCATGCTGGTGTTCCTGCTGCAGAATTTTAACTCCTCCGGCGTGATCATCAACGTTCCCAAGGGGCTCGAGCTTCCACGGTCCGCCTCCGAGTCCATGAACACCTTCGGGGTGAACATCCAGGTGTCGAAGTCACAGATCTGGGTGGACGACAAAGAAGTGGTCAACACCGAGAATAATAATCAAGCACAGCTCTTCGACCAGGGCGGCCGGAGGATCGTTCCCCTCTTCGACCAGTTGGTGAAGATCAAAGAAGTCATTAAGCAGTCTGAGAAGCTCTCGCCGAAGGCGGCTAAGTTTAGTGGGGTTGCGAACCTGGTGGTCGATAAGACGATCAAGTACAGTTACCTCAAGCGGGTGATGTATACCTGTGCTACGGCGGGCTTCAAAGAATTTAAATTCGTGGTGCTGACTCCAGGGGACTAGAACCGGTCTAGTGGAAGTCTTATTCTTTAACCAATTTATTCTCGAACTCTGTATGTGACGTGTACCCGTCAGCTGTCGTCGTCGCATGCACCATGGAGGCCTTGATTTAAAACTGAACACTAGAGTGTTCATACGTCCAACCCCTTGAGTCAAGCGCCGGTGATGACTAGCCTGATACGAATGAGATACTTTATATTGATGGGACATACGATAAAGCTGCAAACGCCTCGGCTTACTTTGAACTCTTTCACAATCAAAGATACTGAGAAGGTACCTCTTCTCCCGAACAATCTTCGTGTAGCAGAAATGACTGCAGGGTTACCGTACCCGTATACGATCCAGCATGCTCGAGACTGGATAGCTGCTCATGATGCGCTCCTGGAAAATGATGGAGATCATATTTTTGCGATCCGTCTCACGTGCTCCTCCGAGCTCATTGGATGCATTAACCTTGGGTTAAATGCTGCACACGACAGAGGTTACCTGGGCTTCTGGCTAGGCCAGGCCTTCTGGGACCAGGGTTACGGCACAGAAGCGGTCCAGGAGATCGTCAGATTTGGATTTTCAGTTAAGGGTCTCAACAAGATCTGGGCTGAGTACAAGTCGATAAATCCTGCGAGCGGAAGGATCCTGGAGAAAGCTGGGTTGAGAGAAGAAGGAATTCTTCGTAATCACTACCGGCAGTCAGAAAACTCGTATCTCGATTTACATGTGATGGCGATGTTGAGAGATGAATACAAGGAAGCAGCCGGTAAGCCACTTCCATGTGGATAACTAGATCCGCTTCGGATAGAAGTTCATCGGCTGCTTCACCTCTACCGTTCCACCGCCCATCGGCTCCGGAAAAGTAATCCCTTTGAGAACTCCCACTACACAGCGCTTAGTTTCCGCTGGAAGAGCAGAGGTCCCGTCGACTCCGGCCTGGGCGACGTGGCCTGAAGCGCCGATGGTGAAGTTCAGCTTTATCTGTCCGGAGGTCTCTTCACCTCTCTTCTCAAGTTCCTTCTGGTAGCAGTACCTAAACTGCGCCAGGTGCTCGAGGAGGATTCTTCGGATAACGTCCGGGTCCATGGACCCGAGGACCACGGTCTCCGACGGAATACCTGCGGTGTAGATCGATCGCTTGGCAGAGAGTCCTCCGGCGCCCTTGGATTCTCCCAAAACTCCTGTGGTGGCACCCACTAGACTTCCCTGCTCGGTGGTCATGTCACTGGTCTTAACACTTCCGGTACCCGTGCTCACGCCCGAGGAAGCTCCCGGGAAAGCGCCGCCGCCAGAGCCGGAGAACGCTTTGGTCTGGACTCCCGAGAGAGACCCACCCTTGGCCACCATGGAGCTAACTGTTGATTTAAAATCTGCGGACTTGTACACCTCGACGTGCCCCTGCGTTTTTGCCTCGTACTGAGACAACGGAACCGGACTCTTGGCCGAAAGTGCATTGTTGTTGGCATTGGTCTTACTGATCGCACTCGGCGAGTTCATGATCTTATCCGTCGGTGTGGTCACCGGCTTGGTCCCTTGCTTCACTATTTTCTTAACCGGGGCCGTCTTCACTCCCGGATCAGGCTTTTGATTCTGATCTTTTGTGGTGATGACGTCCGGGTTTTTCACCTTGGGCTGCTCAGCGGGTTTTGTCTCGGATTTCTTTTCCACGGCAACTTTCGGCGGAGCCTTCTGGGCCACCGGTGGCGCGTCTTTGGTTTTCTCGACGGCCTTATTCTTATTTACGTAGAGAGGCTGCTTATAAAGAATCGCGGCGAGCCTCTCAGGTGCAAGTTCTTCGATCTTCGGATCCACCGGGACTTCGATCATGTTCACGCCGACGGTGAAGAGCATGACCATGGAAAGGAACAGCAGAAGGTACTTTCTGAAATCCGGGTCACGCTTGAGGATCGGAGCCGGGAGAATCTTTGGAGGTGCTAGGACGTTCCTCACAAAAATCTGGAGATCGTTTTTCTGCAGTCGCACCAGGTCGCGGCCAGTGAGCACCACACTGGTGCCGGTGTGGCTAATGTCTTTTTTCTTATCACCCAGGTGTAATATGCTAAAGCCCGGGAGGGTCTGGACCACTGCCTGAGCTGCCTGGACGTCGACGAAGGGAAACTTCTCATCCTTGCCGAGGTACGGGAACTCGAGTTCGTCATCCTTGCGGTAGATGCCGGTTATGAAGTACTGGGCCTTGGACTCGGGGAGGTAGTCCACGCTGAACACGGAGTCCTTGAAGAGGATGATGATCTCCACGGCCTGCTTGGCGGTTTCGTATTTGAAGATGGGATAGAGTTCATTCTTATCTTCGAAGATGTACTCACTGAACTGCGCCTTCGGGTCCGCTTCGAGTGGGTAGACGATCGCCGGAGCCTGAGAACTCGAGACCGATGGTGCGGACTTCGGTAGGGTCTTGCCGTGGGCAGTAGGGAGTTCCGGGAGCGGAGGCAAGTTCACTGCTGCCTCTCCTATCCCCGGGGCAAGCGTGTCGAGGACTGGAGGGTGTGCGGTTCCAGAAATATATTTCTTAAATTCGAATTCGACGGACGCCAGCCGGAAGGTGTCTCCGACGCGGAACTCCTGAGTGACGACCTTGTCGCCGTTGACGAAGGTACCGTTGGTCGAGTTCATGTCGTAGATGATGGCCCTGTCATCGTAGATCTCGAGGACCGCGTGAACGGCGGAGATCGAGTCGTGGTTGACGATGAGGTCGCAGCTCTCGGCGCGGCCCAGGAGGAGCCTCCCCTTTGCGTACACGCCCCCTCTGGTTCCAGAAACCGGATTAGTTGGCTTTAACTCGAACATTTGAGAATGTTCTTTCTTTTCTAATTCCACTGTTACCCCTAGCGTATGCCTTCGATGGCCTTATTCATTTCTTTGTTAAAATTCTGTCTCTCGGGAAGCTTATTCTTGAATTCGTTCCGGAGCCGAGGGGAAACGGAGATGTCTCCCGGGGAGCCGGCTTCGCCTTCCACCCCGATCTCGTCGAAGTCGAACTTCTCGAATTTCTTGTACTCGTAGCGGATCTTCTTCTCCTGCGCGAGGGCCGAGTGGCCCGTGATCAGGATTAAAAATATAATAGCTGTTTTCACTCTTTCTCTCCTAACTGGGTTCCGATGGAAACCTGGTATTTCTTCAGGGCGGGCGACTTAGTCTCCGCCAGACCTTTAAATACAGACATAGCTTCGTCGTCTTTCCCAATTTTTTTTAAGGTCAGTGCCAGGTTCAGCCCGACCTCTGGCTTGGTCCACTGGGCCCGGGGAATCCGTTGGTAGTGACTAAAGGCTTCCTGGTAATTCGACATGAGGACGTAGCACGAGGCTACGGTGTTCAGAAGATCGAGATCTTCCGGTGAACTACTCAGCAGACCCTGGAAGATGACCAGGGCTTCTTCCGCCAGACCAAAGCTCAGGTAGAGCTTGGCGAGGTTATAGCGAGGGGTCTTGGAGAACTTGGCCAGCTTGTTAGCCTTCTCGAAGGCCACCAGCGCTTTCTGTTTTTCACCCTGCCGGGAGTAGAGCACGCCGATGTTATTCATGGCCGGAACGTAGTTCGCTTTGACTTCGATCGCCTTGTTGTAAAATAGCAGGGCCTTGCGGGGTGAGCCCTGGTTGAGGTGACAGTTTCCGATGATGTTCCAATAGCTGGCGATGTTCTGGTACTTATTAAAACTATTCGACGCAAGGGCGAAGGCCCCTTTGAAGTCCTCCTGGGAGCACTTCACGGCGATATCGATCAGGGGATCGTTGGTCTCTTTGAGCTCCGCGAGTTCGGAGTTGCTGTAGCGGTCAGTGGTTTCATCCATCAGCGCAGGGTTCACGGACTGGGGCGTGTTTTCGATGTACTTCGGCACCTCGGAGGTCTTGAGCGGCTTCTCTTTATTAAAGGCGGCGTTCGGGTCCGACTCCGGAGCATCCTTTTTAACCGAGGCGCAGGAAGAAAGGATCAGGAGCGACAGCAGCGGTATTTTAATCATCTCTTACCTTCTCTTTCCATCAGCACGGCATCTTTCTGTGAGATGAAGCGTTTGAAATTTTCGTCCTTCGAATAGAGGACGTCGTAGTTGGCGACGGTAAGTATTTTATTGTCTTTGATGAGCTTGCGGATCTCCCCTCGCTGCTTCTTGGCGTTGGTTAGAATGGGTTGGTAGACCTCGCTCATCGCCTTCTGGAAACTTGCGATGTACTCCGGGGACTTCCCTTCCGGGGTGAAGCCCCGGAGTTCGTTGCCGAAGCTCTCGTAGGCTTCGATCACGTACTTGTAGGCCGCGACGATGCCTCTCCCTGATCCGGTCTTCTGGATCTGGGTCACATCCGAGGTCAGCTGATCCAGCAGAGTTAGCTTCTGTTTCACCGAAGCGTTGAACTCGCTCTCTGGGAAAGCGAGGGTGATCTGATCGAGCCTCTGCTTTTTCTCGATCACCGAGCTTAGTAAACGGTCCGCGATAATGTCCAGCGCCTCAACAGGAACCTCAAGTTTATCCTGGATGGATCTCTGGTAGAACTTATTCTGCTTGGTGACCAGGGCCGCGGCCTGCTCGCTGTTCCCGATGGAGACGAATTCCTTTCTCAGGTCTTCGTAAGGCTTAATCAGGCCCGGATAGTTCGCCGGGTTCTCTTCGAGCTCGGTGAGGAGTTTTTCAAAGGCTTCCCAACGCTTGCTCTTCGAGAGGTCTTTTAAGATTTCGAAACTCACTTCGGAGATCACAGACTCAGGGATGGCGCAGCCGGCACCGAAGTTTCTGATCTCCAGCGCCTTGTCCATGTTGCCGTTGGCCAGGGCGATGTAGGCAGCGTTCTTGAACGCCACCACCTTATTCGCGGAATTCTGCTTGCAGATCTTCCCCAAGATCCGGTGGGACAGGTCTGAAGACTGGGCGAAGTTCTGCCGCAGGAACAGGCCAGAGGCGATGCTCAAGAAGGAGTCCGAGAACTCGCTCACGTCTTTAGTATCCATGTCTTTGAGCGCGGTGACGGACCAGAGGTAACTCTGATTGGCGTTTCCCATCTCATAGTAGAGCGCGGAGAGGTTATAGGCGGCGTTCACCTTCGCCTTGGGAGTGCTGTCCTTGGCCTGGTAGATCTGATGGTAGCCCTTGAGTGCAACTCCCTTATCACCCTTCTTCAGAGACTGCTGGACGCCATCGATCTGCAACTTGGTCATGAGAGATCTCAAGGCGTCTGCGTACTTCTTCGAGACCTTGAATTCCCCGGCGTTGATACTGGCGACGTAAGCCTTCACCTTCTCGTAGTCCTTCTTATTGCGGTAATGCTCCATTATCTTCGCGAGCATCCCTTCCTGGGTCTTGTAGTCCGCTGGAAAACTTTTGGCGAACTCTGCCATGGTTTTCTCTGCGGCCGGGACGTCCCCGGAGTCATACTGGGTGTTGAAGAGTTTAAGGTAGATCGAATTGGCCTTGGCAGACTTACTGTCGTAACTCAGGTAGCGGGTGTAGACCGGCAGGTACAGCTTCTCGGCGGCTTTGGCGTTGAAACCAGGCTGTCCCAGAGAGGAGAGCATCCCGTCGAGACTCTGACTCATGATCTTCTTGTCTACAGTGGCTTGGGCCAGGTCAAAGGCCTGGAGGTAAAGGGTGATGGCCTTGGGAAAATCGTTCGCCGCGTACGAGGTCTCTCCCTGGAAGAACACCTTCTCAGCTTTCTGTCCCGGGCTCAGTGCCGCCGAGAGCTCGAAGTAGGCGATGGCCTGGGAAGCCTTCTCTTTCTGAACTTTGGAAACGCTCTTGTAGAGATCGGACGCCGTCGCTTTCTGCAGCTGGGCGGCCTGCTTGTTCACGTGGAACACCAGGCTGGTGTACTGGGATTTCTCAAGCGGAGTCTTCTGGTGGATGGCCACCAGCTCCTTGCAGATCGCGAGGTGCTTGGGGATCTTATTAAACTTCTCATAGAGACTAAGCTGAGCTACCAGGATCTGGGTCCGTTTCGGGCCACTCTTGTGCGTTTTCTCCACTTGCTCCAGTAGGGCTTCTGCCTGAGCGAAGCGGCCTTGGGTCATGATGGTGCTGGCGATTTTTATGAACTGCTCACCGTAGTCCAGACCGAGCTTCTCGTAGAACTTCACGGCGTCGTTGAACTTGTCCGCGTCGACGTAGAAGATGCCGATGTCTCTCTCCACCATGGCGCGCATGTCGATGTACTTCTCGTTGGAGCTCTTCTTATGGACTTCTTTCATCAGCCGGATGGCCTTGTCGTAGCTCTTGACCCGGTAGTAGGACCAGGCGAGATTGAAGGCGTCCTTGGTCCACCAGCGTTCGTCGATCTTGTTGATCGACGCCTCGTAGAGTGGGATGGCTTCCTGGTACTTGTGTTGGTTGAAGTGGTAGTCCGCGAGAGCGAGCTTGGACTTAAACGCGATGGTGCTGTTGGTGGAAGTTTCGTCCGCGGATTTTTTGAAGTATTTCTGAGCGAGGTCATGCTTACCGAGTTCTTTGTTATTGTACGCGAGGATGTAGTAGACGTCGCCCAGGCCCTGGTAGTACGGGAAGCGCTTGACCACTCGCAGGGCCGACTCGTTGGCGTCTTCGAAGTACCCCGATGATTTCTTGAAGTAGTCGTCTTTGCTCACGTCTCTTCTCTTCTCTGGTGGGAGGGCGAGGTACTGCTCGTTCTCCGCTTCTCGCCACAGCCGTGCCTTCTCCAGGTTGAGCTCGGACATCCGCAGGAGCGTGTCCGGTGACTTGTAGTCCTGCTGCTTGGCGAGCCGGGAGACCTCGGACAATTCTTCGTCGACGATTGAGATAATTTTTTTCCGGCGCTCGTCGATGGTGAGCTTGGCGGCGAAGGCCAGGTTCATGACAAAGAGAGTGGGCAGTAGGTACTTTAACATTCAGACCTCAAGGCAAAGACGTAGTCCCCGAGCTCGTCGGCCCAGAACTCGCCATTAAACGTCCAGAAATACTGTTTATCATTCCGTTCGATGTACTTGACGTCGCCGCGCTTACTGCCTTCCACCGAATCTGTCTGGTAGAGCTTTTCTTTTCTCTGGGCCAGCACCTCGAGCTTGATGTAACTCATCCCTTCGAAGGCGGTGTAAAGTTCGGCGTACTTCGAGACCATACCGGCCCGGACGTAGGCGCCGAGAGTTGACCGGTACTCATCCATCAGAGTTTTGATGTTGCGGATCTGGGCCGTGGTCATGCGGGTCGCGGGCTTCGACTTTAGGCGGTTGTACTCTTCGATGGAAGCCGTGATAGCGCTCTTCATCTCAAGGAAAGCCGCGTCCTTGCGGATTGATTTTAAGATGCTGTTGATGATCGGCTGCGGCGAGTCCCGACGCTCCTCGTAGTCTGACATCAGACTGTAGTAGTGCCGGTAGTCTTTCCCGTGCGCCAGCAGATGGGTCCGTAGGTCTCGGGAAGGAGTCAACAGGTCCGAGTAGAAGTCGTCTACCGTTTTCTTAGCGTCCTGATAGAGACACATTTTCAGGTAGGTCAGGGCCTTGAGCACTTCGACCTCGGGCTTGAAGATGAAATCGAAGACCGGAGCCTTATAGGAGATGAGTTTCCCAAGGGTGCGGTTGTAGTTTTTGACATAGTAACTCGCCCAGGCTTCGTCGAAGAGGATCTCGGGCCAGACGAAAGAGTCCTTCGGTATGTCCAGGTAGCTGACTTCGGATTTTCTGAAGTCCCGCTTGGCAAACTGCACACGGCCGATCCCAGCGATGCAGTAGTCACGGTTGGTCTCGAGCTGTGATCTTTGCACCAGGCTCTCGACCTTCCCCAGACGGTTCTCAGAGACCCGGATACAGTCCTTGAAATGGGCTTCAGCTTCGCTATGGTTATTCAGCGATGAATGGATGGTAGCTTTGAGGTGCGAAACGAACGGATACGCGGAGTGATCAGATTTAATGCCTGCAAGTTCACTCAGGGCTTCCTTCGCCTTGCCTTTCCGGAACAATCTTTTAGCAAGAATGTAACGGATGTTCCCTGAGCGCGAGCGTTTGAGGATTTCTTCCGGGAGTGACTCGAAAGGCTTGACACCGGTCACGTACAGCATCTTATCGAGCGTGGCTTCAATTTCCCGGTCAAGGTTTCGGTCACTCTGGACCAAGTACTCTTTCATCCACGGCACCACCGAGAAGTAGTATCCGTCGTCGACCAGCTCCAGGATGCTCTTCTTGGACGCATTACGGGAAGTGGTGTCGGCAAAAGCCCACGAAGTGGAAAGAGTCATTAGAGAGAGAAGCAAAATTTTTGAGAACATCCGTGTTCTCCTTTTTTTTTCTAAAAGCTGTAGTTAAGTCCAATCCCAAGATCGTAGTTCCCGAAGATCTTCTCTGCGTTACTGGTGCCCGACGCGAACTGTGACTTCTTCGTTTTATTCGCGCGGTAGTTGATCCCGGTGATATCAGTTCTGATGCTCCAGTGCTCGCTCAGGTAGAAACGGAAGCCAGTGTTCCAGAGAATCCCCAGGACGTTCTCTTTGGTCAGAGTGTCTTCATCGAAGCTCGATGGATTAAATTTATTCCTGTTATCTAAGGTGGAGACGTTGGCCGCACCGAGGCCAAACATCCAGTCGAAGTAGAAGACTTTGTTGAAGGTGTTGATCTTGGAGTAGAACGGTGACCACATCAGCATGGCACCCGTATAGGTGTCGACCTTTCGGTAGAACGGAACCGTCCCCTGCTCCTTCACTCCCTTAGCCGTGTCGTTCTCCGTTCCGGAATTTTTTCCGAACGCGAACTCGAGTCCCCAGTCTTCACTGAAGAAGTATCCGGCGCGCAGGGATCCACCGTAGGAATCGATGAAGGCACCACTTAGGGTTTTAACACCGGTGGCGCCGATGTAGACGTTACCGACTTTCCGGAACTTTCTGTTTTGCAGGACGTAGATTTCTTTATCTTGATCGAGCCAGGAAAACTTATACAAAGATCTTTCATCGGCCAGGACCTGCGCACTCAGCAGTAAGGACACTAGGATTAAAAAAATGCATTTCATTTTTACTTCGCTTGTTAAAACAATAAGATTGTATAAATTCTAACATGCTTCGCAAGCCGTGCAAGTAATTGGATTATCGATTACAAATATCAGCGTAGGAACATTGATCACAATGCTCAGGATTGATCTTCCAGGGTTCGTTCTGCGAACGCCAGATCGGGTAGAGAATGTTCGTGCATTCGAGATAGCTGACTGACTTGGTTAGATTTTTTTTCACGTCGACGAAGCTCAAGACGAGATCAACCTTGGTGTTTTTTGAGATCACTCCGAGCTCGAACAATGCGTAGGCGTAAGTGGTGAGCTGGATCCAATAATGGCGGAGGTTCTCCGGCTTCATGCCACCGGTTTTGAAGTCCCAAACCTGAGTGCACTTCTCTCCTTTTGATTTTAGTATCAGATCTGGTACTCCGGAGATCATGAAGTTGAACAATTTAAATTTTAACGGTTTTTCTGAGATGAGTTCGAATTCCGAGGTGAGTGACCTTAAGGTACTGAGGGCCCACTCTACCGGATCCCTGAGCGCAGTGGAAAAAATTTCCCTCGGGACGATGAAGTTCCCGGTGATGCCGCTCGAGATGTGGGCATGCACCGAGGTCCCCCGGAGTGCGGACGAGGCGACCTGGATCTCATCACTCTCCTCGCTCAGTGCCCGAGGGGCCACCGTCTCTGCGTCAGGCGAGAGCTTCAGGGTATTCTCGAGGTAGAACTTTCGAGGGCAATCGACCAGAGAATTCAACCGGGTCACGCTGAGCTCAGCCGAGATGGCCAGCTCACAGTCACTCTCATCCTTTGGATAGATTCCCACGTGGTCATGGAAGAACAATGGGAGGTGAGGCGTGGATTTTTCTTTTAGCGCTAAGCCAGAGTCGATCTCCGGAAGGACGGTGTGGTGGAGATCTATGCCCGTCTGGGTGAGGTAAGCCCCGCCGAACCAGGACTCGAGACCCAGTGCCCAGCTATTCTTCGGAACCGAGAAGACCTCTTCGAGCTGCTCGAACTGAACCCAGGAAATTTTTTTCTGTGCCCGGGTGCAGGCAACGTAGAAGAGCCGTTTCGATTCAGAGAAGTCTTTGTACTTCGCCAGCTCCTTCTCGTAGAAGAACAACGGTGACTTCCGCTTGTCTCTCTGGCTCAGGTCCATGTACCAGTTGAAGCTTCCGGGGAGATCACCGAACATGTCCCGGTCTGCCATGGACTTTCCGTTGGTGTAGATTCCCGCGAGGTAGACGTTATCGAACTCCAGTCCCTTCGAAGCATGGGCCGTCATGATCTGGACCAGCGCCGCGTTCTCTCCAGACCGCAGGTCAAGACTTATGGATTGGTTATCCCCTTGGAGGAGCTGCACCATGACCGCTTCCTGGTCCTGGTTATAGAGTTCTGACAGAGTCTCGATGGCGTGGAGATTGAGATCCGTGTTCTCGTTAGTGGAGTTTAGCGAATAGAGGAACTTGCGGAAGGCCTCCACCAGCCCCCAATGTGCGACGTTGAGGTCGAAGTCCCGCAGGTCAGCTTCCGAGATTTCTTTCTTGATGCCTAAGACCGCTTGGTAATTCTTAATCAGGAAAATGGGATACCGGTCGCGCGTGCGCTCGCTCTGGTCGAACTTGCGCCGTAGCAGGCACAGGAAGATCCCGATGACCGGATCATCCAACAGGTCGATCTTGAACTGTGCTGTGAATCCAACTTTCCGGTGCATCAGGGCACGGATGAGTTCTCCGCTGGGTTTGAGCCTGCGGTACAAGACCGTGCAGACTTCCAGAGGAAACTCGGTCCGGCTCTTCACGATGGAATCGGCGATGATCTCCGCCTCAAGATGGTTCACCTCTTCCGTAGTCAGCTTCCCGTCGGCTTCCACGTCCCGCAGGATGCGGACAGAAGTTATTTCGACCACGCCCTCTTTTTTATATTCTACGGCCGGAGGCACCTGCTGGTCTTCCGGTTCCACGGAAAAAGGGTCAAGGCCCGTGTACTCCTGGCCCAGGGGCAGCAGTGACCGAAAAAGGGAGTTATTGAAATGGATGATCTCCGGCATCGACCGGTAGTTATTGGCAAGGGTGCGGACCTGGCCTATGAGTTCGGAGCAGTCGTGGAACACGGAGAGCTCCCCTCCCCGGAAACCGTAGATGGCCTGCTTGGCGTCGCCGACGCAGAAGAGCCGACTGTAGTCCGAGCCAGTCAGTCGTTGGATGATCTGAAACTGGTGGGCCGAAGTGTCCTGGAACTCGTCGACGATGAAGTACTGGTAGACCTTTCGAATCCGCTCGCAGAGATACTCGTCCTCCAGACCGGTGGCCACGAAGTACTCGATGTCCCCGAAGGTCATGCCCTGGTTTGGATCGAGCCGGGCTTCGATCCAGCCGTAGATCTCCTGGCAGAGCTTCATCCACGGAAGAACCTTGGTCTGGTAGTTCTCGGAGTAATCCTCGGTGACGGCGGTCCAGGACCGGACCCAGTCGCGCAGGGCCTTCAGACCCTCAATGGCGCTTTCATGCTGAGGAGTTTTCTTCTTACCGGTCTGCGGCCTAAGCACCGGGATCTGAGCGAATAAATCGAAGTAAATTCTTAAGCTGTCCACACCGGTGACTTCGGGCAGGCCTGTAGCCTGGAAGAGACCAACGATTTTTTCGAACGGGCTCCGCTCCTTTTCCTCCGGGAGGTCGAGGCGTTGGACGGCGAGGAGACTCTCCGAGAGGGCGTGGAGCTCGAAGGACTTCTTAAGGATGGTTCCCAGATTTTCTGGATGGATCTCGTCGACGGAGAATTTCTTCCAGGAAAGCCTCAACCCCGGCGTGTTGAAGATGTTATTAAACGCCGTCAGCAGTTGTTTCTTCTCACGGATGACGATGTCGAGGATATCCGACGGGATCCGGGCACTCTTTTCCCGGAACCACTTATCCAGAAGGTTCTGGACCTGATCCATCCGCTCGGCGTTGAAGATGATCTTGGCCTCCGTGGACAGGTGGGGGAAATATCCACCGGCGATGAGTTTGCGGCAGAAGCCGTCGATGGTGGTGACCAGCAGCAACGGGAGGGAGTCGTTGGCCATGCACCATAGCTGCTGATCGTCCCCTTCCGTCTCGCACAGCTGAGAGAATTTATCATTGAGCCGGATCGCCATTTCGCCGGCGGCTTTCTTGGTGAAGGTCATCATGACGATCTGAGAGTATTTGAGGCGGATGAATTCTTCGAAGGTTCCGCTACGGACTATCTTGTACTGATCCATCCAGTTTCTGGTGAGGTAGACGATGTGCTCGACCAGGACGAAGGTCTTCCCAGACCCGGCTCCGGCCCGTAGCAGGACCCCGCCCGTATGTTCAATCGCGAGGAGCTGTTCGGCGTTTGCCCTAGACATGGTTGAGCTCACTTTTCACACAGACCTTGGATAGCTCGCAGAAGTGGCAAACGCTGGCCTTGCGGGGGACTCCCGGGAAGTCTTTTTCTTCTAATATGGACTTTGCCAGTTGGGACATTTTTTCTTCTGCGGCTTTGAGGAGCTCGGTGAACTCAGACCTGAAGACTTTAGCCTTACATAATTTTTCTTCTTTCAGCTTCTTCAGCAGATCTTCATCCGAGAGGAGGAGGTTCGACTCCGCCGGATTATCCAGGACGACGAAGCCGAGGATCACAGAGCGGGAACTGAACTTATCTTGCGTGATGGCCGCAGCTTTGGCGTAGGCCCACAACTGGAGACTCTCGAGGTCTTCGATTTCTTTGTAGCTAGCGGCTCCAGATCCGGTGGATTTGAAGTCCAGCAGGAAGAGGTACTTGGCACTGGTACCGATGCAGTCGATCTTTCCGGTGATCTTATGCTCGCCGGTGAGTGAAAAATCCTGCTCGATGTTCCAGTCGACGTTTTCACCGGCGGCGCCGCAGAGTCTCTTCAGGAAATTGATGCCGTTGAGCGCCCTGTGGTTGAAGATGAGCTCCCGCTGGCTGAAAGTGTCTTGCGGAAGGGTCAGAGACTTTTGAGTGATGTGGTCGTTCATGATTTCGCGGGTGAGAGCTCCCAGTTGCTCAACTTGCAACTTCCGTTTCATGAAAATTTCAATGATCTGGTGGATGACGATCCCGGAGAGGAGGTGGTCGAAGTCTTTTTTTAGCGCCGTGCTGGGAAAGATCTTCTCCACATATGAGTAGTAAAACTTCCGGGGGCAATCGAGGAAGGTCTGAAACTTACTGGCCGAGAAAGATCCCTGGAAGGGTTTGTTCACGGTGAGCTTGAACTGGTCTCGCAGGAACTTTCCCTGGAACTCTTTTTTCTCAAGCTCTTTATTTAACTTAATTCCCCCCAGCAGCCGTTTCCAGATGAGGCTGTGCTTTAAGGTCGCTTCGGACATCAAGACCGTGACCCGGGCTTCGGAGAAGAGGTCGAGGAACTCCCACTGTTTGAATAACAGTTCCAGTTCGTTTCTCTTGAGTGGCCCCAGGGCCGAGAGAGATTTCTGGATGGTCTCCGTGTAGTTCTGTCCGAGAGACTGGATCTCATCGAACCGGTCATCCACGCAGAGTATGACCGGTCTGTCCCGTTTGACTTCTTCCAGAGAGGACATGTCTTTGAAGTCGATGGTGAAGGCGTGAGAGGACATGGGCACGTAGGAGGTCCGAGGTTGGTTCAGGATCACCACTTCGGACAAGAGCTTCAGGAAAAATATGTCAACTTTGATCTCTTCGTCTGTCAGTTCGCGGATCAGCTTCAGCCCATCCTGGTAGAGCTGGATCGCCTTGAGCATTTTAAACTGCGGGGTGGATTCACCTCTCACTCCCAGGCAGGCGGATTTCCTGGTCGCGAGATCCTGTTGCAAATCACCGAAGCTGCAGCCCTCGGAGAGGTCATCTTTGAGCAGCTGGGCGAGGGCGCGCAGCTCGACCCCGATTAGCTCATGTGGAATCTTATAGCTCACCTTCGTCGACGGCACGATGTCGAGGTGGAGAGAAGTGAGTTTGGCGACACCCAGGACGATCTGGTCCCCGTCTTTGAGGATTTCCTTAAGGTGCTTAGAAACCTCTCTTGAGTTGATTGGTACCCAGTGAGCCTGCGGGACCCGGTGAATTTCGGGAAGATCTATTTCGGTCACCCGGTGTTCTTTCACCCAGCTGAGCCAGTCTGAGCGACGCAGCTTCTCTTTCAGTGCCAATGGAAAAGGAATGATGACCGGATAGCGAATAGCGAGAGCTTTCAGCAGATCAACCTGCTGACCGTTCAGGTGTTGAAAGCCCCAGAAGACGAAGGTTTTCTGAAGCCGCTGCGATTCTTCAGCGGACCTCAGCGTCTCCGCGATCTTTTCGTACGCTCCGTGCTCATCCAGGTATCCGGTCACGGAGAGGAGCTGCCAGAAGAGACCCACGGCCCTGCTGATCTCCGGTGTCTGCTCTTCTAGAACCGATGCCAGCGCTTCGTGGTTCAGGGTAAAACTCCGGAGGTCTGAGAATAAATTATAGGCCTGAAGAAACTGCTCGAACCCTAGTCCGGGCATGTACTTATTCTTCAGGATACCAAAGATGAGCAGCAGATCAGCTTTGCGTTTTACCTGAGGACGGCTATCTTCATTCCAGAGTAATTCGATTAGGTCAGAGGTGAATTTCGCAATGGTGACCACGTCTGCTCTGGTGGACTTGAGTTCAGAGCGGAGTCCGTCTGCCTTCACCGGACTGGGTGTGACGAAGGTCATCTCACCAGGATGCTTTTCCATTTCGGCCAGGAACTGATCTTTTTGAGAGAAATAAACAATCTGCATCATGATTTTTCTGATTCTACCTTTAAGGAGGAGAAAGATTAACAAAAAAGGGATGATGGGTTATAAATTATGAGTCTAAGGAGACCCTATGCTGGCCCCAAGTCGACTATACAGCTTTCTGGATCATAAGAATGGTTTTAACCTCCATTTCCTGGAAGGTCAGAAGCTAATACATGACCTTGCTGTTTTGCATCCCGTGCAGGGGTCCGGCTTCGCCTACTTCCGGGATGCTTTTCTCGGACTCCTGCCCATCGTGTTTTTCTTAAAACCAGGAGAAACGCTTGGTCTCTACATTGACTCTGAAGATCCGTATTTCCGTCTGAAGATCGAGACCAACAGCGCGGGCCACACGAGGACTCTGCTGCTCCCGGAGAACTTCAGCCTCTTCCCGATGAAGATCACCGGGAAGATCCGGATCACCAAGATCTTCCCGGGAAATAAATCCCCCTACACCTCGGTGCTGGATCTAAAGGAGACGGAGACCAAAGAGGTGATCAACAAGGTTTTGAACGAATCCTACCAGACCAACAGTGAAGTCATCGTCGGAGAACTGAGTGACCAGTCCATCATGGTGACCAAGCTCCCCCCGCTCAACACCAACTCGCATCTCGACGAAACCCAGACCCGCAAAGAGTTTGTGAAGAAGAACCAGCGCTTCTTCCACGACGTCTTCGAGACCGCCCCCAGTGACATTGAGAAAATCGTGAAGACCTTCGAAGACCGGGGCTTCGCCTACCTCGGGAGCCGGATGATTTCGTACTTCTGTCCGTGCTCCAAGGAGCGGATGGTGCTGAACCTCAAGGGGCTGTATTCGGTGGACATTGAGGAACTCTTCGCCGTGGAGAAAACAGTGAAGATCACCTGCGATTACTGTCATAAGAAATACGAGATCACGCGGAAAGAGATCGAAGAAGCGTGATCACTTCTTAAACGGATTGATAATTTTCAGCTCCAGCCCCTGCTCCTTGGGCCCGCTGAGGATCCGGTCGAAGATCTGCGAATCATCGTAGATCCCACAGAAATTCTCCGCTCTCGATCCAGACGCCAGCACCATGTTGGTGAGCTTGGTCCGTCGCACCTGGACGTTCTTATTGGTCTTCTCGTACTCAAACCAGTTCTTCCCTTGGTCCGGCATGTCGATGAAACGGGAGTCGCCGGAGGTGAGGAGCACCAAAAAATCATTAGATTCTCTGGTGAACTTTAGGGCATCGGCGTAGGTGCGTTCCAGGTCGGCCAAGATCTCCCGCGCCTTAGTGAAATCCTTATTCTCCAGTGCGGTCAGGTAAGAGAAATCCCGCACCACGAAGAGGTGCTTCCCCGTCGAGCGCCGGAGCTTGAGGTACACGGATTGGAAATTTTCCAGGATGGAAGACGTGCAACCGCTGGCCCCGCAAGTCCGGTCATAGAGGAGTTGGTTTGGTTTGGCCGGGACACCCTCACTAAAGTGGAAGGTCTGGGCGTCCGCCGGAGGGTTGCTCCGGATCCAGTAGTAAAGGTGACTCAGGAACACCAATCCATTTTCTCCGCACTTATTGAGCGAACTCAGGTTCTGCTTCTCACTCGCCCCGATCTCCAGGACTCCCGTGCTGTAGCCGCTGTCTTTGATGTAACTCCAGATGGGACGGTGCTGGGTGTCCTCGCAGCCGCCGGCGATGTTCTTCTTCCCCGTCATCTGCGAGAGGAAAGTGGTCTGTGCGTTGTTGCGGAGCTGATAGAAATTGTAGTTCCAGGTCGAACCGAGGCAGATATTCTGCTCGAAGGAAGTCTTGGTCTCTCCGGATTTCTGGAACCGGAGCATCGCCAGTTGTTCCATCTCAAGTCCCGCCACCTGAAACCAGATGATCTTGGTAGGAAGGATCCCGAACTGGTGCTTCCGGAGGTTAAGACTCGTGACCTGGGCGCAGCTCAGGAGCAAGAAGAATGAGAGCCATTTCATGGTGCGTCTCCGGGAAGTTGGGTTTGCTTGTCTTCAACCAAGGCCGACACCCCGATGGCCTGCTCGAAGACGAAGAAATAAAAGACGGCCAAGAAGAGGAACAGTTCTCCGACGATGAAGGCCCAATACAAATTCAACAAGCGGAAAGCGGAGAAAATAAGTAGAGCGATCGCCATTTTAAAAAAGGCACGCTTCTGATAGCGGGCCTTATCTTTGAACATCGCCAGATATGTACACCCCGCAACAATGGCCACAGTGAAGAAAACCGTATCCCTGGTAGGAAAGAGTCCGAAGCAAATTAAAGAGGTGAAAAGCGGCAGTCGGGAAAAGATTCTCTGTTGGATGCGGGTGAACTGGCCCACGGAAGTGATGGCCTGGAATAAGACTCCCACACTCCCTGCAACCATGGGAAATAGACTCCATTTCAGATAGAGCCCGGGGGCCAGAAGGCCCAGACCTGTCACGGCCTTTAAGATGAAAAAAACTGCGACACAGAGGCTGACAAGATAGGCGGTGAACCTGGCCGGATGGTTTGGTAGTCCAAACTGAATAACCAACTTCAAAAACAAAAATCCGGAGTAAATGGCAAGGCCAACGTTTACCCAGGTAAGGAAAGAACTATCCATCATGCTGTCCCGTAGAATAAAATATTGGTCTGATTATAAAACATTTGCCGGCCAAATGTCCTAAGACAATTGCCAGTTAAAATGATTCGCTGCAAAGGCTGGGAGGCCAGATGGACGCTACGATGGAAGCCAGTCGACAGATCATGTGGATGATTCCTTTTTGGATGAAGGTCACCATGTACCTCTCCTTAGGTGTCGCGACGTACTTCTTCGTCCAGGGCCTGTTGGAAAAATACCGGTTCGTGACCAACGGGAAAGACTGGAAACAGCACCTCATCCCCAAGAAGTTAAACTTCGAGAATTTCCTTCGGACCATTTTCTTTCAAGGGAAGGTCAGCCGCGACGTGTACGTGGGCATTTTTCACTCGATGATCTTCTACGGCTTCATCGTCCTGTTCATCGCAACTGAACTCGTTGGGATTCACGCAGACACGCCGTTCAAAGTCTTCAAAGGCACCACCTACATCGTCGTCTCGTTCCTGGCCGACATCGGCGGCCTGTTCGTCTTGTTGGGGATCGGACTCGCGTATTACCGTAGGTACGTCCGCCGCCCGCAGTTTTTGTCGGCGACCAGACCGAACCAGGAAAAGTTCATGTACGGGATGCTCATCGCCTTAGTGGTGCTTGGCTACGTCATCGAAGGAATCCGGATCTACGTGACGAACATGCCGGAAGGTGAACGGTTCTGGTCTCCTATCGGCTACACGCTGGCAGCGGTCATCGGCTCCCTAGGCCTCACACAACAAACCCTCGCCTTCACCTATAAGTCCCTGTGGCTCATCCACATGATTAACACCATGGCCTTCGTTGCCTCTTTTACTCACTCGAAGTTTTTCCATGTTCTGGTGTTACCACTTAGCGCGCTGCTGACTCCGCCGAGGCGCGGGGCCCTGCTCTACCCGATGGACTTTGCCAATGAAGCGGCCGAGACCTTCGGCCTCGGGAAGACCTCTGAACTCACCATGAAACAACGCCTCGACACCATCGCTTGTGTGGAATGTGGGCGGTGCACGCAGGTGTGTCCTGCAAACCTCGCGGACAAGCCACTGGATCCCAAACTCATCATCACCAAGATGCGGGACGTGATGTTCTACCGGCCGGAGGCCACTGCGGAAAACAAGGAAGACACGCAACTGTGGGGAGAGAATCCGATCTACGGCTCCAGCGAACTCGACGCTTGCACCACCTGCGGCGCCTGCATGGAAGAGTGCCCGGCCAACATCGAACACGTCCAGATCATCATGGACCTCAAACGCTACAAGGCCCTCACTCTGGGCGACCTTCCTCCGGCGGCGGCGGACGCCACCAATAAGGTGAAGAAGAACGGAAACCCCTGGGGAATTTCTCAGGATGACCGCTTCAACTGGGCCCAGGGGCTCGAGGTCCCAGTGATCGAAGCCGGTAAGAAAGTTGACTACCTCTACTACGTGGGTTGCGCGGGTTCCTACGATGCTTCTAACCAGAAAGTGGTCAAGGACACGGTAAACCTGTTGAAGAAGGCCGGCGTCAGTTTCGCCGTTATGGGAAAAACCGAGAAGTGCAATGGAGACCCGGTCCGGCGCTTCGGCGACGAGTACTCGTTCTACGAGATCGCCATTGAGAACATCGCCAACATGAGACAGTACAGCTTCGATAAGGTCGTGACCCACTGTCCGCACTGCCTTCACACCATCGGAAAAGAATACGCTAAGTTCGAAGACGGAGCTTTCGAAACCGTCCACCACACCGAACTGCTCTCCGACCTCCTCCGGAGCGGCAAGCTCAAGGCCCTCAAGGAAGTCGCGGGTGACCTCACCTTCCACGATCCGTGCTACCTCGGCCGCCACCACGGCGAGTACAACGCCCCCCGGGATATCCTTACCTCCATCCCGGGTGTGAAGCTGATCGAAATGGAGAAGAATAAAGACAAGGCCCTCTGCTGTGGCATGGGGGGCGGAAACATGTGGTACGAACTTCCGGAAGGAAAACACCTGGCGGAGAACCGGCTCGAGCACATCGGCGACACCAAAGCTCCAAAGCTTGCAACATCGTGCTCTTATTGTATGATTAACTTTAATTCCTCTAAAGGAACTGTGAAATCAACTGAGGACCTCCAAGTTGAAGATGTTGCCTCGATCCTGGCCAAGTCAGTTCTTTAAATCGCTCCTGGGCACGGTTCTCACCGGACTGTGCCTTTCTGTCTATTCTCAGGATACGCCCCTGGCCACGGGCGCCGGAACCGTTTACCCGGGCATCATCGAGACCTTCGAGAAAATCATCCAGATCGATTCAGCAAAGTTACAGAACGCCCGGACACTGCTCACGAAAAACGGAAAAGTCTTCAGCGCTGCCGATACGGTGACTGCGCTGGACCTGGACCCAGTCTTTTTAAACTCCCTGATCCTCCACTCCGACCCGGGCTACCTTAAACTCGCCTCCATGGATAAATGCCGCTTCTACGAAGCCCTATTGACTGATCTGCTGAAGAGCTCGGAAGGAAAGGTCAAGAACGTCATCGTCACCTACCTGGCCAGCGGTAAGAGAGAAACCGCGGTGATGAGTAAGAAAGATTTTCTCGACAAGGTGGTGAGCCGGGAGTGCCCACAGACGCAGAAGATGATCAGCTTGTTTCAGATAAAAACTCTCGGAGCTGTCTTGAAAGACACCAACTTCGAACTCCCCACCGGTGCCCAGCAGTGCTCCAACATTCATCTCGAGTGGCTGAACAATCCCAAGACACCATTCCTGTGTCAGATCTACGAATACGGAAAAGATGCCAGGTCTAGAGTTGGGGATCCTAAGGAGCAGGCCCAGAAAAGTGCCGTGGCCAAGATCCTCGAAAGCAAGCAGACACCGGTCCAGAGAGACTACCTGGAAACTCTCTGCACCCATCTCGATGACGAACGGAGTTTCTGCGAGGAGTTCCTCAACGTCTCTTTCTGGAGCAAAGTTTCGAGCGGCGTGAAAGAAAAGGTCTACGTCGAAGATATCTGCCGGCAGCTCACCGGCGGCACAGTGCCGAGTGCAGCGACCCTCGAGACCTGCCTCGCGCGCATCCGGAAAGAGAATGACCTGTGCCTCTTCCCCCGGGGAACTAACTCTGCCCTCTCTCCCCAGCCCGAGTGTGACCGACTCTCCCTGGCCTTGAACCATTCTTCTCTTCGCTCGAACTACCAGGACTGCCCGGGAGACAGCGACCAGCTCGCGGCGACCAATCTCACCCGGATCATCGCGAACTTCACCATGGCAGACCTCAAGCCGACCAAGGGCCCCTGTTCTGCCATCTCGGCCGGCGAGTTCTTTAACTTCAACAAGACCTATGACAACGAAGAGAACTGGACTCTGGAAGCCTGCTACACCGATAAGATCTCCCAAAGGGAGATCTGCACCAAGACTTTCTTCGGTGAGTACGGGATTCTGCCCGAGTCCTACACCCTGGTGGTAGCAGAGATCCTAAAGAAAACCCGGGGCGCGGACCCGACCACCACCTGTGAGATGGTCGACTCTACCGAATACAATCCCCTGCTCCTGCGGTACAAGTCCGGCTGCTTCATCATCTACCAGAAGGACCAGTGCTATCTCTCCGAGTGCAAGCACAAGATCCTCTACAATGACCGGACGGTGGACCTGATCAAGATCAAGAACCGGATGTCCATTCACTATTTTCCGCTCAACGTGCGGGACGAGAGATTTTCCCAGCACTACATGCTGACCCATGACTTCAAGAAGAAGGGCACCCTGCTGAATAACCTGACCTCGATCAACCGGTACTTCAAGAAGAACAAGACCGGGCTCATCCACGGAATCGGCTGCGCCGAGGATCTCCTTCCGACGTTCTTTAAATCCCAGGGGATTAATCACTGCCAGCCGCTGCCGTTCATCATCGACGGGGTCATCTACTCGGAAGGGAAGACGGCATTCGTCACTCGCACCGCGGTCGATTCGCTCCAGGCACCCAGGATCCTCATGTGGACTCACATTTTCTCTGGCGTGAAGACCTACCAACGCCTCCATCCTCTAAAAATTTGGACAATGTATGGCCTGGATTAGTTTATTTCTTCTCATGGTGAGTGTCCGGGCCGCCGATCTGCCGATGTTCCTCACCAAGCACTCCAATGATACTCTACGCTTCATCACCATGGATGGTCGCTACGCCTACGTCCAGAAAAAACCCGGCGTGCTTGGTCTGGTCAGTAGCTTCCGGAGTGTCGACTTCTTGACCGACAGCGGACAGAGCGATTTCCTGGTGAAGGGGTCACGCTTCGAAGAACGGCTTCTCATCGAGTCAATCCCGAACGTTCACACCGAGTACAACCTACTGAAGAACCACAAGATCCACGTCGTGGACTGGGGAAACACGGTCACCAAAGAAGTCGGCACCGGTAAGGCCTCCCGGCTCCACCTAGAGGACGAGTGGGTGACGTATTTTAATCCGCTAGAACGGTCGATCTTTATCCAGAACCTGGAGACACAGAAAAAATACGCCATCAAGCTCGGGGCGAAATCAAACCCGTTCTTTGTCCCGGAAGTAGAGATGATCAACCAGAACACCGTGGTCTACACGGACACCAACGAAGCCGGTTTCTCTGCCATCATTTCCTACAACTTACTCGAGGGGAAGAGCAGCGTGCTCTACAAGAGCCCCGGGTCCGGGACCAAGATCGAACTCTGCCAGCACAAGACCTACCTCGCCATGGGCGAGTTCCCCCACGACGGTGTGAGCCGGGGTAGTAAGATCATGCACGTGACACTTTCCAAGGGGTCGTCGAACCTCGCGGGGTTCGAGGCCCTGTACTCCTCCAACTTGGGGGACCTCGGTAACCTCATCTGCAGAGAAACCGGCATCTACTTCATCAAGAATCTCACCAATGCCAAGACCGCCGTTTCTAAAAAAATGGAAGTGTCCTGGATCGACCTCCGGACCCGGAAAGTGGAAGTGAGGTCCGCCATGGACTCCGTCTCCCAGCTCGTCGAGATGAACGGGAGGGTGCTGGTTCCCCTGCGAGGTGATTTCTACGTCGTCGAAGGAAAGT
The DNA here is from genome assembly GCA_035576105.1 of Bacteriovoracaceae bacterium. Taxonomy (GTDB): domain Bacteria; phylum Bdellovibrionota; class Bacteriovoracia; order Bacteriovoracales; family Bacteriovoracaceae; genus Peredibacter. Next base: position 87,601 of record DATLXA010000024.1, read on the forward strand.
TCAACATCGGCACCGATATCCTGAAGTCGCTGCCGGTGGATTCCAAAGAGGAGTTACCACTTGATCTCTAGAGCTATCCTCCTCCTCATCGTCCTGACCACCTCCGCCGGGGCCTTCGATAAGGACTTCACCACCGTCAATGCGATGGTGCCGCTGGAATTCTCTTACCTCTTCGATTCGCTGAAAGCAGAAATCCATTCTCCGAAAGAAAAGATCCGGATGGTGGGCCTGTGCAAGGAGCTCGATGATAACCTCGGCTACCTTCAGAAAGATCAGATCTTCCTGATGATGAAATCCGAGGTCATAAAGAATGTCCTCCAGCATAAGTTCAGGAAGACCCGTAGCCCTGAGGTCACCAAAGACCTCATCACGCGACTCGAAGTGCTCCACGAAAGAAAACACAAACTCCTGACCCCCTTTGCCGCCTGGATCTGGCGCTCGATCATCGCTGAGCTCAAGCACCGGGATTCGCTTGGTCTAATCACGGAGAAGAATTTTACCGCTTCGACTTACACCGGAGCGAAACTGGAAGAGGCGCAAAGATTTAACCGCTACCTCACCTACCTCCTGCCCTGGATCGACATCATGGAATCATCTGATCCCGAGGAGTTTAACTTCCTGGCCAAGAATGTTTCCTGGATCATTCTGAGAAGACTCAACGACCGCTCTCTGCTGTTTAAACGATTTGCTTCAACGGCCGTGACCGGGATGAAAACGGTGATCTTCAACATCCCACAGAAACTTCTCGAGCTGCATCCCGAAGACATCAAACGCATGCAGAACAATGATGAGGACTCTCTCTCTCTGAGCGAGAAGGCGGCGACCGAGAAAACCAAGGCCCTCCGCCAGGTCGACAAGGCAACAGTTGAGGACATGAGTCCGGTGAGCGATGATCTTGCCAGAGAATTAGAAAAGAAAGAAAAATAACACTCAGCACTATCCCCTTAAGAGATACCTTTTTATTTAACCTTTTTGTATACTAGCATCCTTCATACCTAAGATTGAAAAGGATCGCCATGGCACTCTCTAAATCACCATACCGGGGAACGAGAGATTTCTTTCCTGAACAGATGCGGCTGCGAAACTACATCTTCAAGAAAATGGCGGAGGTCTCTGAGCTCTTCGCCTACGAACCCTACGATGGCCCGATCCTGGAAGAGGTCGACCTCTACTTCGCGAAGTCCGGTGAAGAACTCATCAACGAACAGATCTACTCCTTCGTCGACCGCGGCGACCGCAGGGTTGCCATCCGACCAGAGATGACCCCGACTGTGGCGAGGATGGCCGCGCAGGTTCACCGGGAGATCGCCAAGCCTATCCGATGGTACGCCATTCCCAATTTGATGAGGTACGAAAAGCCACAGCGGGGTCGCCTGCGGGAGTTCTGGCAGTACAACGCAGACATCTTCGGCGCCGATGAACTCGGTGACATTGAGATCATCCAGCTCGCCGTCGACATCCTGAAGAGCTTCGGAGCTACCCACCAGCATTTCGAGATCCTGATCAATGACCGGCGGGTGGTGGATCTGATCTTTAAAAAACTTTTCAAGCTCGACGACGTTTCTTCGCAGAAGCTCTACAAGATTGTCGATAAGAACAAAAAAGTCACAGAGGAAGCTCTGGTCAAAATGACCGCGGAGGTGATCTCCGATCCGGCGACGGCCACCCTCTTCTCCCAGTACCTCCAACTCACCTCATTTAGCGACCTGCAGGCATACCTGGAGAAGAACGGACTCGCCGCCGACGCGGCCCAGTTCCTGGCCTTCTCCAAGCGCCTGGAACAGTTCGGGCTAAACGTCTACGTGAGGTTCGATCCGTCCATCGTCCGGGGCCTCGACTACTACACTGGTGTGGTCTTCGAAATCTTCGACAAGCACCCGGACAACAGGCGGGCGATCGCCGGCGGCGGAGCCTACGCTAACCTGCTGCAGATCTTCAACGAATCACCGTTGGCCGGTGTAGGCTTCGGCTTAGGGGAAGTGCCTCTGACTGAATTCCTGAAATCCCACAACCTGGTGAAAGATTTTTCAAGGCCGGAGATCGACGTGTTGATTTCCTACCAGGTACCGGAGGGTGAACCGGTGGCCTTGACCCTGGCCGAACAGATGCGGTCTCGGAAGATCAAAGTGGAAGTGGCCTTCGGTGAGACCAAGTCTAAGAAAGTCTTCTCCTTGAGTGAGAAGAAGAACTTTCGGAACGTCATCCTCATCGGTGAGGACGAAATGAAGAACCGGGAAGTGCAGATCAAAACCTTGGAGACCCGGGAAACCCAAAACGTCGAACTCCAGGACATGGAGAAAATCGCGCGAATCCTCAAAGGACTAAACTAATGGAAATTCAGAATGATCTTCCGAAGACCTTCGACCCTAAGGCCGCCGAAGATAAGTGGTACCAGATCTGGCTTGAGAATAAATCCTTTAAGCCCAAGAAGGGAAAGCAGAACAGGACCTTCACCGTTTTGATGCCTCCGCCGAACGTGACCGGCAAACTCCACATGGGCCATGCCCTGGACGCCACCACTCAAGATACACTGATCCGCTACAAGAGGATGAAGGGCTTCGAAACTCTCTGGATCCCCGGAACCGACCACGCCGGCATCTCCACTCAGGCGGTGGTGGAGAAACTCATCTGGAAGCAGGAGAAAAAAAATCGCCATGACCTGGGCCGGGAAGAATTCCTCAAACGCATTTGGGCCTGGAAAGAGCAGTACGGCGCCGAGATCGTCAACCAGCAGAAAAAGATGGGCGTCTCCTGCGACTGGGATTATTCGACCTTCACGTTGGATGATGTTCCCAACAAGGCCGTGAAAAAATTCTTCGTGAGCATGTACAACGAAGGCCTCATCTTCCAGTCCGACTACATCGTGAACTGGGACCCGGCGCTTCAGAGTGCGATCTCGGACGCGGAGGTCGAGCACAAGGAAGTAAAAGGGCATTTCTATTCTCTCCGTTACAAAGTCCTGGATGCCCCGGAGACGGAGCTCATCATCGCCACCACCCGGCCGGAGACGATCTTCGCGGACACCGCAATTGCCGTGAACCCCACTGACCCGCGCTTCAAGCACCTCATCGGCAAGACGGCGGTCATCCCCATCTGCAACCGGGAGATTCCAATCATCGCTGACGAGCACGTGGACATCGAGAAAGGGACCGGCTGCCTGAAGGTCACCCCAGGGCATGACTTCAACGACTTCGAGATTGGAAAGAGGAACGGGTTGCCGATCATCAACATCCTCAATACCAATGGAACCTTCAATAAGAATGCTCCGGAGATCGAAGGGCTCAGACCCAAGGAAGCCCGGGCCAAAGTCGAGGAGCTCTTAACCGAGCTCGGCGTCTTGGTAGAGAAGAAAGACCACGTCCACCCGGTGGGCCACGGCGAGCGCTCTGATGAGATCGTCGAACCGATGGTTTCTAAGCAGTGGTTCCTGAGCACCAAGGCCATGTCCGAGGTCGCCGTGGAAGCAGTCGAGCAGGGTGAGATGACTTTCTACCCGAAAGGCTGGGAGAACACCTACTTCTCCTGGCTGCGGAATCCGAAGAACTGGTGCATCTCCCGGCAGCTTTGGTGGGGCCATCAGATCCCGGTGTTCTACTGCAGAAGTTGTGAAGCTCAGTGGGCTTCGGAAGAAACTCCGGCGGAATGTGCAAAATGTAAAAGCGAAGATATCTTCCAGGACCCCGACGTCCTTGACACCTGGTTCTCCTCCGGGCTGTGGCCCCTGTCCACCCTGGGGTGGCCGGATGAGACTGCGATGAAGGAAAAAAGATTCGAAGATTTCTATCCCAATGCGACCTTGATCACGGGCTTCGACATCATCTTCTTCTGGGTCGCGCGCATGATGATGATGGGAACCAAGGTCACCGGCACCCCTCCGTTCAAAGACGTCTACATCCACGCCCTGGTCCGGGATAAGCAGGGCCGCAAAATGAGTAAGTCTCTCGGCAACGGGATCGATCCACTGGACATGGTCGGCCAGTACGGTGCGGACGCCATGCGGTTCACACTTGCTGCGGGCTCCGGGTACAACCGGGACCTCAACCTTGATCCGGAGCGGATCGAGGGGTACCGGAACTTCGTCAATAAACTCTGGAACGCGTTCCGGTTCATCTCCCCCTACCTCGAGAAGGCCAAGGACGAACTTCCCATCCACTCCGAGTGGCACCTGCACGACAAGTGGATCCTCGCCGAGCTCAACACCGTGACCCGCTCGATGAACGAGGCGCTGGACCTCTACCGCTTCGACGAAGCGTGTTCGGAGATCTACCAGTACGTCTACGAGAAATTCTGCGCCTGGTACATCGAACTCTCCAAGAACATCCTAAATGGTCCGGACGAGAGGGCCAAGGTCCTGCGGGCCACCATGCTAAAGTTCTGCTTCAGGAAAATAGTCATCTTGCTCCACCCGGTGGTCCCCTTCCTCACCGAGGAAATCTGGTCTCACCTCTCGGGCGGGAAATCGCTTCTGATTGATCAGGAGTACGTTGAGTTCGACCCGCAGCTCGAGAACCTCGAGGTCCAGACCATGATGAACAAGTTCATCGAAGTCACCACCGGGATCCGCAACATCCGCTCCTCGGTCAACCTCAAGCCCAAAGATGAGATCGACGTGAAGCTCTTCACCGACGACAAGAAACTCGCCAAGTTCATGTACGAGTCCCGGCACTTCCTGAAGGACCTGGCGAACGTGAAGTCCGGTACCATCAAGCCCAAGTCCAGCGAGAAGCCCCGTCGGTCCGCGAGTCTGGCCAATGCACACACCGAGATATTCATCCCACTCGAAGGTCTGATCGACATCGGCGAGCAGGTTTCCCGGATTCGAAAAGACATCGAGAAGACCCAGGCCGACTACCAGAAGGTCGAGTCCAAGCTCGAGAATGAAAACTTCATGCGCAACGCCCCGGAGGAGATCCGCACCGAGGTGAAGGAAAAGGCCCGGTCGTTTCAGGATAAGTTAACTTCACTCAATGACATCCTCGCAAGTTTCCAATAAGGAGCATCAATGAAAGTAATCAGCATTTTCTGTATCGTGCTTTTCACAAGTCTCTCTTCCTACGCACAAGAGATGACCTGTCTTGAAAAACTTCTCACCTACTCCCGGTTCTCCGGCTTCCATCAGCTTTCCCGGGACGAGTGGACCGACACCACTGATCAGCTCACTGTCAGCAGCGCCAAGGCAGCGCTCAACTCGCTTCTCGGAAGCAAGCTCCTGTGTGACAACACGGAAGTGGTCATAAAATCTATGGCGGCCTGTAACCTCCTGGTGGCCGACGTTCCCCAGTCCAATGTGTGCCACATTTACACCAACCTCGGGTACTTCGTGGTCTCCAAGGATAACGGACGGAACATTAATTTCATCTTTAGTAAGGATAGCCGCTTCGCGGGCCTGTTAAGCGAGTAGGTTAAAGAATTCCTGCGCTCTCTTGAAGACCTCAACCGCTTCGAAGGGAGCAGTCTTGCTCACCAGGATGTTCACGTCCGCGAGGAAATAGAAGGGCCCGGACCGCTGCGGATCCTCCTGGTCGTACAACACCAAAGTCCGGCTGCCGGTGTACGCCGAGAGGGCCGAGACCGCACCGCTATGAGTGACCACACCCCGGGAGTAGGCGAGCATCTTCGCCAGCTCGATCCAGCTATTGGGTGCATAGTTGTGGTAGAGATTCTTCTTCGGTAAAGTTTTGATCAGAGAATCGATGTGTCCATTCACCTCCGGCTTCCCTTCCCCAGAAAAAAGCACGATCCGTTGACCGTCGAAGAGTGAGATGAGTTTAGTCAGATCGAGGCGGAGAGCTGCGCTCGCGTTGATGGCCAGGTACGGTTCTGAGTCCCAGACTTTTAAAATCGGATTCAGATCGCGAGACGTGACCTTCAGCTTGCTATCCACGTCAGCTCCGGTGAGGACCTTGAAGAGTGAGAAGTAGTCTTCCACCAGGTGATGACCCGTGGGCCTGGTGGTGGAATGAGTCAGAACCCATTTCTTCCATTTGTCAGAGAATCCTACTCGCGTCTTCGCCCGTAGTCCCAGGCCAAGGCTTGCTTCTGGGAAAGAATCGGTTAATGAAATATAGAGGTCTACGTTGTAGATCTTCGCGAAAGCGCAGTAGCGGTGGACGTCAAAGACGGTGCGGAGCTCGTCATCGTTACACTCGTGGTAATAGGCGGTGAACGGAAGAAGGTTCAGTACTTCGATATTGGCGGATGGAGTGATGAGGTGCAGATCCGCCGCGGGGTAGCGGGCGCGGATGGCATGCAGGAACGGGAACGCGAGGATCCTTTCCTGTAGGTCCGAAGGGAGCTTGATGGCGATGACCTTCAGCTCTTTGGTAGTAGCGTCGCTTCTGTCTTTTTCTGCCTGTTTATCCATAACACCGTATAGTAACTTGTTGCGAGGGCGGGGACGAATGCATTTATTATCGGCACCGTGACCAGTAAGAGGAAGATAAATCCGGAGAGCGAATACGGAATTATGTTTGCGGTGAGATCTTTCACGCAGGCACCGAAACTCAGGTTATGCCGCGACCAGGAATAGTCAACGAACTGCACCGCTAGCAGGTTCGCGATCAAGAAGAGCCCCACAGGGTAGAACAGAGGGAAAAGGTTCAGCACAAAGGCCAATCCGGCCATAAGTCCGAGGAATAAGATTTTTTTTATCTCATTCTTGAAGGTGTGCATGACCCCTTTGGAAATTTCGGCCATAACTTTCGTCTTTCCGTCCAAGGCCTGGTGGTGAACCAGTTTTTTCTCGATCCTTTCGGAGAGCATCGAATTGAAGGGAGCAGAGATGACTCCGACCAGGATAACGAAGGTCCAGCTCATAAGAATGAATATGAAGATAATCAAGACGATGGTCAGGATACGTGCAAGCAGGGTCGCCTGGTCTGCGGTATAGATATAGCCCCGGAAAAACGAAACCAAATGGTCCGAATTGCGGTAAATGGAAACGATCCCAAGAAGGTAAACCGCCAGTGCCAAGACAGTGGGAATCGCTGCCAGCAGGAGATTTATCGGATCTCTCAGGATGGCCTTCAGGGCCATGGGAAAAGATTCGAAGACGGACTTCACGGTGCGGTCACCGGATAACTTTTGAAGCGGAAGGCGTAGACTTCGGAGAAGTCCTCGAGCTTCGAGCGCTCCCCGTCCGGTATTCGGAAGACGATCTTCTCCAGCTCATCCCAATCCAGGAAGCGGAAAGCCAGATCCGTAAGGATGTCTTGATCACGCAGACGCTTGAATTTTTCTTTCGCTTTACCGATCATCCCTTGAGCACCAATGATCTTACTGTCGCGGTAATGGATACAGGCCGCGGCGACCTGGATGACGGCCCAGTAAACGTTCCTCGCCGGGTCATTCCGGTCTTCCATCCACACGTCTTCTAAGGATTCGTGGCATTCCCAGTATTTCTGTTCGTTGAATAACTTAACACCTTCTTCCATCTTCCTGAGATGCTCAGGAGTAAACTTCCCAAAGGCGTAATCCCCCACCCTAGAATCCGCCAAGGATATTCAGACCTGAATCCACGTAGAGGACCTGGCCGGTCACACCGGTAGAGAGGTTGGAAGCCAGGTACACGGCCGTCCCGCCGACATCCTCTGGAGTCACGTTCTTCTTCATAGGAGAAATTTCTTCCACCTGAGAAAGCAGAGTCCGGAAGCCAGAAATTCCGGAAGCGGCGAGAGTCTTGATCGGGCCGGCGGAGATGCAGTTGACTTTAATCCCACGAGGACCAAGGTCCTGCGCCAGGTACCTGGTCGACGCTTCGAGGGCAGCTTTAGCGACCCCCATGACGTTGTAGTTTTTTATGACCTTCTGAGATCCGTAGTAGGTCATGCTCATCACAGAACCGTTATCATTCATGATGTCTTGTAACGAATCACACAGTCCCACCAGAGAAAAGGCAGAAATATCGCAGGCCATGAGATACCCTTTTCGGCTGGTGTGCACGAAGGGACGCGAGAGATCTTCCTTGTCCGCGAAAGCAAGGGAGTGGACCAGGATGTCGAACTTCCCCCAGTTCTTTGCAACGGTCTCTTTCATGGTGCTATAGTGGGCATCGTTGGTGACATCCATCTCGAAGATGAAGTCAGCGCCGATCTCTTTTGAGAGTGGCTCTACCCGCTTGTGGATGACCTCGTTCATATACGATAAAGCGATAGAAGCGCCCTGCTCTTTAAATGCTTTGGTGATTCCCCAGGCAATCGATCGATCATTTGCCAGACCCAGAATTAGGGCTTTTTTACCTTCTAGAAGTTTCATTATTTCCTCACTTGTATTGTGAATACTTTATCGAAGCCTCTAGAGGGTTTCAAGCGTTTGCGTCGAGTCACGGGGCTTTCTTTATAAAGAGAGCTTATTTCTTCTTGTGATGCTCTTTCTTATGATTTTTCCAGTCCTCTTTCATCGCTTGCATGTCCTTGTGAAGCGCTTCCTTACAGGATTTGAAGGCTTCCTTGGTGGCCGCGGCGTTTACGCAGGTTTTTGCTTCTGTCAGTCGAGAAATTCGCTTATCAAAATTCTCGTTTTCCTTTGCTTTATGGGCCGCGAGGTCTTCTTGCGCGAATGAGCTCATACTAAGAAGTGCGAGACCTGTGACAAGTAAAAGTTTCATATCCTCTCCTTTGAAAATATTTAGGATTCATCCAGCTTAATGCGTTTTGAGGATTGGTAAATGTGCGGTGGGAGGACAGACGAAACAAATAATGCTAATCTCTGTAAATGTCCCACCGTTACAGTCTAATAATTCACCATTCGATCACCGAGGTTAGCGAATCCGACTGGAGCGCACTCGAGGATCCCCAAAGCCCCTTCTGTGACTGGCAATTCCTCCGTGGCCTGGAAGCATCGAAGAGCGTGGGCGAAGCCACCGGATGGATACCCATCTACCTCACCTGCTGGGAAGAAAAGATCCTAACCGGAGCATTGTTTCTTTATCTCAAGACCAACAGCTACGGTGAATACATCTTCGATTGGTCATGGGCGGACGCCGCCAGGCGTGCGGGTATCCCCTATTATCCAAAGTTAGTTTCTGCCGTTCCCTTCACCCCTGCCTCCTGTAAGAAGCTACTGGTGAGCCGCGACGTTACCAACCCAGAGAAATCTAGAGAGGTGAAGGATTTACTGGTTTCAACCGTCAGGTCACTCTCGAAGAAATTGAACGCGCACTCATCACATTTCCTTTTCATCAGTGGTGAGGAAAATGCATTGCTGGAAGAAAATGGGTACCTGCTGCGGCAGAGCTTCCAGTACCACTGGAAGAACAAAGGGTACAAAAACTTCGAAGATTTCCTGGGCGACCTTAAATCCCGCAAGGCCAAGCAGATCCGGAAAGAAAGAGAAAAGATAAAAGCGGTGGAGATCGAAAGCCTCACCGGGAGCACGCTCTCTGCTATCCATGCAGCTGAGTTTTATCAATTCTACCTCTCAACCATTGACGGCAAGAATGCCATCCCTTACCTGAGCCAGGACTTCTTCATGCGGATTTTCCAGACCATGAATGAAAACATTCTCCTGCTGCGGGCCCACAAAGACGGCGAGTGCATCGCCGCCGCTCTGTACTTCTTCAAAGGGAGTCATCTTTACGGCCGGTACTGGGGTTCAAAGAACGGCATGGAATTTCTTCACTTCGAGATGTGCTACTACCAGGGGATAGACTTCGCCATAAAAAATAACTTCCAGGTTTTCGAAGCCGGGGCCCAGGGGGAACACAAAATTGCCAGAGGGTTCCTACCTACCCTCACTTACAGCGCCCATGAGCTCGAGCACCCCGGGCTCCGAGCGGCTATCAAGGAATTCGTCAAACAGGAGCAGGCGTCGATCGAAGAAACCTTCAAAGCTCTCGAAGAATCAAATCCTTACAAATCCCTGACACATTAACTCCATTGAAATTACCTTCTCCTCGAGGGCAGAATATCCGATCATTTCAACATGAAAAGTTCCATCCTCTTCTTGCTTTGTCTCACTACTGCCCAACTCGCCCAAGGAGAAATTCTCGTCACGGATATCCTCGAGAATCCCTCCATGATCGAACCAGCACTCGAGTGCGCTCCCGAGGAAGCATCTGATCTAAAAAGAACCTGCGTCGAATCCCTTTGCTCAACCAACCGGAATAAATTTCCCGCGATCATCTCGAACTCCGAATTGGATAATTTCGTGAGTGGCGACCGGCAGGTCACGGTAGAGGAAAGTCAGGCGATCGAAGACTACGTCAAGAGGAACGTCGAACTGAGTCTTGCCATGGTCAACGAGTTCAAAGAATACACTCCGGCTCTCTTGAACTTAAAACTAAAAACCGAAGCGTCCGACTCCTACAAAGCCATGTACGTGGGTAGTTATATTCAATCCAAGTGCACCCAGTACTACGACCTAAAAAATCCTACCGGCGTAAGAGTTAGTCTCACCTGCCAGCCAGGCGTCTCACCTGCCATGCGGAAAATCGCCGAAGGCCTATCTCTCCGGCGGTTCAAAAACAGCCTCGACGAAAGGCTCATGTCCGGAGTCCTGACTCTGAATAAGGTCGACAAGAAGCTCATCACCGAGAAGCTGGGCAAGCTAGCTCCCGAGATCGCCAAGCTTAGTGACTCCAAACCTATAGAGAAGCAGATGAAGCTCATCCTCTCGCAGGGTTCTTCCAGCTACGATCTGCTTAGTGAAAATAAAAAACTTCAGTTCATCAAAGTGCTCTCACAGATGGAATACATGTCCTTTAAGTTCGGGCCTACCGAATTCAAACCCTACATCGATTTTTTTGACACTTTCCCTGCCTCCGATGAGTTCCAGAAGACTCTCACCGACATCCAGAAGAGACTCACCGACCCGGTCTTCGTAAAAACGGCCATCGCCTCACTTAAGGTACAGCTGGCACTCGCTAAAGGTCTACCTACAGAGGCGGAAGCCGCGAAGGTAGGAGCGGCAAAAGAAGAAGTCATAACGTCGATCCTTGCGTACATGAAAACAAAGATGTCTCCCCACAGCCACGGCATCTACTCCACGGAGCTTAACGACAACGTCGCGGTCACCTATGACCACGCGGGATTTAACATCGATGACCTTCGCGCATCGACGCCGGATAAGATCATAAACCCACAATCAATCCTCGAACTCACCGCAAACTCTAACCCCGAACTATTCTACCGGCTCGCTGGTTCCACTCGCGGTTCGCAGATATCCGTCTTCTCCGACGCGTTCATGAGCCCGGCCATGAAGGCTTGGCACGATCCTCTATTCGAGAAGAGCGAGATGAAGCTCTCTCTCTTCTCAGTGAAGGACCCGGATTACGGCAGGCAGATCCTGGCGCACGAACTTGGCCATCACCTGAGTTCTCTGTACGAAGGCAAAAAACTTTCCAGTTCCACAAATGAAAGCCTGAAGATATCCATGGCCTGCATCAAAGGTCGCTACAAGAACTTTAAAAAAGACGGGAAGGACGCCGGTGAGCACTATCTCGCTGAAGAGTTCGCCGATGAGTTCATGGCCGCCACCGGACCGACCGACGGAAGGTTAACCTCCTGTCCGTTCCTGATGGAATCTGCTGACTTCGCCCAAGGCACCAATCTGGTAATCCTTGAGGCGAGTGATTCTCATCAATCGGACTTGTGGCGAGTGCTGAACCAGGCAAGTAGGAAAGCGAAACTGCCAATCACCGGGAAAGTGAAGTTGCCGGCCGCGTGTCAGACACTAGTAGACAGTCATAAAATGAACTACGAGTATAAACCATGTTTATAACAACTCTCCTCCTGACTCTGATCTCAACGTCCGTTTTTGCTGTGAGCTTCGAAGTGGGCCACGGTGGCCACTCCTACCTGCTGACGGACGAGGATACCCTAAGGCTGAAGAGCAAACGCGTAGACCTGGTTATCGAGAAAAGTGCCTGTTCTAAGATGCTCACCGATGACCTTATGGCAACATTCCGGGCTTATCTTCGCAACAAATCGACGAAGGTCCCCTCTACGCTGAATTTTGTCATCGTCTCCACGGCCGATGAAAAAATCTATGTAAACGTGTCTTCACCTGAAGGAAATGCCTTGAGGAGTTTTCCGGATTCATTTGCCAAAGCCTATCTGGTGCAGAGAGAACTCTGCACGAAAAAATAACACCGGTTTAGTCCCAGTTTTTCAGGTCGGCGGAGATTCGTAGCTCTCTTGCTTTCTGCGCTCGCTTAGGACTTCTCTCCACTCCTACCGCTTCCAGCCCGAAGGCGTTGGCGGCCGCCAGCATGCTCCCCTCCCCGCAGAACGGATTGATGATAGTATGACTCTTTACTTCACTTGCGATGAATTTCGAAATCATCAGACATGCCTCGAGACCCATTCCGCGCTGCCAGGTCTTCTCACCAATCACCGGGATAACGTCAGCCGTGGACTTGGAGATATCGACTCTCGTGGACTGAGAAAAACAAAGAATGTGAGAATAGGAAGGGCGACCGAAAGTAGGTATGCCGGCGGGAGACCTGCAGATGATTTTATGCCAAAGCAGTTCGTGCCCTTGGGCCTCAGCGGCCTTCTGGCACAGATATGACTTATCCACCCAGCACCCATAGACTTTAATGTCCGATTGATAAAAGACAGTGACTCCTTCCGGGGAGCAGCGGGATAAGACCAGCCCGGCAGTTTGCATAAACCACTCTTTCCACTCGGAAAGACTAAAATTCGGGAACTCGGAGAAATCGGGTAAGGACGCCACCATAGAAGCCCGAGGACTCACTTGATGATCAGTGAGCCATCCGATCGCATCCTCACAAAAGACTACACGGTTCTGCTGCATGATATTCACTTTGTTGACTAAAATACTCTTACAAAAAATGATAACCTTTTGGCCTCTCTTTGACGATCATTACCTATGATCAGATCGCTATCTTTCCTCATTCTAATCATGGCCTGCTCGCCCACTTTTGCGAAGTCCGTATTAGACGTGCTCCAGAGTCGAGTAGAACCTGAGGTCTCTTGCGCTTCTGAGGCCAAAGATGAACTGGCAATGAAATGCATCGCCAGTCTCTGCAAAGACACCAAAGTCACTGTCCCGATGTTCATAACAGATCCTCAAGAGTACATAGAAAAAACCGGATACAAGGTTAGCCAGGCCAAGACGGATGATTTCACAGAGGTCCTCAAGACTCGCATCCAGGAGCTAGACGGTTTTCTGCGCGAGCTAGAAAAATCAGACTTGGCGAAAAGTTTCGACGATGATCAGAAGTTTGAGATCCTAAAGAAAATATACGACGCCAAATGCACCCAGGTGATCTCACCCAATAAATTAATCTCTGTGAAGTGCAGTGATCCACTGCTGGAAAAATCACCGGTGAAAGTCATCATCCAGCGCTCCGTCACCGAGCAGCTTAAAAACAATTGGGACGTTGGTCTGGCTTTTAAGTACTACACCCATACTGAGATCCCAAAACTCCTCACACCGAAGTGGAAGAAAAAGATCAAACGTAAGTTTAATAAGCTAGTAGAAGACGATTACGTCTTTATGAATGAAAACTTAAACGGCTTTGTTGGTCTGAATGTTAATGACCGCATCCGGTTCATTAAGATAGTCTCCTTCCTTCAGGGAGATGATCATGTCCGAACTGTATTGGAGACCAAGGCAATCGGACGCTACTTTAATTCTGTAACAAAAACTCCGGACTTTAAAAACGAAATCATTAAATTACGAAAAAAAATAAACGCACCCGACTTCTTCACTTCTGCTTTGGCATCTCTTGAGACCCAGGCGCAACTTGAAAGTCTCGCTCCCACCGCTGAAGAGCTGTTCACGTTTGAGCACACCACCGACCAAGTGAAAGAGAAGATCCGTGCTTTTCAAAAAGCCCAGGTGAAGGACGGCAAGATGTCTCAGCACAGTGCCGAGCACTACGCGGCAGAAATGGACAAGCTCCTTTTTACCTATGCTTCCGAAGCCTTCAACACTGGCAAAATTACGCCGGCGTCACTCCCTTTTTTCTTCGCCAATCAAAAAGATGTCATGAACGTGCTCCTGAGCCCACATCACGCTGGACTCTATGAGTTCGTCGGCGCGGGTTTGGGCACCACCGTCGCTCTTATCAATGACCGCTACGTCGATCCGTTGTTCCGTGACTTGGGCGATTCGAACTTCGGAAAAGCCGAAATTAGATTCTCTCTCTTCTCTCTTAAAAATCCTGAGTTCGGTAAGCAGATCCTGGCCCACGAACTCGGCCATCACTTCTCCTACTTACAGCAACAGGGGCGGCTCTCCGAAAAAACCTCACAGGAAGTAGCAAAGGCCAAGGCCTGCATCAGTTCCAGGTACCAGAATAGGAACGCTGGCGTTCACTACATCGAAGAGGACTTTGCGGACGAATGGTCGTTTGCCCTCTTTGGAGAAACGGACCCAGTCTATCTCTGTCCCCTGCTGCAAAAGGCCCAGGGCACAGAACTAGCTTCTCTGGAAATATTGAAAAATCCTGACCTGCATCCACCGGTTTTCTGGAGAGCTTTAAACCAGTTTTTGAGTGCGAAGAACGCTGCCAATACTTTCCCACAGGTCTGCAGCCAGTTAATTGAGAATGCCCCTCATAAGTATAAAAAATGCATCCAATGAAAAGACTCATCGTGCTTCTGCTGACTTATTCATGTTTTACACAAGCCCAGACCTTTCAGGTTCTGGAGCGCGGTCACAGCTATGAGTTTATCCAGTCGGGTTCTTTATCCCTGAATCATCCCAAGGCTAAACTCACCATTGATAAGACCCCCTGCTCACAGGACCTGATCAAAGAACTCTCTGCAACTTTCCATTCTTCGCTACGAACCCAGATCGAAAATCCCGCCGACCCAAAAGATCTCATTCAGATCAAGTCCGGTTCAAAAACTGTCTACGTTCCAACTCTGCATAAAAATGGACTTCTCCTTCAGAAATTTCCTGACACTTTCATGAAAAGCTATCTGGTATTTAAAAAACTGTGTCCCGTTAAATAATTATGCTCCGCGCTCTATGGTTTTATTCGATGCTTTCCTTCATAAATTCATGGTATTTTCAGGTGTCACTCAAAGAGGCATCATGCAAAAAAAACTGGTACCAGATTACATTGAGAAGCTTGAAGTTTATCAGGCCGGAAAGCCCATCGAGGAACTCGCTCGTGAAAAAGGGCTGACCAAGATCACTAAACTTGCCAGCAACGAGAACCCTCTCGGGCCCTCGCCGTATGCAATTAGAGAAATGACCAACGCTTTATGGGATGTGCACCGCTATCCAGACATGTTCGCCCACCAGCTTAAAAATTCTCTGTGCGAACTCTACCACCTGAGTCCGCAGAACATCATCCTCGGAAACGGCTCGGAAGGAATCATGGGCTACATTGTCCGGGCCTTCCTCCAGCCCAACGAAGAAGTCGTCACCTCCGAAAACACCTTCATCGGTTTCCTCATCCTAGCAAAATCCGTAGGAGCGAAGTTGATCCAGGTTCCTAGGACCACCAACTACAAGTACGACGTCGAGGCGATGGCCAAGAAGATCAACTCAAACACGAAGATTGTCTACATCGCAAATCCCGACAATCCAACTGGCACCTACATCACCAAGCAGGAGTTCGATTTCCTGATGGGACACGTCCCGGCCCACACCATCGTCATCCTGGACGAAGCTTACTTCGAATTCGCCCAGGGCCAATGGGACTACCCGGACTCGATGAACTACCGCTATGATAACGTCATCACTCTGCGGACTTTCTCCAAGGCCTACGGTATCTCCGGCGTCCGCTGCGGCTACGGCTTCGGCCACGAGTACCTCATCGGAAACCTCCATAAGGTGAAACTACCCTTTGAGCCAGGACTCATTGCTCAGAAGGGAGCATACGGTGCGCTGAAAGATCACCCTCATCTGCGCAGAACCCTCGAAAACAATAAAGAAAGATACGGAGAACTCTTCTCCTACCTGACTTCCCATGGTTTCCGGCCTATTCCCTCGGTAACGAACTTCATCACAGTGAAAACCGGAAGTGAAGAAGCAAGCTCTTACCTCTACAACGAACTGCTGAATCACGGCGTGATCATCAGGCCCCTGCGGGCCAACCACATGCCTGACCATGTCCGCATTTCTTTAGGAACACTCGACGAGATGACCCACTTCTATCTGGCGATGGACGAAGTCCTCCCTCTCTACAAGAAAAAATACGGGAGCCTTCAATGAAAGTCTGTACCTTTAAGCGTCCATCATTTCTGGGTGCGCAGAAACGCCTCGGTGTCTTCTTCGACGAAAAGATCCTGGTCGACGTCAACCTGTTGTGGCAGGCAGAGTTCGAGCGCTTGGGTTTCTACAACTCCTCAAAACGAGCAGCACTCTTCGCTCCTCCTTCGCTGGCGGAATTTCTAAGGATCCACCAGGACGCAGCGATCCCAAAACTTCAGCAAACCCTTGAGATCTACCGGGCCCTCAGCAAGGCCGGAACCCTGAAAACTTCCAACTCAGCCGACATCGCTTTCCACCTCCTCGATGCCAAAGACGTGCGCTTCGATGCCCCGTTGGATGAGATCGCCATGTACCGCGACTTCTACGCGCATGAAAAACATGTCAAGAAAGGCTTTGAAAAAAGAAACGAGCCCGTTCCACCGGCCTGGTACGAAATCCCGGCCTATTACAAAGGTGGCAACACCGGCTTCATCGGTCAGGGAGACACCATCCCTTGGCCCAGCTACACTCAGCAGCTCGACTACGAACTGGAATTAGGTGTGGTGATAGGTCGCGACGGCAAGAACGTAAAGGCCCGGGATATCAAAAAACACATCTTCGGTTTCACTATCCTCAACGACGTCTCGGCCCGAGACATCCAGAGAAAAGAAATGTCCATCCGGCTCGGGCCCGCTAAAGGAAAAGACTGGTGCTCGGTGATGGGCCCGGTGATCGTGACCTTCGATGAGTTTGGATACGAAGAACCGGATCTACTGATGACTGCGGCTATCAACGGTGAGGAATGGTCGCGCGGACAATCCGGCGATTCACACTACTCCTGGGGTGAGATGATCGAACACCTGGGAATGGAAGAATGGATCCGCGCCACAGACTTCATCGGCTCCGGAACGGTCGGCACCGGCTGTGGCCTCGAGCTCGACCGTTGGATCAAACCCGGAGACCTGGTGGAGCTCTCCATCGAGGGAATCGGAACATTAAAAAACATCGTTGGGGCACCCGCCGTGGACGGACCAACTCAGAATACCTAAGGACTTTGTATGGCCGAAAATTTTACCGCGAGTGGCGTCTACACTAAACAGGCCCACGTGAAAATCCCCGAGGGCACCTACGAGGAAGAGCACGGTCGTAAAGGGTTCTTCGGCCGGGTCTCCCATCTCTACCACGAAAACCAGCCCACCAGCTGGACCCACATCGTCGGTGATCTCAAGCCCCGGAACCTCCCGCCCCTCTTCGGAGATAAGGCCCTGAGCAATAAGTTCGTGAAGATCCTCTATAACAATGATATCGAAATCTACCTCGGCTCCAGGACCACCGCCTTCGATAGCTTCTACCGCAACGCTGACCATGATGAACTCTTCTTCATCCATGAGGGTGAGGGCCGGATAGAGACCACCTACGGGCACCTCCCGTTTGCGAAAGGCGATTACATCATTATCCCTCGAGGAACGACGTATAAAACGTATTTCACTAAGCCCTGCAAATTTTTAAAAGTCGAGTCTGCTTCCGAGTTCGAAGAGCCTTCCCGGGGCCTGTTGGGTCCCAACGCCCTCTACGATCAGACCGCGAAGTTCATCCCAGAGGCACAGGTGGGGAGCGAGCACGAACTTGAAGCGTACCACATCGACATCAAACACAAGGGCAAGCTCACCCGGGTGACCTATCCGTACAACCCGCTGGACGCCGTCGGCTGGAAGGGCTCCTTGTACCCGTGGAAGCTCTCCATCTATGATTTTTGTCCAATCACCTCTCACCGCTACCACATCCCGCCCTCGGGCCACACCACCTTCGTCTGCAGGGACTTCGTCATCTGTTCGTTCGTCGCAAGGCCACTGGAGCACACCAGCGAGGGTGTCCTTAAGGTTCCGTTCTACCATTCCAACATCGACTACGACGAGATGCTCTTCTACCATCAGGGGAATTTCTTCTCCCGCGACAACATAGACGCCGGTGCGATCACCTTCCACCCGCAAGGGATCAACCACGGCCCTCACCCCAAGGCGTTCCTCAAGGCCAATGAGAACGAGTTCACAGATGAGTTCGCGGTGATGGTGGACGCACGGAATTCGCTGGAGATGACGCCGGAGTTTGAACGCCTAGAGAACAAAGAGTACTGGAAGAGTTGGATGAAGCATTAAGCCCGAGCTTTTCACTTTTTAATTTACACTTATTTCAAAATCCTAGCAAAATAGAGACATCAAATCTAACAAGGAAATTTATGAAAAAGTGGATTCTAGCAGTGGTTGCACTGGCATCATTGAATGTCCTGGCCCAGGCTCCGGAGTTTAAGCAGTTAACCAAGAAGCAGCTCGAGGACGTGAGCAACGAGTTCGCCATGAACTTCTCTCATACCGCGGTCGCTGCTCCTGAGACCGATGGAGTGTGGGGTGTGGAGATCGGACTGGTCGGCGGACAGACGAAGTCTCCGACCTTGAAGGAAGTGGTCAACGAGGCCGGTGAAGACGGAAGTGAGTTCGATAATCTATACCACGCGGCCCTGATGGCCAGGGCACATTTTCCGCTTGATCTCTTCGCCGAACTTACTGTCCTTCCGGAGAGAGAGCTCGCAGGAGTCTCCATCGACTCGAGCTCCATCGCGCTTGGCTGGAACGCCGGTGACTTCTTTGACCTTCCGCTCGACCTGGCCGTCGGGATCAACCTCTCCACTTCTGAGATGTCCTTCGAGCAGACGCTCAACAACGCTTCCACTGGGAACACCGACGTCAATTCGAAAGTTAACATGAAATCCAAGACGAGAGTCCTCTGGGTGGGCGCGAGTAAAACTTTTGCCATCTTCACTCCCTACGTGAAACTCGGAACCGCCACCAGTGAGACGGACGTAGACCTCGACGCCTCCAGCGGTACCATCTTCACCTACAGTTCGAGTCAAAAAGATAACGTCTCCTCCAGTGGCAGCTTCATCGCACTTGGTGCGAACGTAGACCTGCTCCTGATTAAACTTGGAGTCGAAGCCACTCAGACCGCCGACGTGAAACGCATCAGCGGCAAACTCTCATTCGCTTTCTAATTCCTCCGGGGGCCTGAGGCCCCCGGCCTTATTTCATTAGCTCGATCTTCTGTCCGTACTTTGGAACCACCACGTTGAGCTGCGGATAGCGGTTTCTCATCTCCGTTAGCAGCTCCTCCATCCCGATGCCGGGAAGCAGTGACTCCGCACCGTCGTTGAAGTCCTGAAAAAAATTGTCAAAATGATTCGGCACATAGAGCTTAGGCTTGAGGTGCTTGACGTACCCTTCCAGCACAACACCGTCGTCTCTGCGGTTAGAGATTCCCTGGATGAGAACATCCACTGACGTGAGACCGACCTTTGCAAGGAGTTCCAGGTACGGCTCCGACGCCTGATCTAGCAGGATCTTCCCCGATGCATGCTCGATCAGATAAAACCAGGTCGAACCGACGTGGTAATCGTAGAACCCGAAGGCGAACGATTCGGGAACCTCTCCTGGGAGAAAGGGGATGAGGTGGAGGATCTTCGAATGTTCCCGCTGAAACGGAGTCACGGTGAACTCTCCGAGTCTGATCTTCTCACCGCTGACGAAGGGTTTCGTTCGGACCGTCGGGTCCTTGTAGGCCCTGCTGATGATCTCAGAACTCTTGTCGGTGTAGAAGATCGCCCCGGTGAGCTTCGAGACCATCGGCGCGTCCACCACATGGTCAAAGTGTGAATGACTGGAGAAAATTCCGTCAAGCTTCCCAATCTTATTGTGCTCCAGGACTTCCTGCACCAGGCCCACGTCTGACCGGAACTCATCGAGGTTCAACCAGTGGGTCCACTGCGGCCTGGTGAACGCAGGATCGAAGAGGATGCTGGACTTCCCGTCTTCCAACAAAACCGTGGCCCCGGTTAGCCACCGCAGCTCGACCCGCGCCCCGGCGCCGGAAGTATTGAGGAGTAGCGCCGCTGTAAAAAATAGAGTTTTAAACATGAGGTGATCTCTTATAAACTAGGTTCATGAAAACATATCAAACTAGTGGTGCCTTTGCCGATAACTATAAATTCCTGATCGGATCGATCCTCCCCCGGCCCATCGCCGTGGTCTCCACCAGGAACATCGACGGCAGCAATAACCTCGCGCCTTTCTCTTTCTTCACCGCCGTCTCCGCGTCGCCGATGATCATTGCGTTCTGTCCGCTAATCCGAGGGTCCACCGGTGAGTTCAAGGACACCGTTAAGAACATTCTCAGAGAAAAGGAGTTCGTCCTGAACTTCTGCACGGAATCGAACTATCTGAAGGTGAACCTTGCTTCGACCGAGCTCCCCTACGGCGAGGACGAGTTTGAGTTCTCGAAGCTCACCCCCGTCGATTCGCAGCACGTGAAGGCGAAGCGCCTCAAGGAGTCCCCGATCCATTTCGAGTGTGAGTTCCGGGACCTGCTCTGCTACGGAAAGGCCCCCGGCTCCGGTTCGCTCATCACCGGTGAGGTCAAACTGGTGCACGTCGACGAAGCTATCATGAAAGACGGGAAGATCTCCACAGAGCTCTTGAAAGCCGTTGGCCGCGGAGCCGGAAACGACTGGTTTAAGACGGATAAGCCGTTTGAGGTCGAGAGACTGATGAAGGCCCAGATCCAGAAGTAGTTACTTACAGGTGAAGTCTTTGAGTTCGACCGGCTTGGCCAGTTCCAGGGTCGCCGAATGGACGGTGGCAGCAGTCCCGTCTTCCTGGAAACTGGTCGTCTGGTAGAGAGAGACTAACTGAGAATTTAGAACGGTGTAGAGGCTATTGTCTTTGAGGAGAACTCGCTTACCCTTGCGGGTCTTGATGACCGCGAAGATTTCATACACGATGACTTCCGCTTCCAGCTCTTCTTTCACCACTGGCTTGGCCATGTCCGGACCGCAGGCCACGGTGAGGACGCCGGGTCCCTCGCTGGACAGTGAGCCGTAGACGATGTCACAAGGGAACTGACCCTTGTAGCTTCCGCTGCACTGACCGAACATCGGTCCGATATCTTTCTTCACCGCAATGATCTTACAGCTACCCTTTGGTCCCATTTCTTTTCCGGCTTCCGGAGTTTCGCAAAATGCCGAGTGCCTATCAGCAATGTCTTGCGCGTGAGTGAGTGATGAAACGGACAGGAAGAAGATTGAGACGAGAAGAGATTTACCCACGGAAGGCCCCCGGAAAAATTTCGCCGATTATACGGCAAAATCTTTTCGGGAGTTTAAAGTTTGAAAAAATAACCTACTGGGCTCCCCCGGACAACTCTCGATTGAGCTCAAAAGGCTCATTATCATGAGGGATCGCTGGTGGTTGTGGAACAGAAGACAGCTCGCCTCTTCCCAGTCCGACCCCTCTGGTGGCCCGGGCCATGGCCGTCAGCGGAAACTTTGGTGTCCGGTCAGCCTTGAACAGGCCGTTAGCTTCTTGAAAAGTGTCTGTGAATTGGGTGTAGCAGAAGCCAGCGAACAGCTCGATCCGGTGGATGGCGTTCATCAGCTCCTCGTAGCGGCGGCGGAACTCCTTAGAGCTCGTTGCCGCGGAGTAACCCCAGGTCTTGAGGATTTTCTCATCCGGCTCGACGAAGGCGATCCCACCGAACTCGGTCAGCATCACCGGCTGACCTTTGTGGGCGTAACCCTCGACAGTGAGAACCCGGCCCCCGGGACGGTAGCGATTGAGGATATCGTTGACGTTCAAAGCGCCGTTGGCTGCGTATTTCTTCAGCAGCCTCTCCGGCTGGTCGTCGTAGTCGTGGATCCCGAGGATGTCCGTGGCCGTGCTCTCCCAGCCGTCGTTTCCGATGCAGGGCCTGGTCGGATCGAGAGTCTTGGTGAGGTGATACAGCGCCTGCACGCAGCTCTGGTGGGCGACCTTCTCGGCGAGATCCGGGACTCCCCAAGATTCGTTGAAAGGAACCCAAACCACAACGCACGGGTGGTTCATATCCCGGTTCATCACGTCGATCCACTCTTTAGTGATCCGCTGGACGGACTCATTGGTGAAGCGGTAAGCGCTCGGCATTTCCGCCCACACCAGCAGTCCCATCTTGTCGGCCCAGTAGAGGAAATCCGGATCTTCAACTTTCTGGTGTTTGCGGACGCCGTTGAAGCCAGCTTCTTTGACCAGTTTAATGTCCTTGATGATGGCAGCCGCGTCCGGCGGAGTCATGAACGTCTCGGGCCAGTAGCCCTGGTCCAGGACAAGTCTCATGTAGTAGGGCCTGCCGTTTAAAAGGAACCTGTCTCGGTTGAAGGAGACGCTCCGGAGAGCTGTATAAGAATTAATCTTATCGATCAGTTTGTTTTCGTGGTAGAGCTCGAGGACGACGTCGATCAGGGTCGGTTTCTCCGGGCTCCACAGCAGCTCGTTTCTGAAGTCATCGATCCCCGGATCCGACATGGCGATCCGTCGGTGAACCTCATTGTGGATGACTTCGTACCGGTCCCGGGCGAGAGTCTGGCTGCCACAGGTGAGTGTGATCCGAAGCTCCATCCCCGCAGGACAAGGGCCTTCGATGAAGACCTCGGTCCCGATCTCCCATCTCTCCAGGAGCGGGGAACAGCGGAACCTTTCGATGAAAGTCTGCGGCACTTCCTCCAGCCAGACTGTCTGCCAGATGCCGGTGGTCCTTGGGTACCAGATACTGTGCGGCTCAAGCTGCCAGTCCTGCTTCCCACGAGGCTTGGTGAGATCATGAGGATCATCGTCCGCGCAGACAGTGATGATCTGTTTTCCACTCTCCACCAGGAAATTAGTGACGTCGAAATGAAAGGGTGTGTGGCCTCCCTCATGCGAGCCTAGGTACAAACCATTGAGCCAGACCTTCGCCTGATAATCAACGGCACCGAAGTGAAGGATGAGCCTTTTGTGACTACTGCGGTTTAGTTCGAAAGTTTTTTGGTACCAACAACGGCTATGAAAACCCGTATCTCCGATCCCACTGGCCTTAGTTTCCGGTGCAAAGGGAACGGTAATTTTGTGAGTCCAATTCTTTATTTGATCCGGTGTATAAAACTGCTGTTTATCATCGAAGGTAAAATCCCACTCACCATTCAATGTTTTCCATTTATCACGACGAAAGATTTTTCTCGGGTGATTTGCCCCGGTTCCATCCATATTTGCCACTGTATCCATTCGTAGCCCCTTATAAATTTATACTTAAAGTATTAGGAATACACTTTGTATCAAAAGCTATGCCTGAATAGACAAGCCTAGAGCGTTGGCATAACTTTGGCATCAGCTTTTTGGCTACGAGTAGCATAAAGTAATATTTTACTACTTGCGCAAACTTTACTATAAAGCAACATTTCTGGAGATTATTATGAACACAGTATGTGAAACCACAGACCTTTTGGTTTTTTCGCATTTACGTTGGGACTTCGTTTTCCAGCGGCCACAACATCTCCTGTCTCGCCATGCAAAACATAGAAGAGTTTATTACTTCGAAGAGCCCGTTTTTGGCATGACCGATATCCCTCGCCTCCACCTGCGTGAAACCGCTGAAGGTGTCCAGGTGGTCGTCCCATACCTTCCGACAACGATCAAAGCTGAGGAGATGGAATCTTCACTGCGAGACCTGGTGGACGAACTGGTTTTCGAAGAAGAACTCACCAACATGACTCTGTGGTATTACACTGCCATGGCTCTTTCATTCTCTCGGCACCTGGAAGCTTCAACCGTTATCTTCGACTGCATGGATGAGCTCTCCCTCTTCAAGGGCGCGCCCCAGTCCCTGCTCGA
Organism: Bacteriovoracaceae bacterium; assembly: GCA_035576105.1. Taxonomy (GTDB): domain Bacteria; phylum Bdellovibrionota; class Bacteriovoracia; order Bacteriovoracales; family Bacteriovoracaceae; genus Peredibacter. The sequence continues at coordinate 111,441 of DATLXA010000024.1, forward strand.
CATGGAAGCCGAACTTCTCACCAGGGCCGACGTGGTTTACACCGGGGGCCACTCTCTCTACGAAGCCCGCAAAAATTCTCACCACAACATCCACCCCTTCCCGAGCAGCATCGACTTCCAGCACTTCTCTCAAGGAAGACTGGAACTGGCGCAGCCGGAAGACCAGAAGCACATCCCGCACCCTCGCCTCGGTTTCTACGGAGTCATCGATGAGCGCTTCAACATCGACCTGCTGGCGGAGATGGCCAACCTGCGGCCTGATTACCAGTTCGTGATCATAGGTCCGGTGGTGAAGATCGATCCGGAGACTTTGCCGAAGAATAAAAACATCCACTACCTGGGAAGGAAAGACTACCATGCCCTCCCGTTGTACCTCGCTGGTTGGGACTGCGCCATCATGCCTTTCGCACTCAATGATTCGACCAAGTTCATCTCTCCCACCAAGACTCCCGAATTCCTCGCGGCCGGGAAACCGGTGGTCTCCACCTCGATCCGCGACGTGATCAACCCGTATGGAAAAGTAAAACTCGTCTACATCGCCGACACCGCAGCTGAGTTCGTCAAAAGTGCTCAGAAGGCTATGGAGGAGAAAGCCTCGGATAAAGAGTGGATCAACAGAGTCGACGATTTTCTCTCTAACAATTCCTGGGATCTTACCTTCCAGAAGATGGCCGCGCTGGAAAAAGACATCACCAGAAGAACTGCCAGCAGTCCAGTTGCCGCCAAACCGATACCACTGTCCGCGAGTGGAATGATCTAGATGAATCCACTGGAGATGTGGGCTGGTCTCGAGTGTACCTTAAACAGGATCGAGGACCGGTACATCGACCAATGTGAAAAGAATGGCCACAGTAAACGAAGCTCTGATCTACAACTCTTCGCCGGCTTGGGAGTGCGCAAGATCCGCTATCCCTGCCTGTGGGAATTGGTTGCACCAGATGATCTGGAGCACTTCGACTGGTCGTACCTGGACGAGAGACTCAACGAGATTAAACGGCTCGGGATCACTCCCATCGCCGGCTTCCTTCACCACGGCAGCGGTCCGAAGTACACTAGCCTCATCGACCCCGAGTTCCCGGAGAAGCTTGCCAGATACGCACGGGCCTTCGCTGAAAGATACCCCTGGGTAGAAGACTACACCCCAGTCAATGAGATCCTCACTACGGCCCGGTTTAGCTGTTTATATGGCCACTGGTACCCGCACTCGAAGAACCACGATCACTTCATCCAGGCCACCTATAATCAGGCAAAGGGCACCGCCCTTGCGATGGCCGAGATTCGAAAGATCGTCCCGACCGCGAAGCTTATACAGACGGACGACCTGGGGAGAGCTCAGGGCACGCAGCTCCTCGAGTACCAAGTGGAGTTCGAAAATGAGAGAAGATGGCTCGGCTGGGATTTCCTGTGCGGGAAGATGGACCAAGCCCATCCGATCTACTGGTTTGTCAAAGACTCGCTGACTCCGGATCAGCTTCGCTGGCTTTTGGAGAATCCGTGTCCTCCCGATATCCTGGGGATCAATCACTATCATTTAAGTAACCGCTTCCTGGATCACCGGATGGAACTCTACCCCGAGTGGTCCCACGGAGGAAACGGGAAGCATACCTACGCCGACGTCGGCGCCGTCGACACCGGCCAGACGGAACTCCCGACGCCGGAATCCATTATGATTGAAGCCTGGGAGCGCTACCACATCCCGATCGCCATCACTGAAGTTCATACCATGGGCCACCGGGATTCGCAGATGCGCTGGCTGTACCAGGTCTGGAAAGCGGCCAAGAAAGCCAGGGCCAGAGGCGTGGACGTCAGGGCCATCACGGCCTGGAGCTTGCTCGGAACCTTCGACTGGCACAAGCTCTGTACGGAATGTGAAATGTTCTACGAGCCGGGTGTTTTCGACCTCCGCAATCCAGAGAAAAAGCCTCGACGAACGGCCCTGAGCCGCTTAGTCAACGACCTGGCCACCAAAGGTGACTCGGATCATCCGATCCTAAAAAAACCCGGTTGGTGGAAGACTCCTCGCAGGATCCTGTGGGCGCCGGAGGTCGGATCCTACTCCCCGATCTGGACCAAGAGCAAGCTCCGTCCGATCATCATCACGGGAGCTACCGGAACTCTCGGACAGGCCTTTGCGAGAATCTGTGGCACCCGGAACATTCCGTACCGAATTCTCCGACGCTCCGACATGGATATCACAGATTTGAATCTCATCCGAGACACTCTCTCCAGACTCAATCCCTGGGCCGTGATCAACACCGCCGGATACGTGAAAGTCGACGACGCAGAAACGGAGAAAGACAAATGCTTCCAGGAAAACGTTGAAGGTGCAGTGAACCTCGCGAAGGCCTGCGCTGAGAGAGGGCTGCCGATCGTAACCTTCTCTTCGGACATGGTCTTCAACGGAGAAGGCATCGGACCCTATACGGAGAGCAATGCGGTTAACCCGATCAACGTCTACGGCCTGTCCAAAGCCGAGTGTGAACTGCGCGTCCTTGCAGTTAACCCACAGTCCCTCGTCATCAGAACCAGTTCTTTCTTCGGCCCCTGGGACGAATATAATTTTGTCATCCAAACACTTAGAGACCTTGCGAATAACACCGAGGTCAAGGCCGCCAGTGATTCCACCATTTCTCCCACCTACGTCCCGGACCTCGCCAACGCGTCCCTCGACCTCCTGCTCGACGGAGAGAGAGGCATCGTCCATCTCACAAACGGAGGCGAAGTCTCCTGGGTGGACTTCGCTCGGATCGCCGCGGAAGTTGGAAAGTGTAAACTCCGCCTGGACCCTGCGTTCATCATCTCACAGACCTGGGACCAACTGCAGTTCAAGGCTCCGAGACCACGAAACTCTGCGCTCTCCAGCGAGAGGTTCGACCTTCTCCCCTCCCTCGAAGACGCCCTCGTCCGATATTTTTCTCAGTTAGAAGTCCCCATCCAATCAAAACAGGAGTTTTTCTCATGAAGTTGCACATTGGTATCGCCGGAGCAGGTTTTGCTGGAGCCGTGCTGGCCCGGGAATTGGTCGAGAGCGGAAAATTCCGTGTCACTGTCTTCGATGAAAGGACTCACGTCGCGGGAAACTGCCACACAGCCAGAGATGAGGAGACCGGCATCATGGTCCATGAGTTCGGACCCCATATCTTCAACACTAGCCGCGAAGACGTCTGGACCTACGTCAACAAGTGGGGAAAGTTCGAGCCCTTCATCAACAGAGTCAAGGCCATCACAGAGAAGGGCATGTTCTCCTTGCCGATTAATCTTCTGACCATTAATCAGTTTTTTGGAAAGACCATGGGTCCCGCAGAGGCTAAAGACTTCGTCGGCGCTCTCGGAGATCAGACCATTAAAGAACCCAAGAGCTTCGCGGACCAGGCGATGAAATTTCTCGGGAAAGCTTTCTACAAAAACTTCTTCTACGGCTACACAAAAAAGCAGTGGGGCGTAGAGCCCACCGAACTCCCGGCCTCGATCCTCAAGCGCCTGCCGGTGCGGTTCAACTACGATGATAACTACTACAACCAAAAGTACCAGGGCATCCCTGTCAGTGGGTACACGGAGATCGTCAAACGCATCCTAGACCATCCGGACATAGAACTCCGGCTTGGCCAGAAGCTCGATCCGGAACGGAAAAAGGAATTCGATCACGTGTTCTGGAGTGGCCCGATGGACGGGTACTTCAATTTCAAGATCGGACGCCTGGGTTATCGGACCTTGAAGTTCGAGCGCTTCGTCGATAACGGAGATCACCAGGGCAACCCGGTGATCAATTACTGCATGGAGGATGTCCCATTCACCCGGATTGCCGAACACAAGCACTTCACTCCCTGGGAGGAGCACGAAAAAACTGTGTGCTTCAAAGAATACTCCGCGCTCTGCGGGGAGAAGGACACGCCTTACTATCCGCTGCGGTTGAACAACGACAAGGATCTCCTCGAGAAATACGTCGGGATGGTTGAGAAAGAAGACAACATCACCTTCATTGGCCGCTTGGGAACCTACCGGTATCTTGATATGCACATTGTGATCGGAGAATCACTCGATCTTGCCAAGGCCTGCATGGATACAGACCTCAAGGCCTGGCCTAAGTTCAGTGTTCATCCTCTAGTGTAACTACGAAAGCCGGCACTCTTGTTCTAACAAGAGTGCCGCTCTAAAAATCAGCTCAATTTCAAAACTATAATTTTCTACAGATTAACTGAAGATCTACCACCAACTTTTTCGTTACCATGTCGAAGACTGAGAACTTGGAAAGAACTCCCTGGCCCGAAGTTTGAGGACCCATCCCGTACAAGAGCTGCACTGTTGAGCCAGATCCTCCACCGGTATATCTCTGCGCTGATCCCACAGCAACGGGTCTGCTTAAGGTCACTTGATCAAGAGTTTCGTTCGGGTCATACGTAAGTTTCATCATGACGAAGCCGTTGCTCCGCTCATCTTTTTTAAATGCACTGACCCGGATAGTTCTCAGGGTATCATTCTGCGATACCCTGAGCATGAAACTTGGTGCCCTTCCGGTGTCGGTGCACTGGATGATGACTCTATCACCGGCGAAGGCAGAAGTGAGACAAGATGAAACGCAGAAAAGGCACAATAGCTTGAAGAGATTTTGCATTTGCAGATCCTTATTAGAAGTTGTGGACAGACTGATTAAATGGTGGAAGGTATAGAAGTGCTTCATAACCGTCAATTCCCTATCAAGTTAATGCTATTTTATACATGGGACGTAGAATCCTCGAGACTGAATCTTAGATCAAAGAATCAAGCGGTGCGACACGTAGTTTAATTTTATTTATTATGGTCAAAGTAGTTCCAGAAATTTATTATTTAAGCTCCTGAACTTTAAGGAGAAATCATGGGTCTCATACTCAAACAGCTTTTTGCGTTTATCAAACTCTTAAACTCCGACACCGGTACCATCTCCCTGGCCAGCGGGATGACCTGCGGATTCATCCTTGGCATGACTCCGGTTCTTTCTCTCCACAGTCTACTCATCTTCCTGGTTCTCTTCTTTTTCCGCATCCAAGTCGGCGCGGCCCTGGTGATGGCATTCTTCTTCAAGTTCATCGCCTTCTTGCTGGATCCACTTTTTAACTTCGTCGGCAGCAAGGTCCTCGAGATGGAATCCTTGAGCGGAGTTTTTACTCAGCTCTACAACATGCCCCTGATCCCATACACCCGCTTCAATAACTCCATCGTCATGGGTTCCGCGGTGATCACCTTCGCCCTCTCTCCGGTGGTGTTCCTCCTGAGCCAGATCTTCATCAGAAAATACCGGGAAGTGGTGGTGGCGCGGTTCAAGTCCACCAAGGTCTGGAAAGCGATCGAGGCGACGAAATTCTATCAGTGGTACTACAAGTACGATCAATATCATTGGAACTAATCGGGGACGCACATGGCTGAATCAGAAACTCCTGTAAAAAAAGTTAAGAAGAAGGGCCCCATCCGCTACGAGGCCATCATCCCCGTCCTCGTCATCTCCGTCATCACCTTTGTCTACTTCAGTTACTACTTCGACCGGCACCTGAAGAGCCTGGTCGAATACGCCGGGACCCAGGCCAACGGTGCCGAGGTGAACGTCGACTCCATCAACACCAGCTTCATCCGCGGGTCCTTCGACCTCAACCGACTCCAGGTGACGGATAAAACCAAGCCTTCGCACAATATCCTCGAGATCGGAAACATGCACTTCCAGTACCTGTGGGACGCTCTACTGAGAATGAAATTCGTGGTGGAAGACGCTAGCATCACCAACATCCAGCTCAAGAAGCCCCGCTCCTCTCCGGGCCGTGTCCTCCCACCAGAACCGGCCAGACCCAGCAAGCTCAACATGCTCCAGAACGAAGTCATGGCCCAGGTGAAGAATAAGTACGGCGCCAACATGCTGGGCGACATCATCGCCATTCTCGAGGGCGGCGACTACAAGGAGCAGATCCAGAGCATCCGCGAGACCCTTAAGAGTGAGACGCGGGTTAACGCTATGATCACCGACGTGAAGACGAAAAGAGAATTCTGGGACGGTCGGATCAAAGAACTTTCCGATACTTCGAAGCTCAAGCAGATAGAAGCTGAAGTCCAAACCATCTCTAAGCAAAAAAATGTGCTCCAGCAGGCCGCCGGAGTGAAGAAGCTCACCGAGCTCTTAAAAGAGGTAGAGAAACAGTACAAAGAAGTTCAAGGGGCTTCCAAGAAACTACAGACTGAAATCGAAGCCGTGACCAAGTATCCCAAAGAACTCCAGGAGCTAGTGACCCAGGATATAAACGCCCTGAAGAACCGCTTCCAGATACCAAAACTCGACATGAAAGACATGGCGATGCACTTGTTCGCGGGACAGTTCGCCGGCTACATCGCCGACGCCCGGAAGTACCAGGCGCTGGCCAAGCAGTACATGCCGGAGAAGAAGGAAGAAAAAGAAACGGTGATTCCCAAGAAGCGAGCTGAAGGGAAGAATTACGAGTTTCCTATCACCACTGGCTATCCGTTGTTCTGGCTCAAGCGTGCAGCGATCAGCTCAAAGGGCACCGCAGATTCTTATTCTGGAAACGTCCAAGGTGAGGTCACTAACGTGACAAATGCTCCTAAGCAGATAAAGAAACCAGTCGTATTAAACGTAGGAGGGGATTTCCCTGCGGTGAAGGTTTCCGGAGTCAAAGCAATTTTGACACTTGATCACACCCGCGACGTCGCCAAGCAAACCGCCATGATCCAGGTCAATTCTTTCGCTGTCCCAGAACGGTTATTCGTGAATGATAAGAAACTTAAATTCGGTTTTAAAAACGCCGTCGGAACTTCGACTATCAACGCCAGCCTGGAAGAAGAAAACATCGAAATGTCCTGGAACTCAAACTTGACTAAGCCCGAGTTCCTGGTGGAAACGCCGAATAAACTCGCTAGAGAAATGCTAGGCAACATCCTAAACACCATCCCTATCATCACCGTCAACGGCTCAGCCGCTGGAACCTTCTCGAACCTTAAGCTCAAAATCTTCTCGAACCTCGGTGACGAACTCGGGTCGGGCCTGAAACGGGAGATCGGTCTCAAGCTCGATGAGGCGCAGAATAAAATTTCCGCCTTAGTGGATGAGAAGATCAACAAACCAAAAGAGCAGCTCTTGGCGGAGCTTGGGGGGAATACTAAGAACCTCGCTCAGCTTGGGAATTTGCAGGAACTGTATAAGAAGAATGAAGACAAGATCAAAGCCGAGATCGTAAGTCTGCAGTCAGGCGGAAAGACCAAAGTGTTGGATGACCTGAAGAGTAAGGGGAAGAAGATTTTCAAGGGAATTAAATTCTGAGCTGCCGGTCACTGCGGCCTTCAAATGGAGTGTTGTTTCGATCTGCCAGGTCAACACAAGAAGGTCGTGGCACCAAGACGGGATCTCGATTAGATATCGATGATCGCTGCATCCCTACATTCAACTGAGATAGCGTAGTCTGAAAGTTCCTGTAATTCTGTCGCTGTAACGGTATCTAGATCCAGCGGAGAAGTCGCACCACTTTCACCTACCACCCCCGCACGAGAAATCTTTGTATCGCTGATCTCTCCTCTCTACGATAAAGCTTTGCCCTCTTCAGTAGCAATTCCTCCTTCTTACCAATTGTAACATTTTCACGGCTGTCAATTTTTGACACGCTTTGTGTCAAACCGATTGTGAAATATCCGGTTATCCCTTATAACTCGTCCATGGAAGCCGAAAAAAACGACCTATTCAGAAAAGCCCTAAACGAAGAACTCGCCAAGCGAGCTCGAAAGAACACGAGCTATTCCGTTCGCTCCTTTGCCCAGTTTCTGCAGATCGAGCCCTCCTCGCTTTGCCAGATCCTCTCGGGAAAACGCCGGCTCACCGGCAAGATGTGTGAGCGGCTGGGAAGCCGGCTTGGATTCGGGCCAGTGAAGATGCGTACACTCACGAGGAGTTACTCGAAGGCCCATCCCTCATTCAAGACCTTCGCTAAGCTCGAAGAAGACTCCTTTAGAGTTATCTCGGACTGGTACTACTACTCGATCCTGGAGCTCACCTACTGCGACTCCTTTCAAGGATCAGTGAAGTGGATCAGCACGGTTCTGGAGCTTCCCTTCTCCCTCACAGTCGACGCGGTTGAACGGCTCAAGCGGTTAAACTACCTGGAGATCACAGCGGACGGGCGATGGATCGATCGGCTCGGTGACAGTAATAACCTTGGAAACGAGTTCAAGACTTCGGCCTTCACCGAACATCAGCGGCAGGTCCTGGCCCAGGCGATGAAGGCCTTGGATGACGTTCCTTATGCTGACCGGGTCCAGTCGTCCATGACGGTTGCGGTGTCTAAGGAAAAGGTCGTGGAAGCCAAGCAGATGATCCTGAACTTCATCGAAGAATTGAACGACTTCCTCAAGTCTGGTCCAACTAAAGATGAGGTCTACAATATTTCCGTATCACTTTATCCAACTTCACATATCTCAAAGGAGATCAAATGAAAGCCAACCTGTTCCTGCTCAGCTTATTCCTCTTCATCAGCTCCACTGCCCAGGCGCAGACCGTGCTCCTTTTCTCCAAGGGCGGCGGCGGAAGGTCACTCCTTACGATCCTTAATCCGCTTCCTGACTGGATAAAACCTTCCACAGAAGAGTCTGATTGGACCTACGTGGTAAAGAACAATAAGCCGATCCTTCGCAAAGGCTACGACGAGGCCGTGAATTTTTCGGAGGACCGATACAGTCCTGCGGCGTCCTTCTCATACGCCATGGACTACTCCGACCGGCTCACCTTACGGAAAGCGCACGTGGAAATTAGTCTCCAGTATCATTACAATGGGAGCCGGGGGTCCAGACCTGGCAGCTACGTGATCTACGGTCTGGTAGCGGATAAAATCAAGGCATCTTTTGCCACAAGCGTAGACGTGGCCTTCAGGACAGCGGGGATTGATAACATCGGAACCCGGGAATACCCGATACAAAGTAAGATCGTGGTCATCAAGACTCGAGTAACTTTCGCCGGTCCGATCAATCAAGTGATCGAGGACAATCGGTCTGTGATGATCACTGCAGATGGACAGCTTCGAGATTTAAACTAGTAGAAAATTTAAGCGGGTACTTGTGAAAGCACGTACCCGCTCTTAGGCTTCTCCGTCCAGAGATGCTAGTACTTAACTAACTTCCTTAACGCCTCTATCACGTCACTGGTCTGCGGCAAGATCACCTCTTCAAGGTCCGGGCAGTAAGCCACGTGCGTATCCTTAGAAGCCACCCTTAAGATCGGCGCATCCAGAGACTCGAAGCACTCCTCATTAACTCTCGCAGCGATCTCACCCGCGTAGCCGGAGGTCTTATGCTCTTCGTGGCAGATCAAGAGTCGATGAGTCTTCTTGAGGGATTTCTTCACGGCTTCAAAATCAAAGGGTGCGATGGTCCGGGCGTCGAGGATTTCGATCGAGAAGCCTTCCTTCTCGAGTTCCTTCGCCGCTTCCACTGACTTCTGAACCAGGGCCCCCCAGCACACGATTGTAGCGTGCGTGCCTTCTCTCACCACACGGGCCTTACCGAAAGGAATCATGTACTCCTCTCCCGGATCCGCCGATCTGTTGTACCCTTGGTAGTACAGGTGCTTGTGCTCAAGGAAGATCACCGGATCATCACAGCGGATGGCGGTTCTTAGTAATCCAATGGCATCCAGAGCATTGCACGGATAAACGACTCTGATCCCCGGATTATGGGTAAACAGAGATTCTCCCGACTGGGAGTGGTAGATCGCCCCTCCCCGCAGGTACCCGCCGATGGGTACTCTCACCACCATGGGACACTTGAAGTCTCCGCCGGAGCGGTAGCGGGTGGTGGCCATCTCATTTTTTAACTGCATGTACGCCGTCCAGATGTAATCAAAGAACTGGATTTCCACAACGGGCTTTAGGCCCCGCATGGCCATGCCTACGGCGCGGCCAATGATGTTGGCTTCTGCCAGTGGGGAGTTGAACACCTGACCCGCCTTGGCCGCTTTCTGCACTCCGTGGGTTACTTTAAACACTCCGCCCTTCCCCTTGAGTTCCGGGTTATCGTATTTTTCAATCTCCGTGAAATCCGCTACGTCCTCGCCGAAGACCATCATCAGCGGGTTCTTCTTGATCTCGGACTTCAAGGTCATGTTGATGGCCGTGGCCAGGGGAATGTCTTCCTTTCCGGAGAAGGCGGGCTTGGTCTCAAACTCCTGTGAGGTCGGATCCACGTCCGGCGAGTAGAGATGATCGCAGTAAGTAGACTTCGCGGGCCAAGCGGTGTTGAGAGCTCGCGCCATGGCCTCTTTTACTTCCGCCACTGTCTCGTCCATCACGGCTTTCACATCATCGGAAGTCATTAGTCCGGTTTCCGTTAGGAATTTTGGATAGGAGTTGAACACGTCTTTAGTCGTCTCTTCCGCGAGGTCGTCTTTAGTTCTGTAGAAAGAGTGGTCGTCCGATAGAGAGTGCGAATAGGGCCGGGTGACGAAGGCGTGCACTAGCACTGGACCGTTGCCTGCTCTCAGGTATTTTTCCGCCGCCACCATGGAGTCGTAGGATTCGATGGGGTCGTTCCCGTCACAGACGAAGATCTTCAGACCCGGGAAGTTCGCCAGGGCCTTCGAAATAGACCCCCCTGGCGTCTGGACTGACACCGGAACGGAAATGGCGTAGCCATTATCTTCCACCATGAAAAGCACCGGAAGCTTGTTCACACAAGCCGTAGTGATCCCTTCCCAGAATTCACCCTGTGAAGTGGTCCCGTCTCCACAAGAGGCGTAGACTATTTCTTGCTCGTGGTACACCGGAGAATCTTTGAGTTTCATTTTCCGCAGATGCAGCCCTGCCTCCGCGACCCCTACTGCCTGTAGGAACTGAGTTCCAGTGCAGGAAGACTTGGAGACGATATTGAGCTTCACGTTCCCCCAGTGCGCTGGCATCTGCCGGCCGTGGGAGGAGGTATCGCCGGTGTTTCCATTCGCCTGACAGAGCATCTCATACGGAGTCACTCCCAGACCCAGGCACAGCGCTCGGTCTCGGTAGTACGGGATGAAGTAATCGTGTTTGGGCTTCAGCACTTTTGCCACGGCCGAGAGGATGCCTTCGTGTCCAGCACCGGAGATCTGAAAAAATGCCTTACTCTGCTTCTTCATTGAGATTTCCGCATCGTCGGTCTTGCGGGATAAGAAAACATTCTTCAAAAACCACTTCAGGTCAGCTTTAGTGAGCTTGTTTTTTTTGATCAGTTCCAGTTTCTTATCGTGACTCGAATTTGATTTAGGGTTCACTTCAGTTGCCTCTGTTTCAGGTGTATTAATGCGCATCATTGTTCCTTGAGAATTTAATCAGCCCATCTTACCCAAGGCACTGGAGAAAATCTACTTTTCAAGGAGTTTGGATCATTTCTCGACGTGTTGATACCGGTAAAAATTGGGCAGGTAAACCCCATCAGCTCGAATGGAGAAATAGAGGATGTGATTTGTTTCAAGTACCCTCACCCAGAATTCCCATCTCCCGTCTCGGATCTGCTTGATTTCTTCGATGATCTGAGATCCGCCGACGATGATCTCCGGGGGATTTGATAATAATATAATGCGACCACTTTCGTCTGCCAGGTCCAGCCGCAGGAGGATCCGGTTACCTTCCTCTTTTACTTTTTTTAGATTTGAATGCGACGCTGAGGCTTGCCTGTTATTTAGAGTCACTGGGATCCGCAGCGCCTTTCCATGGACCTTGAAGTCGATCACAAGTGCTGGTGCTGTTAGTTTTTGAACAATCGTCACGTAGTACTGCCCAAGGAGATGTCTGTTGATCTTAAAGGAGATCTCGCGTCCGTTCCTATCCCATACCTTCAGCGAGTCGGTTTCGAAGTCCACGAAATTTCCTTGTGAATCTTTGAAGTACATCGAGAGGTGATGCTCAAGCACTAGGCCCCGGACTTCTGGAGAGACGAACTTCACCCCGCTTTGCCCCATGTCTACTATACCGTAAGTGATGGGTTCAGAAGCAATGGACCTGAGAGGTTCGTTTGCACACGAGCTTAAAAGAAGCAGCATAAGTATAAGAAGGAACCTCATACCTGATCTTTTCGGTTTATTTCTAAGGAAGATGACTCAATTTTTGAAAAGCAGGGGTCAGTTTCCTGACCCCTGTTCTTATTATTTCAGAGCCTTAACAGTTTCGAGGGCGTCGACGATGGTACCAAAAGTAGACAACGAACTAAACAAGACTTCAGTTTCAGTTCCTGGAACGTTGACCATGAGCTTCGGGTAGCGGCGTGAAGTATCAATCATGAGTGATTTAACAGCAACTGCGTCCATCGAAGGCTCGAAAGACAGTGCCAGGGCAGCAACACCGGCGGTAACCGGGGAGGCCATGGAAGTGCCAGAGAAGGTGTCGTACTTGTTGTCCGGAGTGGTTGAAAGGATGTCCACTCCTGGAGCGAAGAAGTCTACAGTCTTCTTCCCGAAGTTCGAGAAGTCCGCTGGAAGTGAGAGGCCCTTTTCGAATGATGAAGCTCCGATCTCTAACCAGTTGGCGAACTCTCTGCTTTCTTTCTTATCAAACCGGCTCGGGTAGCTCGGGAGAATGTCGTTATCTTTGTTATCGTTACCGGCGGCGTGAACCATCAAGACACCTTTGCTCTCAGCGTATCTTACGGCATCGTCGACCACTCTCTTATACGGAGAGAAGGCTTTCCCGAAGCTCATGTTGATCACTTTCGCACCGTTATCGACGGCGTAGCGGATACCGTTAGCGACGTCTTTGTCTCTCTCGTCACCGTTCGGAACAACTCTCACGGCCATGATCTTAACTTTCGTCGCAACACCCATGATACCTTTAGCGTTGGAACGGAGGGCGGCGATGATCCCGGAGACGTGGGTTCCATGAGAGGAATCCGGACCGGTCACGTCGTTGTTACCGTAAACTTTCTCGGTCTGATTGGAGTAGTTATCACCGACGACCGGACGAGGTTCGAACGACTCGTTGTAGTTGAACTCGAGCTGACCCTGGTAGTACTCAAGGACTCGGTTGAGGCGAGCGAGGTTGAGGCGGTTGGTGAGGAGCTTGAGCATAGTTTCTTTGGCCTTCAGAACATCGGCGTCTGAGGTCACGAGTGCCCTGACGGAGTCTTCGGTGATCTCGGTCAGTCCGGCGGCTTTCAACACAGCTTCTGCTGTCTTGTAGGTCGCCAGGTATTCAGTATACATGCCGATGACTTTCTTGGCTTCTTCGACGCTGGTTTCAACGATGGTCTTCACTTTCGCAAGGTACGCGGCTTGGGCCGGGGTGAGTTCTTCACCGAGCTCTTCAACTCGCGCTTGGAGCTTCTTCATCCGCACCAGTTCTCTAGTGACTTCGAGGGTATCGGCGTCTACCTGGGCAGATGCCTTACCTTTGATCAGTTTAATTCCGTTGGCCAGCGACTCGTCTTTTTCCATCTTCGCCATGCCGTCAGCACCACCGATGAAGTTCCAGCCGAAGACGTCATCGACATAGCCGTTGTTATCATCATCCAGCCCGTTGTTCATGACCTCCGCTGAGTTGATCCAGATGTTACCTTGCAGGTCTTCATGGTTCACGTCGACTCCAGAGTCGATGACCGCGACGACGATCTCTTCCTGTGGCATTCCGAAAGCGGCGTAGACTTCTTCCGTCCTGACTCCCTCAGCTCCGTCGGCAGGAGAGAGGTTAAACCAGTTCGTCGGAGCCGAATCCATGATCGAACTCTGTAGCAGAGTTCCTTTGGCGTTTTTCAAAACAAACTTTGATTCGCTCTTCAGCATCACATCGAGTTTTGCCCTAGGAATCACCTGAGGTGCTGCGAAAGCGGAAGCCATTGTTAGTGGAAGAGCTAAGACCAGGAGAGATTTTTTAGAAAGCATATCGATCATTCCTTTGTTAATGAAAACCGCCAACGTTTATTCCTTAAAACTAAAAAGGTGACAAGGAGGTATACATCAATGTCAGGAGAAGTTGGGTGCATCGTGTCAATTTTTCAGGAATTGCAGGTTATTGGGCCCTAAACGGCACCAAATCGGCATGAAAGGGACGCTTTGGGCTTACTCATCTGTAAACTCGTACTTAAAAAACCCTAGGTTCAAGATCGAAACACTATCTCCTACCGGGTTCTCACTCTTGAGCACAAACGACTTCAAAAAAATCTGCAGCTCTTCTTTGAGCTGAGGAATGTCTCTTTCGTTGACAGAAAAAACATTATTAAAGAACAAGACCTTCGGCGGAGACGGGAAACCGGTGGCTTCGACCGTCGCTTTCTGCAAACTCAGGGAGTGGAGATAGAAATCCAGGAAGTGCTTACTGTCTGATCGAGCTTCGACGTGGACCTGAGAAACCGTGGGGATGAACTTCAACGTTTTTTCGTCATACTTACCCAGTCCCATCGCCTCGAGTTGCTCAATGACGTCGAGGACCTTACTCTCAGAGAGACCTGTCCTACTTCGGATCACATCCAACCCACACCCTTCCCCCACACGTCCGGAAGCCGCGTAGATAAAGGGGATGGTGAAATCCTGAAAGTTATTATCTGAAAAAGATTGGGTGAAGTGATTCTCGAGGTACATCTGAGACAGCTTAGAGAGGTACGTACTGAGAGTAGGATTGGAATCGCTTTCAACCAGTTTTATAAAAAACTCTTCCATCAGTCCTGGCAGGGCCATGGCCTTAAGAAATTTCGGGAGGGACCGTTCAGTCAACCGCCGCTCTCCCATCAGCACATCTCTGGGGAGGCTCTTGGCGATGGCCGCGGCTTTTGCGAAGACGTTGTAGCTATAGTCGTTGTTGAGTTTTTTTTTTACTTCAAAGAATCTACTTAAGAAATCCCGGTAACTTCCACTTTCGAGAAGGTACCGGGCGCTTGGTTCGTCTGTTCGGAGAAACTTTGAAAATGGACTCATCTCTGCATTATTTGGAACCGCCGTGCGAAGGCTGTGGATACATGATCACATCTTCTTCGCAGATGAGTCCAACCCTTCTTCCGGTATTGGTTACGAGTTCAGACTGCAGAGGATCCAGACCAATGCCGATGGCGGTGCTCTTGATCACACAGAAATCTGAGTAGATCGCAGGTCCGATCTTAGAGCAGTACTTACTCTTAATGGCAAGGACTTTAATGGTGGAGAGATACCCGGGAAGTTTTAAGGATTCCAGGATTCTTTCATCACTTTGATTAACGAGAATACAGTTCCAGCTTTTATTCGCGGCGAAAGACTGTGTGGTTACTGTTAGTAAAAGCAAGCCTAAGATTAATGATTTCATATGTTTCTCCTTGAAGAAGTTGTTCGTTACCAGATTTATAATCCCACTGTGCACGCGTGTAAATAGAGGTGAAAAATTCTATGAACGCATCTGCGTTCATAGAATTTTTCATCCACATAGGTCATGATTATAATTGATTCAGTTCGATCTCAACTTTGATCGGCCTCTCGATGGAGAGCCCCTTCGACGTCAACAGTTCGACGATCTCTGAAGGGCGAACCCCCGCACCCTGCTTGACCCCTGCTTTCACGAAGATCCCCGGCATACGGCAGGGAGAGACCTCATCGATGACCTCCAGAATTTTTTCATGAAGATTCAACTCTCCCGTGGTGATGTCGATGATCATGGGTCTGATGTCTTTCTCAAGAAACACTTCGTCTTTCTTGGAATACGACTGGATGAGGATCTTCTCCTGGCCCTTCAACGTATCAACCACTCCAGTCATCTCCGCTGCGTTCTTGACCGGAATGAAGTAAGTGAAGGACTTCGCCGAATCCTGGATGGAAGGCGTCTTGCTGTTGATCACGGTGATCTCTTTAAACACTATCCCCGGTTCACTGTGCTTCTGCAGAGTGGTGAGGATGCCGGGGAATTCGTTCCATTCAACCGGAACCCGGACGTCGAAGTACTCCGTGAGCGAGCTGATCCCCAGAGTCAGAGCCGGGCCAAAGGAAAGCAGGGGTCTGAGGTTGTAGCCTTCGGAATGGAGCGTATCGATCCTGGCCCTTTTGAAAATCCTCGCCATGACCTTCTGGAGATCGAGGTGGGAGATGAAGGTAATGGGCCCGAGTTTAGAGAACTCGATCCGGTACTTGTACCCGAGAGTTTGGTTGCGCTTCTCTCGCAGATCAGCGATGTCTTTTTTTAGCACCAGCGGCGGCACGTAGACTTCATTCTTAAAGGAGTTCATCCCTTTGAGGAAGTCCCTTCTCTCTTCGACCATGCCCTTGAGGTCACAGGCGACCCCACAGTGGTAACAGACGAGTTTTTTCTTATCGATGTCGAAGGTCTTCTCCAGTGTCTCCAGGTTCGAGTGGTGGACGATCATGCCGTGGACCTTCCCGCACGGTGGTGAGAGCCGGTTATGGATGGCCTTCTTCCATTCGATCTCAAGGAACCGTTCTGTGAGACCAACGTCGATGTGGTCCCAGGCGAGCTTGCCGTTCATCGGGATGGTACCTAGGAAGATCTGGGTGTCCAGCCCCGAGGCTTCGACGCAATCGACCCAGAGGTTATAGTTAAAAGTTTCGTCCCAGCCGTCGAACCTTGCTCCGCCTTTCCAGGCGTTGAAGATTATGGAGGAAATCCTGCGGTCTCCTCTAGCGATGATCCCTTCCAGTGCTGAGATCTTTGAGAAGTGCTTCCGAAAATTCAGGCGGTAGCGTTCAGCGTAGTCCTTGAGAAGATTCTGTTTCCGTTCGATTTCCGGAAGGGTGATCATGCTCGCCCACTGGAACGGCGTGTGTGGCTTCGGGACAAAAGACGAAACGGAAACCGTCACCGTCGGGTTGCGGACTCCACACTCCGTGGCCCGGCGGCGGGCCTTGCCGGCGGTCTCCATGATCGCTACCACGTCTTCGTCTTCCTCGGTCGGAAGGCCGATCATGAAGTAGAGCTTCATCTTCGTCCAGCCTCGGGAGAACACACTCTCAGCCGTTTTCATCATGTCTTCTTCGGAGACGTTCTTGTTGATGACGTCCCTCATCCTCTGGGATCCGGCTTCGGGTGCAAAGGTCAGAGAAGAGTTCTTTACCTCCGCGAGCTTGTCGAGGATACGCTCATCCAGGCCATAGGCCCGCAGGGACGAGATGCCTAGGGTAGCGTTCTCCTTCTGGAGCTTATCAAGGAGTTCGATCACCAGTGGCGTGACCGCGGAATAGTCTGCGGTAGAGAGACAGGTCAGAGATGCTTCGTCGAAACCGCCGTTCTTCAGCCCATCCATCATCATCTGGACGACGTTCTCCGGGTTTCTTTCCCGGACCGGGCGGTAGATCATTCCGGCCTGGCAGAACCTACAGCCTTCCGTACAGCCTCTGGCGAGCTCCACCGAAAACCGGTCGAAGATCGCGGTCATGTGGGGAATGGGCGACTTAGTAGGGAACGGGTAATTAGCGAGGTTATCCACAAAAAACCTCTGCACTCTCTCGGGGATGACTCCGCTGAACTCGGGTTTCGGACCAGTCACAACTTCCATCTGGGTCATCGGATCGATGGCCGTCTCGTAGAACTTCGGAACATAGATCCCTTTCCACTTCGCGAGTTCCAGCAGGATCTGATCCCGCTTGAGCCCGATGGACCGAGCTTCACCGATGAAGTGCGTGATCCGCGCGAAGAGCTTCTCTCCGTCGCCGACGACCACGAAATCCATGAAGGGCGCTAGCGGCTCCGGATGGGTGGCACAGGGACCGCCACAGATGACGAATGGTTCATCCTCCTGCCGGTCTTTGGTCCAGATGGAAATCCCGCCCAGGTCAAGCATGTTGAGGATGTTCGAATAACTCATCTCGTACTGGAGTGAAAATCCGACGATGTGAAAGTCTCTCAGCGGGCGAAAATTTTCAAGAGACACCAGCGGCAGGTCTCTGCTTCGGATTTCTTTTTCCATGTCGACCCAGGGGGCGAAGCATCTCTCTGCCAACATCCCCGGGTGCTGGTTAATCTCATCGTACAAAATTTTCATGCCGAGATGGCTCATGCCGATCTCGTAGGTATCAGGAAAGCACAGGGCAACCCGGCTGAGGCAGGCGTCCCAACTTTTTTTAATCACGAAGTGCTCTCCGCCGATGTAGCGGGCCGGCTTTTCAACTTTTTCTAGGAATGAGGCATATGGATTGTGCGAGGCCATGGAACTCCTGTTTACTGCACTCTAGCGAGCGGAAGGATTAGAACCCTCTGTGTTATGGAAGTGAGTTTTTAGCAGAAAGGGGAATTCTTGGGAAGGTTTAAAAACCTGAAGATAGTGAAAAGACCCAACGCCGGTCTTCTTCCTCTCTCAAACCTTCCTGAGAGCGGTCGACGGCGTAAGTGGTGAGATCCAGTTGGAAAGTTCTCGAACGTAGCCCTAGGCCACCAGAACCCCATCCATCACCATAACCAGCACGTAGGAAGATCCGGCGTTTGAAGTCGAGTTCGACTCCGAGAGCTGCTCGCCTGGTGGCGTCGGTGTTGTAGGCGTTAGCGATGTCTTTTAAGTTAAGCTCCATGTGGACCCGGGAACTTTTTCCAATCTGAGGGGTGATGGAAATTCCGGCGTCGATGGTCTGCTCGATGCTAACAGGGGCGACGCTACCGGAGCTCACTTCGAAATCATTATCCGTTGCATTTCTCAACACCACCGAGAGCGTCGGAAGGAAGGCCGCGGGCAAGGTAATTTTTGCACCGGCGGTCAACTGGGGACTCTTCCCAGACTTCGAATCGCTATTAGAGATCGAGACCGGATCCGTGGGACCGAAGGACTTATAGAGATCAGTCCGAATCAGATAGACCGCCGAAGCCCCAACCTTCAGGACTCCGCCGAGGAAAGAAGCGTTTAGGGCCAACACCGGGCCATGGTCTTTCCTCTGCGCGATCTCGAACCTATTGGCTGCGTCGTCGTTGATGATCGCGCGGTTTCTCTGTGAGTAGAGGTACCCGAGAGTCAGACCACGGACGGTGAAGTTCGGAAATAAGTTAACCCTAGAGTGGGCGAGCTTGCCCTGATTCTTGGCCAGCATTGCCCGGAGCTCATCGGGCTTAAAGGTTTTTAGGAATTTCCCAGGCATATCGGTGGCGGTACCGTCACCCACGGCATCGAGGAGGCCATCGCTGGCTTCGAGGTGAAGGTTAAACAGATGCAACTGCGGTTTCCGCACCGTCCCCAGACCCGCGGGATTATAAAACGCAGCCCACGCATCATCGACCTTACAAATGTAGGCGTTCCCCATGGCTAAAGCCCGGGCGGAGGTCACGAACTCAGGGAATGCGTGGTCCTCGAAGTCGAGGACCGCCCGCGCTTCTACCGAAGCCATGGCGAAACTGAATAAGAAGAGATGCCGTAGACCTTTCAATATGTTCTCCTGCTTCTATTCTAAAAGATGGTGGAGGTCAGGAGATAGAGGGCAAAAACACCCTTACCAGTTAAGTCCGATAGAGTAACCGACGGCGAGGCGAAGTTTTTCTTTGGTATCGGAGGTTTGAAGTTGTTGATAGGTTCCCTCAAGCTTGCCGAAGAAAGCATTGAGGGTCAGCTCCACTCCCGCGCTCAGCGAGTTCACCTTGGTCTTGAGCTTTGGCTTTGCTCCATCGATGCCGGTTCCGGGTGCGGAGATGGTTCCTTCGAAATCGTAGGTCGCGTGAGAGAAGCTCCCGTAGGCGAGCACGATCTCGCTGAAGCGGTATCCATAGATAATGAGAAACTCCTGACCACCGAGCTTAAACTCCACGGCTTCATCCGGAGTCTCGTGCTCGTTGGCCCCCACCATGGCAGCGATGGCGAGCTTATGTTCCAAGCCGTTCGCGGTCCGGGAAGCGCCGTAAAACTGGAACTTACCACCGAGCATGGAATTCGCACTTCCGGTATGGGACCAGATGACATCGAACTGTTCAAAGAACGAGTGCGAGAGTAGAAATCCCATGCGGGAGAGATCATTGTAGATGACCCCTTCATCGACGGTGTCTTTAGTTACATCGATGGTGAGTTGGTTCGCATTGGTTTGCAGAAGTTCGACCTGACCTCTGAAGGCCTGTCCTTGTGTTTCCGGTGTGAGAAACCTGTTTCCAGGAATCACGTACTTGGTAGCACAGCCTCCTAAACAAAATAATACTAGTATTAAAAAAAAATTCATTTACCCAATAATCTCTCTATCCTCGTGAATTCCATACACTGCACATTTTTCCTAATGATGCCCAAGCTAAAAAGTTGAGACACTATTAATATGTTAAGTTTTTTTTAAAATTAACCGATTAATTTACATCAACAACTATCCCAAATCTAAAACATTATGAAGATCTTAATACTCATTAGTTTCTTTCTTATCGCTGGATGCCAGGTTGAGAATAAAGATGGCGGTAACGAAATCGTCTCTCGTCACATACCAAATGCTAACCTGTTCACACCAACTTCATTGCCTGCCCAGACTTACATCAGTGGACAAGATATTGACTTGAAGCTGTCCTTCCCTACCGAGGTCACAGTTACCGGTATACCTCAAATCACCCTTACTATCGGTGCTTCCTCCAGGACCGCTGCTTATGTAATTGGTTCGGGCAGTCGGATCCTCACTTTCCGGTACACGGTCGTGAACGGAGACAATGATGCCGACGGGATCACAGTTTTGAACACCATCGGGCTAGGCGGTGGGACACTTAAGTTTAATTCCACCGAGAACTGTAACCTTGTTTTCACCCCACCTAGCACCACATCGGTACTAGTAGACACAATCTCACCGACCCTGTCTTCAGTCACGGCTCCGGCCAACGGAACCTACGGTGTCAATCAGACACTCGGTTTCGGTGTGGCCTTCTCGGAACCAGTAGTGGTGACCGGCTCTCCGAGAATCGCTCTGGACGTCGGAGGTGTTACTAAGTACGCGACCTACCTCACCGGTTCCGGGAGCTCAACTCTTACGTTCCGATTCACCGTGGGACCTTCTGACACTGACAATGACGGGATAGCACTCTCCTCCCCTGTGGACCTGAACCTCGGTACCATAAAGGACATCGGTGGCAACGCCGCTTCCTTGACCTTCACTCCACCAAGCACGATTGGCATCCTGGTGGCCGGAGCGAATCCGGTGATCACTTCGGTGACTCCTCCAGCGAACGCTACCTACCTCGTGGCAAATCCGATGAACTTTACGGTTGTTTTCAATAAGGCCGTGACCATCACAGGCACACCGAGGCTCAGCCTCAACATCGGTGGAACCACCAAATACGCAGACTACGTTTCCGGCTCCGGCACGGCATCGGTTCTTTTCCGCTACACGGTCATCAGCGGAGACCTGGACGCGGATGGCATAGGCCTGTCTTCACCGATGCAGCTCAACGGCGGCACTGTTTCAGACGGTCTAACCAATGCGGCCGTTCTGAGCTTCACTCCTCCCCTGCTCACTGGGGTTAAGGTTTTCACTGCCGGGCCGTCGATCACCGCAATCAACCTCCCGGGATCGGTTCCGGTCAACGGCTACGATCTTGGTCAGAACGTCGATCTCACAGTGGTCTTCTCTGAGAATATCACTTCCACCGGCACGACTTCGAGACTCAAGCTCGACGTCGCCGGCGCGACAAAGTACGCAACCTATCAGTCCGGAAGCGGAACCAGCAGTTTCATCTACCGCTACACCGTGGGCGCCGGTGAAGAGGACTTAAACGGACTAACCGTCGTGAGCCCACTCGAGGCGAACGGGTCTACTCTCAGTAACTCCGGGGCCGTATCTGTTGCCACCTCTTTTACCACTCCTGTGACCACCTCATTAAAAGTTGACTCTGTTTCTCCGATCATCTTATCTAACACGGTCCCCGCTGCGGCAACGTATGCCCAAGGCCAGAACCTGGACTTCAACGTGACCTTCAGTGAGCCGGTCTTCGTCACTGGCCTTCCACGATTGACCCTGGACGTTGGGGGAGTTACCAAGTACGCGAGTTATTTCTCCGGAACCGGCAGCTCTGTGATTAAGTTCCGGTACACAGTGGCAGCTGGCGATAACGATTCAAACGGAATCGCCGTCGCCGCGTCCATCGATCTCAACACTGGAACGATAAATGATCAGATCCTTCATCCGAGCGCATTAGGCTTTCCCAACACCGCCACCAGCGCTGTTCTCATCGACAACACGGCCCCGACTATTCTCTCGGTGACCCCTCCGGCAAGTGGAACCTATACCAGTCCCCAGAATCTGGACTTCACCGTCACCTTCTCCGAGCCGGTGGCCATCACCGGTTCTCCAAGAATCGGCGTGGACATCGGTGGTACCACCCGGTACGCGGCTTACCTCTCTGGAACAGGTACTGCTGCGATAAAATTCCGCTACTCTGTCACGGCTCTGGACCTGGATAGCAACGGCATCCAGATGCTTTCGCCGGTTAATTTAAACGGCGGGACCATAAAGGACTTGGCCGCAAACGCTGCCACCCTTACGTACACGCTCCCTGACACCAGCGGCGTCCTGGTGGGATCGGTCCCGAGCATTTCTTCAATCACCTTACCTGCAAACGGTGAGTACGCAGCGGCCCAGAATCTCGACATCAGTGTCGTCTTCTCTGAAGCTGTTGTGGTGACGCTCGTTCCGCGGATGGAACTCACTCTGAATAGTGGAACGGTCTACGCCAACTACGTCTCCGGAGGAGGAACAAACACTCTGCTCTTCCGCTATACGGTCCAGAGCGGCGACGACGACCTTAACGGAGTTACCCTGGTATCTCCGCTGAGTTTAAACGGTGGGGCCATTCAGAACCTGGCGATGTCACAGAATGCAACTCTCGCATTCACCCTTCCGAACTCAAGTGGCATCACTGTTGACACGGTAAACACTTCGATCCTTTCCGTGGCCCCACCGGTTAACGACGTGTACCTCCTGGGTGAGAACCTGGACTTCGTCGTAAACTTCTCAGCGAATGTTACCGTGACAGGAACTCCTCAGCTCAGCTTGACACTCGGACTTTTCAGTGTGAACGCAACATACGTCTCCGGTTCGGGAACCAACGCACTGACCTTCCGGTATACGGTTGTGGCCGGTGATGAAGACGGAAACGGTGTCACGGTTGCTTCACCTGTTGACCTAAACTCCGGAACAATCAAAGACGCCACCAATGATCCTGCTCTCCTGAGCTTCATCGCCCCGAACACAGCATTGGTGCTGGTGGATGGCATCGTCCCAACCATCGCTTCAGTCACAGCTCCAGCAGACGGCACGTACTACAATGGTGACAACATCGACCTGACGGTTTCCACCTCAGAGAACGTCACTGTCTCTGGAAGCCCACGCATCCAACTTACCGTTGGTGCGACCACCAAGTACGCCGTCTACCTCGCCGGCTCAGGAACCAATAGTCTGATCTTTCGGTACCAGGTTGGAAGCGGCGACCTGGACGCTAATGGAATAGCAGTTACCGCCTCCCTCGATCTCAACAGTGGGACCCTCATGGATACTGCGGGGAATGGCCTCACCCCACTCACCTTCACAGCTCCTTTGACCTCAGGGATAAAAGTAGATGGAACAAATGCGTCCATCATCTCTCTTTCCGCTCCGGCCAATGCGACCTACAAGACTGGAAACGTCCTTTACTTTATCTCAACCTTCTCAAGACCGGTTACCGTGAGTGGAACTCCGCGAATCTCACTGAACCTCGGAGGGGCTGTCACCTACGCGACTTACGTTTCCGGCTCGGGCACCACTGCCTTGACCTTCAGCTACACGGTCATCGCCAACGACGAAGACGCTGACGGTATTGCCTTGAATAGCCCTCTGGAACTCAACGGAGGTTTGATCAAAGACAGCACCAACATCAATGCCGGTCTTACCTTCACGGCTCCGGGCACTTCAGGGATCCTGGTAGACGGGGTAGACATTGTCATCGCCACCTTCACTCCGCCGGCCAACAAAACTTACAAGATCGCCGAAGACCTGGACTTCACCGTTAACTTCAACCATCCGGTCACGATCACCGGTGCTCCGAGGATCCAGCTCCTGGTTGGAGCCTCCACGTACTATGCGACCTATCAATCCGGATCCGGCACTACGACTACGGTTTTCCGGTACACGGTCAGTGTTGCTGACTCAGACAACGATGGGATCGATACCATCGGAGCCAGCATCAATCTCAACGGCGGTACGGTGAAAGATAGTTTCGGCGACGCTGCAGACCTATCGTTCACAGCAACCAATTATCCGAATAAGAAAGTCGACGGGATCGCACCGGCCATCGCGTCGGTCACACCGCCAGCTGACGGAATCTACTACAACGATGCTCCCATCGACTTCGCTGTAAACTTCTCTGAAGCAGTAAACGTCTCGGGTGTTCCTGAGCTTTCTCTTACAATCGGCGCAGCTGCGAAGGCGGCGACCTATCTCTCTGGCTCCGGGACCTCCTCTCTCGTCTTCCGTTACACTGTTGCTTCCGGGGACCTGGACTCCAACGGAATCGTCTCGGCTTCACCTCTGAACTTGAGTGGAGGAACAATCCTTGATCTTGCCGGAAATTCTCTCAATCCTCTGACCTTCGTACCACCGGCAACCACCGGTGTACTGGTCGATGGAACCGGAGCTTCTCTCCTGGCCGTCTCAGCTCCCCTCAACACTACCTATAAGACGTCTGCAGATCTGGACTTCGTCGCGACCTTCTCCAGACCGGTGACCGTCACCGGCATTCCGCGGATTGCACTGACGGTTGGGGCCACCACCCTCTACGCAAGTTACCTCTCGGGTTCCGGAACTTCGGCACTCACCTTCAGGTACACGGTCCTCCCGGGCCACGCCGACTCTGATGGTCTCGCACTTACTGGCCCTGTGGATCTAAACGCTGGATTCATTAAGGACTCCAGTAACACCAACGCCACTCTCACCTTCACCAGCCCAAACACCTCTGGGGTGCTCATCGACGGGATCGACCTCGCCGTCGCCTCCATCGGTGCATCAGCGGATAAGACTTACCTCCTCTCTGAGAACATCGACTTCACCGTTACTTATAATTATCCAGCGGTGATCACGGGTTCACCGAGGATCCAACTCGACGTTGGTGGGGCAACTGCCTACGCCACCTACACCTCCGGTTCAGGCACCACAGCACTGGTCTTTAGATACACTATTCAAAGCGGTGACGTTGATTCGGACGGCATCGCAACTGTAGGTCCGGACATCAAATTAAACTTGGGAAGCATCAAGGATCAGTTCGGAGACGACGCTCTCCGGGCCTTCGCAGCTACGACTTACCCTCTCAAGAAAGTTGACGGAGTTGTTCCGACTCTCATCGGCGTCGCTGGTCCGGCTTCGGGCACCTACTCCGAAACGAACCCCATCGACTTTGTGGCAACCTTCTCCGACGCCGTAACTGTCACCGGAATCCCACGGATCGCACTCACCATCGGGGTAACTACTCAGTACGCTGTCTATTCTTCCGGAAGCGGTACGACGGCATTGACATTCAGTTACACCGTTGCGAGTGGAGACTCCGACATGAACGGGATCACTTCCACCTCACCCATCGATCTGAACTTGGGAAGTTTGAAGGACGGCTCCGGGAACCCAGTACCAACACTCGCCTTCACGCCTCCGAACACCGCAGGCGTGAATGTGAATGCCACCGCTGCAACCGTGACCTCAGTGGACGCTCCTGCGGGCTCAACGTATAAGACGACGAACGTGTTGAGTTTTGTGGTCCACTACTCACGGATGGTAAACGTCCTTGGCACTCCTCGAATCGCCATCACCGCTGGAAGCAGCACTGTTTACGCGAACTACTCATCCGGTAGCGGGACCTCTGATCTGACCTTCACCTACACGGTTTCGGCCGGTGACTCCGACTCTGATGGGATCGCTCTCACTTCACCGATCGTACTGAGTGGCGGCTCGATCAAGGATTCTACCAGCGCCAACGCCTCCCTGGTCTTCACTCTACCGGTGACCACTGGGATTATCGTGGACGGCATCGACATCTCTATATCATCTGTGACTCCGCCGACCAGCAAGACCTATAAGACCGGAGAAGGCATTAGTTTCACCGTAGTCCACAACTACTCGGCAACCGTAACAGGTACTCCGAGAATCCAACTCACTATCGGAGCTTCGACAAGATACGCCGACTTCCAATCCGGTTCCGGGACCACGTCTCATGTCTATATGTACTCCGTCACGGCCGGGGATCTGGATTCGGACGGGATCGCCACTGTAGGCCCTGCGGTTTTACCAAACGGAGGCACTGTAAAAGATGCGTTTGGGGATTCTGCGGATTTGAACTTCACTGCCGGCGCTTTAGTTAACGTGAAAGTTGATGGAGTCAGCCCGACGGTTTTGAGTGTTGCAGTCTCAGCTAACAAAACTTACCTCCTAAACGAGACCGTGAATTTCACCTTCACTCTCTCCGAGACTGTCACTGTCGCCGGGACGCCGAGAGTTGCGCTACTCATCGATGCCACCACACGCTACGCCAACTACGTCTCCGGGTCCGGTACAAATACCCTGGTATTCACCTACCAGGTCGCGGCCGGTGACCTGGATGCTGACGGGATCGCGGTTTCCACTGCTGCCATCGATCCGTTCAGTGGTTCCATCACCGATGCAGTTGGGAACGCACAGACAAATTTTACTTTCACAGCTCCAGCTCTCACTGGAATCAAGGTCGATGGAGTTGTTCCAACTGTCTCTTCCATCACTCCTCCGACTTCTCAGACTTACGGAAACGCTGCCGTTCTGAACTTCACGGTGGCATTCTCCGAACCCGTGACCGTCACCAATTTCCCTACCCTAAGTCTGAACCTGGGTGGAGCGACGAAGTCTGCGGTCTACGTCTCCGGGAGTGGTTCACAGAACCTTGTCTTCCGCTACACCACTGTTCTCAACGACGGCGACACTGATGGGGTGGCCAGTACCTCGCCGTTAAACCTCTCCGGAGGGACGATAAACGACACTGCGGGTAATCCTGCGACTCTCACCTTCTCTGCCGCAACGTACGCTGGAGTCCTGGTAGACGCCGTACCGCCAAGCGTGTCTTCGGTGACCGTTCCTGCGGCCAGTGCATACAAAAACCCAAGTGTGCTGAGCTTCACCGTCATCTTTAATGAAATTGTCAACGTCGTGAACGTTCCCCGTCTCCAGCTCTCCATCGGAGCAAATACACGGATGGCAAACTACGTTTCAGGATCCGGATCAACCAGTCTCGTGTTCAGCTACACCGTCGCTACCGGCGACGTTGATCTAGACGGCATCGCCATCGCAAACTCTGCCAACATCGACCTCAATACAACGGGTACGATCCAGGACGCGATACTTAACAATGCAAACCTCGCCCTCGGCTCGACAAATACCTCGAGAGTGTACACCGTCCTTCCAAGCATGGCAGCGTGGTACGACTTAAGTGATGCGAGCAGAATCACCCTTACCGGTGCGAACGTCACGGGCCTCACTGACAAGATCGGAACATACAATCTTACTCACACGGGTGCCGCCTACTCCAGCACCGGATTCAACGGAGGCACAAACGCCTACGCGACCTGCACAGCTGCTACCTCTTTCTCTGGAGCTGCCGCCACCACACCATTTGCCATCGTCGCAGTCTTCACTGCGCCGACAACTACCACGAGCCAGTACCTCTTCTACACCACACAGACCACAAGACCGATGGTGTCTTTCTCATCGACTGTGAGCTTTGGGACGGTTACTTTCGGTGTGACCGGAAGTAAGTACTCAGCTGGCGCCTGGTCTCCAGCTGCAGCGACGGCCACTGGAGTTTGGACAGCTGGAGCTTCAATGGCAAGAGGATTCTCCTGGAGTGCGACCCAGTTTAGAGCGAATAATATTTGTATGATGAACGGTAGACTTTCTGAGTACTTCTCATTTTCTGCAGTCCCAACACCGGCGGAGATGACTCTTATACAGAATTACCTCTCATCTAAACACGGCTTAACTTTCCCATGAAGTAAGGGCCGTTTCGGGCCCTTACTTGTTTAGTGCGTTTTATTGTTTGATTGCAACCCCGGCGTGTAATACCGTTCCGCCAGGTCAGAGTTCTGTTTTCTATCCCGGAAGGTTTGATTCTCGTCCACAGCTTCCGGATCGAAGGTATCCTGCTCTCCGAAGCTATCGATACCGTGAGCTGCGACTTTCTCCGCTCCGTTTGCCAGTGGAGAATTTTCGGTGGTCGCGTACTTTACCCCGGTGCTTTCATCTTCAGTGTCCTCGACTGGCTTGACCCTTCTAGAGTCTTTAGCTTTTTTTCTGAGTGTACTTAGAGTTTCTTTCGATTCTACTAACCGTTCCTGAACCAGGCCCTTCACTTCAGAGTATTTTGTCTTCGCAAGTTCGAAGTCGTTTTTGGAAATTTTACCCCAAAAATTTTTTGCTTCTTTGCTAAAATACTTAATGCGCTCAGATAGATTAAAGTCATTCTGCATAAATACCCCTTTTAGTAAGTTATAACGCTGCAAGGTTACAACTCTTTACTAGCAGGTTTAATGCCAAGATCCGCGGTCCCTTTTGGCTTTAATCATTCACGGTCTTCGGTTAGTATTTCAAGTAAAGGAATCCAATTATGCCGACCGTGTCCATCAAAGGCACAGCAAAGTCCTACGTGATCAAAGAGGGTGGAGTCATGTATGATTCGCTCCATGACCAAGGAGAAGAACTGCCTCACGGCTGTCTCTCTGGATCCTGCGGTGCCTGCAAGGTCGAAGTCATCAGCGGCGCAGAGAACCTCTCAGTTCCAGGTGCCATAGAACAAAATACCATCGACGCTGTAAAAAATGAACTCACTGAAAAACAAAAACTAGAGATCACAAATCCCATCAGACTCTCCTGTCGGGCCCGCGTCCAAGGTGACTGCACCATCAAACCATTTGCTTAGTTTTTATTTTCTAAAAATTTCTTCCGCCGGGTGATCCGCAGCCGGAGGTTGACTGCGTTCGCAGCACTCACGGCCATGTCCCAGGACGTATAGATCTGCTTGCGCGTCCCTGCCTTCAGGTCCCCGGCCACGTACAACCCTTCAACGGACGTTAGCCCGGTCTCGTCACCTTTAACGAATCCCCGTTCATCAAGCTCGGCTCCTAGTTGTTTAGCGAGGTCATTGTAGACGAGCATGCCCAGCGACACGAAACACATCTCCGATTCTACGACACTTCCATCCTCGAGCATGAACCCTTCAAGGACCTTTCCTTTCTCGGAGCCGCGAATTTCTTTGATGGGAGATTCCATGACGGCGATGCCATACAGGTCCAAGAGCTTCCGAGTGTCGGTTTGAAAGTCAGGCTTCTTGCCATTGGTGAGGATGGAGAAATTTTTTAGTCCGTACCGTTCGAATAAAATGACTGCAACCCAAGCCGCGTTGTTTTCGTGTCCGATGATGGTGGTCTTCTTATCAAGCACGTGGTGCCCGTCACAGATCAAGCAGTAGTCGATGGTCTGCGCGTTGGCGTAGTCGAAGACCGCTTCGATCGATCCCTGGATCTGGGGCTGCACGTCCATTACGCCGGTGCAGAGGATGATGTGGTTCGCCCGGTGTGCCTGACCCTTCGAATCCGTGATCTCGAACACACCCTCTTTCTTCGAAAGAGAAGTCACACCGGTGTTCTTTAATGTCTGTAGATTTGTTTTGAAAGTCGAATCCCCGATCCAACGGAGGACCTCAGCGTTCGGCTCTTCGATCCCGCGCTTGTACTGGAAGTGCGCGGGCATGTTCTCGACCTTCCGAACCCACAGGGCCCGGGATTTTTTTTTATCCTTCGGAGTTCCCGGAAAGAAGAGGCATTCGTCGTTGTTCAGAATCGTTCTGAGCACGGCCATCGTCCCTGCCGAACCTCCACCGATGACACAGACCGGATAGATCTTAGGATCCATCATTTAGCCCCGATGGCCTTCTGTTGGTCCGAGTTTCCAGCAGGTGGATCAGTGAACTCAACCCGGCTGTCTCCTGTCCGCAGGTGCTCACCGTCAATGGATTTGATCTTCACTTCTTTAATCTCGGAGTTCTTCACCTTGATGAGTTCGAAGGAGTAGCCGTCCCAGATGATCATGTGCCCTTTCTTCGGGAAGCTGTTCCCCAGCTGCTCCATCAGAAAGCCGTTCAAGGTCGAGTAGTTATCGTTGAGCGGAATCTCGATGTCGTATTCGTTGTAGAGGTCACGCAGAGAAATCGTCGAGGGCACCATCACCCCTTCCTCGCTCTCCACTCCCGGAATCCCGTCGTCCTCGTCGTCGTGCTCATCCTGGATCTCACCGAAGATCTCCTCCATGATGTCTTCCAGTGTCAGCATCCCGACCACGATGCCGTTCTCATCTTTCACCAGAGCCAGGTGCACCTTCTTACGGTTCATGTGATCGAAGACTGCCTGGATCTTCATGTGTTCGTACACGAAGAACGGGGGCTTGACGTACTTGGTGATGTCGAAGTCTTTCTGCTCCTCCGGACTGGTGAAGGCAAGGTCTTTGACGTGGAGGAAGCCGAGCACTTCATCCAGGTCGTTGTGGTACACGGGGTACCGGCTGTGGGCTACTTCCCGGACCATCTTGATCACGTCGAAGAAAGTACTATCTCTTTTTATGGCCTCGATGCTGGTCCGCGGGACCATGATGTCTTTCACTTTGATCATGGGGAACTCGAGGATTGAATTCAGAAGATCGATCTGCTTGGAGTCCATGGTCCGTTCTTCTTCGGCCATCTCCACCATGACCTCGATGTCGTCTTTAGTCACAATCCTGCCCCGGACGTGGGCGTTCTGACCCAGGACCAACTGGATGATCTTCGTGAACATTTTAATGACCGGGTACAAGGCGTAGTAGAAAGCGATGAGAATGACCACCGCTATCGGAGCGATCTTCTCGGCCTTCCCGCGGGCGAAGGTCTTCGGAGCGATCTCTCCGAAGAGAAGGATCGTCATGGTCGTGAAACCCACGCTGATCGCAAGAGCATCGTTTGAAAAAAATCTCTCGGTGATGTTGGTCGAGAGAGCGGCGATCAGGATGTTAACGAAATTATTTCCAACGAGGATGGTGGTGAGGAAATCGTTAGGCATGCTCAGCCACTTCTTCATAGCCCAGGAATCTAGTCCGTGTTCCTCTGCGATCTGCTTGGCCTTCTCGTGCGGCAGAGACATCAGCGCCGCCTCCGATCCCGAGAAGAACGCCGACAGTCCTAGCGAGATAAAAAGCACAAGAATTTCTTGATCAGTACTCATCAGACGAACCTGTTAGTGAAAGAAGTGGAAGATAAAATAATTTTGAGAATGAAGCAGCAGCGGGGGGTTCGATCGGAGAATCTCCTGTTAATAATAAAAGCCGAAACCAATTGTAGCATATTTATACTAAAAAAACATCTGACTTAAGTACCTAATATTTATCAATTTTACTCGAGTCTTAGTGTGAAAGTGGCTTCCCTTTAAAGTCATGATCCGCATACACGATCCGGTCATTCATCTCATGATTAAAATCAGGTATTTCCTTCAGGTTGACCACCTTACGGAAGTTGGTGCTGCACTTATAGCAGATGGCCACCATCGCGAGTCTTCTGAAGAGTAGTAGGTCCACCAGGTATAGCGCCACTAGAGACAACCCGTAAGTCCAGATAGACAGAATCGCGGCGATCACAAACAGGACGACTCCTATTTTCCGATTAAAATCTTTTTGCTTATAGAAATCCTGCCGGTCGCACACCGGACACTGCTTCAAAACTCCGTGCTCATGATCCTCGGTGAAGTGGACCTCACTTATTTTTTTGCAGATGCGACAGTCGATCTTGTCAGCACTGGCGTTGGGCACGACTTCAACGCCGGAGCCGCAGTCTGCACAGGTAATTTGAACTTCCATCATAAGGGTAAACCGTGTTTCGCCATTAAGTAGACCGAGATCATTTCGCCCACAATAACAAAAAACTCTATGATGTAAAGGACGCCGGTCGCACTTTGTATGGACCGCAGCCGGCAGAGTTTGAAAGTGAAGATACTCAGGATCACTGGTGCCGCAAACCCCCACAGGTACCGCATGGAGACGAAGAGCCAGTTGTACACGTACCCGTCCCCCGCCGTCGATCCCTCCTGCAGATAGGGCACACCCAGAGAAAAGATGATCGCAAAAGATGAGACGATCTTGAGAAAGAAAGCGACCCAGAAAATATACAAGCAGTTCACCAGTGGCTCTTCGCTGAGCTTCGGGACCACCAAGTAGTAGTGCCCAAGAAGCATGGAGAAATTACTAATCCCCAGCAGGACCATCGAGAACATGAAGAACATGATCCATAGCGGGTCAAACTGGAAGGAGCTGAACGCCAGGAAGCAGAAAGATAATATTTGGACGAGGTACAGGCCCCACATCAGGTACGACTTTTCGTCTCTGTGCAGGGCCGAACCAAGGACATTGCTGCCGATGATGACTCCGTAGGCGAGGTATTGGTAGCTCCCAAGCCCTGGCTTCATGAAATAATCCACACCCGCTGCGAACACCAGCGCACCGATGACGATCGAACTCCCCAGTTTGTAGAAGCCGACGCCGGTGAGTTTGGTGCTGACGACGGGCCCGAACAACTGTGTGCCGAAAGCGAAAGCAAGAAGGAAGAAATGAGTAATGGTGTGGGTGACGCTATTCATCTGGCCCATCATATAGGGAGTGATAGAGATCATCAATGATCCGGTGATTCGGTCCGGGAATTAGTCCCAGGTAGGGGCCACTCAAACGGCTTCCGTCGACCGGGAGCCACTTCCCTTTGAGTCTCAGTTCTTGACCGGGATCCGGGAACAAGAAGACGTAGAGAAGGACCGTTCTCTCCGGATGTTCTGTGGGATAGAGGCCCATGAACGTCGCCGATGCTTTCTGGATGAGAATTCCTACTTCTTCCTCTACCTCTCTAACCGCAGCTTCCACCGGTTCTTCACCCGGCTCGATGCCCCCTCCAGGGAATTCCAACAGCCCGTGGTAAGGTCCGTCGTCTTCACGGCGCTGCACCCAAACTTCGAGTAAGCCGGCTGGGCTCCTGCGATGAAAGAGTGCTAGTGCCACGGGGATGAGTCTCAAGGGAATTCCACTTCCGGTTTTCTTTTCAACAGCCAGAGATAGTCCAGAACCTCGAAGCAGAGACTACCCACAAAGGTACTCCACCAGGGCATGCTGCTCTCGTTGAAGTAGATGACCATCAACCAGAAGATCCCGGCCGGAAAGATCCGTACCGCCCCCTGGAGGAGCTGCGGTGCTTTCTGGAACGGCTTCTGGATCAGCACTTGAAGATTGGTCACAAGCTTCAGCATCGAAAACCGGTACCGGTGATTCTCGAGGATGGGCCCCAGGTCCTGTGAGCCGGCCCAGTTCCAGATGTAGCCAAAACTAAAAAGTGAGACGGCTTCGAGACTCGGGTAGATGAGATAGAAGAGAGCGCCCAGCAGCAGGAGCAGGGAGATCTCGATGGTCTTCATCCTGCTAGTGAGAAACGGTTTCATTCCAGGTAACCTTCACGGTGGAGGAAGGTGATCTCTGGAAACTGGATGCTCGCCGGCGCCGCTATGACGAAGTTGAAGACCGCCATGAAGTCGGAGACCCTCAGCATCTTCTTCCGGGAGAATTGAGCCCCGAGTTTGTCCCACAAGGGAGTGTCGATGGCCCCCGGGAAAAGATTTGTGAACTTGAGCTTGTGGTCCTTCCACTCTTTCTTCAGGCTCTCGAGCATCCCCAGTTGCCCGAACTTGGAAGCGTTGTAGGCGCTCACGTTCGGGTACCCGTAGTGGGCCGCCGTCGAAAGAATGGAGATGATGTGAGTTTCTTCTTTCACTAGGAAAGTTTCCAGTCCACGAAAGAGAAGGAAGGGGCCCAAGGTATTAGTCGCAAGGTGCTGCTCGAAAGACGCAAGCGAGCTCTCAGCGAGCGGGCCCATCTCACAGACGCCGGCGTTGTTGATAACCAGATGGATCTTATCAGTGTACTCGCGGATTGTTTCGAAGAACTCTTCGACTGAGTCCTCGGAGGTGATGTCGAGTTCGACGTCGTAGAAATTTTCGTTCTCCACGTCGGTCCCGGAACGCGAGCCGCCGAATACAACGAAACCGGAGTCGAGAAGCGAATTGGTGATTTCGAGACCAAGGCCGGAGGAGGATCCTGTGACAATCGCACACTTTTCCATAATCCCTCCCCGGCCCATGTGATTACTTGGCGATTCCTACGGCACGAGTTTCTCTGATCACTGAAACCTTAATGGTTCCCGGATAGGACATTTCCTGCTCGATCTTCCTGGCGATGTCCCGGGAAAGCATGATGGTCTGCTCATCGGAGACTTTCTCGTTCTCCACTAGGACCCGGACTTCTCGACCAGCGGAGATGGCGTAACTTCTATGCACACCTTCGAAGCCGTTAACGATTTTTTCAATGTCTGAAAGTCTAGAGACGTAAGATTCTTTCAGCGCCTTCCTTGCTCCCGGACGAGCTCCGGAAAGTGCGTCGCCGGCCGCAACCAGGTGGGCCAGGACAGATTCTGGTTTTTCGTCATCATGGTGGGCCCGGATCGCGTGGACAATGTCCGGGGACTCTCCGTACTTCTTCGCGAAGTCCGCACCGATCACCGCGTGAGATCCTTCCGCAGAAGCATCGAGAACCTTCCCGATATCGTGCATGAGGCCCGCGCGTCTTGCCTGCTTCACGTTGAGTCCAAGTTCCGCGGCCATGTTACCGGCAAGGAACGACGTCTCGAGGGCATGCTGGTATTGGTTCTGTGTGTAGGACGTGCGCCAGTTGAGCGCGCCGATGAGCTTCAGGATCTCCGGATGGATCCCGTGAACTCCGATCTCCATCTGCGCTTTCTCTCCGAGTTCCCGTAAGCGGGACTCGAACTCGTGCTTGCACTTGTCGTAGAACTCCTCAATCTTCGCCGGGTGGATCCGGCCGTCGGCGATGAGGCGTTCGATGGTCATCCGCGAGATTTCTTTTCTCACGACATTAAACGAGGAGATGGTCACGATCCCCGGAGTGTCATCGATGATCAGGTCCACGCCACAGATCTGCTCGAAGGCACGGATGTTCCGGCCCTCTCGACCGATGAGTCTTCCTTTCACACCGTCGTCGGCGATCTCTACAGAAGAGATGGTCTGTTCGGCGACGTACTCGCCCGCGAACCGCTGGATCGCAATCCCGACGATTCTCTTTGCCCTTTTCTCCGATTCCTCGTTGGCCTCTTCTTCGATTCGTTTAACCCTAATGGCAGCGTCGAGCTTAGCTTCTTCTTCCACCGCCGCGATGAGTTCGGCCTTGGCCTGGTCCTTGGTGAGACCGGCAACTTGAGTGAGCTTATTGGCCAGCTCTTCCTGGATCTGAGTGTTCTTCTTAAGTTCGACGTCGAGCTTCTGGACCCGCGTCTCGATCTCGACTTCTTTTAGCTTCACCCGTTCGACGTCTTTCTGGGCCTGTTCTGTTTTCTGCTCAAGGGCGACCTCTTTCTTCGTCAGGCCCCGTTCGAAATCCGTCAAGTGCTTCTTCTTGCTCTCCATGTCTTTATCGAGCTGGTTGCGCTCGTCTCTCACGATCTGCTTGGCATCGACGAGTGCTTTCTTCCTTAGTTCCTCCGCTTCGATCTGAGCTTTCTTCAAGATGTCTTGAGCAGATCCTTCACTGGCCTTCAGAGAAGATGTGTTCTTGGCGTTTACAATTATGTACGCCACAACCGCGCCCACCACTAAGCCTATCGCGGCCATTAACATTGGATTCATAGTGTCCCCTTAAAATCTTTTCTGCAGGCTAACGTCCCAGCAGAAAGTTTCAGTTATTATATAGTCCATGTGGCAGTCATGACTCTCCACAGGTATTTGTTCAAAAATCTGCTCGCTCCAGCAGAGGCCAATCCGCAGAGCATCGTTATCTTCCAAGTAGCGGTCGAAGAAACCTTTTCCTCTCCCGAGCCTATTCCCGTTTAAATCAAAGCCGAGTCCGGGGACGAGGAGCCACTCCGGTTCGACTTCGACGTATGGCACTTGTAGCCAGGTCCCGCCTTTTGGCATTCCATGAGGAAGGCCAAATGTCATCTCGCCGGCCTTTAGAACCGGGTAGGCCAGGTTCAAAGGAACGTGCCGTAAGAGCTCCTGATACACCGGTGCGACTTCTCCTTTCAAAGGCAAGTAGCCGGCTCCGATCTGACCTTGTAGCGTGGGTAAGGAATGCAGAAGTTTAATGATTTGGTTTGTAAGGAGAAAACTAAGTGATTGCAGATCCTGCTCAGCCACTAAAGAGAGTTTCAGTAATAACTTATTACGAAGACTTTCTTTATCCACGTCAATTCGCTTCAATGCCTATGGCCTGAAGAGCTGATTCCAGAGATTCCTCTAAAGTGAGGACGGCTTTTTTATACTCACCCTCAAGCTGCAGTTTATCGGTCGCGATCTTCAAAGCGACTAAAACAGCAACATCTGTATCTCTAAGCAATGGGCGCTTCGTCTTGAGGTCTCTGATCTCAGATTCAACAAGATTCACCACCGCATTTGCGACGTGACTATCACTATGTTCCGGAAGGTATTTAACCTTACAACCTAAAACACTAAACTCTACTTCCTGACTCGATTGGGTCATATTAATAAGGTAGGTCACGGCCGGATGAAAGTCAATGAAGACGCTTGATGTAACTTTGTCATTTCAAGACTTTATCTCCTCTCAATACCGACCAATGTTTTAAGATAAAGCTCGAGGTCAAATAGATGTAGATCATCAACTGTTTCTCCAACTCCGATATAGGTAATTGGGACTCGCAATTGGTCAACTATACCTAACGCACTTCCAGCTTTTGCCGAGCCATCGCATTTTGTGAATATAATTCCGGTGAGTTGAAGTGCCTTATGAAACTCCTGCGCCTGCTTCAATGCATTTTGTCCAGTGATAGCATCTAGCACCAAAAGTACTTCCTGCGGAGCATCCGGATGAATTTTAGACATGACCCTTTTAGTTTTAATCAACTCATCCATCAAATTAATATTTGTGTGAAGCCGACCAGCAGTATCAATAAGGCAATAATCATAGCCTTCACTAAAAGCTTTGGCGACTGTGTCATAAGCTACTCCACTAGGGTCAGACCCATCTTTAGCACGGACCATATCTACACCAGCCCTAGTGCACCACACCTGGAGCTGGTCTACCGCTGCGGCCCTAAAAGTATCACAAGCTCCAACTATAACTTTGGCGCCTTGAGATTTTAACTTTGTCGCAAGTTTTCCGATGGTCGTTGTTTTACCAGCACCGTTAACTCCGACGATCATGAAGACTCGTGTCTTTTTGTTATTCTGATCGAAATTAAAAACGTCCTGATGGATATCATGCTGAACCGGTTCCATCTTATCTTTCATGAACCCATAGACTATATTTTGAATTTCGCTGGAGTCTTTTCCCTTACCCTCATTTTCAAGTTTACTCAGCAGCTCCTGCACTAGCCCAGTGGGAATATCCGCTGTATACAGGATTTCTTCGATCTCATCCAACTGCGGGGAGCCCCCGGAGAAAAGCAAGCCGATCTTACCCCAGACTTCTGAACGGGATTTCTCTAGACCGAGAGTCAGCCTTTCTGCCCAGGATTTTTTCAACGGTAGGACGACTTCCGGCGCTAGAGGCTTCAGCCGGTCAACGGTCAGAGGTTCTCTTCTATCTTCTTTTAACTGCGGCGGTTGGGGCTTTTTCCTGGCCTGCTGGAGGAAGTAGAGAACCGCGCCGCCAACAACGACGAACCCACTGACGTAGACTTCAATATTTTCTAAGACTAAACTTTGTAAATCCATCCAGGCCCCTCTTTGCTGCCAGCTAGTATGAACCGACCTTAGGCTTGAAGTAAAGATGCAAGAAATCCCAAACCATCGATGCTGTCGCTCCCCATAAAAGATGGGCATGAAAATCCGATGTGAGAGAAAGGAAGCGGCCGTTCCTCATGGTATGGAATAAGACGGGAGATTTGGAATATCCGTTACGCCAAGCGTACTCCCAGTTATTCTCGATGATTAGTTCTTCCCAGGAGTAGGCCATGATGTCCACCCACTCTCCGTTAGTCCTGACGTTTTTAAAAAATTCTTCCTTAGATATCAAAAGCTTCGCCACCACCGGAATGATCGGCTGAAGCCGGGCCGTCATCACCACTGGAAGGTAACCGATGAACTGGGTGACGTTCCTAGAGTGAGCAGTCTCTTCCTCGAATTCTCTCTGAGCGGCTTCCCAAGGGTCACTCTCCCCGGCCTGCTTGTGTCCGCCGACGAAGGCGATCTGCCCTCCGTGGGTCGGCATTTTATCCGATCTTTTGATGAAGTAGACATTCTCTTCGTCACACAAAAAGAGCACGGCACCTTTCCACTCATCTTCCTGAAGAGTATGCTCGGTCTTAATTATTTCTCTGATCCGGTGAAAGTCCATGCGTCTTCGTTACCAATTTGAGTTGATCCAGATTATTCGAAATTATTTTCTGCAACAAGGGTTTTTGGACGTCCTCACCCCTCCGGCGGTAGAAAACCCCGGCATGGAAGTGCACATCCATCCCTTCGCCTTGAATTCTGTCAGAGAAAAAAGGCAATTACCACTCTATCTCCACACCTCTCCGGAATTCTGTATGAAGGATCTACTGTGCTCGCCGGAAGAGGAACTCAGCGAGATCTTCACTATCTCCTACTGTTTCCGGGATGAGCCCGACTCTCCTATCCACCGCAAACAGTTTCTCATGCTCGAATGGTATCGCAAGAACTGTCGCTACGAGAAGATCATGGAGGACACCGAAGGTCTGCTGGAGTACGTGATTAAGGAATCAGTTAAGAATAAGCTCCCGGTGAGAGAAGGATTACGAGGACAGACTCTGGTAAAAAAAACCATGCAGCAACTTTTCCAGGAAGAGCTGGGCATCGATATCCTCGACTACCTCGATGTTCCTTCCATCCAGGCCTTGCTGA
Organism: Bacteriovoracaceae bacterium; assembly: GCA_035576105.1. GTDB lineage: Bacteria > Bdellovibrionota > Bacteriovoracia > Bacteriovoracales > Bacteriovoracaceae > Peredibacter. The sequence goes on from DATLXA010000024.1 coordinate 150,240, forward strand.
AAAATTTCCCCGAAGTTCCCGTCCCAACCACTGAGCTCCTGTGGGATGATTATTTTTTCCTGCTCTATCTCAATAAGATCGAACCCAGTCTGCCGAAATATCCCCTGCTCTTGATCTACGAGTTCCCGGCGCCCCTAAGCGCTCTCTCCACTATTAAGGCCGCGAACCCGAAGGTCTGTGAGAGGTTCGAAGTCTATGTCAATGGAGTCGAACTCTGTAACTGCTTCAACGAGCTGACCAATGTCGCCGAACAGAAAAAACGCTTCGCTGATCAGCATCGGTTGAAGAAAGAACTCTACGGGTACGAGCTCCCCACGCCTGCGGCTTTCTACCTTGCCCTCGAGAGAGGTCTTCCGCCCTCGGCCGGAATCGCCCTGGGCGTGGAGCGGCTTCTCTACTCCGTGTTGAAGATCGACAATCCTTTTTACCTTTAAGCCTGAAATCTCACATACGGAAAAGATCAATGTCTTCCATTTGGATAGTCGAATCCTAAAGGTACCGAGCTTTTGAGTGCTTGAGCTTAGAGTAGATGATATCGAATGCAAGCCGAGTATTTCTGATGCGCATTCCAACTCAATGAAAAACTTGAGAGACGTCTTATTCCTGTACATCAGAAATTGTAACAATTATCGGGATACTGTTATGTTTTTTCAGAGTTTGCGATCATAAGCGAAGAAATTATGAACAATCATTGGTTATCAACCATTGGCCTGATGGTTCAAAAAATTTGACATGAAGATCAGCATTAAAATTACGTAAAGTTTTCGTGAACTTAAGCGGCGTAAAACCATTGATATTTTTTAAAATAAACCGTAGTGTTTATCAATGAAGACTTTTATGTTTATTTTCCTTCTTTTTTTTTTAAATGTTGAAAGTGTCGTTTCTGTTGATTGTGTTGATAGATGTAATAGCGGATACACCCCCATGAAAGATTATGTTGGGTGTTATGCAACTACTTCTCAATGCGCTTCAAATGGAGGTGATACTTATACAAGTGCTTCAGACTGTTTAGCCACTTGCTGCTGTAAAACGCTGCCCTTCTAAGATTTTTGTTGAACAATATCTGAATTAATGAACGGACCTAGGAATCAAAAGTAAACGATACGTGAGCAAGGTTAGTTTTGCTCACGTATAAAATTGTAAATGCTGTAAAACCGCTTCTCTTCTCCTTGCTGGAGCTCGACAATATCTTTACATCAAAGCCAGGAATCTCACATCCGGAAGAGATCAATGTTCAGACAAATCATATCCTCATTCGGCGAAGGAATGAGAATCTCCTTCTTATCGGAGACCAGTTTGAGTATCAGTTCCCTGATCTTCAACATGTCTTTTTTCGATAGGGTCAAGACAGAAGAATAGTGTAGGTCGAAGGTGTTCTCCTCCTCCAGAGAGTTAATCGCCCGTTGTCTGAAGTTCTGGTGGTGCGACTTACTAAAGTGGGTGCCGTCTTTGAGATGAGTCCGTCTTTCCGATGTTATAGGTCGTGCCATCTTTTCGAATGAGCTGAGCTGCTTCTAGCCACCTCTAGTTCGGATTCTCGGAATAGTTCCCGGATCCTCGAACCCTTTCTACTCCTGAAGGAGCTGCAGTCCATTCATCACCGAGTGAATCTTGATGATGAATTCTGATTTGATGTGCTGGAGCGGCATGCTCCGTGACCACTCGAGGTGATACTTCTTCGAGGTCTCGCTGCGGATCTCGGATTTTAACAACGGGCCATACTCCGTCGCCAGGTCGCCGGAGAAGTTCGCGTACCAGGCGTAGAACGCTTCGACCTCCTTGGTCTCGTAGTACTCGAAGAGGTCCAGGCTCTTCTCCGTCAGGATTCGTTTCAACGAGTAAAGATTGAGCTGGTCTAGCACTTCTGTCTTGAAAGTCTGACTGAGGTACTTCTCACTGAACTTCAAGGCGAACGCGATGAGCTTCTTCGAAGGTTTCTCGGCGACACCCTCGAGCCCTGCGTAGACATCATCCAGCACCAGCGCCTGATAGATCCCTTCCCTCGACCCGCCCTGGTCCAGGGTGTTCAGCCAGGTTGAAAGGTCCTCGTCCTTGGCCTCGGTCTTACGGGTAACCACGAAAAGTTCCTGGATGAACTTGTAATCGAACTGCCGCTTCCTCTCGTTGGGAAGGCGGTCGAACTCCGTCGGTGCTTTCGCTTTTTTATCATAACTCTCAATGTCCGTTGATTTTTTGAAGTTCACCGGAATCAGCGGCATCTTAATCTCTTCTTGCGCAGGTGCGGGCGGAAGACCTAAGAGTCTGTTGCTCAGGTCTAAGCTCGCCACCTTGGTGATGAAATTTCTAAGAGAAGTTTTCCACGACGGCTCTAACGGGGCCTGGGCATAGGCCTGGAGTGAGAATGCTAAGAGAACGAGAAAGGTCAACTTCTTCACTGGATAACTCCCTGATTTTTCTTTATTCTAAGGCGAACTGAGTCTCAAACCTACTGGGCGTTTCTTACCCTCATGGATACATTAATGGCTCGGGGTTAAAATGAATACTAAGGCAGGTCAGAATGTGGAAGAAATTTTTTTCTGTAGGTAAGTCCAAAGATGAGGCCATCGTCACAGCAGTGGTGGATCAAACTTCCGCTCTCTTTACTCAGCTTCAGAACAAACTGGACCTACGCTTCAACGAACTCTCGGCCCAGCTGCGTGAAGTCGAGCACGGTCTGGCGCAGATGGAAACCAAGCTCCTCACCAAAGACCTCAAGGACAAGCAGGCCTACGGACTTCTCCACTACAAGCTCCACCAGGCCAAGAGCTCAAAGCTCTCCGAAGAAATAAGTGACCTGGAGACCTCGCTGCTTGCAGCTAAAAGTAACTCCAAGGATCAGTAAAACTCACCTCGATATTTATAATCCGTAGATGAAGCCTAATTGAACAGTTCTTCCACTTCCACCCCGAGACTCAAGCGGCCCTGGTAGCTGTTCACATCCGCAGTGGGCGAGGTAATCTTCTGCGCCATCTCTTTCAGGAACGGATCGTTGGGGTTCAACTGAAGCGCTTTCGAGAGTTCGGCCCTGGCCTCTTCTCTTCTGTTTTGCATCCACAGGCTCCAACCAAGGGCTTCGTGCAGCTGGCTCGACGGCTTCAGGTTCTCGAGCCTCTGCCTAAGTGCACCTTCGATCTTCTCCGGATTTACCCCATTCTCAAGGATGAGACCTAACCCGAGCATCTGCTCGTCGTCCAGCAAATCCGGGTCGACCCGAGACTGGATCTCCTCTTTTAGATTGGGCGGAAGCTGTGAGAGTTCCTCGTTCGAGAGGAGCTTGGACATGGCCCACAGCTTCTGGACCGCCCTGCCTGATGGATCGAGGTCTAGTAGCTTCGAGGTGTAGTGCTCGAGCTTTCCAAAGTCAGGTTCCTTGTCGGTGAACTGACCGAGGATCAGGTCGGCGAGAGTTTCCTTGTCTTCTCCGTCCACGATCCCGTCGGTCCGGATGAGGGATCTCAGGAAGACCAGTTCGATACCGCAGTCTTCCGTCGGAGTGCCAGTGAGGCACTTCGACTTTATCGAAGCGATGCGAGCGGAGAACTTTTCGTTCTTACAGTTCGCCAGGTGATCCGCGTCCAGCTGCGCGAGCCAGTCGGTGGTGTCTAAGTTGAAATCGATGCGTTCGAGGTTATTTTTGAGGTTATCACAGCCGTCGATCTTCAGGTCCGGCACTTTGCTCTTCTTGGCGACATTCTTCCGCGGGCCCAAAAATATTTTCCTCGAGGAGGACTGGGTTCTTCTTTCTTCCTGTTTCTGCGCAGTGATTTTTTTCGGCGGATAAGTGAAGTAGACGATGGAGCCGATGGCAATCACTGCCCCGATGGAGAGGAGTTTCTTCATCAGCTAACGATCCTGCCGACGAGGTCGTAGTCCAGGACCTCCGTGATCTCAACTTTCACGAAATCCCCCGCCTTGGCCACACCGTCGTTGATGATGACCTTGCCGTCGATGTCCGGCGCCTGTCCGGCATGCCGGCCTTGGAGCAGAAGGTCGGTCTCTTCGTGCGGTCCTTCGACCAGCACCTCGATGACCTTCCCCAGGTATTCTTGGTTGAGTTCGCGCGCTATTTCTTTCTGAGCTTCGTAGAGCTTTTCGAATCTTTCGTCGATCACCGACTGCGGGATCTTATTCTTCAGCCGCAGCGCCGGTGTGCCGTCTTCGTCCGAGTACTTGAACACGCCGAGGTGGTTGAAGCGGGCCTTTTTGATTCCACGGAGAAGAGCTTCGAAGTCCTCTTCCGTCTCTCCTGGGAAGCCGACGATGATCGAAGTCCGCAGGACGATCCCCGGAATTTTCTGTCTGAGTGTCTGGATCTTCTGGTGGATGACTTCTTCGGTGACCCTTCGGTTCATTCGCTTAAGGACTCCGTCGGCGAAGTGCTGCACCGGCATGTCGAGGTACTTAGTGATCTTCTGAGACTTGGCCATCATGTCCATGACGTCTTCGGTGAGATCATCCGGATAGAAATAGAACACCCGGATCCAATGGGCCCCCTCGACCGTCTCGAGTCTCGAGAGGAGTTCGTAGATCATCGGGTTCTTGCCATCTTTCTTCCCGCCGCCGTCAAGGTCGACGCCGTAATCTGAAAAGTCCTGGGAGATGAGATTGAGCTCCCGCACTCCGGTTGCAACCAACTGCTCGGCTTCCTTGACCAAAGAAGACACCGTCCGGGAGCGGAGCTTCCCGCGCAGTGTGGGGATGATACAGAAAGTACAGTTCCTGTTGCAGCCTTCGGAGATCTTAAGCCACGCCATGTAGAAGGGGGATGTGTTTAACCGAGGATCGAATTCTGTGTGGATGTAGCGAGGGATTTCTACGAAGGATTTCTTCTCCAGCTTTCCGTCCTCCATTGCCTTCAACAGCGGAACGATCTTGTGGTACTCGCCGGTGCCGATGAACATGTCGATCTCCGGCATCTCTGCCTCGAGATCATGGGAGTACCTCTGGGCCATGCATCCCGACATCACCAGGGCCTTGCAGTTGCCCTCTTCTTTGTAGCTCGCAAGTTCCAGGATCGTTTCTATGGATTCAATCTTCGCCGCTTCGACGAAGGAGCAGGTGTTGACGATGATGACTTCGGCGGATTCCGGGTTCTCAGCGATGGTGAAGCCGTCGAGCTTGAGGTGGCCGAGCATGACCTGTGAGTCAACCAGGTTCTTGGAGCATCCCAGTGAGGTGAAATAGAGGGACTTTTCTTGAAATTTCTTCGTTTCTAGCATCATACACCCTGTTGTTGAGAGCCTGTTCTAGAGGAACCCAAGAGAAAAGTCATGTGATTTGCCTAGGAAACCTGTAAAAAGGTCATGGTAAAATGTTAATTTTGGCGCAGTGAGACATTCCAACTTTCGGTTAACCGATCAAACCTGTCAGAATGTAAAGAATAGGCAGTAATCACTGCCCTACAGACAATTTTTTTGAAATCCAATATATACTAAAACAAGCACACGAAATTACTTTTAAGAACGCAGGTTATTCTTTTATATGGGATACATTAGACGAGGCTTCTCTAGAACCAAACCTGTTGTTAGGAAAATTCCTAAGCTCATTCTGTTCACCATTTTCGCCTTCTTCGCCTCCACCATTTTCACCGTGTTCCTGTTCCGCTGGTTACCGATCTACGCTACCCCACTGGTGATCCTTAGGTCCGCCGAGTACGCACTTAGTGGGAAATGGGTCTCGATCAACAAGAACTGGGTGCCGCTAGAAGAGATCTCTCCTCACTTACAAAAAGCAGTGATCGCCTCCGAAGATCCGAAGTTCCTGGAGCACCGGGGCTTTGACTTCGAGGCCATCGCCAGGGCCATCGATACCAACAAACGCCGGAAGGTGAAGGTCGGCGCGTCCACCATTTCCCAGCAGACCGCGAAGAATGTTTTCCTCTATCCTTCCAGGACCTACGTTAGAAAAGGCCTGGAGGTCTACTTCACTGTCTTGATCGAAGCGCTGTGGGACAAGAAAAGAATCCTGGAAGTGTATCTTAACGTCATCGAGCTCGGCCCCGGCGTCTACGGAGCAGAAGCCGCTTCGAAGTTCTACTACAAGAAGCCAGCGAAGAAGTTGAATCTTGGAGAAGCCCAGCTGTTCGCGGCCATCCTCCCGAACCCTCGGCGCTGGAGTCCGACCAGGCCCACCAATTTCGTCCTGCGGAGAAGGAACTTCATCCGACGAAACCTCAATCTCATGGGGAACACCTACTTCAAACCCCTAAACTCGATCTAGTCTTTCAGGTAGAAACATCCAACTGATTGTTTATTCCTCATCGAAGCGTTCACCACCATGAAGGCGACCTCGACGCCGTTGCGCAGACCGATCAGCTCGTCGTGGAGCTTGGCGTGCTTATAAAATCGGGAGATCTCATCCTGGAGCTCCAGGAACATGGCCCGGGCCCGCGACAAGCGGTTCTGCGACCGAGACAGGCCGACGTAGTTCCACATGGTTTGCTTTAAAGTCATCTGGTCCTGAGTGATGAGGGCAAGGTCAACTTCCTCGTGGGCCTGGGCCCAGTCTTTGATCCGTCCGAGCTCGTAGGGTTTAAGATCGTTCAACGATTTTAGGATGTCTTCGGCGGCGATGTACCCCCAGGTGAGACCTTCCAGCAGTGATGTGGATGCCAGACGGTTCGCTCCGTGCAGTCCAGTGCAAGCAACCTCTCCGACGGCGTACAAGCGTTTGAGATTGGTCCTGCCACTGAGATCGGTCTTCACTCCCCCGCAGGTGTAGTGGGCCGCCGGCACAACCGGGATCGGCTCCTTGGTGATGTCGACCTTGTTTTCCAGGCAATAGGCATTGATGGTTGGAAAGCGTTCTTTGAGATAGCGACCGTCCTTGTGAGTGATGTCCAGGTACACGCAGTCCTCTTTCCCGGCGATCATTTCTTCCAGGATCGCTCGGGAAACCACGTCCCGGGGAGCGAGTTCCGCGTCCGGGTGGTACTTGGTCATGAAGGCTTCACCCTTGGCGTTGATGAGCTTTCCGCCTTCGCCCCTGAGGGCCTCGGAGATTAAAAATCTTCTGTGCGAAGACCTGTTGTAAAATGTCGACGGATGGAACTGGATGAACTCCATGTTCGTCACGGCTGCGCCCGCTCGGTGGGCCATGGCGTGACCGTCGCCCCGGGCACCTTCGGCATTAGAATGGTGAAGGTAGAGCGCACCGATCCCTCCGGTGGCGAGGATGGTGACCTTCGAGAGGACCTTCCGCACTTCGTTATTGGACTGGTCGAAGATGTAGGCACCCAGCACCTGATTGTCTTCGTACCTTTGGGTGATGTCCACGCCGTGGTGATTGGGTGTGATGAGGTCGATGGCGGTGTGAGAAGTCAGGAAGGTGACGTTGGGGAAGATCTTGCTGTCGGAGAGATAGTTCAGCAGCGAGACCTGGATCTCCTTGCCAGTCATGTCTCCGTTGTAGATGATGCGGTCTCTGGAATGGGCCGCTTCTCTGGTGAAGAGGAGTTCCCCGCCGGAGTTCTTGTTGAACTTCGTTTTAGATTTTCCGATGAGGACCTCTTCGATGATCTGCGCGGACCTCGCGGTGAGGATCTTCGCCGCCTCCAAGTTCGAGGTGAACGCGGACGCTCTCTGGATGTCTGTAATGAGGTCCACGTCGTTCGACTGGTTGGGGCTGTAGATGATTCCGCCCTGGGCCCAGTAAGTGTTTGTGACCTCGGGTTTTCTTTCACGGGTGACGATGGTCACTCTCGTTTTGTTCTCCGCGAGCTTGAGAGCGGAAGACAATCCAGCGATCCCCGTACCGATGATCAGCACGTCAGTGTTGAAATCTTTCATAGTGATTTAAATTTTAACGAGAGATCCACTCTCGGCGCCGAATACGTCAGCGAGCCTAGGCTTATGGCATCCACTCCAGCAATCAGAAACTCTTTAATGGTCGCGGCGGTGATGCCCCCAGAGACTTCTACCGTCATACCGGGCCGCTTGATCTTCACGGCTTCTCTAATCTGAGCGGAAGTAAAGTTATCCAGCATCACGTGAGTGATGCCGAGGCTCAGGGCCGTCTCGAGTTCTGCGAGGTCATGGATCTCCGCGACGAGAGAATTATAAAATACTCCCTGGGCAGTGAAGAATTCGAGCGCGCCTTTGAGTCCACCCATCGACGACTTGTGATTGTCTTTGATCATCCAGGTATCCGTTTGCCCAAGCCGATGGTTATGGCCACCGCCGACCCGGACCGCGTACTTCTCGAGGGAACGCAGGCCTGGAGTCGTCTTCCTGGTATCGAGGATCTTGATGCCGGAGTCCTCGGCAAGGCCAACATGGTAGCGGGTCCAGGTAGCAATGGAGCTTGCCTGCTGTACCAGATTCAGCGCTAGTCGCTCACCGGTCAAGGCGACGGCGAAGGGCATGGGAGTGGGAAATTTTATTTCTGTGTTTGGTGCAAAATTTTTTCCTTCGTGCTCACCGAGAAAAGTGAAGTCATAATCGGTCATCCCGAGAGCGATGAAAGTAGCAGCCAGGTAGTCCAATCCACAAAGTGTGAGGGAAGATTTTATTTTGAGTTTTAGTTCAACCGGATGGGTCGGAAGGCTTCGTGTGTAATGAAAATTTCGAGTCAGGTCATCTTCCTCTAACCATTGTCTAATCTGCGGAAGTAATCCGACGGTGGATAAATTTATCATGGGGGTGTAAGTATCCCTTTTCATTTAAGGAAGCAAGGGAATCCAGATTGCGCCCGGCAAAACATCTCAGTTATTACCTGGACTTGCATTTGCTTTCCAAGGACTTGGGATTGCAGCTAAAGAGAAATGGATAAAAAGTGGCTGATGACTGTCCTAGGTATTTCATTTTTTCTGTTGGCCGTGCTCAAAGCCCAGGAAATCAAATCTCTCAAGACGTTTGTAAAAACCTTTCCTTCGATCAAGTTGAAAAACTTCGAGGCGGCCAAGAGCGGTAGACCAGTTCACCAGCGAGATCTCCTCGAACTCTGGGAGTCGATCCTCACCGGACGGACCGCACCCGTGGCCTCCTGGATGAAGGAGCGGTACAAACTTCTCGGTCTGAACCATCTCTTCAGTCCCTCAGGATTTCACTTAAGCGCAGTCCTGCTGCCATTCATGAAATTCATCAAGAGTGTGAAGCTCCAGCTCTGCTTTATTTCCCTGATCGGAGTCGGACTTTATTTTCTTCCAGGTCTGGGAGCTCTGAAAAGAATGGTGATGGTCAAAGGGGGGCAGAAGGTGTTCGGTCAGAAGCAAGGGTTCATCCTGGCCCTGCTGCTAGATGTGCTGTTCGGTTCTTTCCAGGACTCGGCCCTGAGCTTCAGCTACAGCTTCCTCTTCTTAGGGATCATCTATTCTGGAGTGAAAGGTCTGGGACTCATCATCTGGTTTTTCTTGGCACAGGTTCTTCTGGCTTATTTCCAAGGACTCTTTATTTCTCCAGCAATCCTTTTGCTATCTCCCCTTCTTAACGCCGGCTTCGGGTTTGCCATGCCCTTTCTCTTCATTCTCTCACTTCCGCTCTCTGATTGGCAGGTGGAGTGTGGTTTATTCATCCTGAGCTCCCTTCAGAGCGCAGTCGACGCTTCTGTTACAGTCATCGCCCTCATCCCGTCGCTCGAAATTCATTCAGGCATCTTGGTGCTGCTGATCTTTTTCCTCCGTCGAAACTGGAGATCAGTGCTGGTGACCCTACTGCTCCTGAGCTCGAGCTTGAATCTGGATCTCTCAAAAGCACCGTCGGTCGCAACCAATGAATTCGTTCCAAGGGGCAAGCTTGTCAATGAAGTTTCCAATGAGGTGGAGATGCAGATTTATTTCACTGATGGAAACTGTAAACTGCGGCTAGTAAGGGGTTTCTGGTGGGAAAAATGCTCCCCCCGAAGGAGGAGCAGAAGAGCAGCTAGGAAATTTTCATATCCTTCATGAGTTTATCGAACGTCTTTTCTTCCCGGATGGCGTACATCAGATTCTTCTTGATGTTCTCGTTACCTTTGTAGAACTTCACGATCTCATCTTTCTTCATCTCTGACTGAGTGACCATGTCGTCGATCTTTGCGTCCAGGTCCGAGTCCGTGGACTCGATGTTGTATTTCTTAGCGAGCTTGTCGAGGATCAGTCCGGACCTTACCTGGAACAGCGCCTTGCTGGTGACATCGGCGTCCCATCTCTCGAAGTAGAGTCCGATCATCTGGTCGTTGAGGCCCTGCTGCTTGAGGTTCTTCAGGAGTTCCTGCTTCACGTTTTCTTTCTGGTCATCGATCAGTGCCTTGGGAACATCGAACTGATTCTCTTCGATGAGCTTCTCGAGAATCTGCTGTTGGAGCTTCGAGGCGACTTCACGTTTCTTCTGAGTACTCATGCGAGTTTTGTTCTTGGTGGTGAAGTCTTCCACTGATTCGAATCCAAACTCTTTTGCTAGTTCGTCGTTTAGTTCTGGAAAGTTTTTCTGTTTGATCTCGAGGAGTTCGACGTGGAAAGTAACCGGTGCGTTCTTCAGGTCCTCTTCATGGTAGTCGGCGGGGAAGGTCACAGTGATGTCCTTCTTGTCACCCTTCTTAAGTCCGATCATGCCGTCTTCGAAACCTGGGATGAACTGGCCAGATCCGATCTCGAGCATGTACTCCTGAGCTTTCATATTATCCGGCTTAGTTCCGTCGGCCTTCTCACCTTCGAAGTTGAAGACTGCGAAGTCACCTTTCTTTAACGTGGCCTGAGCGTCACTCACTTCAGCAACCTCTGCCTTGCCTGAGAGGTAGTTTTTCTTGAGAGTTTCGAAGTCGTCGTCCGAAACAGACTCGGCTTCCTTGGTGAACGATAGTTTCGAGTAGTCCTTGAGATCGAAGTCCGGGATGATCTCCACGGTCGCTTCAAAGGCGACGGATTTTCCAGACTCGTACTTAGTGTTTCCGAACTGCGGATAGCCGATGGCACGGATGTTTTCTTTCTTAACAGCTGTGTAGTACTGGTCTGAGATGAACCGGTAGAGAGCGTCGTTTTCGACCTGTGGTCCGAAGAGCTTATGAACCATGTCTAAGGGGGCCTTACCTTTTCGGTAGCCTTTTAGGTTTGAGTTCTGCTGTTTAGCGATCAGAGCTTCTTTGATTTCCTTGCTAAGATCAACCTGTTCGAAATTGAAGATGAGCTTTTTTGTGCAGCCGTTGACGTCCTGAATTGTATAAGACATAGAATCTCGCTTTTTCTTAGGATAAAATTGGATCTATTTTTCTAACACAAAGAGGGAAAATGTCAAAGTTTTCAGTAATTAACGCGGACCATATAGAGACCAAAGGGAGGGGCTACAGCTCCCAGTTTTTTTATTTTTACTGAGCTTAGTGAAGTTTTGAATTCATCAACCGTAATTTTGCCTCGCCCAATATTCCATATGGCGCCCATGAGAAGCCTGACCATTTGTTTGAGAAATCCATTTCCAACGATCCTAAACTGATAATGTGAAGGAAACATGTTCCAGTCGCCTTGCTGAACCTCTAGGATTTCACATTCGAAGATCTCCCGCACATAACTCGAGACCTCTGTTCCTTCACAGAAATAATTGGTGAAGTCATGCACCCCACGGAGGACTGCGCAGGCTTCTCTCATTTTTAACAGGTCAAGTTCGAATGGATAATTGACGATGAAGTCATTCTGGAAAGCGTTGAAGGTTCGCATGGCGCTAAAACGGTAGTGGTATTCTTTTGATTTTGCATTCACCGTCGGCATGAAAGCATCATCTGAAGCTGCGGCTTCCAGTACCCGAATGTCATCCGGAAGATTGACATTCAGTGCCCTGATAAGGTTTTTGGGGTCGATGACGAGAGGGATGCTCACCTTCGCCACTTGCCCCAATGCGTGAACACCTGAATCAGTCCGGCCCGCACCCAGGCTTCGCACTTGTTCTGACTTGGAGATGACTCTAAGGGCCTTGTTCAGTTCTCCCTGTACCGTTTTCCCCGAGGTCTCTGGCTGGATCTGCCAACCCAGGTACCTGAGGCCACGGTACTCGATGACTAGCCTGTAGTGAGAAATCACATCGGGACTTCTGACTCGTTCTCGTCTTGCCATTCGAAGATCCCTTCGAATCTTTTCCGGTGAGTGACAAAGTACACCAGGGAAGCGATGACGTAGATGGTGATGATGAGAGGGATCATGATCTCTTCGTAGATGAAGAGGGACGCAAAGATCATGAAGATGATCATCAGCACTTGCTTGCGGTGGGTTCGGACCCACTCGGATTTTTTGAAGCTCGGAAACGGCAGACTCGAAACCATAAGTGCTGCGTAGAAGAGAATGTAGAAAATTGCAAAGCCTCTGTTCAAGAGTTCCGGGAAGTTCAGTGACAGCAGGATGTACCCTACCACCGCCGTTGCTCCGCCGGGAATCGGCAGTCCCTGGAAGTAGTCTGATTTATTTTTATCGATGTTGGCGTTGAAGCGCGCGAGCCTCAGGGCCCCGCAGAGGATGAAGAAAAAAGCAGCCACCATCCCAGGTCTGCCAGCTTCCGCCAGGAACCTGAAGTAAAAGACGATGGCAGGTGCGACTCCGAACGAGACGAGGTCACTGAGAGAGTCGAACTGTTCACCGAAGCTGGATTGAGTATTGGTCATCCGGGCAACTCTTCCGTCCACGCTATCAAAAATTGCGCCTAGGACAATCAGCATACAGGCCTTATAAAACTCACCGTGGAAGCCGTACAGGATACCGATGAAGCCACAGGCCATGTTGAGGGCAGTGAATGTGTTCGGGAGAAAATAAACCCAACGTCGATTATCAAGTGACATACTCTTCCTTTTTCTTATCCTTCACTGCGGCAATGACTGTAAGTCCTGGAATAACTTTTTCCTTATCAAAAACTAAGATATCACTATTTTGCGGTAAATAAATAATCAATGTTCCGCCGAAAGGATAATATCCAAAACACGCCGCTCCAACTCCTCTGTCTCCGTACTTCAAATAAACTACCGGCCGCTCACTATAGGTGGAATCAATGAACCGCAGGAGATAGGTTATTTTGCTTTTTGAGGTGAGCTTGAGGTCAGTGTGAGAGATTTCCTCAACACTGGTGTAGAAAGATTCTTCTTTGGCATTGCGGGGGATCTTCTTACCTTTGGTGGCCTTGAGGTAGGTTACTTCACCCGCCGTCGGAAGGTAGAGTCCTTTCTCGTCAATCAATGACATCGAGATCCGCACCTCGTGGCACGGTGACGGGTACTCGGGAGTCACGATCATCTGCCGGATGGATTCGACTCTACCGTGCACTGGTGACAGATAGATTTCACCGCCGAGCTTCGAGCTCTCCCGGTGCGGGACAGAGGATCTTCTAAAGACGAATCCGACGAGGATGAAGACGAGGACGACCGCGAGCTGGACGTAGATGGTGTGCTTCAAGACTGAATAAAACAGCAGGGCGAATAAACCGTAGGTGATGGTGGTGGGAAGAAAAAAAAGCCGTCTCATGTGCTAACCTTGAACTCATCTTCAGGGGCCCTAAAGTAGTAGACCTCTCTTTTTAGCTTCTGGCGGATGACCTCTGAGAAGATTTCTTTCTGGTGTGTCTGTAGCAGGTCCGTTGTCTGGACAGGGTCAATGATGTACTGAAGGCTGAGCTCATCGAGGGACGTCGCTGAGTGGACGTAGTATTTTGAGTTCACATCTAGGTGCGCCGCCAATTCCTTTGCGCCGATGAGCCGGGACCTCCCGGTGCCACTGGTCCAGTCGTAGAAAAAGTACTCCCCTCTGTAAGCTTTGGTGAACCACGTGCCGCTCTCGACACCGCACCAGAAGGGAATTTCGTAACTGTAGAAGGACAGGTGCGGAACCCCGAAGAATTCGAAAACATCAGAGAAGCCTTCAGATAACCGGAGTCCCGTGTAGAAGCCCGGGCCGTTGACGAAGATGACGGCCTGTAACGTCAGGGGATCGATGGAATAGGTTTGTAAGAGTTTGAAGACCTCGGTCTGGATGACCGTCGAAGCCTTGAGTCCCAGGTGGCGTTTGAAGTCGACCCACCCGAGCTTCTCATCCAGAAGTCCCAGGCTGATGTCGTAGGTCGAATCGATGAACAGGAAGCTCAAGGTCTAAAAGAGTCTGGTGATGTCGTTGAAGATCGCCACGAAGATCAGCAGGAACAGCACGGAGACACCGAAGCGCTGTGCGATCTCGAGCTTCCGGCGCGACAGCGGTCCTCCGTTGAGAGTCTCGAAGAACAAGAACATGATGTGTCCGCCGTCTAACACCGGAATGGGGAAGAGGTTGATCACACCCAGGTTGATGGAGATGATGGCCATCAGGCGGAAGAACATCGAGAGACTGATGTTCAAAGAATCTGAGGCGACCTTTCCGATGGCGAGCGGCCCGCCGATGTTATTGAGAGATACTTCCCGGGTGATGAGCTTCTTGTAGCCGTTGAAGGTTTTAACCACTCCGTCCCAGGTGCGGAAGAAAGCGATCCCGAGAGCAGCGCCGAAGCTGTCTGCCTTGGCCACGATGAGTTTAGGCTGGATGTACTCAACGGCGCTCTCGATGCCGATAATCTTCGTCTTCTTACCGTTTGCGGTGTTCACGGTCGGGATGAGGTTCTTCACTGCTGTCTCTCCCTTCGAGAGCACTTCTACCTGAACTTCTTTACCCTCGGGGATCTCCTGGAGTCCGACTCGCAGGTCCTCGAAGCTCAGCAGAGGTTTTCCGTTCATCTTGGTGAGGATATCGCCTTTCTTGATCCCGGCCTTGTCGGCGGGCGAGGACATGACGATGTTCCGCACTCCGAGGTCCGCGGGATAGTATTCCATGTTGACCAGAAGGTCGGTGAGCTTCTGTCCAGGCTGCGCGGTGATCTCGGATTCGGTCGCGTGGTCGAGCTTGAGCTGGTCACCCGGATTGTGGAAGCTATAGAGGTACGCCTTGCCCTGGAAACTGCTGGAGATCTCTTCGAGAGAAACGTTCAGGTCAGTAGGCTTGGGAGTCAGGGAGAGGTAGAACTGCTCGCCTTTCTTATTGATGAAGATCGGTTTCTTCACCACCGAAACGATGGCGACGAACTCGTTGATGAACGGCTCGAGTTCCATGTCGACCGGCATCACCACTGTTTCATTTTTTCTGCGCACCGAGATCTTCTCGACGCTGGAGCCTTTGATGTTGAAGTCGTCGAAGCTCATCACCTTCTCATCGTTGATCGCCGTCAGCACGTCCCCGGTCCGGAGTCCCTTGCTGTAAAGCACGGATTTCTCCGTGACCACTCCCACCTTCGTTTCCGGAACTTTCTCCCCTTGCGTGAGAAGCCCGACGTAGAGGGTGTAGGCGAGGATCAGGTTGGCGAGCGGTCCACCGAAGACGATCCAGAACCTCGCCCACTTGCTCTTGTGGGTGAAGGCGACTTTTTTTTCTTCTTCCGTCAGTGGAGCGTCCGAGAACGGATCGTCTCCGAACATCTTCACGTACCCGCCCAGTGGAATCGCGGACACTGCGTACTCGGTGCCTTTGTGGAGATATTTGAAGAGCTTGGGGCCGAACCCGATGGAGAACACTTCGACCCGGACCCCGAAGAGTCTGGCGAAGATGAAGTGGCCGAGTTCGTGGAAAAATATGAGTGGTGCTAGGAAGACGATGAAGATCAGAATTTTTTCAAACATGGTTAACCCTACTGATAATTGGCCATTAGATAAAATGCGTACAGCGGTGCTACGAATAGCAAGCTATCCACTCTATCATACACCCCTCCGTGTCCTGGGATAAGAGAAGAACTGTCTTTTATCTCGAACTGCCTCTTCAATTTAGATTGGGTCAGGTCTCCGATCTGCGCGCAACTGGCAGTTATCAGGAAGAAGATAACGGTGACGATAGACACCTCATCGACCAGGAAATGCCAGTAAACACAGGTCGCGATAACGGAGCAAAGCACTCCACCAATGGCCCCCTCGACGGTTTTCTTCGGACTCACCGACTCCCAGAGTTTATGCCGACCGAACCTTCTGCCACAGAAATACGCAGCGGTGTCGACCATGAAGTTTAGGAGTAAGAGTCCGATGAAAAGGACCAACCAGTTTTCCTGATGGATGACGTAGCTCAAGCACAGCAGTGGGATGAGAGTGAAAAGCCCCGTTCCCCAAGAGGTTGCCCGAGCAACGGTGAGGAGCGTGTCCGATTTCTTGTAGATGATGAAGAGGTACCCCATGAGCAGGAGGTCAAGCACGATTCCTGCGGAGATCCACAGGCTAAAAGAGGACTGGCTGATCTGATAGAAGTTGAAAAAATAAAATCCCAGCGCGTGGATAGACTGCGCTAAGAAATACCTGATCGAGACCCGGGGCTGCTCGTAGAAATTAGTAATGAGTTCGTCGATCATGAAGGGGCCAATGAAGCCGATGGCAATGAGGGTCGGAGTCCGGCCGAAATATACACATGTGGCGACGAACGAGATCAGTATGACACCAGAGATGATCCTGATGGTGTTATTGGACATTGGAAGTTGCCCCTTGAATGAAGATAGACTTATTGGCCTCGGCGATCACCGCGGACTGATCCAGGCTCACCTGTGGACAGACGTTACCGAATCTCCGTTCTCGGCCAGAGACGTGGTTGATGATCTTTTTGAATTCGCTCACGCTGAACTCGGGCCATTTGGTCGGCGTGAAGTATAACTCCGCGTAGGCCATTTGCCATAGGAGGAAGTTCGAGATCCGCTGCTCTCCCCCTGTTCTGATCATCAGGTCGACGTTGCCCGTCTCAGGGCGGTACATGCGCCGGTCGAGGTCTTCCTCCGACATGGACTGGCCCGGGTGCGCGCTAGTGAACGCGTTCACCGCCGTGAGGATCTCCGCGCGACCGCCGTAGTTGAACGCGAAGGTGAGATTCAGGCCCGTTGCGAACTCTGTCTTTAGCTCGAGTTCTTTAATCAGTTCGATGGTCTCCAGCGGGAGTGTTTCCACCTGACCGATAACTTTGAATTTGATGTTGTTGATGAGTATTTTTTGCTTCTCGGTGATGAGAAACTTCTTGAGGATCTTGAAGAGTGTGGTCACTTCTTCGATCGGCCTGCTCCAGTTCTCCGTGGAGAAAGCATAGAGGGTCAGGGAGCGGAGACCGATGTCATCGGCGGCCTGGACGATCTCAGATACCACGTAGGAGCCGCGGATGTGTCCCCATACACGTGGACGGAAGCGCTTGTTCGCCCAGCGTCCGTTCCCATCCATAATTATGGCCACATGCTTGATACTGGACATAGTTACCTTATACGGTAAGAAGCTCTTTCTCTTTGGCCTCGGTGACTTTATCAACTTCTTTGATGAAGTTATCTGTGATCTTCTGAATCTCTTCCTGGATTTTTTTTGACTCGTCTTCCGAGACGGTCTTTCCTTTCTCAGAAGCTTTCACTTTATCGTTCTGCTCCCGGCGGACGTTCCGGATAGCAACCTTCGCGTCTTCGCCCATCTTCTTGACGTCTTTGACGAAGGATTTTCTCTTGTCTTCGGTGAGCGCCGGGAACTGGATCCGGATGATGTTCCCATCGTTTCCTGGAGTCAACCCGATGTTCGCGCCCAGGATGGCCTTCTCGATGGCACCGATGAGAGTCTTATCGAATGGCTGGACCTGAAGAAGCCTGGCTTCCGGAGTGGAGATCTGGCCCATGTTTTTGATCGGGGTCGGGGTGCCGTAGTAGTCGGCCATGATCCCGTCCAAGACCGCTGCGGTGGCGCGACCGGTCCGGACTTTGGTGATCTGGTTCTGCAGCGACTTGATCGCCTTATTCATCTGCTCATCAAGTATAGGTTTAAGCTCTTTCATCATAACCTAATCTCCCGTTATTTTTTTGTGACTAGTGTGCCGACTTCAATGCCGTTCACGACTCTGGCAATGTTGCCTTCCTCGAACATGTTGAAGACGATGATGTCCATGTTGTTATCCATGCAAAGCGTGATGGCCGTCGAGTCCATGACCTTAATTTCTTTGTTCAGGACTTCGATGTAGGAAAGTTTAGTGAACTTCTTGGCGTCTTTGAATTTCATCGGATCCTTGTCGTAGATCCCGTCGACCTTGGTGGCCTTCATGATGACGTCCGCGTGAATCTCATTTGCCCTGAGTGCCGCCGTGGTGTCAGTGGTAAAATACGGATTCCCGGTTCCGGCGGCGAAGATCACCACCCGTTTCTTCTCAAGATGGCGGACGGCCCTTCTTCGGATGTACGGCTCTGCGACTTCTTGCATGGCGATCGCTGAAAGGACTCTAGTGTAAACATTCTTTCTTTCCAGCGCGTCCTGCAGGGCCAGGGAGTTGATGACGGTCGCCATCATGCCCATGTAGTCAGACGTGGCCCGGTCCATCCCAGAGGTCGCGCCCGCGACCCCGCGGTGGATGTTCCCGCCGCCAACCACGATGGCGATCTCACAGCCGGTCTTGTGAAGACTCGCGATCTCGGTGCTGATTTTTGTGAGGATTTCACCCGAGATACCATTGCCCTGGTCACCGGCGAGGGCCTCGCCCGAGAGTTTAATGAGTACACGATTATATTTCATGGAACCTTTTAAAAGAAGAAGGGGCTCGGTACGACGTACTTTTTTTAAAAGCCCCTTCTCGAAAATAGTAAGTCTGGAATTAGTTCTGTCCCGTCATCTTGGCGACCTCTGCAGCGAAGTCTTCTTCTTTCTTCTGAAGACCTTCACCGAGGTTGAGTTTAACGAACTTGGTGACTTTGATGGAAGCACCGACGGTCTTGGAAACGCTCTCGATGAGCTTGCCGACAGTGGTGTCCGAATCCTTCACGAATGACTGCTCGTAGAGACAAACATCCGAAGCAAGTTTCGCAAGTTTCCCCTTCACGATATTCGGGATCATCGCTTCCGGCTTCCCCTGCTCTTTTAACTGAGCAGTGTAGACGTCTGCTTCTCTTTGCTTAAAGGTTTCGTCGATCTCCGTGCCGTTAAGGAACTGCGGAGAAGCAGCTGCAATTTGCATACAAAGATCCTTTACCAGATCTTTGAACGCTTCATTACCAGTCACGTCTTTATCAGTTTCAACCCGGCAGAGAACACCGATTTTTCCTGAGTGAACGTACGAGCCAATCATCCCGTTTCCTTCGAGCTTCAGGACTTCAACCCGGCGGACATCGATCTTCTCACCGATCTTGATGGTGAGCTCGGAGATGTTGTCTTTGATGGTGTGACCGTTGGGTGCTTTCGCACTGAGGAGTTGATCGACAGTGGTGAGGTTCGCGTCGACGGCGATGTTCGCAGCCGCAGCTGTGAACTTCTGAAAATCATCGTTTTTGGCGACGAAGTCCGTCTCACAGTTCACTTCGACCACAGATCCAATCTTCCCTTTAACAACCGCCGCGATCAAACCCTCGGCAGCAATCCGAGACTGCTTCTTCGCGGCCGCGGCCAGGCCCTTGGCCCGGAGGTAGTCGATCGCTTTCTGCATGTCCTGAGTTTCATCGAGTGCTTTCTTACAGTCCATCATCCCTGCGCCAGTGGTCTCGCGGAGGTTTTTTACGTCAATCGCTGTATATGCCATGGTAGTATCCTTTAAATGAGAGATTAAACTTCGTCGGCACCTTGAAGATCGATGTCTTTTTCATACTTCTCAAGGATTTCTTTCTCGAGGTCGATGTCTCGGCTCGATTCGTCACCGCTGTCTTTGCGGGCCTTGCTTGAACCTTCAGTGATGGCATTCGCGAAGTACTCGAGGAAGAGTGTGATGGATTTCAACGCGTCGTCGTTTCCTGGAACGACGTACTCGATCCCTGTTGGGTCGCAGTTGGTATCCGTGACCGCAACGATCGGAATCCCGAGGACGTTCGCTTCTTTCACAGCGATGTGCTCATTGTTCGGGTCGATGATGAAGATCGCTCCCGGGAGCTTTCTCATGTTCTTGATCCCACCGAGGTTTCTCTCGAGCTTCACCACTTCTTTTTCAATGTTTGACTGCTCTTTCTTGGTGAGGAGTTTGAAGTCACCGTTCTCTTTCATCTTTTCAACTTTACGGATCTTGTCGATTGAGAGCGCGATGGTTTTGTAATTGGTGAGCATTCCGCCCAACCAGCGAGAAGTGACGTGGAACGATCCACAGTCTTCAGCTGTTTTCTTCACCATGTCAGCTGCTTGTCTTTTTGTTCCAACGAAGAGAACAGACTTTCCAGACGCAGCTGTTTTTTTCAAAAACTCGTACGCTTTCGCGGCGAGTGGCTGAGTCTGCTGAAGATCGATGATGTAGATTCCGTTACGTTCGCCGTAGACGTACTTCTTCATCTTCGGATTCCACTTGTGTGTTTGGTGACCGAAGTGGGCGCCGGCCTCAAGCAATTGCTTGACGTTCAATTGAGACATGAAAACTCCTTGGTGGTTTTATCGAATCACTTACTGCCATCGTTATGATGGACCAACCAAATTAAGTGATTAGATTTTCCCCTCGCGGGGAATGTAATTTAATGGTCAGAAGTTAATAGCACGCCCTGCCGTTTAGGGCAAGTTTCTTGAGAGTGAAATCAAGGCGTTGAATCCGCTGGCGGGGGAATTAAAACTTTACGTGGCTTGGAACCTTGCGCCGGTCCTACCACGCCATGACGCTCCATTTCTTCGATTAAATTCGCTGCCCTGTTGTATCCTACACCGAGTCTTCTTTGCAGAAACGATGCGCTGGCTACGCGATGCATGGCTATAACGCGAACTGCTTCATCGTATTTATCATCTTTCATTCCTTCAACTTGACCGTCCGCTAACATGCCATCAATTTCGTCTGCTGCTTCGCCGTTATTTTCGATAAACTCGAGAGCGCCGGGGTCATACTGGGCGGGGATAGATGATAATTTCTTTACCAGGTTTTCAATCTCATCCTCCTCAACGAAGGCGGAGTGCATCCTTAGAGTTTCGATTCCCTGTTTAAAGAGCATATCCCCTCTACCTAAAAGTTTCTCGGCCCCCATGGTATCCAGGATGACCCTGGAGTCCATGTTGGTCGTTACCCGGAAGGCAACCCGAGTTGGAAAATTTGCTTTAATCACACCGGTGATGACGTCAGTAGAAGGTCTTTGCGTCGCCAACACAATATGGATCCCGGCCGCTCTGGCCTTCGCCGCCAGCCGGCTGATCGAGTTCTCGATGGCCTTTCCTGACTTCGAAAGGACCAGGTCTCCGAATTCGTCAACGACGATCACGATGAAGGGCATTTCGAAATCCATCGCATCGGCGTCTTCGTAGTACTTATTGATCTTACAGAGAAGCTCGTGGCCGGCGATCTTTACTTTTTTATTGAAACCATCGATGTTCTTCACGCCGAAGTCTTTGAGCAGTGTGTACCTTCTCTCCATTTCATCGATGGCCCAGAGGAGTGCGACGGAGGCGATGGAATGATCCGTCACAACCGGCATGATCAAATGGGGAAGCGTCTGGTAGAGCGCGAGCTCGAGCTGTTTCGGGTCGATCAGGATCAGGCGCAGTTTTCTCGGAGATAGTTTTACAATCAGAGAAACCAGCAGTGTGTTAACGAAAACAGACTTACCTGCACCGGTGGTACCCGCTACCAGGAAGTGTGGAGTTGAAGCCAGGTCGATCACTGCCGCATCACCGTACGCGTCCTTGCCCATGGCGATCGGCAACCGGTATGTTGTGTTCTTAAAGGTCTGAGATTTCAAAACCTCATCCAGGTAGATCAGGTCCCGAGGATTTCTTGGCACTTCCAAGCCGATGGTCGATTTTCCTTTCATCGGATAGACCATCCTGATGGGCGCGCCCATCAGGGCCAAACTCAGGTCATCGGTTCTGTTGGTTACTCCGTTAACCTTCACTCCTGCTCCGAGTTCGAGTTCAAAGGTATCGACCACAGGTCCTTTCAAGACGTTGATCACGTGTGCAGTGATGTTAAATTCTTTTAGTTTTTCTTCGATCGCCTTAGCAATTTTTACGAAGTACTGGTCATCGGGATCGTGTTGCTGATTGGTGATGTTCTTGGGCACTATGCAACTGATAAGTTCCTCACTATCGAAGAACATATCCGGAACTTTCTTCTTCCTCACATACGGGCTTTCTACTGCTTCAAACTCATCCTCATCTACAGAGGCTTCAGTTTCCTCGTCCTCTTCAGAAGAGTCGTCTTCACCGGGCTCAGCAGCCTCAGTGTCATCAGACCCATCAATTTCTGAATCATTGATTTCTTCATCCAACTCACCGGTCACTTCTTCGTCATCCGTCTTCTCACTATCTGCCGGAAGCACATCGTTGTTCTCCAGGTTTTTAGGTTCGGAGATCTTTAACTCAGGAAGCTTGAATTCGGAGACTTTATTTTCAGGAACCTTGAGTTTCGCCAGTGGCTTCTCTTTCGCTGATTCTTTCGTCCGAGTGTTAACCGGCTCAGCCCCGCCTATTTTTAACTTTGATGGCACAGTGGCCGATTCAAATTTTTTGAATCGCGCGAGGAGATCAATCGCTTTGAGCTGAAGGTCCGAGAGCGACTTCTTCGCATCGAAGTTTTTAAAAGCAGAAAAATTCAGCTCTTTTATTTGGTCTTTAACGACGATAAAGTTTCTTAGAAGGTATTTACACGTTTTAAAAAACTGCTTTTCGGAGACCAGGTAGAAGAAGCTGGCACCAAAGAACAGAATGCTCAGGACAATGGTGACTGCGCTGAGGTTTTCTCTGATGAGGAAATAAAGACCTTCTCCGACGGTTTCCGGTAAGAGAATGAAGCAGAGGCCAAGAGTCAGCGGTAAGAGTGCCGCGATCACGATCTGGTTCTTAATATCTTTTTTCTTAGTGAGCACAAAGGAATGCAACCCTGCAAAAACTAGGAACGCGACCGTAACCCAGATCCCACACCAGAAGCCGAAATTCGCAAGCGTGCTAAATAGATAGTAAGTGAATGAGTTGATAGAAGTATTCTGTGAGGAAATCTCATAGTAGTTATCTGGCAGGGACTCTTTGTAATAGAAATACACCAGGTTGAGAGTGGTAAATATAAACAGAGCGTAGAGCTGGTACCGTAAGATTTTTTTTTCCATGCGTAAATTGTAAAGCCATCAGGAAAAAGAGCAAGTCATTTAAATCTCATGTTTAAGAGCAGAAGCATCAACTACTCATTCTAGTCCCTATCACCCATACCTCCCCAATTACATTTGTTTTCTAGAATTCCTGGAATAGATCCAATTTACTAAGGGTCTGTCCTTTCACGGTGAAGATGTAATTGTGATTTAGATTATGAGATTTAAGCAAAAAAAAAGCCCCGATTTTATTCGGGGCTTTTTAAAATAGAGGGTGCATCTTGCTATTCTGACACCAAGTTCCCCTGGCACTACCTTCGCCGCAAGTGAGCTTGACTTCCAGGTTCGAGATGTTACTGGGTATTTCCTCACC
>DATLXA010000025.1:0-15191 GCA_035576105.1 Bacteriovoracaceae bacterium
AGATGATCATGCCCGGGGATAACACCTCTTTTGGAGTTGAACTGATTGCTCCCATTGCGATGGAGAAAGGTCTTCGATTCGCGATCCGTGAAGGCGGACGTACTATCGGCGCCGGTACTGTTTCAGATATCATCGAATAATTTCTAACACGCAAGGCCAATCAGAAATACTTGATTGGCCTTCTTTGAATAATCCGCTCTAGGCGGATTTTTTGTTTTCTGCTTCGGGTGTATAGCTCCAACGGTAGAGCGTCTGATTCCAAATCAGCAGGTTGGGGGTTCGAGTCCCTCTGCGCCCGCCACTTAAATAGTCAATCAAATACATTTTTTTGTAGACAGACATCTCATGATTTTGCATAAATGGGGTTTAGTTTAAGCTTAAATTGAGGTTTTAAATGGCTGTGGCTTCTAATGATGAAGGCAAGAAGTGGATTCAAACTTCTGTAGCACTCGTATGTATTACTCTAGGTTATGTATTAGTTAGCTTCTTCGAAAAACTCTCTGAGTGGTTTGCAATGGAGGCGATGATTCCCTATTATTCGGGACTCACTCAAGCCGTATCAGTGCTTATCGCTTTGGCAGTATATTTCTACATTCTCCGAACACCCAAGTCCGCCGAATTCCTCACAAATGTTTACCATGAAGTGATGAAGGTCGTGTGGCCCGATACACAGCAAACCTGGCGTCACACTTTTGTCATTATGATCGCAGTAACCATAATGGGATTTGTCTTCGGCTTCTTTGACTTCGCTGCCAACTTCTTACTAGGTCTTGTTAATAAATAAGGATCGTCACATATGACTGAAGAAACAACACCGAGAGTACTAGCTACTGGTGATACTCCTGACTTCAAATGGTACATCGTTCACGTCCTAAGTGGATTTGAGAACCGTGTTTTGAAAACTCTTAAAGAGCGAATCGTAAACCACAGTATGACAGAATACTTCGCTGAGATTGTTGTTCCTGAAGAAAGCGTCGTCGCAAACGTGAACGGTAAAAAAAGAACCATGAAGAAGAAATTCTTTCCTGGGTATGTGCTCATCAAGATGATCATGTCTGAGAAGACCTGGCACCTGGTGAAAGACACAGATAAGATCACAGGATTCATCGGCGGTACCAAAGATAAGCCGATGCCGATCTCTGATGAAGAAGCGACTTCGATGACGGCTAGCCTTGCGGAAGGATTCAAGAGAACAAGATCCGTTGCGAACTTTTCCGAAGGCGATTCGGTCAAGGTTATCGAAGGCCCATTCACATCATTCGTTGGAGTGGTTGAGAACATTTCTGAGAAAGGTAAAGTTAAGGTTCAGGTTTCCATCTTCGGAAGGCCAACCCCAGTAGAACTCGAATTCTCTCAAGTAGAGAAGGTTTAATAAATAAAGCGGGAGACTTCGGTCGCATGCACCGCCAGGAGTAGTTTATGGCTAAAAAAGTCACAGGTTTTATCAAGTTGCAGATCCCAGGTGGAAAAGCAAATCCATCACCACCAATTGGTCCAGCTCTCGGTCAGCGTGGTGTGAACATCATGGAATTCTGTAAGGCATTCAATGCCCGTACACAGAAAGACATGGGCGTTACTCTTCCAACTATCATCACAGTGTATTCTGATAGAACGTTTACGTTCATCACCAAAACACCTCCGGTTACTTATCTAGTGAAGGATAAGCTTAAACTTCAGTCTGGCTCAAAAAAGCCTGGCCATGAAGTAGCGGGCTCGGTTGCTGAAAAAATTGTCTCTGATGTTGCTAAAGCAAAAGCACCAGATTTGACAGCTGCAAGCGATGACGCGGCTAAGCGTACCATAGAGGGATCAATCCGCTCTATGGGTCTTAAATTGGATTATAAGTAAATAATTATCGGGAGATCTAAATGATCGTTTGTACCGGGAGGAAAAAATGAAAAAAGTATCACCTAAATATACTGAAGCAGCTAAGAAAGTTGACGCAGTAAAGTTACACACTGTTTCTGAAGCTATCAATCTAGTTAAGACAGTAGCCTTTGCTAAGTTTGATGAAACCATAGACCTGGCCTTCAGGCTGGGTATTGACCCTCGTCACGCCGACCAGATGGTCCGTGGAGCGATCGTCATGCCTGCTGGTACCGGAAAGAAAACAACCATCGTTGTTATCACAGCGGGTGAAAAACTTGCTGAAGCAGAGAAGGCCGGAGCTGACTTTGTGGGCGGCGAAGATATCATCAATAAAATCGCCGGCGGTTGGATGGAGTTCGACCGTGTGATCGCTACTCCTGACATGATGGGTAAAATCGGAAAGATCGCAAGAGTTCTCGGACCCCGCGGCCTTATGCCGAACCCGAAACTTGGAACAGTTACCACTGACATCGTTAAAGCAATTGGTGAGCAGAAAGCTGGTAAAGTTGAATACCGTGCAGATAAAAACGGTATCGTTCACGTTCCAATAGGAAAAAAGTCTTTCACGGAAGCTCAACTGACTGACAACTTCAAAGCAGTCACTGGAGCGATCCTGAGAGCAAAGCCGTCTTCAGCTAAAGGCACTTACGTGAAATCGCTTGTAATAAGCGCCACAATGAGCCCAGGTGTGAAGATCGATACCGTAGACGCATCTACAGTATCAGTTTAATAACGACATTGTAGGGTTGAAGACAGCCGGTTTCTTCACAGAGAAGTGTAAAGCCTGCCGAAACTCCCTCCATCTAATACTAACGGAGGATTGAAAGTATGATGACACGTGCAGAAAAAGACGTTGTAGTCTCATCAATCAAAGAGAAAATTGAGAAGTCACAAGCTGTCTTCTTAACAAATCTCGTAGGTATTCCATCGGTGGATTCTGTAAGAATCCGGAAGACTGTTCGCGAAGCTAAGGGCCACATGGTCATTACTCGGAACACTCTATTCGCTCGCGCGGCCAAGGGAACCTTCGCAGAACCACTTCTCGTTGATCTGAAGGGATCCAGCGCAGTCGCGTTCGCTTATGAAGATGCAGCAGCTGTTGCAAAAATCATTAACGACGCTTCCGGTGAGTTCACGGATATCGTTACCATTAAGGGCGGTATGCTAGGGACTCAAAAACTAGCTAAGGCGGACGTCGTGGCACTTGCGAAATTGCCATCCCGCGACCAGATGCTTGGAACATTGCTTGCTACATTCAATGCGCCAGTTTCAGCTTTTGCTAGAGTACTATTTGCGATTCAAGAGCAGAAAGGTGGCGGCGCAACTGCCCCGGCTACTGCTACTGAAAACGCTTAATTTAACCATTTATTTTTTAGGAGAATATTATGTCTATCACTAACGATCAATTAATCGAACACGTATCAAAAATGTCTGTCCTTGACCTCGCAAACCTTGTGAAAGAACTTGAAACAAAGTTCGGCGTTTCTGCAGCTCCGGTTGCTGTTGCCGGTGGTGCTGCTGCCGGTCCAGCTGTAGAAGCTCAAACTGAATTCACCGTTGTCCTCACTGGTAAGGGCGCAACTCCGATCAACGTCATTAAGGAAGTTCGTGCGATCACGGGCCTTGGCTTGAAAGAAGCTAAGGACCTGGTAGAAGGCTTTCCGAAGACTGTGAAAGAAGCTGTCACTAAAGACGAGGCTGCTGAGCTCAAGAAGAAACTTGAAGCCGCTGGCGCAACCGTAGAAGTTAAGTAATTTGAGACAAAAGTTCCTTGGGGATTTCATGGAAGCATGCCACGGTGTGCTTCCATTTTTGCGTTTGAAAAGAAATTTAGTAGAGCCTCTATACTCAGGAGTCATTAAATGACAAAAGTATTCGCCCCGAACGAGTGGACCCGTAGAAGTTTCAGCAAGAACGACTACGTCATGTCTCCACCAAGCCTAATGAAACTACAAATCAGCTCGTACGAGGATTTCCTTCAAAAAGATATCCCACCGGCTAAGCGTGAGGACAAAGGTCTTCAGCACGTATTCAAGGGAATCTTCCCGATCTTTGATTTTAACAAAACTGTTTCCTTAGAGTTCGTTAGTTACACACTAGAAGAGCCTAAATATTCAGTGGGTGAATGCCGTGCCCGCGGTCTTTCATATGAATCACCATTGAAGGTGACTGTGCGTCTCATATTCTTCGACATGACCGCCGAAAGAGATGACGGTCAGCGGACCATCTCCTCCATAAAAGAGCAGGAAGTTTACCTCGGTAACATCCCTCTCATGGCCCCAACAGGTTCGTTCATCTTTAACGGCACAGAGCGAGTTATCGTTTCTCAGCTACACCGTTCTCCCGGAATCATCTTCGAACACGATTCAGGGAAGAAGCACTCCTCAGGAAAACTTCTTTATTCTGCCCGGATCATCCCTCACAGAGGTTCATGGCTAGACTTCGAGTTCGATCATAAGAATATTCTTTATGCCCGAATCGATAGGAAACGTAAGTTCCACGCGACCGTGATCCTTAAAGCGATGGGGTATTCGGTAGCGGATCTCTTAAAGGCATTCTACCCTCTTGAGAAGATCAACTTATCTGAGAAAGGCTATTCTCGAGAGCTCGACTTTGACCTCCTCACTGGTGCCCGGATCGACGACGATATCCTACACCCGAAGACCGGCGAAGCGATCATCAAAAAAGGCAAGAAGATCACTAAACCTGCAGTGAAAAAACTCCAGGAATCCGGTTTAAAGTCACTCCCGCAAAAACTTGAAGAAGTCATCGGTAAAGTCATCGCCGACGACCTCTACGACAAGTCTACCGGTGAAGTGATCGCTTCAGCTAACGAAGCCTTGACCGAATCAAAGATCTTCGAACTGATGAAAGCTGGAATTAAACAAGTCGAATGTATCTACATCGATAACGTGAATTACTCTGACCAGATCAGAAATACCCTCTACCTCGATAAGACTCACTCAACAGAAGAAGCTCTCGTTAAGATCTTCGAAAGACTCCGCCCCGGCGAGCCACCGACTCTCGAAGCCTCAGACTTGTTGTTCCAAAACCTATTCTTCAACGCTGTAAAATACGACCTTTCGAAAGTTGGTCGGATGAAGATCAACTATAAGTTTGGTCTCGACATCCCAGTTGAAAATACTGTCCTCACTAAAGAAGACATCCTTACGACCGTTAAATATCTCGTGGATCTTAACAACGGTAAAGGCCAAGTGGACGACATCGATCACCTTGGTAACCGCCGGGTCCGTGCAGTCGGGGAACTCCTCGAGAACCAATTCCGTGTTGGTCTCGTGAGAATGGAGAGAGCCGTCAAAGAAAGAATGTCTATCCAAGAGCTAGACACCATGATGCCTCACGATCTGGTAAACCAAAAGCCAGTGGCCGCAGCGGTTAAAGAGTTCTTCGGTTCATCTCAGCTCTCTCAGTTCATGGATCAAACTAACCCACTCTCTGAAGTAACTCACAAGCGTCGTCTTTCTGCTCTTGGCCCCGGCGGTCTGACAAGAGAGCGCGCAGGCTTCGAAGTTCGAGACGTTCACGCCACTCACTACGGCAGAATGTGTCCGATCGAGACTCCAGAGGGACCGAACATCGGTCTCATCACTTCACTCGCAACTTACGCTAAAGTCTCCGAATACGGTTTCATCGAAACTCCTTACCGAGTTGTGAACGAAGACCGCTCGATCGAGAAAAAGATCAAGTATTTCTCTTCTTTCGAGGAAGAAGGAAAGATCATTGCTCAGGCTGACCGGCACTTCATTCAAGATGGTCGTGTTTATGGAAACTTGATTGCAGCTCGGAAACAGGGTGAACTTGCTCTCGTCGACGCAACCGAAGTTGATCTCATGGACGTCTCTCCTTCACAGATGATTTCCATCGCCACGTCGCTCATTCCGTTCCTCGAGCACGATGATGCGAACAGAGCTCTCATGGGATCGAACATGATGAGACAGGCGGTCCCGGTCGTGAAGACAGATGCTCCACTCGTTGGAACAGGTGTCGAATCAACGGTTGCCCGCGACTCCGGAGCCATTCTATTTGCTGAACATAACGGTAAAGTAATCTTCGTCGATTCCAACCGGATCGTGATTCAGAGGGACAACTTCAAAGACGAAGAGTCTGGGGTAGATGTTTATAAGCTCGTTAAGTATCAGCGGTCGAACCAGAACACTTCCATCAACCAGAAAGCTCTGGTGAAAGAAGGAGACATCGTTAACGCCGGCGACGTGATCGCCGACGGTCCAGCGACTCACCTTGGTGACCTCGCTCTGGGACAAAACATCCTGGTGGCGTTCATGCCATGGGGTGGATATAACTACGAAGACTCGATCCTCATTAACGAGAAGATCCTTGCTCAGGATGTCTTCACAACCATCCACATTGAAAACTACGAAGTGGAAGCTCGTGACACTAAACTCGGCAAGGAAGAGATCACCCGCGATATTCCAAACGTTTCAGAAGAGGCCCTAAAAGACCTCGACGACGCTGGTATCATCCGCGTTGGTGCGATCGTCAAACCGGGCGACGTCCTGGTTGGCAAGATCACTCCAAAAGGTGAGACTCAACTTTCTCCGGAAGAAAAACTCCTCAAAGCAATCTTTGGTGATAAAGCAGGGGACGTTAAGGATACTTCACTCCGGGTTCCTTCTTCTGTCCGCGGAACAGTCATCGACGCTCACGTCTTCACCCGTGAAGGAGTTGAACTCGATGCCCGCTCTAAGGCCATCATCGAGAAGGAAACCTCTCTCATCCGAAGAGATGAGAACATCGAAATAAAAGCCATCCAGAGATCTGCGATCAAAAAAATTGCGGACCTCCTCGGCGGCGCCGTCACTGAAGACAAACTCGTTTCTGAAGACGGTTCATCCGAGCTCCTGAAGAAAGGAACCAAGATCACTGACGAAGTCCTTTACTCAATACCGTTTGAGCTCATCGGATACTTACCACTCAAAGCCGATCTGGAAGAAAAGCTCTCCGAGTACTTCGCTGACATACGTAACCGTATAAACAGGGTCCGGGCCAAGGCAAACGAGGAGATCGCGAAGCTCCATAAAGGTGACGAACTCCCTCCAGGCGTGATCAAGAAAGTCGTTGTCTACATCGCCATCAAGAGAAAGCTCCAGGCGGGTGATAAGATGGCAGGCCGCCACGGAAACAAAGGGGTGATCTCAAGAGTCCTTCCTCTCGAAGACATGCCTTACATGGCCGACGGTACACCGGTTGAAATCGTGCTGAACCCTCTAGGAGTTCCGTCACGAATGAACATCGGACAGCTCTTCGAGCTCCACTTAGGGTGGGCCGGACGTGGTCTCGGGGACAAGATTAAGTACATGATGGAAGAGCAGATGGAACTCTCGAGGATCAAGGATCTAATATCTAAGATCTACAAGACTCCAGAAACTGATGCCTGGCTCAAGAAAGCTTCTGATACTCAGGTCCGAGACTTAGCCGAGAAACTCCAAACGGGTGTGAGATTCGCTTCTCCAACTTTTGACGGTGCCACAGAAAAAGATATCGAAGAGATGTTTGACCTCGCCGAGCTTGACCGAAGTGGAAAGACAACCCTGTTCGACGGAATCACCGGTGAAGCGTTCTCGGAAGAAGTGACGATCGGTTCAATGTACATGTTGAAACTTCACCACTTGGTCGATGAGAAGATTCACGCCAGATCTACCGGTCCTTACTCTCTTGTGACCCAGCAGCCGCTCGGTGGTAAGGCTCAGTTCGGAGGTCAGAGACTTGGGGAGATGGAAGTGTGGGCCCTCGAGGCATACGGTGCCGCTTATACTCTGCAGGAGTTCTTAACAGTGAAGTCGGATGACGTCGTTGGAAGAACCCGGATGTACGAGTCCATCGTTAAGGGTGAGCAGGTTCTCGAACCTGGTCTACCAGAATCGTTCAACGTTCTCATCCGTGAACTTCAAGCGCTGGCGCTTGACGTGAAGCTTGAAGAACCGAACGTTGAGACAATTCTTTAATTTTTAAGAGGAGCACAAGCTCATGAAAGACTTATTAAATTTTTTCGATAAACCTAAAGATCCGATCAGCGTCCAGGCCATCTCCATCCGGATGGCTTCCCCTGATACGATCCGTGAGTGGTCTTTCGGCGAAGTAAAAAAGCCGGAAACCATTAACTACCGTACCTTTAAGCCAGAGCGTGATGGGCTCTTCTGTGCCAAGATCTTCGGGCCAATCAAAGACTACGAATGTATCTGCGGAAAGTATAAGCGGATGAAGCACAGAGGGGTCGTGTGCGAAAAATGCGGCGTCGAAGTCACACTCTCGAAAGTTCGCCGGGAGCGCTGTGGCCACATCGAGCTGGCTTCTCCAGTAGCGCACATCTGGTTCCTTCGGTCCCTCCCTTCGCGGATCGGAGCCCTCCTTGATCTTTCTCTGAAAGACCTCGAGCGCATCCTCTACAACGAAGCTTACATCGTGACCTCTTCGGCTAACGAGTCCGGCGAGGGTGGTCTGGGAGTAGGAACAATTCTAACTGAGCAGAAGTTCGCAGAATTGAAAACTGCAAACATCGACTTCAAAGCCGGAATGGGCGGAGAAGTTGTTAAAGACCTTTTAGGGAAAGTCGATATTGATATTCTCAATAAAGAGCTCCGCCGTGGACTTCGTGACGCTACCACTGACCTTTCGAAAGCAAAGCACATCAAGCGCCTCAAGGTCGTAGAGTCACTCCTCAAGTCACCGAACAAGCCGGACTGGTTCATGATGGATGTGATCCCGGTACTCCCACCTGATCTTCGCCCATTGGTTCCACTCGAGGCCGGAAGATTCGCGACGTCAGATCTTAACGATCTCTACCGCCGTGTGATCAACAGAAATAACCGTCTCAAGCGCCTAAAAGAACTCAACGCTCCTGAAATCATCATCAGAAACGAAAAGCGTATGCTTCAGGAAGCTGTTGATGCTCTCTTTGATAACGGTCGTCGAGGAAAAGTCTTCACTGGTGCCAACAAGCGACCTCTGAGATCTCTCTCCGATATGCTCAAAGGTAAGCAGGGACGTTTCAGGCAGAACCTCCTCGGGAAACGTGTCGACTACTCCGGTCGATCTGTGATCGTAGTCGGTCCGTACCTGAAACTCCACCAGTGCGGCCTCCCGAAGATGATGGCCCTCGAGCTCTTCAAACCGTTTATCTACAATAAGCTCATTGAAAAAGGTCACTGTACAACCATCAAAGTTGCTAAACGCATGGTTGATCAGCAGAAGCAGGAAGTCTGGGATATCCTCGAGGACGTAGTTCAAGAGCATCCGGTTCTTCTAAACAGAGCACCAACTCTACACAGACTTGGTATCCAAGCATTCGAACCTATCCTTATCGAAGGAAAAGCGATCCAACTACACCCGCTCGTCTGTACAGCGTTCAACGCTGACTTCGACGGAGATCAGATGGCCGTTCACGTTCCACTTTCAATCGAAGCGCAGATCGAAGCTCGTGTCCTTGCGATGTCTACCAACAACATCCTTTCTCCGAAAGATGGAACACCGATCATCGTACCTTCTCAGGATATCGTCCTTGGTATGTACTACATGTCACGTGTGCGTCCGTTTGCCCGTGGATACGGTAAGGTGTTCTCTTCGAAGGAAGAAGCGCAGTTTGCTTACCACACCAATAACCTTCACCTACAAGCTCCGATCAAGATCCGACTCGACGGCAGGCTGGTTGAGACTACCGTTGGCCGTGCGTTCATCTACGACATCACTCCGAAAGTCCTCGACTACGAAGTGATCAACAAGATCCTCAATAAGAAAGAACTCGCGAAGCTCATCGACCTCGCCTACCGGAAAGGTACTGAGAAGGACACCGTGCTCTTCGCTGACGCCATCATGAAGATGGGTTACGAGTACGCCACCAAAGCTGGTATCTCGATCAACATCAAAGACATGGTTATCCCGAAAGAGAAACCAGCGATCATTGGTGGAGCGCAGGCAGAAGTTGATAAGATCACCAACGAATACAACGAAGGATCAATCACCAACGGCGAACGGTATAACAAGATCGTCGACGTCTGGGCACAGACCAACGAGAAGCTCTCCAAAGTTCTCATCGAAGGCCTGTCCAAAGATGACTTCGTCTCCGAGAATGGGAAAGAGTCTACCAAAGCTCCTTCGTTTAACGCGATCTTTATGATGGCGGATTCGGGAGCCCGAGGATCTAACGTTCAGATCAGGCAGCTCGCAGGGATGAGAGGTCTCATGGCCAAGCCCTCCGGCGAGATCATTGAGACTCCGATCACTTCAAACTTCCGTGAAGGACTCACCGTTCTCCAGTACTTCGCTTCTTCTCACGGAGCCCGTAAAGGTCTCGCAGATACGGCACTCAAGACAGCAAACTCCGGGTATCTCACTCGTCGTCTCGTCGACGTAGCTCAGGATGGTATCATCCGACAGGTTGACTGTGACGCGACTGACGGCATTGTCCTCACTTCACGAGTTGAAGCAGGGGAAATCGCTGAACACGTTGCTTCGAGAGTCCTAGGGCGGGTGACACTGGAAGACCTCAAAGGTAAGAACCAGCAGGTTCTCTTCCCGAGAAACCATCTCTTCACAGAGAAAGATGTTAACACCATCATGTCCGAAGAAATCGACCAAATTAAGGTAAGATCAGTTCTGACTTGTAGAGAAAAACACGGTTACTGTGGACTCTGTTTCGGCCGAGATCTTTCCCGCGGCAAACTTGTCTCCATCGGCGAAGCCGTTGGTATCATCGCCGCTCAGTCTATCGGAGAGCCGGGAACTCAGCTCACCATGCGTACTTTCCACATCGGTGGTACCGCTACTGCAGGAGCTCAGGTCAATAAGACCGAAGCGAAGACCGCAGGTAAGTTAGTATTCGAAAATGTTAAAACTGTTGAACGTGCTGCCGGTCACATGGTCATCATGAACAAAACGGGTGAAATTATTATTAAGACAGATGCGGGCGCGGAGAAAGAGCGTTACCCGGCTATCTACGGCGCGACCTTGTTCTTCAAGGACGGTCAAACAGTAGCAGTCGGTGACCGGATTCTTGAATGGGATCCGTTCGCAATGCCGATCATGTCTGAAGTCTCGGGTACGATTAAGTACGAAGACCTGGTCCAAGGTGCGACCTATACGGAGATCCTTGATGCCGTAACCGGTCTCTCTCACCGAGTCGTCATCGAAGCTAAAGCAAAAGAAGACGTCTCTAAGCAACCACGAATCTTCATCGTGGACGATCAGGGTAATCCGATCATCGTCCCGGGTACGAAACGTATTGCTTCTTATTCACTGCCTGTTGGTGCGAACATCGTAGTGAATCCAGGAGACAAAATTGATGGTGGATTTGTCATCGCAAAAGTTCAACGTGAGTCGACGAAAACGAAAGACATCACCGGGGGTCTACCTCGAGTTGCAGAACTCTTCGAAGCAAGAAAGCCAACAAATTCTTCACAGATCGCCGACATCGCAGGGAACATCGAGTATGGCCCTGAGGTTCGAGGATCTAGAAAGATCATCATTAAGCCTGAAGACGGTTCAGACCCAGTGGTCTACACCATCCCGAAAGGTCGCTATGTGATCGTTAACGAGGGTGACTATGTCCGTCCAGGTGACCAGATCATGGATGGACCGACTAACCCGCATGATATTCTTCGTGTCCTTGGTGAGAAGGCGGTTGCTCGCTATATCACTGATGAAATCCAGGAAGTTTATCGTCTCCAAGGTGTGAAGATCGATGATAAGCACATTGAAGTGATCGTTAGCCAGATGTTGAAGAAAGTTGAAATCACAGGCCCCGGCGACTCTATCTTCGTAGAAGGAGATTCTGTCACTAAGGTGGAATTCAAAGAAGAGAACGAACGTTTAATAGCTGCAGGAAGCCAGCCCGCGGGATCTAAGTCCCTCTTGCTCGGTATCACAAAAGCATCGCTTACAACGGAATCATTCCTTTCTGCGGCTTCCTTCCAGGAGACCACAAAAGTTCTTACTCAAGCAGCGCTTGAAGGGAAGAAAGATGTGCTCCGCGGCTTGAAAGAAAACGTCTTGATGGGTCGACTCATTCCGGCAGGTACTGGGATTCCTCGTTACAAAGGATTCCAAGCAGATATCAAAAAGGAAGAAAATCCGTTCAGTATGAATTTGTAGAACTAATAATTTAACCTTGTGTTAGCCGGCGCGTTTTGTTATAAACCACGGCTAATCATTAAAACAATGTAAGGAACTGAAGTATGCCTACTATTAACCAATTAGTGAGAAAAGGTCGCGATTTACAAAAAGCGAAGACTAAATCTCCGGCGCTTGAAGGTTGTCCTCAACGTCGTGGTGTTTGCACACGTGTTTACACAACTACGCCAAAAAAACCAAACTCTGCCCTTCGTAAAGTTTGTAAAGTTAAACTCACCAGCGGTTTTGAAGTCATTTCATATATCGGTGGTGAAGGTCACAACCTTCAGGAACACTCAATTGTTCTGATCCGTGGTGGTCGAGTGAAGGATCTTCCAGGTGTTCGTTACCACACAATTCGTGGTGCACTCGATGCCTCTGGCGTTGAAAAACGTCGTAAGCGTCGTTCACACTATGGTGCTAAGAAACCTAAGAAATAGTATTAATTTGAGGTAAATATGAGCCGTAAACATCAAGCCCCGCAGAGGGAAGTACTCCCGGACCCGAAGTATAATGACATTCTCATTACCAAGGTCATCAACACTCTTATGTATGATGGAAAAAAATCGACTTCAGAATCGATCTTCTATCAAGCACTAGACTTGGTTGAAAAGAAAGTTGGCGAAGAAGGTATCAAGGTTTTCAAGAAAGCCATGAGCAACATCAAGCCAGCTGTTGAAGTTAAATCTCGCCGTATCGGTGGAGCTACCTACCAGGTGCCTATTGAAGTTCGTCCTAACCGTAAGCAGTCCCTTGCCCTTCGTTGGTTACGTGATTACTCCCGTACCCGCTCAGGCAAAACCATGGTGGAAAAACTGTGCGATGAAATCATCGATGCAGCTAACAACCGTGGTGGAGCTGTCAAAAAGAGAGAAGACGTTTATAAGATGGCAGAAGCAAACAAGGCCTTCGCACACCTTAAGTGGTAATCTGACTTTGCAATGAAATCTTCCGAAATTCATAAGGTTCGTAATATCGGCATCATGGCCCACATTGATGCCGGTAAGACGACCACCACTGAAAGAATTCTTTTTTACACTGGCAAAAACTATAAAATCGGAGAAGTCCACGAAGGGACTGCTACGATGGACTGGATGGTTCAAGAGCAGGAACGTGGAATCACCATCACTGCCGCTGCAACAACTTGTCTATGGAATAATTCAACAATCAACATCATCGATACTCCCGGCCATGTGGACTTCACCATTGAGGTTGAACGTTCCCTGCGAGTGCTAGATGGAGCCGTTGGAGTATTTGACGCCGTCGGTGGGGTCGAACCTCAATCTGAAACCGTCTGGGGTCAGGCGGACAAATACAACGTTCCTAGGATTGCGTTCGTAAATAAGATGGATCGGGTCGGTGCTGATTTTTTAAACTGTATTACTGAAATCCGAGAGAAACTCGGAAAGAAAGCCGCTGCTATCCAGATGCCCGTTGGAGTTGAAGAAAATTTCTCGGGCATGATCGATCTCCTCACCTTGCGGAAGATGACCTGGGCGGGGTCAGACCAAGGTGCCAAGTACACAACCTCAGAACTCGAAGGTACGGAACTCGATGAAGCCAAGCTTTACCGCGACGAACTTCTAGAGTCCCTTGCCGACTACGATGACAAGCTAGCCGAAGCCTACCTGGGTGGTGAAGAAATTTCCGCCGAAATGATTGAAGTGGCCATGCGTGAAGCCACCATCAAGCATGGGTTCATTCCTGTTCTTTGCGGAAGTGCTTTCAAGAATAAGGGCGTTCAACCACTCCTTGATGCCATCATAAAATACCTGCCATCTCCACTAGATATTGGTGAAGTCAAAGGCCACGATGCCAAAGATTCAGAAAATATTATAACTAGAAAACCGGATGAGAA
Organism: Bacteriovoracaceae bacterium; assembly: GCA_035576105.1. Taxonomy (GTDB): domain Bacteria; phylum Bdellovibrionota; class Bacteriovoracia; order Bacteriovoracales; family Bacteriovoracaceae; genus Peredibacter. The sequence continues at coordinate 13,871 of DATLXA010000025.1, forward strand.
AGACCTCTTCAGCGCCCTTGCGTTCAAGATATCATCTGATCCATTCGTCGGAAGAATAACCTATCTCCGGATTTACTCAGGAGAACTCCTTAACGGATCACAAGTCTATAACCCGCTGGAGAAGAAGAAAGAGCGGATAAATAAGATTCTACAGATGCACGCCAATAAACGGTCTGAGCTTGAGTCTGCTTCGGCGGGAGACATCATCGCTGTTTCCGGGCTGAAATACACAACCACTGGCCAGACTCTTTGCTCTGAACATAAGCCCATTATTTACGATCTGATGGAATTTCCCGAGTCAGTAATCTCAATTGCGATCGAGGCTAAAACTTCTGCCGATGAAGAAAAGCTTCAAACAACTCTCGAGTACCTGAAAATAGAAGATCCCTCTTTCACTTTCAGAAACAACAAAGAGACCGGTCAACTCCTTATATTGGGAATGGGCGAACTCCACCTTGATATCATCACGGACCGATTGGAAAGGGAGTTCAAGGTTGGCGTAAATAAGGGCAGCCCTCAGGTTGCATATAGAGAATCCATCAAGGGCACTGCCACGGCTTCAAATACTTTCCAGCGTGAACTCGCCGGAAAAGTCCAGTTTGGACAAGCTACGATAAAGGTAGAACCAATCGAGGACAGCCCAGAGATCAAAGTCGAAATCAAAAAGAAAGAAAAGAGTATTCCGGAAGAGATCTACGAATGTGTTAAACGAGGTATCCTGGAGTCCGCTCCGGGTGGAGCTATGGCCGGTTACGCTTTGATTGGCATTAAGGTGTCAATTGAGTCTATTGAATTTAATGAATCAGAAGCCTCAGATATTGCTTATACCATTGCAGCATCAATGGCATTCAAAGAAGCCTGTCAAAAGGCCGGATTGGTGCTCATGGAGCCGCAGATGGCGTTAGAAGTCATAACTCCTAGTGACCATTCAGGCGACGTGATCGCAGACGTTAACGCAAAACGTGGACGTATCCTTGGAATTGAATCAAAGCACAACAAAGATGTACTTAAAGCCGAGGTTCCTTTATCAGAAATGTTCGGCTACAGTACCCAGATTCGTTCTAAGACACAGGGTCGAGCTAGTTTCACTCTCACTTTTAAGAGATACGAACCGCTCACCCATAACCAAGCAAAAGAAATTCTGCAGAAGCGCGGAATTTATATCTAGAGGAGAAGCCTGATGGCTAAGGAAAAATTTGACCGTAGTAAGCCGCACGTAAATATCGGGACTATCGGTCACGTCGATCACGGTAAAACGACACTTACAGCAGCGATTACAATGACGATGGCAAAGATCAACGGTGGATCTGCCAAGTCCTAC
>DATLXA010000026.1:0-1797 GCA_035576105.1 Bacteriovoracaceae bacterium
AGCCCTTGGCTCAATCCCATTGAACCCAAATGGGTTCACGGCAAGAAAAACACGGTGGATGCCGAGCGCGTCTTGAGTGCCGAGGAACTCAAACACAGGCTCTGCCTTTACTACCAATGCGAACTCTTGAAACCAATGCAATAATAACTCCTGTGAAGATGCACTAAGGCAAGTCTTCCATGCTTCATTTGAAACTTATCCTGACCCCATTCCTGACTTCTACCTCTGTGGAAACTGCGGTGCTCGCTGGCAAAAGCTGTTTAATGGCCCACTGGAGGATGCAACAGATTCGCAATACGATGACGACTTCGAGCCGGAGCCATCTTATGATGATGCGGCAGAATCGCAGTATGATTACCGCTTCGAACCGGAGCCGTCTTACCGAGGACGGGGCGAACCTCACAATGGGAATGAGCCTATGGAAGTCATCCCTTATGAAGTGAATTGGGTCAAATGCCCGTGTTGCGGCTGGCGGTTCAGATTAGATATGGTGTTTTGGTCGGGTGAATGGCCGATACATCGCAGATGCGGCCAACGCCTCAAAGTCAGAGCGCCTCAGTAGATGCTCCAAGCACCTGATATGGTTGCGGTGGTGGTAATTGATAGCAAGCGTCTGGGCATTAAGAATGAGCATTCTGTATTTGTAGGGTGCTTTTGGCTTGTCTGATTGTAGGGATTCTAACCTGGATGTGCCTGATACAATTTTTATATGAGTAGTTGTCAAGTCCCACTACAAACTGAACAGTAGGAGGTAAAAGGAAGGGACATTGAGTAGAATTTCTTTCGACCAAGAAGGACACCCCACTCAATGCATCTTCATTCTAATGCGGCCCTGCTTCCACGACAACGCCAACTCATCCAGTTCAGCACCCTGCCTTATCGCGTGCTGGCCCAACAATTCCATGTCTCTCAGGCCACTATCCACCAGGCCACTATCCACCACTGGAAGCACCAGCAAAGCTGTCTCGACCGCTCGTGCCGTCCCCACACCATTTCCTATGCTCTGGACGACCCAGAAGAAGAACTGGTGCTGTGGTTGCGCCGCACCGCCCAACTTCCTTTGGACGAGTTGCTTGATGAGGTGCAAGCGATTCTGCCTCACGCCCGCCGTTCCAGTTTGCACCGTCTTCTGATGCGACACGGGTGCAGCCGTTTGCCCCGCAAAGAGCAGCAGGACAGCGGACAACCCGGCACTTTCAAGGAATATGGCCCCGGTTTGCTGCACCTTGATTGCTTTTACCTGCCCAAACTGGACGGGCAAAAGCACCCCTGCTTTGTCGCCATTGATCGGGCGACCCGCTTGGTGTTTCTTGAGGTCTATGAATACAAAGACAAGGAGGCCGCCACTGACTTCCTGACCAAATGCCTGGAGTTTTTTCCCTTCCCTGTGGAGAAAATCCTCACTGACAATGGCCGTGAGTTCACTTTGCATGGCTTCAAGAACCGCTATGGCGCGGCCAAAACCGAGCATCCTTTGGATGCCGTGTGCCGTAAATCTCAAACCGAACACCGCCTGACCCGGCCCTATACCCCCAAAACCAACGGCATGGTCGAGAGGACCAATGGCCTCATCAAAGAAGCAACCACCAAGAAAAACCGCTCCCAAAACGCCCAGGAGATCAAAGACGACCTCAAGCTGTGGTTGGTCTTGCACAACTTCCATCGCAAACTGCGCCGCATCGGGCGCATCACGCCCTACGAAGCCGTTTGCCGATGGCATCAAAAACAACCCGAAATCTTTCTCAAAGAACCTTCCTCACTCTTGAACTACTGTTCACAATCCCCCGGGACTTGACA
>DATLXA010000027.1:0-203626 GCA_035576105.1 Bacteriovoracaceae bacterium
ATCCAAAATGAAATCAGATGAAGCAACTCATCTGGAAGGGCAAAGGGCAATTTTATCTCTAAATTTAAGTAGATTTACCAAAGATTTGGAGTTGAGGAAGCTTAGGTGCGCCGGTTAAAGCGCACCACGCTCTAATTAGTGCTCAGATTTATCGGACGACTCAGCGTGGATGTCCCGTTGCCTTTGATAATTGACTTCATTCTCAAGGTCTCTCTTCCTGATGTTTTCAAGTTGTTGTTGCTGCTGCTGTTGTTGTTGCTGCTGCTGTTGTTGTTGCTGCTGCTGCTGTTGTTGTTGCTGCTGCTGCTGCTGTTGTTGTTGTTGTTGGTCCTGCTGCAACTGATTATTTGACTCGTACTGCACTTGCATATCCCGCTCCCGTATCTGCTCATCGGCTGTGGTGGATTTTCCACCGGCAGAAGACTGAGAAGCTTCCAGGTAGCACTCCTGAGTCCTGACGATCTTCACTGGATTGGTGCAATCATTGTACTCTTCGGTTTTCGCCGAACAGACCAGCGCCGTCTTATGCACATACACATTCAAATATTCGATCAGGTTGATCTCTTCCTTGCTCGAGTTGTTACTTATGCTGAGCTTTTTAATCTTCGCTCCATCCTTGATGTCCACGAAAGTGCAAGCTTTGGTAAGCTTGTCACAGGAGACGATGACTTCGACTCTCTTGTCGTAGCGCTTGGCCTTACCACATTCGCTCAGGGCCTTGATGGGTGAAGGAGTTCCGTCGCTGGTGATCACTATCCGGTCCCAGATCAACAGCCGGGCCGGCAGCATGATCCGTTCCTTGTTACTGAGTTCTTTCTCTTCAAGCAGGATCTGGAAAGTTAACTTGTAGTCATCGTCGTCCAGACCGATCCCCCGGAACAGCTCGTGCAGGATGATCTTATCGGTGGTGTACTTGTCTTTGAAGATCTTATCCCAGCCGAGAGTGTCTCTCTCCGTTCCGGTGTAGAGGACGATCAGACCCGGGGTCCCGAGTGCGTCGACCGGGTTCCCGTCGTTATCTTTGAGCACGTCCAGACTTGTTTTAATGTGTTCAGTGTTTAAAAGAGCGAGCATCATCTGGTAGTTCTTCTCACCGATGATGAAGGCGATCTTAGCGTGCTTGCGCAGGAGCAGGTCGTTGCCTTTCTCGATGAACTGCATCCGGATATGGTCTCCGCCGTTTCCCTTGTCGTGGTCGAGCCTCGCCACCTGGCCCTCGAGAGACTTCTTCGAGATCTTGATCTTGAGGTAGGGCTGGCAGCCCAGGAGTGACAGGAAGATTGCCGCCTGCAGGAAACTAATAATCAGGGTTTTCATCGATGATCTCGCTTAGTGGGTGGAGTTGGATATTTATGTTATAGACGGCCGATTTTTTACCAGATTCCAGGAACCTGCTCAGGCCCCGGCGAAACTCTTTGATCATTTTCTTCGCTTCCGGGAGCTTGTCTACGTCGATGCAGATAGTGGCGGAGGTGATGTCCCGGAGTTCGACCTTCACTTCGTCTAGGCACAGTTTGACCAGGTCCATGTTCTGCTTATGGGCTTCTTTCAGCGCTTTGCTTTCGACGTCATTGGAAGTGGAAAAAATTTCTCCCGTCGGGTAATACTTCTGCCCGTTCAAGCTGATCATCTTGTGCTCGAGCATCCGGTCGAGGGCCTGCTGGATGATCCCGCTCTCGAGTCTGAGTGCCCGGGAGAGGAAGTGCGCCGAGCCGTCGTAGTAGTTGAGTTCCATCGCGCTGAGGATCGCGAAGTGGTACCAGTCGGCGAGGATGCGGAAAGTGTCCTCCGAGAGCTGCACGAATTTATTCTGGTAGGTATAGTTGTCTAGGTAGCTCTGGGCCAGGGCCTTGTGTTCCGCCGTCGTTGCTTTCTTCAGGTCCAGAGTGGCCTTGATGGCAAGGAGCTCTTCCCGGGCGATGCCAAGCCGGGCCCCGATGTCCATGATGCTCTGAGAGGAAAGATCGCCTTTATTGTTCAGAACTTCGGAGAGCCGGGACGGGGAGAGGTTCAGGTCGCGGGCAAATGATCGCAGGGAATAGAGGGGGTTCCTCTCTTTTCGGTAGTCGTATTCAGTCTTGATGATCTGGCGGTAGTCCAGATCTGGATGTTGTACTGTCGTGTTCATAGCGACCATTGTATTGAAGATGTTGCAAGTCCATGGAACGAAGCCTGAATTTTCCTGGACTGTCGAAACTATATACACTCCATTTGAATTCGAAGAAATAAAATTCAAGGGGTTGGGGAAGACCGTCTGTTCGCACCCTGGCCCCGAACACCATCGAACAGTTATGGTACCCGCAGCCGACCTGTGGAATCTGTTCAGTGCTAGGAGAATACTGGACTGGCTTTGTCTGCTGACCTCGGGACCCGGACAAGTTCTGCCGTCTATTAACTATTTCCGGCCCGTCTTATCCTAGAGAGAACACTCCTCTTTTGATAGGAAACCCCCGTGAAACCCCAACACCTCCTTTCCCTCATGCTCATCCTCTCCAGCTGTGGGCAGTTTCCTAGCAGGAAGATCGCCTCTTCGAACAACCTGGGACAGGAAAACGTCCCAGACGGTGAAGAGCAGGCCACCCGAGAGATCCTCGAGCTGGTCGCCAAGGGGTACTCTCAGCGCAGTTCGCAGGCGCCGGTGGGAAGGATCATCCACCATAAAGAACACGGCTGCGTGCACGCCGAGCTGAAGATCCTCGACAATCTCCCGCCGTCACTGCGGCAGGGAGTTTTCAAGCAGGCCCGCTCGTACCCCACCTGGGTGCGGGTTTCCAACGGGTCCGGGGCCCGCAAACACGACGGCTTCGCCGATGGCCGGGGACTTGCCCTGAAGCTCATGAGTGTCGACGGTGAGAAGCTCGCTGGCGAGAGAAGGACTCAGGACTTCCTCCTGCAGAGTGCTCCGAATTTTTTTGCAAAAGACGTCGCAGACTACGTGAAGTTCATGAAGCTCGCCACCGCCCACGGGCTGCAGGGGGTGGGGGAGCTGATGAGGAATGTAAATCTCCTGAGCGCCTCAGACCGCGAGAGCCTGCAGATCCTCGCGGCGTCCGGGGATCTCCCGTCAAATCCACTCACGGCCAATTATTTCTCTGCCCTCCCGCAGAAGCTGGGGCCCTATGCCATGAAGCTGATGGCCCGGCGGTGTCCTCACGGTCCGGAGGTTCCAGTGAAACTCAGCGAGCGGCTCAAAAAAGACTATCTCAAAACCGTCATGGCCCGCCAGCTCGCTTCTTCCTCTGCGTGCATCGAGCTTTTGGTTCAGGTGCAGACGGATCCGAAGCTGATGCCCATCGAGAATGCCCGGGTGACCTGGGATCCAAATCTCTCGCCCTTCGTTCCGGTGGCCCACCTGCTCATCCCGATGCAGAACTTCCTCTCCCAGCGCAGGAAGACGTTCTGCGAGAACCTCGCCTTCAACCCCTGGCATTCGACACCGGAGCACCGACCGCTGGGCGGACTCAACCGCGTCCGCAAGCAGGTCTACGAACACAGCCAGATCCACAGACACAATCTCAACAATGACAGAACTAGCGAGCCAACACCGGGAGACACACATGAGTGATGAACAAGATAAAAAACTGAAGCTCAACCGGAGAGACTTCGTCGCCTCCGGCGTCGGGGGTCTGGCGGGTGCGGCACTCTTCGGAGTGGTCTCAGAAGAAAAACAAACCAGGTCTGCGGTGGACCGGACTCCGTCGGCGTTGCCGCGGAAAGATCCCCGGGACCTTGCCAATGACCCTAAACAGATGAAGGGCCACTACCCGTTCATCATCGTGGGCTCCGGCTACGGCGGCTCCGTCCTGGCAGCGAGGCTCTCGGCTTCCGGGAAGCAAGTTTGCATCCTGGAAAGGGGCCGGGAGTGGCATCCGGGAATGTTTCCGACCGGTGGAAGCGACATCGCCACTACTGGACGGACGAAGCTGAATCCTCTGGGACTGCTAGACTCGAACCTACACATCAAAAGTGATGTCGACGTCATCTGCGCCTCCGGTCTGGGTGGAACGTCTCTGATCAATGCGGCGATCGCCAGCAGGCCTGAAGCGCTGGTGTGGCAGCAGCGGGAATGGCCTCGGGAACTTAAGGAAGACTTCGCGAACGGGAAGATTGACAAGTACATGAACCGGGCGCAGGGAATCCTCAAATCCACCAAGCACCCCCGTGCGATGGACCTGAAGAAGACCCGGCTGCACCAGAGAATGACTGAGGAGAACGGACTCCCGTTCAACCAACTCACTCTCAACGTTAACCACCGAAGCAATGGCGAGAAGAACGTCTACGGCATTCCCCAGAGTGCCTGCACACTTTGCGGAGACTGCTGTGCGGGGTGTAACGTCGGCGCCAAGAACGTCCTGACCGTGAACTACATTCCCATCGCCAAGGCCAACGGAGCGGAGATCTACTCCATGATCGAGGTCAACCACATCGAGAAGAAGAACGGGAAGTACATCGTCCACTACACCAAGCACATGGCGGCCTTCGGACTCCTTCCCCGCAAGGGACAGGTTTCCACCGACTGCGTGATCATGGCCGCGGGGTCCATGGGCTCGACGGAAATCATGATGAAGTCTCGGCTCAAAGGCCTGAGGCTCTCACCAGCTTTGGGGAGCAGGTTCTCCGCTAACGGCGACGTCATGGGCATGTCTTATAACGGTAACGGCTCTACCGATATTCTTGGAACCAAGGGGCTCTTGAAGATCGAAGCCCCGGTGGGGCAGGCCATCATGGTCTACGCCGACTACCGTAAACCTTACCGGCACCCGAGTGAAGTGGACTTGATGGAACGGTACCTGCTGCTCGACGGAACCTTGCCGTCAGTTCTCTCGCCGATGCTCGCCAAGGCCTTTGCGGCGTACGCATTGGCCAATCCTCGAAAGTTCACCGCAGAGCAGATTCAGAAAGCTAAAATCGACCTCTATGACACTGCTCAGCCTGAGGACAACGGCGCGCTCAATAACTCCATGGTCTTCTTTGCCTGCGGCCACGATTCCTTTAGCGGGAAGTACGTGCTTGACCACGCCTTAGACCGGGTTCACGTCAGCTGGAAAAATGTCGTCAATGAGAAAAGTTTCCAGTTCATCAACCGGGAGATGGCGAAGTTTGCTAAGGTCCATGGCGGAACGTTTATTCCGAATCCACGGTCAACCATCTTCGGGAAAAAGATGCAGGCCACCCATCCGCTCGGAGGCTGCCCTATGGCAGACGATGGGCAATGGGGAGTGGTGGACCACATAGGCCGGGTCTTCGATGACAATGGCACCATCCACCGGGGATTTTACATCGTTGACGCTTCCATCATCCCTCGGTCTTTGGGCGCGACACCACTGCTGACCATTTCTGCACTCGCTGAGAGAATTGCCGACTATATTATTGCGGACCCAAGCATCGGAACTTAGATCATATTTGCGGCGAAGCCCTGAGGCTTCGCCACAATTTAACTCTTCTAATAACTAGACATGCCGCAGCTTCTTCACGATAATATGCACCTATGGCCACACTATGCACTCTCCAAAATTTAAGTCTTCATTTTCCTCATAAAGTCATCTTCAAAGACGTAACCTTTACTCTCAATCAGGGAGATAAGATCGGAGTGCTGGGCCTCAATGGCCACGGAAAATCATCCTTGTTCAAAGTCCTCGCAGGGATGGTCACACCCGACACGACTGTGCCTCCCTTCATCTACGACAAGAGCCGAGACTTTACTTTTTTCTACGTGCCCCAGGAGCTGCCGTTCCTGGAAGGCCCCAACATCGAAAATTATTTCTACGAGTTTTACCCGGTGATGAAGCAGCTCAAGCTCCGGTTGGATAAGATCTCCGACATGCTGGGAGCGGGTGAGGGGAACTTCGAAAAACTGGTGGCCGAGCAGTCTCACATTTACGAAGAGCTCACCAAGCTCGGCGAAGACCGCCTCCATAACCAGTACATCAGTTACCTGAAGTTCTTTGGGGTGGCCAACCTGGAGCGGGACATGATCTCGCTCTCCGGTGGGGAGCAGAGGAAAGTGGCCCTGAGCCTTGGACTCTCGTCGCCCTGTGAGCTTATCTTGTGGGACGAGCCGACCAACCACCTTGACCTCGAGACCATCCAGGATTTTGAAGACGAGCTGCGGTCAAGCCGCAAGACCTTCATGATCATCTCCCACGACCGGAGCTTGCTCAACAACGTGGTGGAGCGGATCATCCACATCCAGCTCGGAAAGCTGCGAAGCTTCAGCGGGACCTACGAGGCGTACCTGCAGTTCCTGATCGAAGACCAGAACCGCCGTGAGAAAGAACTGGATAAGCTCTCCAACATGCAGAGAAGAGAAACGGCGTGGATCAAAAGAGGCGCCCGCGCCCGGCGGACCAAGAGTAAGAAACGGATCGAAGACTACGGGAACCTCAATAGCACTATCCAGGAATTAAAGTCCCAGGCGCACAAGTCAGTGAACCTTAACCTTCAGTCTTCCGGAAGGAAAACCAAAGTGCTGGTCTCGGCGGAGGACCTGTGCCTCGCCTTCGGTGAGCGCACTCTCTTCAAGAACCTCACCTTCTCCATCGCCAAGGGCGACAAGATCGCACTGATGGGAAGAAACGGCGTCGGGAAGAGTTCGCTTTTAAAAATTCTCCTGCAGGAACTCGAACCCACCAGTGGCAAAGTTACCCGGCCACACGGGTTGGATGTGGGCTACTTCTCCCAGAAACGGGAAGCGCTCAATGACAATGAGACGCCGTGGAACATGATCGGTGAAGGCATCGACTTCGTCATCTCCAACACCGGCGAGAAGCGCCACGTGGCGAGCTACCTGGAGAACTTCCTCTTCAGCTCCGACGAGATCAAGCGACCCATCCACACCTTCTCCGGTGGGGAGAAAAACCGGCTGCAGCTGGCCCAGTTCATGAAGCACGCCCGGGACATCTGGATCTTCGACGAGCCGACCAACGACCTTGACCTCGAGACCATCGGCATCCTGGAAGAAGAACTCCGCACCTACGAAGGTGCTCTGATTATCGTGGGCCACGACCGCTCCTTCATCGATAACGTCACCGACAAGTGCTGGGTCCTGCACGAAGGGAACCTGGAGATCTTCGAGGCGGGCTTCTCGCAAGCGGAACTCTTCTTGGAAGCGGTCCACCTGGAAGAAGAGCTCAAGAAGAAGACCCCGGCAGTGAATAAGCAGGCCCCGCAGCCTCCAGTCTCCAAAGAAAAGATGAACAATAAGGAGCGCAACCGCTACAAAGAACTTCCGGCCGAGATCCAGAAACTAGAAACGAAGATCGAGGCCCACAAAAAACAGATCTCCGAACTCGACTTCACCGGCCCTGATAAAGAAACAAAAAAGAAAGCAGAAACCCTCAAGGCCCAGCAGGAGAGTTCAGAAGCAAAGCTGGAAGTTCTCTACGACGAATGGGCCGTCCTCGAACTCAAACTTTAAAGGATACGATATGCAAAGAACCACAGACACTTACCGAAATCCCACCGCCCAGACCGCGGTCACCCAGTACATGTCCAAGGTGTACATGTGGATGACTCTGGGGATCCTCTTGACCGGATTCATTTCCTACACCATCGGAACTGACCAGCAGCTACTTATGACCATCGTCTCCAATAAGCTTCTCTTCTACGGACTGATCTTCGCAGAGTTCGGCCTGGTGATCTGGCTCTCGGCCGGGATCAACAAGATGAGTTCTCTGATGGCCACGGCCATGTTCATGCTCTACGCGACCCTGAACGGAGTGACCCTCTCGGTGTTCTCGCTAATCTACACGGCGGAGAGTATCCAGTCGGCGTTCTTCACCACTTCCATCGCCTTCGCCGGTCTGAGTGCTTTCGGATTTCTCACCAAGAGAGACCTCGGACCCGTCGGATCCTTCTGTACCATGGGCCTGTTCGGACTGGTCGGCTTCTCGCTCCTGTCTTTTTTCTTCCCCAGTCTGATGGGGTCCACCGCTAGCAAGGTCTACAGTCTGGTGGGGATCATCGTGTTCGCAGGACTCACGGCTTACGACACTCAGGCGATAAAAAATATGGCGCCCTCCTCCCGGGACTCGGAGAGCTACCAGAAAGGTGCCATCATGGGGGCGCTACGGCTGTACCTGGATTTTATCAATCTCTTCCTCATCATCTTAAGGATGACAGGTAATAGAAGATAGGTGGCGTCCCTTTTTACTCACGCAATTATTCCCGTGGCCCTACAGCTCTCAAAGGTAGGGCCTTTTTTTTCCCGGCGACTTCTGCTCTTGTGTGTCGTTCTCTCAATCTTTCCGGACTTCGACGTCATCGCCTTCAGGTTCGAGATACCGTATGAGTCGCAGTGGGGCCACCGGGGATTCACGCACTCCATTTTCCTTGCTTTGCTGGTGGCGCTCCTTTGCCAGGGAAAGTACCGGCGACTCCGGTCAGACCGGAAAACAGTTTTCCTGGCAACTTTCTTTTCAACCAGCTCCCACATCGCCTTGGACGCTCTCACCAATGGTGGGCTAGGGGTAGCGGCCGGGTGGCCCTTTGATCATGGCAGGTATTTTTTCCCTTGGACGCCGATCGAAGTCTCGCCCATCGGGGTGGCCAATTTCTTCGGGCAAAGAGGGTTGGTGGTGATCCTCAGTGAGCTGGCCTGGGTCTGGCTACCGGCCCTGGTGGTGGCCTTGCTCCTCAGGGCTTTTCGGCCACTGATACCTGAGACACAGGCTAAGGAATAGTCCTAGCTTCCGAAAAGTGGAGAATTTTACCTCACCTTGCAGCGAGATCATGCCAGCGCCTATAATTTTAGGATGAGAACTTTACTACTAACTCTCTTATTCGTCGGTGCTTTTAAGGTCTTCTCCTCCAAAGGAGAGAATCCGGATACCATGGACACCGTCAAGGTCAAGATGGGCGCCCCCAAGCGCATCAGCAGATCCCCAGCGGTGCTTCCCTTTAACAAGGATGAGATCTCCGCTCCGGTCACAGAGCGAGAGGAGACTCCCGAAGCTATGGTCGAGCTCGCGGAGCCAGCTGAATCCAACGAGCATTTTACCGATGCAGCGGCGAGCAGCGAAGACATCTGGCTGACAGAGCTCAAAGAACTTCTGCAGCGGCTCGAACCCATCGACGGTGAAGAAATCTACCAGACCTACCTCGCCCAGCAGGAGAGTTACCAGAGCGAACTCGATGGCCTGTTGAGTGAGAAGCAGCAGAAAACAACCGAAGATTCTGTGACGGAGATGGAGCAACAGATAAGTCAACTGGACCTCAAGCATGAGGAAAAGCTAAAAGAAGTCTTTGGCATTCATTACGATACCATCCAAGAGCATCACCAAGAGTTCATGGAGAATTCCCCTTCTCAGGACGAGTAATCGCAGTTTCTTAGACATTGCTTTGACCTTGTGCTACATTCCTCAAAAAATCTGTTTGAGGACACACTATGTTAGCAGCGCATGATATTCGCCTCCAATTCGGCGGTAGAACCCTTTTCGATGATGTTAATTTAAAATTCGTCCCCGGCAACTGCTACGGGATCATCGGTGCTAACGGAGCGGGCAAATCGACTTTCATCAAGGTCCTCAGTGGTGAAGTCTCTCCGACGGGAGGGAAGATCGAAATTGGCCCCGGCGAGCGGATCGCGGTCCTGCGCCAGAACCACTTCGCGTTCGAAGAAGAAGAAGTCCTAACGACCGTGATCCTGGGTCACTCCGGGCTGGTCGAGATCATGAAAGAAAAAGACCTTTTGTATGCCAAGGAAGACTTCTCTGAAAAAGACGGAGAGCGGGCCGCGGAGCTAGAAGGAGAGTTCGCAGAGATGAATGGCTGGGAAGCTGAATCGGGCGCGGCTTCCTTACTGGCGGGTCTAGGCATCAAAGAAAATCTCCACCAGAAGAAAATGAAAGATCTCACCGGTGGTGAGAAGGTAAAAGTGCTCCTGGCCCAGGCGCTCTTCGGGAAACCGGAGATCCTGCTGTTGGATGAGCCGACCAACGACCTCGACCTCAAGGCCATCCAGTGGCTGGAGAACTTCATCATGGACCAGAGTGACACCACCGTGCTGGTGGTCTCCCACGACCGGCATTTTCTCAACAAAGTCTGCACCCACATCTGTGACATCGACTTCTCCAAGATCCGACTCTACTCCGGGAACTATGATTTCTGGTACAAGTCCAGCCAGCTCGCCCAGCGCATGCTCTCAGACCAGAACAAGAAGACCGAAGATAAGATGAAAGAACTCAAAGAGTTCATCCAGCGCTTCTCGGCCAACGCCTCGAAGTCCAAGCAGGCGACCTCGCGTAAGAAGCACCTGGATAAGCTCACCCTGGAGGACATCCAGCCCTCTTCCAGAAAATACCCGTACGTGGGTTTCAAGCCAGACCGAGAAGCCGGGGACAGCCTACTGCGGGTGGACGGTCTCACGGTTGAGTACGAAGGTGAGAAGATCCTTAATAATGTATCCTTCACCGTGCGGAAGGGTCAGAAGATCGTCTTCCTGGCCAAGTCCGAAGTGGTGACCTCCGCGCTGTTCAAAGTGCTCAACGGAGAGCTCACGCCGAACGCGGGTAAGATCGAATGGGGGATCACCACCTCGCGGGCCTACCTCCCCAACGACAACTCGAGCTTCTTCAATGATTCGTCCTTGGACCTCATCAACTGGCTGCGGCAGTATTCCAAGGACCAGACTGAGACCTTCCTGCGCGGATTCCTGGGAAGGATGCTCTTCTCCGGAGAAGAGGCCCTGAAGAAGTGTAACGTCCTCTCCGGGGGGGAGAAGGTCCGCTGCATGCTCTCGAAGATGATGCTCTCCGGATCGAACGTACTGGTGATGGATAATCCCACCAACCACCTGGACCTCGAGACCATCACCGCCGTCAACGAAGGGCTGATTGATTTCAAAGGCACTTTGCTGTTCACTTCCCACGATCACGAGTTCGTTCAGACCGTTGCTAACCGGGTGATCCAGATCGAGGACCGGGGAGTGCGGGACCAAGAGTGTACCTATGACCAGTTCCTGGGTCTGGAGTAGATGGGCCTGTTAGCTTTTTTATTCTTTATCTCCCATGGCGTTCTCGTCCACGCCTTCGACTGGCAGGGACACCGCGGGGCACGGGGGTTAGTTCCGGAGAACACCATCGAGGCGATGGAAGAAGCCCTGAAATACCCGGTGACCACCCTGGAGCTGGATGTGGTGGTCTCGGCAGATCACAAGCTGATCGTCAGTCATGACCCGTACGTCGAACCGGAGATCTGCAACGTCGCCCAAAGGAAGAATATCTATAAACTCTCGGCCGCCGCCGTCTCGGCCTTTGACTGTGGATCCAGGTCCCTGGAGAAGTTTCCGGACCAGAAAAAGCAGGCGGGTCACAAACCGTTACTCGAGAAGCTCATCCTTGGGGTCGAGGAGAAGTTAAAAAATGATAACAGGACACCCGTGTCTTATAACGTCGAGATCAAATCTACACCGGAGGCGGAGAAAGCGGGTGCCCAGCCGGGGTACGAAAAATTCTCCGACCTGACGGTTGAAACATTGCTAAAGAATCTGCTCAAGGAACGGTTCACCATCCAGAGTTTTGATCCTCGTGTCCTCAAGTACATCCATGCGAAGTACCCGCAAATAAAATTGTCAGCTTTGTATCCCGACGGAGTGACACCTCAAGAAGTCTTGAAGCTTCTGGGCTTCACGCCGAACGTATTCTCTCCCGCCTACCAGACGCTCACGCCGCAGCAGGTAGCTTTCATCCATTCCCTCGGGTCCACGGTCATCCCGTGGACAGTGAACACGGCGGCAGAGATGCGCGCCCTGATCGCTATGGGAGTGGACGGGATCATCACGGATTACCCCAACCTGATCACCGCTGTGAAAGACAGCTCGTGCCCATCCAAGCAGCATTACTTTCAGAGAAAGTGCATCACTGTTCCGTCGCACTCCACACCCATCGAAACCAATCCTGGTTGGGTATGTAACCCTGGTTACGTGCAGAAGAGAAATAGTTGTATCAAAATAAAAATACCGGACAACTCACATCTACTGGAAGACGGGAAGACCTGGGTGTGTGACCCGGGCTTCGAGCGTTACCGCGGCTTGTGCAACAAATCCTCTTTCTAGAATCAATAAACTAGGTTTTTAAGTTCCCTTCACCCGGGAGGATGAGGGTGACGGTCGTTCCGGAGTTTTTCTCCAGCGTCTTCTCAGCGCTCTTGACTCTGATCTCGCCGTCGAACATGTCCATGTAGGACTTCATGATGTACATCCCGAACCCCGTTCCCTGCTCGCCGTTGGTGCCGGGCCGGGACGTTTTCTTGTTGAGCTCGAAGACCGTCTGAAGCATATGCTCGGGCATTCCGATCCCGTCGTCGCTCACCTCGATGGCCAAGTGATTCTGATTTTCCGGACGCACAGTGATGACGATCTTCCCGCCCTCCGGAGAAAACTTAATGGCGTTTGAGATGATGTTGGCGAGCACTTGGTTCTTGAAGCTCACTGGCTCGACCAGCACCTTCACGCCTCTATTCTTTTGGCGGTCGTAGACCAGTTGGAGAGATTTGTTCTTTATGTCTCTGGCGTAGATGGATTCGATATATTCCAAGGCTTCGCTCAGAGACGACAGCACCGGAACAAGGCCGGCCTTGCCTTTCCTGAGGGCGTAGAGGTTCCGGATGTTCTGAGTGATCTCGAGCATGGTATTAGACGCTTCTTCAGAAATCTCGAGTCCCCGCACCATGACCGACGGGTCATCTTTCTTCTTGGCCAGGGTCAATCCGATGGAGAGCCTCCCCAACGGATTGGCCAGGTCGTGGAACAGGACGCGGAAGAGGTCTTCGATTTTCTGGTTCTGTCCCTCGAGGATCTTCATGGTACTCTTATTGAACTCGGTGTAGACGATGATCATGAAGGCACCCATGATGATAAAGCCGAAGATGAAGAACGACTTTCCCCAGAAAAATCCCTGGTAGGAAAGGATGCTCGGGAACTGGTGTCCCGTCAGGTGCAGGACCATGAAGGAAAAGGCTGCGATGAAAGTAATGAAGAACCAGGTAACCGCACCCCGCAGCCCCATGAAGAGCCCTGCAAACACCGGGACGATCCCCATCCAGTTCAAGGCGATGCTCAGATAGCCTCTGGAAAAATAACTGAAGATGAGGGTTTGGATCACGCCGGTCGCCAGGACTATACTCGCGATCAGATTTGTCTTCGGCGTGTACCGGTATAAACCAAGGCTACCGATGTGGATGAGGGAAGTGATGAAACAAACGATCCCCACCCTCGGATCGGACATGTGACAAAGAGCAATGATTGCATACGCAAACATCAGCATGGACGTGGCAAAAGTGGAGATAACCTGGACATGAATTTTTTGAGGCTCGAGGTCATTATCCTTTAGGCGGTTGACCGCCAGGAAATTAAATATCTGGGAGTATCCCCTTACAACGAGGGAGCGCTGATTTGTTATATTCATATGTGAATAGATCGGGATTAAAACTTAATAAACTTAACGCTGTAAATTTAAGATTCCAAGATATTAGATATTGATAAAGATTCCATTAGAATACGCTCTTAAGCTTAACTTCTGCAATCACGGCCTCTGCCACTTTAAGCAGTATGTCCTGATTAATCATGCCTTTACCCAGGGAATATTCCTTTGGTAATAAAAGTTTTTCGATGGTGACGCTGACCTTGTTAACTTTGGTAATACTCAGTGAGGTATCTAATTTTTTTACCTGGAAATCGAAACCCATCTTCAAAGTCTCATCGACCATAGAAAAAGTCAGGTTGAGTGAATCGATGTTGGCCATCTCCCGGGAAGTCGGGGGAAGCAGCTTGTATTCGACGCCCTTCTTGGATGCCTTATAGTCCTTGAGTTTAAACCGGCAAAAAGTGTCCAAGAGCCCTACGATTTTTGTGTAGAGGGCCTTGGGTTCGATCTTTACCTGGAGATGACTCTCTGAAAAATCTTTGCCGTAAGTGAGGTAGTAGCTCGCTTTCTTATCTGTCACCGGAGAGTTAGAGCTCAGGGGGAAGGTGAACTCAAACTCGGTCACTCCCTGAGGTTTTAACTCCGTCACGGACAACTTCGCCGACTGCTCGAGCACCATCGCGCCCTCGGCCCGCACATGGACTTTTTTTATTTCCGCATAGGCAAGGGCCACTCCCGCAGAACTTAGATCGATGGATTCAGATCCATGGTTGGTGATCTTCACCGACCCTGTGAGGATTGATCCCTGCTGCCAGCTCTCACCTTGGACTTCGATGTTCCATTCCAGGGGCTTGTTGAAAAATGTACCTTTCATTGTCTCGTCTCCAGGCCGGGGAGATTGAAAAAACAGGGATTGACCCAGACGGTCAACCCTTAGAAGTCTATCAATCTTAGCGCGGAAGCTCACAGTTCTGTGCTGTCAGGTTGAACTTGAAATCCGGAGTGAGACACGTATAGACGTTGTAGGTCTGCTGTCCGTATCTGACACCCTTAGTGAATTTAATTTCTCCCTGCTCATTAACTTCGCAAGGATTGTTCATAGTACACTTCTCGCCGCTTTCGTTGGAAGTGTTATTTACCCCAACGACTCGTCTTTCGCCTCTGGCGATGATCGGTGAGCCGGAGGTCCCGCCGATGGTGTCACAGCCGGCCGTGTAGCGGATCGAATCGTTCCAAGACCAGGCGGCTTCTTTCATCTTGAAGACAAAACCGTCGATGTCACAGCTGTAGCCCTTGTCCCAGTAACCAGAGATGATGTCGATGGGCAGGCCTGCCACCGGATGAGAAGCGTCGAGTAAAAAGGGTGTTACGCCAGTCTTGGCCGTGATTTCCTGGTAGCTCTGTGAGAGTTCATAGAAGGCAACGTCTGTATTAGTCATGGTTGCGTAGAGGATCTTGGTGGCCTGGACTGAATGGAGTTTCATGTTCCGGTCAAAGACTTTCATGGCCCGAGACATTTTTCGGTTGACCCATACTTCTCCTGGAGAGAGGAATCCACCTGGTTTTTCGATGCAGTGACCATTGGTCATAACCATTGCTTTAGCGGTTACCGGCATGCCACTGAAGGCGATCAAGGATCCGGAACAGTTTGAAAGTTTGATGATTCCTTCGAAGTCGTAAGCCAGTGCTTCCATGGAAAGTTTGTTTAAAGAGCGGGCCTTTAACTGTGTTTTTGCGAGGGCATCGAAAGGGGCCCGTGGAAGTGCCCAGGTAACTGTGCTTGTGACCATCAAGGCCAGGAATAAAACTGCTTTCATGTGTCCTCCAGTAAAAGTATGGGGATGTTCTAGCAAGGAGGTTCTGGTGCTGTCTAGAAGGAGTAAGGTTTTGGCAGAAATGGTTGGAGGTCGAGAGTCAGTTCGGGACTCTGGGGTGAGCAAAGCCATTAGCGTCAAAGTCTTCCACTGTGGAAACTTTTTTCAGACGCAACAGGACAGTGGTTCCTAAGTTTCTCGGATCTTTGCTGGAATTTATTTCATACGAACCGCCGAACTTTCTGACGAAATAACCCATAACCATAATCCCGAACCCAGAACCTTCTTCACCTTTTGTGCCTTGGGTGGAGTCGAGGAGCCGTTTTTTGAGTCGTGGCCCTTCGATCCCGCAGCCGAAATCCTGAACCTCCAGCTCGACGAAACTTTCCTTTTCGGTCACCCTGAGATGGATCTCGTCGCCTTGGTAGGAAAATTTCATGGCGTTCGAAAGAAGGTTACAAAGAACGTGGTCGGTGAGGCTGTCTTCTTCGGCCGATACAAACAGCGCCAGGGGGTTACTGTTGGTGTAGATGAGTTTGATGTTCTTCTCTTTGAGTCTAGTGTCGAACATGTCAATGATCCGTTTCACCGCACGGTCTATTGATACTGAGCTCAGGGTAATGAAATTGGCCTGGTTGCGGGTGATGATGGCGTTGCGGATCCGGTAGATCATGTCCAGAGCGGAGCGGGTGCTGATCTTCAACCGCTGCCAGACCGCATTTTTTTCTTCCTCTGCTATCTTTCCCGAGTGGAGCATTTCAGCGTAGGCATTCACCACCGTCAGCGGGTTGGCCAGGTCATGGGAGATGGTTTTGATGAGCATCTCGTTCATCTCCCGCTCTTCATGCAGTTGGATGTTTGCTCTCTGCAGTTTCAAGTTGAGCTCGTCTTTGAGTGTTATGTGCGTCTCGAGCTTCTGGTAGAGTTCGTCGATCTCCAGGTTAAAGTTGGAGCTTAGTCCGGAGAGCTTATTGAGTGCCGTCTCAACGTTGTGCCGTTCTTTGTACTCCCGGCGGTGGCTCACCAGCAGCAGCATGAAGACGGCGAGGCATTGGTAGATGCCAAGAGAGAGCGACCAACCCCACCAAGCGGCGTCTTGGTCCAACCGGAAGAAGACATAGTCGAAGTTATGGCCGATGCCGATCAGGAAGAGTACGGCCATGGCCTTTTCGATCCAGTTCGACTCACGCCGCTGGGTCACCAGCGCGTTCAGTGCTGGCTCCCACATAGGCAGAGAGATGCAGAAGTTCACGGGTAACAAGGAAACTGTGAAGCCGACATCCGTGAAGAGGATGAGGTAGGTTGACAGGCCAGCGCCGAGAGAGAAGGCCGATGAGTAAAATTTCCAGTTGAATCTAATTCCTCGGGAGTCCATCAGGATCTTTGAGAGAAAGAAGATAGGGACAACCAGAGAAAAAGAGGCGAAGGCGATTTCGTCTTCTGTCTGACTTAAAACTGCACTGACGACGTAGGTGGAAAGTGCCGCGACCCAGTACCAAATGACGAGATTAAATTCTTTGATCCCGGTGATGAATCTTGCTGTGATCACGATGAGCAGGTTCAAGACCGTTGTTCCTACCAGGAATAGGAAAATGTATTTTTCAACCTCTTGCATAGTGGAGTTTTATCGACAAACGTCTCTAGCGGCAAGGAAGAACTTGAGCATGAGTGGAGATTTACTGTGTAAGAGTGCTAGAGTTCTTTACCGGCCAATTCGAACAGGGGCTCGAAATCACCCAGCCCTTTAGATTCCTCGAGTAGACCTCTTAAATCCTGATCGAGGATTTTGTAGAGATCCTGGAAGTTATTCAAGACGTAGTAAAGGGGCTGAGGGATGTCGATCCGGTAAGGAGTGCGCAGCACGGTCAATGGATCGAAATCGACTCGTTTTGGCACTTGGCTTTCTACTGAATAGACCGTTTCATGGATGGAAGAGAGCATTCCGCCACCGTAGGCCTTTGTACCCTGCGGGGTGTGGACCAAGCCAAATTCAATGGTAAACCAGAACAACCTAAAGAGCCTGCTCCGGTCTTTAGGTGCAATACTCAGGGCCAGTTTTCCGAACTCCTCCATGAACATAGCGTAGTCCGGGAACGTGAGGAGCGGCACGTGGCCATAGAATTCGTGGAAGATGTCCGGCTCCTGGATGTAGTCCAGGTCCTTGGGAACACGGATGAAACTCGCCGCGGGAAATTTTTTGCTGGCGAGCAGGTTGAAGAACTCTTTGGCAGGGATGAGTGCAGGCACGATCTCAACTTGCCACCCGGTGAAATCCTTGAGCCGGTGGTTGATTACACTGTGCTGGGGAACTTCATTGACGGAGAATCCAATCCGGTCCAGTCCTTCGAGGAATTCGCTGCTGGCCCTGGTTTTTACGATCTCACTCTGGCGGGTGATGAGGGTCTTCCAGGTGTGATTCTCGTCTGCGGTCCAGTCGATCTGTCCGTCGGGACCTGGCTGCTTTGAAACATAGGTAGTTTTCATGGAATCTCCTCATCACCAGTATAAAGCAGGTTTAAATTCTTCACCCCTGGAATTGCAAAATTTATTCTGATAGTGTCGCACCCATGATTGCGCTAGACCGACAAAACTTCTTGGGTAAAGGGAGCGATCCCCTTAAACATTCAGCATACCTGGATGGCCAGTGGGGATTCCAGATCACTGAGATTGAGCAGGACCTGTTGCAGCGGGCCCAGGTCCTGCGGCCTGCGGGGAATATGAAGACCTGGGGTGAGGGCCTGCACGGTGGAAGCCAGTCGTGGGTCGGGCTTGACCCGCAGACTCTGCTCACACCGTATCCTGAGCTTGCCCGGATCTGCGAACTCATCCGTCCCGCTCCCGGAAACCATCTGGTGGACTTGGGTGCGGGGTACGGAAGGCTCGGTGTGGTGCTTGCTCACGTCTGTCCCCGGGCACGTTTCACGGGCCTTGAACTCGTCTCCCAGCGTGTGGTTGAGGGAAATCGGGTCCTGGAACTCCATCAGTTAACACAGGCGCGACTCTTCGAGCAGGATCTCACGGTGGACGGATTCCAGCTCCCCGAAGCGGAATTTTACTTCATCTACGACTACGGCAAAGTGGGGCACATCAGAAAAACGCTCAAGCAGCTTGAGGCCATCGCTGATAAGAAAAACTTTAGGGTCATCGCCCGTGGAATGGGCACCCGCAGCCTCATCGAACGCGAACACCCCTGGCTGTGCGACGTCTACCCCGTCCAGCGGGAAGAGAACTTCTCCATCTACTCTATGTCTGGGGAGGACAGTCTCTGCTGAGCTTGAAGTCTTTACGGTTAAGTTCATAGACAATGAACGGCATCGGATCGCTGGGATCCCGCAGATACCCTTTGAATGTCATCCCTAGTTTCTGGACGACCTTGAGGCTCGCGGTATTGTCTGGCATCACTTTGACGATGATGCGCTTGAGGTTTAGCTGATGAAACCCATACCCAAGGCAGGCCGCAGCTGCTTCGGTGGCAAGCCCCAGGCCCCAGAGCTTTTTTAAAAACCTGTACCCCAGATCAACTTCATCCTGCTGTGGATAATACTTAAGCCCACACCAGCCGGCGTAGCTTCCGTCAAGCAGGTGAACCGCAAATCGGCCCATCCTGGTGTCCCGGAACTCAGGAATGAGTGTGTCCGCAATGAGCTGATGAGCTTCAGTCAGACTGGTCATGAGCTTATCACCAGTGAAGCGCATCACCGCTGGGTCTGAGTTAAGTTCCAGTAAGTTGGGAGCGTCCGTTAGGACCGCAGGTCGCAGCAAGAGGCGAGCAGTGGTTAGCATGGTTAAATGCTATCAAGGAGAACTGCTAGAATCCAGTTCTTCTTTATGAAAAAGTTTTTTTGAGAAGAGCGGGAAAGTTTGCTAAAGTGGTATAGGGAGAATCTATGCAACAGCACTGTACCATTGAGCAAAAAGACACGGGCGTGTTCCTGGCAAACGAGCAGAAGACCAAGTGGGTGACACTGATCACTCTGGTGACCATGTTGGTGGAGATCGCCGTGGGGTATTGGTCAGGTTCTATGGCGCTGCTGGCGGACGGCTGGCACATGGCCTCGCACACGCTGGCCCTTTTCTTATCTCTGGTGGTCTACTACCTTTACCGCAATCCCCGATTCCGCTCGTCGTTCACTTTCGGCGGAGGCAAGATCCTTTCTCTGGGTGGTTATACCAGTGCACTGTTCTTGATCCTGATTGCTTTATCCATGATCTATGAATCGGTCCAGCACCTCCATGGGCAGCGGCTCATTCACTACGACGAGGCCTTGATTGTTTCTGCCGTCGGGCTGGTGGTCAACTTGCTGTGTGCCCTGATCCTGCATCAGGATCATGGGGAGGAGAAGCCGGACCACGGCCATGACCATTCCCATCAAGACTGCCATCACCCGAAGAACAAGTTAAGTCCGGTCAAGGCCCCGCAGGATCACGGACATTCCCATTCTCATTCTCATTCTCATTCTCATTCGCACTCCCATGATCACAATCACCAGAGTGCCTATATCCATATCCTCACAGATGCCATGACATCGGTGCTGGCCATCATTGCTCTCTTCCTGGGTAAGTGGCAGGGCTGGAGCTGGCTTGACCCGGCGGTGGGAATCCTGGGAGGGCTGGTGGTGCTGAAGTGGTCCCTGGGGTTGATCAGGCAGAGTGGGATGGATCTGCTGGACGCGCACGACGGGTCGATCGACCGGACGAAACTCGTCCAGAAACTCGAGGGCGACGGTTCGAAGGTCATCGACATTCATCTGTGGAAACTGGCGCCGGGTAAAGTGGGCTGTGAGATCATCATCAAAAAAAATCTAAGCCAGGGATCCGCGGATTACCGGGACGTCATCAAGCGGAACTTTGATATCCATCACCTGATCATCGAAGTGGTCTAGCCCTACTTGCGTAGAGTATGCGCCAGCCCCCGCCGTAAGAGCCCGTGGAGCATCCGGTGGATCAGGTCGTCGGTGCTCAGTGGCAGCAGGTTCATCTCGAAGCGGGATCGTTTGATCAGACTCTTGAGTCCGGAGATGATCAGCCGGTAAGAGATGATCTTGAGCCGGTGAAGAGTCCCGAAAGTATACTGGCCTACCTTCTCACTCCCCATCTTCTTACTCAGCAGATAGAAGTACCCTTGCTCCCGGCGCTCGAACTTCTCTTCGAAGCGGATCAACAGGCTCCACAGAAAACGGTGCCAGCTCGAGACGGTCATGAAGTCCGAGACCCAGATATTGTTGTAGCGCCGGGAGAACAAGACCCTGGCGGCGAGCCTCACGTCTCCGATGAGGCTGCTCTCTTTCCAGGACCTCTTCGCCGGCGACACTCCCCAGTTCTCGACCACGTGCCAGTAGTCTTCCAGAGAATGCCGGCGCAGCTGCTCCAGGCATTCCACCAGGCACAGGGTAAAGCCCACTCCTTGCAAGCGGACATATTCCTGCCGTTCCTTGAGCCAGTCCTTGGTCGGAACCTCTACGATGTATTTCACCGACGCGGGCTTGGTCTCCGTCTGGATCTCGATCCGGAGGTGAGAGCTCTTGATGAGCTGGGACCCGTCGGTCGCTAGCGTGAGGTTAGTGTTCTCCTCGGGGGAATTCCGGATGAGTTCGATGTTGCACACGTTCTCCGAATGCAGCACCGAGAGCGCCTCTTCGATGGCCGAGATGTCCCGTTCATCCAGGGTCGGACCGACTTCCTGCTCAGGAGAATTCTTCACCAAATCGAAGGCGATGGGTAGGGCCGCGCGGGCCACCTTGAACGGGCCGATGGAGAGGATGTGGCGGATGAGCATCTTCCAACCGAATTGTTTCTGGAAGACCTGGCCGAAGTTATGGCGGGAAGAGATGGCCGTGGCCGTCAGGTAGACCTGAGAGACACCACGCAGGGCCGCCTGGACCTCGATCCTCAGATTGATGTTGGCCTCACCCAGCAGCCGCACGAAGTCGGTGAGGTAGCGGATGAAGGCACCCTGGTTACCCGCGATGATGAATTCTTTTATCAGCTTCTGGGAGCGTTCATTTTTTAGCTCGTCCGGGTTATCGATGAGTTCATTTAAGCTCTCGAAGATTCCCTTGTAGTCACTCAGGATCAGCCGGTACAAAAAGCCGATGAAGACCTTGATGGTGTCATCATCCCAGGAGAAGCAGGGGTTGAGGTCGATGAGCTTAACCTGGTGCTTGTCGGCGTCGTAGAGGATATTCCCGGCGTGGGGATCGGCCCAGATGATGCCTTTCTGAAAGAGCAGGTACAGGTAGGCGTCGCTCACCAGGTCAGCGATGCTCATGCGCTCGAGGTAGCGGGAGTGGACCACGGAGGTGATCTTATCACCGCGGATCTTCTCCATCATCAGCACATCGGGCTCGACGTGGAAGTACTGCGGGATCTGAAGGTCGAACATTCCCTTCAGGGCCTCTCGGATCCGGTCGGCGTTTTTCTTCTCCAGACGGAAGTCGAGCTCTCCAATGCTCTGGGTGGCGTAGTTAATGATGGTCCGTTTCAGGGCGGTGATCAAACCGCGTACCTCTTCTTGCTCGTCCGGGGTCAGCTCACTTTCCGGGAGACTGCGCTCGAGGTGGTTGAGGATATCGAGCAGTGTTTCCTTCTGCTGTTCGAAGAGGTCGGTCAGACCTGGCCGTTGGATCTTGATCAAGATGGATGTGTCCGAGTGGAGCTTGCGCTTGCCCAGTTCCGTGAGCTCGAATTCGTAGATCGCACCTACTGAAGCTCCGGCGAAGGCGTTGACGGTGAAGTCCGGGATGTGGATGTAGTTCTTAATTCTCTTCCACGCGGGCCGGTCAAGGATCTCCAGCACGTACTTCCAAGACTTCTCCTGGCTCCCGAAGATACCTCCCAGCTTGTCCTGCTGGTGCCGCAGTTCTTTTGCCATGGAGGGCGGCGCCAGTTCCGCTAGCACCTGTGCCAGCTTCACGTACATCCCCCCCAGCTCCTGCAGCACGATGGAGACGATCCGGCCCTGCGAGAGTTCGCAGCGCGGGGTACAAAGGATACTGATCAGTGCGGTCATGCAACGGTCCGCCGGCAAATGGTTCACCGATTCATCGATCAAAGGGAGCAGAAGGTTGCGTCCTTTCAGGTTCCCACGCAGAGTTTCTACCAGATTCGGTCTGACACCCCGGGAATAGAAGCGGTGAAGAATCCTCTCCGTCAGAAGGGTTAGTTTCTGGTGCTCACCCTCTGGCAATTCGTACAAAGCGGTGAAGAGGGGTTCCTTGAGGTACGGGATAATGCTCAGGGCTTCCGAGGAAAAAACGGGAAACAGCCTGAACATGGGGATGAAGCGTTTTCCCACCATGGACGCGATATCCAGCAGGATGTCTGCCTGATCCAGCAGTTCGAACAGGTCAGGGTGCTCGATGATGGTGTCAAAAATCTTATCAAAGAATTCTGTGAGAATAGGGATGAGCTTTTCCTCATCCACCATTTCCTGGTTGAACTTATCGATCCCCATAACCTGGAGAGCGTCAATGGTTTCCCCCAGATCCGGAGGGAGGTCGAATTCCGGGTCGAGGGTATAGTGAACCATGTCTCTGGCGAGGATGGCCCAGGCCCGTTTCATCTCTGCGTTTGAGACCGGCTCGAAGCTCACTTTCGAGAGGGCCTTAGCGAAGTACGCTGCCAGAGATTGAGAATAGTCTTTGCATTCGACGGCGGTTTCTGCAATCCAAGAATAGTCTCTCATCAAGGGCCTTTTGTTCATCAGCTATTCTACTTGGAATTAATGTAGAACGACTACAAATTTGCTGAACGAAGTCCCAGGTCGAGTTCGATGAAAGTGCACACCTTGTTGAAATTGAGAGGCTTGGTAAGAAATCGCCGCACCTCTAAGTCTTGTATGATCTGACGGTAATTGGATTCCTCATAGCCGCTCACCAGGTAAGTTGGGATGCTGCGTCCTGCGTTCCGGACCCGGCGGAGGATGTCCGGACCGGAGATGTTCGGCATGTTTATGTCACTGAGAATCAAATCTGGCCGGTGTGTTTGGAACCAAGTGAAGAATTCCTCCGAGTCAGAAAAAAACTTGAGATCGATGAGCCCTTTTTTGACCGGAACATCCAACATGACAGAATAAATGAATTCCATTTCTGCCTCATCATCGATGATAGCAACTGTTTTAGACAAGCTCTCTCCTAAGCAACTTTCAAATAGGTTTAAGCTCTCATTAACTGCCTCTCATAGGTAAAGGTCATCTAAATATTTCTAAAGGTCCCAGGTGCAGCGCTGCTTGGAGAAACAGGATTTCAAGGTGAGAATTGATTTTTATTTCACAAGGAGAACCCATGAAACTTTACTTCAAAAGTGGCACCTGTGCCCTTGCCCCTCACATCGTCCTGAGCGAACTCAACATGGTCTACGAACTCGAGGCGGTGGACCTGACAACAAAGACAACCGTGAACGGCGACTACAAAAAAATCAACCCCAAAGGATTGGTCCCGGCGATGCGCTTGGACAACGGCGAGATCCTGACTGAAGGAGCGATCATCAGCCAGTACCTCGCTGACCAGAAGCCGGAGAGTGGACTGATGCCGAAGTTCGGGACCTTCGACCGCTACCGGTGCGCGGAGTGGATGAACTTCATCACTTCCGATATCCATAAGACCTTCGGTCAGCTCTTCGGCGCTCCGACGCTGGTGAAGAACCCGGAAGCGATGGCGGAGTTCAAGACGAACGTTAAGACGATATTAGACAGTAAGATAAGCATTGTTTCCGAACGCCTCGGAACCAATGATTACCTGATGGGTAAGCAGTTCACCATCGCCGATGCCTACCTGTTCACGGTCCTCAGCTGGAGTAAGCACGTGGACGTTTCCCTCGCTAAGTGGGGCAACATCGAGACCTACATGGGCCGCGTGGGCGCCAGACCTGCGGTGATGAAGGCGATGAAAGAAGAAGGGTTACTGAAGTAAGTCGTTTTAACCGGGCACCTTGCGGGGTGCCTTCCTCACAAGGCTGATTCAAGGCGAGATCCTGGGAGATGCCATCGGGGTCATGCTCGTCCGCTCAGGACTGATTGAAATGTTTAACATCGGGAGCTGAGGAAGACTCAGTTCCTTGAGCTTCTGTTTAGCTGGCCCCAGCGTTTAAGAGTAGATATTTCACTCTCTGTGAAGATGGTTTACTTCCCGATAGGACTTCTAGTACTCACGGTTCCATGAGCGAACAAACGATAAATCTAGTGGTAAAAAATTTCTTCAAGATCACATTTGCCATGGCGATCCTGGGCATATTTTTCTATGTCATGATGCCGTTCTTGGTCTACATCTTGCTGGGAGGAATCCTGGCCATGGCGCTGACGCCGTTCGTGGACTTTTTCATCCGCAGGGGTCTCTCCCGGGGAACGAGCCTGGTGGTCTTTAGTTCACTGCTGGGCCTGTTGGGATTTGTCCCGGTCATCGCATTTTTCATCCGTGGCTCCCGGGTGGTGACTCAACTCTTGCGAGGGTCAAACTTCAACGACTTAAGTCAGAAGTTCACTCTCACCATTTACCGCTTCACCGACCAGGCCTGCGCCCTCTACGGACTCAATAAGAACTCAGTCCGCCTCAAGGTCAGCTCTTTCCTGGAGTACCTGGGCACCTTTCTTTCGGGGACTCTCGCTGAATTCATGTCTGAGCTCCCAACCATCTTCCTCGGTGGCCTGGTCTCAATACTTGCCATCTACTGCTTCCTGCGAGAGTCAGACCGGCTGCGACAGCTCTTCGACCGCTACTTCTATTTTAGCAAAACAAACGGCGACAGCTTCATCCGTATGCTCAAGGTCTGTTGCCGCGAAGTCTTTTTTTCAAACATCATCACCGGACTGCTGCAGGCATCCATCGTCACACTCGGTGCATTGGTGTTCAACGCCGGGGACCTCTTCCTGGTTTTCTTCATTACTTTCGTGGTTTCCTTCATTCCTGTACTGGGGGCGGCCCCGGTCGCAGTGGTTCTGGCGGTGTTGTGTTTCCTGGACGCTAGAGTCGGCGCCGGGGTCGGGATGCTCGGGATCGCCTTCATCAGCGGCCTTTCAGATAACATCCTCCGACCGTTTCTGGGAACTCTCGGCGAGGTCGAGGTCCACCCTTTCATTGGGCTGCTGGCGGTGATCGGGGGAGTGATCATGTTCGGGCTGCCGGGGTTATTCATTGGCCCACTGGTGGCTTCCCTGGTGTTCGGAGCGCTGCCCTTCATCATCGATGAGTATTTTCCACCAACCCTTCCGGGTAAAGTAAACCGGGCGCTAGAAGCCGATGGTGATATTGTGTTACCTTCTCTGACTGGTCAAACTGGGACACTCACCGTAGATTCTCATCCATGATATTGGCAATCTCCCGCAGGTTGGCCCGGTCCATCTCGTGCTTGGAATGAGAGATCGTCTTGACCTGCGACTTGTGCAGCCGGCTCGCGGTGAGGAGCGTTTCTTCACTTGAGACCAACCGGTCCAGATCCCCGAGCAGCAGGAACACTGGAATGTTAATGTCGTTGAGGTCTTCTTTGGTCAGCCCGTCGAGACGCTCGAGGTTCTGCATCATGTGTGCAGTGTTCTTCATCAGATTTTTCCAGTTCTCTCCGTGCTTGGCCTTGAACATGTCCGCGTGGGCCGGGAACTTCTCGAGCAAGTGTTCCGGATCGAGCATGGTCAGTTCTTTATTGATGGTGTGCTCGGCCCAGTTGAACTTCGTGCCGTAGGTGAAGATCATGCGGGTGGGGGAGTCTTCGAAGTTTGCCGTGTGATAGAGGGCGACGTACCCACCCATCGAGTGGCCGAAGATCACCACGTCTTTCAAGCCGTGCTTCTTGAAGTACTGGTCCAGGTCCTGAGCGAAGAGGTCGATGCGGAACTGGCCCGGCATGGCCTGCGAGCTCCCGTGGCCTGAAAAATTGAAACTTAAAGTCTCGAACCCTCGCTCTTGCAGCAAGAGCATCAGAGGCTCGAGGTCCTTAGAAGTTCCCAAGGCCGAGTGCAAGAAAAGGATTTTAGGTCTTGGTTGTTCCATAGCAGTTTCCCGGGTCTAAGCAGATTGGTTTGATCAAGTTCATTAAAAATAATTCATACACTTGGAAATAATTTCGCAAGAGAGTAAGATGCAAACTTACCACTCAAGGGTGCCATGAATCACGCTCAACCAAAAGCGGATCTTTTTGAAAAGGTTTTGTCCAGTATCCGGACCAAGCTCCCCATCCAGAATCCACTCCATGGCTTCGTCCATAACAATATCCTCCAAATGTTTGAAGGTAAAGATTTCCATGACGCCGTCAAAGAGGCGGGGCACCTCTACCGGGCCAACCCGTACTGGCCCGAAGCCAGGTACACGGACCGGTTCCGGGAAGGGAAGATCATTGAGAAGGATATTTTCCTCGCCATCGACCACTACCAGGGAACTTACCAGAGCATCGCTTCGCTGGCGAAGCTTGGTCTCACACCCAAAGAATTCTTCTACCGGTTAATGTTCTCCGAACTGGCCTTCAACGACGATGACCGGGCCCAGCCCTTCAGTGAGCAGCCGCAGCTCGCTGACCAGCATTTGTGGGATCTCTGCCGCGAAAAGATGAGTAACGAGTCATTGCTCTTATCCCGGTCTCCGGTGAGGTGGCGGGCCAAAGGCTACTGGGAAAAATACCATAAAGAATCTTTCACCCTGAGCATCCATCCTCTCATCATCCGGCTCATCTCCAGCTACCTCGATCAGGGACAAAGTTTCTGGGCCAATCCGTATGCGGAGAAGGGCTTCTGGGACTTTTTTTGCTCTACCATTGAGAGCACCAAGAACTTCAAGAGTGGCTGGGAGAAAGGACTTGCCAGCAAGCTCGAGAATCATAAAACGTCCACGCCTTCGCAGCTCATCGTCTGCGAGCTCACCTCGAAGGGCATCCCGGAATCCGAATGGGAGTCGTACCTGCTGGAGATCCTCTTCGACCTTAAGGGTTGGTCCGGCATGGTCAACAAGCTCGAGCTCGAGCCCTGGCAGGCCACGGTCAAGGCCCCGCCCATCAAGCTGGTGGATTACTTAGCAGCGCTGGTGGTCCTCGAGTCGAGCATCGACAGCTGGCACGCGATACATAATTCCCTGGATCTCTCGCTGATCCACGGGCGCCTGGAGCGGTTGGAGCTGAAGAGCTTCCAGCTCTCCCTCGCACTCTACCAGATCACCAAGAACTTCAAGCTGGAAGAGCGGTGGATGCAGTGGCTGTCTGCCGCGGACCTGCTGAAGATCATCGACGAGGTGGACGAAGCTGAGACGACCCACAAGATCCGGCTCTGGCACGAAGCCTACGAACACCATTTCTACCGGGAAGCCATCGACGCCGTCTCCTCCCACTCTCGCAGCAGCAAGGTCAAAAAAACTCCTACTGCCCAGGTGCTCTTCTGCATCGACGACCGGGAAGAATCGATGCGCCGGCACCTGGAAGAGCTGGACCCCACCCTCGCGACCTTCGGCGTGGTCGGTTTCTTCGGGATCGACATGAAGTTCTCCAGCTTAAAAAACCAGAGACTCATCGCCCAGTGTCCTCCCGTGATCAGCCCTAGCCGGATCATCCGCGAGGTCTCCCGAGACGCGGAGAGCGGGAAAAGCTTTAAGAAGCTCAATGATTTCCTCGGTGGCTCGGACCTCTCACTTTACTACAATTCACGCACCCTGTTCCGGGGTTTCGTCTCGACCCTGGTGCTGGGAGTGCTCAGCATAGTCCCCATGTTCCTGCAGATTTTTTTTCCTAAGCAGAGCAGGCTCCTTTCACAGACGCTGCTGCGAATCCTGAGTCCGTTGCCGAAGACCGAACTCTCCATTGGCCTGGGCGAAGCGGGCCACGGCTATAGTAAAAAAGAGATGGCTTCCATCGTCTCGGCGATCCTGGGAATGTGCGGGATCAGAGACCAGTTCTCTTCGCTCATCATCTTGATCGCCCACGGATCTTCCAGCAGCAATAATCCGTTTAAGCAGGCCTACGGCTGCGGGGCCTGCGGCGGAAACGCTGGAGTCCCCAACTCCCGGGCGTTCGCCAAGATGGCCAATGACCCGGAGGTGCGGGAAGAGCTGCGGGCCCTCGGGCTCGACGTTCCTAGTCGGACGACCTTCGTCTCCGGCTTTCACGACACCTGCACCGATGAGTTTGATTTCTACGACCTCGACCACATGCCCCAGGAGCACCAGCAAGAATTCACTCGGATCAAAAACAACTTACAGCAGGCCGGGGTGCTCAACGCCTTCGAGCGCTGCCAGCGCTTCAGCTCTTCGGAGGCCAAGTCTTCACCCCAAAAGGCTCATCGTCACGTGAAGGAGAGGTCGCTGGACCTGGCACAACCGAGACCCGAGTACGGCCATTCGTCGAACGCGCTGGCCATCGTCGGGAAGAGAGACCTCACCAAAGGGTTGTTCCTGAACCGCCGCTCATTTCTCATCAGCTACGACTGGGAAGGGGATCCAGAGGGGAGTATGCTCAAGCAGGTGATCCTCGGGGCGATCCCGGTGTGCGTGAACATCAACATGGACTATTATTTTTCCTGTGTGGATAACGATAACTTCGGCTGTGGGTCCAAGCTCCCCTTGAACCTCACCTCCCTGTTAGGAGTGATGACCGGCTCTCACGGCGACCTGCGCATCGGTTTGGCCCGGCAGATGGTCGAGATCCACGAACCCATCCGCAACCTGACAATCATCGAAGCTCCGTTCCAGAGGGTCAAAGACATCTTCGACTCTCACCCGCGCCTGCGCAACATGCTCTACCACCACTGGATGCGGCTGGTGATCAAGGACCCGCTGACCGGAACGTGGTGGCTGCTGGGCCACAAGGAATTCCACACTCTAGAGATCGAAGACGCTCACCTCAAGCACTACCACAAATCTGCCGAGGTCCTCCGTCACGAGGATCCGGAAGAGAACTTCGCGGAGATCGACGAATGATCGAGTCATTGTTCCTGACCCTCCTCACCGTCCCGTTTGTGCTGATCTGTCTGCTGGGGTTGATGTATTTCTCCAAGCTGCGCGTCCCCGAGCGCTACCTCTCGGATGCGGTTAAGTATATTTCCTTCGCCCTGGTGGTGGTGAGCTTCGTGCTGTTCGCCGTCTCCGTCTACCACTCACCGTCGTTTTTGCTGCTCGACTATGACGACTGGATCACCATCGGGGAGTACAGTTTTAAGTTTCGTTTCTTGGTCGATCTGCTGGGGGCGACCTACGCTTTTCTCACCTGCGCCCTGATCGGGATCATCTTCAAGTTCTCCCGCAACTATCTCCACAAGGAAGAGGGCTACTTCCGGTTCATCTTCCTGCTATCTATCCTGCTCTTCGGGCTGATCATCGTCTCCTTCAGCCGCTCGCTGGACCTGCTGTTCGCGGGGTGGGAGCTTGTCGGGACCACGTCAGTGTTGCTGATAAGCTACTTCTACACCCAGAACCAACCGGTGCGGCACTCGCTGAAGGCCATCGTCTCCTACCGGCTGTGTGACATGGGGATCCTGGCGGCGGCGGCCTGGGCCCATCTCTATCTCCATTCGACCGATTTCTTCATCATGCCCACGCTGCTCGAGAATTTTCACCACTCGGGGACCTCGCTGGTCTTCATTGGCCTGTTCATCATCTGGGCTTCACTGGCCAAGGCCGGCCAGCTTCCCATGAGCTCCTGGCTTCCGACGGCGATGGAAGGTCCAACACCTTCGAGTGCCATTTTCTACGGAGCGCTGTCGGTGCACCTGGGGCCTTTCCTGTTGCTGCGGTTCTATCATTACATCGCACACTTTCCCCAACTGCTGATCCTCATCGGCTTCATCGGGGTCAGCTCCGCCGTCTACGCCAGTCTCGTCGGCCGGACCCGCAGTGACGCCAAGACCATGCTCGCCTACGCCACCATTACCCAGGTGGGGATCATCTACCTCGAGATCGCACTGGGCTTCACCAATTTTGCTATCTTCCATATGGTGGCCCACGCCAGCTTCCGGACCTATCAGTTCCTCCGGTCGTCTTCCCTCATCCAGGACTTCGTTGATAACCCGAAGGTGGAGTACGACGTGAAGATCCTCCGGCCGTTTTACTTCGGAAGATTTTTTTCCGCAGGGTTCAAGGAAAAACTCTTCGTCCACGCTCTGCACGGTTTTCACCTCGATCACTTCACCAGCAAGGCCATCGACGCCGTCTGCGCTCCGGCCTGGGCCTTCATCCGCTGGGAGAAGCGGATGATGGAGCTGGACCGGAGCATCGTGCGCTGGCTGACCAGAAGAGGGAAGCTATGAAGATCTCTTCGGTGCTGATGGACGTCTTCCCACTGGGGATCACCTTCGGGTCCGCTGTCCTTTCAAACTTCCATCCCATGAACCGGCGGTGGCAGAACTACGTCATTGGTCTCTTGGCCGTCCTCTTGGTGTACTTCACCGTTCTTTTTTTTACCAAGGACTTCCAGACCTCGCTGGCGGTGCACACCTTCATCGACATCCGCTACAATAAGATCAGCGTCTTCGTGGCGCTGCTCTTCTGCGGGTCGCTTTTTTTGGGGCTCTACCCGTTACGAAAGACCATCGTCCTAACCGATACCTTCCTGTACTACATTGCCGGTGGCCTGGGGATCATCCTCTCGAACAACCTGCCGACCTTCTTCATCTTCTGGGCCTTCCAGAGATCCCTCCCGTTGATCGGATTCTTAAAGGACCATCAGTCTTTCAACTCCTACACGGGCGCGACCTACTTCATCCAGCACTCCATGACCTTCATCTGCTTCGTCCTATTGATGTTCCTTGCTAACAGCAGTGGGCTGCTGATCTCCCCCATGACGGAGATGCCGGCGAACTTCTTCACTTGGCCGGTGCTCATCCTCTCGTTCATCATCATCTACCAGGCCCATGGACTGCTGCCGTTCCAGTCCTGGGTCCACGACATGGTCGGTAACTTTGCCTGGTACGAGCTGTCCAGTCTCTTCCTCTCCAGGGCGGGGGTTCTGCTCTTCGTGCAACTGCTCCTCCCGACCCTGGGCCAGGACCCGGATGCGTTTAAGGTGGTGTTGCTGCTCTTGTCTATCCTGTCATCGGTCTACTGGTCATTCAAAGGGATCTCCGAAGACAATCTCATTAAGACCACGACGTATTTCTATATCGCTCAGGCGTCGCTTCTGCTTACTGGACTTCAGGCGGACCAGGTGGCGCTAAAAGGATCTTACCTGCACATGATGGTGGTCTCCATCTCTGGGACCGCGCTGTTTTCCATCCTTAACTACATCCAGCACACCTTCGACCTCACCCGGCAGACGCCGCACTTCGGGCTCGCCCAGTACTACCCGAGGCTCGCGACTCTGTTCTGCCTGTTCGGGTTCTGCATGATCGGTGTGCCGCTAGGAGCGTCCTTCGTAGTGGAAGACTTGGTCATCACCGGGATCCTCCATTACCAGCCACTCTTGGGGCTAGGACATATCTTCGCCACTAGTTTAAACGGAATTTTATTTTTCCTCATCTTCTCGAAGCTCTTCCTTGGGAAGAACCCCTTCCGAGAAGTCGTCCACAACAAAGACCTGCCTCTGCTGCAGCTGACCCCGTACCTGCTGGGACTGGTGCTGCTCATCATGATCGGGATCTTACCTTTCCTCTTCCTGGAGAAGATCACATGGTAGAAGATGAGAAAACAATCACCCCCGGCCTTTACCGCCATTACAAGGGCCAGCTCTACCGGGTGCGGGGCCTGGCCCGGCACTCAGAAACTCTGGAGCTGCTGGTGGTCTACGAATGCCAGTACAACAACGATTTAGGAAAAGTGTGGGTGCGGCCTGTGGAGATGTTCGTTGAAGAGGTTCTGGTCGACGGGGCGAAGGTGCCGAGGTTCGAGTTCATTTCAGATGAGACTTGAGTAGAAACGGCTTGGCCTCCCAGGGTTTGTCCGGCCAGTGATGGCGGGGGTAATCTCGCTGCCATTCTTTGACGAACTCCTTATACATCCGCTCCCAGAAACCCTTGAGGTCACGGGTGATCTGCACCGGTCTTTTGTGCGGCCCCAGTAATTTCACGGTGAGTTCGACCTTCCCGTTCATCAAGGTCGGCGCCTGGGTCAGACCATAAAAATCCTGGATGGGAGCTTCGATGAAAGGGTCCATATTCAGCAGGTAGTGCACCTTAAGTTCCTTGGGGCCTTTCAACCGGAGTTTGTCCGGCAGGTCCCGTGCTAGGTCCCGGGCCCCCAGCCGTTCGGTCAGTGAGGTGGTGAAATAGCGTACCAGGTCGTCCTGGCCGAAGGAGAACCCTTTCTCGAAGAACTCTCCGGGCGAGAGTGCAGCCAGGGAACTCTCAGCGTCTTCTCCTGATTTGGCGGCCCACAGATGAAGCCGGCCGAAAGCTTCGGATTCTTTGAATGAAGCCAGGGCCCGCGAGAACTGTTCCTTTGTTTTGGTAAGGACTTCTTGCTGCACCTGCGAGGGTGCGGCTGACCAGTTTATTTTCTTTGACGACTCTTCCAGCAGGATGCTTCCGAGCCGGAGCCTTGTCTTGACCAGGATGTGCTCAGTGATCTCGACCGTCATCGTCTCCACCAGGGGAAAAGGTTCGAGCTCCCACAGCCAGTCCTCGTCTACCGGTAGGCAGACGGAAGCTTCTTGCCTTTGGGTGATGTCGATGACGAGGTAAAACCCCTCTTCCAGTTCCCGCAGAGAAGAGTGGGCCCGCAGAGTCTTGCCCGAGTAATGAGTGAGGTCATGGGTCGCAGGACGGTACTTGGCCACCTGGTCAATGAAGCCCGTGAGCACGCACCTCTCCCAAGCACTCTCGCCGCCAGCGGGCCCTGATGGGGAGCTCGCCTGTAATCTTTGGTAGAGCTTGCCCGTGCGGTCTTTCTCTAAGACTTCGCAGACGTAATTCAGAAGGATGCGACGGCCCTGCGGATTCAGTTTCTGGGCCTCCACCAGGATGCGGGCACTCCTGAGGGAGACCGGCATCGTCAGCATCTTCCGTCCGATGCTCGTGATGGAGCTTTGCTCGTCGACCGCACCCAGCTGGCGGCACAGGTCTCTGGCCTTCTGCCATTTATCTGCAGGCGGAGGCGTGAGCCAAACCGGATCAAGACCGGTGGCCCTAAGCTGAAGATAGGTCGCAGAGAGATCGGACTTAAGAATTTCTGGTACCGCGTGAAGTGGCCGTTGCCTGAAGTCTTGCTCAGAGAAAAGTCTCAGGCACAGACCATCTGAGGTCCGACCGGCCCGGCCTGCTCTCTGGACACAGGAGGACTGGGTCGTCTGATGATCTTCAATGGTCCGCAGCCCATTCCAGGAAGAGTAGATGGCCTCGCGCTGAATGCCCGAATCGATGACGATGCGGATTCCAGGAATGGTGACGGAGCTTTCGGCGATGTTGGTGGAGAGGATGATCTTGCGAACATCAGCGGGGAGCAGGGCCGCTTCTTGCTCTTCGCGTGAGAGTTCGCCGTGCAGGAAGCAGATCTTATAAGGACCGTTTAGGACCTGCGAGACCCGCTGGATCTCTCGCATCCCGGGAACGAAGACCAGGATGTCTCCGGGCAGATCGGCCACACTCAGCACGGCCTTCTTTATTTTCAATTCCAGCGGATCGTTCAGAACACTAGGAACGTTGGGGAGATACCTAAGCTCTACCTGGTACTGCCGGGCTTCGATGTCGATGACTTTCATGCCGCCGCCAATGAAGAATGTGAGGTCCACTGTCGCCGACATCAGCACCAGCTTCAATCCGGGTCTCTTTTTCTGCAGGTCAAGCAGCAGCGCCAGTGCAAGGTCCGTCTCCAGGTGCCGTTCATGGAACTCATCCAGGATCACCACATCGGTGTCTCTCAGAAGTGGATCGCTGGAAAACTTCTTGAGGAATGTCCCTTCGGTGTAAAAAATGACTGAAGATGTGTCTTTGACATTTTTTTCAAAACGAAAATGATACCCGATCTCCTCACCCAGCCGCAGACCTTCTTCTTCGGCGATGCGGGTCGCGGCCATTTTTGCTGCGATCCTTCTTGGCTCCAGCACAGTGACTCTTTTCCCCAACTGCTCAAAGATGGCCCAGGGCAGGCGTGTGGTTTTTCCCGAGCCCGGTGATGCCCGTACGATAAGAGTAGAGTATTCACGCAGTGACGTGAGAATTTCATCAAGATAGGGATCGATCGGGAGGGGTATTTTCTTGCTTTGCTTCATTCGAGATTCTTACCGTCACTTTGGTATAAACATTTCATTGAATCTTCTCATTGTTACCTAGATAATAGATTAATTTTCAGGAGAAAACTATGTCACTTTGCCCGTGCCGGTCCTTAGACCAGAAGAAGTTGAACCTCGAAGAATGTTGCGGGCCATACCTTTCCGGGAAGAAGAAGGCCCCGACAGCGGAGAGCCTGATGCGAGCGCGCTACTCGGCGTACGCAGTGAAGAACATCGACTATATCGACACCACTCAGATCGTGGTCAACAACGAGGTCTTCAATAAAGAAGAAGCTCTCACTTGGGCCGATAGCTCCGAGTGGTCCGGACTAGAAATCAAGAAGACACAGAAGGGTCAGGCGGAAGACCAGACCGGCATCGTCGAGTTCGTGGCCCACTACAAAGACAAGGCCAGCGGCACTGAACTCAAGCACCACGAAACTTCCCTGTTCCAGAAAGATAAAGGTGAGTGGAAGTTCAAAGAGGGCCAGATCCACGGGGCCCAGCCGCAGAAGCGACTCGAGCCGAAGGTCGGACGAAACGACCCATGTCCCTGCGGCTCCGGGAAGAAATATAAAAAGTGCTGTGGCGCTTAGTGAAGGACCTGCTGCTCAAGGAACTCATCTCACGTTCGAAGAAAGAACTGGGCGAACTGGAAGCCGCGGCTAAGTCCCACCGGGATTTTGCCACAGACCAGGAATTCAAAGCGGAAAGCAAGTATGACACCCGGGCGCTGGAGGCTTCCTACCTCGCGAGTGCGGAGGCCAAGCGAGTGGAGGAGCTCAAGCTCGAGGTGCAAATCCTGGAGGAAGTTGATCCCGAAGCTTCTGGGAAGCTCGGCGAGATCAGTATCGGTGCGCTGGTTAAGCTTTTGCACCAGAAGCAGGAGCGGTGGTACTTTCTTATCCCCACGGCAGGCGGGACACTGCTGAAGATAGCCGACGAAACTGTTTTGGTAGTTTCCGTTTTTTCACCCATCGGCGACGCCCTGCTGGGGCTCAAGGCCGGTCAGCAGTTTGAGGTGGAAACGCCGAAGGAAACCCGTGTTTATAAGGTGATGAGCTTCGAATGACAGAAATACCTGTCAACCGCTGCGCCGGTGCGCTCGACGGAAGTTGCAGGATAGTCAGTTAACTAGCAGTTAAGTGATCGGCGCAGACAATTGTTTTAAGTACCTCCGAATCTTATCCGATAATGATTCTAAGAGGTCACCATGAAAGCACTAACATTCATCATCGCATTCTTCTCCTTCGCCACCCTCGCTTCGGCTAATGTCCTCCCCGGCCACGTGGACGGGATGCTGGACCAGATGGTGAAAGAGAATGTCATCTCCCTGGAAGAAGCCCAGAAGGCCAAGCTGCGCATGAAGTCTCTAAGCCCGGAGCAGTGGAAGAAGATCAACAGCGAGGCGAAGGTCGCGGCCTCCCGTTCTCCCGCATCGGCGATGACAGTTTCGAGCAACAAGATCTACGAGGTCAACAAGATCGACCTCGACGGTGCTCAGTTTAAACAGATTCAAGATGACATGAAAAAGATAATGCCCGAATATAAGGATTAATGTTTTCCATTGATCTTTCTCCGTTAAAAAAATATCCCATGTACCGCTGGCTCTACTTAGGCCAGTTGATTTCATTCTTCGGAAGCATGATCACCTACGTGGCCATCCCGTTTCAGATGTAACAGCTCACCCAGTCGACTTTCCACGTGGGGATGCTGGGAATCGTCCAGCTGGTTCCACTGGTCATCTTCGGATTCTGGGGTGGGGCACTGGCAGATAGTTTCAACCGGAGAAGACTTGTGATCATCACGGAAGTCTTCTCCGGAGTTGGGAACTTACTGCTGTTGATCTTCACCTACAGCGCTTCCAAAAACTATTACCTGCTCTACGCCCTCTCTGCATGGATGGCCGTTTTCAAAGGGCTTGAACGGCCCGCACTGGAAGCTCTGACCCAACAGCTCTTTGAGAAAAAAGATATTCCCAAGGTGAGTACACTACAGTCGATCAAGACGACGGCAGGGTTGATCCTTGGCCCGGCCATCGGTGGAGTACTGATCTCATCAGTCGGGATCATCGCCACTTACTTTATTGACCTTTTGACCTATGGAGTGAGCATCTACTGTATCCTCCAGCTGCGCGGACTGCCGGAGTTAAAGATGAAGAGAAAGGCGAACCTATCATCTATCGTGGGGGGTCCAGTATGCGATTAAACGTCCAGACCTCCTGGGGACTTACCTCGTCGACATGGCCTCGATGACCTTCGCATATCCAAGTCCATTGTTTCCTGCATTGGCGGCAATGCTTCACGATCCAGGGAAGCTCGGATGGTTCTACTCGGCAACTGCGGTTGGAGCGTTCATGGGGTCTCTTACCAGTTCCTGGACTCACAAGGTCGCCCGCCACGGCAGGGCCATAACGATCGCCGCCTTCATCTGGTGTTTGGGGATCTTTGCTTTCGGTCTTACGGACGACTTCTATCTTTGGATCTTTTTCTTAGGTCTCGCGGGCTGGGCGGATATGATCTCCGCGATATTCCGGTCGACCATTTGGAACGAGACTATTCCCGAGGACTTCAGAGGAAGGCTTGCGAGCGTGGAGATGATTTCCTATTCTTCGGGACCTCTATTAGGCAACACTTTCATGGGGATTCTTTCAGAGGAGATCGGATTTCATCGTGCTCTCATGGCCGGAGGGCTTTTTGGTGGAATAATGGTGTTGGCCCTAGGGTTCGGGATTCGAAACTTCTGGAAGTATTCGGCTGTTAGGGAGTAGGGTGGGAGGTCGGTCTCACCGGCGCCGGCGAAGCCTCGCAGTATAAGAGTACTCGCTACAAAATTATGAGATAGAAAAAAGTTGTTTTGAAGTCCTAATAATTGTGTTTTAATCCCAAGCCTAACACTGTGATTCTACTACTTATATCATTATTCAGTTGGCAGCATAAGATTGGCTATCTTCTCAACACCGCCGTGCTCATCTTTTGGACAGTCACAGCTACTAAATCGGATTTGAAAGAAACGTTTCAAAGGTTTCCAGTAGTAATCGTCGTTGGCAAGGTGGCCTGTAACTTGCTTAAGTAAAGAAGAAAACTTAATTTAAAGTTCCAAACCCATTTACCAAGTGAGATTTATGACAAGTCTACGAGTTTTAGCGATACTTACCTTGAGTCTTTCAACTTCTGCTTTCGCAGAATCATTCGTCTGCTCGAAGGATGCGAGTAAGATAGCCAAAGCAATGGGAATCAAAGACATCGGTCAGGTAAAAAATCACACTGGTAAAAAGCATTCTGAGATTTATGCAGGTTCGATCAGTCATCAATTCAAAACTTATACTTATGAATTGGAGTTAAGCTCCCTTGATGAGTCTTGTTAAAGTCCGCTGTTCAAGTAGAAAAGTTGGCAATTGGGAGCAATGAAGCCCTGTCAAAAATTCAGGACATGGAGCTTGCAAAGTCTGAATTCGAGTCCATTAAGGCCCAAGCAATCGCAGAGCATGAGAGACAAGTTATTCAGCAGAAACTTCAACAGGATGAACAAGGTAGACAGCAGAGGGAACAAGAGCGTCAGCAAGAACTTCAGCAGATTGAGCAAGGCAGACAACAAAAAGCTCAAGAACGTCAGCAGGAACTACAGCAGATTGAACAAGGTAGACAACAGAAGGAGCAAGAGCGTCAGCAAGAGCTTCAACAAAAAGAACAAGTTAAGCAATTTAAAGCCGCTAAAAAAGAATGCCGTGAAAAGCTAAGCAGCGGTATCAGTATGTCTGAGAAGGACCGGAAATTCTGTGCTGAGATACTTAGTTACTCATCAGACCAATAATCTCATTCCTGTACTGGTGTGGCGGTTTGGCCATGGCATCGAATTTTCTGGATGTACCGGGCGGACTGGGTAGGCGCCGGCGCTCGCTCAGAGAGCGACGTCATGCATCCGGTAGTGCACTCGTTTCCGAAGTTTAAACCGCAAGCGCTCCGGCAGTGACCTGAGCTCTCCACTGGCGAGCTTCACGGATATGCGACTTACCGTGAACGCCCGCGCCGTAGAGACCGGCACGCCGAAACTAAAGTGCTTCCCGCTAAACACCTCCGCCGCCGAAATGGGTTCGAAGACCCGCCCGTCATCAAAGATAATCTGCACGGACTGGCAGGTGTCTCCCCGCTCAGCAGTGACACCGTTAAAGCGCCACCCGAAAGCACATTCAACCACCAGCGAAGCATTTTTCTGTGAGACGAATCTGACCACTGCGATCTTCCCGGGGGTCGAGTCTTCCCCTCGACGCAACACCGGTCGATCACCTCTGAAGTAGATGTCCTTCTGCAAGGTCGCACAGCCGCTCAGGACAAGGGCGACAGTGAAGATCAAGGTACTGAGCTTCTTTCTCATCAGTAGGGGTCGCCCACGTAGCTCCAAAGCTTCTTCTTCACAAACCGTGGAACAAAAAACTGCAGCGCCCGGGCGATGGCCCGCAGCCGGGCGAAGCTCTTCATCCCCCAGGGGTAGTGGGAGAGAAGGATACGGCTGTCCAGCACCTGGAAAAAGTAGTCGAGGATGATAGAGAGCATGAAGAAATCATCCAAGAGACCGATCACTGGGATCCAGTCCGGGATCAGGTCCAAAGGGGAGATCAGCAGTGCGATCAGCGCCAGGAGGATTTTCTTATCGCGGGACGGGATGCGCTCATCGTTTGCCGTGGAGAATAGGAACCCTTTGACGTCTCGGAAGAATTTCACGAAACGCTCTTGAAGATCAGGTTGAAGCACAGAAGCAGTAGCGTGCAGAAGGTGGTGCCCATGCCGATCGTCCGGCCCACACTCGGGCCCTGAGTTTTTTTAAGTCCTAGAGAGTGGCCGACTCTTCCCAGGAAGAGAGCGGCACCGACGAAGTGGAGATAAGCCGAGCTTCTGCCGGTGAGCTCATCCAGCGCCATCAGAAGAAGTATAAAAGGGATGTACTCCATGAAGTTCCCGTGGATGCGTATCCGCTTGTAGAGGCCGGACTCGGGATCGGTACCGTGGCCCAGCCCTTTTTTTTCTTTCCAGCGGTAGCGGATGACGTCCACTGAGAGGATAAAATAAAAGATGCCTAGGACGCCGGCGTAGAGCATGGTGATTCGGGGAAGCTGGAGTTCCATTTTAGAGATCCTTGGTTATTTGTTTTAAGATGACTGAGGTGGCGGCGAACGCAAAGGCGCCGGTGACGAAGCTCGCTGACCCGAAGCCTTCTTCGCAGTCCATGTTCTTGGCAAGGCCGGGTGGTTTATAGGTCAGGCACCCGTCGGCAGTGGGGTAGACGGCCCGTTCGTGGGACCACACCGCTAGCACGTTGAAGTCTCCTTCCGTTTCTCCGGGGAAGTTAAATTCCTGGCGCAGCTGCTTGCGCAGCCTCGCCAGCAACCGGTCGTTAGCCGAAGTAGCCATGTCGGTTACCCGGATCTGGAGCGGATCGACCTTGCCACCGGCCCCGCCCATGACGATCAAAGGGATGGAGTTTTTCCGGCAGTAGTCGATCAGGAAGCACTTGTTGGTGAAGTCGTCGCAGGCGTCGACCACATAGTCGTAGGTCTTGTCGAAGACATCGTCGATGCTCTTCGGACTGAGATAGCACTGTTTGGTATCCACCCGGCACCGGGGCTGGATCTCCGCGATACGTTTTTTCATCACGTCGACTTTGAACTGCCCGACCGTTGAGGTGACTGCGTGGATCTGCCGGTTGATGTTGGTGATACACACGTCGTCCAGGTCCACCAGAGTCATCGAACCCAGGCCCGAGCGGGCCAGTGCCTCCGCCACCCAGGAACCCACGCCCCCGATGCCGATCACCAGCACGCTTGAGCCGTTTATTTTTTCCAGCGCTCTGGTCCCAAACAACCGACCAATCCCGCTGAAGCGGGTGGGGTAATCGTCATGTTCCTGATTCATAGTTCCTCGCTAACTTATTTATCTTGAGCTGCCCGCAGGCCGCCAGAATGTCGTCGCCCTTGGTGGCCCTTAACGTGACCCGGAGTTTTTTAGCTACCAGCATATTCCGGAATTCCAGGATCTTCTCCGGAGCTGGTCTTTTCCAATCGCTGCCTGGGAAGGGATTAAACGGGATGAGGTTCACCACCGCCCGCCGGTCCCTCAGCAGTTCGGTGAGCGCATCCACATGCGCCAGGCTTAGGTTGAATCCGTCGATCATCAGGTACTCCACCGTGAGGATCTTGCGCCGAAGGATCTCAAGATCCTCCAGTCGTTCGAACACCGCTCTCAGTGGAAACTTCTGATTCACGGGGATCAGCCGACTGCGCTCTTCATCGAACGGTGAGTGGAGCGAGAGGGCGAGGTTGATCTGCGGAAACCGGGCCAGCGCTTCGAAGCCCGGCAGGTACCCAACCGTGGAGAGGGTCATCTGTCGTACTCCCAGGTCTAACAGTTGCGGGTCATTGAAGATCCTGGTGGCCCTGAGCACCTCGTCCGCATTGTGCAACGGTTCACCCTGACCCATGAACACGATGCTGGGTTTTTTGTGACCCTTCAGCCAGTTCATCGCCAGCAGGTACTGCCCGACGATCTCCTGAGCCGACAGGTTTCTTTTAAACCCCTGGGTACCGGTGTAGCAGAAGCTGCAGTTCATAAGACAGCCCACCTGCGTGGAGAGGCACACAGTGTACCTTTTATGGAACGGGATGAGAACGGTCTCTACTTCGAGCCCGTCTGCGAACCGGACCTGAAACTTCACTGTCCCGTCCGGTGATTCCAACACCTGGGAGATGAGCGGCAAAGTGAGATCGAATCTTTCGGCGAGAGTCTTTAGCAAATGGTTGGATAGGTGCCGGCCCCAGACGGCCCGGTCTCGGTAGAGTCCGTCCAGTAGGTAGCTCAGGGCGTGCGGTGACTGATTCTC
The DNA here is from genome assembly GCA_035576105.1 of Bacteriovoracaceae bacterium. Classification (GTDB taxonomy): domain Bacteria; phylum Bdellovibrionota; class Bacteriovoracia; order Bacteriovoracales; family Bacteriovoracaceae; genus Peredibacter. Next base: position 41,150 of record DATLXA010000027.1, read on the forward strand.
CTGCCGGAGGAGTTCATTCCAGTCGTCCCGAGTGAGTGAATACGCAGAAGTGTTTTCCATGTAATGGCCTTGCAGAATACCCCAACAGATGAGATAGTATACCCATGATGAAAATGATTGTCTCTATTCCCTTAACAATCTTGCTGTTATCCGGCTGCGGCATCACTTGGCGGAAGACTCAACCGAAAGACAAACGGGTCGAGGGCCGGATGACCCAGAGGACTGAAAAGAAGACCGATAAGAAGCAGTCCGTGGAAAAAAAATTGACGACCGATGACGGGGCCAGTGCCATCTGGAACCTCCACACTCAGGACATCGGCCTCATCCTGAAGAGCCTGGAGACCGGTGAGATGATCTCCCTGGAGCTTGAGACCGGGGTGAACCAGGAGAATGTTCCCGAAGGGGAGTGGAGCATCTCGAGCTTCACGCTCGCTGGCACCGGTTACTACGCGCGCGCCGAAAGTGCGGCCGTGAACTTCACGGTAAAGCCGGAGTCACACGTCTACGCCGGTTCGCTGGTCATCGCCTGTCCGTCGGTGGGGAAGGAGCACCTGGTGAGCCTCAAAAAAATGCGCTACTTCAACCGCTATAGTTTTAAATCACAGCAACGGGGACTGTGTGAGCTGATCGTCGGAAACGACTTCGCGAAGGTCACCCGCACGCTGAAAAAAGACCCGAAAACCAAGGATTTAAACGTCCTCCTGGGCCTTTAGCAGAAAAAATTGGCAGCGGGTTTTCACTCCTACCAGTACCGTTGGCACTCGCTTGCTAAGAGCATCGAATTCAAGCAATACAGCAAATAACTCAAACTCTTCATTGAAAATTATTTTTGTCCATGTAGAATGTGGTTTAAGTACATTTCTTTTTTTTCGATTTTGTTGTTGGACGTTATTTCATGTTGCACGTAAGTTGTTGCCAAAATCGAAAAGAACCGCAAAGCAGAAGTCCTAGTACCTTAAGAAAGTAGTAGACGCTTCTTCGCCTCTTGCGCTCCTCTAGGAGTCTTGTCATGCAGACCAGAGTTATTCAACTTGGACATTTATGTCTTTCACTCGTTTTTTGTTTGGGACTCGCGTCCTGTAACCAAGACGAATTCTATGAAAAGGAATTCATAGAATCCAACGAACCTACAACCGCAGGATCGGTTGATGGTTCAAGCCAAGGCGGCTTTAACACAGGAAGCTCAGCAGGAGGAGCTACGACAGGAAGTTCGACGGTCGGATCTACAGATGGATCCTCTAGTGCTGGAAGCACTACCGGGAGCTCGACCACAGGAAGTTCTACAGCCGGATCTACAGACGGATCCGCTACCGCAGGAAGCTCAACAGGAAGTTCGACAACCGGATCTACAAATGGATCCGTTACCGCAGGAAGCACAACAGGAAGTTCGACCACTGGATCTACAACTTCAGGCAGCACTGGAATACCTCAAGAAGAGATCTTCCATCAAGCCGCGTCTGAGACCAAGAAGCTCGACATCTTGTGGGTCATCGATAGCTCAGGTTCCATGTCAGAAGAGCAGACTGCCCTCGGGGTGAACTTCAGCTCTTTCATCCAGAACTTCATCGCGAAGGACGTAGACTTCAAGATGGGGATCACCACCACCGACACTACCACCGGTAAAGACGGGCTGATGGTCGCCGGCAGTGACGTGAAGCTTACCTCGGCCATGGCGGCCCAGGATTCAGCGCAGTTCATGGACGACTTCAAGAATCTGATCAAGGTCGGGATCAGCGGCTCCGGGTACGAGAAAGGTCTGCAGGCATCGGAAGCCTTCATGACAAGGTACTCTTCATCCTTCATCAGACCAGAAGCCTACCTGGCCGTGGTGATTGTTTCCGACGAGGAAGATCAGTCTCCGAAGACTCCAGCAGAATATGCCGCTATCCTGAAGTCCTACAAGAGTCAGGCGGGCCTGGTGAAGATGTACTCGATAGTTGATAAGACTCTGTCGAACACCGGTGCGAGCGGCATCAGCACTGGTTACCAGAGATACGCGGACGCCACTGCTGCCACGGCCGGAGTGGTGAGTGATATCAGAGAGGATTTCCACCAGGTACTGACCGAGATGGGAGATTCGATTATCAACTTACTTGACAGCTTTGCCCTTGCAAACAACGCTATCCTGGGATCAGTCAGAGTGTACGTTGACGGACTGGAAGTCTCCAACTTCACTTATGACGATGCTTCGAGATCGGTCAAATTCGACAATGGGTACTTGCCTCCAGTCGGGTCTGAGGTTAAAGTTAAATATCTGAAATAGTTATGAGGGGTTTAACTTGAAACTTTGGATCTTATCTTTAACAGTCCTTGCTTTCTTTTCCAATAAAACTCAAGCCGGAGAGAAGTCGTTGTACGACTTCCTCTGGCTTGATCCTGATAAAAAAGTCTACGTCCTCCAGAACAAGATCCACCGGAAAGAACACTCTTTCTACGCGGACGTGGGGTACATCAACAACTTCACTTCGAAGTTCCAGGATACCACCGGTTTTTCTCTCAAGGGGGGGTTCTACTTCCACGAAGACTGGGGCGTCGAGGTCTTCTACAATCTCTACACCAACGCCAACAACGATGAGTACAAAAACATCCGCAGTCTGATGGTCGAACCCTTCATCCGACGCCTGAGTTCTTCCTACGGTCTGATGGCCATCTGGTCTCCGTTCTACGGAAAGATCAACACCTTCAACCAGATCTTCTACTTCGACTGGTCCTTCGGCGCCGGTCTGGCGAAGATCAACTCGGAGAGTAACCTCGCGACGGTGGCCCTCCAGCTGCCCGGAGAGCCGGTCTACAAGACCGAGCAGTACACGGGGACGATCCTCAAGACCAAACTAAAGTTCCACCTCCAGGAGAACATCCACCTGGGACTCGAGTACATGAACAGCTACTACTTGGCCCCGGGACCCCGGGCCCCGACATCAGACAAACTTCGTACCAACACCGACATCATCATGAGTCTTGGCTTTTCTTATTAAGGACCCACAATGAAGTTTGGACTCTTACTCGCACTCATTTTTTCATACTCTGCTGTCGCCGCGGCTCCCAAGACTCTCTCCCAGAAGCTCGAGGATAAGAAGTACTACTACTCCGCGCTCAACGAGTTCTTCCGAGAATCCTACACCAGAGAGATCTTCACCAAGGACGTCACCCGCCTGGAGAACCTTCTTTTCTACACCGGCATCGAGCTGCTGGAAGACTACGAACCGTCGCTCCTCGAACGGTACCCGTCGTCGTCGACTCGTTTCATCCTCGGCCGGCAGGCGATGCAGGCCAAGGACACCACCCGGGCGATCGATCTCTTTTCCAAAGTCCATCCCAGTCACCGCTTCTACCCGGAGGCGAAGCTCTTAGAGTCTCAGATCCAGTCCCAGCAGGGCGACCAAAAGAGACAGGATAAGGCCATCGGCCAGTGCCTTCGCAGTGCTCTGAGCCATGAGAAGTCCAGCAAGGGCGAGAAGATCCAGCGCTACTACCGGATGGTCTACGAAGTCTGTCTGGTGAACAAGGCCCGGCAGCTCTTCAAGTCCGGCGAGTTTCAAAAATCCATCGAAGCCTACAACCGAATTCCGAAGAAATCATACAAGTGGCCCTACATCCTGTTGGAGAAGGCCTGGGTCTACTACCAGATGGGTGACTTCAACCGCACTCTGGGCATCCTGATCACCTACAAGTCACCGCTGATGGACACGTACTTTTTTCCGGAGGCGGAGTATCTCACCGCGCTGGCGTACTTCCGGCTCTGCCTCTACCAGGATAGTCTGGTTGTCATCAACCAGTACTACCAGGCCTACCGGCCGCGGTTCCTGGCACTGGAGAACGTCCTGCGGAAGAACAAGAACTCCCAGACCTATTTCTACAACCTGATGTTCAGGCCCGGGGAGGACCTCAAGAAGCACGAAGACTTCGTGAGGCACATCATCACCCGCCTCAAGAAGCAGACCCGCTTCAGCCTCGACTTCAACAGCATCTACAAGATCAAGCGGGAAGTGAAGCGGATCAAGACCAACGAGAAGAAGGAGATCCAGCAGAAGCTGCTCGGCCACCTCGCTGAGGTCCAGAGCAACATGGTCAGCAAGATTAACTACAACGCCAAGTCCGACGTGTTCCAGTTCCTCCAGACCGTCCCGTTCTTCTCCTCCGAGCTCTTCAAGATGAACCTCGAGATCATCTCGCGCAAGAAGGACCTGGTGTACAAGAACCGGAAACTGGTGACGGACCGGAACCGAGGAGACTACTCAAACGTCAAGCAGAGCCGCTTCGAACACTTCTGGAAGTTCCAGGGTGAGTTCTGGGCCGACGAGCTCGGGGACTACTCGCTGGGACTCCAGTCCAACTGCCAGACCACCAAGAAGGCTTCTCTGACGGATCCGAACGACGCGACCCCGGCGCAGGCCGAATCTTCCGAGGAGAAGAAATGAAAATACTCATTTGCCTGCTGGCCCTCCACTTCTCCTACACGGCACTCGCGCAGGAAAAAGAAAAGGTCATCTACCAGTATAAGAAGTATGAGAAGTTCGACCTCGGGAACCTGGAAGTGCAGGGGCAGCTGATCGCCCCGGGAGACATCTCGGTCCGCGACCGCGACCGCAAGCGCTTCGAGCTGGACATGTTCTCCAGAAAAGAATTCGACGATTTCACCAAGCGGGACGTGGAGTCTCTGCGCTAACCTGCAGAGCAAAAGTTTCGACATCCTCCTGTGCCTCAGCTCCTTGCTTCCACACATTTGCGGTGACAACAAAATCTGGCACCTGCGCTCAAGTCCTCCAATCTTCACCTAATTGACAAAAATTCTTTAATCTCCTTGAGCCAGGTCTTCTGGCCGATAGAATAATTCAAGTTCATTAATTTTACGATTCTTCCCTGGAACGTTACCCCACGCTGCACGTCTGCTGATACCGGGAATCGAAAAACCAGGACTATGAAAAGTCCCGGACCCGGCTGACTCAAATTAATAAAAATAATTTTCTTAAGATTAAAAATCAGACACCGATAAAGAGATACCTAAAGGGGGACATTTATGGAAGACGTAGTAGTACAAGCAATTGCTTCGGAAAATTTATTACAGTGGACAGCGAGATTCATGGTTGAAGGCGGGATCTTCATGTGGGTCATCGCGGTGGTTTGGGCAATCGGTATCGCCATCTCGGCGGAGAGACTTAAAGCCTACTTTAAGTTCAACATCGACGGCACCAGCCTCATGGGCAAGATCAAGAAAGACGTGATCGGAAACCAGGTTCAGGACGCGATCCAGACCTGCTCTGAATCATCTTCTCTCCTGGCCTTCGTCATGAAGAACGGCCTCAAGAGAGCGAACCAATCCAAAGAACAGATCCAGGACGCGCTCGAAGCCAGCATCCTCGAAACGGTTCCGAAGATCGAAAGACGCCTCTCGTACCTCGCTCTGGCGGCGAACCTTTCCACACTCCTGGGACTCCTCGGTACCATCCAGGGTCTGATCCAGTCTTTCGCGGCGGTTGCTCAGGCAGCGGCCAACGAAAAAGCTCAGCTCCTCGCCGAAGGTATCGCGGTGGCGATGAACACCACGGCCCTGGGACTTCTTTCTGCGATTTCAATCATGGTGGTCCACTCGTTTTTGATGGCACGTGGTGAGCAGATGATCCAGGAGATCGAAGAGAACTCGGTGAAGCTCCTTGACCTTCTTTCGACCAAGAAGACTTCAGCCAACCCGACAGATAAAGCAGCTTAATAAAGAGGATTTTATGAAAGTGGGACGTAAGCTTAAAAAGCCTGAAAAACTAAACCTGGTTCCGATCCTGGACTCGGTGTTTATTTTCATCTTCTTTCTACTGATGTCAGCGCAGTTTGTGGATGTCTACGAGATCGGTTCATCGGTTCCGATGCTCAAGGAATCCAAAGATAAGCCGGACGAGAAAGACCCGCTCAACCTGACGCTCCAGGTGGACAAGGATAAGAAGATCGTGGTGACGACGGGACTCAAGAGCCCACGTTCCCGGACCTTCGCCAGCACCCAGTACCCGGAGCTCAAGACTTACCTGCGGGAGCTCAAAGAGAAGAATCCCAAAGAGAACACCATGATCCTGCGGGCCGACCCGAAGGTGCCTTTCCAGGCACTCATCACGGTGATCGATAATACCCAGGAAAACAAAGACAGCAAGAAGAAGCTGTTCGAGCAGATCGTGTTCGACAACCAAGGGGTGAACCAGTGAAAAAAAGATTTTCGCGTAAGCGGAACCGGGAGAGCATCGACGTGGACATCACGTCTCTCCTAGACATCCTCACCATCCTGCTGGTGTTCCTTCTGAAGAGCTATAACGCTTCGGATCTAAAGCTTGACCTCACCGGAAAGCTCGAGATGGCCGAGTCAGATGCCAGAGAGATCACCAAGTACGCCCCCGTTGTTCAGGTGAACAAAGAGGCCAGAGTCTTCCTTGATAATAAGGAAATCGGCCGCCTCCCGGCGTCCGGTGAAATGAAGGTTCTGACTGAAGCCCTGAAACAAGCGAAGGCGAAACTTGCGGCGTCCAATACCAAGAAGATCGAAAAGCAGAGAGTGAACGAAGAGCTGGTGAACCTGGTCTTCGACCGGGACATGGACTACGGGATCGTGCAGCGGGTGATGAACGACTCGGCCCTGGCGGGATACTCGCAGTTCAAATTTATAGTAAAAGGTAATTACTAAAAAATGAAAACGATCCTACTATTCTTACTATTTTCAAATCTGTGCTTCATCGGAGCCGCCCTCGGCGCTCCGATGTCCCCGAAGCAGAAGAGATGGAACCAGCTGATGAAGCTCGTCAACCAGGAGATGAAGATCCTGGAGAACACCCGCCGCAAGGGTGTGGACCTGCACTACCGGATGCTGGAGCTCCACTCCGAGAAGCTCAAGCTCATCCACGAGAAGAACAACAACGAGTTCCTGGCAAAGTCGAAGCTCCCGGGCTTCAAGGGCAAGGACTTCTACTTCGGCGAGACCCGCAAGTACTACCAGCTCAGCCGCGAGTTCGGCTTCAAGATCCTGAGCGACTATCCGACCAACCCGCGCAGAGCGGAAGTGCTCTTCGCCATGGCCCTCAACGCCCGCGACTACGCCAAGGACACCATCACCGAGAAGTTCCTCCTCGAGGCCATCTCTCTGGTGAAAGACCCGCACAGCTCGCTCCGGCACCACGCCCAGACCGCCCTGGCCGATTTCTACTACAATGAAAAACGCTACCAGGAAGCCGTGGTCTACTACGAACGCTCGATTTCTAAGAAAGAAGACGAGTGGCGCACCAAGCACTTCCTGAACCTTAGTTGGTGTTACCTCAAGGTTCACGAGTTCGAGAAGGCCATCAAGTCCATCAAAGCGGCCTTTGCGCTTTCCAAGAACCCGTCCTACGTCGACATCAGTGACCAGGTTCTCGACAACATCGGTTCCTTCTACGTCTACGCGGGCCGACCACTTGAAGGAATGGAGTTCTATCTCAAAAACGTGAAAGACCCGGTCTCGTACCTGTTGTCCATGGCCTATAAAGCCTCAGACAAGGGCCACGAGAAAGAAACAGAAGCCATCCTCGCTAGCGCGCAGAGAGTTTCCGAGAAAAATAAAACTTACAAGTACCAGGAAGACATCTTCCACGCATACCTCGACTACTACCGGACCTATAACCGGTTCGCGGACCACGAACGGGTTACCCGCAGTGTGGTGGCCTACTACAAGAAGGCCGCTACCCAGAAGAACCTGAAGTCTGAACGCAGAGACGACGCCGTCGAGAAACTCCGTAGCATCGCCGGCTACCTCCAGGTGAAACTCTCCAAGGACGTCAAACAAGACTCGAGCAACTTCAAGAAAGAAGAACTGGACCTGGTGCTGAATTTCTTCGCCCACCTCATCGCCCTAGACCCGAACAAGAAAGCCGAGTACCTCTACTTCCGTGCCGAGACCTACTATTCGGTCCAGCGCTTTAAAGACGCGGCTCAACACTACGTAGAGACCGTGCGAGAGGCCCGCAAGATCAAAAACGCCGAGCACGCCCGCAAGGCCCTCAACTCCCTACTTGCCCTGACCGGTATGGAAGTTCTGGAGAAGTCGGATAACAAGAAGTACCTCATCTACACCTACACCGAGCACCTCTCTTGGTGGCCCAAGGACGAGAAGAGTGAGCAGATCTATCCTAAGCTCTTTGAGATCTACCACGAGGTCAAAGACGACAAGAAGGCAACTGAAGTCCTGGCCCTCTACAACAAGCACTACCCACAGCACCTGAAGGCCCAGCAGGACCTGATGACTAAGATTCTTGATCAGTTCATCGAAGCCAAGGCCACGGCCAAGCTCGCTCACTGGATCGAAGAGTTTCAGGGCGGTTTCCTGAAGTTCCCACGCAAGACCATTGAGAAGACCGAGATCATTCTCGGGAACATCCTCTTCGTGCAGTACCAGGACATGGCCAAGAAGGGCAGCAGGCTCGAGGCCGCCAAGGGCTTCGAGAAGATCTACACTAACAAGCTCTACTCCGATAAGGTCAAGTACCAGTCTGCGCTGTTCGCCGCTCAAGCTTACCTGGAGCTGGGAGAGACCGTGAAGAGTTATAACTGGCAGGCCCTGGCCTACGCCCGCATGACCGAAGAAGAGAAGTTCGCCCGGCGCGAAGATCACTTGAAGATGACGGAGCGGACCTACAAGCTCCAGGACTTCGTGACGGCCTACAAGATCTCGGATTTTATCTTGAACAAGTACTGCTCGAAAAAAGACAACACCCAGTCCCGCTTCTACGAGATCGGCATCATGACCGCTCTGGTGGAAGAGAAGACCAAGGACGCGGAGTACATCGTCGAGCGCTACTCCAAGTGCATCAACAAGCCGGAGCTCAAGGACAATGCTCTTGCTCAGATCTACCATTTCCATGAGAAGAAAGCTGACTTCTTCGGTCTGCGCAGCTTCGTCCAGCGCCACAAGGTCGAGCCGTACACGGGCTTCTTCCGGCACACGCTGCAGAAATGGTTCTGGGAAAAATCTGACCCGAACCTTAAGTCTCAGATCAACAGCGAACTGGTCGGGATGAAACACCCTCAGACCATCGCCTGGTTAAACGAGATGTCGCTGATGAAGGCCGCTCAGACCGATGCCAAAGAGTTCATGGCCGCGGCCGTGTGGAGCAAGCCGAAGTTCGATGGAGAGGTCTTCAACAAGTCCCTCGAGGAGTATCTACTGAAACTGCAGACCCTCAAGCAGAAGTATCACGGGCTGACCGAGGCCACCCAGCTCGACCTGGCGATCACTTCTACCAGGCTCTTCTCAGGAGTGTACATGCACGTGGGTCTGACCATCTCGGCCCTGCGGCCCGCGGGGATGGACGACGCGACTTATAAAGATTTTAAACCGGCCATGTCACAGCTCTCCGGGCAGTTCGTTCAGGTCTCAAGACAGTACGACGTCTCCCTGGATAAAGCGCTGAAGGAAAAAGAGACCCTGGCCTGGGGATCACGCTCCATCGCCTCGGTCGAGGAAGTCGAGAACCCGGTGTTCTCATTCTTCACCGGTCTGACCATGGACAAGGGTAGGGAAAAATAATGAAAACACTCACACCGATACTGATCCTGTTCCTTCTGGCATCGTGCGCGACCCAGCGGCTTGACCGTAAGATCGACGACGCCGGATGGGACTCGCTGGCCGACGAGTCGTACCTGCGCTGGGGTGAAAAACGCCTGCAGAGTACCAAGACCGAACACGAAGTGACCAAGTGCTACCAGGGCAAGGCCCGGGAGACCCTGGTTCAGTACAAGAAAGACTACCTGACCAAAGGCCAGCAGACTTACTACTGGCTCCACATCGGAAACTGCTACTTCGTCCAGAACCTTTGGTCCAAGGCCGAGTTCTTCTATCGGCTGAGCTTGGATGAGGCCAAGGCGCCCGAGGTAAAGTCCATCGCACTCAATAACTTGGGACTGCTGCACTTCAAGTACGAGCAGTGGGAGAAGGGGAAGGAGTACCTCAAGCAGGCCATCGCCCTGGCCCCGAACTATAAAATTCCGAGATATAACATTTCTCAGCTTTATCTTCAGTTCGGAATCTACGATAAGGCAATAGAGGTCCTGAACGCCGGCGCTTTTAGCGGACACAAAGACATCGATGTCTACTTCTCGCTGGCGAACGCGTACCTCTACAAAGGTGACCTGAAAAACGCGGCACAGTACTTCAAGCTGATCCCACCGGAGCAGTTCAAACGAGAAGACATCGCCGCCACCTACGCGCTCTATCTGATAAGGACCGGAAAGATGAAACAGGCGAAGAAAGTAATGGATGAACGTGATCGAAGTGGTGTGCTTGAGATCACGGCGATTTCCCAAAAAATTGAGAAGATCCTCTCTCAAAGAATGAAAGCGGAGTAGAGACTATGAGTACAACTATGCAAGGCCAATTTAGTCTCAAGTGTCTGGACCAGCGCCTGAAAAACGCGCTGATCCTCGACAAGCAGAAGACCCTGGTGGGATCGGACGCGAAGTGCGACCTGGTGCTAACTGATCCGTCAGTTTCCTCCCTACACGCCTTCATCAGCCTGATCGGCTCAGAAGGAATTCTGGTCAAAGACCTGGGCTCGGACGCCGGTGTCTTCGTCAACGGGAACCGAGTGGCCGAAGCGAGCCTCTTCCCGGGAGACATCCTCACCATCGGGACCCTGAGCTTCGCCATCGAATCTCTCCAGGACGATGTTCCGGTGTTCAAGGCACCGGAGAAGACCAATACCAAGTTCGTCCTCCCGAAGCCTCAGGCGCACATCGAGCTGCCGCAGAAACCTGGCCTGGTGTTCATCGACGGAGAGTACTGCGACATCTCCTTCGACGACAGCGACTTCATACCTCTAAAGAAACTGCAGGAAGTGAATTTCAGCGGCGACTTCGTCGACCTGGACCAGACCCAGGAGACCCTGGACATCGTCCACGAGACCAAGGGTAAAAAACTCGAGATCATCAGCTACGTCAACGGGAAAATGCTCGACGTACAATACGTCCAGCCGGGCCACGGTGACTACTACCTGTCTCCGGATAAAAAAAGCAAAAACGAAATCCAGTTCCACACCATCAAGCGCACTAAGATCTTCGGTGTCCAGAACGGAGAGCTGCGCTTCTACCCGACCGACGCGGTGGTGCCGTCCATTGACTGGGAAAAGATCACACTCAAAGAAGCACTCTTCCTGACCCATGGGACCGAGCAGCTCTCGCTGAGACTTGTCTCCAAGACTAACAACTGGAGAGCGATCCCGTTGTTCTATAGAGACAGAGAATTCTTCGAGCAGGGACTTAAAGTTTTTGCCGGGGTTTTCCTACCGATGCTGCTGCTTCTGTTCGTCACTCTGCCGAAGCCGCAGGAAGTGGTAGAAGAGAAGGCCATCGTCTACACCATCAAAGCACCCAAGCCGCCGGAGGTTAAACCGATTGAAACTCCCAAGGCCGAAGAGAAGTCAGAAGTGGCGACCATGGATCCGGTGAAGACCGAGGAAATGGCCCATAAAGAAACTGAACAGCCGGTGACTAAGACTCCTGAGTTCGCAGAAGCGAACGGTGAGAAAAAAGTGGTGGCGAAAGCGCAGACTCCGGATCCGGTGAAGACCGCACCCATGAGACCGACCCCGAAGGCCAAGCCCGTTGCAACCAGCAACCCGATTCCGGCACCGTCGAAACCGGTTGCTGCCTCTGCGGTGGCCAAGGCGACTCCGACTCCGGCACCGGCCCCGGTCAAGGCCTACGAATTCAAGAGTTCAATCGCCATGAATTCCTTGGTGGGAACGGCACCGAAGATCAACACCCAGGGCGGCGGAAGTGCGTCCTCGGCGTCCAACGGAGTTAAGGGATCAACCTTCAACGCCGGAAACTCCGATAGCGGAGAGCTGGTCACCGGGTCAAACGTCGGTGTCGGCAAGTTCAACGGAGCTGACAGTAGAGGCTCGGGCCAGAACTCTTACGGCTCCAAGGGCCTTGCTTCCAAGAAAGGCTTCGACTCGTCCTACCTCGAGCCTCGCACCGAGGTCCTCGGGTCAATGGATCCGGAGCTCTTGAGAAAAATTTTAAGAGAGTACATCCCGCAGTTCCGTCACTGCTACCAGCAGGAGCTCATCGGCAAGTCTGATAAGGTGAAAGGGATCATCGACCTTCAGTTCACCATCAGTGCCCAGGGCCGAGTTTCCAAGTACAACGTGAAAGTCAAAGACGCCCAGTTCTCTGACAAGGGAAGGGGTTGCATGGGGCAGGTCCTGAGTATCATCGACTTCCCGAAGCCGAAGGGTGGTGGTCATGTGGACGTGCGCCAGCCGCTTAACTTCTTCGCTGAGACAGAAAAAATCTAACTGCTATCCAAGGGCCCGCGGGAGCAAATCCCGCGGGCCCTTTTTTATTTCTCCAGCAAACTCCGGAGCATCCAGGCCGATTTCTCATGCAGCTGCATCCGCTGGGTCAAAAGATCCGCCGTCGGCTCATCCGAAGCTTCCTCTGCCACCGCAAAGATCGACCGCGCTGTCCGCACTACCGATTCCTGACCTTCAACCAGGTGCTTGATCATCTTCTCCGCTGCAGGCTGCCCCTTCACTTCTTTGATAGAGGTGAGTCCCGCAAACTCTGAGTAGGTCCCGGGGGCTGGGTAGCCCAGGGCGCGGATGCGTTCTGCGATGGTATCCACCGCGAGAGCAAGCTCGCTGTACTGGCCTTCAAACATCAGGTGAAGGGTATTGAACATCGGTCCCTTCACATTCCAGTGGAAGTTATGGGTCATGAGGTAGAGAGTGTAGCTGTCCGCCAGCAGCCGGTTCAGACCCTGAGCGATGGCTTCTCTTTGCTTCTCTGACATCCCAATGTTGATTTTCATACTTCCTCCCGGAGAGTTATTTTTCTATGAGTTTAATGAGACCTCTAACTTTCGTCTAATCATTAGTCTCTATACCATCATAGTCAACTCTTGCTAGGATAGTGACCGGAGTAGCTTATGACGTGGCAAACAATCTTGGGCCTAGCACTTGTGACCGGAGGATCAACAATCCTCGGCTCGTTGCCTGTGGTCTTTCACCGCTACCTGCGGGAGAAACAGTGGATATGGTGGGAGAGCTTCGGCGGGGGAGTGATGGTGAGTGCTTCCGTCTTCTCATTATTCATCCCGGCCTACCAGCTGTTAGCAGACGCCGGGTCTTCCTATCTTCCGTTGTTCCAGGGTGTGTTCTTCGGGGCACTGTTCATCTTCAGCATGGCCTTAGTGATAGCCAAGCTCACCTCAAACATCCTCCACCAGCGGGCCTTCCTCTTTGTCTTCGTGATGGGGCTGCATAATATCCCAGAGGGCCTGGCCGTCGGTGTGGACGTAGCCGCTTTAGGCTGGAAGGCATCAATGCCTTTGACCATTGCCATCTTTATTCAGAACCTTCCTGAGGGGCTGGTGAGTTCCATGAGCTTTCTCATCTCCGGATTTTCCGTGAATAAGTCTCTCATGGCGAACGCGGTTACCGCATTGATCGAGTCAGTCTCCTCACTTATCGGGTACAAATTCGTCGCTACCACCAGCTTGGGATTGCCCTTTCTGTTGTCCTTTGCCGGGGCCTGTATGATGAGTGTTGTGGCCCGGGAGATTACTATCAAGGCCCAATCTGCGGAAGCGGCAACTTTTTCCCGCAGTGGTTTTGGGGTCGGGCTTGCGGTGTGTGCAGTTCTTGATGTGATCTTGTAATGGACACTAAAAAAACAAATTTGCACCAGCTTTATCCTCAATTTTTAGCCTCTTTGGCGTATCAAGTCAGTCGGAGATACCACTAAATATAGTCTATAAACTGTCAAAAAAATGTCGACACTACTATATATAGATTTTTATCTTTTCAAACCCAACACTACCCACTAACCTAAATTTAAGTCAGATATTTAAAAGACCACACATCATTGAAGGAGTTGGGGTAAAAGCATGGAGCCAATATTAAGCAAATCAAACGACCGTTTTGTTCTCTTCCCGATCAAGTACCACGACATTTGGGACATGTATAAAAAGTCCATGGCCAGTTTTTGGACGGCCGAGGAAATTGATCTTTACGCGGACCTAGATGATTGGAATTCCCTTAATGAGCAAGAGCGTCACTATGTGTCGCACATCCTTGCTTTCTTTTCGGCATCCGACGGCATTGTGAATGAAAATTTAGCACTGCGTTTTTATAACGATATCCAGATACCTGAAGCGCGCTCTTTTTATGGGTTCCAGATTGCCATGGAAAATATCCACGCGGAAACTTACGGTCTGCTCATCGACACCTACATTAAGGACCCGGTAAAAAAAGATTACCTCTTCAAGGCCATAGATAACATCCCTTGTATAAAGAAGAAAGCTGACTGGGCACTAAAGTGGATCTACGGGAATGAGTCTTTCGCAGAACGGCTGATCGCTTTTGCCGCCATCGAAGGGATCTTCTTCTCCGGCGCCTTTTGTTCAATCTTCTGGCTTAAGAAACGAGGGCTGATGCCAGGGCTGACATTCTCCAATGAGTTGATCTCTCGGGATGAGGGCCTGCACACGGACTTCGCATGCCTCCTTTATAAGAACTACGTCCAGGATAAGCCCTCGGAGACCCGGGTGAGAGAGCTCATCACTGAAGCGGTGGAGTTCGAGTGTGAGTTCATCACTGACGCTCTCCCCGTGTCGCTGATCGGGATGAACGCCCAGATGATGAAAGAGTACATCCGCTTCGTCGCCGACCGGCTGATGCGCTCCCTTGGCTACGGCAATCTCTACAACGCGAAGAACCCGTTTGACTGGATGGAGCTCATCTCCATGCAAGGGAAGACAAACTTCTTCGAGAGAAAGGTTTCCGAGTACCAGAAAGCTGGTGTGGTGAATTCCACCAAGGAGCCGGCCGGAGCGCAGTTTGCATTTTCAACCGAAATTGATTTTTAAGGAGCCGCCATGTTTGTCAGCACACGTTCAGGAAAAAAAGAACCAGTCCAGTTCGATAAGATCACCCACCGGATTTCCCAGCTCACCTATGGTCTGGACTCCCACGTGGACTCCATGCAGATCGCTAAGCGAACCATCAACGGCCTCTTCGACGGGATCACCACCGAAGAGCTAGATAACCTTTCGGCTGAGGTCTCGGCGTACATGACCTCGGTCCATCCGGACTACGCCCGGCTGGCGGGCCGGATCGCGGTGGCAAACCTCCACCGCTCGACCGCGGACTCCTTCATGGAGACCTTCGACACTCTTTATAATTTTAAAAACGAGTACACCGGCGAAGCTCAGCCGCTGCTCTCCGATGAGATCTACCGCTTTGCCCAGGAACACAAGGACCGCATCTCCGTTGAGATCGCCTATTCTAGAGACTTCGAGTTCGATTATTTCGGCTTCAAGACCCTGGAGCGTTCGTACCTTTTGAAGGTCAACGGTAAGATCGTCGAGCGGCCACAGCACCTGTTCATGCGAGTGGCCCTGGGGGTCCAGGTCGGAAACATCGAAGAGGCGATGAAGACCTACCACCTCATCTCCGAGGGCTGGTTCACCCACGCCTCTCCCACGCTCTTCAACGCCGGCACCAATAAGGCGCAGATGTCCTCGTGCTTCCTGCTTTCCATGAAAGACGATTCCATCGAGGGGATCTACGAGACCCTTAAGCAGTGCGCCCTGATCTCCCAGAGTGCGGGGGGCATCGGCCTGTCCATTCATAACATCCGCGCCAAGGGTTCTTTCATCAAAGGCACTAACGGAACATCTAACGGAATCGTTCCGATGCTCCGGGTGTTCAACGACACTGCCCGCTACGTCGACCAGGGCGGCGGAAAGCGCAAGGGTGCCTTCGCCATTTACATCGAGCCGTGGCACGCGGACATCGAAGACTTCATCGAGCTCAAGAAAAACCACGGCAAGGACGAGCTGCGCGCCCGCGACCTCTTCTACGCCCTGTGGGTCAACGACCTCTTCATGAAGCGAGTGGAGAGCGACGCCGAATGGTCACTTTTCTGCCCGAACAAAAGTCCGGGACTGGCCGACTGCTTCGGAGAGAAGTTCGAGAAGCTCTACGTCCAGTACGAGATGGAAGGGCGCGCCCACAAGACACTCAAGGCCCGGGACCTGTGGTACAAGATCATCCAGTCTCAGATCGAGACCGGGTCACCGTTCATGCTCTATAAGGACCACGCCAATGAGAAATCTAACCAGAAGAATCTTGGGACTATTAAGTCTTCTAATCTTTGCACGGAGATCATCCAGTACACCTCCGAAAAAGAGATAGCCGTCTGTAACCTCGCCTCCATCGCACTCCCACGGTTCGTCACCAATGAAGAGTTCGACCACAAGAAACTTTTTGAAGTGACCTACCAGGTGACCCGCAACCTCAACCGGATCATCGACCTGAATTACTATCCGGTGGAAGAGGCGCGCTACTCGAATATGAAGAACCGCCCGATCGGCATCGGCGTGCAGGGTCTGGCCGATGCCTTCTTCAAGATGCGCATGCCGTTTGACTCCGAAGGTGCCCGCATGGCCAACAAGGAAATCTTCGAAACCATCTACTACGCGGCCCTCACCGCGTCGTGCGACCTTGCCAAAGAGCAGGGCCACTACGAGTCCTACCCTGGCTCTCCCATCTCTCAGGGGATCCTCCAGCCCGACATGTGGAAAGTCCGCACCACCGGCCGGTGGGACTGGACCACGCTGCGGGCCCGGATCAAGCAGTACGGTGTCCGGAACTCTCTGCTGATGGCGCCGATGCCGACGGCCTCGACCTCTCAGATTTTGGGCAACAACGAGTGCATCGAGCCCGTGACCTCGAACATCTACACCCGTCGGGTTCTCTCCGGTGAGTTCGCCGTGGTCAACAAGCACCTGGTGAAGGATCTGATCGCGCTGAACCTTTGGAACGAAGAGATGAAGAACCGGATCATCGCCCACAACGGCTCGGTCCAGTTTATCCCGGAAATCCCGACCGCCCTCAAGGACCTCTACCGCACGGTCTGGGAGATCAAGCAGAAATCCATCCTCGAGATGGCGGCGGACCGTGGAGCGTTCATCGACCAGTCCCAGAGCCTGAACATCCACATGGAAGATACTAACTTCGGTAAGCTCTCGTCCCTACACTTTGCGGCCTGGAAGTTAGGTCTCAAGACCGGGATGTACTACCTGAGAACCCGCCCGGCGGTGGACGCCATCAAGTTCACCATCAATGAAGCTCCCAAGAAGAGTGAAGTCGAACAGCAGGCCGCCATGGTTTGCTCCATCGATAACCCGGAAGACTGCGTGAGCTGCGGAAGTTAATTTTCTAATGATAAGGACGCCGGTGCCTGTGCAACCAGGGGCCGGCGTCCTACTTCGAAGCTAAATCTTAAACTGCCCGACCACACTGGTGTTAATAACTTTCCAATCTCTGGGATTCCCGAAACAAATCAGTATGTTAGATAATAATGGCTGACCTACGATAAAACATTCTTAAAATCCACTCACGGGACGAGGGTCTGGGCCTGCACTCAACACCACTGAAGTGGGGCAGTTTATAAGATTTACAGGTTTCTATTGATGGTCCGGCGTTGGGTCAGGATATAGTTTAATACTACCTTCCATGAAGCAGACCTGGGCCATATTTAAGAGAGACCCGTATTTTTTAACGAGATACTTCTTGCTGCACCTGCTATTTCTCCTGGCCTTAATCGCCCTCCTGCCCTTGGACTTGTCGCTTGACCTAACCCTCTACCACCTGGCAGTTTTACCGCTGGCGTTCTTCACGGGTATCCAGGTCCCGGTGCTGATGCATAATTGCATGCACGGCAACCTCCGGTGGCGTTGGGCCAACCTGATCGCAGGAGAACTTAGCAGTTTCTTTGCGCTCACCGGCCTGGAGGTCCTGAGATTAAACCATGCGCTCCACCACGCGCATTCTGATACGGCCAATGATCCGCACAACCCCGCCCAGAAAAGCTTCTTCGCATTTTTCCTCAGTGGCCAGTTCAGCGGTGCCGTGATCCTGGAAAAAAAATTCTACCGCTTCCACGGTAAGCGACCTAGAACCATGCTGTTGTTTAAGTGTAACATCGTCCTCCACTATGCTGGCCACTTGGTGCGGCTCTGGGCGTGGGCCCTGGTCCTGGGTCCGGAATACTTTGTGAGCTTCTACCTGCCGGCCTTTGCGACCTACTCGCTGGCCTTCGCCCACGTGAACTACGTGACCCACCGGCGCACGCAAAGCGGAGAGGTAGAGATCGTCAACATGGAAGGTAACGCTTATTACCGGTTCATCAATAAGATCGGATCGGGGATCTATTTTCATAAGAACCATCACCGCTTCCCCTGGCTGCTCAATCCCATGCACGCCGAAGGCGCCGGGGGGCCCCGATGAACCATTGGAAAAATTTCACCAATGACCGGTGGTACCTGGTCAAGTACCTGCTCCTGCACACCCTTGTCATCTTGATAGTGATCTCTCTGCAGCTGCGGTTCGCAGGTCCTGGTGAGCTGACCGCCTTTGACTTCGAGCTCTGGCAGCTCCTGCTCCTTCCCGCCGCACTCATCCTGGCGGTGATGGTCCCGGTGTTGATCCACAACTGCGTCCACCGGAACCTGAGACCGAGGTTTCTCAACTTCATTGCCGGAGAACTTGCAGGATACTACGTCCTGCTGAGCATGGCGTCCTTCGAACTCAACCACCTCATGCACCACTCGCACCCGGATTCAGCGCTGGACCCGCATAATCCCCACCGCAGGAATTTTTTGAACTTCTTCTTCGCCAATAACTTCGCCGGAACGAGGGTGGTCCTGGTTAAATTCCTGGAGTCTCACGGAGACACCTTTTATCACCGGCGCGTCTTCGACCTCAGCGTCGTGATCCACTTCATCAACGTGCCTCTGCGACTGGCCTCTTGGTTTTTGCTACTGGGACCCACACTCTTCGTGGTGCTCTTCATCCCATCCTATCTGTTTCATATGTTCGTCTTCGCGCACATCAACTACGTCACCCACGCGACCCACGCCGACGGGCGGACCGAAGTCTTTAACTTCGACTCTAACCTCTATTATCGTTTTGTGAATTTCTTCGGCAGTGGGGTCTACTACCATCTAAACCATCACCACAACCCGCGCTTCTACAACCCGAAGCGAGGAGCGAGTTCTTGGATCTTCATCCGCTAACCAGCTCTAGTAGTTAAGGTTGTAACTCATCTGAGGCTTCTTCAGCTCCAGCGGTATGGTCTCCACGTCCTCCGGGATCGGCTGGTGGGGTGTGACTGGGAACAGAGCGTTTGCCTTTGACTTCCTAAACCGGATCGATTCCCGGTTCTCCAGCACACTCACGTCGATGCCGCGTTTTCGCATCTCCGCCATGGCGTCCCACAGGCTCATGATCAATCCTTTCCCGTAGATGTTCACGGCCGTGACATCGGTGTGGATGGAAACACCACTGGGCTTTAGCACCCGCATGATCTCGTTGAAGAGCTCGAACTTGTACTTCACGTAAGGGACCGTGTCCTGGGAGTAGATGAGATCGAACTTGTTCTCTTCGTAGGGTATCCGGTTCCCGAAATCCAAATCTTGGAACACGATGTAGGGGAGGTCGATGCCATCGAGCTCGAGCTTGGTGAAGAGCTCGAACTTCAGCGCCGTCATAATAAAACTCTCCCGGCGGTAGAAGGTGTGAGTCTTCTCCTTGTTGATCCCGTAGAACTCCACCTCTGGGAAGATTTTCTTCAGGGACATAAGGATCCTGCCATTGCCGGGGCCAATCTCCATCACCCGCGTTTTTTCCCGGGCCATCTGGTTGCGCTCAAAAATTTCCTTGATGATCCGCTCCAGCTTGTGCGGTGAAATCTCTTTATTGAGATCCTCGAGGGAGTGAGAGCGTTCTTCATTGTAATTCAAGCTTTTATACTGATCGAAGTTCATGCTTTGCACGGTTTCATCAGCTTGAAAATACAAGGTGATGCAAAACCCAACCATGAAAAATGAGATGACGAGTAGGAAGTTCCTTAAGTACATGGACCCTATTCAACCACAGACCGGTTGAATTTCTCAAGGGTCACCGGGTCTTGTGCTAGCGCCTGGCGGATGAGTTTGATGGTCAGGTCGATCCTGGTGGCGGTGTTGTAGACCTGATCGTCTCTGTGAAGTTTAATCTTCTGGAGCGACTGCTCGCGGACAACACCCACCACCAGGCCCTCTTCGGTTAACAAGGGCCCGCCAGAGTTGCCACTGGTGATCGGGGCCTGGAAGGTCACAAAGTTCATCGCAATCGTCATGCCCCGGCCCTTGGCCAGGTGGATCCCGAAGCCCCCACTGTTGCCGATTGAGGTGAGGGTAGTGTTATCCCACAGGCCTGGCCTAGGGAAGAAATTATTCAAGAGCTTCAAGGCCGGTCCGTCCGACAAGGGACGCTTCCGGTCCTCTTTCATTTCCAGAAGGCAGACGTCGTTCTCACTGCTGCAGAAGTGGACCTTGTGGCACTGGTAGGTTTTCGCAGAGATGCTATCCCGCAGTTCGAAGCCGCTACAGCGGGTCAGGTTGCGTCTGGTGGAGGAGAGGACGTGAGCATTGGTGAGGACCAGGTTCTCCCCGATGTGGAAGGCGGTTCCTTCTTTATTGTTATCTTCTTTGATGACCGAAGTATTCCTGGCGAGTTTCTCAAATACCGCACTGGAGAGGTTTTGGTATTGTTCATAGTCGGCGGCACTTATGGTGAGGTTGCTGGATTTATTCTTGAACTCCCCGCTTCTTTCATCCCAGGCAGTGACCTTCACCAGCACCTCATCGTCTTCAAGCTGTTGATTGTGTCTCGAGAAGATCGATAGCGGCGGGACGACAACCCGCTCAGGATCCACAGAAGCTGAGGCAGACTGAGCAAACAAGTTCAAGGCAAGTAAACCAAGCATAGGTACATTCATGGAATGCATTATAGATCATGGATAGAATGGCCTAACTTAATGTGAAAAGAGTGCGTAAAAGTTTCTCAAATGGGTTTTGACAGATCTCAAGACTGGACATACCATCCTTTGAATTCAAGAGTTTAAGGAGTCCACGATGAAAGTGCTGGGAGCTGTCTTTTTGCTAATCCTGAGCTTCAATGCCAGGGCCCAGGGTGATCTAGGTATTGGGGTTTCACTAGGAAATCCGACGGGTTTGAACGGCAAATACTGGCTTACTGAGAACTCCGCTGTCGACGGAGGAGCTGCGTTCTCTTTCGGAAAGCATACTGACTTTAACCTTCATTCTGACTATCTCCTTCACGAAAAAAGTGCCTTGTTTTTAAACGAGGTTAATCCGCTCGACGTGTACTACGGGATTGGGGCCAGGATGGAATTCGCTGATGACATCGAGCTGGGGATCCGTTTCCCGCTCGGAGTGGCCCACGTCTTCGGGGAAGAGAGTTCGGATGTCTTCGCGGAGATCGCACCCGTGCTGGACTTCCTCAATACCACCGCGGTCGAATTATACTTCGCTATCGGGGCCCGCTACTACTTCAATCCTTAGACTTTCAGCAATTGGTTTCTTTCTAGGTAATTCTCACAGCTGCGGATGCAGTCCTGTGCGCAGCGGGCACTGATCAAGCAGTGCTCATGCCTCGCAGAGTTGGGAGTGTACTCGGCCAAGCAAAGCTTGCACAGCTCGATGCAGGCCCGCACCTTTTCTTCGATTTCTTCAGCGGTGTAGTCGTCCTGGAAAATCAGCATGCGTGCCGCCTGGGCGCAGAGTTCGGCGCAGCTGAGGCTAAGTTTTATACATTCGTTGAGGTGGGAGTGGTCTCTCTCGTTCAAACTCGCATCCACACAGATCCAGCAGGAGCTCGCGAACTCAAAGCAACTTTCGATACAATCATAATCATTAGGACGCTTCGGTTTTAGCTGAAGAAGTGAGCTCGCCACAATATTCTGAGAAAGACTCATATTTACCCTTTTGAAATGCCTGATAATAATTTAGCGACATTGGTGAAAGAGTCATTGCGCAAAGAGTTAGTCGACCACAATTTTTTCTTTAATAGAAGCTTTTTGTCCGTTGATTTCAGTGATCCTGAGTTCTCCACCCAGATTTTTTTCCACCGGTTTACTGGTGGATGTTGGATTGATCTGCACTTGATAGTCGACCTCAAATTTCATCCGGTCTTTTCCGCTTAATACACCCTCCCTCATCGCCAGATTGAGGATGGGTTTGCTCTCCAGGGTGGCAGTGATTTTATTCGAACTCTGAATTTTCTTGTAAGAATTCAGGTTTCTTAGATTTAAATTCGCCGGGAACTCGCTAAAGATCTTGGGTTGGATCGATCCCTCGATGTCACAGCCTTCTTTGAACTTATAATTAAGGGACGCATCACTCTTCATCAGTAGCACGTCGCCCCAGTTAATCTTTTCTTTTTCGCACTTATCCACCCTGAATTTTTCTGTCCCCGGAGGTCTCTTGTTGGGCTGACCTGGCAATAGTGGTTTAATCAGGGTAGCGATTGATTTTTTAGCTTCTTCGATATTTTGTGCTGCAATCGCATTAAAACTCAGTAGTAACATTAAAATTATTTTCATAATATTTCCTTAATAGATATGTATCATCCCTCTAAACACCTCAGATGGTATATGATTTAAGCGCCTTAAGTATTGGGAATCAGCGTAAAAAACATGGGTGGAAAAATGGACGAAGAAATCTTGAAAGGCAAAACTCTTTTAGTGGTCGACGACGAGGTCGATCTCAGGGACATCGTGGCTTCTGAGCTGGAGTTTATGGGTGCCAAGGTGTTCCAGGCCGAAAACATCCACGTGGCCCAGAAGATTCTGGAAAAACAACAGATTGACCTGGTGGTTTCGGACATCCGCATGCCCGGTGGAACAGGGATTGATCTGCTCGACTACATCAAGGCGAAGGACGTGAACTACCCTCCCATCATCCTCATCACCGGGTTCGCAGACATCACGGTGGAGAAGGCCTTCAACAAGGGCGCAGAGGCGCTGATGAACAAGCCGTTCAAGCTCGATGACCTCATCAAAACGGTAGTCAAATACATTTCGCCCACTTTGGAACGGCTCAAGAGTACCACGGCCGAGACCACTAAGAACATCGAGCAGGACATGCACGACGAAGAGTGTGACTTTGGCCGCGGAGGCATCTCCCTGCGCTTCAACACTGAAGGCAAAAAATTCGAAGTCGGGGAGACGCTGAGGTTTGACCTGAAGTATAAGACTCAACAGCTGAAGGGAACCGGCATCTGCCGCTGGTACAAGGGCCCGGACCAGGTGCTCCATAAGGCATCGATGGGATTAGAGTTCGTTGAATTAACCGGTCCCACCTTCGACCGGTTTCAAAAGGTGTGGGAAGAGAAGAAGATCATCCCTTTCATCCCGTCCCTAGAAGCTCACTAATCAGTCTCGCATCCAATGACAGGTATAACCGCCGGGATTCTTCTTTAGGTAATCCTGGTGGTAGTCTTCTGCCGCGTAGAACTTCTCCACCTGCACCACTTGAGTCACGATGGGCTTGGGCCATTTCTTAGCAATACTAATTTTTTCTATCACGTCTTGCGCGGTCTTCTTCTGCTCTTCGGAGTGGTAGAAGATCGCCGACCGGTACTGCGTGCCCTTATCGTTGCCCTGCCTGTTCTCCGAGGTCGGGTCATGCATCCGGAAGAAGAACCCCAGCAGGTCGGAGTAGGAGAGCTTCTTCGGGTCAAATTCCACCTGCACCGACTCCGCGTGGTTGGTGGTGCCGAGCTTGACGATGGTGTAGGTCGGGTTGTCGACTTTTCCGCCGGTGTAACCGACAGCGGTTCCGAGGACTCCCGGGATGTTACGGATGATGTCTTCCATCCCCCAGAAGCAGCCGCCCGCGAGTGTTGCAGTTTCTTTATTCATGGTCTTCGCTCCCAGTGTGTTCCAGCTAAGTAGGCTAAGGATCAGGGCCCAGGTCTTCATATAGATTTCCTCTATCAGTGCTTCGAGATTATCGATTTTCTTTTACCGCCGAAGCGGGCGATAGTTGCAATCAGGAACACGTTCAAAGGAGAACAACATGTTAGGTGTAAATAAGAAGTTTCCCGAGTTTAGCCTCAAAGGGGTCATCGGCACTGATCCGAAGACGGCCTTCGTTGATATTAATCATAGATCGTATGAAGGTAAATGGTTAGTGGTTTTCTTCTATCCCAAAGACTTCACCTTCGTCTGTCCAACAGAAATTAAAGGCTTCGGGGATGTGAACAAAGAGTTCAGCGACCGGGACACTCAGGTACTTACCGCTTCCACCGACTCCGAGTTCGTCCACTTGGCCTGGAAGCAAAACCACAAGGACCTCACCACTCTGCCGTTCCCGATGCTCTCGGACATCAAGCGCGAGCTCGCCACCAGCCTGGGAATCCTGGATGAAGCGGAGGGCGTGGCCCAGCGAGCGACCTACGTGGTCGACCCCGGAGGTGTGATCCGCTACGTCTCGGTCAACGACATGAGTGTGGGCCGCAACCCGAAGGAAGTGCTGCGGGTGCTCGACGCTCTTCAGACCGATGAGCTGTGTCCCTGTAACTGGCAAAAAGGACAAGACACCATTCGGGTGTAAGGAGACTGTATGAGTATCGAAACCCTAAAAGACTTGGTAAAAGATTATGGAAAAGATATCCGCATCAACCTCGACTCTCTCCTCTCTGGCGAAGGAACTGCTGGACTCACTCAGATCCAGCTTCATGGAATTTTTCTCGCCAGTGCCTACGCCACTAGAAGTGAGAGTCTCAAGGCCCTCGCCGAGGAACTCACACAGGAAACGCTGAGCGAGACCGAAAGAGAGGGGGTGAAAGCGGCGGTGACCATCATGGGGATGAATAACATCTACTACCGCTACCTGCACCTGCTGGAGGGCCAAGAGGAACTCAGGAAGCTGCCGGCGAAGCTGCGGATGAATGTCATCGGCAAACCAGGCATCGATAAAGCAAATTTCGAGCTGTACTCGCTGGCCGTTTCATCCATCTCAGGGTGCGGGGCCTGTATCAACGCTCATGTCCACGAGCTGCAGAAAAGCGGCGTCGGCGACAGCGGCATCCAGTCTTCCATTCGGATCGCTGCCGTGGTGAACGCTACCGCCCAGGCGCTGTTTATCGGCTAAGCATAAAAGGCTTTGAGTCTTTTTTAACATAGAGCTAAGATGATCCCATGAAAGAGAATAAAGGGGCCCAGGGGTTTGAGAATTTCTACGCCCTCCAGTTCGGAGACAGGTGGCCGGCCCTCAAAGCCGCTCTTTGTTCTCCCAAAGGGTACCTGGCCATCGTTAATCCTTTTTCGGGTTTTGAGTTCGGGCCCGGGAGCGAAACCATCCCCGGTCTCACCTTTGCTCACCAGACCGGTCACAGCTTCGCCCCACCGGAGATCACTCCCGCCGGATTCCTAAATTACTACTTGCTGGACGCTGCGAGTGTGCTGGCGATCGAAGGTCTGGACCCCAGACCCGGAGAGAAGGTCATCGACCTGTGCGCGGCCCCCGGTGGCAAGAGCTTGCTGTGTGCCCTCAGGTTAAAAAATGAAGGGCTACTTGTCTCAAACGACCGCTCGGCTACCCGGCGTGCCCGGATCCATAAAATCTTCAGTGAGTACCTCCCCGAGACCCACCAGACCAACCATAAGGTCACAGGCCACGACGCCACTAAGTGGTGCCTGTATGAAAAGGATATCTACGATAAGGTCCTGCTGGATGCCCCGTGCTCTTCGGAGCGACACGTGCTGATGGATCCCAAGGAACTCGCTTGCTGGGCCCCCGGAAGGACCAAGGCGGTCGCGGTCACCCAGTTTGCCATGCTGGCCTCGGCGCTGGAAATCGTGAAGGTGGGTGGGACCATCGTGTACTCAACCTGCGCACTCTCGCAGCTGGAAAATGACGACATCATCAAAAAGCTTCTGCAAAAACGAGCAGGACGCTTCGAAGTGGTGCGGGCAAAGTTTCCCATCGGCGAGACCACCGAACACGGCTGGAGGGTCCTTCCGGATGCCTCCGGTTGGGGGCCATTCTACCTCTCCGTTTTAAAAAAGCTAAAATAAACCCTTGTAAGAACTACCCGCAGGTGTTTAATTCCACGACGGATCTGCGAGGATGGCAGGGGCTTTTCCATCAAAGAATTCACCACTACCATCACGAGGTTCAAATGAAGCTTCTCCTTCCGGTCATCGCGTTTCTCACCCTCACTCAAATCTCCCATGCGGCCGGTGTCTCCACCAGTAGCTGTGAGGACTTCGGGGTCACACTCAACAGCGTCTATAGCATGAAGACCTACGCACAGGGCAGTGTGAAGGTCTTTGAAGTTGACCTGGAAGAACCCGCCTCCGGTTCCGTAGGTATCGCGGTCGCCATCACCCGTGGAGAAGATCTCTCGAGCATGGAAACCTTCTGCCGCTTCATCCCTGGTCTTTCGTCGGCCAAGCTGTCCGCGGTGAAGTCGAAGTACTCGGCGGCAACCGACACGCTGACCCTCACCATGCCGGCCAGCAAGACCAACGAACTCGGGGTACGGATGCCGAAGGTACTGACCGTGCTCATTAAAAAAGGTGCCGTGGCGGAATCAGACTTAGTCACAGCAGTATTAAAATAAAGGAGACTCATGAAAAAGTTATTAGCATGTTTAGCGGTCATCACCAACATGACCGTGGCCCTGGCGGTGACCCCGGACTACTATACGTGTACTAGCAAGAACGGCAATTTCTCATTCGTGTTCATCGAACACAAGGCCAACGGTATAAAAGTTGCTAACAGGATCAGTTCGAAGGACTGGAGAAGCTTGACCTACGTGACGGTTTTCTCCGGTGAGGGAAACGAGAGCTACTCCAAGCTCTTCGGCGTAACCGCCGCCGCAAAAAAAATCATGCCGGCGACCGTCGATGGTCTGACCATCCCTGCTTCTATGCTGTTTTCAAGTTCCGGGAAGGCCAAGAAGGGTAGTGTGAGACTGGTGGCCTATAACAACCCAAGCAGGTTCGACTACGTCGTTAAGTCCGAATCACTCTTGTGCACTCTAACCCCAGCAAGTTTCTAACCGGGCCGTTCGCAACCCGATCTTCCGGAAGGGTTGCGGACTCTCTCTAGTACGCGATACAACGCACCTTCAGGTCTTCCTTGACCGACATCAACTGAACCTTGTCTTCCAGGTCGGAATGTGCCCACGCCATCGCCTGCTTGGGGTGGGTGGTTGAGGTCCACGAATCACCATTTTCCCACTTGGTACGGATCTGGGAATTCCTCGCTTTCTGGTAATCTTCCTTGGATGGGAGTTTCCACTTCACACTCTCCGGTAAACCTGCTTCCTTCAACCCTGCTTTGCATCTTTTCACAGCGTCGGTGTGATCGTAGAGGCCATTGACGATGTCCGTCCAGAGAGCGCCGGTCTTGTAGTCCTTGTAGACTTCGAAGAACTTCCTGGACCTGGTGACTAAAGAGATGTTGCCGGATTTGGAAGTCTTGTAGCGAGCGCAGTCCTTGATCCTCTCTTTGACCGGGCCCTTGAGTCCGCAGGCCTTCTTCTGAGTGACGTTGAAGTCCTTGAAGACCTTGTAGAGGACGATGTCATTCTTCGACTTGGACCGGATGAGGGTGAGGGATTTCTGGGCCGCGATGTTCTGGATGGTCTTCTCTACCTCCTCGGAGATGAGTTTGAAGGCTTGGTGGTGAGACGAGGTGGCCTTCTGATAGCGCAGGATCTCGTCTTTGGTGAACGTCCTAGCGTCCGCAGCTCCGTAGGTGGTAAAAAAAGAGTTAAACTGCTTGAGTTCTGACTCGAGGGTCTTGACCTGAGAGGCACTCATCTTGGCCTGGTAATCTTCATCGATCTCCTCAGGGATCACCGCTTTCTCCAGGGCCTTGAGGTTTGGCCGCATGTGCTCGCGGATTTTCTCAAAGAAGGAATCGAGGGGGATCTGGGTGTCCTTGGAGATGTCCCTGGGGCAGCTCTTCTTGATCTCATCCGGAGAAGGGTTCACCACCAGGGCCATGTCGACCGGGCACACCCGCAGGTAGAGATGGCCCTGGTTCCGGTAATACAGCAGGATGGTCCCGCTGGCGCCGAGGGTGCCGATGTCCACCGCTTCCGGAACCTCGTCTTGCTGCCGGTGATTGGCGCAGCTGCCGAAAATAATGAGCAGGATCAGGCAAGCCCAGGTAGGAGAAGCTCTCATTGGACGTTTAACAGTGTTGCTCATAAGAAATTTAACCCGTGAAAAAGTTTGTCAGGTATCAACAATATTTTAATCCAGGGACCAGTCAATAGGCCCGATGTTTTTTGAGCGTAGGTAGCTGTTGGTCTTCGAGAAGGGACGGCTCCCATAGAATCCCCGGTGAACTGAAAGGGGCGAGGGGTGAACGGACCTTAGGATACAATGCTTATCAGGGTCAACCTGAGAAGCTTTCTTCTGCGCTGGAGACCCCCAGAGAATGAAAACCAGCGATTCTTTTTGCTGGTTAAGCACAGCGATAACTTTATCGGTGAATGTTTCCCAGCCCTTCTTGTGATGACTACCCGCCAGGCCCTCTTCAACGGTCAAGACTGTGTTCAACAGGAGCACACCTTTCCTTGCCCAGGCTTCCAGGTTTCCGTGTCCGGGGGGAACGATCCCTACATCGGTCTGGAGCTCTTTAAATATGTTGACCAGAGAGGGAGGTGGTTTTACACCGGTCTGGACTGAGAAACACAACCCATGGGCTTGGCCCTTTCCGTGGTACGGATCCTGACCCAGGATGACAACTTTAACGTCTTTAAAAGAGGTGCTGTTGAAAGCGTTGAAGACATCAGACGAGGGTGGAAATAGTACTTTTCCTTTCTTCGTTTCGGTCACCAGGAAATGCCTTAGAGCACTCATATAGGGTTTTTCAAACTCTGGTGAGAGGTACGAGTTCCATTCCTGGTCATTAAAAGGCTTTTTCATGGAAGCATTAAACTAATTTCTTATATTTCGGTCAACAATTGTGTCTGAAAACTTGGCATGGCGCAAAGAAGTTTCTAAAGTATCTCTATGGGCAAAAGATATGTGATCTGCGACATTGAAGCGACGGGCCTGGACCTTGATAAAGATATCATCGAAGTCGCCCTCATCACTTTTGAAGACGATAAAATCATCGAGGTGTATGAAACTCTGGTCAACCCCCTGAGGTCCGTCCCGGAGTTCATCCAAAACCTCACCATGATCTCACCCAGGGACCTGGCGGAAGCACCGAAGTTCTATGACATCGCCGACGCCCTCCGGATGCGGCTTGAGGGATCGGTCTTCGTTTCTCATAATACCGATTTTGACCTGGGCCTTTTGAAGAAAAAATACCAGGAGCTGGGGCAGGAACTGCTGGTTAAAGATTTCTGCACACTCAAGGTTTCCCAGGAGGAGATCCCCGGACTGACCAGTTACAATCTGGATGCCTTGTGCAGTTTCTTCCGCATCAAGATCGAACACCGCCACCGGGCCATCGGCGACGCCATGGCCACCCTCGCTCTGTTCAAAGAACTCAGCGAGCTGCGGTTAAAGATCTATCCGAAGATCCTCTTCCATCCTCACCACGAAAAAAGCCTGAAGAAGCTTCCGCAGAAGGCAGGTCTTCTCTACTTTAAAAATGACCAGGGCACCGTGATCCGGTTCGAGGCCACCAGCAACTTGGAAAAAACAGCAAGAACCCTGCTTGAAGTCAGGCCCCAGAACCGCGAGCTGCTGGAAAAAACCCACACGGTCGAAGGGGAAGTCACAGGCTCCGCACTCATCGCCGAGTTTAAGAAACACCTGTTCTATCCGGTCCTGCCGAAGTTCATGATCGAAGTGACCCATTCGAAGACCGGGGAGAAGAACTTCAAGATAGGCCCTTTCAGGAAAGGGCGCACCGCGGGCCTGTGGTTTTTTCAAAGCTTCGACGAGGCCCGCAGTAAGTTCAAGCTGCTCGAAGGGAGTTTGAAAGACCATCGCTTCGCCTACCGCGACAGCTCCCGGTCTAAGGAAGAGGTCATCCAGCATAACTATAAACTCGAACAGCTCTCCAAGGAAGCGAAGTTCCCCACGGAGAATCTGGTCATCCTGGGAGAAGGGAAGACTCTCGGGGAGAAGTCTCTCATCCTCATCCGTGATGGTCAGGTCCAGGGTTACGGATACACCCAGGCGCCGGATGAAGATATCTACGCCGCTCCACAACTCTACCTGACTAAGAAAATCCGGGGCCAGCTGGGGGCCAATCTCCTGGCCATTAATTACATCCGAATCCTGAAGAACCTGCGGCATAAGACGGAAGGCTGGAGAAGCCTCTCGGAGCACCCATGAAAACTCTTATCGTCCTTCTGTTCTTTTCTTTTGGAGTCTCCGCACAGAAAGACTGCGACCACACCCGGCAGCGCTTCTCCTGTGTGAAGTTCATCCGAAACTACGACGGTGACACCCTCACTTTCGATCTGCCCGGAGTGCATTCCTTCTTCGGCGAAGGTGCCAAGGTGCGGGTCAAGGGGATCGACACTCCAGAGCTCAAGCCCAGAGGTGAAGCCGCGCCCTGTGAGACCGAATGGGGGAGGGTGGCCAAGAAGCTGGTAGAAGCCGAGCTCAAGACCGCGAAGGTCATCCATCTCACCGGGCTCTCCGGTCTGGACAAGTACGGGAGAATTTTGGCCCAGGTCGAGTACGACGGAAAGAACCTCAGCGACGTGCTACTGAAGAATAAACTTGCTGTCCCCTACGTGGGAAAGAAAAAAATAAAAGTGAACTGGTGTGACCAGAAAAACAAGCGGGAGAAGGGCCATGGAACCAAAGCTATTTAAATCGACCAAGAGGTTCAGCGGATTTCCTTGTACCCACCGGCAGTGGCGGGCCAAGTCTCACTGCCACTACTTGCACGGCTACTCCCGGGAGTTCTACTTCGAGTTCGAGGCGAAGGAACTAACTCCGGAAGGGTGGGTGGTGGACTTCGGAGGACTCCAGAACATTAAGGCCTGGCTCGGGCAGACCTTCGACCACACTTTCCTGGTGGCCCAGGACGACCCGTTCCTCGAGGAGTTCCGGAACTTAGAAAAGGCAGGTGTGCTGCAGCTGCGGGTGCTGCCGAACCCGGGAATGGAAGGGACGTGTCTGTACGTTTACCAGCAAGCCTCTCAGATGCTCAGCGCCCTCTACGGAGACCGCGCCTGGATCAGCCTGGTCGAAGTCAGAGAAAATGAAAACAACTCGGCCAGGTACCGGCCGGAGAAGAAGTGACGTCCAGGTTCTACTCCGAAATTCCCGTCAGGCCCGATGACATCGACATGTTTCAGCATGTGCACAACTCCCGCTACCTCGACTACATCCAGGCCGCTCGCTACGAGCAGATGGGCCGTTGCTACCAGGTCACCATGGAGGAATTCATCATCCTGGGCTACGGCTGGGTGGTGAAGAAGGCAACACTCAACTTCAAGCGCGCGTTGATCATGGGCGACGTCATGAACATCTACACCCAGGTGCAGGAAATTTCTGGGTCGGACGCGGTCATCGATTTCGAGATCCAGAACGCCCGAAGTGCTAAGACCAGCTGTGACGGGCAGATGGTCTACACCATGATCAACCTCAAGACCGGGCGGTCGGAGAAGATCCCCGAGGAGATCAAGGTGAAGTACCTCATCTGAGATGGCGCGGTACATTATTTATGTTAGTCAGATTTTGTCACCATTGACTGGTTGAAAGTGAGCACTTAAACTAAGTTTTAGAACTGTATAACATCAGGGTCAAATTACTCTCATGAATATTTCATCTACCATCCTGCTTTTTTTTGTATTGCTGATGTCCCCTATAGATGTACTGAATGCAATCTGCATAGACGATGTGACGGCTTGCAATGAACGATATCCGTGTCCGGCGGGATACAGTTCCGTACTCGTCGGGGGAAGTGGATCAAATGCATGTGCTTGTAGGTGCGTACTTACTCCATTTTGATATGTATTAGACATTACTAACTGATGTCCAGTTCCTGACCCAATTGATAAGAACCGCGTCCTGAGTGTGCGGATCATATTCCGGCGAGTTCAGTGCGAGCAAAGCTTCTCTCTCTTCCTCCAGGGACGTCATAGACCGCACCCAGCGGATAAAAAACTCATTCTTCAGCGGGTGGTAGAAAGTGAGTGCCGACTTCAGGCACTTCAGCAGATGGACGCAGTAGGCGTTCATATCTGAGATGAGGTACTCCAGTTCTTCCATGAAGCGTTTGTTCCCCAGCAGATCATCAAAATACTGCCTAGACAAGCAGTGATGAAGGAGCCCGTAGAAACCGATCTGGCCCTTGAACGAATCTTGGTTGTGGTAGAAGTGATCAGCGTGGATCAGGTCGTGCATGGTGAAACTCAGCGCGTCCCGTTCACCCAGGACGTAGCGACTGGCCCTCTCTTTTTCCAGGATTACGCTCACACAGCGCCGGCCTCGGATCTGCTGGTCCAGAACTTCTGTAGGCGCCGGAACCCGGAACATAAGTTCTAACCCGTACTGGCCACTGTCCCACATGAGGACCGAACGCTGCACAGACTCAGGCGTTGATTTGAGTGCGAAGTTCTCGAAGATTTCCCCAACCGTTTCTATTCCCATCAGCCTTCGTTGAATGTTCGGTTCCAGGTTTCTCAAAAAAGGCTTCCAGCTGATTGAGAGTTCTTGGGTTTTTGCCGGTATTTTTTTTCTAGACCCCAACCACAGCTTCGGGTATCGCAGGGAAAGATAGGTGAGGATGTAGATGGCCGTAAATTCCGAGTCAGAAAGTTTCTTACTTCCATGCAGTTCCAGCACCGGGGCCAATGTGGCTTCCATAACATTAGCTTCACTTAAGAGTTCATCAAGAGAAACTAATTTTTTCTTGAAACGCCCCGCTCTTGAGGATGGCTTAATAGGTAAAATTGGAGACATGCAGTAGGATTTATCAGCACAGCTCTAGTGTGACAATACAAACTAAGGAAGGATCTATGAAATGGTACAGTCTTGAGAAAGTCTGGAAGCTCGCAGGGAAGCAAGAACGCATCAAGGTCCGGTTCAATGACTGGACGGCCCAGATAAAATACTTCGTCATCTCGGGCGAGACTCCGGACGGAAAACGTTTCTTCGGAAAGCTCGATACAGGAGAGAAGATGACCTTCTCGAAACGTTCTCGGGGCTGGTCCGAGTATTACCCGGAAGCTGAATTTCAGGCCCACGCGGTCTAAGCAGATGACCTGGCCTCAGGATTCTGAGGTCAGCCTAACTGGACTTTTTTTTCTGATGTAGAGGACCTTGTCTACGTCCGCGATGAGCTTTCCTTTCTCATCCTTGATTTCCACCCGAAAAACCTTGTCCATCTTCACCGAGCTTTCCACCGTTGCCTTGATCTCGCTCAAGACTTGGTCATCTAGAAAAAACTCAGCGAACACTTTGCCGGTCCCGGGCCTACGGAAATTTATAGTCGCGGCCTTGTCCCAGACGATGTAATCCTTTCCTAGATTCTTAATCAGCATCAGCATGTACCAGGGATCGACCATGGCGTAGAGGGATCCCCCGAACTGCGTGCCCATGTAATTTTTGTTATAGAACGTCAGTGGCATGGTGACCTTGCAGTACCGGTAGTCCTTGCGCATCTCCAGCAGCTTCACACCTGCTCCCAGGAAGGGGCCATAATAGTTAATGGCCCTTTCCAAAAATCTTTGCCGGAGGTCAAACAGCAAGCTCATTTTTCTGCTCTCTTAAACTGCTCTTCCCGCAGGATAGTCACGTGGCTCTGTGCGTGTGCCAGCATTTCCCCTTCTTGGGTGAGGACGTCGGCCCGCATGAAGATCAGGTTGGTGGTCTTTCTTACCACGACGGCGTCTACCAGACAGTGGGCCATTTTCTCTTCAAAGGCCCTGATGAATGTGACGTTCATGGAAAGAGTCATGCAGGGTCTACCGGCGGTTAAGTAGGAGAGAGGACCGAAGACTTCATCGATGGCCGCCGACAGGAAGCCGCCCTGGTAGAGCCCAACAGGATTGGTGAATTTTCTCAAAAAGGGGAGGCGGGCACGGATGGTGACCCCCGGCTCGACCTTGAGGTATTCCAGTTTTAGTTCCGCCAAAGATGGGGGTGGAAGCTGTAAGGAAATTCCGGTGTTTCGCAGAACTTCGCTGCGGTAACTTTCAATCGAATTCAGCCAAGATTCGTGGACACTCATCGATAAATCCTTGATACTTTCGTTACACGGATTTTAGATAAAAGGACTTCATATGACCAGAAAAGTCGCAATCCTTTCGGGCTCCCGCACCCCCTTTGTCAAATCGATGTCAGAGTATCAGGGAACCTCTAACCAACAGCTCCTGGCCTCTGCCGTCGCAGACCTGGTGGTGAAAAATAAGATCCAGGGAGAGCTGCTGGGGGACGTGATCATGGGAACGGTCATGAACCATCCCTTCGACTGGAACCTCTCGCGCGAAGTGGTCCTGGGCACCGCTCTTTCTCCACAGACTCCGGGCCTGAACATCCAACGGGCCTGTGGAACGGGTCTAGAGGCCGCGAACCTCATCGCCCTTAAAATTTCATCCGGTCAGATTGATTCGGGGATCGCCGGCGGCAGTGATACAAATTCGGATATTCCGCTGATCGGTCAGAGGAAGCTTACTCACCTGCTGATAAAATTTCAAAATGCGAAATCACTTGCGCAGAAATTAAAAGTCCTCACGGGGTTTACCCCCGGACTGCTCAAGCCTCAAATCCCCGCGGTGAAAGAGCCGAGGACAGGACTTTCCATGGGAGAACACGCCGAGCTGATGGTCAAGGAATGGAAGATCACCCGGGAAGCCCAGGATCAACTTGCCTTGCGCTCCCACCAGAACGCGGCCCGCGCACAGGATGAAGGCTTCAACGCTGACCTCATCACCGAGTTCAAATCGATGAAAAAAGATTCCCTCACCCGGAAAGATTCTTCTCTCGAAAAACTGACTCGGCTCAAGGCCGCGTTTGATTTCACTGGGAAAGGGACGCTGACTGCGGGGAACTCGACACCGCTGACTGACGGAGCCTCCGCTGTTCTGCTCTCTTCCGAAGAGTGGGCCCGTGCTCATGGTCTGGAACCTCTGGCCTTTTTCACGGACTGCGAAGTCGCAGCGGTGGATTTTGTCAATGGGGCCGGGCTGTTGATGGCCCCGACCCTGGCGGTCTCCCGGCTTCTTGAGCGAAACAAACTTCTCCTCGCTGATTTTGATTTCTACGAGATCCACGAAGCCTTCGCGGGTCAGGTCCTGTGCACTCTTAAAGCTTGGGAGTCACCCGAGTACTGCAAGAAGTTCCTGGGCCAGGATAAACCTCTGGGGTCCATCGACCAGAGTAGGATGAACGTGAAAGGCGGGAGCCTCGCCGTGGGCCATCCTTTCGCTGCCACCGGAGGAAGAATCATCGCCACTGCCGCCAAGATCCTCAAGCAGAAAGGGCAGGGCAGGATCCTGGTGAGCATCTGCACCGCTGGTGGAATGGGTGTAGCCGCGATCATAGAGAGATAGACCAGTTGCACATGCTGCTGCGGACACTCTTTGTTTTTATCTTCGGGCGGCGGCATCCGGCGGTCAACTTCGACCAGACCACTCACACTTCCATGACCGTCCTGCCGGTGGACCTGGACATCCTCCTGCACGTCAACAATGGGGTCTACTTCTCCTACATGGACTTCGGCAGATGGGACATGATCTTCCGTAACGGAGTCTACGCGGTATCAAAGAAAATGAACTGGTACTCGGTGGTCGCAGCCGAGACCATCAGGTTCAAGCGCTCGCTAAAACTGTGGGACCGCTTCACCATCCACACTCAGATCCGAGGGCACGATGAGAAGTATTTCTACCTCTCTCAGAAAATCATTTGTCGGGGAGAACTCATGTCCACGGCCCTGGTGAAGATCAGGTTCCTGAAACGGACCGGTGGCACCGTCGCGCCGGAAGAAGTGATGGTCCAGTTCCCGGGGATCACTAAGAAGCCTCAAGCGATCCTCGGCGCAGACTGGCAGAACTTCGAGCAGAACCATTTGCTTTAGACCAGCTTAGCCCAAGACTGCCTTGGCCATTTTAAATGTATTGACGTGGGCCTCTACGGTGAGCTCGATCGGGTCGGCGTACCCTCCGCCGATGGCCATCGCCACCGGTAACCCCTTCTCCTTGGCAAACTCAAACACCATCCGGTCTCTTTTCATCAGTCCCTCCAAGGTCAGGTCCAGGGTCCCGAGAGTGTCTTCTTTGAGGTTATCCACCCCGGCCTGGTAGAAGATGATGCCGAAGTCCAGGTGACTGATGCTCCCGAGAGCTTGCTGGAGTGCCCGCAGGTACTCTGTGTCACCTATGTGCTCCTTGAGCGGGACGTCTAAGTGAGAACTGACTTTTCTGAAAGGATAATTTTTCTCACCGTGGAGGCTCAGGATGAAGACATCGCTCCGCTGTCCTAGGATCGAGCTGTTGCCGTTACCTTGGTGGACATCCAGGTCCAGGATCAAGATCTTCTTGACGGCCCCGCGCTCGAGCAGCCTCAGGGCCGCTACTGCAAAATCGTTGAACACGCAGTAGCCTTCGCCTCGGTCACTGTGGGCGTGGTGCGTTCCGCCCGCGAGAACGGCGCTGTACCCATCTTCGAGTGCAGACTCACTGGCCTGGATGAAGCCTCCCACTGAAGCGTAGGATCTCACCAACAGTTCCCGGCTCCAGCTCAGACCAATCGGCCGCAGTTCTTTCACTGGTAAGGTGTTTTCTAAAAGCCCGTTCACGTAGCCAGGGGAATGGGCCAGCAGAAGTTCTTCCTGCTGTGCTGCCCGGGACCGCAATAACTGGGAAGGTTCAATCACTCTATCCTCTAGCAATGCTTCCCGCAGCAGCCGGTACTTCTGCATCGGAAACCGGTGGCCCGCAGGGAGGGGAACTTCGAGGTGATCGGTGTAATAGAAACGATAGGAGTGCCAGCCTGACATTTTTTTAGTATATAACTTCCATGGAAGCGTTGAACATAAAATACCCCACCACCATCCGCCACCACTGGATCGGAAAAAAGCTATTTGTGCTAGAGGCCATCCGTGACCTAGACGAGGCGATCGAGCTCATCTGTGAAACCATGTCCCCGGACGAAAAACGAGATCCCTTCGCGGAGGACCTTTGCCCGTACTTCGGAGTCTTGTGGGAATCGTCCATCGCTCTGGCAGATTTTCTAGGTTCTTGGCCACAGCTCGTTTCGGGTAAATCGGTTTTGGAGTTAGGCGCGGGCCTCGGTCTGCCCTCGCTGGTGGCTTCGCATTTCGGAGGAAAAGTGCTGGCGACAGATTTTCACCCCGGTGTGGAAGCGTACTTCAAAAGGAACTGCGCTCACTCGAACGTCCCCTGCGCCTACCACCGCCTCAACTGGAGAGAGCAGGAACTGAGTCAAGGTCAGTTTGACGTAGTGATCGGCTCGGATATTCTCTACGAGAGTCGGCACCCGCAGGATGTCGCGAAGGGACTTCTCCGGTTCGTGAAACCCAATGGGAAGATCATTTTATCAGACCCGGGGAGAAGTTATTTTCAGAAATTCATCGAGGCCATGAATCAAACCGGTCATCCGGAAGAGCTGACAACGGTTAACGTCAAGGGCAAAGAAATTTTCATTGTCACCTTCGACGCCGGTTGATTACTGAATGTACTGGGTGAAATAATAGAGACTCGTTGCGATCGCCATAAGGGTGCACTTGAAGATCATCTCTCCTCCTTGAGAAAAAATCAATTTGACTGAGCACCTATTATATAAAATTAAAAAGAAATTCCAAGAAGAAAAATGGTCCCGACAAAAGCTGTCAGGACCGGTCAGTGATTACTGGTATTTTACTGCGCAACCATAGGATTTGGTGGTGTGAGTGGTGACTTTTTTGCCGCTGGAGAGTTCATCCAGTGCCGCCGAAACATAGTTCTTGGCGCTGGCGATGGAGAGTTTCTCTGTGTCGGGCCTGTCGTCGATGGCCCCCTGGTAGACGAGGACTCCGGTCTTATCGATGATGTACATCGCCGGGGTGGTCTTCGCTCCGTAGAGCTGACCGACTTTCCCGGAAGGATCGAGCAGGATATCGGTGGCCGAGGACTTGTTGTCCATCTTCTCTTTCAGCGCACCGGTTTCATCTACGTGGCCCTGCTTGCCTGGAGCTGAGGAGACGATGGAGAACCACAGGACATTTCCTTCAACGGATTTTTTCTGCAGGGCCTGCATGTTGCCCGAGTCATAGTGTTTGCGCACAAAAGGACAACCGTGGTTGAGCCATTCCAGCACGATAGTTTTTCCTTTCAGTTCGGAGAGTGAGACTTCCTTTCCTTTTGCGGCGATTCCCTTGAGTTTGAAATCCGGGGCCGGCGTACCGGTGGTCAATGCGAATCCCTTGAGACTAAGGACGAGAGTTAAGAGTGCAATCGCTGACTTCATTTATGACTCCTTTGAACACTGTGGTTGATTGAAACTGAAGGTCCGTGAGCGCACCGACCACGAAACAGTACAGGTCTTTCTGTTCTTCTGCGGTTAACGCGAGGGCGCGGTTGAAACCTCCGGAGAGACTTCTTTCACGATTATCCTGATTGGTCCCATTGGTGTCGAGGACCAGCAAGTCACGGTACCGGATGTTGCTGGGGTCCCACTCGAAAGTAGAGAAGGTTGTCTGACTGTTGTTGTAGTGAGCGATGACTTCCCAAAGATTCTTGAACACTCCGCTGTGCATGTAAGGAGCCGTCATGGCGACGTTGCGAAGGGGAGGGACCCGGAACTTGTAAAGGTCACTGCCTCTCCCGGACACTTCGTAGCGACCTTTGTCGTCACCGTTTCGAACCCCCGGTCCGACCTGGGGGATCCCGATGTTCTGGAAGTTCACAAAACGAGTGAAGTGGTCGCCGATGTGACAGTTGATACAAGCCGCTTTTGTAAAGAAGAGGACTCCGCCTTTGAGCATCCGCGGTGAAAGGCCGGTGGTGTTGCCACGAAGGAAATTATCCCAGGGGGTATTAGCGGAGTGGAAAGCATGGCGCTGGAACTCGGCGATGGCATTGGCGATGTGACCGATGTTAAAGTTCACCACCCCCGGGTAGGCAGCTTGAAACTGCTTGAGGTAGGTATTTCCAAAAGGGCCTTTGAAGATCCGCTCCGCCGCTTCCTCCCACGCCTGGGTGGTTGTTTTTTTAGACCCGGCCCCAAGCATCTCCTCCGGGTTGGCGATGGGAAACAGGGCCTGGACTGCCAGCAGTGAATCGAGGGTCGCGGAGAGGTGTGTGAGTTCCGGAGCTGGTCCGTTGAGCTTTGGTTCTGGAGTCAACCAGCCGCCCTGTGGGTGCTTCATCACTCTTCCGTCCCAGAAGAGAGTCGTGACATCGCTAAAGCCCAGGTTAAACAGGGCCGGAGTGTGACGGGCCAGGAGCGCGCCTCCCTGCTGGCGCCGAACTTGGCCCTCACCCCAAGAACCTTCTCCGACCCCTAGAGGAAGGGTGTCGGCCGTGAAGGCCTGGGGTGAATGGCAGGACTGGCAGCTGATGTTACTCTTACCGGAAAGTTGTTGGTCGTTGAATAATTTTTCGCCGAGCTGGAACAGTGCTGGTCTCTTCTGCAGGGCCCCCAGGGGTTTGAACCTGAACTGTCTGATGAAGTTGCTGAGCACCTGAGATTGATTGGGGACTTGAGAAAAGCTAAGTGGGATTGATAAAAGAAGTATGATCACTAATGTCACGGTGTACCCTTCTAAAAAAGAAAACAGGAGAGTACTGTTTGGCATAGCAAACGACAAGGGTTTTTCACACAACAAGCCGCAGCAAGAATGCAGTTTTAAGAGCGAAATGATGCTTTTATTGTTATAGTTCTTCCACAAAATTTTATCTTCAGAGAGGAGTGCCCGTGGGACGCAAATGGAACAACATCAAAATGAAGAAGGCCGCCACCGATAAACTCCGCTCCCAGAATTACACCAAGGTTCTGAGGGAAGTTACCATGGCCGTCAAAAAAGCGGGCCACGCGGAAGTAGATGCGAACTTCGCTTTGAAGATCGCCCTGCTCAAGGCCCGGGAGTACAACGTACCCAAAGACAACGTGGATAAGGCGATCAAGAAAGGACTGGGCAACGACGGTGCGGTCATCGAAGAGATCAACTACGAAGGCTACGCCCTGGACGGTGTCGCCGTCTTCATGGAAGCCGCCACCGATAACCCAACCAGAACAGTAGGCAACATCCGCTCTTACTTTAATAAGTGGGGCGGTGGGATCGGGACCCAGGGATGCCTGCAGTTCGTCTTCGAACACAAAGCGACCTTCGTCATTAAGCAGGAAGACCTGGGACTCTCCACCGATGACCTGATGATGGAACTCATCGACTTCGGGATCGACGACGTCGAATCCGAAGAAGGATTTGTCACGGTCAAAGGGCCAGTGGATTCCTACGGGGATATTTATAAGAAGCTCGAAGAGCTCAAGATAAAAGTTGAGGAATCCGGACTCGATCGGTTGCCGCTGAACACCAAAGAAGTCAGCAAAGAAAGTTATGAAAAAATTCAAAGACTACTGGATGTGCTCGACGGCGATGATGATATACTCAAGGTCTACCACAACATGGAATGGCACGAGTCGTTCGCAGACTAGCTCCCGAGGAATCTTATGTATAACTCAGAGATCATCGGCACCGGAATGTACCTCCCACCCCAGGTCGTCACCAACCATGACCTGAGCACCATGATGGACACTTCCCATGACTGGATCGTCCAGCGCTCCGGGATCGAGGAACGACGTTGGGTGGAGGCGGAGGTTTCGACTACTGACCTAGCACTCAGGGCCTGCGAAGAAGCCATCAAGAACTCCGGGATCGATAGAAAAGAAATCGACTGCCTGCTTTTTGCCACCCTTTCCCCGGATCACGATTTTCCCGGCGCCGCCTGCTTCCTCCAGCCCAAGCTCGGGCTCACCGACATCCCGGCGATCGACGTCCGTCAGCAATGCTCCGGGTTCGTGTACGGCATGAGCATCGCCGACGCGTTCATCAAATCCGGGCAGTATAAAACCATCCTGCTGGTGGGAGCCGAGATCCATTCCAAGGGCATCGACAAGACCTCCAAGGGACGCGACGTCGCCGTGCTCTTCGGTGACGGTGCGGGAGCGGTGGTCATCACAAGAAAAACTGTCACCGATCCTCTCAAGGATTCGTTCATCCATTCTACCCACCTGTTCGCGGACGGGAGTGGCGCCAAGGAGCTATGGGTGGCGGGCCCCGGCTCCGCCATAGGGTCGCAGCGGATTTCAAAAGAGCACCTCGATCAGGGCCTGCAGTTTCCGTCGATGAACGGGAAGAAAGTTTTCGCCAACGCCGTCCG
Source organism: Bacteriovoracaceae bacterium (assembly GCA_035576105.1). GTDB lineage: Bacteria > Bdellovibrionota > Bacteriovoracia > Bacteriovoracales > Bacteriovoracaceae > Peredibacter. The sequence continues at coordinate 82,333 of DATLXA010000027.1, forward strand.
GCGCATGAGCGAATGCCTGCTGCTAGCACTGGAGACCAATAAGCTGAAGCTAGAAGACATCGACCTGTTTCTTTTTCACCAGGCCAATCTCCGCATCAACCAGCTGCTGGCCGATGAGCTGAAGATCCCTGCGCAGAAAGTTTTCAACACCATCCAGAAGTTTGGAAACACCACAGCGGCGACCATTCCCATTGGGATGGCGGAAGCCGTGAAGGCGGGGAAGCTCAAGAAAGGGATGCTGGTCGCCTCGGCCGCCTTCGGGTCCGGTTTTACCTGGGGCAGCTCGGTCTACCGGTTCTAGGGCGAGTGCCCAGTTCCGTTGGCAAGGTGGAACCTTCCCGGCGGGCTTCGGCCACCTTTGCGGGGACTTAGAAAAATTATCTTCGCTTCACCTTAATCCGGTATATGATATTGCTGGATCATCACCGGAAGGAAAATATGAAATACATCTTCGCACTCATCCTCGTCACCAGAGTCTCTGCCTGGGCCCAGCAAGAAGTAAAGGTGAAGGAGAATCTTAAGCAGCATAACATTGCTGTCAGTGAAGAAAGCCGGGAACAGTCGAAAGAGAAGCCTCGGGTCAATGACCGGGCCCCGAGCGGCAGTAAAAAACTCGCCAGTGATAGAAATAAATCTGAGTAATAAATAATCTAAACTGCCCGACTACAATGGTGTTGGGTCTCTGATTCACTATTGGAAAAGCTCAATACATTTCTACAGATACAAAACCGAGGATGTCGAGGAATGTTCTTTTTTATAAAGTCATGACAATCAAGCTAACACCCAAGACCTAACATTCTGATTTTTCTACTTAGAAAAGGATAATTTTCTCAAAGTAACACCATTCAAGTACGGCAGTTTGTGTTAGCCTGAAGTACTCATTCACCAGGGACGACGGCCATCCCGGCGTCCGTCCCTTGACCAAGGATAGTTATGCACCAAATGAGTGTCACGTATAAGGGTGAGCTGCGGACTGAAGCCGTCCACCTCGACTCTAAGACCGTCATCCACAGTGACGCTCCTAAAGACAACCAAGGCAAAGGCGAAGCCTTCTCACCGACGGACCTCATGTCCACCAGCCTCGCCAGTTGCATGGTCACTATTGCGGCGATGAAGGGGCGGACTCTGGGGATTGACCTGACTGGGGTGAAGGTGCTGGTTGAGAAGAAGATGCAGGCGAATCCTCGGAAGGTTGCGGAGATAGTTCTGACGTTTGACTGGAACGGGATTGATCAGATGATCTCTCCAGCGTCTCTGGTGGAGTTGAAGCAGGCGGCCCTTGAGTGTCCTGTGTACCTTTCACTGGATCCTCTCCTGAAGAAGACTCTGGTCTGGTAGCCTGGGGCGGCCCCGGAACTTCCAGCTCGGTCGGTTCGTCGTCGATTTCCTCCACCGGAACCATGCGTGGGATCGATTCCATGATTTTCTTTTTCATCTCAACCGGCGTCACCGCCGGCGGCATCCCGATGCTGATCCGGTCTTCGATCGGTACGATGTCGGACTTGGCGAGGTTGATGGCTTCGGCCAGGAGCATGTCCCGCGAGAAGATCGCCGCCCGCACCGCCTTGGAGTTATTCACGATGGCCGCGGAGGCGAGCTTGTCTCTGAGGTGTTCTTTCACGTCGCCGGTCTGCAGGATGATCTGCCGGATCTGACCCGGCAGCAACCCGGGGTTCGCGTTGAGGATCTGGGCGGCGAGGTTGGAGATGTGCGGTGCCGCCATAGAGGTCCCACTCGCCGGAGAGTAGAGATCACTTCCATCTTGAGAGTAGACCTTTGGGACCAGTGAGAGGATTGCCACCCCCGGAGCACCGATGTCCACATTTGCTTTCCCGAAGTTAGAGAAGCTCGCCAGGTAGTCCCCGTTCATGGCAGCGACCGTGATGGCATTGGCAAGCTTTATCCGGGAAGGGTAGTGGTGGTACGAATCATTGTCCAAGGCGGAGTTCCCCGCAGAAAAAACAAAGAGCATCTTGGGGTAGCGGGATATCGTCTTCGCTCCTCTTTTGTAGAGCTCGGCGAAATACTCTTCGACGTAAACTTTGAGGCTCGCCTCGTCGATGGGCTTGCCGGTGAGCTCTAGATGATTCTCCCCGAACTTGGTCATCAGGTTCTTATAGGTGATTCCGTAGGAAGCGTTGACCACTTCGATGTTCTTGTTAGCGAGGTAGCGGCAGATCTTGGAGAACTTGCGCGAGACCCGGTTCAGCGAGTTCTTGATCTCTTCTTTGAACTTCTCGACCGGAGTCTTGGCCTTGAGCGGGGCACGGCCCTCGGAGGTGCTATCTTCCACCGCCACCACCGGGTTAGGGATGTTCAAACCGCGGATGGGGAAGATGTTGATGTTCTCGCCCTCCCGCAGGGCGATCCCGGCGACGAAGGTTCCGTGCGAGTGCTTCTTAAAGAGGCGCACTTTTTCCATGAAGTCCTTGTCGGAACTTCTTTTCTTGAACCAGTCGAACTCTGAGATCGAGAGTCCTTCCTTGTGGCCCTTGGCCCGCAGGTCCCGGAAGCGCAGGATCTCTTGGAGCGAGTTCTTGTCCTCGATCACCGGCGTCTTCAGGTGCGAGTTATCGTGGAAGTCCCAGCCGTGGAAATTGATGGGCTCTTCGTCGGTCTCTTTTTTCAAGATCTTCGGCTTGAGGTAATCGTGATCCAGGTCGAAGCCCGTGTCGATGATCGCGATGGTGGCACTCAGGCACAGCGATGAATACAGCAGTAGGAAGGTCAGGAGGATTCGGGTCATGGGTGAAATTGTAAACGGAAAACCAGTAAGCTGCGAGGAAAAAGGGGCCCGTGACAGGGCCCCGGGATTTTAATTACTTCTTCGCCGTCAGTTCTACTTGTAGAGTAAAATTGTCGTTGATGATCTTGTCCCCAAGTCCTTTAAAGAACTGACCGGACCCGTACTTGAGACCCCACTTGGTGCGGTCGACGTCGATGTTCGCCTTGGCAGAGTAAAGCTCAGCGGTAGACTTTACGTCGGTCGCTGTGAACTTCACCGGACCGGTTTGACCGATCATGGTCATCTCACCTTCGACCTCGAGGCCCTTGGCCGTTTTCTTCGAGCTCTTGATGACGAGTTTCGAGTCAGGGTACTTAGCCGTGTTGAAAAAATCCGCCGACTTCATGTGGCCGATGAACTTTCCGTTAGCTTCTTTGTCCGTGAGATCAGTGCTGGTGATGGAATTCATGTCCATGGTGATTTCGCCCGCGGTGATGACCTCACCTTTCACAGTGACCCATCCGTCTTTGGCCTTGATCTGCCCTGTGTGCGACTCACCTACTTTCTTACTTCCCACGTAGGTCACCTTGGTGTTGGACGTGTCGACTTTGTAGGTGGTGGCCGCGGCTTCTGCCGCTGGCTTCGCTGTCTGCGCAAAGCTCGCCGTAGTTGAGAACGCGAGGACGAGAGATAACAACGTTTTCATACTTCTTCTCCTGTTTTAAAAAATGAAATTTTAAGTTGTTCCATCATGTAGGAAGATTTGGTAAAAAAAAAGACAGATTTTATCATTAACTATAAAAAAATATTTATACATGATGACTTTTGATCAAGTCCTTGTATTTCATAGAAAAATTAAGACTGGCAGCTTCAAATCGGCTGCTGCGGAGTTGCATAGCAGACAACCCGCTATAAGTTTATCACTCAAAAAGTTAGAAGAAGAAATGGAAGTCCATCTGTTTGACCGCAGTGGCTCCCGGCCAGTTTTAACTGTCCACGGGAAAGCGTTTTTAGAATCCCCGGATAAATTGACCTCTATGAAGTATCACTGATAGACTTGTGGCCATATGTTTCTAATCATCCTTACTTTCTTTCTATGTCTCCCGGGCCGAGCGGTGATCGAAGCGCCCTACCTGGCGGCGAGCGCCGATCAGAACCCGTCGTCCATCCAGTGGAGACACATCGTCACTGAACACTTCGACGTGATCTTCCCCGAAGAGATCGAGCAGAAAGCGAGGACAGCGGCGTATCTGCTAGAGAAGGCCTATCCCTACGTCGCGGCGTCGCTGGAAGTGAAACCCAAAAAAATTCCTTTGGTGCTTCAAAACCAGTCCATTGTTTCTAACGGCTTCGTCTCCCTGGGTCCGCGCAGGACAGAGTGGAACGTCACACCTTCCATCGACCCGGAACTCACGAATACAGAATGGATCAAAACCCTGGCCATCCACGAGTTCCGGCACGTGGTGCAGTTCCAAAAAACCCGGCAGGGCTTCAACCGCTTCTACGAGGTTCTCTTCGGAGAGGTGGGCCAAGCACTTGGGCTCGGACTCACCCTTCCCCCCTGGTTCTTGGAAGGAGACGCGGTCGGGATCGAAACCGCACTCACTGACGGCGGGAGAGGGCGTCTGCCCTTGTTTGAACGGGACCTCAGGGCCCTGCTTTTATCGGGTAAGAAGTTTGAGTACGACAAGGCCCACCTCGGGTCTTATAAAGACTACGTCCCTAGCCACTACGTCTACGGGTATTTCTACACCAGCTACCTGCGCAATAAATACGGTGACCTCTTCCTCTCTCGCCTGACCGACCAGTCTGCCAGCAGGTCGTACAACCCGTTGACCTTTTACAATGCTGTCGACCGGCTCACCAATGAAGACTTCGAGGATTTCTACAGAAATGTCATGGCCGACCTGCTGAAAGAATGGAAGGTCAAGGCCGATCAGCTTACGCTGACAGAAGTGGATGTGAAGAACAAAAAACAAAAAGAAGGGTGGACCAATTACCTCTATCCTCAGGAAACACCCACTGGCGAAATCCTGGCCCTCAAGCGAGGCCTGTCTTTCATAGACCAGTTCGTGCTTCTGTCGGGGAAGAAAGAGAAAACAATTTTCTACCCGGGCCCCCTGGCCCAGGAGTATCCTTACAAGCTCCGCAAGGGGAAGCTCGCCTTCTTGGAAGCCGAGGTCCACCCTCGCTGGGGCCTGCTAGACTATTCTCGCTTGAAGGTCTTTGACCTCAAGAAAAAGAAAGTCACCCTCGACCTACGCCGGCTTAAGGCGAGGCTCGCCGTCCTTGACCACGACGGTGAAAAGATCCTGATGGCAGAGTGGGACGAGAAGCAGAACCAGTCGCTGGTGGTGCTTGATCACAAAGGTGCGCTCATCCACCGCATCCGCTTCCCGAGCAGTGAGGTCATCACCTCTCTGGACTGGATCAACGACGACGAAGTGGTCATGGTGCTCAAAGGGTCCGACGACCTGAAGTCACTTGTGAAGTTCAGCTTCTCTAGCCGAGAGCAGCTCACCCTGGTGGAGAAGGGCCCCACCAACCTCGGCTTCCTTTCCAGCTCGGCAGAGGATATTTTCTTCGAGAGTCCTTCCTCCGGGATCGATAATATTTGGCGCTATAATTCTCTGGGGAACACCCAGCTCACCAGTTCCCGTTTCGGAGCCTACGCGCCGGCCCTCAAAGAAGGGAAACTCCTGTACAACGATTACTCGGCCAAGGGCATGAACGTCGCCGTGAAGAAGCTCGAGCTGCTCGAAGAGCAGAAATCCGAGAACAGTTTTGTGCCGGTCTACCAGAAGTTTGCTCAGAGTGAAAAAAGTGCAGAGCTCAAGACCGACCTGGCCGGTGGAGGTGAGTACAAGGTTTCCAAATACTCGCTGACAAAGAACGCCATCAATCTTCACAGCTGGGTGCTGCTCGCTCCCCCGTTGTCGCCGACGCTAACGGTGGTCGGCATCTCCCGCGACGTGCTAGGTAACCTGACTCTAACCAGTGGCGCGGTCTATGATCTCAACGAGCGGGTTCCCCTCGGATTCGTCTCTGCCACCTGGTCTTACTATTATCCGCTGGTTGATTTTCGAGCGGCCTTCGGTGGCCGCAGGCAGAGTTTCTTTTTTGGGCCTGAGCTGGTGGAAGACAAATGGGAAGAGGGGACCCTCGAACTGGGAGTGAGCCTTCCCTGGAGACTTATCAGCGGAAGATTCCTCCAGTCGTTCACGCTGCGGGCCTTCTCTAAGCTCATCAAAGTGAACAACAAGATTGCCTTTGACCCGACGGAGGTCAGTGACAGCACTCTCCATTCCCCGGGGATCGAGTTCCTCTACGACATCACCTCCCGAGGTGCCCGCAGAGACATCCTTCCTCCGCTCGGCTTTTCTCTGGGAGCAGAGTTTCAGAAAGGGAAGGATATCACCGGTGAGTCGCAACAAGGAAGGATCTTCTCCGCAGACTCGCGGCTCTACCTACCAGGGTTGTGGCGGCACCATTCGTTTTCCCAGCAGTTTGCCTTCGAACACCAGAAGGACAAAAACTACCAGTACTCTTCCATCGTCCTCTACCCCCGGGGCACCCGCAATCTTTTCCTGCAGGAACTCACCAAGTACTCGGCTAACTACACGTTGCCTCTGGCCTACCCGGACTGGAACCTCTCCCGCTACATCTACCTCAAACGGATCGCTCTCAACCTTTTCTATGATGAGCTGAACGGCCGCTACCAGTCCTCTCGTTACCACGCGGCTTCGACGGGCTGGGAGACGGTCTTCGAAACTAATCTGGTGAGAATCTTCCTTCCTTTGAACCTCGGTCTGCGTGGAAGCTACATCCTCCACGGGGAAGAGAAATTGGAAAACTACGAGATCTTCATCAGCTCCATCCTGAATACTTTTTAAAGACGGTCCCATGAAACTTCTCATCTGTTGGCTACTGCTGCTCTCCTGTGCCAACTACAAAGTCACCAAGGTCGGCGGAGGAAAACCCTACCTCTATGAAGTCTCCCGGGACTACTCCCTAAGTGAGCTCGCGGCACTCTCCACGGAGATGGTGACCACTTCCCGCAGAGACCCACCGGTCTCCACACTGGATCATCTCTTCTCAAAAAAACAGCCTCCCGTGAAACGGATCGGGATCCTGATCTTCGAGTCCGAGGTCCAGCCCACCCGGGGCGGCTTGGCCGGTGAGAACAAGATCTACCCCAGTGAGAGCGGCAAGCAGATCCTGACTGAAAACTTCCTTTCGGTCTGGGAGCAGAGTCTTCCCATCGCGGGCCCGGCGCTGGAGGTAAGTGCCGGCGAGGACATTCGCAGCGCCCGCGCCCTCAAGCAGTACGGCTCCCCGGTGACAGATTACATAAAAACAGACCGGACCACTCTCGCTCCCGGAGACATCGGCTTCCTCGAAGCGGGTCGTCGGTCCGCGAGTGCGACCGTTATCAATCCCCGGGAGCTGCGGGACCTCTCCTTCGTGCTGGTCCCGGCATACCGGCTGATGGGTGGCCCAAAATGGTCTGAGCAGAACAAACATTATATCAATGACCTGGTCAAGGAACTGAAGCTGGACGCGGCCCTGGTCATCATGAGCGAGGTCTCCTGGAGCGCGGCCCAGACCGACAAGCGCTCGGGCGAAGTCTTCCCTGAGGAGCTCAAGCTGGCACTCTCGGCGTCGGTGCTGGTGCCGGTCTCGAGCTACCATAGCAGACTCGAGCGATTGGGTATCAAAGACCGACCGAACGTGACGTTGAGCTACCGTGCCTACCAGAGTGAGATTTCTGTTCCCGCGGTGATTTCTGTTCCACCCCAGATGCAAAACTTTGATACAATCCAGAGAGAACTCATCTCACCGATGATGAAAACCTACAAGGACCTAGCTCTCATGACCATCATCCGCATCGACCGAGACCTGAGACAGACCCACTGATGGAAAGAAAAGAATTCCTCCGCCGGGTGAAATTCATCATGAAATTTGGCCGGGCCCTCCACGCGGTCGGCTCCCCGGCGCACACGTTGGAGGGGACCATGCAGGACATGTGTCAGCTGCTGAGCCTCCGGGGGAACATCGTCTCCCTCCCCACCGCCATCTTCTCATCATTTTCTTACAAGGACGAAGACATCACCCGCATCGAACGGGTCGAACCGATGGGCGTGAACCTGGGTATGCTCTCCCAAGTTGACCTGGTCGCCCGCGACGTCATCCAGAACATCATCACCTTCGAAGAAGGGAGCAAGCGCCTGGACGAGATCCTCCAGCGGCCCGAGCCGTATGGAAAAAGGATCCAGGTAATCTGCTTCCTGCTCTCCTCCGCGGGCTTCATGGTTCTCTTCGGTGGGACCTGGGGAGACTTCACCGCTTCCGTACTGATCGGAGTCCTGATCGGCGTGATCTCCCTGGCAAAAAAAGGCAAAGGGACGGTCACCCAGCTCTTCGAGGCCATCGTCGCCGTGGTCGCGTCTCTAGCGACCTACCTCTTGGCCAAGCTCTTCCCCGGCCTGAACGTGGGGGTGGTGATCATCTCCAGTCTGATCATTTTCATGCCGGGACTTTTCATCACCATCGCCATCGCGGAGATCGCCACACAGAACCTGACCTCCGGGACCTCCCGTCTGGTGGGAGGAGTGATGATTCTCCTGAAGCTCACTTTCGGGGTTTTCATCGGCAACAAGATCGCCTCCTGGTTCCACTACCCGGCCCTGGACTTAACTTTCTCCGTCATCCCGTCCTGGGTCACTTTCCTCACTCTCCCGGTGACAGCACTCATGTCCACGGTGAACCTTAAGGCCGAACGGCATGACTGGAAGTGGGTCACCATGGCGGGGATCTTCGGGTACAGTTGTTCAAAAGTGGGGGCCCAGTACCTAGGTCCTGAGCTGGGGATGTTCTTCGGGGGCGCGTGTGTCGGGGCCATGAGTAACTTGTTCGCCCGTTTTCAGAACAGGCCATCGAGTATCTTCCAGTTCCCGGGCATCCTGTTATTGGTACCGGGATCGATTGGGTACAGGTCCTTAAGTTATTTATTCGAGAGAAATGTCTTAGGTGGACTCGACACCGCGTTCACCATGGTCACCCTTGCGATGGCACTGGTGGTAGGTGTGTTTTTTGGAAACATGTTGATCAAGCCGAGGCAAAGCGTCTAGGCCCTAAGTTTAGCTCAAACCCAGGATGGGTTTTGATATTACCAGGACGGTGTCATGCTGAAATACGTTTTCTTCTTCTGTCTATTTATCATTGCAAGCTGCCAGCAGAGTACGGAATGCCAGGACCCTGAGGGAAAGTGTCCAGCGGAGACGTCCCAGGTCCCAGTGCCTCTTCCCGGGGCCGACCCGTTACCAGAAGATGAGATCTCAAACGATGCTTTACTCTTCGATGCCAGTGTAGACTTCACCAACTTCGACCATGGCGATGAGGCCAAAGTCCTCGACGCCATCCGGATCATTCAAGAAGTGGTCCGAAGCAAAGAGTTCCGGGAACGGGTGATCAATTTTTCTTACCAAGGCAAGAGGGCCTTCGTCGACAACGGGGGGCTCAGCAATGGCCAGATCTATCAGATGATCTTAAACGGAAGCGAAGACCTCTCTGTGGGCGTTGACCATGAGATGGACCTGGAACTCGAGCTGTATACATCAAAAGACAACGTCGTGGGGTACACCTACCCGAACATCCTCAAAATCTACATGAACACCAAGTACTTCGACGTCTACACGCCCACCGAAGTGGCCGGGAATATCTTCCACGAATGGACACACAAGCTTGGGTTCCAGCACTCCTTTAGGTACTCCGTGGCCCGGGACGCTTCGGTCCCGTACGCCATAGGGTACCTGATCGAAGAACTGGGCAAGCAGTATGAGTGACGTTACTGTTGCGAGCATGACAATTGTTGCAACGAGGAATTATACCACACTGGTATCTGCTAAGTTCTTCAAGAGACCGGAACTACTGACCTTCCACCTGGCACCTATCGTGCTGCTATTACAGGATGATTCACATGGGGGGATTTTATGGCCAATCAAAATAATCAAGAAAGTACTTCATTCTACGACCAGGCCGATGGAAAGTTCGACCAGGCCATCCAAGGACAAACTCTCCTAACAAAGGGTGTGACCGCCGACGATGCGGAAAATTCCGCAGCTACCTACAGTGAGAACCTGATGGCCGACGCCGATGCGCAGGTGCGGGCCACAGAAGACGCTTCACTCCAGGACGACGCCTACGCTTTCGATGAGGAGAACACGGGCAATGAAGAGTTCCATGACCTCGAGGACGATGACGGCGAAGAACTAGATTTCGACGATGAGTAACAGGGGAAGCTTGAACTTCCCCTAGATTTTAAAACTTGTAGGTGACCCCGGCGTAGAGATTCCTTCCTAGTGACCAGGCGATCCCATCTGCGCGGATGCGTGAAGTGTACTCCCGGTCCAGCAGATTATTCACTCCCCCTGAAGCCGTCCATTCACGGGTAAAGTTCCAGTCTGCGGTTAGGTCCCAGACAGTGTAGAACGGGATACGGAAGTCCGCACTGTTCCCATCATCTCCGTAGTGTTTAGAAACCATCACTCCCATCAGGGCGACCTTGAAGCTGTCTTCGACGCCGTAGATGAGTCCGGCGCGGGAGATAAACTCCGGAGCGTACTGTGGGGTTTTGCCTTTCTGCGGGCCCCGGGTGTACTCCGCATCGAGGTACTCCATGTTCCCGTAGAGATTAAAATTGCCCGCGGGCTTGAGTATAGAAAAAATTTCAGAGAGCTTTACCTCGGAGGTCAGGTCAAGTCCTTTATTGGTGCCGGCGCCGGTGTTCTGAAAGTTTGCTCCTACTTTCCCAAACTTATTTTCGTAGCGGATGAAGAAGGCGGACACGTCCCAGTTGAGCACCTCGGTCTGTCCCCGGTAGCCAAGTTCGTAATTGTAGATCCGCGACGGATCAATGTCTTCGGAGATGGTCGCGACGTCGTCCAGCGGGACCGCCTCACTATAGGTAACTGGCTTGTAAGCCTCGGAGGCATTGGCGTAGACCTGTGAGAAATCATTGAGGTGGTAGGCAACTCCCAGTCCGAAGAGCGGAACAGTGACGGTCTCGTCCGCGTCCCGCAGAGTCCCGCTGGGCTTCTTGCGCTCTTCGATCTTCTGCCGGATGTTCTCAACGCGCACGCCGGGCGTGACCATCAGTTTTCCAATAGAAAATCTGTTTTCCACGAAGAGGGAATTGGTGTGCGTGGCCCGGTCGAGGCGGCGGGCCACCGCTCCGGTGTTCGACGCCGGTCCGGCCCCGACTTCGGTGACGATTGGTGAGAGGAGGTTGTAGTTCAGGTACCCGGCCGAGAAGGTGTGCTCGTTGTCGAAGGCCCGGTAGTTTCTCAGGTAGCGGACCTCACCGTTGAACCCGTAGTAATTCTGAGTGACGATGTTATTGGTTCCGGCGGTTGGGCCTGTGGGGATGGTTCCGAAGCCTCCGCCGTTCTGTGTTTTAGAAAATCTCTTGTACGCCGTGGCCCAGAGGTTGACGTGGATCTCTGAGGAACCGGCGAGTTTCTTCTCGACGCCCGCCGCGAGCTGCGCCCGGGAGACCTTCAGCCGGTCGTGCAGCTTGGTGGCCTTGCCGCGGTCACCACCGAACACGTTCCTGTTCGCGCCAGGATTCTTGGCAAACCCTCCGGGATTTCCGTGATCAGAGTTGTATCCGTTAAAGGAAAATTTATACTTGTTACTGCCGTCGAAGATATGGTCCCGGATCTGGACGTAATCCGCGGAGAAATCGGAGTTTTTCCGTTGGAGTCCTTCTCCCTGCCGGCGGTAGTATTCGACCGCGTAAGAATGATTCCCCGTCGACCCCTTTAGGACGTTGTTAGTGGTGAGGAGGTTGTAGCTACCTCCGGTGATTCCGACTCTTCCGCTGAGCGGCTGGTCCTTGATCAGCGGCGACGACATATAATTGAGCACTCCTCCGGGCTGCGGACCGTAGAGAAGGGAAGCTCCTCCGCGGATGAACTGAACTTTGTCCATCATCGGAAGCGCCGGCGAAAAGTAATGGGCAGGATAACCGTACATGTCCGCGGCCACCGGGATGCCGTCCTGGAGGAGGAGCACGTTGTAGGACTCGTGCGGATCTCCCAGACCGCGGTAAGTGATCCCCGCCAGAGATTCGTTGGGAACTTCCGAAACCAGCAGACCCGCAGTTTGTGACGTCGCCTGCCGGTAGTTATTGGTCTGGAGCTGTGGGATTTCTTTCAATGAAGTGATGGTGTTTTTTTTTCCAGAGTAAATCTGCGTCCCTCTATTTTCTTCCCAGTACCCACCGATGTTGGACTGATGATCTTCAGTGACCACCACCGTCTCTAATGCTTCTTGTGCTCCAGCAGCGAAAGAAATGATGAGAAATAAAAGAAAAGATTTATACATTGCATCGCCTCTTTGTCTGTCCTAATTTTTGTTAGGTATATAAAACAATGGATCTAAAAGGTTGTCTAGTTTTTAAAAGCTTAAGCTATTCATGAGATGAAAAAAAAGTGATTCGTTGAAAATTCAAGCCTCAAGAATGCAGCTTTGCATAAAGTGAGCTGCTGCAGACCACAAGAGCTAAAGATGTGCTTTGCATTAGATTCACTGCATAAGCAGCAATTTATTTTAAAAGTAAGCATTTAACATAGTGCCTTTTTATTTTTTCCTGATAATTTCCCTACGATCAAACACTCAAGGAGATATTATGCGTTTATTTTCGATCTTCTTTATTCTCATACTGTCCGTGTCTTGCGGAAAAGACAGCGGCAGCGGTAGCAGCAGCAAAGACGAATCAAGACAAGGCCAGGAAACCGACGGCACCTGCCCGTTCGAGGGTAGAAGAGTTCCATGTGAGTCAGTCACTAACACTGATGGCCTGGGAGTTGATCTCCTCGACGTCATGGTCGAAGTTCCCATATCTGTGGCCGGAAACACCATCACCTTCCTCGAAGACAAAAACCAATCAGTGGTCGGTCGTCGTGGTAACACCTGCAAGGTCGCAGTCCGTAACGGTGAGAAATACACTTTCACTTTGAGCGGAAACAGTCTGAACATCACCACTGATGCCGGATCTTATCAGATGGAGAGATTCACTGAAGGATCTGACCTCGACGGGACCTGGGGCTGGCAGAGCTACCTAGCTTCTGGTGAGCGACAGATCCGTCAGCTATCGATCCTTCACGGGACGAGGGCCATCGTAAAAACTAACTGCGAAATGTAACTCATACTTATTTTCGACGAAAAAAAACCACATCTTATGATGTGGTTTTTTTTGTCTTCTTCAGTCGATATTCTCTAGCACCGTGGCCACTCCCTGACCCAGGCCAATGCACATGGTAGCGAGTCCGTATTTTTTATTATTCCTCCGTAGCTGATGGGCAAGGGTTCCGGTGATCCGTGCCCCCGAGCAGCCGAGCGGATGACCGAGAGCGATCGCTCCACCGTTGAGGTTGACTCTCTTCTCGACAGTCTCCAGCAGGTTCAGGTCCTTTAGCACCGGAATGGACTGGGCCGCGAAGGCTTCGTTGAGTTCGATGATGTCCATCTGATCCATCGACAGGGCAGCCTTCTGCAAGGCTTTTCTGGATGACGACACCGGCCCGTAGCCCATGATACTCGGCTCGCAGCCGGTGGCCGCGATGGAGAGGATGCGCGCCAGCGGCTTGAGCCCCAGCGCCAGGGCACGCTGCTCACTCATGACGATCACGCACGAGGCACCATCTGAGAGCGCCGAGGAGTTCCCCGCGGTCACCGTGCCGTTCTTCGGGTCGAAGACGGGAGAAAGCTTAGAGAGTGTTTCTACAGTAGTCTCAGGCCTGACCACTTCATCCGCTCTTATCAGGGACGGAATTCCCAATTCATCATGGCCTTGGGTGGGCATGAGTTCGTCCTGAAAGCGTCCCTGAACGGTCGCCTCATGCGCTTTCTGGTGAGACCGCATGGCAAACTCATCCTGCTGCGTACGAGTCACTCCGTGCATCCGTGCCAGCAGCTCTGCGGTCAACCCCATGGACCCGGCACCCTTAGAGGTGGTCTTATTCAAGGCAGGATTGAAATCCACCCCGTGGGTCATCGGCACGTGGCCCATGTGTTCCACCCCTCCACACAGGTAGAACTCGCCCTGGCCTGACCACACGCCTTGAGCGGCCATGTGGATGGCCGTCATGGAGGACCCGCACAGCCGGTTAACGGTTTGAGCTGAAACCGTCTTCGGGATGTCGGTTAACAGGGCCGCGTTTCTTCCAATGTTATAACACTGCTCCAGGGTCTGCTGGACGCAGCCCCAGATGATGTCCTCGATCTCTGCCGGGTTGAGCACTGGGTGGCGCTTGAGGATCTCCCGCATCAGGTGTGCCGATAGCTCCTCGGCCCGGACATTTCGGTAGGCCCCGGCCTTGGACTTGGCCATCGGCGTCCGGATGGCATCAACGATCACTGCATTTTTCATAGAGACCTCTTAGTAGTAAGTTTTATTCTCAGTCGCCAGACCTTTCATGAAGGGAGTGAGCTCATAGAGCTTCCCGAGGTGAAGGTATTTCTGGGAGTCCGCTGCAAGTTTCTTGAGCCCCACAGTGTCCGCGTACTTCAGGGCACCGGCCCTGAAGGGAGGAAAGCCGATCCCCAGCAGCAGACCCATGTCCACTTCCACCGGCGAGTTTACGATCTTATCCTCCAGGCAGCGGGAAGCCTCGATGATCATCGGAAGCATCATCCGGCCGATGATTTCTTCGTCCGTGAGCTCGAGCTTCTGCTTCACCACGGGAGCAATGAGCTCATAGACGGTGGGGTTGACTTTCTTGACCGGTTTCCCCTTCTTATCCATCTCATACTCGTAGAAGCCGAGATTATTTTTCTGCCCATAGCGCTTGTTCTGGTACATCACCTCGAGAATGGTCTTGTGTTTGAAGCCCATCCGGTCCGGGAAGGCAGCGGCCATGATGGTCGAGGCGTGGAAGCCAGTGTCGATGCCCACCACGTCTAGCAAGTAAGCCGGGCCCATGGGCCATCCGAACTTCTCCATCACCTTGTCCACCCTCTGGAAATCAGCACCGTCTTCCATCAGGAAGATGAAAGCGTTGAAGTAGGGGAAGAGGATGCGGTTGACCAGGAAGCCCGCGCAGTCGTTGACCACGATGGGAGTCTTCCCCATCTGGTTGGCGTAGCCCACGGCGCGGGCGATGGTGTCTTCAGATGTTTTAGCACCTCGGATGATCTCCACCAGTGGCATGCGGTGGACCGGATTGAAGAAGTGCATCCCGCAGAATTTTTCCGGACGCTTGAGCCCCTCGGCGAGCTTGCTGATGGAAATCGTAGAAGTGTTACTGGCGAGGACGGTCTCAGCGGAGACGCTGTTCTCGACTTCGGCCAAGACAGATTTTTTTATCTTTTCATTTTCCACCACCGCTTCGACCACGAACTGGGTATTGACGAAGTCCGCGTAGGACAGGGTGGGGGTGATGCTCGAGAGGATCTTGCCGATTTTATCGGGCGTAATTTTTTTCCGTTCGAGTTCTTTATTGAGGAGCTTGGAGGCTTCGTTCATGCCGAGCTCCAGCTGCTCGTGCTTGATGTCCTTCATCAGGACTCCCACGCCGGTGGCCGCGGACTGGTAGGCGATGCCGCCGCCCATGATCCCCGCGCCCAGCACAGCTCCGAACTTCGTCGGAGTGATGTTGGCGGTGAGCTTCTTCGAGATCTTCTTGAGGTACTGGTCACCGAGGAACACTTGGGTCAGGCACTCCGCAGTTTTAGTTTTGGCGCAAGCGGCGAAGGTCTCTCCTTCAATCACCAGCGCCTCGTCCCGGTTCAAGCGGGATCCCTTCTGCATGGATTCTACCGCCATCACCAAAGCGGGGTAGTGGGGACCTGCCAGTGCCGCGACGAAACCCTTCGAGCCGTCGAAGCTCATCATGGATTCGATCTTGTCGAGTTTTAAGGGAGACTTCTTCTGGGTAACTCTAGACTTCCAGTCGAACTCTCCGTTGATGCATTTTTCTATAAATGAAATGCCTGCCTGCTCGAGCTTGCTCTCTTCGACGATCCCGTCCAGGGCACCGTACTTCTGGGCCTCCTCCGCCTTGTAGTGCTTCCCACCGGTGATCCATTCGATGGCATGGTCTGGGCCGATGAGGCGCGGGAGGCGGACGGTCCCGCCCCAGCCCGGGATGATGCCCAGTTTTGTTTCCGGCAGTCCTACGGTGGCCTTGGGGGACCCGATCCGGTAATCCATGGTAAGAGTAATTTCGAAGCCGCCGCCCAGGGCGACGCCGTTTATGAGCGCCACTTTCGGAAAGGGAAGGTCTTCGTAGCCGTTGAAGATTTTGTTATTCCCGGCGATCCAGACACGCATCTCGTCTTCCGGCTTCTTGAAGTGGCCGAGGAACTCGGTGATGTCGGCCCCGAAGACGAATCCGTTCGGCTTGCCGGAGGTGAGGAGCAGACCCCTGGCAGCTTGGGACTTAATGACCTCGAGCACCTCCGCCAGCTCCCGCAGGGCCACGGCGTTGAAGACGTTGGTGGATTGGTCTTTAAGATCGAAGGTCAGCTTTAGGATCGCACCGGGTAAGTTTTCCAGTCGAAACGCCTGTCCTGAAAATAGCATATGAACTCCTTCTCGATTTGAAATGGATCCATTCTACCTTCCTGGAAAAGAAAGTTCTAATGTTTAGATGCGCCGACTGAACAGCTCCGGTACTAGAGAAGCTTCTTGATGTCGTTCTTGATGGCTTCCGGCTTATCCGTCGGAGCATACCGTTTAAGGACCTGGCCATCGCGGCCAACCAGAAACTTGGTGAAGTTCCACTTGATCCCCTCCGTCCCGAGCAGACCCTTCTTCTCCTGCTTCAGGAACGTGTAGAGGGGAGCCGCGTTCTTACCGTTCACATCAATCTTCTCGAAGATGGGAAACTTCACGTCGTAGGTGTGGGTGCAGAAAGACTGGATCTCCGCCGAGTCTCCGGGTTCCTGGGCGCCGAACTGGTTACAGGGAAAGGCCATCACCACCACCTGATCCTTAAGATCCCGGTGTAGCTCCTCGAGCCCCTGGTACTGAGGAGTGAACCCACACTTACTGGCGACGTTAACGATGAGAAGGAATTTTCCCCGGTAGTCGGCCAGGGAGACTTCCTTTCCGGAAATGTCTTTCACAGCGATGTCGTAGATGGACTTATTCATTGAAACTCCCCGGATGTTTTGTTAAATCATAGAGCTTCCCACTTGGTTTGGGAAGCGAAGGTCAAGTGAGCGAGAGGAGTTTGAGGTGAGTCAACGTCGGTCCGGTATCTTTAACCGTTGCCCTGCCTGCAGGTTGAACAACAACCTGTGTGTCTGCTCCCACATCCAGCCGCTGAAGATCTCCACCGCGGTGTCTCTGATCGTCCATGTCAGTGAGCTCAAGCTCACCTCGAACACGGCGTGGTTCGTAGAGAAGCTGCTGCCGCAGGATGCCCAGATTTTTATCCGAGGGAAAGTTGATCAGAACTTTGATTCCCTTCCGATCGTGGAAAAAAAAGGGACACCCTTATTCCTTTACCCGCACGAAGACGCGGTTGAGCTCAGTGAAGAGTTTGTTTCGAAGCACCCGGGCCCCTATCATTTAATTGTCCCCGACGGGAACTGGCACCAGGCGCGACGGGTCCGGAAGCGGGAAAAGAATTTTAGCTCGATGCCCGCGGTGAAGCTTCCAGAGGGGTTGACCGGAGAGTACCGACTGCGACAAGCTCATCAGACGGACTGGCTATCGACGTATGAAGCTGTTGCACATGCGCTCGGGATCTTAGAAAGTAGAGAGATCACTGAAAAAATGTTGCACTTCTTTCGACTGTGGGTCCAGACGACCATCTATAACAGGACTAAGAAAAAAAGTGACAGGCCAGTTGCTCTCTAGCAAGTTGCATCATCTTAAGCTGCGAGGATATCAATTTTATCATTATCCAGTTTTTCTTTTAGTAATTCCAGCGCCTCCGCGTGCAGCTGACAGATCCGGCCCTCAGAGAGGTTCACGATCCGGGAGATGTCGTAGAAGTTCAGGTCTTCGAAGTACTTGAGCGTCACCACCAGCCGCATGGTCCGCGGGAGGTCGTCCAGGATCACCGAGAGTGTTTTCTTAAGGGCGTAGATCTCGAACTCGGTGCTCTGCAGGTTATTCTGCTCCACCGTTTCCCCCTCCACGTACTGCTTGATCGAATCTCCGCACTCGTACTGCTCCAGCCGGGTGATGTCCTTAGGCTTAAAGGGGAGCACGTTGGACATCTCAATGGTGGTCGGCGCCCGACCTAGTTCTTCGGTGAGTGTGGACTTGGTCTTCTTGTATTTTTTCTGTTTAGTGCGCTCGGAGCGGGTCATCCAGTCTTGCTTGCGGAGCTCGTCGATGATCTCGCCCCGGATCCGGAACTCGGCGTAGGTCTTGAACTGGTTCTTCTTCTCGTGCTTGTACTTGTTCATGGCATCGATCAAGCCGATCACTCCTACCGTCACCAGGTCTTCGAACTCTAGGACCTGGTGGTACTGGTAGTGGAAGTGCTTGGCCCAGTAGCGGATGGTGGGCATGAAATTTATTATGATTTCCTGCCGAGAAGACTCAAGTGGGTTTAATTTTGATTGCATGTCGACCTCCGAATTGTGGACTCATTGTCACACGATTCGAAGCGGGTATTCACACTGGCACGTAAGATTAAGGGTTTGATCTAGTCGGGCATGCCAAGGCGGAAATTTAGTGCCAGTTTTAGTTGGCGATCAGCTCGTACTCGAGCTCGTCCTCGCAGCTGAGCAGGGATTCGGGGGACATCAGCCACTCGGTGAACTCGTGGTACTCGAGGATCTCGTCCCGGAAGATCACCACGCGCCAGTTTGCCTGGTTCTGGTCCAGGCCCATCACGTCCTGCGGATCTAGCACTCTCTCCCGGATGATCAACGGTAGTTCTTCGAAGGTGGTGTCTCCCTCGAGGCGAAGAATCTTTTTGTTTTTCATCAGGTAGTAGTGTGGATTCATCAAGGTTTGCCCTCCTGGCATACAAGAAATTATTCTTTAACTTCTTAGCTGGACTCATGGTTTCATGAATTAAAAGAGTATTCAAGAGAAGTGGTAAAATAATTTTTTGTCAAACCCCTGCAAAGCCTGCTCCTGCACTCAACTTCTCCGCGGGAAAACGCACCTCCATTTTGGCACTTCCCCAGTGCCCATGTGGCTCCGAATTAAATTACTCAATTTCACAACCGCTGGATTCTGGGATGGCCCGTTTGGCACGGAACCTGCTTTAAGCATATTGAGCCTGTGAGATCCCGCCAGGAAGGTAGGAGATCAAAAGCTTCAAGACGATGCTTACAACGAAGTCATGTCTCAAGGATGTAAGAGCGGTGAGAGTCCATGGTTGGGACCCATCAGGTTCAAGGATGAACCAAATTTTTCACGGAGGGATGTCGTCATGGATGATGAAATAATTAAACTCGGAGTCGGCGTCTTCATGCTCTCGTCGGTCACCTTCTCACTTATTTTCTACCGCCTCTTTCTCTGGAAAAAAAAGTCAGACCAGTCCCATTCCTGATTCGATCGGATCAGGAATGCCCGGATTGAATTTCCGTGCCATCACCTTCTGCTTTTGTCGGGCCCATGAACGCTACAGTGGCATCTTTCTAGGTCCATATTCTTACATTGAAATAAGTTCCTGGTGCCAGAGTGGGTACCCCCTGTGCCTACGGCACTAGCGAAGTTTCCAAAATGATACCTGTACACCCCTAAATACCTGAACTCCCAGGTCAACGGCTTGGCACGGATCCTGCTTTACCAGAAGTATCGAAGACGCCAGGATGGTCTCTTTAAAATAGATAGCACGGACGCCAGCGGCCCAAACAAGGAGTGATCAAATGGAAATGATGATAGTTTTAGGCGCGATGATGTCTATGATGGTAGCGAGCCTTATCCTTCAGCACGTCTCCTATAAAAAAGTGCAGGTCAAAGTTCAGAAATAATGTCTAGGTTCCTTTACTGAATCGAAGGCTCAGGATTCAGTTTATGAAACCGGGGAAGGATACAGAAGAGAAGTAGGTTTTTAAGAAACTTCATATTGATTCAGATTTCCTTATCCGTTAGAAGGTCTTCGAAGAAAGCCCCGAAGGTTCTCGTCGAGTTCCAGAGATGGATCTCAAGGATCCAGGCATCCGGAACGACGGTCTCTTCGCAAACACCGAGCCCACCCTTGTGGATCAATGCATGGGGAAAATCCGCAAGCCTATGGCCGTCGTTGCCTAGGTTTAAATGGTATCCATACGATTTTGCCTTGGCCAATGCAAAATCGTAGAGCTCTTTGCCAGTGCACTTTCTTTGCTTCCAGAATTCCTTCACTTCTGCATATACCTTCTTCGCCGTCACCGCAATGTTCATATGATCGAAGCTCTGTCCCAGGGTGAAGGTCTCGCCGAAGTCGGCTTCGTGGCCATCGAAGACGGGGCCGATGTCGATGAAGTAGAGGTCCTCATCTTTTAGTAGATAAGGATCGGAGACTTCACTGAAATTTTTTAAAGTGTTTGGTCCAAAGCGAATCTTCGGGGGATGCCATTGTTTCTGTGCTCTGTACTTACGTGAGAGCTCCCGGTAGAGACCATGGGCTTCTTCTTCGTCCATTCCGGGCTTGATGAGAGTTGAGAGCTCAAAGGTCAGGTCCCGACTGAGGTCGCGGGCCTTGTAGAACTTCTCCATCTGAAAGTTAGGACCAAAATCCTGGATCCCCATCTTACACGGCGGCCTTCACCAATTCCGAGGCACGCTTCCCGTCGAATTTCCCTTTGATCTGGGGCTGAAGCTCTTTCATGATCGCTCCCATGTCCTTAGCACCGTTTGCCTTGATGTCACTGATGAGCTTGACCACTTCGGCTTCGGCCATCGCCGTCGGTAGGTAAGTCTTGATCACTTCATGTTCTTTGATGATCTTGTCGTACGCCGGAGTCCCCGCCTGGTACATCTCCAGCGAATCAAGGATCCGCTTGGCGTGGCCGATGGTCACGGTGAGCTCATCGGTCGGTTTGGTCGCGGTATTATTTTTAATGAACTCGGCTTTGAGCATCCGGAGCGCATCGAGCTTCTCCTGCTGTTTTGCTTTCATGGCCTCTTTGATGTCGTTGTTGACTTGTTCCATCAGTGTCATGTGCGGTCCCCTTAACGTTTAAGATTTTCGATGTGGAGTTCTAAGGTCATCTCGGCGTGGTTTCTCAAAAACTGGTAGAGCCCCTGGAGCTCGTCGATGCTCTTCGATTCCAGCCGGTACTTCTCGTCCATGTACTGAGACTTGCCTTTGAAGCCGGACTCTTTGAGCAGGCGGTTAATCAGTTTCTGTGCTTCCTTGTCGAAGCCGCTGCTCAGTGAGAGAGTGAGTTTTTTATTCTTCATGCCCAACGGAAGGATCTTCGATTCCTTCATCCCCTTGAAGCCGATCCCTCTTTTACCCATGTTGGTCCGCAGGATGTCCAGCACGGTCCGGATCTTCATCTCGTCCTCGGCCTGGATCTCTATGACCTTTTCTTTTTCCTTGAACTCCGCCTTGGCCTCCGAGCCTTTAAAATCAAACCTGCTCAGGAGAACTTTCTCAGTGTTTTTTAGGGCATTACTGAGTTCCATTTCATCGATCTTTGAAACAAGGTCAAACGAAGCCATGACAGTTCCTTTATCTAATTTGTCCCGTTCCCGTAACGAGGAAGCGGGTGGTGGTCATCTCTTTGGCCCCCATTGGCCCGTAGGCATGGAGCTTAGATGTGGAGATGCCGAGCTCGGCCCCGAGCCCAAGCTCACCACCGTCGTTAAAGCGAGTGGATGCATTGATTATCAAAGCAGACGCATCTAGGGAATTTAAAAATTTCTCCATCGCTTTTGAGTCTTGCGTAAGAATGGCTTCGGTGTGATGGGAAGTGTGGGCCTTAATGTGTGAAATCGCTTCATCCAGGGAGCCGACGATCTTCAGGGAGATGATCTGGTCTAAATATTCATTAAAATAGTCTTTCTCTGTTGCGGGCCGGATCCGAGGATTTATCTTCTGTGCTGTGGCACACCCCCGGACCTCGACGTTTTTTTCCAAAAGGGCGGTTAATAACTTTTCTTTTTGCGGATAGTCCTGGTGGATCAATAACGTCTCCAAAGCGTTACAGACCCCGGGCCTTTGCGTTTTGGCGTTCAACACCACAGGGATCACATTCTCCACCAGAGCGTCGTCATTGACAAATAAATGGCACAGACCTTTATCATGGGCGACCACGGGCATGGTCGCGTGTTCTTTCACGTATTTTATCAGCGACGATCCCCCCCGAGGCACCATCAGGTCGATGTACTCATGGAGCTTGAGCAGTTCGTCCACGTCTGAGCGGGTTTCAATCATCGAGAGGGAACCGGCGGGCAGGATACCTTCCACCGCCCGGGAGATTGTCTCGAACAGAATCTTATTGGAGTGGATGGCCTCTTTCCCGCCTTTGAGGATGATGGCGTTGCCGGATTTGATCGCCAGTGCCGCACCGTCAGCAATGACGTTGGGCCTGGATTCGAAGACCATGCCGATGACCCCGAGAGGGATTCGCTGTTTCTGGATGAGCAGACCGTTAGGGCGGGTGTACTCTTCCACGATGAGTCCCACCACCTGTGGTTGCTTCGAGACTTGCAGGCACATCAGGGAAAGACCCTCTAAGGCCTTCTGGTCCAGGGTCAGCCGGTCGATCAACGAGACCGAGAGCTGGGAACTCATGGCGGCCGCCAGGTCTTTGGCATTTTCTTTCAAGATCTCTGAGGAGTGGGCCAAGAGTGCTCTGGAGATGCTCTGGAGGGCGGCCGTTCTCTGGTCTTCACTCAGGGAGAGGAGCTCTCCCATGGCCTTCTTGGCAAGCCGTGCCGTTTCGATGACGATCATGTTGGCCCTTTGTTAGGTATCAGTTTTCACCAGTAGATTATCTTTATGGATGGCGACCTTAGAGGGTGCTGCGTCGATCAAGGTCCCGATGTCCAGAGACTTCTTTCCTTTGATCAGGTCCATTTCTTTGAAGTCGAACTCCGAGATCCCAACGGCGATGGTCTTGTCCTTATGCTTGACCTGGATGACGTCCCCTCGGCGGAAGACCCCATGGACTTTTTTTATCCCGATCGGTAGCAGCGAGGTCTTCTGATCGGAGAGGGCCCGGGCGCACCCCTCGTCGACCACCACCCAAGCGTCATTCTTGACGATGGTCGACAGCCAGGATTTCCTGCGGGAGGTTTGCTTCTCAGGATTGCCTCGGAAGATGGTTCCGCCTCTCTTCTCCAGCAGCCGCATGATGGGAGAATCGATCAGGAAAGTTCCGATCACCACGTCAACGCCCAACGGAGTGAGCTTGCGGACGGCCTTGAGCTTGGTGTCCATGCCCCCGCGGCCCACCGAGGTCTTGGCGGCGAACTTCACTCCGGAGAAATCGTCCTTGAAGTCCACCTCGTCGAACCGTTTCGCGTCAGGGTCGCTGGGGCTTTTGTTGTAGAGCCCGTCCGCTTCCGTCAGCAGGATGAGCTTCTGCGCGTCCGTCGCCTCGGCGATCATCACGGCGAGCTGGTCGTTGTCACCGACGGTGATCTCCTCGAAGGAGACGGTGTCGTTCTCGTTGACGATGGGAAGGATATTATTCTCCAGCAGCCGGTTGATGGTGTTGCGGATGTTCAGGAAGCGGTTGCGGTCTTTAAAGTCCTCATGGGTCACCAGCACCTGGGCACAGTGAGCGTCGAAGGCGGCGAGGGCATCGATGTAGGATTTCATCAAGAGCGGCTGCCCGACGGCCGCGGCCGCTTGCTGGTAGGAGATCATCATTTTTTTTTCTTCAGGTTTTTTGATGAAGCTGCGGCCGGAGTTGATCGCCCCCGAGCTCACCAGGATGGGGAGGAAACCTTTGGCCCGCACCTCCATCAGCTCTTTGACCAGAGACTGGACCTTGGGGATGGAAACTCCGCCTGTGGCGTCCGTGATGACTAGGGAGCCGACCTTAATAACAATCCGAGAATTCATTCAAGTTCCTGGTTTAACTCCGGAGTGGAATGTTCAATTTCTAGGGACGTTTCAATTAAGCGGCCCTTGAAGCGTAAGCTGGCGGTTCAATAAAGGCACACAGCGTTCCTTTGTTCTTAACTTGAATAAATTGGTAATAAACTCAAGGTCAGTAGGACTCGTAAATAACCTAGGTACGTACACCATGAGGAACAGATTGATGCCACTGTCCCCGGTTCCAAATCCACCCATCCTTCCAAATGGTGCTACCGACAAGTCCTTAAGGGAAGTATCTAAGTACAGTTCCATGATGATTTTCAAGCGTGCGATTGTTGGGTCAAAGGTTTCATTTAACATTTCTATGCTTCGAGGATTGACGGTGCTCCCGTTTAATTCAATGGCCCTATCATAGCGTTGAGTAATCTCTGCCTTGTGGGCTGATTCAAGCTCCCTCTGATCTTCTTTTAATCTAGCAGCTATCCTCGGTCTAGCATCGTCGGAGAAAAAATCCAGGAAGTTCTCACAGGCCGAAGCCTGAAGCGCATGCTTCACCTGTTCGATGCGGTTTGATAACTGAAGTTGTGACAAGGCCCTTTGAAAAGCAAGGTCATGGAGGAGAATATTGAACCTTAGGTTCGGTACGGCCGCTGCGTTCAATTTCGGGATAAGAACTCCATCGGGGTTTTCATCCCGGTCTCGGAGAAAACGGTATCGACCTTTTTTCTGGCTGATCTGGTCTACACGTGTCCTTAGGTAGCTCTTGAACGCCTTGTACTCAGTGGACTGCGAATAAACCTCGGGGTCTCTACCGGCGAACTTGTTGGTCAGATGATCGTCTTCACTCCCATACACCCCTGGCCATAGCAGATATCCGTCCCAGTTTGGGCGCTGCTGGATAGTATGGCAATTCATGCACATCGCCGGATTCTTATGCATGACTGGAGGGCCAGATGGGTTAAACTCAAGTTCAGCAAAATCAAATCTCGCTGCGGTTCGCTGAGTTGCCGGGATAAATTCAATCATTTCAAGTTTGCTGTAGCCCCGGTGCTCAGGATGGCCATTAAAAGCGATGATCAATCTTGCGTCGTTGGAATAGGTAATGACTCTGGGGAATTGAGGTGAGGCTTCCTGACGACTCCTCGATGAATAGACCAGAACATAACTTTGTAACATTTCTTCCGGAAGTCGTGAAAGAGTTTCGTCTAGAGACACGATGCCTTCATTTCTGATTAATGAATCCAGGCCGTCAATGGTTAAGTCCGTTCGTGTCGGATGCCGGAAATTTCCTAATATGAACCCTTCACCAGGGAAAGCGCTATAGCCTAGAGAGGAAGTGAGTAAAAAAACGAAGCCTATCAAAACATGAAAGAGTGTGCACATTTTAGATTTCATTATTCTCATTATGCAAAGGCTAGGCGTCGAATCCTAGGTATAGCGTGTTAGTTCTTAAGTGACATCTCTGGAACTTGCGAGGGGATGACCAAATCTGCTTCTGTCAATCTACTGATTTCCTCCACCGTCACACCCGGGGCCCTTTCGATCAGATGAAACTTCCCATTCTCAAGTCTCAACACAGCCAAATCGGTCACAACTAACCTAACACAATTTACACCCGTCAATGGAAGCGAGCATTTCTTTAAAATTTTCGATGCCCCGTCTTTGGAAGCGTGGGACATGGCCACGATGATGTTCTCCGCTCCGGCCACCAGGTCCATCGCTCCACCCATGCCTTTGACTAACTTGCCAGGGATCATCCAGGAGGCGAGTGCACCGGTGGAGTCCACTTCAAAAGCACCCAGGACCGTAAGGTCCACGTGGCCTCCACGGATCATGGCGAAGGAATCGGCCGAAGAAAAAAATGCAGCTCCCTTGATCACGGTCACCGTCTGTTTCCCGGCGTTGATGAGATCCGCATCGACGGTTTCTTCGGTAGGAAATTCTCCCATCCCTAGGATTCCATTTTCACTCTGGAGCATCACTTCCATACCTTTGGGGATGTAGTTGGCGACCAGGGTCGGGATGCCGATGCCGAGGTTAACGTAGTACCCGTCTTTTAATTCTTTGGAGATTCTCTGAGCTATCTGTTCCCGTGAGAGTGCCATTGTCAGTTCCTTATTTTTTGATCGTCCGCTGCTCGATTCTTTTTTCAAAGCTTCCCTGGATCAGGCGGTCGACGTAGATGCCTGGAACGTGAATGAAGTTGGGGTCGAGTTCTCCGGGCCCTACGATTTCTTCCACCTCCACCACGGTGATCTTCCCGGCGGCGGCGATCATCGGGTTGAAGTTCGCGGCTGTCTTCCGGAAGATGAGGTTGCCGTAAGTGTCGGCCTTCCAGGCGCGTACCAGAGCGAAATCGGCCTTCGGGTACGCGTGTTCCAGTACGTAGGGTCGGCCGTTGAACATCTTGACGTCTTTGCCTTCCGCCACCAGTGTGCCGTAGCCCGTGGCCGTGAAGAAACCGGGGATTCCAGCTCCTGCGGCGCGGATCTTTTCGGCCAGGGTTCCCTGAGGGGTAAGTTCAAGCTCAAGCTCTCCGGAGAGGACTTGCTTTTCGAAGAGCGCATTCTCGCCCACGTAGCTTGATATCATTTTTTTGATTTGTTTTTTTTCAAGCAGGAGCCCCAGGCCAAAGCCGTCCACTCCTGCGTTGTTCGACACACAGGTCAGACCTGTCACACCCATCTGCTGGATCTTTTTTATGAGGTTCTCAGGAATCCCGCACAGGCCGAAGCCGCCTACCATCAGGAACATGTTGTCCGAGAGGCCCTTCAGCGCTTCATCGTAGCTCTTGACTACTTTATTAAACCCGCCACCCATGAGAACTCCTTTTTGAAGAGCCTAGCATAGGCAAAAAGGGAGTTGGAATTTAAAAATCTGAAATTCTTTCTGCCAGTGCGGGATGGTCGACGAAAGGGTTGCGCACCTGCTGGTAGCGGGCGATGATTTCGTGCCTGGTGACTTCTTCCACGTCCACCGGATCTGCCGTGTGCCATTGTCTCAAGATAGATTCTTCGCCTTTCGGGATCTCCAGGTTATAGCGGGTTGAGAAGTAGAACAAAGCGCGGGCGACGTTACCACGGTGTGCGACCGGAGGAGTGAAGACTGAGTGCCCGCTCTCATCACCCAAACGGCTGATGGAACAATTCTCGACCTCAAGTTCATTCCTGCTCTCTTCAATGTACCCGAAATGGAAGTTCCCTCTTCGGTTGTTAGCATCAGAATCCGTCGGGAAAAGGTGATGCATGTCAGATTTTTGAATATCTTTATTAAACGCGTGACTGAACTTACTCTGAGGCCAGGTGTGTTCGATGTTCACTTCGGTGTGCATGGCGGAGACCTCTGAGAGGGCCCGGTAGTAAAATTTCTTCCCGCAGTAGACATCGGTGACGAAAATTCCTGCCTGGTCTCTTTTGATAAAGGTTTCTCCGAAGATGATCTTACGCGCACCTTCGTAACCAACTGAAGTATGGCGGTAGCAGTTCCCGGAGCAAGTCGCAGTGATGGTGTCGAAGGCCCCGGCGGTACTGGTATGCACGAGGTTTAAGATGGCCCCGACCTGGTCTTTAAAAAGTTTCTGCTGGCCGCTTATTCTCTGATAAAAATCTTTACCGTAATAGGCCCAAGAGTCTGGTCCGACTCTTTGATGGACTGATGCAAAGGCCTTCACTGAGATGAGAAGATTAATTAGAACTATAGCAATTTTCATCAAGACTCCTTCAAAAAAGTTAAGGAATCTTATTTAAGCCAAACTTAAATGTCACTTAATTAAAACTAATATGTTCGCACTTATTTGACGCTTCATACTGGGCATAGAGTCCAACTCTTTGCATGGCCTGCAAGATGGCTTGATTGATAGGTAGCTTTTTGCTGCAGAGATCTGGGTCAAGGGCAGATAAACGGGTCGACCAAGTAGAAATAATGGGGATGCTGTTGCTGGGAGGTTCTTCCCAGGACGATGAGTTTTGCGGATTATTTTCTTTTATAAACTTACACACGGAGAGGACCACTTGATGGTGCTTGTTGAAGTACCCTGCGACTCCAAACATGCGGCAAACCGAAGGCCTGTGAGCATACGACGAACACCGGCCCCCGCCGGAGCTGCCGTGAGCTTCAAACAGCAAGCAGTGATCCAGGCCTGTGGTGGTGAGCCGCTCGATCCACTCATCGAACTTTCCTTCATCGTAGATCTTCAGCGCAAACGGAATCATCTCCAGCACCGAGGCTTCCACCTCTGGATTCTGACAGCACTTCCCGCAACCCTGGATGCAGGCGAGCCCACTGGCCGCTTGCAACTCAGAAAACGCTCCGGTCATTTCTTCATAAACTTTTTGCAGATTAAAAGAAAATTCTCTGATATTCATTAGGTATGTCCCATTTTTATTTCGCCCTCACCAATCCGGAAGCTGATGCTCTTCTCAAAGAAGAGGTGAAGAGCTTCTACCCTGAATTGAAGTTAAGTTATTCTAGGCCCGGCTTTTTAACATTCAAAGCAAATCATCCTGTATTTTGGAAACCTCTCTTCGCCAGAGTCTCCGGAACCTGCTTAGGCAGAACGAAAGAGGAGGACCTGAAGATGCCCCGGGCCTGGGTGTGGAAACGCACCGACGCGCTGTCGATCCCGGACCAGCTGCAGGAGGTTTCTGAGAAGACACTTTATAAAATAGGCGAGCAAGTTACTTTGATAATGATGCTCAACGAAGATGAGTTCTGGGTAGGGGAGTACCCGCTGACCACGACGCATTTTCAAACCCCGGGGGAGGTCAGTTCGATCCAACAGGTCGCAGCTCCGTCCCGGGCCTACTATAAAATTGCGGAAGCGTACGAGGCCTTTGACTTACCCTTCGATCACATGGAAAGAGTGCTGGAACTGGGCTCTGCTCCTGGGGGCGCCAGTAAATTTTTTCTCGACCAGGACATGCACGTGTTAGGAGTTGACCCGGCGGAAATGGATCCGACGGTGGGGAAGCACATCCACTTTAAGCACTTAAAGAAGGCCTTCGAAACCCTGGAGCAGAATGATTTTAGTAAAGACGTCGACTGGATCATCTGCGACATCAACCTCCCTCCGAACATCATCTTAAAAGAGATCGACCGGCTGCTGAAGTTCCTGGAACCCAGAGGGATGATCTTGACCCTCAAGATGAATGAAACCAAACACCTTCACCTGCTGGCGGATACAGTCGCGCACTTCAAAAGGAAGGGTTACAAAAAAGTCGAACTCAAGTACCTGCCTTCCCACCGGCAAGAGATCGCACTCATTGCTCTGCGCTCATAAACCCCTGAGGGAAAAATTGGTTATGCGGATCGTGTTCTTTTTTTAGATCCCGGAACAGGTCGAGCTGATTCTTCCCATGGAACTGCTTGATGTATTTCTGCTTGAGCAGTCCAATCCCATGTTCGGCGAACGGCGACCCCTTCCACTTAAGAACTTCCTGATACAGGTTAATCAGTTCGTCCTGACAGCGGGCAGACTCTAGCTTGTCCGGCATGTAATTAAAATGCAGGTGGGCGTCTCCGAAATGGCCAAAGAGGCAGTAGCGCACCCCGAGCTTGGTCGCCTTCCGGTAGTAGTCCATCAGGTCCGGAAAGCGCTGAGCACTTACTTGCACATCGGTGCCAACCTTGACCACTCCCATCTGCGAGTTGACTTCGAAGATCGCCCGAGGAACCCCAGCGCGGATGTGGTGGAACTTATTCTCTGCGATCTCGAAGACGTTCTCCGGCGGTGTGAGGGTGAGGCCTGCCAGCAGGTTCCCGTAGATGTCCTCGAAGTCTGAGGTCTTCACTTCCAGGAAAATCACGTCCTGGTTCTCACCGAGCTTCTCCTCCGGCTTGAGGTAGTTCATACAGTTGGAATCCAGCAGCTCGCAGGAGATGATCTCCGAACGGTGGTCCTGAACGGCGTTGAAGATTTCCAGGTGCGGTGCCAGGTCCACTTCCCATTTCGGCAAGAGCATGAAGACGTAGGTCACTGGAGTATTCTCCGTCGTCTCGATCTCCACTTCGGTCACCAGACCCAGCTGGCCCTCGGTCCCGATCATCAGGTCGATGGCCTTCTCGAATCTCGGGTAGGGAGCGTTTTTAAATTTTTCATAGTTTGAGAAGTCGTTCTGGTACGGCAGGATGCTAGCGGAGGTGGTGCGGAAGGTTTGGTCTCTTCGCAGTTCCCGCTGGTCGCCGTTGTAGTCGAGGTAGCGGATGCGGGTGACCTGGGAGCGCATGTTGCCAAAAGCGAAGCAGCGCTCACCGGTGCAGGAAGTGGCGATCCCTGCGGTGATGAGTGCCAGCTGCTCGGTGGGCGAGGTCTTGAGGTTTCGTCCCTTGGCCCGAAGAAATTTTTTGGCGTCTTCCCAGGAAACCGAGCCCTGGAGCACCAGGTTGCCGTTCTCCAGCAGCTCCATGGAAGGCGGTAGCTTGGAGAGGTCACACAGAAAATAGTCCTGTTGCTGCTTCCAGGGCAAGAGAGATTCCAGCTTATCGTAGGGGATAACAGTTGAGGTTTTTGATGAGAAATAGAAACTTGGTTGATGCGCCTTGAGGTGACGAACGAGATCATCATGGGAGTAAAATGTCTTAGTTATAAACGCCATATTAACTCACTTTTTTGGTTAGTTTACCGCGTTTTTTAAGGAGAGGCCATGGAAGTTGTTGCAGTCATCGGTGCGTCTAGTGATCCGACCAGGTACTCGTACAAATGCATCCACCTGCTCCAGGAGTATGGCCACAGGCCCATCCCCGTCCACCCGAGAGAAGAAAAGGTGCTGGGTCTGGGAGTTGTGAAAAATCTCGCTGACCTGGCCCAGAAAGAAAAGGTTGATACCATCACCGTCTACGTGAACCCGGCGATCTCCGACAAGTACGAGAAGGATATCATCGCCGTCCATCCCCGCAGAGTGATCTTCAACCCCGGTGCGGAAAATCCAAGACTTGAGAATGCTCTGGAAGAAAACGGGATAAAGGTAGAAAACGCCTGCACCTTGGTGCTGCTCAGGACAGACCAGTTTTAGTTCAGTATTTCGTTAATACCGCACTCCGATAAGATGGTAGCAAGATAGCTCTTTTTGGGTTAGAACAACCCCATGAAAACAGAACTCCTCCTCCCCGTTGGAAACATGGACATGTGCCTGGCGGCCATCCATCATGGGGCCGATGCTATCTACGTGGGCGTGCCGTTCTTCAACGCGCGTGGGAGAACCACCGATCTCTCCATGGATGAACTCAAGGACATGATCAACCTGTGCCACCTCTACGGGGTGAAGGTAAACCTCGCCTTCAACGTGGTGATCTTCGAGAGCGAATTCCCAAAGGTCGAAGAACTGCTGAAAGATATTCTTCCCTTGGCGCCGGATGCCTTCATCGTCCAGGACCTGGGACTCGCCTCCTTCATCCGTCACATGGCCCCCGAGCAGCGGATCCACGGCTCGACTCAGATGACGGTCACCAACCCGGACGCCATCAAGCTCCTAGAGGACCTGCGCATCGACCGCTTCGTTCTGGGCAGAGAGAACTCTTTGTCTGAGATCAAGCTCATCCGAGAAAAAACAGATAAAGAACTTGAGGTCTTCGTCCACGGGGCACTCTGCGTGGCCTACTCCGGCCAGTGCTTCACCTCCGAATCCATCGGGGGCCGAAGTGCCAACCGCGGCCAGTGCGCCCAGAGCTGCCGGCTCGAGTACGAACTCTACGTGGACGAGGTTAAAAAAGACTTGGGAGATAGGAAGTACCTGGTCTCTCCTAAAGACCTGATGGGCATCGAGGAAGTAAGCTCGCTCAAAGAGCTCGGCGTGAATTCCTTCAAAGTAGAAGGGCGGCTCAAGACTCCGGAGTACGTGGCCAGTGCGGCCAAGAACTACCGGGAAGT
This sequence comes from Bacteriovoracaceae bacterium, assembly GCA_035576105.1. Classification (GTDB taxonomy): domain Bacteria; phylum Bdellovibrionota; class Bacteriovoracia; order Bacteriovoracales; family Bacteriovoracaceae; genus Peredibacter. The sequence goes on from DATLXA010000027.1 coordinate 113,882, forward strand.
CCTGGACGGAGCTCCCCTCGACCTGGCCCGCAGGACCCGAGACCTGTCAGTGACCTATTCTCGAGGCTTCTTCTCCGGGTGGCTCGGGGGCGTTGATCACCAGCGGTTGGTGGACGGGACGTATAGCTCTCACCGAGGTCTGCGTATCGGAAGGGTGGTCGAAGTCAGAAGCAAAACCTTGCTGGTGGACTCCAGTACGCAACTCAAGGCCGGGATGGGTCTGCTCTTCGCAGGCACTCAGGAGCTTGGCTCGAAAATATTTAGTTGTAGGCCTTCGGGGAAGTTCATAGAAGTCGAACTGCTGCAGAAAGACCTGAAGCTCAGTAAAGGCATGGAAGTTTTCCTCAATTCCGATGAGGCACTCGCCAGAGACCTTCAGAAAGTCTGGCTCGCCCGGGAACAGCAAAAGAAGATTCCGTTGAAGTTCCTGGTGCAAGGGTCCTACCGGGAACCGCTGCTCATCAAGGCCATGGATCCAGAAGGGCGGGAGGTCTACGCTCAGAGTACCTCCTTTCTCATGCCCGCCGCGTCCAGGCCTTTGACTCCGGAGCTCATCCAGGATGAGCTCGGTGCTCTCGGGACTACTGTCTACCAGGTCGCAAACTTCGAGTGCTACCTGCAAGAAGGCCTATTCCTCAATCACCGGGAGCTCAAAGACCTGCGCAAAGAGCTGGTGACGAAGATGAACGCTGAGCGTATAAAAAGACCGGTGACAGTTGTGCTCGAAGTCCGCAAAGAAAAATTGAAGAAAGAAAAATCAAAAACCTCCGCAGGACTAAACATCGTCGTGCGCTCTAAAGCGCAGGTAGAGGGCCTGGTGACGGCGAGAGAGAACTTGATGCCGTACGCTGACCTCATCAAGTCCGTGATCCTCGACTTCGAATTCGGTAAAGACTACGCTGAATCCGTTAAGCTGGTGCGAGACCTTGGTTTCCCGGTGGGGATCGCCACCACCCGCATCCTAAAACCCTCCGAGTATTACAACCTCAACACCATCGTCCGGAATGCTCCGGATCTCATCCTGGTGCGGAACCTGGGAGCACTGGAGTACCTGCGAAGTCACACCGGCATTCCCCTCATCGGTGACTTTTCCTTGAACGTCACCAACTCGCTGACTCTGGAGTACCTGGCGGGGAAGGGGCTGGGATCGGTGAACCTTTCCTATGATCTCAATGCACAACAACTTTTCGATGTGATCAATCACGCGGACCCGGCAGTGGTGGAAGTCACTCTCCACCACTACATGCCGGAGTTCCACATGGAGCACTGTGTGTTCGCAGCTTTCCTTTCCAAGGGTCACACCTTTAAGGACTGTGGCAAACCCTGTGAAAAGCATGAGGTAAAACTCAAAGATCCTTATGGGAACTGGCATTACCTCAAAGCGGACCAGGAGTGTCGCAATACATTCTTCAAGGCAACACCCCAGTCTGCGTCGTTCCTCGCCCATGAGCTCCAGCAAATGGGTGTGAGTTCGTTCCGGCTGGAGGCCCTGGGTGAGAGCGGCAGCGACCTGGTGACGAAAGTCATAACTTACTTGAAACTGCTGAAGGGTGAAATCTCGTCTCCGGATGCCATGGAAACGTTAAACCTGATGGAATCTTACGGGGTCGGGCAGGGACAGTTAGGGCGCTCGGATAGCTACAAAGACCGGAAGAAAGAAATCAGGAGTTGAACTCCTCTGCCGAAATTTCTTTCCACTCACCCGGACCCAGGTCACCCAGCTCGAGCACAGAGATATTTTTTCGGATCAGCCGCAACGTCGGGTGTCCGATGGCGGCCGTCATCTTCCTCACCTGACGATTCTTACCTTCAACAATTTTTACTTCCAGCCAGACATCGACGATGGACTTCCGGTAGCGAACCGGCGGAGTCCTGGTGGGCACGACTGGTTGCGGGTCAAGGACCTTCACCTCGCACGGTTTGGTCAGGTAGTCCTCGATTTTTAAACCTCTTCGCATCTGAGCAAGCGAAGTCTCCGCCGGCACTCTCTCCACCAGCACCCAGTAGGTTTTTTGTTTTTCGTTCTTCGGATTCAGAAGTTGTTCAATCAGAGGTCCGTCGTCGGTCAGAAGCAACAGGCCTTCCGAATCCTTATCCAGCCGCCCAGCGGGGTAGACACCCTTCGGCAGATTGAACTCGAGCAAGGAGCGAGCACCGTCTTCGGGAGTAAACTGCGAGAGCACGCCGTAGGGTTTGTGGAAAAGGATGTACCTGGACATCTCCAGAGCTTAACACAGTTTGCGGCTAAAACGCACTTGACTCCTCTGTGCTTAAAATTTCTAATAGGGACATGTCAGATTACGAAATCGTCTACAGCGATGACCCGAACTTTAAGAAGCGTTGCCCGCAGTGCGGGAAACATCCCTGTGCGTGCCCCAAGAGTACTGACCTGGTGCCGGCCAGTCATATTTTAAAGATCCGCCTGGAGAAGAACGGGCGGGGAGGGAAGACAGTGACTGTAATCTTCGAATTGCCACCCAACGAAGCCTACTTTAAGGACCTGGAAAAGAAATTGAAGGCCCTCTGCGGAACCGGCGGGTCCTATAAGAATAACGTTATCGAGATCCAGGGGGATCACCGGGAGAAGATCAAAGTGTTCCTGGAAAAGACCGGGTTCAAGGTAAAACTTGCCGGCGGTTGAGTCAGCATATAAAAGCTTAAGGTACATATGGAAGACAACACTGAACTCACCCTAAACCTCTGCCTCAATTGCCGGCGACGCCTCCGCACCTGCGTGTGCAGAGAACTTAAGCCCTTCTGGACCCAGTCGCGCTTCATCATCCTCATGCACCCCATGGAGTATAAAAAAGAAAAAGTAGGCACGGGGAGATTCAGTCATCTCATCCTGAAAAACTCTGAGATCCTGGTAGACATCGGCTTTGATGAAAATAAAAGGTTCCGGGAGTTGCTGGGTGATCCGGAGTACAGGAGTTTCGTGCTTTACCCGGGAGTTGAAACCATAGACCTCGCAGCAGAAGATCTGGCCCAGCGGCTCGGACCCAAGAAGTCACAGTTCATCGTCATCGACGGCACCTGGCCCTGTGCCAAGAAGATGATGAAACTCACCGAATCCCTTCACCGGCTTCCGCGGGTGAGCTTCAGCACCAACCGCATCTCCGAGTTCAAGGTCAAGCACCAGCCGCTCCCCGGCTGCCTCTCAACAGTTGAATCAATCCATCAGGTGCTGCTGGAGCTTAACCGCGCGGGGCTCGAGCAGACCGTCCCCCAGCACGATAACTTGATGGACGTCTTCCGGAAGACCGTGCAGATGCAGCTGGACCTGGCGCGGGACCCGGAGCGCCGGAGCTACCGCCAGAAACCATTCTCACTTCCCGAAAATCGAACCATCTCCAAGAAATGGCAAAACCGCTTGTTATTTTTCAGGAGTCCGTGAGCCAGTCTCATCAGTGTTGTATATCTACCCGCCTATGTTAAAATCATTGTAAACTTAAACAGGTACCCAGCCCCATGAGAGTAATTAAGTCAGAAACCGGTTTCCTGGCCTTCCAGAAAATATTCAGGCAGCTGGAGCTTTCCCGGTCTGTCTTGCTGTTCTGGCAGCTCGACCAAGCGAGCGGACGACGGCAGGTTTCCGAATCAACTCTACGCTCATTTAACCTCGACAAGGGCTTCATCTACCTCGAGCTCCCCAAGGACTCGGTCGTCAACAGCGAGCTTCCGATCTTCTGCTACGCCGAGGAAGGGCAGTTCATCTTCAAAACTTCAATCTCTTCGGTGAAGGAGAATAACTTCACTATAAACGTCCCCAGCGAAGTCAAACTTCTCGAGGGTGCGGAGATCACCGCGATCCGGTCTCAGATCGGGATCGACCTATCCAACATCTGGCTGGTGAAGCGGTTCCAAGCCGAGGACGAGACCACCAGTGCCACGGACTTCCTGAAGGCCCGGACCATGCTTGAGCGCTCGAGCCGGGATCAGAATTTTCTTAACAACGAATTCGACAACGTCAGCATCGACGAAGAAGAGCGGATGTTCGCCGACAAGCGGGAGAGCCCGCGCTCCAGGCCGAAGCTCGAGAAGTGGGTGAAGGTCAAGGGCCAGACCACTCATCAGGTCCATCTGCTTAAGCTCTTCGATCTCTCGCGGGGTGGGATGAGCTTCGTCGTGATCAATCCGATCCTCTTTCCCAAAGGCAGCAGTGTCGAGATCATTGGGTTCGATGAGTTCGACCTCGATGACCCGCTGGCCGGGATGGTCATGTCCCACCGGGCGCTGGATGAGAGTCAGATCGAGTTTAAGATCGGGATCAAGTTCAATGACGGGCAGGAGTGAAACGGACCCTCTCTGGGAGAGTCCGCTTAGCAATGATGAGCATCTAGAATTCGTATTCGTAGGAGAAGCTGTTGTCGTGGTCGGTGTCGGACTTCTTGATGAGCTTGCGGTGTTTCTCAAGAACCTTACTGATGGTCTTCATCTCTTTGGCGAGCTGGCCCATGTCCACGTACTCACTGTCATTGCCTTCTCGGCACTGGTTGCGGAGCTTATGGATATAGATCTGGTGTGCTAGGCCTTCGTTGATCGCCTTGTTGGTTTTACTATTATACAGGTCGAGGTACGAGCCCATGTCACGGACGTGATCTGGGAAGAGCTCACGCATCTGCTGGACCTTCTCACAGGCGGGAACGACTTTCTGGGTCTTGAGGTCAGACCGGATCTCGCGGGCACTGAGGATGAGGATTTCGACCCGCGCGAGCATTTCTTTTTTGACTTTGAGCTCGTGGGTGGTCTGGGCGAAAGAGACGGCTGAGAACATCAACAGGGCAGTGATGAGTGCGGCTTTCATAAATCCTCCAGGAACTGTTCAGCTGTAAAGAATCTAGGCAACCTAAACTCTCTAAAACCGGTATTTTACTACTGTGTTTGGAGATTAATGTTCAAAGCCCATGCCAGCGAGATCCTGGATAAGCCCCATCTGCACCCGCAGGTCGATGAGCTGCTGGTCCCAGTAACTGGGCGACGGGAACTGCGGGAAGATCCGCTGGAAGGAGTGGTCCTCCCAGCGTTTAGCGATCCAGGCGTTGAAGTGCACCATCCGCATGGTCCGCAGTGGTTCGGTGAGGTTGGCCCTCACCTGGGTCTTACGGGTCATTTCTTTATAAGCGTCCAGGAACCGTTCCTTCTCTTTGAGCCCCTCCGGATCCTGGCCCGGGAAGAGTAGCCAAAGGTCCTGCTCGATGGGGCCTGTGAGACAGTCGTCGAAGTCCACCGCCATCGGACCCGCGGAGGTCCAGACGATGTTACCTCGGTGGAAATCCCCGTGGAGCTTTTGTACCGGAAGATGGTTGAACATCGGATCTAGCAGAGGTCTCAGCTGTTCGAGCAGTTTTAAGTAGTGCTGGAAACTTATGTGTTCCACCGGGTTGGTCTGGAGGAGGGCCTCCATGTTGCGGGTGATGAAGGTGGTGGGACTCAGCGCCAGTCGGTGAGTGAAGTTGCCCATCGACCCGATGTTATGGATGCGACCGATGAGCCTTCCCACCTGGTCGATCTCGTCTTTGATGAGTTCATCCTTGAGCCGGCCCATCACCTTCGGGAAGAGGGTGAACCAGAGATTTGTTTCCTGATGGAGGTGGAGTGTTTTCCCGTTGAATTCCAGCGGTGCCACCACCGGGACTTCGAATTCGATGAGAGTGTTTAAGAAAGAATGCTCTTCCAGGATCTGAGCCTCGGACCATCTGCCGGGACGGTAGAATTTCAAGATCACGTTCTGGGGCGCGAAGCCCTTGCCAAAATCTTCTGAGGCCGCCAGCTCAACGTCATAAACCCTATTCTCAAGACTATTGAGGGCCATGACTCTACCCGTGAGCCGTTTGCCACGCATCTCCGCTGCGGCCATCACATGGTCAGGAGTGAGGAGATGAAAATGCCGGGTTTCTGCACCCCAGATGCCTTGAGTATCGCTCATAAAAAGCCTTGTAAAATTGTCAGCCAAGTTGCCAGCAGATTAGCACCGCTGGGACATAACTAACATTAATTATTGAGTTTTGTAGGCAGCAGAGGTGAGTAAGGTTATCTGAATTCCTGGAAAGCGTGTTAGAATTTAACTAATTCAATTAGTTAGAGGATAATTTATGATGTTCCTAAAGGCCATGTTTGTATTCACCATCTTTTCCATCCAACTCGTCTCTGCACAAGACGAATTCCTGATATGTTCCACCACAGATCAATGCAAGATTAAAGACAGTGCTCTTGGTTGTTTTCCGAAGAAACCCGATAATCTTTTTCTGAGCGGGCCAAAGACCGAAGCCGAACGACTGCTTCAGCAGGCCGTCGAGGAAGCCGAGGAGCTTGCCTTGGAGAAACTAGAAACCGAGCCTCTGAAAAACGGACAGAAAGGCTGTGGGGTAGATAAGTACAAATGCGAATCACAGAACTGCGTGACAGATACCTGCACCGACCCGGGGAACGTCTGCCGTTACGGTGAACAGGACGAGAAGCCAGACAATGATGAGGTCCTCTGCGTCGAGGGTCTCAAGCGAAACGCCCTAGGGAAATGCGACAACCCGGCGTCCGACAAGTTCACGCCTTACCCGGGTCTGATCACCGAAGTGAAGGTGAGTCCCATCGGCCAGTGTGAGTTCAAGCTCGACGACGCCACCAAAGAAAAAAGCATCAAGGCGATGATGACCATCCGGGGAATGGAGTGGATGCTCTCGACCATCTCTCTGGACGACAATCAAGATTGTTTCAAGGTCCTCCCGTACCTGCGCGATGAGATCGGGAAGAGCTTCCTGGAGGAACGGAAGGTGATCCTGAAAAACTTCAACATCGAGTTCGCCAACATCGAAAAAGACTTCCAGACACTGATCGACGCCAAGGCGCTCGCCGACTCGAAGGCGGAAGAGGCCAAGAAAAAAACAAAAGAACTCACCGTCATCCATAGTACCCAGATCACCAACGGGGCCCTGGCTTCCCGCCTGACCTCCGGCTACGACATCCACTACCTCAACTGGAGGAAGAATCTGCTCTTCCAGTCTTTCGAGAAGGCGATGGAAAAGCTGGTGACCAAGACCAATAAGAAGATCGCCGACCTTAACAAGGGCATGGCCGAGTGGAAGGACAGCGATAAGAAATGGAAAGTCGGGAACACGGAAGTCAAGGCCTTCACCTGCAGGAACAACGGGTTCCTGGGACTGTGGTCCAAGAACCAGATCAAGAAAAGGTGGGACCACTACTACCAGGTCTCCGGGAACGCAGGGGGGAATAAAGACGTGATCAGTAAAGAGTACGTCGCAGCGTACCTCCAGGCACTGGGAGGTGTATCCAAGGAAAGTGCGATCAGTGATTTCACTAAAGGCCCGGACGGCGGGAGCCTGGGCTCCTATTTCCTGGTGGACCCGCTCATGCCGGGGGACAAGGGGTCCGTCAAGTTCTCTGAGATCGGCGGTGGCGCCGGAAGAAAAAAGACACTTCCGGGCACTGGCAACGGGAGCTACACATACCTGCGCAATCTCTTCAAGACACGGATCGGAGAGTTCTATAAGAGGCTCAAGCTGGATCCAAAGACTGACAACTTCATCTACGAACCGGAGCTTGTGACCATCGACGCCAGGGACTGTATCCAGAAACCTTCCAACCCAGGCTGTGATAAGTTCACCAAGTTCCTCGATAACCTCGCCGACGTCGGCTTCGCACAGTTCGTGGCCTACTCCGCTCACAAGAGAAGAGACTACACCCAGTTCTTCCCGAAGAGCTCCACCTGGAGAAGACGCTTGCTGGCGGCTTACGAAGTGGACACCCAGAACATCGCCAAGTACTACCAGGAACTGGCCAAACACCGGGCCAAGCAGAACGAGTGCTTGGAGAAAATCATCAACGGTCTGGTCGACAGCGGGATCCTCGATCCCACCAATCCCGCTGGTGTGGTGGCAGGCGTGGGACCGAAGACAAAGATCATCTCACCCGTGAAGGGACTGCTCCGGGGCGCTCAAGAGAGAAAGTTCTCCCAGCTCAAGGTCTCAGAATTGATGAGAGATAACTTTAGCTTCGACCTGTCGGTGAATTCTTTCAACGGAACTGGAAGCAGGAGTGACAGTATCGTCTCAAGCGCCAGCAACCTGGGGAGCGCAGCTCTCAGCTCCGCCGAACTAAAGGGTGCCCTGGCCGCGCGCTTGGGAGAGATAAAAGATGCGAACGCCCGCGCTCTACGAGGAGGCATTGACATAAACTCTAAAGAAAATGAAGTTAAAAAAGCCGTCGCTATCCTCGCGGCAACTGGTCCCGGCATTGGATCCTCCGGGGGCCTCAGAGGCAGATCCGGATCCGCCTCCGCCAGGGCCACAACCTCGAGTTCCGTCAGCACCTCGCTCCCGACCGTCGCCGATCAGAAGGAGAACTCTGACACAGCTCCCTCACCGGAAGCGAGCAACTCGAATAGTCGCACTGACATCACCGAACTGCCGGAGAGCTCAACTCAACAGAAAACCGACCCCACCGGCATGAGTGATGAGGAGAAAGACCTGCTGATGGCAAACTACGAACGCACGCAACGAGACTACAACGCTAGTGAAGAAGACGGTCTGTTTAAAATTGTGTCCAAGGCCTACGTGAGGAACTTAGGTCGGGTGCTGACCAAGAAGAAAACGAATGTGGACCCTTAGCGCCGCCTGCGGGAGCGGATCTTCTTGTAGCGCCGGCGGCCCTGGCGGCGTTTCCGGACCTCGTTGAGGTTATTCTGCAGGTCCTTGATGAACACGGCGAGTTCGCGCCGGTAGTGAACCCTCCCGTCCTGGCCAATGTTCTGCACGTCCATGAACCAGTGGTTATCCTTGACGACGTTGTCGATGATGGTGAAGTTCACGTTCTTTTTCTCGGAGACGACCCGCCAGGGGTTACTGTCGGGGAGTCCGTCGTAGATCCGGGCGTGCAGCGGACTGGAGGTGATCTCGAAGCTTGGCTTCCCGAAGAGTCCTCTCGGGAACTGCATGATCTCGCTCATGTGCCGGTCGCCGCTCAGGAACACGAAGGGAGTGGGTACCCCTCGCAGCTCTGAGACAAACTGAACGAATTCTTTCGGCTGATCTCCTTCGTAGGAGTCGAACTGGTGGTAGCCGCCGAAAAACTGGTCACCTTTCACCAGTAGACTCGGGCTCGGCTCTTCCAGCAGCTTCGCCGTCAGCCAGCTCTTCTGCTCCAGACCCAGGTGAGTCCCGTCCTTGTCGCGCGAACGGTAGGTCCGGCCATCCAGGAAGTAGAGATTAAAATCCCCCAGACTCAGGAGTCCACCCACCCCGTATCCATCCACCCAGTCATCGTCACTGAGGTCCTGGGCGAAGAAGGCGTCGAAGATTTTCTTCGAGGCTTCCTTGTATTTGAAATCCGAAGCTCCGTCGTTGGCACCGTAGTCATGGTCATCCCAGACAGCATGGGTCGGGATGAGCTCCACTTGAAAGTAAAGCGGAATGCGAAGGCGGGCGTCGATGTACCTCTTCCAAAGTTTTTCTTCATCGATCACCAGCACGTCAAGCTTGCTCGCCTTGTCGGCGTAAACATTATCTCCGATCAGCAGCAGGTAGTCCGGGTCCGCGGCGTTGACCTGGTCCCAGATCTTGAAATGTTCCTCGAAGTAATCGTCCAGGCAGGAAGCCACGGCGATCTTGAGCTTGGAAGGAGCGGGCTGGCCCTTCCCGACCAGGCGCTGGTCGAGGATCTTCTCGCCCTCGAAGACGTACAGGTTGTAAACTTTCTGTGGGTCCCGGATGAAGACGAGCTTGTGCACGCCGTAGCTTGAGAAGTCGCGGCTTTCGAGTTTCGAATCATCCGGGGTAAGGATCTCTCCCTCGGCACTGCGCAGTTCGAAGCGCAGCGGAAGGGACTTCGGTGCCAGGATGCTGAACTCGACCTCTTTAGAATTGGTGATGCCCTGGAGGATGGAGAGCTTGTCCGTGCGTTTGGCGGGAAGCTGGGCACAGCTTACGGCCAGGAACAAAAAGAAAAAGGTGACTTTCAAAATGGATAACCTAGTTTCAAGAGTACACTCGTCAGCTCGATGAGCGGCAGGCCAATGATGGCCGTGTGGTCTTCCATCTCAATTTTGTGGAACAGCTTGATGCCCCTTGATTCTAGTTTATAGCTGCCGGCGCAGTCCAGCGGTTTATCCACCTCGACGTAGCGGGTGATGTCTCTGAGAGTCAACGGCCTCATGTGTAGCGAGGTCTTTTTAATGAAGCTCTCACTTCCGCCGGGGTACTTGACCGTCACCGCTGTGAGAAGCTGATGGGACTTGCCCTGCAAGAGCGAGAGCTGGTCCCGGGCCCCTTGAATGGTGCCGGGTTTATCGAATATTTGTCCGTCCAGAGTGCACACCTGATCGGACCCGATGACACAAGAATCTGAGTTAGTGACGAAGACGGCCTGGGCCTTCAGGTCAGAGAGCTTCAGCGCAAGCTCCACTGGAGTGAGTCCGGAGGTTTTCACTTTCTCTTCGTCCACGCCCGGTGAGCGCACGGTGAAGTGCCAGCCGAGCTGTGCCAGCAGGTCGCTTCGGTACCGTGAGGATGACCCGAGGACCAGAGGATAGGGGAGTTCTAGTGGTTGATCTTTTCCCATATTTTTAAGCAAAAAAACCTGTTGAGGTTAAGTTCTTTCCAAGGATAATCCAGGATGATGTCTCTTGAGGGGGAACGGTTAACCCCGGCGGCGATGGATGTTTTGTTCAAAGTGAGTGTATAGTACTTGCGGTAGAAAGCAAAAACTGCTGCGTATTTTTCTTCCGGCTTGCCGGCCGCTAGAACATTTTTTTGCAGCCTGCGCACGTAGGAGCTGATGATTTCGTTTAGTTTTTTACTTTCCTTATTCTCTGGGTCCAGCTGCCACTCCGCTGGGACATGGGTCATTTTGAAACCTCATCGAATATGTGCGCTGCCCCGCCGTAGACCGCACCTTTCTCGGCTGAAAGAGTAGCACTGATGATCTGGACCTTGCCTTTGAGGGAATAATGAACCTTTTCATCCAGCTTGCGTTTGATGACTTCGTTGAAAGTTTCACCGAGCTTCGAGACTCCGCCACCGATGATGAAAGCTTCGGGGCCGAAGAGCACGGCCATGCTGGTCAAACCGGAGACGAGTTCATCGACGATGGTGTCGATGATGGTGGACGCACGCAGGTCCTTATTCCTGAACTCGCTTCCCAGTTTCTCGATAGTCCATTCTTCTCCAGTGAGTTCGAAGATGGTCTGCTTGATACCCTTAGCCGAGAGGTAGCTCTCCAAGTGGTTCATTCCTCCACAGGAGCAAAGGCGTTTACGGTCATGTGGGATCAGCATGTGTCCACCCTCAGCTCCCAGAGCGTTGTGGCCCCGGTAGAGTTTGTCGCAGAGGATGAGTCCGGCGCCGACGCCAGTGCCGAGAGTGATCAGCACGAAATCCGACAAACCTTTTCCAGAACCCCATTTTTTTTCACCGACGGCAGCGAGATTGGCGTCGTTCTCGATCACGGCCCTGGATTTGAAATTCTCCTCGAAGAGTTTTTTCAAAGGAACGTTCCTCCAACCCAGGTTCGGTGCGTGCTCGACGGAGCCTGTGAAGTAATTGGCCATGGGAGCACCGGCGCCGACGCCGACGATGCGAGGGTCACCGAGGCGCAAACCCATCTCAGAGGAGAGGATGTGTTCGGATTCCTGAGCTAATTGCTTGATGAAGGGGATGGGATCACTGTGACTCGGAGTCGGAAGCGTCCTAAAATGGAGGATTTTGCCAGTGTCATCGAAGAGACCAATTTTGGTGTTTGTCCCTCCGATATCGATACCAAATGCCAGTTGATCGTTGTTCATAGCTCAAAACGCTATCATGAAACACCGGCCTTTGCTATAATGACTCAATGAACTTTTCAATGGCCCCGAGGGTCAAATTCTTGTGAAATTAGTCAATCTGAACCAACTTTTATTTCACCCAAAAACAAAAAGCCTGAGTTTCTATCTCCGCCCGCTGGATAAGGATATGGTGGCTTCCGAGCTGGATGGATTCATTTCAGATATGTTCACTCAGCTGGCCCTTCCTGAAGGCGAGACGTTTTCACCGGCACTGGAAAAACACAAAGCCGCCATTAGAAAAATCATCATCCTGCATCCCGATCGGTCACACGGATTCTTCTTCTGCGACGGGCTCCAGGGGTACGTGGTCCTGGATAACTCGGTCGAACCGTTCTTCTCCTTGGGTGACACTTTCCACGTTAGACCCATGCTGGAGGAACTCTTCGTGAACCCGGAGTACATGTTGGTCAGCATTTCCTTGTACGACATCAAGATCTACCGGGGAGACTTCAACCATGTGGAGATCGTCCAACAGTACGAGTTCGACCTGCTCCCCAAAGGTTTCAACGGCGCCGGTGCTTCGCGCAGCTACGCCCCCGAGTACATGGGGATGATCCCCTACAAAACAATCCTGGCGATGAAGACCATCGCCCTCAAGGTTAAGGACATGGTCCTCTATCACTCCATCCCCGTGGTGATCACCGGGCTGGAGGAGCTGAAGAAAATTTTCATCAAGCACTTCGATGACACCACCGGGGTGATCACCCATGTGCAGGAAGATTTCTACGAGAAGACCTGCGTGCAGATCCTCGAGCGCTGCCGGCATTTCAGACCGGCCGTAATGGACTTCTATTCGGCCCAGCTCAAGGAGCGGCTCAAGCGTATGATGAAATCCCGGAAATACATCTCCGACCTAGAAGGGATCATCAAGGCCACCATCCAGGGCAAGGTCGTCCACCTGGTGCTGCCGCCCGAGCAGAAACTCTGGGGAAGCATAAACTTCGAGACCGGGGAGTTCGAGGTCCATAAAAAAGTTAACAAAAAAACGTCGATCGACATCCTCAACGAGCTGGCGGAAGAGGTGATCAAACAAGGCGGACAGGTGCAGATCCTGCGGCCGCAGTTTTTCCCTCAAGACGCCTGTGCGCTGGCCATCCTCAAAGGTTAATGATGAAAATTTCTTCGTACCTACAGTTTTCCCCTCAGCTCGGCGAAAGAGTCTTCATCGCTGACGGGGCCAAGGTGATTGGCCGAGCTATGCTCGGAAGCCACTCAAACATCTGGTTTAACACTATAGTTAGGGCCGATGTTAACTTTATAACAATAGGAAATAATTCTAATATCCAAGACCTGTGTATGCTTCATGTAACAGAACATAACGCATGCACCATAGGGGATAACACTTCACTCGGGCACAGTGTCATTCTCCACGGCTGTTCTATAGGAAAAGGTTGTCTAATTGGCATGGGTACTATTATTCTAGACGGAGCAGAGATCGGGGACCATTGTCTCGTTGCTGCAGGTTCGTTAATCACTCCGGGTAAGAAATTTCCTCCCGGCAGCATGATCAAAGGCCGCCCTGCGGTCCTCGAGCGCCCCCTGAGTCCTGAAGAAATTGAGAAAGTTTCTAATCACTATAAGGCTTACCTGGGTTACAAAGAGCAATACTTAAAAATGGAAGAAGACAATGGAGTTGATCAAAACAAGCCTTAGCCAAAGAGTGAAAACGCTCGTCGCGAAGGTCTCCGAACACAATCTCTTCTTACTCTCTTCTTCTATCTCCTACTACTCGGCCCTCGCTATCGCACCTTTCCTGATGATCCTGCTGGGGGTGGCGGCGTTCTTGGGTCAGGACGTCCAGCACCAGATCACTCTTCAGGCCAATGCACTTTCGCCGGAAGTGGGGAAGATGTTTGCGATGATCTTCGATAACGTCAACGAAGGAGTCAACGTCGGTTCGGTCTCCGGGATCGTCGGCGTCATCGTCCTCCTCTCCACCTCGTCGCTGGTGTTCCTGCAAATGCGCTACTCCTTCGACGTGATCTACGGCTACTACAACCCCCACCTCTCCCGGCCAATCTGGGAAGCCGTCAAAGAAAAACTCTTCGCCATGCTGGTGGTGGTGCTCGCAGGTCTTTTCTTCATCTTCTCAGTCTCTCTGACCGCCATCGTCGAGTATTTTTTCGGACCCGGCACTGACGAGAACGTTCTCTACCGGGTGCTGGTCTTCGCTATGAACTTCATCATCTACGTCGGGATGTTCACCGGGATCCATTACTACGCTCCGACCAGAAGGCCTCCCCTGATCGAGGCCCTCAAGATCGCCATCCTGACATCGACGTTCTTTATCATTGGGAACCTGCTGCTGGCGTCCTACCTCAAAGGAGTGGCCGCCGACTCGATCTACGGTGCCGCCGGCACCCTGCTGGTGTTCTTAACCTGGTCTTACTATTCTGCGTTCATTATTTTTTTAAGCGTCGAGGCCTTCATCTACCTCCGCAAGAAAGGTATCGAGACGCTACGACGGCGGAACCTGAAGGCCTGAGAGAAGCCCACCCTTGAGCCAGCCAGCCTTGGTCTTGCAGGACGGAAGGATTTCGCCTGACGGTTTACCGTCGTAGGCCTGGGCCGCGCAGCTATAGTACAGAGAGTTCTTCTCCAGGCAGTTGGGGTAGAGGATCGCGTCCAGCTGTCCGGGATAGAGGAACTTCTTCTTGGCGCCCATCCCGAAAAAAGTCATGGAGCTATCTGCCATCCACGAGGTGAGCGGGCCCACCGCCCGGTTGGGATAGAGCGGTTTATCATCTTCATCTTTTTCATCATACTCATCAACGAGCCCGGCGATGTGAAGCAGCTCGTGGACGATTTCCTTGCACTCGATGTTCCGGGCGTAGCCGCCGGAGTACGAGCGCTTGCCTTTCGGGAGGATGGCGATGCTTACAAGGGTCGGCTCTCCACCAAGGAGCTGCTTATGGGAGTCCTCATCGTACATCATGAGACTGATGCTCCTGCCGCTGGGATCAACCAGCGAATCCCTGTATTTGTAAGCGCAGCTGTGGGCCTTGGCCTGGAAAATTTTGTTTAGCTCGTCCGATGTTTCTTTCGAGTTCGTCTTGTTAATGAACTTCATCCGGAAGTACACCTCATGATGTGTTTCAGAGACTCGCCGGAGGATGTACCTCGGTGCCATCTTCGCGTGGTTCTCGAAGCGGCCGATGAATATGTTCTTTGATTCTCCGACGTCAAGGGCATCGCAGACCTCGAGCGCTAGGGCAGAGGTGCAGGTCAGTATCGTTATAATGAATAGAGAAATTCGAGAAAGAAAATTCATCCCCGGATTATCTCTCAAAAAAGTGGCCAGGTGGTTAATCCTACCCGCGTTTACATAGTGGTGTTTACTGCCTGGCTAAATTTTTGACATCGTTGGTTTTTTCCAGATCAAGAAAGTGATCGCCTACTAGCTGAATGGACTCGCTGATATTTCAAGGGATTGTACCCGAAAGTAGTGTAGGACCGCTTCTGGTTATGGTTACGGCAGAGAATGCGGATGTTTTGAAGGGAACGGTCCCCGCCTAGGGCATAAGGTTCTACATGGTCAAACTCCAGAAAACGCCGTTGGTCGCAGCGTTTGCCATTGGGATGAACGTACTCACACTGGTTTCTCGAGCGCTGTAGAACATCTCGTTTGGTGGAGATGGGAATGTAGCGGGTTTTAACTGTTGGGTCAGCTTTGGTTGTTCTTTCAGACTTATTTAGCTCGAGTTCCTTAATCTTCTCATCTAAAAGAGCTTCGAAGATTTCTAGCTCTGTAGTGTCACCCCAGCTTTTCTGGAGCTGCTTGATTTTATCTAAAACTCTTTGGTTTAAAGAGACTTTCTTATCTTTCGGAGCATCTGGATTTAAGACCTGCTTAAGTCTTCTCGTTGGCACTTCCTCAGCTTGCTTCACGGCAGCCTTCACTTCATCCGACTTCGGATCCAGACCTCCATTTTGAATATGCGACTGAATCACTGCCGCGCTAAATAAGTTGAGATCTCCAGATTCAATTTTCTCTTCAACTCCAGGCACAGTTGCCACCAGCTTCATGGCACCAATCCGAGTCCAAGCTTCAGACTCAGAATACCCTAACTCATGCATGACATATTTATGAAGAGTCGAATGACCGTAATCGAGAAACATTTTTCTGGAACTAACCTGAAAGAGAAATTTTAGTAAAATAACCGTCGCAGCTTTTTCAGATTTTGATGCGTTCACGGTCTCTTTATGAAGAAGTTTGTTAGATAGTGTTTGGTACATACGACTAGCTCCTGATTGAATTTGAGTTAATCTACCACAGGTTTTCAGAGTGAAATTCGAATCGCTAATATGGTCCAGGAAGCAACTTCCAGGTGAAGACAAGTCCGCCTCCTAAGTAAACACAGAGGATGCTCTTAAATCAATCTCTAGACCAACCAGTTACCAGTTTGAGTTGATTCGATGAGGAAGACTGGTTATAAATGAACCGACAGAATTGAAAGGATTCAAATTATTTTCCCTCCACGAAAAAATTTCAAATTTAAAACACAACCCGACGAGTTCCCATATAACCATTCGCGAACCATCGTCTTCACCCACAAAACATGCTAGAGCGCCATAGAACCATACAGGCCTCAACTTCACCTCGGCATCCGCATCAGCATAGTCAAAACCCCTCTCACTCCAGCCTCACTCCCCAAGCGCTCCTGATTATCCTCTCGTCCAGCGCAGGTACCTTAACCGCTGCTAGTTTTTAATTTCCCCTCAGCGAATTCACCAGTGCGGCACCTAGCATCTAACTGATTCCAAAATCATCCCTGAATCTGCGCAAACTCTTTCCACGCATCGTCTTCAGGGTAATACTTCTCTAGGCCTTCAGTTTTCATTTTCGCCTTCTCCCGAAGTTCCTCCAACTTTGTCCTGCAGCCTTAAGACGATTGTAAAAAATTCCAACACTCTTTGAATAAATCCAGAGTCTACGATCATATCCCTGGTAAACCTAATCGCTTCCCTAAAATTCTAAAAGGAGATCTTATGAAATCACTCTGAGTCCTCATCACCTTACTCACCGTAACCACTTCTTTCGCGGATACAGTAAGCCAGAACACCGCAAAGCAAATGAAAGCGGTCCTCGATTCCAAAACAGTTCAGGCCCTTCTTTCTCAGGAAGATGGAATCGGTAACCTCAAAGGCATCTCGTACCTGAACTCTGGCCGCGCGACGTTTGGCCCTGCCAGTTACACTCTTACTTTTACGTCTCGGACCATGACCGGAACTCAGGATTGTAAAATGGTCGCAACGCTAAATACACAGACAATAGATGTGATGGGTGTCGATGAACTCGAGTGTCAGAACTAAAAAATAAATTGAAATAAAAAATTTCAGCAGGGCAGACATCGCAGGCCCTGCTGGTTTTAGTTTCTACTTCTTCAGATAGGTATAACTCTTCAGACAACTCTCGTAAAAGTCCGTCAGGTCCACGCCCTCGCGCGGTCTGATTTTCCCGCGCTTGACCTGCGTGTCGACCAGCGCCTTCACCGTCTGCGCCATGGTCTCCGGATTGTACTGGAGTGTCGACAGCACCTGGCTCGCCTGGTTCCCGTAGATGACTTCCTCGATGTAGAAATCCGTTGGATCATCGTCGTCGCAGAAGATATGAACCTCGTTCAAACGGCCAAAGCAGTTGTGGTTATCTCCCATGATGTCCTGGTAGGCACCGGTCATGAAAAGCCCGATGTAGTAGTCTTCGCCTTCTTTGAGCTTGTGGAGAGGAACCGTGTTGGTGGGACCATCGGCGGAGAGGAAGGTGTCTAGTTTTCCGTCGGAGTCACAGGTGATGTCCACCAGCGTACACAGTTCGGTCGGCTTCTCGTTTAGCTTGTGGATCGGGAGCACGGGCAGGATCTGGCCAATCGCCCAGGTGTCCGGGGCCGACTGGAAGATGGAGAGGTTACACATGTACTGGGAGGCCATCTGGCTCTTGAGCTGCATGATCTCGTCCTGGGCGTACTCGTCTTGAGAGGCGTACACCACGATCTTGCGGCAGATGTTCCAGAACAGGGTCTCGAGCTTGGCCCGCTCGTCCAGAGTCAGGATTCCGAACTTGAAGGCGGAGATCGACTCTTCTTTGAGCTTAGTGGCGTCGTTGTAGATCTCCTGGTAGTTCTTCTCGGTGAGTTCGGTCCACAGGTCGCGGATGTTGGTGACCAGGATGTTTTCGTTGATGGCCTTGTCGGTGTTAAAGTTATTTGCGGCGCCGATCTCGAGTGCTCCGAAGACGTTGGTGATCACGCACGAGTGGTGCGCGGTGATGGCCCGGCCACTCTCTGAGACGATGTTCGGATGGGGCACGTCTTCCAGGTCACACACTTGCTTCAAGATATAGACGACGTCAGCGACGTAGTCTCTGGTGGTATAGTTGATCGAGGACGGAGAGTTCGAGCGGGTCCCGTCGTAGTTCACCCCGACGCCGCCGCCGACGTCGAAGAACTCGAGCTTCGCCCCTTCCTTGTAGAGCTTGGCGTAGATCCGCGCGCCTTCGGAGATGTAGTCTTTGATGGTTTTGATGTCCGGTATCTGAGAGCCGATGTGGAAGTGCAGCAGCTTCAGGCAATGGGTCTTGTTAATCGACTTCATGTACTTCACGGCCTGGAGGATCTCGGTGATGCTGAGTCCGAACTTTGCGTAGTCTCCGCCGGAGCTCGCCCACTTCCCGGAGGATTTGGTAGAGATCTTCGCCCGCAGACCGATCATCGGCTCGACGCCGACCTCCGCCGAGAGCTTCATCAGGTCCAGCAGCTCGGTGTACTTCTCGATGACGACAATCACTTTTCTTCCCAGCTGGTTGCCCAGGAGAGCGAGCCGCAGAAGGTCCAGGTCCTTGTACCCATTCACCACGGTCAGCGAATTCTGGTTGCTGTTCATGGCCAGTGCGGCCAGCAGTTCGGGCTTCGAGCCGGCCTCCAGACCATAGTTGAAGGGTGCTCCGGCGTCGACGATCTCCTCCACCACTTCGCGCATCTGGTTCACTTTAATCGGGTAAACACCGTAGTAGGAGCCAGTGAACTTGGCCTCTTCGATCAGGGCCCGGAAGGTTTTATTGAGGACGGCGACCTGGGACCTCAGGATGTCATGGAAGCGGATCACGGTCGGGAAGGGGATGTTCTTGTTCTTCATCTCTTCGAGGATTTCCATCATGTTGATCACGGGTCCGTTCTCGGTGCGAGTCGGGTTGATGCAGAGATCCCCTTTGTCATTGACCGAGAAATACCCTTCGCCCCACCTGCTGATCTGGTAGGTCTCGTCGGCGTGGCCTGTGGTCCATTCGGAGACGGCGATGGAGTCGAGATTGTGAAAGCGAGTCTGTGGCTGCGGTGAAGTTTTCAACTCAAAATCCCTCCGGAAAAACTTTATTCGTAATCTGCACTATAAAGGAAAAGTCACAGGTTACAAAACAGTTTTCCGGAGAGATGGTAAGTTTTTTTAACGGATGCGAGAAGCGTGTCCTTCTAGCTGCGAGTAGTGCTCCACCTGCTCGTTATTTTCCTGGGCATCCACTACGTTTCCTTTAGTAGCACATGCGGACATTACGAGAGCTAATAGGGCGATAAAAAAGTGTGATCTCATTGGCAACCTCCTTGTTGTCGTACCTTTACTATTGCGAGTATCGTGCCAATAGTAAGACGCCTGGGAAGCCTTATACGTGACAGGGTGCAGATAATTTGGCCCCAAGGGGTATCATTAGTTTACCACAGGCAGTGCCACAGTGGCCAAAATACTTAATCATGTTGATGGGTTATAAGTGAAAAGATCTTCCTTTGGTCATCCAGGGAGAGGGGAGTGTTGTCTTCGGAGTGGCTGGTTTTTTTTAAATGCTTCTCTTGAATGATCTTATCAAGTGTACGAATTTTTTTTGTGATATTTTTTCCGATCTCGATGAACCAGAGTGGGAGATTCTGGGAGAGGTCTTCCTTACTAAGATGGACGATAACACTTCTCTCCAGAACAATAATGCTGCTCGACCGGGGCTGACCGTCAAAGAAGGCCAGCTCTCCCAGGAACTGTCCGGCCCCAACTCTGGCCAGCACTTTCACCTCGGTACCTCTCAGGACGCATACCAGGAGCTTCCCCGACTTCAGAAAGAACATGTTATCGGAAGGATCGCCTTCTCGACAAATCACGTCGTAGGGCCTGTATTCGATCTGAAACCCGTGCATGTCTTCTCCTAGAGTTTTAAGATGTTCTTTATCACCAGCCCGAGTTGCTGCATGCCCTTATCATAGTACAGGTTTTGTGGATGAAGCTCATCAAAAAATGTTTGATTAAGGGTCCAATCATTTTCCACCAGACGGGCAAAATCAAACAGCAGTACTCGACGGTTACTGGCAACTTTACGGATGATGGCATTCTGGATTTCTGTCGTCCTCCAGGGATCGCAGTCATAGGCGGAGGCGCTCAGGAGGTTAGCTTTTGCTTCTTCCAGGTACCCGAGCCTCTTGGAAATCTGCCCGTGGATATAGTAAAGGCCAGCGTTGCCCGAATGAAGCCCAACCAGCTTCGACGACCGGGCGTACGCGCCCTTGGGGTCGTTGGCCTTGAGTAGCTCCCGCAGCTGCTGGATGTCCGTCTCCAGCTCCGTGGTGGTGGCGAACTCACAGACAGACCTCGGTGGGATGTCCAGGTTGATGGGAGTGGTTGCGAGGATCAAAAGCGAGCTGCGGTCTTTGCTGAGGTTCACTAATTGAATGAGCTGTTCCTCATAGAGCATGAGCTCCGTATCCAAACGGCGGAGGTACTCCACTTGCGATTCCACAGCGAACTCCACGGGAGTTTCTTCTAGCCTGACGCGTTTTAAGGGTTCGTAGACAAGCCTCGAGAGCCAAGGGTAGAGGATGAGAACCGTTTCGATCCTTTCGTCTTTGAACCTCTTGAAGTTCACGGAAATTTTTTTTATCTCCGAGAGCTCGAACTTCTTTTCGCCGAACTCCTCACTGCCACCCTGGTAGATCAGCAGCTGAGGCCACTGGTTGATGGAACGCATCTGATGGAGAGTCCGGTGAAGACCCTGGCCATCCTGCGCCAGAGACTGGATCTTGATGGGCCTGTCCAGGTCCGATGAGATCACCGACGCCAGCTCCGCCTTGAACCGGCCGAAGTAGTTTCCCATCCGGTCGCCGATGATGAGGATGGGTGCCTCGAGCTTGATGGCCGGTGCGGGGACTAAAAATCTAAAGGGTAGGGGGACGATCTGCTCTGGGTTGCTGGCGTACCTCTTCACGGCGAGAAATCCAACAGTTAGGATTCCGGCAACCAGGATCACCAGCAGCAACGAGAGAACTTTTTTCAAAAAATGGCCTTTTAAAACTTATTCCTTAGCAAGAGTTTAACTTACGTCTTAATTTTGGTAAACAGAGTGTTCAGGAGACAAGATGAAGATTGCCCAATACCCGGAGATCCTGGCCCCGGCCGGAAGCTTGGAGAAGCTCAAGGTCGCAGTGCTCTACGGTGCCAACGCTGTCTACGTGGGCGGTCAGAAGTTCGGGCTGCGGACAGCAGCCGAGAATTTTACTCTGGATGAACTCAGTGAAGGTGTGAGCTTTGCCCATGCCCGCGGCGCCAAGGTCTACGTCGTCCTGAATTCTTTTCTCCACGACAAGGACCTCTCCGACTTACCCGACTTCGTCACATTCCTTGAAAGCATCAAAGTGGACGCCGTAATCGTCTCCGACCTCGGCGTGTTACGAACAGTCCGCGAGTTCTCCGCACTCAGTGTCCACGTCTCCACCCAGGCCTCGACCCTCAACGTCGAAGCGGCCAAGCTCTGGAAGAAGATGGGGGCGTCGCGGATCGTCCTGGGAAGGGAAGTTTCCATCAAAGAGGCGGGCCAGATCAGACGGGAAGCGGAGATCGAGATCGAAATGTTCGTCCACGGTTCCATGTGCATGGCCTACTCCGGACACTGCGTGATCTCAAATTTCACGCAGGGAAGAGACTCCAACCGCGGCGGGTGCGCCCACTCCTGCCGCTTCGAATACTCCCTCGACCAGGGACTCGCAACCGAAGAAAAAAAGAAAGCGTACTTCATGAGCTCCAAGGACCTGCAAGGGCTAAGAGTCCTGGAGGATTTCATAAAAGAAGGCATCGATTCGCTAAAGATCGAAGGTCGGATGAAGAGCCACCTTTACGCCGGAACCATGTCCAAGGTCTACTCGGAGACCCTGAACTTCTATCACGCCTACGGGCACTTTCTCTCCGAAGACATGCTCTACTGGGAAGAAGAGCTGAGTAAGGTCTCCCACCGCTCGTACACCGAAGCGAGCCTCACGCACAAACCCGGAGCGGACTCCATCTTCAACGAGCGGGAGATCGATAAGACCGACGAGTGGAACATGGTTGGGACAGTCATCGAAGCCTCTCCCGCAAACGGGATTGTGCTGGAAGTCCGCAACGCCTTTAACCAGGGCGACGAACTGGAGTTCCTCCCTTTCAAAGGCCGAGCAATCAAGGTCAGGGCCTTGGAAATCATGGACCTGGGGATGAGTCCCATCCTGAGGACTAAACCCACCACCATCGTGCGCCTCCCGTACGCCCAAGGGGTCTCGCAGCAGATGCTTATCCGCAAGAGAGCGAAACAAGTATGAGGCCCACCACCTACGCGCAGAACCTGCATGACCTGGGAGTCCTGAAGTCCGAAGGTTTCGAAGAAGTCATCCTGGAGCACCGGTCTTTTTCGAGGTTCGGACAACTCAGTGACGAGGCCTTCATAGAGATGGCCACCAGAGCAAAGGAGTTAGGTCTGCGCGTCCTGCTGGAGTGGGACATCCTGATGACTCAGACCGTTTTCTCGCAGAAGGTGAAAGCAGTCTCCGGCTTCTTGAACCTGGTTGATGCTGTCAGGGTCCAGGACCCCGGGGCGCTTGAGTGGATGCTGACCAACACCACTAAGCCGCTGCAGTTCATCGCGGAGAACGGAAACCATAACCTCTCGGCACTCACTGGCTGGATCGAGCACGCCCAGGGAAGGATGGAGAGGATCGTCCTTTCCATCGAACTCTCCAAGGCCACCATCCAAACTTACCTTAAAGAAATCTCCATCCCCTGCGAGCTGCTAGGTCTGGGACGCATTCTGCTGTTCTACACACCACGCTCGCTGTTGTCTGCGCTCACACCACTGAAATCTCCCGTTAACCAGGAGTTCTCCGCGGTCGCCGAAAGTGAGGAGTCTCCCCACAAGGGCTTCCCGGTGGTGGAGAACCAGCACGGGACCTTCATGTTCCACATCAAGGAATTTTCCCTGCTTGAATACGCCCGGGAGCTGGAGCAGATGGGGATGGGTTTTTTGCGTCTCGACCTGCGCTGGCAAGGTGCCAGATTTGTCCCACCGGTCTGTGCTCTCGTCCGGAATTTTGAGCAGCAACGGTACGATGTCTTTAAGCAAGAGTATCCCCAGGACCTGATGCGAGGATTTTATCTGGTGAATAAAACGGACGTGCTGTTCCCGAAGCTAAAGAATACCCGGCTTCAGAAAAGAGAAGGGGACTATGCCGGGGAAGTGCTGGAAGCCGTGAAAGGTTCCCACCTGGCGATCATGGTTAAAAATTCTCGAGGTCTGCGCCGCTGTGACCGGTTAAAAATCCTTCACCCGGAAGGAAAGACCTTCGAGGTTGATATCTTCAGCCTGAGGAACCTCGCACTTGAAGAAGTAGACACTGTGCCGGCCCAGCAATTGGCGCTGATCCCATTCGTGGGCGGGGTATGGTCCAAGTCGCAGGTTTTCTACCTGGGCTAGCTTCTCTGCCAAACCCAGAAAGACACCGGCAGCCCCCCGTTCCTGAGCTCGAGCTTAACCCGCAGTTGGTACCCCGGGGGTTTGAGAAACAGGTCATCCATGTCTTTGGGCAAGACCCAGCCAAAGCGCAAGGGCCTGTCGACTTGCAGAAACTTCTCCCAGGCATCTTTGAGAAAATACCCCCGCTTCCCTGGAATCTTAAGTCGCTCGCCATAAGGTGGGTTACAGATCATGACGAACTCGCTGTTGAACTTAAGCGGAGTCTTCACCGTGTCGCAGAATTTAAAAAACACCGGAAGCTCTTTGATCTCCGCTGCCACCTTGGCCAGTAACTCCTCGTCGAGATCAAAACCTATCGCCTCGGAGACCGGGAGTGGTTTTAAGTCCAGCGGCGTGAGCTTCAGCAGTCTACCTTTGTAAAACGGAGCAGTTTCAAAAGCAAAGGGTCTCAGGTGCAGGGGCCGGTGAAAGTTCAGCGCCTCCGTCAGCAGAGTTCCTGAGCCGCACATGGGATCCACCAGGATCACCTCCTGATTGAGTCCGCTGAATAATTCGCTGATGAACGCCGCCGCGAAATTTTCCCGCAGTGGGGCTTCACCTTTGATTTTCTGGAAACCTCTTTTATAGAGGGGCTCGCCTGTGAGATCCAGGCTCAGGGTCAGGGTGTCATCCAGGATCCGGATGTAGAAGGTCTGAGGGGGATAGTCCTTCTTTTCCCAGTCCTGACTCAAGGGTTGTTTTTTCATCGCTTCGGACAGGCCCGACTTCACGGTCTCTTCGATGCGCCCGGTGTGTCCCAGCCGGCTCTTGGCGCACTTGATGACCCACTCGGGCCGCGGGTGCGAGAGGTAAGTGTTCCAAGGAAAGGCCACCATCTTGGCGTAGAGTTTGGGGAAATCCCTGACCTTAAATTCTCCCATTCGCATCAGGATCCGGGTGGGTATTTTCAGGTTCAGGTGTGCTGTTTCGATCCAGCTCAGGTCCGCTTCGAGTTCGATCCCACCTTTGACCGGGTGGCAAACCACGGGACATTTAAGCTCAATTTCCTTCTGCGCCTGAGCCTCGAGCCCTGGAGGCACGATGATAAAAAGCTTAAAAATTTCCATAAGGAAAGTATGCCTCAAAGTAATGGGCAAGTCAGGAGAAATTAGCTACCCTACATTGATATGCAAGCTTACTTGAAAAAACATGGCGACGGCCACGCCAGGCATGGACTTAAGGTAACCTGGTCCGGATCCTTTAGCCAACTGGTGATAGAGTTCCAGGTCAACAAGCGCACCAGTGCACCGTGGTTGTCCGATCCGGCCTTCACCACTGACTGGAGTAAAAACTGGGGTCTCTGGAATAAAGATGTGGTGGAAATTTTTCTTCAGCTCCGCTCGGGCCCCAGTGATCTCAAAGCACCGTACCTCGAGCTCCAGGTTTCCGCACTCAACCAACCCTTCGCTCTCGTCATTACCGAACCGAGGAAAACATTCCATGCTCCCATGGAACTCAACCTCGCAACCTCAGTGACGGTGGAACCGAGGGCGTGGACCGCTCAGTTCAAGTTCGCTTTGCCAGCGGAGTTAAAAGGAAGCCTTCTTTACGGCGGGTTCTTCGCTTGCCTGGATCAGGACCCAAGAGAATTCTACGCCCTCGCTCCTAACAGTGAAGAGAACCCGGATTTTCATCGGCCTGATTTATTCCTGCCGTTGGAGCTGTGATGGGAGAGTTGATCCTGATCCCCACCCCCCTGCAGGACGATCTTCCTCTTGAAACCATCGCACTAGAAAAACTCACAGCAGACTGTCTGAAAGAAACAGTCGTGCTGTTGGTGGAAGAACATAAAGTGGCCCGGCAACGGTGGCTCAGGTGGGGACTTCCCAGAGAAGGCATCGAAAAGTTCATCTTGTTCAACGAACACACCCAGGAGAAGATTCAAGCGGAGATCATCAAAGGCTTAACCGAAGGTAAGAAAACCTACCTGATGAGTGATTGTGGGTTACCTGCATTCTGCGACCCGGGACAAAAGCTTGTTGATGCGTGCCACAAGAGAAGAATCAAAGTCACCGCCACTCCTTTTCCTAATTCAATTGCACTTTCATTGGCCTTGTCGGGTTTCTCACATGCCCGCTTCATTTTCAGCGGATTTATCCCCGTCAAAGAGCCTGAGCGGTCTGAGTGGATAAAACAAGAACTAAAAAAACCCGAAACTCAAATCTGGATGGAAACCCCCTACCGCCTTAAAAGGCTTGTCGAAGACTTGGCGAAGGTCGTGTCCGGCAGAGAGATTTTTCTGGCCATCGACCTCGGCGGTCAACAGGAACTGCTCCTGCGCGGTCAAGTTTCTTCTGTATTAAAGGCCTTAGCAGACCAAGACAAAAGAGAATTCGTCCTGGTGGTGGCACCTCTCTCATCCCGGCCTTAGTGCTGACCGTTAAGAAGGCGATGACTTTTAATCCAGGACCTGATACACATCTAGTATGGATCTAAATAAAAACCTCCCTCTTTCTGATGAGTTAGCTCATAGGAAAGGCGCACATATTGAATTGTCTTCTCGCGCTCAGACCTGTGCAGCTGAGGTGGACGCGCGTTTCAACTACGAGCCGATGTTTTTTTCTCACCCGACCTCTTCTTTGAAATGGGCGAGCACTTTCCTGAAGTTCAAGCTGGACTATCCGTTGTGGATTTCCAGCATGACTGGTGGGACTCAGCACGCAAAAAAAATCAATGAGAATCTGGCGCGACTCTGCGGCGAGTATAAATTAGGAATGGGTCTCGGATCCTGCCGTCCACTGTTAGCTGGCAACGAGCGGCTCGGGGAATTCGCCGTCAAAAAATTCATGGGCGCCCAACCCTTGTTCGCCAACATCGGGATGGCCCAGGTGGAAGAGCTGCTCGACAGAAATAAGCTCTGCGAGCTGGCGGAGATGATCCGCAGGCTCGACGCAGATGGACTGATAATCCATCTCAACCCGCTTCAGGAATGGTTCCAGCCAGAGGGTGACCGCTTTAAGCAACCTCCGCACAAGACTCTGCTGAGGTTCTTTGACCAGTTCAAAGATACTCCGGTCTTCATCAAAGAGGTCGGCCAAGGCATGGGTCCCAGGAGCATCAAGGCCCTGTTGGAACTTCCCATCGCCGGGATCGAGCTTGGGGCGTTTGGTGGAACGAACTTCACCCTGCTGGAGAGCCTGCGCACCAGCGAAGATGAAACCAAAAGACCCTTCATCAAAGTGGGCCACACCGCCTTTGAGATGGTCGAGATCCTGAACGCCTTACCCACCAGAAATAAAGAATTCATCATCTCCGGCGGCATCAGAAATGTGCTGGATGCCTATGAACTTAAGACGACCCTCAAGGCCAACTCCCTGTTAGGGATGGCGCACGCGTACCTGGCACCCGCCATGGAAAACTACGAAAAACTCGAGGAGCATTTCTTGAATCTTCGGGAGTCTCTGCTGACGGCAAAGGGACTGCTGGAATTGAAGGAGCAGACATGAAGACAGTCAGCGGTTTCTCAAAGATGACCAAGGTCGAAAAGATATCGTGGCTCAAAGAGCAGCTGACCTCCGAAGCCTCGGCGCTGGTGGGGCAACTGCCGCACTACTGGCACCAGAACCCGGAGGTGCAGAAGCGCTTCGACGAGTTCTCGGAGAACACCCTCACCAATTTTAACCTTCCCTTCGGGATCGCCCCGAACTTCCTGATCAACGGCAAGATCTACTCCGTGCCGATGGTGATCGAAGAGTCGTCCGTAGTCGCGGCCGCCTCGCTGGGGGCCAAGTTCTGGCTGGAGCGGGGAGGCTTCAAGGCCACCGTCCATTCGACGGCGAAGGTGGGCCAGGTCCATTTCCAGTGGCAGGGAAACAAAGAAAAGCTGCAGGCCTTCTTCCGCGACATGAAGTCCGACCTGATGAACTCCGTGCTGGACCTTACCCTGAACATGAACAAACGGGGAGGAGGGATCACCGACCTGGAACTGGTCGACATGTCTGACAAGATCGAGAACTACTACCAGCTCAAGGTGACCTGTGAGACCTGCGACGCCATGGGTGCCAACTTCATCAACTCCATCCTGGAAGAACTGGCCCAGGTGCTGAAGAAAAAGGTCCTGGCAGATGACCGTTTCCAGAACTCCGAAAAAGAAGTGCACGTCATCATGTGCATCCTCTCCAACTACACCCCTGAGTGCGTGGTGGAATGTTCGGTGGAGTGCCCCATCGATGAGCTGGGTACCATCGCCGGACTCGCCCCCCGGGACTTCGCCGAAAAATTCGCAACCGCAGTGCGGATCGCTGAGATCGACACTTCCCGCGCCGTCACTCACAACAAGGGCATCATGAACGGTGTGGACGCCGTGGTCATCGCCACCGGCAATGACTTCCGGGCCACCTCTGCCTGTGCCCATGCCTACGCCTCTAGGGGCGGTCACTACAGCTCACTTTCTACCGTTGGCCTGCTGGACGACAAGTTTAAATTTTCACTGCGCTTACCCCTGGCGATCGGAACGGTCGGAGGGCTCACCTCCCTGCACCCGCTGGCCCGGACCTCACTGGCCATCCTGAAGAATCCGTCTGCGCCCGAGCTGATGCAGGTGATCGCGGCGGTCGGACTGGCGCAGAACTTCGGCGCCGTGAAGTCTCTGGTCACCACCGGGATCCAGAAAGGGCACATGAAGCTTCACTTGTTAAATATCTTAAACCAACTCAACGCCACTCCACAGCAGATCGAACAAGGAAAGTATTTCTTTTCCGATAAAGTGGTCTCGTTTACCGCCGTCCGGAGCTTCCTGAGTTCCGCCGGTCAGTCTGAATAAAGGATTTAGCAGATGCGTGATCAATTCTACTACGGCCATGGAAAGCTCCTCCTCTCCGGAGAGTACTTCGTCTTAGACGGGGCACAGGCGCTGGCACTGCCGACTACGGTCGGGCAGTCGATGAAGGTGAAGTACCGTCACTCCTACCAGCCCACGCTTAACTGGAAAAGTTTTAACCACGCGGGGAAGGTTTGGTTCGAGAATGATTACGAGTTTTGGCACTTCAAGCCGATCAAGGCGCAGGGGACGGTGGAAGAGAATTTCGTCCATGAAGTCCTGAGTGCCGTCCGTCTGCAGAACCCGCACTTCCTGCGGGAGGATATGGACGTCTTCGTAGAAACTAAAATCGAATTTCCTCTTGAGTGGGGACTCGGGTCCAGCTCAACGTTCATCTACAACGTCGCCCAGTGGGCCTATGTGAGCCCCTTCGAGCTCCTGAAAAAAACCATCGGCGGCTCCGGCTACGACATCGCCTGCGCCCAAGCGATGGGCCCCATCCGGTTCCAGAATAAGGACAGTAAGCCTCAGTGGGAGACGGTGGGTTTCGATCCTTCATTCAAGGACCAACTCTTCTTCGTCTACCTGGGCCAGAAGCAGTCCTCGGAGAAAGAGATCCTTAGGTACCAGGATATGAAAATTGACGGGAAGGCATCGATTGTCACTGACATCTCCCAGCTCACCCGGGAGATGCTGGCAGCGTCGGATCTGGTCACCTTCAACAAGATCGTCCGCACCCACGAAGAGATCATCGCCGGCGCCCTCGGCTACCTCAAAGTAAAAGACATCTACTTCTCCGATTACTGGGGAGAGGTTAAATCCCTAGGTGCCTGGGGAGGGGACTTCGCGCTGGCCACCTCGGACCGGCCCTTCATCGAAACCCGGGAGTACTTCCAGCAGAAAGGTTTCAGCACTGTCATCTCGTACAACGAGATCGTGAGAGCGGATCTGAAATCGGGACTCTGATGGAGCCGCTGAAACCATTCCAAGACCTCCGGCCCGGAAAGTTCGAGACCACCTGGAAGTCTCCGGCCAACATTGCTTTCGTAAAGTACTGGGGGAAAGTTGGCCCGCAGATTCCGGCCAATCCTTCATTGTCCATGACGCTCAAGGAATGCTACTCGCAAACCAAGGTTGCCTTCGAAGAAAGTGACTCTCTGGCGGTAGAACTTTTTCTCGCGGGCAGTAGGGAAGACCGCTTCGCTTCGAAGATCAAAACATACCTGGAGACACTGAGCTCCTCCATGCCTTGGTTGCTGAAAGTTTCCATCAAGATAGAAACCAGCAACACCTTTCCCCACGGCGCCGGGATCGCTTCCTCCGCGTCCGGGCTCTCGGCGTTTGCTCTCTGCCTGACCGAATACCTGTATTTTCTAAGTGATCTCCCCAGAGACGGTGAATTTTTATCCACAGCAAGTCACCTCTCCAGGCTCGCCAGCGGAAGCGCCTGCCGGTCTGTTTACGGAGGCTTCGCTAGCTGGGGCAAGAGTGACCTGGCGGAGTCATCAGATCTGCACGCGACACCCTTCGAGGTCCATCCGGAGCTGACCCACCTGATGGACACGATCCTGGTGATCTCCGATCAGGAAAAAAATATTTCAAGCCGGAAAGGGCACGACAGGATGAGAGAGCATCCCTTTGCGGCCGCGCGCTTTGAGCAGGCGAAGAAGAATTTTTCAACCCTGGTGCACGCGCTTAAGTGCGGAGAGTGGGATCAGGTCGGTGGCATCTTAGAGACGGAGGCCCTGTCGCTTCATTCCATGATGATGACCTCCCCGCAGTCCTACACGCTACTGAAGCCGAATTCCCTGCTTGCCATGGAGCTGATCAGAGATTTCCGGGAGCAGACCAAGCTGCCGGTGTACTTCACGCTGGATGCGGGTCCGAACCTCCACCTCATTTACCCGGAGAGTTTAAAGAACAAGGTCCATCCGTTTATCACCCATGAGCTTGCTTCGATTTGCATCAAGGTCATCGCTGACAGCGTCGGCGCGGGGCCAGTGCGATGCTGAACTCTTTTTACCCTGCAAAGGTCCTCCTGCTGGGAGAGTACACCATTCTTAACGGGTCCAAGGCACTGGCCTTCCCCTACGCAAAGTTGTGTGGGAAGTGGTCATTTGAGAACACGGATTCGGAAAACTGCCTCCATTCAAAAGAGAGCCTTAGATCTTTTTTAAGAAACCAAACAGGCCCTGAGATAAACATCCAAAAGATGCAATCCGAACTCGAGAAAGGTCTTTGGTTCGATTCGGATATTCCACAGGGGTACGGCCTAGGAAGCTCCGGGGCGGTGATCGCAGCTTTATATAATCGCTTTGGTAAAAACACCTCAGAACTCGTCTCGGACAGGGCCATCATGGCCAGGCTGGAAGATCATTTTCATGGCTCGAGCTCCGGACTCGATCCACTGGTGAGTCACATTCAAAAAGCACTCCTCATTCATAGTTTTGATGAGGTTGAAATCCTGTCGAAGCCGCCGGATCTGAAGGGCTTTTTTCTATTGAACACCGGAAAGGCGAGGCAGACAGGTCCCTTGGTGAGCATCTACCAAGAAAAGCTAAAAGACCCGGAGTTCAAAAAAGGCTGCGCCGATGTCCTCTCCAAAGATGTGAATTTTGCGATTGACGCGCTCGCGCAAGGTGAGACGAGTAACCTTTTTCACCATCTTTGGCATATTTCCAAGTTCCAGTGGGATTTCTTCCCAGAAATGATTCCGACTCAGATGCGTGGCCTATGGACAAGAGGTCTTGAGTCAGGTGATTATGTGCTGAAACTCTGTGGCGCGGGTGGAGGCGGATTTCTTATCGGCTACAGCAGTAAGTATGATTGGACGCAGATGCAATCCATCATTACCACCCATGAATTAAGGGACCTGAAATGAAATTTCTTGCTCTGATGCTACTTCCTGCTTTCATCTTCTCTGCCGCGGCCCAACCGAATGCGGCCCAACCGAGTGCGGCCCAACCGAGCAAAGAATTTCAATTCAACGCCAGCATAAAAACCGTCATCGAAAACTCGACCATGCCGGACGTCCGTCCGGGGATGGTGGTCGCTAGTCCAAGCCGCTCGAATCCGGATTACTATTTTGACTGGCTCCGGGACACGGCCCTGACCATGCGTTCTCTCATCGATTACTATGAACTCAAGAAAGATCCCGCCATCAAGAAGATGATTTTCACCTGGATCGACGCTGAGATCCACCGACAGAATCTTCCCACACTCACTGGTCTCGGTGAACCGAAGTTTAACGTCGACGGTTCCGGGTACACCGGACCCTGGGGACGGCCTCAGAATGATGGTCCGGCCCTGCGGGCCCTCGCCATCATCAAGTTCGCCCGGATCCTGCTCAAAGAAGGTAACCAGGACTACGTGATCAAGAAACTTTTCCACGGAACTGTTTCAAACCAATCCGTCATTCAAAAAGACCTGGACTACACGGTCGCCGAATGGAAAAAGCCGAGCTTCGACCTGTGGGAAGAAGAACAGGGGATGCATTTCTATACTCTCCTCGCCCAGCACACAGCACTCCAGGAAGGTGGCAAACTTGCCCATGACCTAAGTGATCACCGTGGCCATAGCACCTATCAAGCGGAGTCAGAAAAAATCGGTACCCTGCTCAAGAGAGAATTCTCCGATGCTAACATCGGTATCCTCGCTACACGCAATAAGGTCAACGGTGGACTCAGCTATAAAAAATCCAACCTTGATGTTGCCCCGTTGCTAGCGCTGCTTCACAACTCTCCGTACCAGAAATTATTTCCTCTCAATGGCACTCAGGTCCGGCGTTACGTCGACGGCCTGGCAGTGACCTTCACCAATGTGTACGCCGTTAACAAAAATTACCCTGAGCTCGGGGTGGCCATCGGTCGCTACCCGGAAGACCGCTACGACGGGTATCAGACGTCTGGTTCCGGGAACCCTTGGTTCCTTTCGACTCTGGCCTTGGGTGAGTACATGTGTTTGTTAAGAACAGAAACAAAAAGTCAGAAGATGAATGACATGATCGAGAAGCAGTTTAGCCGCGCCCTCTTTCATTCAGACAGGAAGGGCTCAATGTCGGAACAGTTTAACAGTACCAGTGGTCTCATGCAGGGCGCTCGGCAACTGACCTGGTCACACAATGCTTTCATGACGGCGATGATGAGATGTGGGCTAGTTAAGTAATAGCTGTAAATAACTTAGGGTTCATGGGCCGGTAGAATTGCTGGCTACTTTTCATCCAGCAAATTCTTAGGACCAAGTTTTTTGTCGAGTTTCTTATCCAGCCGGATCCCCGGTTTAGTTTTGTCGTCTTTCTGCTTCATCACCACATCATCGATGCTCGGTGGGAGCTGCTTTTCCTGGCGCTGGATCTGACCGAGGTCCGTTACTGGTAACTGCAGGTCACCTTCTCTGTACGTCTGGGCAAAGGAGACTGATGAAAATATTATCAAAAATAGAATTGAATGCCTCACCGCTACCCCCCTAAGTAAAAAACTGCTTTATTTTACCAGTTTCACCGGAGGTTTGGAAAGGACAAGGCATCAACAGAGGTAGCTGTGGGTTTTAGTGCTCTAAATTCTTACCAGGTCCATCATCGCTCTTGATCAGTGACAGTTTAACGGCGTAAGACATGGATTTGGCCGGCATGAAGGTGGTATCTTTGAGCTCCGGCTTCTTGGATCTCCAGTCTTCAGAGCTCATGGAAGCCTTGGCGATCTTCCGGTCCATGACGATCCCAGCTTCGAACTGGGTCCGGAGGCTTTCAAACAGGCCTAGCTTGGCCTGGATCCTCTGCACCGGAGCAACCCTCGTGATCTGATCCAGGATCTTTCGGACGATCTCAGACCGGTTGCCTGAGTCATAGGTGGAGGCGATAAATCCTGATTCGACCAGAGCGTCTGCTTGGATGCAAGATCCGGTCAGCACCCAGTTGCGCGCGAAGGCCGGGGTCACGAGTGCGGAGAGCATGCTCATCCCGCCGGCCGCAGGAACCAGTCCGTACATATTGTGGTTGAAGCTGATCTTGGTGTCCTTGGACGCAATCCTGATGTCAGCACCGAGAGCAAACTCCGAAGCGAGGGTCTCACAACCGTTCCCCAGGTCCATGATGACTGTCTGCGGGAGCTGCATGAGAGCGAAGATGATCTTCTGCAGTTTCGTATTCATCTTATCCAGCTGGCCGGCGGTGAGGGAAGAGAGAGACTCGAGCTCTAGACCCGTGGAGAAAACCGTCGAAGAGGAATCGATGAAGATCGAGTTGATCTCCACCCGGGTGGTACACCAGGCGAGGAGCGACTCAAGTTCGAAGAGCATCTCGAGCCGGAAGGCATTGTTCCAGTCCGGTCGGTTGAGAGTCACGAAGAGTGTTCGAGTTGTCTTCTCAAGACGGGTTGAAATGGTCGTGTAGTTGAACAATGGCTGCATTTCACCTTCCTTGGTTCTTGCGGGATTTTAGTCAGACCTTCGCCATTCCATGGAAAAGAATCAACACCCCTTCATTTTTTCAAACAACCCATGCAGGTGTCAAAGGGGAAATAAAGTGGTCAATTTTGCTTTGTTTAGTCAGGACTCATATAACGTGGTTAGAAGTCATCGATCTTAAAAATTCTTTCATCTGTCGAGTTGTCTGTTTTGACCTCAAGACTGATCCTGCCCACTTCTCTCCCGTCGGAGGTCTCGACCAGGACGCGCCAGTCCCCAAGCCGGTAGAATTGCTTTGAGCCGAAGCCCCGGAAACCTTCATCTCTCCCCCCGAGGATATTGAGCGGGATCGAGTCTTCCAGGAACCAGCCTTTCTTCGGGTCATCAAAGTACCACCGGAGGTAGACCTTATCCTCGAAGCGCGCCGGCGAGAAGATCGAGAGCATGACGAAGACCTTGTCTCCCGCTCGGACGTAGAAGTCTTGGGAGCCGGTCTGCCAGAACTTCCAGGAAGGCCGCTGGTGCTTCCCGAGGTACTTTCCATTTTCTTTGAGGACGTCGTAGTAGATGCCGATCTTTTTGACCGCCACTGGCACCGGAGGGATTAAGGAGGTGTAGTACCCGACGAGGAAGAAGAGATGCAAGGCGACCGACGGGTAGAGGACGTGCTTGCGGAGCAGCTGGTGGTCGAGGACGTCTTTGAAGTTCACCTTCCACACCAGGCCGAACACCAGCAGCGAACTAATCAAACCAAGCCAGAAAGGCACGAAGCCCACGTGTCCCAGTAGGATCGGATAGAAGAAGGCAAAGTACGAAAGCATGCAGATGGTGTAGAGGATGACTCTGACCGGAAGTCCGAGTTTCTGGATCTGCGGAAACTCGTTGGCCATCATCAGTCCCGCCAGCAGCAGGATGAAGAAGAAGCTGGTGAGGGCCGAAGCGGAGGTGTAGTAAAAAATGGTGTAGGCCGAGAGCAGGGAACCGAAGAGGAAGTGCACCACCAGGTCATGGTACTGCCAGAAGGTATTCATGCGGGGAGAGAGGACCTTGGCCCCGATCTTTACTTTAATTTCCAGGATGAGCAGGGCACCCAGGATCAGCAGGTAGACGGCCTGTTGGACCAGGTTCAGCAGGTCATCGATCCGGCCCAGGGTCAGCAGGTCGAAGGCAAAGCCCAGGAAGAAGACGCCGACGGAAACAAGCACTTCATGTTTCTGGTAGAAGTCGAGGAAGCGGCTTTTGAGATTTGGAGATTTAACGGAATCCACTAGTGTCCTTCAAGGAACCTTTCAGCTCTCATCGCCGCCTGGCATCCGGAACCGGCGGCGGTGATGGCCTGTCGGTAGTAGGAATCCTGGACGTCACCGCAGGCGAAGACACCCGGGACGTTGGTGTCAGGCCCGCCGGTCGTATTGATGAAGCCGTGCTCATCCAGCGTAATCTGACCCTTGAGGAAAGCCGTGTTGGGCGTGTGCCCGATGGCGTAGAAGAGTCCGTCGGTGGGACGTTCTTCCGTTTTACCAGACTTGAGGTTTTCAACTACGATGGCGTTCACACCGGCCTGGTCGCTCTTGATTTCATTGACGACCGTGTTCCAGAGGAATTCGATCTTAGGATTCTTCATGGCCCGCTCTTGCATCGGCTTGGAGGCCCGTAGCGTGTCCTTGCGGTGAGTGACGTAGACTTTTTTTGCGAACTTGGTGATGAAGGTGGCGTCTTCCATCGCCGTGTCACCGCCGCCGACGATGTGGACGATTTTGTCACGGTAGAAAAATCCGTCACAGGTGGCGCAGGTCGAAACACCTCTGCCGGTGAGTTCTTTTTCGTTCGGCAGCCCCAGCCACTTGGCCGAAGCACCGGTGGAGATGATCACGGTGTCTGCCAGGTAGGACGTTCCATTGGAAGCAGTCACTGTGAACGGGCGCTTGCTCAGGTCCACGTCCGTGCACATGACCGGGAGGAACTCGGCATTGAAGCGCGCCGCCTGTTTTTTCATGGTCCCCATCAACTCCGGGCCCATCACCCCGTGCTCGAAGCCCGGGAAGTTTTCTACTTCCGTGGTGAGGGTGAGTTGTCCACCCGGTTCATGGCCTTCCATCACCAGGGGTTTGAGATCCGCCCGAGCTGCGTAGATGGCGGCGGTCAGACCGGCTGGGCCAGTCCCGATGATAATTACTTGACGTCTTTCCATGTGACTCTCGGTGCTGGCTGTTTGTTAATGCTTTTCTTCTGGGGCAACAGGAGTGGCCGCGGCTCCGATGCCTAATCTTTTCTTGATGATCGCGGGACGGTCATCCATTTCCGGGTGCATGTCGTAGTAAGCTTTGATAGACACCAAGTCTTTTGGATTGGGAGCTTTCTCAGTGGTCACGTACGGTTCATTGGTGAGCGAGCATTCGTAGTTATAAGTGATTTTCTCACGTCTTCTTTTCATGGAAGTTTCCTTTTTGTACTGTGATTTCTTTATAGAATCTTTGCTACGCTTTATCAAGGACTTAAAGCTGGCCCGCTTTGGGATGACAAAGGACGAAAAACGAGTATTTTCAAAACCTTGTTTCAGTGTACAATATTTGAAAGTCGTTATTTCAAGGATGGATAATTGATAGCAAGGACTGTGACCCTTTTCATGCTGCTGGCAGCTATGATCCCCCCTGCCTGGGGACTAAACGGGTCAAGGCTTCTCAGTCACACCGTAAGTGGTCAAACTCTGCAATTCGACCTGGGCTATGAAAACGGTGGAGTCCGCATCGGGGACTTCGGGGTCATCATCAAAGAAGTCAAAGACCCTAACGTCCGGGACCTGCGGTTGGTTCCAGTCGGGAAAGCAAAGAATATAAAATTAAACGCAAACGATTCGGTTTGGGTTCTCTACAAGACCATCGACCGCAGTCTGCTGAAGGTGGGGGAGAAGTACCTGCTCTTCACAGAATCCGCCTTGCTCTACGGGAAGAGAGACCTGCGGTTGGGAAAAATCACCGTGGTCACGGATGAAGAGAAGGCAGCCTACGCGGCCCAGAACACGCTCACCGATGACAAGGACCGGATCGCCAAGCTCAAAGAAACCTACCCGGAAGCCGAACCTTTGCACGGAAGCGAGGCCCGCTCGGATAACGACGTGGACCTGGTGGAAGTCGAGGCCTGGAACAAGGTGAAGGATTCGAAGCACCGGACCAGTCTTTATAAGAGTCCCTACAAGAGCGACTTCCAGCGGCAGCTGCGGCTCGAGACCTTTGAAAAAATGGTCACCGCCTACCTCAAAAAAGTCAACGACCCCAATTTCAACTACGACGCTTTCTATGATGACCAGATGAAGACCGAGTTTTCAAACGAGTTCCGCAAGAAGTCTGCGGTGGCCAACGAGTACCAAGACTTTCTTTCGGTCCAGGGGCAGAAGGCCAGCTCGGACGCCAAATTGTACCGGGCGATTTTGGAGAAAGGGGACAGCTGGTCAGAGGACTTCTCCGATGAAGAACTGCGGTCGGTGCTACGGGAAGTCTCCATCCTTCAGGAGAGGGACAGGAGGAAGTTCATCGTCGCCAACCCGAACCCCTACGCCTTTCATTTCGACTACGGCATGGCCCTGAACGACGAACAGACCGATTCGGACGTGGGCCACCGCCGAGGCACCCGGTTCGCCGTCGAGCTGGAGCTGGAAGCGACTCCGTTTGTCAACCATCCCACGCTGGAGCGGATCACCCTGCACGGATCTTTCCGCGCTAATCGCAATGCCTTCGCGGCCGGGTCCTTCAACGCCGACTTGAACGAACTCTCCTTAGGAGTCGGAGTGAACTGGTACCCCATCTACGCCCCTCACGTGGTGGAGGCGCCCAGTATTTTCATCGGAACCTACATGCGAAGCGGTTGGGCGAGTGTCGCGGCCCCCACCTTCGGTGAGGAAGGTAACTACACTGTGCTCTCTATTCCTGGAATCCGAACTGGAATGCGGTATAATTTTCAAAACGACTTCGGGCTGCGGATCCTCGCGAGCTTCGAGGTGCTAACCCTGGACCAGTACGAGTCGACGAAGATCGTGGGGATTTTACCACAGCAAAAAAGACTGACCGAGGGTAAGATAAGCTTCGGTCTGGTATATTCATTTTAAGGATTACAATGAAGACATTTGCACTCTTTCTCTTGCTCCTTCCCGTCTGCGCCTTCTCCCTTGAGGTGGATGAAAAACTAACCGTGCGGCTGGTGAAGATCTCAGAATCCCGGAAGACCCTGATGGTCAACCGAGGAACCGAAGACGGGCTGGTGGAAGGCGCTCACGCCAAGTTCATCGTGACGGCGGGGATCGTCGCCCGGGGAGTTTGCGTCAAGGTCTCTCCGTCGCGCTCAGTGTGGTCCATCTACCGGCTAGTGAACGCTGACTTCGTCGTACCGGATTCGGTGATGACCATAAAGATCACTCCGGCGGTGAAGATCACCAAAGACGAGACCCAGGCCATCGTGGAAGAAGACACTCCGGCCGTCGCCGCGGGAGAAGCAACCACTCTCGGCATCCCGCTCGCTGAAGGGGCCCAGGACATAGGTCCGGTGGGCACGGATAACCTGACTGACCTCAAGGCGCTGGAAGATTCGAACGTACCGGTGCTGATCGCGGAAAGGAATAAGGAAGTCTTCGGGCTGCTCAACATCTCCGCACTCTCGGCCACCACTAAAACAGAAACCGGCGCTGATTCCTTCACCGGGTCTCAGTCGAACCACCACATCGGGCTGGGCGGAGAGCTCTACGCGCAGAAGGAAAGAGAATGGTACTCGCGGTTCAGCCTGCAGGCCGCTCTGAATATCATGCGGCAGAATAACCAGGCCTACAACGGATCAGCGTCAACCAATGACATCACCGAGTTCTCTCTGGGTGCGAACTGGCACCCCACTAAGATGCCCAGCCAGACCATGTCCTTTATTCCCTTCCTCCACGCGAGCTTTCACCTGGGGTCGGTGGAATCCAACTACTTCACCGGGAGTGAAAACCCGGGAGGCACGGATCTGACCGCTGCTGGCAAGAGTGCTGGCTTCGCGCTTGGGTTCGGGTACAAGTTCTATACTCACCGCGGGTTCGGGGTGCGGGCACTGCTTGATTACTACAGCCGGGCAGAGATGTATGATAAGGACGCGGCCAGCAATGCTTTCACTAAGACGGTGGCAGGGCCGCGGTTGATGCTGGGGATCTCTTACCGGTTTTAGTACACTGTTCGGTAAGTGTTAAATTTCATCTCTATCTTCCGAAGGTTTGGATGCTTCTTCGTTGGTTATGCGAAAAGCACAGCATGCGGATGTTGTTGGCCGTTCGTCCTCCGTTTAGGGCAAAAGGGACTACATGGTCATACTGGAGATTCCGGCGCTCCTTACAGCGAGTACCGTCTTTGTTTTTATATTCACACTGACTGTTTGAACGTTCCAATATTACTCGCTTCACATTTACAGGGATATAGCGGGTCTGGGTGGGCGAGACTGGTTTGATGGGTCTCTGCTTGTTTTGGACTTTCAGCTCGGCTTGTTTCAAGGAACCTTGCTTGATGCTCTCGACCTTCGTCTCGTATGGCCTTATAGATTTTTGCTTGTTGCCCTCAACCTTCAGCTCGATCTGCTTGAGTTTCTCATCGATGAGTGCTTCAAGGATCTCTGCTTCTGACATCTCACCCCAGGATTGTTGCAGCTTCTTTATTTTTTCCTGGAGCTTAAGATTAAGAATGATCTTCTTTTCTTTTGGCCCTTGCGGTTTGAATACTTGTTTGAGTTTTCGGTTGCTAAGGTCCTCGGCTTTTTTAACAGCATCAGCAATCTTCTCCGGTTGCTTCTGTATCCCATTGTCTTGGATAAATCCCTGAAGGGTTGAAGCATTCGAAAGGGAGATCTGCCCGGATTCAATCTTTTCTTCAATCTGAGGAATGATTTTTAAAAGTCTCATCGCTTGTATTCTGGTCCACGCTTCATTCTCAGAATACCCGAGCTCAGCTACAACGTACTTGGGGAGAGTTGAGTGTCCGTAGTCAACGTAGAGCTTTCGTCTGCTCACTTCTTGCAGGTGCTTGAGCAGATTGACTGTAGCAGTCTTCTCGGTGCGAGATGCACGGAGGGTCTCACAGTGGAGGATCTTGTCATTATAATTTTGCAGGTTCATTTTAATCTCGCATGAAAAAGAATTGCCCTCTTATAACATGGTTTTTTGAGAGAAAATCAACGCTTCAGAATTGAGCCTAGAGAGATTTTAAGTTGAGGGCAGGTCCGGATGTGGGATAGAAAACAAAGCTCACCAGAAGTTTTTCTGATTGTTTGAGCATGCACTCCCTGGTCACTCGAACGATACAAACAAGAAATAAGATTCTGAGTTTTTTCAGAAAAATAAAATTATTTTTTATCTCCATAAATTAATTCATAAATGAATCGGGACGTCCAAAAATGTTTTCCGTGCTTCTCATTGCTTGAGAGGATCAGAACTAACTACATCGTGCACGAGGGAAAGCAAGTCCGGCACGCTATGGTTAAAATAAAAAAAAATCGAAATCCTCGATTTTCCTGAAAGGTGTTAGATCTTCTTCCGAGGATACTGCGGCGTAGGTGGAGAAGTCAGGTGTATTTACATCTGCTTATCGTCTTTGGGCCATCTTAGTTCGATGAAGACTTTGATCGGAAAAATTCTTTGACATTAGAACATATGAAAATGATAAAGTGATATTTCAAGACTGAAGACTTCTAAAAATATGCGTTTTCAAGCCCTCGCTAGATATAGAAAATTGACAACTGGGCCACGAGGTCTGAAGGTATCATAAGTCATCTGTTTAAGAATGAGAGTCCTGCGATGATTAGCGAAGAAAACATTAACAACATATGGTTATCAACCATTTAAGAAAGGTTATTAACTATGAAAAAATTATTTCAAATTATTTTCATTGTTCTAGGTGCAAGTATGAACTGGTTTGCATCAAACATTGCTCCATCGTTAGACTTTTATGAGCGGTATAAAACACTTTCAGATAAAAAGCTCTTAGATTTTGTAAATGACAAATATTCTATAAGGTTTCATATCTTTCTAAGCTGTTCATTGTACTTTACTGTTACTTCCATTTTATTAAGGATTTTGATCACTTGAGACTAAAATGCTGAACAGGATTTGTGTTTAATTACAAATGAACCGAACCGGCCTGTGGTTTTGTTCGTCATGACTTCCTGTCATGCTGCCATTGTCTTGAACTTCATGTTCCGGTTTTTAATTGAATTTTTGAAAGGAGAACACTCTTCTCATTCTGCGACGCTGCCGATCAACATGTAACAGATCTTGAGACTAGTATTCTCCCTCAGCGGGGTCGGGCATGGGCTAAAAGTCGGGCAGGACAGTGTCAGAGCAATTTAGACAGTCCTTCTTACTTGTGATCTTAGTAATAATGAATAGAATCAACCTATGACGAAACTATCAACTTCATTGAGGTTAAGCGCCAACATCAAAAGAATTATGGACGAATGGGAGGTAAGGGCCCTAAAAGAAATAAGCTCTGCCCATCACCAGGAATCCCTCGCTCTGAGAAATTCGTTACCCGAGTATCTGGCTCAGTTAGTGGACGCTCTTTCTAAGACCATAAATCGCACCGATGCTCGGATACTGCATGATAAAACTGAGAGCACCAGGGTCGGCAAGAAGCACGGGAAGGAGCGGGCCGGGAGTTTGCACTACACCATGGACCAGATGATCATGGAATACCATATCCTTCGTCAGACAGTGTGTGATGTTTTGGAGGAAGAAGCGATCCTCACTCCGGTGGAGAGGGAAGTGATCGTGTGTTCCATCGAACAAGCGGTCAACGACGCCGCCACGCAGTTCAGTGATACTTTAAAAGACGTCCAGGAACAGCTCTCCCATACCCTTGCCCACGACCTGAGAAATCCTATCTCCATTGCGAAGATGTGTGCGCAGATGATCCATCTCAAGACCCAAGACGAGGACTGTCAGAATAAATCAAAGAGGATCTCGCACAGCATGGATCGGCTTGATAAGATGATCCGAGACCTGCTCGATGCCAGTCGAATCAGGGCGGGCCAGGGGCTGCCGATAACGTTTGATACCTGTGATCTTCATGAGATCATTCTGGAGGTCGTCAATGATTCAAGCCTGGTCCACGCGGACAGGTTTGCGATCGATTCTTGTGGCAGCTGCATGGGCATCTGGGACAAGGATGGTCTGCGAAGGCTCATCGAGAACCTGGCCTCCAATGCGATCAAGCACGGTTCTGCAGCCGAGCCGGTTACCATCTACCTCACTCAGACTGAAACCACCGCCACCGTGAGTGTCCACAACAAAGGTCCGCCGATCCCAGAGGAAGAGATCCCTCTGCTGTTTGAAAAATTTCATCGCTCGAGATCTGCGGAAAATAAGATCGGCTGGGGAATTGGACTTTCCATGGTGAAAGGAATGGTGAACGCTCACAATGGCCTCATCCTGGTCGAAAGCCACCTTGAGGATGGAACGATTTTTGTCATCGAGTTGCCGAAGGATCCTCAGAAGGCTTCGTTCTAGATCTAAGCCGAAGTGGAGGATCTTGTTATTATAATTTTGCAGGTTCATTTTAATCTCGCTGGTAAAAGAGTTGACCTCTTATCACTGAACAGTGGCAAGGCCGCGGTTGATGCTGGGGATCTTTTACCGGTTTTGATTTAAGTCATCAATTCGTTGATTAACTTAGCGTCGCTGGAACAGCTCCAAGAATACATGGAAAGTAAACATTGCACCTAGCTGGATGCAACCTACAACAATGTAAGCGATGCCGTCCAAAGCATCTCTTTTGCCTGAATCAAAAATGAGCAATAGACTTAAAACATTTACCCCAATCACTAGCCCCAAGCTGATCCATTTTAAAGCACCGCGGTCCGAATAGCGTTTTACAAAGAAAGGACAGATGGCTAACGAGAGAAATAAAGGGCTGAAGAAAATCGCTAAAGATAAGAAGTTCCCTGGAGTCATACTGGCCCATAGCATGCTCAAAACTTTCAAGGTCCCAGCAAGTATCGTGAAGCCGGATAGGACACAGGAAAGGGGTTCGAAGTAGGGCTCGTTAGAGGTTGGTTCCATAGGCTGACACTCCAGTATACTTATAAGGGTAAAACACTTCTTACCACCTCAAGTGGGATTCCCAGCACATCTTGAAGCGAATCCGGATCCTCCAAGAGCGATAACCGCCTTTTGACTAAGTCTTCGAACGTGGTAACCCGTTCGACTGAGATGATCTTTTTTACCATTTCGATATTCAGCGCTGGTCTCGTTCCGAAAGTCGGCATGATCGATCTCTGCCGGAGCCCGTTCATCGTCAGGTTCGGCGCGTACCGTTTCCCGAGCCGGGGGACGACCTCCCGAGCGATCTCCTGGTTCATCTTCCGGAAGGTGGTGTACTTGCCTCCGAGCATCACGTAAGTGTGCGAGTCCGGACGGAAAACTTTATGGAACCTGCTGGCCTTTCCCCGGGACTCTTTCTGCTTTTCTTCCCGCACTAGGGGTCTTACACCGGCGTAGGTCGAGAT
Source organism: Bacteriovoracaceae bacterium (assembly GCA_035576105.1). Lineage (GTDB taxonomy): Bacteria > Bdellovibrionota > Bacteriovoracia > Bacteriovoracales > Bacteriovoracaceae > Peredibacter. The sequence goes on from DATLXA010000027.1 coordinate 157,166, forward strand.
GATCGACGACCGAGAGAGGTTCGACTCCGGAAAATATTCTTTGAGAATACCGAGCAGGTAGCTGACGTCGGCTTCGGTCGCCGTGATGTTAAAGATCTCCTGGTCCACCGGCGTCTCGGTGGTTCCCACCAGCACAGATCCCCGTTGTGGGATCACGAACACCACCCGGTTATCTTTAGTGGTCAGCACCACTGAACCGCTGGCCTTGATCGCTCCGTCTTTGAGCCAAAGGTGGATGCCCTTAGAGGTCAAGAGCTGCGGGGTCCAGGGGATGTGGAGCTTGGGAAGCAACGTATCGGTGAAGGGGCCGGTGGTGAAGACCAGGAACTTCGTCTTCACCGTCGACGTCTGTCCGGTGAAGGTCGAAGTGTAAGTCACTTCGTATCCGTCAGCGACTTTCTTGGTGGCGCTGACGTTATGATAACTAAGAGCACTCGCACAGGGTTCGAGCAAGGCATCGTAGAGGCACTCGAGCGTTAACTTCGCATCGTCGACGACACCGTCGAAGTATTTCCCGGCACCCAGAAGACCCCGGGGATTGAGCGATGGAATCTTCTCTAGCGTGTGCCTCGCGTCCAGCATCCCGTGAGGTTGATTCTGGAAATGTGAAAGGAAGTCATAGAGGAGCAAACCGGATTTAAGCATCCACGGTTTGTACTTGGAATAATCATACAGGGGAAGGTAGAACTCTCTTTCGAAACAGAGATGGGGCGTGAGCTTGAGCCAAAGATTTTTTTCTTCCAGCGCTTCCTCGACCAGGCCAAAGTCGTAGGTCTCGAGGTAGCGGATCCCGCCGTGGAGCATCTTGGACGAACTCTGTGAGGTCTGAGAAGAGAAATCACCTTTTTCTATCAGCAGGGTCTTCACGCCGTTGAGGGCCAGGTCCCGGATCAGTCCGCAGCCGTTGATCCCGCCGCCGACGATGACCACCTCATATTCGGTCATAGCTTGTTAACCCAGACCAGGTTCCCGGTGCAGGTCAGCCGGTACTTGTGGCCACTGCTCCCGAGCTCGGAGGGAAGGGGAGTGAGCTGGTAGTTGAGTCCGACCACGGCGTTGGCGTGGGCCTTGAGGGCGTGGGCCTTGAGCTTCTGCGCCAGTTCCTGGTAGTAGCGGGGGACTTCGTCCGAGCCTTCGTTTTCCACCACGGCGGCACTGAGGAACTTATGTTCAGAGGCGACACCCAAGTAGCGGATGACCTGGTGGCCCTCGAGGCTGGGGGTGGCCGCGACGATGATCTGGGAGATCTCTAGTTTCGGGTCATCGAAGTGAAAGTGATGACCGTGGTTTTGATGGAGGTTGAATTTTGAGACGATCCCCGTTTCCGGTTTTTCCTTGTGCTTGGGCGGATGGATCTCGTCGGAGAGCCCAAGCTGGAGGTCGATGTCAAAGCGCCGGAGCTTATGGGCGAGGAAGATGGCCGCGAACTCCGAGATCCGTGGGACGAGGAGGCTCCCGCGCATCAGACGTCCTTTCATCACCTCTTCGCTGTCGGTGACCAGGTTCAGTTCTTTGAGGATGATGACGATGTCATTGACGTCTTCGATGAAGCGCACGTCCCTGATGAGGACACTGAAGGACGGGTTAGCTTCGGAGGTCGACTGAGAGAAGCTCGAACTCTCGGCGAAGGTCTTGAGCTCCGAGAAGCTCTCCGGTGGGTTCAGCTCGTAGTCGGTTGCCCTCTCTGAGTCGTACAGCGGTTTAGGGATCTCAGTTTTAGTTAATTCTCTCGGTGAGAGGTCCGGGGTGTAGTCATCGTCGTCGAAGGCAGTGGTCTCCAGGTCCTCCTCCGGGTCCAAGTCGAACTTACTGGAAAAATCCGGTGGCGAATGGTCATCTTCCGCCTCAGTGTCACCGAAGGTCTGGTCCTGATCATCGGAGCCGAAGGATGACTCAGGAGTTGAATCTTCTCCCAGACCGAGGTCGCCGGTTTCGAAGCTGCTCCTAGTTTCGTTGTCCTCGGAGAGTTCGTGGATGAACTCTCCGAGGTCGTCGATGCTGGTGAGGTCTTTCTTCTGATTACTCAAACCTTTCCTCCTGGAACCTTAGGCCCCGTGACAGGCCTTGAATTTTTTCCCGGAGCCGCACGGACAAGGGTCGTTGCGACCGGCCTTGACCGTGGCCCGGATAATCTTCTTTTCTTCCGTCATGGTCTTCGCCCGCTCGGCTTCCTGGTGGGCCTTCATTTGGGCCTCGAGCATCTCTTCCTGCTGCCGGTGGATCTGTTCGATCTCTTCCTGGGTCATGAGTTTGATGTGTGAGATCCGCTCGACCACGGCGCGCTTGATGGCGTACTTCATGCTCTCGTAGATGGTGTAGGCTTCCCGCTTGTACTCGACCAACGGATCCTTCTGGCCATAGGAGCGGAGGTTGATCCCTTCCTTGAGATGGTCCATCGCCAGCAGGTGGTCTTTCCAGTACTGGTCGAAGGTCGCCAGCAGCACTTCACGGTAAGTGAACTTCACCTGTTCCGGGTCAAAGCCGGCGAACTTGCTGGTGATCGCCTTACTTCCCTGAGTCTTCAGGTACTCCGCCAGGTCACCTTGAGTTTCCTTAGAGCACTCCTCGGAGGAGAGTGGTTGAGTGACGTTGTACACGGCTGAAGCGGTGGTGTTGATCTCTTCCCAGGGGTACTCCCGCAGAGTGGCCTTCTTGTCCGGCTTGAACTGCTCGCCGAGGTTGTAAGACACTTCCTCGATGAACTCCGTCACCAGTTCCTGGTTGGCCTCGTCGTTGAGGATGTCACGGCGGATCTTGTAGATGACCTTCCGTTGCTCGTTCATCACGTTATCGAAATCCAGCAAGTGCTTCCGGATGTCGAAGTTATGGGTCTCGACTTTTTTCTGGGCCTTGGCGATGGCGTTGCTGATCATGGAATGCTCGATCGGCTCGTCGTCCTTCATCCCGAGTTTCACCATGATGCCCTTGATCCGGTCCGACCCGAAGATCCGCATCAGATCGTCTTCTAAGGAAAGGAAGAACTTCGATTTCCCCGGGTCTCCCTGACGACCAGAACGGCCCCGCAGCTGGTTATCGATCCGCCGGGACTCGTGTCTCTCGGTGCCGATGATGAACAGGCCGCCGAGTTTTCTGGTCTCGTCGCTGAGTTTGATGTCGGTTCCTCGGCCTGCCATGTTGGTGGCGATGGTCACACCACCCCGTTGACCGGCGAGGGCAACGATCTCGGCTTCCCGCGCGTGGTTCTTGGCGTTGAGGACTTCGTGCTTGATGCCTTTTTTGGTAAGGATATTAGCGATGAGCTCAGAGGACTCGATGGAGATGGTTCCGACCAGCACGGGTTGGCCCTTCTGGTGGCACTCTTCGATGAGCTTCACCACGGCTTCGTACTTCGCCTGCCGGGTGGCGTAGACCACGTCCGGGGCATCGTCTCTGACCATGGGAAGGTTGGTCGGGATCACCACCACTTCCAGGCTGTAGATCTTGCCGAACTCTTCTGCTTCCGTATCCGCTGTTCCGGTCATCCCGGAGAGTTTCTGATAAAGTCGGAAGTAGTTTTGGAAAGTGATGGATGCCAGGGTCTGGTTCTCGGACTTCACCGGAACGGCTTCCTTCGCTTCGATCGCCTGGTGGAGTCCGTCGGACCATCTGGAGCCGTCTTTCATCCGTCCGGTGAACTCATCGACGATGATGACCTTGCCGTCACGGACTACGTAGTCGACGTCCCGGTGGAACAGGGTGTGGGCCCGCAGTGACTGGTTGACGTGGTGGAGGGTTTCGATGTTGGCCATCTCGTAGAGGTTTCCGATCTGGAGGATCTCCTGGATCTTCACGATCCCGTCTTCGGTGAGCACCGAGGACTTGGCCTTCTCGTCGACGGTGTAGTGCTTGTCTTTCGAGAGCTGTGGGATGACCTTGTCGATCACCTGGTAGAGCTTGGTGTCACCTTCAGAGGGACCGGAGATGAGCAGGGGAGTCCGGGCCTCGTCGATGAGGATAGAATCCACTTCATCGACGATGCAGAAGTTATGGTCCCGTTGGACGTAGTCATTGAGATCGAACTTCATGTTGTCTCGTAAGTAATCAAAGGCGAACTCGTTGTTGGTCCCGTAGGTGATGTCCGCCTGGTAGGCGGCCTTGCGGTCGTCGTCGTCCATGTTGGAGACAATGCAACCGACGGTGAGTCCCAGCCACAGGTAGAGCTGGCCCATTTCATGGGAATCTCGCTGTGCCAGGTAGTCGTTGACCGTCACCAGGTGGGCGCCCTTCCCAGAGAGGGCGTTAAGATAGAGGGCAAGGGTTGCGGTCAGGGTCTTACCTTCACCGGTTTTCATCTCCGAGATCTTCCCTTCGTGGAGAACGACGCCGCCCATGATCTGCATGTCGAAGTGGCGCATCTTCAGCACCCGGGCACTCGCCTCCCGGACCACGGCGAAGGCCTCCGGCAGGATGTCGTTTACGGTCGCTCCGCCTTTGGAGAGCTTCTCTCGGAAGAGAGGAGTCTGCGCTTTGAGATCATCGTCGCTCATCACCTTGTATTGGGCTTCGAGTGCGTTCACTTGATGCAGGATAGGTCTGAGGGCCTTCATGTCCCGGTCTTGCTTGGTGCCGAATAGCTTGCGCATCATAGAATCTATCATAATAAAAAACCTTTTTACTCTAAGATAAAATATAGAGGGTCAACGGCGATACCGTTAACCCGAACTTCATAATGCAAATGTGGGCCAGTCGAATGGCCAGTGTTCCCAACGGCCGCCAGCAGGTAGCCACGTTTAACTTTCTGTCCCGGCTTGACGTTCAAGGACTGGTTGTGGGCGTAGATGGTCTCTATCCCGTAGCCGTGGTCGACCTGGACGAACTTCCCGAACCCCGCCTTCTCCCCTGAGAAGGTCACGATCCCGTCGGCCGGAGCTTTTACGGGGGTCCCGTAGGGAGCGCCGACGTCGAGGCCTTCGTGCATCTTGAGCTTGCCGAGGTAGGGAGAGATCCGCTGCCCGAAGTAGCTGGTGATCCACCCCTCAGAGGGAAGGATAGTGGGCGTTGAGTTGAGGAAGGATTCCTTGTCCAGCAGATACTGGTCGAGGGCGTGGATGTTTCCTTCGATGGCGGAAACCACGTCTTTGATCTGGGAGTACTTGTAGTCAAACCGGGCGTACTCGGAGGAGAGCGCGAAGCTCTTGCGGGCGAGGTCTGACCACTGCTTGGTCAGAAGGTAGCTTCTTTCCTGTCCCAGAGTCCCGGCGATCTTTTTATCATAGAGAGACTTGAGCTCTTTAAATTTTTCCTTCTCTTCGATGTCCTCGTCGAACTTAAACTCCAGGGAGCTGTTGAGGTCATCCAGGGAAAATGATTCCTTGGATTCCTCTTTATCAGGTTTGTACACCGGCCCCTTGGACCCGATGTCCTCGAGCCCAGTGATCACCCGCAGTTTCTTCTCAAAGGTATCGATCCGCTTGAGGTCGTCGCCCAGCGTGTTCATCTTCATCTGGAACAGCTGGATCTGTTCTTTGAGCTGCCGGTTTTCGATCGAGAGGTGTTTGTTCTCATAGACCTGCTGGAGGATTTTCCAGTAGTCGTAGGCGAGCACGGCGATGAGCATGGCGAGCATGACCATCATGAAGGCCAGCGACTTGAAAAGAACGGTGGGGATGCGATAGCTCTTCACCCCTTTCTGTTTTTCGGGGACAACCATCACGGTGTAGTATTTATCCATTCCCCATATTTTATGCGAGACCCCGGCAATTGGGAATAAGAATAATCAGGCCTGGGCGACGGCCAGGATTGCAGAAATGTTATCATTGCCGCCGTTCTGATTTGCCTGGTCAATCAGGGCCTTGACCGCATTATCAATGTGCGACAAATTACATTTGGAGGGATCGGGGATGTTCTTGAGAACGATGTGCAGGATATCCGCATCGCTGACTTTTCCGTGCAATCCGTCAGAGCAAATGAGAAAAATATCATTCTTACAGATCCGGTAATTGAAGATGTCGACGTCGAGTTCCGGATCAATTCCTACGGCGATGTAAAGAGCATTCCTCTGAGGATCGTGGACGGCTTCTTCTCTGGTGTAGACGCCGAGATTCAAGCGCTGCTGCACCCAAGAATGGTCCCGGGTGAGCTGGTAGATATTGTGGTTATTGATCATGTAGGCCCGGGAGTCTCCGACGTTTCCGATCACCAATTGCGGGCCACAGAACTGGATGGCGGTGATGGTCGTTCCCATCCCATGAAGCTCCGGCTGCTCCTGTGCCTTTTGGTAAATGGCCTGGTTGATCTCGTGGATGACGTTCTTCATCAACTCCTGCGGCTCCGTCTTCAAATTTTTCTTGATGTACTCGGGCATGATCCGCACCGAGATCTGAGAAGCGATGTCCCCGCCGTTGTGCCCACCCATGCCGTCGGCGACGGAGTAGAACAGGTGTGGGTGATCTAAGCAGATCGAGTCCTGGTTGGTTTTCCGCTTGCGACCAATGTCCGTTCCGCCTCTACAAAGAATTCCCATTCAAACCTTTAGAATTTTGACCTATGACTCCATGATAAGTTGAACCGGACTTTAGTCAAACATTAAAAGACGCAAGAATTTAATTCTTAAAGTTGAGAGGAACCGTCAGTGTCTTTAGGGTGATTTGACGTATTGGCGTATTGGATGAGACGAGCTAACCTTATCGGGTACCAATAAATTAAGGGCTTATGTCGGCTCGTGAAGAGCAAGCTCAAAATCTGCCTTAGGGAGGAAATCCATGGCGAGTTCCAATTTTGATATTCAGCAATTCATCTCTCAACATTTCAACCCCAAAGACTTTTCTCATCTCCACTGGGTCGGTAGCTATCAAGAGTACATCGATCTGGTGATGAAGAATCCGAAGGTTGCTCGCAACGCCTTCCAGAGAATCTTCGACATGATTATGAGCTACGGCACCTCCGCCTACACGGAGTATAAGAAAGACGTGGTCCGCTACCACTTCTTCGACGACCCCTTCGAGAACGGCAAAGACGCCATCTTCGGGATCGACGTCCACCTGATGAAGTTCGTGAACTTCTTCCAGTCCGCGGCACTCGGCTACGGTACTGAGAAGAGAGTCTTACTCCTGCATGGTCCGGTGGGTTCCGCCAAGTCGTCCATCGCCCGGCTGATTAAGAAAGGTCTCGAGCACTACTCCCGCACCGATGAGGGAGCTCTCTACACCTACGAATGGGTCGACGACGACGGCTCCGCCATCCTCGGGGGACAGAAGCTCTTCGCTTCTCCCATGCACGAAGAGCCGCTGAAGCTTCTTCCGCCGGAGGTCCGCGAGCGCTTTCTCGCCGAACTCGCAAAGACCAATAAGTCTCCTTATAAAGTGAAAATCAAAGGTGAGGTCAACCCCGCCTGTCGCTTCATCCTCAACGAATACATGCTCAAGTACGACGGTGACTGGATGAGGGTGATGAAGCACCTGCGGGTCAAGCGCTTGATCCTCTCGGAGAAAGACAGAAGAGGGATTGGCACCTTCCAGCCCAAAGACGAGAAGAACCAGGACTCCACCGAGCTCACTGGAGACATCAACTACCGGAAGATCGCCATCTACGGGTCTGACTCCGACCCGCGGGCCTTCAACTTCGACGGAGAGTTCAACATCGCAAACCGCGGCGTGGTCGAGTTCATCGAGATGCTCAAGCTCGACGTGGCCTTCCTCTACGACCTCCTCGGCGCCTCCCAGGAACAGTCCATCAAGCCAAAGAAATTCGCTCAAACCAACATCGATCTGGTGATCCTGGGGCACACCAATGAGCCGGAGTACCGGAAGCTCCAGAGCAATGAGTTCATGGAAGCCCTCCGGGACCGGACCGTGAAGATCGACGTCCCGTACATCACCCGCCTGGACCAGGAAGTCCGCATCTACCGCAAGGACTATAACAAAGAGACCATCCCTAACATCCACATCGCACCTCACACTCTCGAGATGGCCTCCACCTGGGCGATCCTCACTCGGTTGGAAGAACCGAAGAAGTCCGATCTCACTAAGCTCCAGAAGCTCAAGCTCTACAACGGAAAAACCCTCCCCGGGTACAACGAAGACAACGTCAAAGAGCTCCGCAAGGAAGCCATCAGAGAAGGCCTGGAAGGGATCTCTCCCAGATACATCCAGGACAAGATCTCAAACGCTCTGGTGAAGAACGGCCACGTCGGCTGTCTCAACCCCTTCATGGTCTTCAACGAACTCGAATCCGGGCTCAAGCACCACGCGCTGGTGAACTCGCCGGATCAGATGGACCACTACCGCGAGATGCTAGCGGTCTGTCGGCAGGAGTACGAGGACATCGTTAAGAACGACGTGCAGAAGGCCATCTCGGTCGACGAGTCGGCGATCCAGACTCTCTGTGCGAACTACGTCGATAACGTCAAGGCCTACACTCAGAAAGAGAAGATCCGCAACAAGTACTCCAACAAGCTCGAGGAAGCCGACGAGCGCTTCATGCGCGCCATCGAAGAGAAAATCGACATCCCCGAGTCCCGCAAAGACGACTTCCGCAGAGAGCTGATGAACTACATCGGTGCCCTCGCTATCGAAGGCAAGCAGTTCGACTACAAGATGAACGAGCGGCTCCACCGGGCGCTAGAGCTCAAACTCTTCGAAGACCAGCGCGACACCATCAAGCTCACCACCATCATCTCTAACGTGGTCGACAAGCAGACTCAGGAGAAGATTGAAGTGGTCAAGAGCCGGCTGATTAAGAACTTCGGGTACTGCGAGATCTGCTCCACGGATGCGCTGAACTTCGTGGCCAGTATCTTCGCCAAAGGTGACTCCATTAAGTCCTAGGCTCAATTCTTAAAGGAAGGGGATCAGAGTGGATCATCCGATAAAGCGCGATCATGCAAGGTTCCGGAAGATTGTTAAGGGAAAGATCCGAGACAATCTCCGCAAGTACGTTTCTCAGGGAAGCCAGATCATCCCTAAGGGAACTGATAAGTTCACCGTCCCCATGCCCTCCATCGACATCCCGCGGTTCCGGTTCGGGGATAAGTCCCAGGGCGGAATGGGCCAGGGCAAGGGCCAGTCCGGGGATCCGGTGGATGGCAAAGAAGACCCGAACGGACAGCCCGGTCAGGGCGAGGCGGGCGAGGGTGAAGGCAACAAGGAACTCGACGTCGAGCTCTCTCTCGAAGAGCTGGCGCGCATCCTAGGTGAAGAGCTGGAGCTTCCGAACATCGAACCGAAGGGAAAGAAGTCCCTGCACTCGGTGGTGGACCGCTACACCAACATCGGGACCACTGGCCCGGACTCTCTCCGGCACCTGCGGCGAACCTACAAGCAGGCGCTGCGGCGACAGATCGCAACTGATTCCTACGACCCGGAGAACCCGGCGGTGATTCCCATCAGAAGGGATTTCCGCTACCGGGCCGCCGACGTGAAGATCGAAATGCAGAATGCGGCCGTGGTCATCTACATGATGGACGTTTCCGGCTCCATGGGTGACGAGCAAAAAGAGATCGTGCGCACGGAATCTTTCTGGATCAACCTGTGGCTGAAGTCTCAGTACAAGGACATCGAGATCCGCTACATCATCCACGATGCCACCGCCAAAGAAGTCGACGAGCAGACCTTCTTCCGCACCCGAGAAAGTGGGGGAACCCTGATCTCCTCGGCCTACTCCCTGTGCAAGGAAATCATCGAAAAAGACTACAACCCCAACGAGTGGAACATCTACCCGTTCCATTTCTCCGACGGGGATAACTGGTCAGCGGACGACACCAAACTCTGCCTGGATCTCCTGGACAACGTCATCCTCCCGTTATCGAACGTCTTCTGCTACGGCCAGGTGGAGAGCCGGTACGGCTCGGGCCAGTTCTACAAGGACCTTACCGCCAAGTACGGCGCGGTTTCGGAGAAGCTGATCCTGAGTAAGATTAAAAATAAAGAAGGCATCCTCGACTCCATCAAGGAATTCCTTGGAAAGGGCAAATAGATGAACCGTAGTAAACCCATCTCCGGCGAGCTCTTAACGTTGAAGGATGAGATCGAGGGTTACGCCGTCGCGGCGGGACTGGATTTTTTTCCGCAGGTCTTCGAGGTCTGCGACTACGACACCATCAACATCCTGGCCGCTCAGGGAGGATTTCCCAGCCGCTACCCGCACTGGAAGTTCGGCATGGACTACGACCAGCTCTCCAAGGGCTACACCTATGGCCTGCAGAAGATCTACGAGATGGTGATCAACACCGACCCCTGCTACGCCTACCTCCTCCAGGCCAACAACTGGGTGGACCAGAAGATCGTGATGGCCCACGTCTACGGACACAATGATTTCTTCAAGAACAACGCTTGGTTCTCCAACACCAACCGCAAGATGATGGACGTCATGGCCAATCACGGGACTAAGATCCGCCGCTACATGGAACGCTACGGAGCCGACGCGGTCGAGACCTTCATCGATAAAGTCCTTTCTCTCGAAAACCTCCTCGACATCGGCGAGCTCTTCGAAACCAGCTCGCTTAAGCGGCACCGGCTCGAGCAGAACGAACTCCAGAAAAGTGAGAACGAAGACGACGGCTACCTGATCGACGACCGGTCGAGCGCGCTCAAGTCTTTCATGCGAACCAAGGCCCGGCTCAACAAACGAGACGAACCGGTGAAGTCCGAAGACGAAGACATCGTCGCCGAGAGGCCCCTCGGCGCTCGCACCAAGGACGTGCTGGGCTACCTCATCCAGTACGCGCCCATCGAAGAGTGGCAGGCGGACATCATCGGCATCCTGCGAGAAGAGGCTTACTACTTTCTCCCGCAGCGGATGACCAAGATCATGAACGAGGGCTGGGCCAGCTACTGGCACTCGACCATCATGACCCAGAAAGCGCTGGACGCCTCGGAGATCATCGACTTCGCCGACAAGCACGCAGGGGTGATGGCGATGAGCCGGCAGAACATCAATCCTTACAAGGTGGGCATCGAGCTCATGCGGGACATCGAGTACCGCTGGGACCGGGGGATGTTCGGGAAGGAATACAACGAGTGCAACAACATGAAGGACAAGATCCACTGGGACCGGAAACTAGGCCTCGGGAGAGAGAAAATCTTCGAAGTGCGCAAATCCCACAACGACATTTCCTTCATCGACGAGTTCCTGACCCCGGACTTCTGCGAGCGCCAGCAGCTGTTCACCTACAAGTACAACCCGCGCACAGGACGCTTCGAGATCGACTCGAAAGACTTCCTGGCCATCAAGCAGAAGCTCCTCTCCCAGCTCACCAACTTCGGCCAGCCGATCATCGAAGTCGAAGACGGGAACTACGGAAACCGCAAAGAACTGCTGCTCCATCACGTGCACTACGGGGTCGACCTGGACGTGAACTTCGCCAATGAGACGCTCCGGAATTTATACTCTATCTGGAGACGGCCGGTGAACCTTAAGACCAAGTACGAGGAGAAAGAGGTCATCTTTAATTTTGACGGGAAAGAGTTTAAAACGTTGCACTGATGGAACCGATGTCACTTATCTAACAGCTGCCTTCGTTCCTCCAACAACTAGGGAGGCCAACGTCATACATCCTCTCGACCCCGTTCTCACAGACGAGTTCGCCGTCTTTCGCTCCGGTACGAGGGTCCGGTGAAACACACCTTGCCTCAACGTCCGGTGATGATGCGGAACTAACCAGGGAGTCGATCTTCGCGATCCCTCCAAATAAAAACTTCGATTCTTTTAAACTCATTCACCTCATCTTATGATGAATTTCAAAAAAAATCTACGAGCTAGACTGTTTCTAAAGACTTACGTAGTGTGCTAGCTGGACCGCCAACTACCGGGTCGCCTCGAATCTCAGTAAAAAATCTAACACTAGGCCCGTGAACCTCTCCCACTCCTCCGGCCGGAAGTAGTCGGGGTGGAAAATGATATGGTGCTGCCCAGGGCCTCTCTTCAAAGTCGGTCTTCTTACCAGTTCTACCCCATGGCCTAAGTTCGAGGCGGCGAGGCATTCTTCCAGAGTTTGTGAATCGACCAGCTCGTCCATTGGGTCGATGAAGACTTTGGTGGGAATCCGGAACTTCCCTTTGGTCTTCTGGTAAGTTTTCACTCCATCAAAGAGCGTTCTATACTCCCAGATCTTCATGGTGTGATACCGCCGAAATGGTTTTGGGGAGAAACTCTTAATGGTTAACCAGGCCGGGAGCTTTAGGAGCACCTTGTCCAGAAATTTCTGCCGTCTGAGGTAGAGCGCCGGGGCCAACAGGACCTGTGACACCGGCTTGTTGTCCGGATTCTTCTCCAGCCATAGCTGGAGATAGAGAGCTCCCTGTGAAAAAGCGATGACCGCATACGGAGCTGTGGAGATGAGCTTCATCCGACTGGTGAAATGTGAAAAAGCTGTTTTGTGACTGGAGGTTTCTTCTCTAACTTCTCCGTGCCCGGGCAGGACCACGAGCTCCGTTTCGTACCCCAGGGCCCGGAAGTGATCCATGATAGGGAGGAAGCACTCCGGATTATTGTTGAGCCCGTGGATGAAGACGAGTCTAAGGGCTTTTTTTGATGAGCTGTACGAGTTTGTCATCCATTTCTTCTATGTCGAGCTGGTTGATGTAGACCGTTTCCTGCAAGGGCTCAGTTATATCTTCCTTTAAGTAGTTTTCCCATTCCTTTTTATCCGGGAGCTTATCCTCCCTTCGAACGGTGAGAGGAAAGTTGTCCCATTGGCCAAGCTGGAAGAGTACCCAGCAGTTCATGAGGTCGTACTGCGCACAACTCAGCAACGCATTTTTCTTCACGGTCTGGGGCCTGTTGAGCATGAGAGCTGCGAAGCTCGTAAGCTGAGTGGTTTCAACGCGGAAGGTTTTCTGCGACCGCTGGGCCACAAGGTCAAGGATCTTCAGCGCACCTTCGTAGTCACCTTTCTGGACATAGAACGCCGCCATTAAGGTCATCTTACTGATCCTTGTTTTCGCAGTCGAACTCATGAGCTCGGCGTACTTGCTTCCTCCCTCCCAGTCCCCGAGAAGCCACGAAAGCGGTAAGAGCCGCTCCAGGGCGTTTTGAGAATCCTGCTTCTGCTCAAGGGCGAGCTTATACTGGGCGTAGGCGAGCTCGTACTTATTCTGAAGAGCGTAGAAGTTACCTTTGATGTTCTCGGCATTGGGAGATTTCAGGTCTTCGATAAACCGGTGGGCCTTGACAAAAAATCCTAGCCGGAAGAGGACCTGGCCCGCGAGTTCCCGGACCTCCGGGTCCTGGTACTGGTCATAGGTGAACTCTTCTATCTGGGGGGAGATGAGCTCCTCCTGGTTGAGGTAGAGAGCAAGCTTGAGGATCATCTTCAGGTCATCCGAATTCAGGGCCGCGAGCTTCATTTTCTGGAAGGGGACTCTGGTGACCCCGGGCCTCGGGGCGAGCTTCAGTTCGACCAGCGTATTGAGCCATACCACCTTCTGCGGCTGCAAGTGGTTCAAGTTCTGGATCCGGCACTTGGCCCATTCACTCTCGAGGTCCAGGGTCTTGTCGAGCACGATCTGGCTCAAGATTTTGAGCGGACAGATCTTGGCAAAATGCGGGATGACACTGAGTTCCGGTTGCACCAGGTACTGGTAGGTCATGTCGAAGCGACCTTCGAAAAAGTAGAGCATGGCCAAGTAGCGGTAGATCACCGGACGCAGGGTGGTTTGGGTGAGGGCCAGTTTCGAGAGATGGATTTTGGCGAGGGTGGTTTCGCCGTTAATCAATAGGTACTTGACCTTCCTGAGCAGCTCCTTCTGGATCCTGGTCTCGCTGAACAGGACACGGTTTGCCTCCTCCAGGTCCAGGATCTCCGAGGGAGGGATCAGCGAACCTCGGAGTGCTAAGAGATCCTCGGTCGCGTAGCTGATGCGGGTTCCGGTGGAGATCGGGACGTCCGCCGCCGAGGCCTGGGGGAGCGGTGCCCATAGCGGCCCGCACAGAATTAAACATAGGAAGATTTTCATAGTAAACATATCGAAAGATTCACCGATAAGTTTAAAAAGATAATTGAGGATCAAGTGACTAGAATTGTCGGAATTTTCTTACTACTTATTTCTTTCCCTAGCTGGGCGCTGGTGCCGGTGGAAGGACTTCTTATGGGTGAAGCCGACACTGACATCCAGTCGGATCCTCTGAATCTGGTCTTCAGCAACCACTACGACGAAGGCCAGCTTGAAGAGAATAAAAAAGTAAAGCTCTACCACCGGACCTACACCCAAGGTGAGGATCTGGCAGAAAGCTGCAGCTACCTGGGACCCATGACCTTCGCCAGACCCTGGCAGCAGACCCAGGCCAGAAGATCCATCGCTGCGACCCTTCAGTACCTGGGCCTGGACCTAACGGTGAAGGCCATCGGAGCCTACGCCAAAAAGCTCCAGATCCCTGAAGGCGAGTACCAGAAGCTCTCAAGTAACATCCTCAAGAACTACTGCTCACAGAACATCACCGTTTACTCCATCAAGCACCTCCGCCAATCCCTGGCTTACTACTACCAGAACCCGCAGGCAGCTTCGGTCCCGTCACTGGCCAGCTCTCCCTTCGCCGCAAACGACGTCAAGAATAAGACCGAATCCCCGGAGGCCCGGGCCCGGGAATTCGAACAGGTGATCAAAAACTTCCGCGCTTTCTGCTCCTGGGGCGGAGACCCCGATGACTACCGGATGCTCTCTCCTTACCTGAGCAACCGCTACATCATGGCGTTCGTAGTGAAAAATCTTTCCAGTATAAAAGACGCTGTCGAAGAGTCTTCTCTGAAGGTCCGACTCAAGTTCTCTCAGGATACTGTTCAGGTGCGATGTGATAATCTTATCTGCAGGAAAGACACCTTTGAAAATTTCTCCCGGGCCTTCCCCCAGAGCCTCGGCTCCACGGGGCTTTTCACCGAAGTCTCCAAACACTACTGCGACCACTTCCGGATGCAGAGCTACTCTGCGTCGGCAACCATCCCCACCGTCAAGGCCTGGATCAAGAGCACCGAACTCGAGACTCCCATCCTGGAGACCTCCATGTTCATCAGTCTCATGACCGGAGTGCCGGACCTGCACTTCGGGCTAGAGACGTACCGGGACGTCCCTCTGCTGGTGAAGAGTAGCATCGACACGCGCTGGATGAGCTGGTCCAAGACCGTTCTGCAAACATTCGGCCGCACCCTTTTCTATGAAGAATCTCTAAAAGTTAAGGTCGAGCCCCGAAGGAACGTTCTGGCCCTCCGGAGCGAAGGCTTCCGGGTCGACTTCAGTGTGACTCTGGGAGAAATGGACCGGGTCATTCAGGAGAATGATAAACTGAAGCTGGCCTTCGAACTCAACTTATCAAAAAACTTTCTGCATTCCCTTCGGTCGAAGTGGAACGCTCTGGAAAAAGACGTGGACCTCGAAGGGCAGCGGCTCTACCGGCAGGAGGTCGCGGCCTACGTCGAGCTCCAGCTCAAGGAGAAGAAAAAATATTTTAGTCAGAAGATCTGGAATGAAAATTTTTCAGCCCTGATCGCAGACGAACTCATCGCCCAGAGCATGAAGTACCAGGGACCGTTGTTTGACTCGTACAGCGACCAAATCATCCGCGTCCCAATAAAATTCTCCTATGGCCTTTTCGCCCTAAGCTACCTGCGTAACAGGTCAGAATTTAATTCTGGCAAGTACAAAATCTATCTCTGAGCTTTCATTTTAAGGGGGCCTGGAGTACCCTTGACGAAAATTGATGAGTAACCATCTTGTCGTATGCCAAAAAAACCAATCAAAGCCGAGACAGCGCCTCAAATTGTGGTGGATTCTAAGAAGACTCAGAAGCCCCAGAAAAAAGAAGACGTCATCGAGGTAAAATTAGACGAAGAAGATTTCCTTGATCCCGGCGGACCAAACGAATCCCTCGTCCCGCTGATGACCCAAACCCTTCCTGTGCTGAAGCGTTCAAGTGATCTCTCCGTCCAGGATCCCCTTTCGCATTACCTCAAAGAGATCTCCCGGCACAAGCTCCTCACTTTAGAAGAAGAAAAAGAACTCACCGCTGAGCTCCTGCGCACCGGCGACATCGACGTCGCCAAGAGGCTGGTGCTGGCGAACCTGCGCCTGGTGGTGAAGATCGCCTTTGAATACAAGAACGCCTACAAGAACATCATGGACCTCATTCAGGAAGGAAACATCGGACTGATGAAGGCCGTCTCTAAGTACGACCCGGCCAAAGGGGCGAAGCTGTCGTACTACGCTAGCTGGTGGATCCGCTCCTACATCCTGAAGTTCATCCTGGATAATTTCCGCCTGGTCAAGATTGGCACCACTCAAGAGCAGAAAAAGTTATTCTATAACCTGATGCGGGAGAAGCAGCGGCTGATGAGCCTGGGGGTCTCCCCGGACGTGAAACTGCTCTCCGAAAACCTAGGAGTGTCGGAGAAGGCCGTGATCGAAATGGACCTGCGCCTGGGCACCGGTGGCCAGGAAGTGAGCCTCGACAAGCCCCTGGATGAGGACGGTGGTCGGCACACCCTGGGGGACCTCATCGGAGACGGTGACGAGTCCACCGAGAGCAAGCTCGCCGATCTCCAGAACCTGGAGATCCTCAAAAGCAATCTGGGAGATTTCATTAAAAACTTAAAGCCCCGCGACCAGGAGATATTTCGGAAGCGCTTGCTCAGCGAAGTGCCGGAGAGTCTGCAGAGCATCGCTGACCAGTACGGAGTCTCTAGGGAGCGGATCCGTCAGGTCGAGGAAAGGCTGATAGAACAGTTGAAGAATTACATGGCGGAGTTCATCCGGTAGGTTGGTTTTCTTATCCCAAAAGCTACTTTGAGAACCGGTTCATCCACAGGATGTCTTGCTTCAGTGAGTGCCGTTCCAATTCCATCGCAAGGGAGGACTTCTGACCCCCCATGACCTTATCGAGATGGTTCAAGAAGCCATTCGGTAACAGGTAACTGTAGGCCTCGGAATACGTGAGCAGAAGATCAGTGGTGGAATCGCTGGGGCGCAGTTTTAGATAATCGTGCCCGTACTCCGCCAGAGAATAACACCCGATGATGCCGAAGAACTGATAGCGTTTCTCTGAAGCAGAGATGAGGTTCGCCGTCTCTATTTTGGAGAAGTCCAGGTTATCTCCCATGCCCGAGTGACCAACGTAGAAGACAAGGTCCTTGTGCCTGAGGAACTCCAGCAGGGGGGCCTGGTAGAGGTCATCTTTGTAGAGCGAAGTGTTTCCAAAATAAACATCAATGGTGACGTCCTTCCGGCTCTGCTTGAGCACTCCCCGGACTTGGAGCTTGGCGCTTTTCTCACCGATTTTAACGGTGAAGACAGCGTTGTTGATGAAGCTCTCCGTCTTGGCCAGAAGGTCTATCAGTGCAGGCATCGAGGAGTCAAAGTTAAACAAGCCTCGGGTCTTTGCTTGCTTCAAGACAGTTTTCAGGAACTCGTGGCCGATGGTCCTGCCTTCGAACAGATCCCGCAGGCCTTCGATGGCGGCCACCGGCGAGGGGCGGTCGTTCATGAACCCCCAGATGATTCCCACGGAGACTCCACTCCCGGCCGCGAGTTGCTCGAAGCCTACTTCCTGCTTGGGTTCCGGAGGTCTGACCCGTATCTCCAGGGGAACTTTAGTCACTGCTTGGCGAGCTTCCAGTTCCTGTGGGCACTGGACATCCTTCGTCCGAGCTTCCGGGCTCCAGAAATACCAATACAAATTGTCATCGCTCATCAATGCCCAGGTCGGAGCCGAACAGGGATTGGTTACCCGGGACGTTGCGAAATACTTTACCGGTCGGTGAAGCGACGACGGTAGGGCCCAGAAGGCGAGGTGCGGATCCAGAGGAAGGACCGCGGTGATCTCCGGAAGCTCAGAGTGATGGAAGCACTCGATGGCAGAGAGCACCGCCTGGTAGGTAACTCTCTGGGCGGGGTCCCTCGGAGACAAATTCTTTTTTTTAAAAGCAGCGGTCACGTACCGGTTGTGGGTTTTACTCGCGCCCTCCGGAAGGGTGATGCTCATCGAATACGGTGAGTCCGTTTGCTCGAGGATTTTAAAACTTTTTTTTTCCGCTGTGATCAGGATGCGGTGATTGATGATCTTTTGATTGTAGGTGGAGTTGAGGTAGCCCCGGAGGAAGCGGCTCTGGAGTTCCATCGCCCCGGCGACGGCGGCGGGGAGATCAGTGGTGAGACCTTTGTGGACGACGGTGGTCGCTGTGTAAGTGAGCTCCACGTCTCTTGGACTAGGGCAGGAAGTGGTAATAGGGAAGCTTTTTTCTTGTGGAACGGTCTTTGAGCTGCTGCTGATGTACTTCACCACGGCCGACAAAGAAATCATGATGAGCAGGGCGGTGATGAGTTTTATGGGGAAGATGAACTTTTTCAAATGACCTTTAAGTCATCCCGAAGCCGAAGAAACGTTGGGTCTCAAAGTCGTAAGCCGATCCGGCGACATCGAGCTGATCTGCGGCCTGGGCATAGAGCTGCATGCTTTGGTCTGACATCTCCACAATCTTGATGCCCCCGAACCCCTCCGGAAGGTAGAGTTGGATTTTTTCTAAATCTTCACTGGTCTTCATTCATTCCTTTGCAATCTTTAAAAAATATAGGCTGGTACCTTAGTTGACAAGCTAAGATTTGGATTCTCTGGAGTCGTGACCCTTGAAGCACATTGTCAGAGTGCACCGTGTGGCCCAGCCTTACCATTCTAGGTACCTTTTCCTATTTTATGATTTACATGTCTGAAGATGTTAGATAAAAGTCTATAAGTTCATAATATAACTAGACCGGTTCGCCGGCCATATGGAAGCACTAACGCCTTTCCATATTACCATGTTCTAGGTTTCAAAGTAAGTTTGAGACTTGGGCATAGGAGCAAAGATGATCACAGTAGAAAGATCCGCAGAACTCACAAAGAAGTTCGGTGGGAATGACAAGAACAGCGGGTCCACAGAAGTACAGGTCGCGATTCTCACAGAAAGAATCAAAAATCTGACTCCGCATTTTGAGAAAAACAAGAAAGACCATTCAGGTATGAGAGGCCTCATGAAGTTGATCGGGCGTCGACGGTCACTTTTAAAACATCTTAACTTGAAAGATACAGCAAGATACACCAAGCTCATCGGTGAGCTCGGCCTACGTAAGTAATTTTTAATGAAGGGGCCTATTGGCCCCTTCTTATTTTAACCGGGAATAGAGAATAGGGTTACTTTAGAGATAAAAAGTGAATTGAGCACCTGGTTCAACTTTCTCTTTATCTCTCAAACTCTTCCTTCATACCCATCACCAATTCTACAGAACACATGACGTCTTTAAACGTCATGCTAGATATTTTAGGAGACCCCATGATAAACAACAGAAAAGAATTTAAGTTAAACTTCGGTAACAAAGAAGTCGTCCTCGAGACGGGCCGTTTCGCCAAGCAAGCGGACGCTGCGGTGATGGTGACCTGTGAAGGCACCCAGGTTTTAGTGACACTCGGCTGTGCCCGGGAAGTCAACGACGGACAAGATTTTTTCCCACTGCTAGTAGATTATAAAGAAAAGTTCTACGCCGCCGGAAAATTCCTCGGCGGCTTCATGAAGAGAGAGAGCCGACCATCAAACGCTGAGATCTTGATCATGCGGTTGATTGACCGACCTCTCCGGCCGTTATTCCCTGAAGGCTTCATGAACGAAACCGTTATCATGGCCCAGGTGATGTCGATCAAGCCCAATGGAGGAGACCCGGAGGTCCTGGCGGGCCTGGGAGCCGCGGCTTGTCTGGCGATCTCTGACGTTCCGTTCAGCGGACCAATGGGATACACCAAGATCGGAAAGATCGGCGGGAAGCTGGTCCTCAACCCTACCAAAGAAGAATTCAAGACTTCGGAGCTCGAGCTGCTGGTGGCCGGATCTAAGGATGCCATCTTGATGGTTGAAGGCGAAGCGAACATCGTGTCTGAGAAAGACATGCTAGAGGCCATCGTCTTCGGTCACTCCAAGATCAAAGAGTTCTGTGGGCTCCTTGACCAGATGACAAAAGAAGTAGGGAAGAAGAAGCGCGAATTCGTCCCTTCCAATCCGAACGCCGCCCTGATGACAGAGGCCTTTAAAGACTTCTCCGGAGACGCCCGCAAGGTGCTCTCCATCGACGGCAAGCAAGACCGAACGGTCGCCACCGCTGAGTTCAAAAAGAAGATCAAAGCATCACTCAAAGCAAACTTCGCTAAATTCGGCCTGGCGGAGTCAACCGACTTCGGGAAAGAAGCCGCCAAGGTCACCGACGAAGTGCTCTACAAGCTCATGCGTGCGGACATACTGAATGAAGAAAAGAGAATCGCAGGCCGTCCTGTCACCAAGGTCCGGGCCATCGAAACGGAAACAAGCATCCTGACTTCTGTACACGGATCGGCCCTCTTCACCCGGGGTGAAACCCAGGTCCTCGCAGCGGTCACCATCGGCGGAAAAGAAGGCGAGCAGATGTACGACTCCATCCACGGCGTCGGGTACGAGAAGTTCTACCTTCACTACACCATGCCTCCGTTCTCCGTCGGCGAAGCCAAAGGCTACCGCGGTGTGGGTCGACGGGAGATCGGACACGGAAACCTGGCGGAGAGAGCTCTCAAGAAGGCCATGCCGCCACAGACGGAGTTCCCCTACACGGTGAGGATAGCCTGTGAGGTGTTAGAATCGAACGGCTCCTCTTCAATGGGATCCGTGTGCTCCGGCTCCATGGCGCTGATGGACGCAGGGGTACCCATGAAAGCCCCTGTCGCGGGAATTGCGATGGGTCTGATCAAGGAAGGCGACAAATATAAAATTCTGACCGACATCCTGGGTGACGAAGATCATTTGGGCGACATGGACTTTAAACTCGCCGGAACTGCCGACGGGATCTCTGCCATCCAGATGGACATGAAGATCGCCGGTATCTCTGAAGAAATCTTCCGTCTCGCGCTCGACCAGGCGAAGGAAGCCCGCATCCATATCCTGGGAGAGATGGCCAAGACTATCTCAACTCACCGGTCAGGCTTCAAGGCCGGGGTTCCTCAGATCAAGACCTTCAAGATCGCTCCGGATAAGATCGGCGGGCTCATCGGACCTGGTGGAAAGAATATTAAAGCGCTCCAGGAAAACTTCAAAGTCACCATGGACGTGGGAGAAGACGGGACCGTTAAAGTCCTGGGGGTCGATCTCACTAAGATCGACGAAGTCATCGCCCTGGCGGAGATGCAGCTCAACGGACCGAAGATCGGCGCAGTCTATAAAGGACAAGTTGCCACCATCAAAGAGTACGGAGCTTTCGTTGACATCGTTCCTGGGCTCGCGGGACTGGTCCACGTCTCCGAAATTGCCAATGAACGGGTCAACGATCCGAACGATTATCTCTCCGAGGGTGACATGGTTGACGTGAAAGTTATGGAAGTCGACCGCTTCGGAAAGATCAAGCTCTCCATCCGGGAGATCGCTCCGCTTCAGAGAAAGGCCAAGTAAATGGTCGAAGTATCTGTCCTAACTCTGGAGCACTTCGACCAGAGTTTTGAGCTTCCGTTTTACGCGACCGATGGGGCTGCCGGTGCGGACATCCGTGCCAGCATCCCTGAAAAAAAATCTCTAACCGTCAGACCCGGTGAGCGCGTCCTCGTGCCCACCGGCCTCTGCATGGAAATCCCTCTGGGGTACGAGATCCAGGTCAGACCCAGGTCGGGCCTTTCTCTGAAGTCCCATCTGATGGTCGTCAATTCCCCGGGAACCATTGACTGTGACTACCGAGGAGAAGTAAACATCATCATTGGTAACTTCGGTGAAGAGCCTTATGTCATCGAACACGGACTGCGGATTGCCCAGCTGGTAATCGGCCCTGTCATTCAGGCGAAGTTCATGGTATCGAAATCCTTAGGTATAACTGCACGTGGTTCCGGCGGATTTGGATCCACCGGCTCCGGCACCTCAACTAACAAATAATTTTAGCAAAGGATTATTTATGGAATTGAAAATCCCTTATTCACAGATCACCGACAAAAACAAAGGCTACGAGCAGGCCAAGAAACTCATCCCTGAGGTCATCTCCAAGTTCGGAGTCAACGCTGTTATGAACAATGATGACGCTAACTCAACGCTCACCGCAAAAGGGAGTGGCTTCGAAGCTAAGATCATTTTCGGTGAAACTGAAGCAACCGTGAGCCTTGATCTCGGGTTCATGCTCAAGCCGTTCAAGGGTAAGATCCTGGACACTATCGAAAAGCAGATTAAGAAAGTCGTATGACCCTATCAAAGTGTACCTTATGGCCTTCGGGAGAAGTCCTCGAGCTCAATAACGAAGAGTCGCTGTTGACTCAATTGAAGAAGGCCGGCAAAAAGATTAAGTCTAGCTGCGGTGGTTGTGCGACCTGCACAGACTGCATGATCGTTGTGAAGTCTGGCGAGCTTAACCTTTCGCCGCAAACTTTCGAAGAACTGCGCCTCTTGGGTAATGTCTTTCACATCACCAAAGAAAGACTTTCTTGTCAGACCAAAATTCTGGGTGATGTCACTCTAGATATCTCGGCTCATGAAAAAAATCCCATAGCGAGCAAAGAATCAGTGCCAAAGAGCACCATCACACGGCTCAAAAAACGAGAAGACATCGAAAAAGCGGTCAGAGAAAGTGAGGAAAAAAACCAAGCTAACCCGTCGGATACTTGGTATCGTCACTGGGAATCTGAGGGCGAGGACTCTGATAAGCCAAAGCGCCTTGGCGGCAATAAGCGTCCCAAGCCATTTAATTTCAATGATTCTGGAAAAGATAACAAAGATAAATAATTGAACCTTTCTGAAGGAGAGAACCATGGCCACAGCCGATAGTCTCGTTGCGGGAAACAACAGATTTCCCCCACAGATCAAGTACATCGTCGGAAACGAAGCATGTGAGAGATACAGCTACTATGGGATGAGATCCATCCTTACTGTATTTATGATCCAGGTTCTTCTGTTCCAGGAAGCCGAAGCAACATCTACCTATCACCTGTTCGCGGGTGCCTGTTATTTGTTCCCGGTCCTCGGGGCATACATCTCAGACCGAATCTGGGGTAAGTATAAGACCATCCTCTACCTCTCTCTTGTTTACTGCGCAGGCCATGCTGTTCTTTCCTTCTGGGAAACCAAGAACGGACTGTACGCGGGCCTTGCATTGATCGCATTTGGCTCCGGTGGGATCAAGCCTTGTGTCTCCGCTCACGTCGGTGACCAGTTCCGGGCCAACCAACAGCACCTCTTGAAGAAAGTGTACGAACTCTTCTACTTCATGATCAACTTCGGCTCATTCTTCTCCACTCTCATCACCCCGTGGACCCTCAAGCACTACGGTGCGAGTGTCGCGTTCGGCGTACCCGGTGTTCTGATGCTCATCGCTACCTTCATCTTCTGGATGGGTAGAAACGAATTCGTCCACGTACCTCCGACCAAGAGTGACGGACACGGGCTCTTCAACGTCATCAGATCTGCCATGAAAAATCAAAAGAGTCGCAAGACCGGGGAGAGCTACCTCGATGCGGCCCTTAAAGATCATAGCCGGGAGCAGGTAGACGCTGCCAAAGCTGTCATTGATATTGCAAAACTCTTCGCTGCCATTTCAGTGTTCTGGGCACTCTTCGACCAGCACGGATCGTCTTGGGTCATCCAGGCGATGAACATGGATCTGGTGTTCATGGGACAGGAGTTTGAGGCTTCTCAGATTGCCGCCTGGAACCCGATCATGGTTATGGCGTTGATCCCGATCTTCTCTATGGGTATCTATCCACTCATGGACAAGATGGGATTCCGGACAACTCCAATCCGTCGCATGACTTGGGGGATGTTCGTCGCCGCCGCTTCATTCGGGTTAGTTGCTTTGATCCAGATGGGTCTGGATGGCGGTAACAAACTCAATGTCATGTGGCAGTTCTTCCCTTACCTGGTGATCACCGTCGCTGAAGTGATGGTGTCTATCACCGGTCTGGAGTTCGCATACACCCAGGCGCCGCGGTCGATGAAATCATCCATCATGTCCATCTGGCTGCTAACTGTTTTCTTCGGTAACCTCATCACTGCCTACGTCTCAGCTATCAACTTCTACCCAGTGGCCTCTGTTGGGTACTTTATGTTCTTCGCTATCCTCATGGCACTGTTCGCCGGGATCTTCTGGTTCATGGGTACAAGGTATAAAGTTAAGAATTACATGGAAAAATAAAAAAAAGCCCCTCGCAAGAGGGGCTTTTTTTTTAACCTGGTCAAAACTACAGGTCCTAGGTTCTCATCTCAGGCCTGCATGAAATTGAAATACATCTAGTTTAGTTCTCTTCCTCTTTTCATTGATACACTCCTAACTCATCGGTACTATGAAAAAAAGAAATTTAGTGGGAGGGCCTTTTGCTCCTCGCAATTTTTAATGGCGGATAATCAAGGTCGGATGAAATGAGACGAGCGTTTCCACTCTGTAAGATTCTTAACATATTTGGGATCTTATTATGCTTCTCCAGTCAGGCGGCGTTGGCTTCGGACCTGGCCGGCACCATTTTGAGAGACCGGGCGAAAGTTTTCTCGGATCCTGAGTTGACGGTACCACTCGGGTACATGAAGGGCGGGAAGAAAGTTACCCTGGCCCCGCACGAGAGTTATCCCGGGATCTACAAAGTCCTCGTTCCAGGGAAGAAGGCCTACATAAAAAAAACTGACGTCATCATCGCCGGCGAGAGCATCGAGCCTCCGCTGCCGACCTCGGAGCGCTTCTCCACGGTGGTGTACGAAAGACTCCGGACTAAGTACGTGCTCTCCCTTTATTCGTTTAATTCGGTCATGAACCTCCGAGGCAGCGGAACGGCGTCCACCGGTGAAAGTAATCTGTCTTGGCTGGGCCTGTCTCTGAAGGGGGAAGCTCTGATCCGCAGGAACCTCGACCTACAGATGCTCGCGAACTTCATGTCCGCAAGTGAAGGCGAGGAGGGGTTCACGGCCTTTGAGCTTGGTTTCGGAACTGCTTACCGGCTGGTCGACTCACAGAAACTACTCGTGCGGATCGAATCCCAGCTACTGATCATCCCTGTCTCCACTTTCACCGTCGGGGACATCCAAAAGAACAGCTTCGGCTACACCCTGGGAGCTGGTCTCACCTCAACTTACCAGTTTACACCAAGCTGGGGTGTCGAAGGGAACCTGGGCATGTACTACACCCGCCTGATCAAATACAATCTTCCCGCCCCGTATGGAGCGATCTCACCGGACTTCAAAGGTTCCCGGATCGGGCTTGGGGTGAACTACCAGTTCTAGTTGCCGTCTAACAAGCTCTTCAATTTATCTAGGTCGGCTTTGCGGGAGTGCCGGTCGATGAGGATCTTCTTCCCGGACTTGTGCTGAAGCCACAAGACGAAATAACCTTTGTTTTGAAATCCAACAGTGTCTGCCTCGGCTTTGATCTTCGCGATGTTGGGGGAGGAAAGGTAAGGGGCGACGGTGAGTTCGTCACTGGAGTCCAGGATAAGTTTCTCGGAAAAAATCCTCATCCCCAGGATCCGGTGTTCCATGCGCAGCAGGGCCTTCTTCTTCACCAAGCGTTTCTCGTAGAAAAAGAACAGCAGGATCATCACAGGTAGCAGTCCCACCAAGCTCAGTAGCCCGTACCCCAGCGTCGCGTCGGTCTCGTCTCCCAGCGCCACCAGTTTCAGCACCGGAGCTTTGATCGCCAGGAACATAAATAGAATCACCGCGATGGAGCAGAGGGCGTAGACCCAGAACAGGTAGGGAAGACCATAGGTTTTTAGAGTCAGGCCCTCCTCACTTCTGACGGCGAAGCCTTCTTCCTCTTCTGAAACCGGAAACACGTACATCAGTCCCATGGTGCGAAACCTTTTTTATCGTTGGTGAGGTGCGAACACGTCCAGTAGTTCGATGCGGGGATAGATTAGCTTCATCCAAGCCGCGAAGACCGTCTTGGAAGCAGCTCTCTCGCGGGCGAACAGTTCCTTGTAGGGAGCAGAGACATCATCAACAGTAACCGTCGCTGAGAGATCAAGTTTTTTCTCAAACCGCATCACCAGCAGGTTCCTCTGGTCCATCAGCAGCGCCGGCAGCTGGAGTTTTTTAAGCTTCTTATAGACCAGGCACAGCTCCCGGTTACCGGAGACGAACTTAAAGTCCCAGGTGTAGAGGTAGAATGAAAGGATGTCTTTCCACAGTAAGCTCGGGATCTGAGCGATGCTCATCTGTAGCTGGTGGTAGGCCTGATCAAACCTTCCGTCGTCGAACGCACTCTGCGCCAGTGAGGCCCGCTTCCAGGCCGCTTCGAACGGTCCCGGGGGCGTGGCCTTCTTCAGGAGCTTGGAGTCCGCCCCACCTGAGAGAGAGAATTGAAAAATCGGATCAGAACTCACCAGGGCCGCAGACCCTTCCTTGATGTCCAGTGTGCCTTCGGTCAGGTTCACGTGGAACGCCCCGGTGGTGGAGAGGGTTGCTGTCGGATGACGCCACTTGCGGGCCTTCTGGTCTTCGACGTCGGTCATCAGGTCCAAGGGATGGCCAGTGATCAGAGGTGAGATCTTATCTTTGAGCCAGGCCTGCCGGTCTTGGCTGAACCTCAGGAAATGTTCGAAGCCGGAGGCATCATTCTTGAGTGGAATATTGGTGAAGATCAGTGGAGAAGTGTCGTGCACACTGTAGCTCTCGACGTTGACCGCAGGGCCCGCGATGTCCATGACGGCCACACTTCCGGATTTATCGAGCAGGATAAATGACCATTTGGTGACGGAGATTTTTTTCCTGATTTCTTTCTTGAAGCCTAACAGATCCCGACAGTCGAAGAGAGCTTCGAAGGCGATCTGGAAGATACTCTGACCTTCCTTGTGGTAGGCCGCTCCCGGTTTGTGGTGAAGCGCGAAGCTGAACCCGCTGCCGTGGATCCCCTGCAGGAATAAGGGTGCCAGGCCCTCGCAGCTGTAGTTCAGGAGCGTGTGGCCCGCACTCGTCTGCCAGTAGTAGAGGCGGGGAGCTTCTTCGAAGATTCCGATCAGCGGAAAGTCCAGCAGGCGAGTATGGGTGATCCCGCTCTTTGAGCTGGTGAGGACACTGGTGCATCCGGGTAGCAGCGCCTTGAGCTCCGGGTAGATCTGGCCATAGTGGGCGGCCATCTCGAAGAGAGCGAGGAAGTTCATGTACCTTGAGGCTTCGATGCCTAGGCCCTCGGCGTAGGACCGGACACAGGCGTCGAAGAAACTCTCGTCTTTTTTCTTAAACAGTCCCCTGGCCTTGCCCAGTATCTCCTGACCGTACCTTAGGAACGAATTGGTTGACAGGAGTCTCGAGACCCGGTCTTCGAGCTTTAGGAAGGCGGCTTTTTCTTTGAGTCCAAGCAGGTAGAGATTCTCGGCAGGGTCCCCGATCAAACGGACAAGTATCGTTTTCATATCAACCTACGTAGTTGTGCACAAGGTGCTTCAGCTGGTTTGCGAAATCCAAGTTGAAGTTTCTAGAGTCCAGGGTCTGTTGCATCTTCGGTTTGCAACGGATGTAGATCTTCAAGTTACTCCTGGGTCGCGCGTCGCTCATGTTCTTGAGCTGGTAGAACTTGGACAAGAAGCGGAAGTGCTGCTGGTTGGTTAACCTGAAGGATTCTTCCCGCTTGATGGAGTTCCAAATGGTCCAAGGATCATAGCGGCCTATCAACACCGCCGCCAGCGTCAGGTAGATGATTGTGTCAGATTCGAATCCGTCGCCCACCAGCACCAGGTCCTCCGGGATGCCGGTCATCAAAAGGATGTTGACGATGGTGTTGAGCTTATAAAAACCCTGGGACTTCAGATCCTTAGTGGAGAGGTCGCCTTCGAAGAAAGAGAAAATGTTACGGTAGTCTTTTAGGAAAATATTCCCGGTGAAGATCTGCCGTTGGTAGAGCCAGTCGCGGATGGCGTTTTCATAAAAATGCGGAGACGCCGAGACCACGAAGGGCTGGTACTCTTCCCGGATGTACCCGGTGATGAGCTCGATGGACTTGTCCACGGGCGGGAAGTACTGGATCGGATTGCGCAGGGAGTGATAGAGTTCCTTCATAGAAGAGTACCTGGTGTCCACCAGGGTCTTATCGAAATCAGTGATGATGATTTTTTTCGGTTTTCGGATGGTGGTGGGGATGAAGCTACCGATGAGCAGTTCCAGGCCGGGATGGGAGTTGGTCTCGAAAAGTTTGAGCTTCACGATCTTCACCACTTCCGGCTGCGGCAGCTTGAAATTGAAGTTGCCGAAGCTGTCAGAGTCAAAGAATCTTATGGTCACTTCTTCATCCTCACGGGAGAGGCCAATCACCTTGAGCCGGAAGACGTTCGAGGATAAAAGGCCCAGGCTCTGGATGGGTCTGGTGGGGACTATTTCTTTTAGATTCTGATTTATCTCGTCGAGGATTTCAAATTTTCCGTGGGACGAATAGGTCATTGAAGCACGAATATGAATGTATTCGTCGGATTCAATACCAGTGAAGTGGACGAGCTTTGGCCTTCGCATGGGAGGTATTGTAGCCCGAAGAAACCATCTCTAGGAGAAATAAACTTGGCTCTCCGTCACTTTTTTGCCAGAATAAATTCATGCTGCAAATTACACTAACAATCAAAGGTAAAGTTCAGAAAGTCGGGTTTCGCTATAGCGTTGTAGACTTTGTGATGTCCAAAAGCCTTCCCATTGTTGGGCAGGTGCGCAATAAAGCCGATGGTTCTGTCCAAGTCATCGCCCAAGGGGATATCGAATCTTTGAAAGAGCTGCACCGGTTTTGCGCTAAGGGTCCTCCCCATTCTGAAGTGCGTGAGATCAGCGAAGACCTAAAGAAAATCAAACGTCAGGAATTCAAAGAATTTGTCATTATCAAAGACTAGGCGGGGCCACCTAGGCGTGGCCTGCTAAGCTTTTTTTATAAAGTATGTCATGACCCCATTTTCATAGGTGGACTTGATGGACTTCGCATCCAATGTAGCTCCGGCCTGAAGCCGAGTGATGAAGGTCTCAACTTTATTAATCTTATTTAAAGTCCCGTCCTGGTTCCGGTTAGAGTCCGTGTAGCGACGGTTAAAGTTTAGGATGGCCTCTTTCCCATTGGTGGTGAGGAGCAGGTCTTGCTTCGAGTACTCAGGAACCTTTACCGCAATCTCAACGTGATCCCGCAGTTCGGTGAGCTTCGGGCCGAGTTCAACGAACTGGTAGAAGGGATCGTCGGCCCTGGTAACGGCCCGGGTGAGATCCGTCGCCAGCTCCGTCTTCATCTTATTGGTAACCTTGTCATGGCGGTCATTTAAATTTTTAAACTGGCCATTGTGGTTCTGCAGGGTCGTCTGGAATTTCTTCTCGAAGAAGAGGTCCTGTTCCTTGATGCCTTTGCGGAAATCCTGATCCCGCAGCTCGAAGGTCGTGAGATGCTGGTCGTTCTGCTTCACCAGATCGACCTGCTGCTTTTGATTGGCGTTGAGCCGGTCTTTCTTGAACATCCCGTCTTGATCATTTTTCATCGTCTCATACAACAGGCCTTCCCGGGAGAAGGTCGTTTCGAAATTTTCTTTCTGTTGGTGGATCTTTCCCTCCAGATGTTCTTTGTCATGAGAGTGCTTCTGTTTCATTTCCCGAGAGAGCGCATCCAGCCGCGAGCGACCAGTTTCGATAACTTTCTTCGTCGAGTCGTTGAACCGGCCATTGAGTTCGCTCAGCTGCAGCTCGTGCTCGCCGGTCAGGATCTCACTCTGCGCGATCAGGTCTTGCTGGATATGGTTTTTCTGCTTGGTCGAACTGTCTTTGAGTTCGTCCAGCTGTTTCTCGGTGAGCTTGGTGGTCTGCTGCAGGTTGGTGCGCAGCTCTCCCAGGACTTTTTCTTTTTTCTCTGTTTCTCGGTTTAGCTGCGACTGGTGCTCAGTCTGGAGCTCGACCTTCTCACCCTGGTGGGTCTCTTTGAGCTCGGCTTTGAGTTTCCCGTGATTGGTTTCTAGAGAGGCGAGCTCCCGCTGGTTGCGCTTGTTGGCGGTGGCCAGTTCGCGTGAATTGATTCTCTCCAGGTCTCGGTTCACAGTGCTCATTGGACCGGGTTCTCCTTGTCGTACGGATGGTCGCAGACGTTCTGCCGGCGGCCGGTGTAGCCCGGGCAGATCCAAGTCCGGAGCAAGTCAACGCTGACGAAGCTGCCGCCGTGGTAGCTCTTGTACATCTGCGGATTGAGGGTGGAGATGATGTACTGGGCCTGCGCCTTGGTGGCCACTGCGAAGGGGTCGTGGGACTTCACCAGGTACTGGTAGGCCCGGTACTCCGCAGCCGCGCTGAAGCTTAGGCCGGAGAGAAAAATACTAAGGAAACCTTTCATCATCACTGAAGTTCTCGCAGTTTGTCCAAGGCCCGGAACTCCACCATTTTCATGAAGGAGAGGACGAAGTCTTTTCGCTCGTCATCTTGCAGGGCCTGGATGGCGACTTTCTTTTTTTCCAGGCTCTGGTACCGCTCGATCTGCTTGTAGACCCGGTGAACAGTTTCCGCGGCCTTGGAGAATGACATTTTTTTTACCTCGCTCAGGTTGGCGAGGGACTCGACGATCCAGTCTTGATAAAAAAGTGGAAAGTACCCGGACCCGCCGGATTCTAAAAGCTGGTCCAAACCGTCTGCATCCTGCAACTTGCGCATAATTCCCCTTTTACCTCTTCTATCTTACTCGCAGAGTGATAAGATGGTTCAGAGGGTAGCTTTTGCCAGGGGGAAAGAATGGACAGTCCGAAGGATGACTTCCTCATCACCGAAGAAGTCGCGGAATGGTTGGGCCTGAAGAAGTCAGAGTATCTGTCGAAACTGATCCAGCTCATGGCCCAGGATGACTTTGGTTTCGAGGAATTTTCGCAGTATGACCACTTGCTGGCCGGGACCATCGAGACGCCGGACAGGTCCTACGGGTTCGAAGAAGATGGCTACGAGCTGCGCACCTACATCAAGACCTACAACCTGGGTCAAAGGTTCCATCAAATTCTACTGGGAGTGCTGCTTCCGGATAAGGCAAAAAATGCCCAGGTGTTGGTGCCGGTTCTGAATTTCATCTCCCGCAAGGATGAGCTGGTGCTGGCCTTCAGCACCGGAGAGGTCATCTCCCGCCAGACGCTGAACTGAGCTACTTGAGCCGGATGTCGAGGTAAGAGTTCGCGAACCGCGATTTGAAAGACGTACAGATCTGGTTCATGTAGTTGCGCGCTTCCTGAGCACACGCCGGGTTGGTCTTGTAGGAATAGGGACAGGTCTGTCTCCAGTAGCCGCAGTACTGCATCCTTCTTTGCTTTTCAAATTCCGGCATGCCCTGCGGTGGAACGGCACAGGCCTGTTCGATCCATAGGAGATAACCGTTCATGCACTGGAAGTACTCAGGGAGCAGCAGTTCTTTCATGACGATCACACCGTTGAGTGGATAGTTTTCAAAGCCTGGTCTGTTTTTGGCGACCGGCCCCTGAAGAATTTTATTGGCCTCGGTGAAGGTACACTGAGGCTGGCCAATGAACGTCGAGCTTCCACCGGCGTCTTTGTAGCTGGGGATGAGACAGGTTCTTCGGTCAGAGGTCATGCTGAAGCGGAGACGGAAGATTGTTTCATCACTGGTGCTCTGGCACAGGCCAAAGGGCCCGATCTCGGGCGTCTGGTATTTGTCAGACAGGCTGCAGGTCTCGAAGCCGGGGGAGGGAGTGCCGCCGGTCGTCCCACTGGTGACGCCACTGGTGGTACCGGACGTGGTCCCCGCGGTGGTGCCTCCGGTGGTGGTTCCCGGATCTGTCCAGCCGCTCGTGCCTGAGGTGTTTCCACCGGTCGGGCCGCCGATGGCATTCATGTCCCTGAAGTTCTCCAGCCCTCTGGATCTTTGAGGAGCATCACAGCCTGCGACCAGAGTAAGAACTGACAAGAGAGTGAAAAGTTTTTTCATGAGACAGCCCCTAAAAAACCGACTGATTTTTCCTACTAATCGGTATTTACAATAATTTCATGAGTTATTTCTAATAGCCGATAGTAATGTATTAGTAGAACTATGTTTTTCTGAAGGCTTAGGAATTTGCATGCGCGTGCTCATGGCCATCTTATTTACCGTCTCGTTACTCATCCTCGGTGGCTACGTCGTGGTGAAGGGCTATCCCTACCGGCTCTATTCCGGATGGCTCAAGGGTGAGGGCTGGAACAAGTACTACCGGGTCGAAGGATATAAAGCTTCCTACCTAAAACCGACGCCCATCGACCCAGTCCCAACTTACAAAGAAGACTACGCCCAGCTGTGGAAAGAGTTTCCCATCAGAAACAGCCTGGTTCCTCTTCCGGTCAGGCACCCACTCTTCAAAACTATTCCCCTCTTAGAGTCTTCGGGACCGAAGACCGCGCCTCAACTCGGAATCATCATCTTATCATCCAACGACCGGGAACTGGCCCGGGTCTACACACTACCGACCTCAGTGTACGTGGATCATTCCCATGACCAGGAACTCTTCGAACTTCCGTATGTCCGGAAAACACTTTTAAAGATTCCGGTCGAGAAGGTCTGGAAGGACGTGTTCTCACTGGTAATCAAGTCCAACTCCAAGAATCTCGAGAGCATGATCTACGATCTCCACATCCTGCACTTGCGCTCGAAGCTGCTTCCGGCGGAGACGCTGAAGTACGGGCTGATCAAAGGCGGAACCAGTGCCATCATCGAACTCTCTTCGCTGGACAAGGACTACAGCATCGAGCACGTGCGGACCTACGACAGCGGCCTGATCTATTCATACATCCTGAAGACAGAAAAAAATAATCCGGAGTCCGCCGCACTCCGTGCGAAGTTCCTGGAGAGCATCTCCCTGACCACCGTCGACAAGGCGATGAGCGAATTTCTCTACAAAGAGTTCAAGCAGCTCAACTTCTCCCGGCAGGTGGACCAGGAAGGGATGCTGTACCTGCTATCTGCCTGGACCCAGGACATGGAGAACGTGGACCGGCTGCGGGAGATGATCTTCTACCTTGAGCGGGGTCGCACCAATTCCGCCCAGCTGCGTGCCCTGTATAAGTTCGCGCTGAAACAATACGGGAAGACCTTCACCTCTCGGAAGATCTTTAACGACCACGAGGATGACCCGGAGATCGTGCTGCAGAGAAAAATAGAGATCGAAGAACTGGAGAAGAAACTCTCTCTAGACCGGGACAGGCCCGCCGCACCGGAAGCCCCGCTCACACCGGACGAGAAGATGAACATGTACCTGAAGAAAGTGAAGGAAGAAGCACCGGCCGCGACGGAAGACATGACGGTTCACTAGGAATCAAATTTTTCAAATCCTTTGATGAGAGTGTCAGTGAGGACTCCCCTCAGAGCAGTTGCTTTTTCGGAGACGAGGAGCTTGGTGGCCTCATCCATGTAGACGCTCCGGTTGATTTCGATCTGGATGTTATTGGTGCGGAACTTCCCGACATACTCGGTGACGAACCCACCGACGTACGGATCATTGAGAGAAGACTCGTGGCCCTTTCTCTCAAGGTCTTGCTTGAAGAACTCGATGAAGTCCGGTTGGCAGGTTTCACCTTTGCGGTTACTGATGCAGAACTGCGGTCGGCGAGTTTTCTGGTTGGGGTTCTGCTTCATGTGATAGGCCGTTGGAGTGGACGGCATGCTATGGAGGTCCACCATGGAAACCCGACCCGTCTTTCTCTTCTCGAGATCGAGCAGAGCTGATTTTAAAATTTCATAGTAGGGGCGATGGAAAGTCTCAATGAATCGTTCTGTTTCTTGTGCGGTGGGATCTTTCATCACAAGCCTGCGACCCTGGGTATTTTCCTTCCAGAATAAGACACACTGGCCTTCGGCCCTGTTGAGGTCCACGCAGATGCGGTGGACGTGGGCCACCAGTACGGCGACGCCTGCTCTTTGCAGTGCCGGAATGTCCACCAGTTCATTGACTTTGAAATCCACATCCTCCAGGTAGGCCCTCTCGTCGCCGGATAGGTAGGGAGTGAACACTTCCGGGATCGTCATGCCGGAATGCGGGATAGACAAAAGTCCTCGGTAGCTGTTTCCAAGCGGAGCATAATAATCAAACAGGGGAGATTTCAGAGGGTGAGAGGAGTCAAACATATGAAGAATTTACCATAAAGGGCCAACTTTCGTCTACGAGACTCTTTCTAAAGCATGGTGCTTTGATCTATAAAAGCATTATATTAAGAGGTTTTTATGAAGTTCCCTGGTCGTCGCAACACCAAGCACTATTTCCCCGTGGAAGATAAACAGAGAAGCTCTTTCGACGACGAGATCAACCGTCCCGGAAATGTGTATGTGGTGGGCCTTGATCAGTTACTGGTGGACATCGAAATTCCTGTCAACGATGAGTTCCTCTCGGAACACCAGTTTAAAAAAGGTGAGTCCTTCATCATCGATGACGGCCTCGCCGATACCATCTACTGGAACTACAAAAACCGCGGTGCGATCTCCGGAGAATTCCCCGGCGGCTCCGTCGGCAACACGCTCCACAACTTTTCCATCCTCTCCGACAGCCCGTCCGTGGCGCTGGGGACCATCAATAAAAACATCGAGCTCGGTGACTACGCTTTCAAGTACATCTGTAACACCAGCTCCAAGGTGAACCTGAGCTACCTGCAACCTTGCCCAAGGCCCATGGGCCGGGCCCTTTGTTTTGTGAGCCCGGACTCTGAGCGGACCTTCGCCATCAGTAAAGGTTGCATGAACGATCTCTCTCCGGAGTTCATCCCGGTGGAGGTGATTGAAAAATCTGCAGCACTGCTGGTTTCGGCCTACACTTTCAGAGACGAGAAGTCACCGATCTATAAATCAACCTTGCGGGCGGTAGAGATCGCCAAGGCCGCCAACGTACCGGTGGTCCTGTCACTCGGGACCAGTGGGCTGGTGATCGAGAAACGCGACCTGCTGCTAGAATTTATTCCAAAATACGTCTCGGTGGTTGCGATGAATGAGCTTGAGGCATTCTCGCTGACAGAGATCGCCGATCCGCTGCTCGCGACCCAGAGGCTCCTCGACATGTGTGAGGTGGTGCTGCTCACCGTGGGTGCCCGGGGCCTCTACATTGGTGCTCTCACGGACTCGGGCCAGGCCCGGGAAACTAAAGAGCCGCTGCACACCAAGGCCATCGTCGAATACAATAAGTACGAATACTCCCGAGCGATGAAACGGGCCAACTGCAAAGGGGAAGTGATCAAAGTCTACTCACACATCAACCCTTTCCGCGGCGGTCCGCAGATGATCAAGAACACCAACGGGGCCGGGGACGCGGCCCTGTCCGCCGTCCTCCACGACATCAGTGCCAACCTCTACCACCGTCACAAGGTACCGAACTCTCCCAAGCACGAAGCTGATTTTTTAACATACTCTTCTATCTCCCAGATCAGTAAGTACGCCAACCGGGTTTCCTTCGAAGTATTGAGCCAGAACTCTCCGCGGCTGCTGAGAGGACTTCCGGAAAAAGAAGACGGGCTGGAAGAAGCCTACTGGGCAAAGTAGCATGTCTTCGGATCAGACGAAGAAAGAGGCCCTCTTCAATGAGGTCAAAGGATCCCTCTTCGAGTACCTGGTCGCCAAACAAATCGCCATCGCGGGCAACGAAGAACTACTCTTCCAAAGTGGCCTTGACCGCAACTACCTCGCCGTGCTCTCCCAGCAGGACCGGATGGTCCGACAGTTTTATCCCGAAATGCTTTCTTTCCTCGAAAAAGTTTCCCGGCTAACTGCTGGTTCGATCATCGACTACCTCGGAGAGATCCCGGCCTCGCCGAGGCTCTTGGGGAAATTCAGCCATACCACTGCCCGGGACATCTACCATGAAGCGGACCTGCTGTTCGAAACAACCACCGGCCAACTGCCGCTAAGCCTGAAGCTCAATAAGAAGCATGCGTTTGTGAACACTAAAAGCGGTGGGGTTAAAAGTTTCTTCGGCCTCTACTTTTCACTGTTGGAGGCCCGCGTCCAAAAAGACTTCAATAAGCTCGTCGACCTAGAGTTCAACCGAATGGCCCTGGAGCTGCACGCGCAGCACGACCTGCAGTTCCCAGGGAACTTCAGCACCTGGGTCAGGAAAGGTTTCTCGGAACTTCCGGGGGAACTTGACCCGGCCTCGAGGAGTATTCTCAAGGCTTACTACGCACGCATCGCCGCTGAGCTGCACCGGATCCTTACCTTGGCCCAAGGGTTGGGCCCGGAGGATTTTAGCAATAGCCTTGCTCCGCTGCTTGGCTTCGGCTCGCGCGATATCCTTCAGGTCATCTGCTTCCATGATTTCAAAGCGGGGACCGACCCGGCGGTTGAGATCCATCCTTTCGAGGAAATTTCACAGCAGGCACCGGTGATCTCTCCGTTTCACGGGACCGCGAGCGTGGGTATCGATCTCGGGGATTGGTCACTGCAGATCCGGGTGAAGCCGATGAACAAGTTCACCACCACGGCCATCAAGATCAATTGTTCGGTGAAGGTTAAGCGGCCCAGTGACGTTTGAGGTTCTCGGCACCGAGTTCGACCACTTCGAAGCGGTAGTCTTTTCTGGTCACGAGCCCAAAAGCGCAGTCGAGCCAGATGGACGGCTGGGCACTGGCGAGGTAGACGGTTTTTATCTTGGTGAGTTCGATGAAACAAGATTTTAACATCTGCATGAGAACCGGGGAGAGCAGGTCCTCGTTGACGTCGACCAGGATGTTCTGCGACGGACTCACGATTCCTTTGAGCAGACTCACCACGAGTGTTTCCCCCAGAGTCGCGGCGCTGGTGAGCATGTGAGGATCTCTCAGGAGACTCAAGAGATTCTTGAACTGCGGGTGAAGGTCTCGCTGGAATTCCTGGAGGCTCGAGACACCGACCTCTAGCTGGAGATTTTCCCACAGAGTCAGGTGGGGTATCAGTGAAGTCCGGGCCTCGACGTAGGAGAAGCTCACCGAGCGACTGGGGGAGTTGGTCCGCAGGAGCTGCATGAGGTCCTTAAGGACCTGCAGGTCCTTTTTTTCTTTCTGGTATAAGAAGAGTCCGAAGTTCGAATTCATCCTAGAAACAATCGGCAATTCTCGTTGGATCCTTAAGGGAAATTAGAATACAATGGCTCCATGGACATGAAGAAGAAGCTGGAGAGTACGTACAATCCCGAGAAAATTACTCAGAGAGAAAAGGTCGTCATTGGCCTCTCCGGTGGAGTGTCTTCGTATGTGTCTGCTTTTCTTTTAAAACTGCAGAAGTACGATCTCATCGGCGTGACCATCGTCCCGGGTTGGGAGGAATCTCCGATCGATCCCGCAGCTACCCTGTCCTGCCACATCGGAGGTGAACGGCTCGAGTCGGTTAAGCGTTTCTGTCAACAACTGGGCATCCCTCATCACACCGTCGCGGCTTCCGCTGAGTTTTCGGAAACCGTACTAGAACCGTGGATGGGCAGCAGGATCCTAGGCCAGTCCCCCGGACCCTGCTGGTCCTGCCACCAGCTACGGCTGGTGCTGCTTTATAAAAAAATGAAAGACCTTGGGGTGCAGAAGTTCGCCACGGGACACTTCTCGAAGATCCTTCACAGT
This sequence comes from Bacteriovoracaceae bacterium, assembly GCA_035576105.1. Taxonomy (GTDB): domain Bacteria; phylum Bdellovibrionota; class Bacteriovoracia; order Bacteriovoracales; family Bacteriovoracaceae; genus Peredibacter. The sequence continues at coordinate 194,559 of DATLXA010000027.1, forward strand.
GAGCAGCACGGAACCTGGTTTGTTCACAGTTCTAACGACGAGGGCAACGATCATTCTCCTTTCCTCGCCCGAGTCTCGGAGGAAATCCTCGCCTGCATGTACCTGCCGCTTTCAGACCTGACTAAAAAAGAAGTACTCAAGCTGGCAGAGAACTTCGGGCTGACCCCGGAGCAGGACGCGGTCTCTATCCATCAGTGCTTTAGCTGGTCCCGCGATTTCACTACTTACTTCGAACAAAAGATTCCTCCCAAGCTCCTCACTGGGGGATCTCTGTGGGCACGGGAGAGTCAGCGGGACGTCGGCGTCCACGACGGAGTGATCCACCATCAGTACGGAGAGTCCTTTGACTTTAAAAATGATGCTAAGAACCTCAGGGGTGTGTTCGGCAAGTTCACCCTCGCAGATAAACGGATGATCCTCTTCGACCAGGAGCACATGTCAAGAGACCGGATCCTCCTGCAGAACTGCAGGCCCTCTGCTGAAGTCCAGTGGCTCGAGCCGCTTCAGGGATTCATCAGCCTCGGGGCCGAAACCATCCTCGAGTGCTGGGTCTATCCTAAGTGCTTAAACGCGGCCTACGTTGAATGGGAAGGTGACACCCTCGTTGCGGAGGGGTCCGTGGCCACGGTCTACAAAAAGAAAGGTAAGAATTCCAAGGTCCTCCTATCCGGGACCGTCAAGTTTTTATCCAAACCAGTGTCCTCACAAGAAGGAGACAAGGATGTTCAAAAAGCTGACTACGCTCGCGATCTTTAGTTTCTCACTCACCGTCTCCGCGGCGTCGCCCTCTACCTACTACCAGGTTAAAACGGAGCTCATAAAAACTTCCAACAAGCAACTCACCGATTGGGTCAAGGAGATCGTGAAGGTCTCAGTGCCGTCACGGATGGTTGGAAGCAAAGGCCATGCTCAGGTGCGGGACTACCTGAAGACCACAGTCGAAAAATTAGACCCTAAGAAATCCGGTAAGCTCATCGTGACCAACTCGGTTGCGGATATCAAGGAAGCTAGAAACTTCTATCAAAGAGATTTTGACCAGAAGGTCGAAGGCAAAATTCCAAAGACCCACCCGGATTATAAAAAGTGGGCCGGCTTCACCACGCACATGCAACAGCAGGCGGAGCGGCTCCAGGGGGTAGATGTCTCTAACATCGTCTGGGAAAAAACAGGTTTAAATCAAAACAAAGTTCTGGTGGTGACGGCCCACTATGACACCATCTCCCTGGACGACAAGACCTTCACCATCAAAGAAAAAGAGGCGATGCCCGGTGCTAATTACAACGCCTCTGGAGTTGCCGTTGCTCTGGGGATGATCAAAACCCTCGCTGCGTTTGACCTCAACTATTCGGTCCAGGTTGTTTTCCTCGACTGGCAGGGCATTGGCTTCCTCGGCTCCTACCAGTACGCCAGAGACCTCAAGGACCTCCAGGCCAAGGGGAAAGATATCCTCGGAGTGATCAACCTCGAGATGCTTGGGCAGGATACCAGTTTCTTCGACAAGTCAAAAAAACTCGGCAACATGTCTGCCTACGTCCGTGACGTGACTGCCGAAAAAACTTGGACCAAAAAGTTACTAGAGCATGGGAGCAAGATCAGCCAGAAAGTGACTTTCGAGCTTAAGCCCAACAGCTTCGACCGGACTGATAGCTTCCGGTTCTGGGAAAAAGACTTCAAATCTGTCTCCTTCTCCCAGAACTGGGAAGAAGACTTCAATCCTAAGTTTTTCCAATCCCCCCAGGACACTCCGGAGACGCTCAACCATGAGACCCTCTATCATGCATATCAGTATATCGGTGGTGCAGTGATTTCAATGCTTTTAGATATTACCAAGTGACTTTGAAAAGGCTTCTAAAAGAGCTATACAATGGCCATGGATTTTTCATTTAACCCACCCATGCTGGACGACTACGGAATCGACCTCACCGCCGCTCAGTACGCACTTAATGCTCAAAAGACGGTCGTCGTTGGCATGTCCGGCGGCGTCGACTCTTCAGTCGCGGCCCTACTGCTGAAACTCCAGGGGTATTCGGTCATCGGCCTTTTCATGAAGAACTGGGAAGAGGTCAATCCTGACGGCAGCTGCCCGGCCGATGTGGATTACCAGGACGTGATCAAAGTTTGCGAGAAGCTTGAGCTCCCGTATTACTCGGTGAATTTTGTGAAAGAGTACTGGGACGGTGTCTTCCAGGAATTTCTAAGTGACTATACAAAAGGCCATACTCCCAACCCCGACATCCTGTGCAACCGGGAGATTAAGTTCAAGGTCTTCTTCCAAAGAGCAAAACTCCTTGGTGCAGATTACCTGGCCACGGGCCATTACTGCCAGCTGCGCAGTGAAGGCGCAGAAACAAAGCTCATCAAAGGTACAGACCAGAACAAGGACCAGACGTATTTCTTGTACGCCGTGGGCAAGGGAGTGTTTAAAGAAGTGCTCTTTCCCATTGGGCACCTGCCTAAGCCTAGGGTCCGGGAGCTCGCCGCCAGATTTGACCTCGCCACATCTCTAAAAAAAGACTCCACAGGAATCTGCTTCATCGGGGAGAGGAACTTTAAGTCCTTCCTCTCAGGCTACATCCAGACCTCGAAAGGCAACTTCATCGATATGAAAGGTAAGGTCCTGGGTCAGCATGACGGAAGCTGCTTCTATACCTTAGGCCAGAGGAAAGGCATGGGCATCGGCGGCCCGGGGGAGGCCTGGTTTGTCGTTAGTAAAAATCATGAAAGGAATGAAGTGGTCCTGGCGCAGGGTCAGGATCACCCTGCCTTGTACGCTGATGGCCTGTGGGCCATAGAACTAAACTGGCTGGTGACTCCACCGGTTGGGACATTTAAGTGTAAGGCCAAGGTGCGCTACCGGCAGCCAGAAAGAGCGTGTACGGTGACGGTGTACGATGACCGTATCCAGGTAGTCTTCGACAGACCCGAGCGTGCGATGACACCACGGCAGTCAGTGGTGTTCTATCAGGGTGACATTTGCATGGGTGGAGGGATCATCAGTGAGATCAGTCCGAATTATCACGACCTCGGTAGGGACTTACCAGATGTCCTTACGAGTGAGATCTAGGCCTTCAGATTTAGGCTCGGCTTTCTTTTTTGCTTCGAACCCCTGGCACTCACCCAGACCGGCAGAGGAGATGATTTTAGAAGGACTGTCTTTGCATTTGATGCCGAAACGACGGCAGCCGTTGGGTGTTTTAGCGTCCCAAGTGATGAAATAATGGCGGCAGGCCGAACAGCTAGGATTACTCATACCTCCATTCTAGTGAACTTAGGATTTTCCTCAACTGGGTAAGTTTTTGCCACTTTTCTAAAGGTTACTGGTCTAAACCTGTACAGAACTTGAAAGCTTTACATGCACCACTGAATTTTTCCATTGGCCCCCAGATATTGGTGGTTTAATAACTCTGTGAGCTTCAGGCAGTGCCATTTGGGCCCTGTTTTATTGGCACCTTAGGTGCAATATGAAGGAAAGATTCCCAGATTATTGGGAGTTTAAAAGGTAATTATGTCCGGCAGTCAGTCACATATGGGAAATACCGGAAACGTCATTCCGCTGTTTAGTGGGATGGAGTTTCAGGCTTATTCCGATCCATTGCAGGATCTTATCTTAGAAGGAGTCTTCGAGGAGTTTGTCCGAGAGACTGCGGTCGTTATCCCTGAGAAGAGGTATAGTTTGGTGACAGAAAACCAGTTTCCCGACCAATCAATCTTTATCCTAGACCAGCAGCTTTCCAGCCTGAAAAACACCATGACACGGCTAAAATTCTATTTAGGTGAGTTAGACGACTTGCTTCCACGATAAACTGCTGGACGAGTTTAAAAATATCCCTTAAATTAATCTCTCCTATCTCAGTGCCTAGGTGGCGAAATGGCAGACGCACTACCTTGAGGTGGTAGCGCTCGAAAGGGCGTGCTGGTTCAAGTCCAGTCCTGGGCACCATTATTCTTTCAGTTGAAAATCATCCATCTTCACAATCAGGCTCTCGTCTCCGCCTCGGTCACGTACGGACGTACGCTCCCTCGTTGTCGCTCGGCCTTCATGTGAATCTGAATAATTTTGAACTGAAAGAGGGGGAAGCGCCCGTTGGGCGGCTTGGGAGAGGGGTGGTTTAAATTATGGAGAAGTTAGATTAGAAGGCTTTCGTTAACGGATTTTTTAGTTAGAACGATGATCAATGTATATACAAAGGAGACTCGCATGAAAAAAATGATTTTTTCCGTTCTAGCTGTAACCTCATTAATACCGATGGGGCCACCCACTGGGAAAGAAGGTAATTTAACCGTTCGGAGCTGTTTGGGTTAGAGAAAAATTAAAATAAAAAGCTCAGAAAGTGTCCGCTGACCTTACCTAGAACCTGAGTCTTTTTAATCTCTTTGATCGTATTACTAAATTGTATGGTTACCAACAAACTTCCTGGAGACCGTCTCTGGGTCAAGACCTGACCTCTGTATAATTTTCCCTCGTGAGCGATGAGCACACTGTCCCCATGGTCAAAACTTGTTATCCTCCTATCAACCCAGACTTGCTGAGACCTACTAACCCTGTTCGAGCTAGAGCGTCCAGTCAGTTCGACCTTCTCTACCGCAGAGAGCTTGTGATCCATTCCGAGAAACATGGAGAGAAAACATACAACGTAAAGGGGTGCGCACCAGAGTCTCACTCTAGTTTCCCGGGCGTAGTCTCGATGACCAAGCACGTTTTGTTTATCCCACTCCTTATGCCTGGGGAGGTGGGCGACGTGGGACGAAAAGGCCGTAAACAATATCGGGACGATCGATGAGATCAGGACCACATCGAGGGCGTCGAAGATGTTGTAGTTTGAAAAAGCGGCTAGGTACCAGACGAATAGAGCCAGTGGGGAGCCGTATAATAAAATCACATGTGCCCACCCACTCTTCAGATTAAAGAAATCTAGAGAGGAGTCGAATTCATCTTTTTTCAGTATGTGATAGCTCTTCACGCGATCCGTTTGGACTTCATCAATCAGGTCAGGTCTCCTCACTGCCAGCAGTTCTACAGCCCGGTCCACTTCTGTCATCATGTAGGAGAGGTACAGTTTCTGATCGTTACGGAAGGTGAGCTCGATCGATTGACTCAGTAGGTGGATATTCACGGAAGTGAGATCGGAGAATAGAAAATTTTTCTTCTTATTATTTCTTGCGGTGACCGTAACGTGGTCATCAAACACACACATTGTCTTAATCGGGAAGGATTTGAAGAAGACTTTAAAAAGACCATACATCGTAAGGGGGATAATGCAAAACGACGCTGTCTTCACCAGAAAAACCAAATAATCCATGCTCCACAGGAGATGAAAAAATATTGTTAAACTCAGTAGGGAGACATATGAGCGAATAATCCAAATGTAGGCAAAAGCGAGAAGCTCAGGGACTTTTGTATGTTTTACTATGTATAGTGCTTGGATATGGAGTTCCTATGTTTCAGCCTTCGTCCCTCACCATATCGGCTCTAGTGTTAGGAAAGATTACTTCTAGAAGGTCCACTTTAGAACAGGTGCCTAGGCTACCAATCTAAAGAAGTGAGACCCGGTTCCAGGTACCCGGTTGGGGCCTCCCGGGACATGAGTAGCTCTCTCGAATAGTATCTTCTTGTGATTTCGCGGAAGTCGTTGAGGTACTGGATAGCACCCTTCACCCTGACCAGAAGGGGATCACCGGAGTCTGGCTCTTCCAACTGCTTCTTCAAAATTTTGCATAAGAATATTGTCCACGTTTCATGGTAGCCGGACGTCGGGGTATGGAGAATCCCGTGGGTCGAGTTGAAATTCTTATCCCTCTCGATGGCTTCGTGTTCAGGAACTAGTTTTGTTTTCGCTCTCAAAGTTATAAAGAATAAGAAAGATGCACAAGGCCCGTTAATTCGGGCCTTGTTATTTAAACTGTAGTTTCGTACCAGTCATCCTTTCTGTGAAGCTAGTAAGCTCGATTGAACCTTGGCGGGCTTTTCTAAAAGAAACCAACCTACTCTCAGCTGCAATGAGTATAACCGCTCCGCCCAACAAAACAGCAGTTATAATGCGATAGATAAATCCAGATACAGAATTAATAAGCTCGTCCATGTATAGCCCCTTTGCGAAATCGATCAAACTCTGCGCCAGCATCGAAAGATAAGCTCTTATTTCCAAACCAGCGGATCGGAAAACCTTGAGAAGCTGTAAGCTTCTGTGGTTCAACCAGTGATAACAGTGGGGCACGATTTACAAGCTATGCGAACCAAATCTCTTGGTTAATTTGAAAGACTTTTTTGTAATTCTGGTTTCTTAAAAATGATCGACATTATTTTCGGAGCAAGTTTATCATACTCAAAAGCCATCCCAAGTTCCGGAATCTCCACTTTATACTGTTCCCTTAGTGGATGCGGTGAAGTTGGTATATATTTTTCAATCCAACGGTAATTTCCAAAACGATTTTTGAGTAATTCATAGTCGTCTTCACTCTTCCAGAACATTGTTGATGAAGAGATGACCTCTTCCTTATTCGAATTGACGAATGTCACGAATGATTCGCGATTAGCAGATTTGTTTTCGTATATGTATTTCACAGTATTAGGCTCATCTGTCTTTTCAATCCTGTCAGGAGGACCAAATGTAGATGTTAAGCTACTTAGGTTTCCACTTCTATGGATAGTTATTAATTTGGATAGGAGGTCTTGCTTTTCGAATTGCCCTGTTGATTTACAGGAAATGAGCATTAAACTCATGATGACAATAAGCATCTTCATGGTTTTTCCTTTTGCTTGATAAGCTTATCAATGAATTGAAATGATTTCAGGTTGTGTACTTTGAGACGTTCTGGCGAGGAATAATAAACTTCAATATGGTTGGCGAAATCCTCGCTTATGCTTTCCCCTGAATCTGGAAGAATAAACTTTTTTGGCGGGATTCTTGTGACAGATGAATCTTTTGTTTTATTAATCTCCCATCCGGAAAGACGCGCGAAATCTTCAACCTGAAGAACCTCTAAGTCCCATAAAGCTATATGGGCCAGCTCATGAATGATGATATTTGTTTGATCACTACTCTTAAAAAAAGCATCATAAAAAAGAATAGTTTTTGTGAACGGAATTGAAGAAGCAGGATTTTCAGTTCCATCGGAATTAGCGCGGAGCATTTCCTTGATGGTGTACTTTGCTAGCCAAGTAGGAAGCTTGGACATTTGTTTGGAAACCTGTGCTTTTTCAGTATCATTCCATTTCTTTAATTTTGTAGAAAGACTTTTAAATTTCTGTGATGAAGAGTCTTGAAAATAATTTGTACGCGGAAGTTCCCGGCAGTGTCCAGAGCGAGGGTAGTCTCTCACCTTTTTTCCATCAGAACGTTCATATGAACTTACTTGATGGGACCTAACATAGATTTCATAAGGCAAGCAAGCATGTAAGAACTGCGGCGAGAGAAAAAAGATAGCTAAAGCGCTTTTTATGAGCAGTAATTTCATGTCAGGCCACAGTCACCTTAATCTTAGGATTGAGCTGTTCTAAAAGTTCCAGCAGCCTGTCTGCGGTGAAGAGGTCTATTTTGTATTTTACGATTTCGGAAATACGGGCCGGATCCACCCCTAGCTCCCGGGCCAACTCAAGTTGACTAATTTTGTGAGTCCGAAGATAAACCACAAATTCCTTACAAAGAGCGAATTTCAGCTTATCGGCCACGGAAGCCGATGAATTCAAAATAGGGGTTGGCTCTATGTTCTTTAATTTTTTTCTGACTCTTTCGAGCTCTTTCTTGCTAGGGAAGCTCATAATTTACTCCTCTTCCTTTCACGGAATGCAGTGACTACGGGAAACGAAGTATTCATAAGGTGTCTTAGAGTCATCTGGCCTTTGCTCAGCCCAATCTAGCTCCCGCACAAGGTCTACGATGACGTCATCAGTAATATTTTTATGTTTATCTATATGAGAATCAACGATGACTTTTGAAATGCGTCTTCCGTTGATTGTGATTGTTCTAATTCTTAATTCCCTTCGATTCATAATTTTATGATAGCGAAAGTTGCAGAATTCTGCAACTTTCTTGTTAGGTCAATGGTGCTCTTCAGTCGGAATTAAGCCTCTCTTTCGAGCCTTTTGACAATAGTTGCTAATAGCGCAGGATGTGCGGTTAAAGTGGATTCCGAGCTTTTGATAGCTCCAGCCTTCAATCCAACGTAGTTTTGCCAGCTCCGCTAGATCAACTCTCGACTCTTGCCACTGAATCAAGTAACTTAGACTTAAGACGAGTGGTTCTTCTATCCTCGGACCGCGGGCACCATTATTCTTTCGCTTGAAAACCATCCATCTTTGAACTTAGGCTCTCGTCTCTCATTCGGTCACGTACTTGGTGTACGCTCCCTCATGTTCGCTCGGCCTGCGTCCAAATCTGAATGGTTTTGAAGCGAAAGAGGAAAGCGCCTGGAGGCGGCTTGGGGGATCTTTTGAAAATTTCTAGAAAGACGAATAGATCCCACCTAGACCGGTGATATGAACCATTGTTTTAGATTACAACTCATGCTTCTTGATAATCGTTAGAAGCTTATTTAAATCAAAAGGTTTTTCGATCAATCCAACGGCATTAACATCTCTTGCTCGTTGTTCGGCGTCAGCTGCAGCAGTCATGACGACAATCGGACAGATATGATCATGCATCTTACTGAACTCAGCGGCGAATTCCCACCCGTTCATGACGGGCATCATCATGTCCAGTAGAATGAGATTAGGAACTTCATGTGTTTTTAAATACTCAAGAGCAATAGCTCCATTCTCTGCGGCTCGTACCGCATAACCTTCATCTTCAAGGAGATTCTGTAATGAAAATAAAATGTCTTGATCATCTTCAATAATAAGAATGATCTTTAATTTTAATGTTGTCATGTAGTTCCATTTTTTTTGGGAAGCTCAAAATGAAAGGTACTGCCTAACCCTTCTTCACTCACAACTCCAATAGTCCCTTCATGCAAATCAATAATTGAGCGACAAATAGAAAGTCCAAGCCCTAAGCCGCTGGCGCTGATGGTTGCTTGGGAACTACCTCTACTAAATGCTTGAAAAAGTTCTTGCTGCTGCTTTTTCGAGA
>DATLXA010000028.1:0-2084 GCA_035576105.1 Bacteriovoracaceae bacterium
GTCGTGAGATGTTGGGTTAAGTCCCGCAACGAGCGCAACCCTCGCCCCTAGTTGCCAGCATTCAGTTGGGCACTCTAGGGGGACTGCCGGTGATAAGCCGCGAGGAAGGTGGGGATGACGTCAAGTCCTCATGGCCCTTACGGGCCGGGCTACACACGTGCTACAATGGCGGTGACAGTGGGAAGCAATGGAGCAATCCTGCGCAAATCTCAAAAAGCCGTCTCAGTTCGGATTGGGGTCTGCAACTCGACCCCATGAAGTTGGAATCGCTAGTAATCGTGGATCAGCACGCCACGGTGAATACGTTCCCGGGCCTTGTACACACCGCCCGTCACACCATGGGAGTTGGGTTTACCCGAAGGCAGTGCGCTAACCCGCAAGGGAGGCAGCTGACCACGGTAGGCTCAGCGACTGGGGTGAAGTCGTAACAAGGTAGCCGTAGGGGAACCTGCGGCTGGATCACCTCCTTTCTAAGGATGATCTTTCAGCGAGCTCACGCTCACTATCGGATCGTTTTAGAAACATCAGTGGCCAACAGATCGCCAGATCGTTGAGCTGCATTGGCGGGATTTCGCCGTCTTCGTTTCTCTTTCTTCGCGGACGAACACGCGCTGGGCCTGCGTCGCGCAGGATCCCACGGTCCCTGACGGGATATGCGTTAGGGGCTTGTAGCTCAGTTGGTTAGAGCGCGCGCTTGATAAGCGTGAGGTCGGAAGTTCAAGTCTTCCCAGGCCCACCAGCCTTCGCAGGCGTTGCCTGCTTCGGCTCGGCGAGCCGGAGATTGAGCGAAGGTTGTCGCGCCGAAGCCGAGAGGCGAAGGCGGACCGGTCGACCCGATCAGTGACCGGCTTTGAGCATTCGTCTTCTGGTTACGGGGCCATAGCTCAGCTGGGAGAGCGCGTGCTTTGCAAGCATGAGGTCGTCGGTTCGATCCCGTCTGGCTCCACCAGCCTTCGCAGGCCTTGCCTGCTTCGGCTAGGCAAGCCAGCCGGTAGCGAAGGCTGCCGCGCCGTAGCCGAAAGGCGAAGGCGGGCCACTTCTGAGCCCGTAGCCATCATCGTCCGCGAAACATCACTTCGCATCCTGCTAGTCTGGATAGACAGCAAGATGCGTGTTTTCTGACATCGTAAAGAGGAGATCGATCCGAGTCGGGTCGTGTGGAGAATATCCGCGCGCATCCTTCATTATCTCCGGATCATTTTCGGCGCTCGCGTCCGACCGCAAGGTTGGGTTCGAGTTGTAAAATGATCCTTTTCGCGAAGCTTGACCGCCTCGCTATCGGAACGATCTTACGAAGCAAGCTGGTCTTTCTAGTCAATGTCCGGCCGTACGTAGCATTCATCGAGGGTGCGTGCCGCGAGGCAATCGTACGGACAACATTCTGCCGAGTGTGTGGACATTGATAATGAGAGCAATCAAGTGCCTTAAGGGTGTTCGGTGGATGCCTTGGCGCTGAGAGGCGATGAAGGACGTGCTACGCTGCGATAAGCCGTGGGGAGCTGCGAAGAAGCTTTGATCCGCGGATTTCCGAATGGGGAAACCCACCTTCGATAGCCGGAACTCCAAGACCTTGTGTCTTGGTGCTCGACCAGAAATGATCGGGACCATGACCCTCGAGGTTTTGGATTTCCGGTTATCAAGAGAAGGTATGAGACTTCTGAATACATAGGAGGTTTCAAGCAAACCCAGGGAACTGAAACATCTAAGTACCTGGAGGAAAGGACATCAACAGAGACTCCGTTAGTAGTGGCGAGCGAACGCGGACCAGGCCAGTGATACATCAAAGACAATCGGAACCAGTCAGGAAAGCTGGGCCTTAGAGGGTGATAGCCCCGTACGAGTAATGCGATGATGTATCCACGAGTAAGGCGGGACACGTGCAATCCTGTCTGAACACGGGGGGACCACCCTCCAAGCCTAAGTACTCCTCAGCGACCGATAGCGAACCAGTACCGTGAGGGAAAGGTGAAAAGCACCCCGACGAGGGGAGTGAAATAGACCTGAAACCGGACACCTACAAACAGATGGAGCCCAAGATTCGTTCTGGGTGACATCGTACCTTTTGTATTATGGGCCAGCGACTT
>DATLXA010000029.1:0-2613 GCA_035576105.1 Bacteriovoracaceae bacterium
AGGGCGCACGGTGGATGCCTTGGCAATTGGAGCCGATGAAGGGCGTAGTAAGCAACGATAGGCTTCGGTGAGACGCTTACAGTCTGACCCGGAGATTCCCGAATGGGGCAACCCTGCGTGGGTCATACCACGTAACTCCCGCCTGAATATATAGGGCGGGTAGAGGCAAGCCGCTGAACTGAAACATCTTAGTAAGCGGAAGAGAAGAAAACGAAGTGATTCCCTGAGTAGCGGCGAGCGAAACGGGAGCAGCCTAAACCGGTGCTGGCTTTACAGCACCGGGGTCGTGGGGCGGTTCACATAGAAGTTACAAAACCTGTCGTTAGTCGAAGTTTCTGGAAAGAAATTCCGTAGAAGGTGAAAGGCCTGTAGACGAAAGCGACCGGACTTCTGAATCGTACCCGAGTAACGCGGAACTCGTGAAATTTTGCGTGAATCTGGGGAGACCACTCCCTAAGGCTAAACACTCCAATTGACCGATAGTGAACAAGTACCGTGAGGGAAAGGTGAGAAGCACCCCGAGAGGGGAAAAGCTGTCCCTGAAGCCGTGTGCCTACAAGCAGTCGGAGCACTACGCAGCAATGCAGTGTGACGGCGTGCCTTTTGTAGAATGATCCTGGGAGTTGTCGTATGCAGCAAGGTTAAGGCCGCAGGGCCGCAGCCGTAGCGAAAGCGAGTCTTAATAGGGCGACAAGTTGCATGCGGCACACCCGAAACCGAGTGATCTACCCATGGACAGGATGCAGCGAGGGTAAAACCTCGTGAAGGTCCGAACCAGTGTTGGTTGAAAACAACTTGGATGAGCTGTGGGTAGTGGTGAAACGCTAAACGAACTCGGATATAGCTGGTTCTCCCCGAAATATATTGAGGTATAGCCTCATCCGTTTTGCAACGGTGGTAAAGCACTGAAAAGGTTAGGGGGCCTACAAGCCTACCGACCCTTATCAAACTCTGAATGCCGTTGCTTTAGAGGATGGGAGTCAGACAGTGGGGGATAAGCTTCATTGTCGAGAGGGAAACAGCCCAGACCATCAGTTAAGGTCCCCAAGTTCTGGCTAAGTGGTTAACGAGGTGAGATTGCTCAGACAATCAGGAGGTTGGCTTAGAAGCAGCCATCCTTTAAACAGTGCGTAATAGCTGACTGATCGAGTGATTTCGCGCGGAAAATTCAACGGGGCTCAAGCCAGGCACCGATACTATGGATTGACTTCTTTTAGAAGTTAGTGGTAGGGGAGCGTCGTGTGATAGGTAGAAGCTCGAGCGTAAGCGCGGGTGGACGAAGCACGAGTGCGAATCCAGGAATGAGTAGCGAAAAGCAAAGTGAGAATCTTTGCCGCCGAAAACCTAAGGTTTCATAAGCAAGGTTCGTCCGCTTATGTTCAGGCGGGCCTAAGCCGAGGCTGAAAAGCGTAGGCGATGGACAACTGGTTGATATTCCAGTCCCGCTGTAAGATTGTAACAAGTGCGTCGGTTGGTTAGCCTACTCCCGCAGGGGAGACGGCCTCTATTCAAAGGGAGGTCGCCAGAGCTTAGCTCGAAGTGGTGAAACCTATACGGCCAGGAAAAGCTTGTTGCGCGTGTCTTACGGCGCCCGTACCGCAAACCGACACAGGTAGGTGAGGAGAGTATCCTCAGGCGCGCGAGAGAACCCACGTTAAGGAACTCGGCAATCTGTTCCCGTAACTTCGGAAGAAGGGAAGCCCCGCACTGGTGTAGGCATTTACTGCTGAAGCGAGGGGGGGCCGCAGAGAATCTGTTCAAGCGACTGTTTACCAAAAACATAGGTCTCTGCGAAGTCGTAAGACGACGTATAGGGGCTGATGCCTGCCCAATGCCGGAATGTTAAGGGGAGGGGTTAGGCGCAAGCCGAAGCTCTGAACTGAAGCACCGGTCAATGGCGGCCGTAACTATAACGGTCCTAAGGTAGCGAAATTCCTTGTCGGGTAAGTTCCGACCTGCACGAATGGCATAACGACTTGAACGCTGTCTCAACGTGGGACTCGGCGAAATTGTATTACGAGTGAAGATGCTCGTTTCTCATAGCAAGACGGAAAGACCCTGTGGAGCTTTACTGTAGCTTGTCATTGAGTCGTTGGATTGGATGCAGAGGATAGGTAGGAGGCGTTGAGACACTGCTTTTGGGTGGTGTGGAGCCGACGGTGGAATACTACCCTTTCAATCTGACGGCTCTAACCTCAGCCCTTATCGGGTCAAGGAACCGTGGCAGGCGGGCAGTTTGACTGGGGCGGTCGCCTCCCAAATGGTAACGGAGGCGTTCAAAGGTCCACTCAAGACGGTTGGCAATCGTCTGTAGAGCGCAATGGTATAAGTGGGCTTAACTGCGAGACCTACAAGTCGAGCAGGTGCGAAAGCAGGACATAGTGATCCGACGGTGGAAAGTGGGATCGCCGAAGCTCAACGGATAAAAGCTACCCCGGGGATAACAGGCTTATCTCTCCCAAGAGTCCATATCGACGGGGAGGTTTGGCACCTCGATGTCGGCTCGTCGCATCCTGGGGCTGTATTAGGTCCCAAGGGTTGGGCTGTTCGCCCATTAAAGCGGCACGCGAGCTGGGTTCAGAACGTCGTGAGACAGTTCGGTCCCTATCTGCT
>DATLXA010000030.1:0-6545 GCA_035576105.1 Bacteriovoracaceae bacterium
AACGACATTTGTTCCAAAATCTTTTCTGGCCTGGGCGACACTCTTCTTACCTGAAATGATATCTTTAGCAAGGTTCAGAGTGAGAATGTTATGGCCTTCAAGATCGCAACGGGCCGACATTTCACCTGCCGTTCTATTAACTGTCATGCTGGCATCAAAGGCCACGAGGTCACTGACTTTCGCCGTAGGTACATTATAAAGGATTGTATGCTCTAAGAAGTCCATGTGTGGCTTTGGAAAATCATGAGGGATTTCCGTTTTAGTCACCATGATTCTTTTATAAGGACCTTGATTGTGCCAGACAACGGTTTCCGAGGAAACTTCAAGAGGCTCACCGTATTTTGCCATCATTTCTTGCACGGCCAATTTAGGACGGGCAGGCCAGTCTGCAGTCATTTTGTTCACGTTTTGAGCACTGGCATCGTCTTTGGAGAACGCTGTTGTTGAATAAACACCCCCGATCAATAACCACGAAAGAGCAAGGCCTGCAGGGCGTAAAGATTGAGACTTCATATAAACTCCTATTAAGTTGTTGCTCGAAAAAAGGATCTTCGATTGTGTATGATAGGAAAAACTTTAACATCAGATCTTGCTTAAAACATTTAAGAGTATCTTTAGAATTTTCGATCAAGAAAAATTAATCCAGGACGTTTAATCATTTATTTGTGAGGTGTCTTTTCTAACTAACGTGACAAGACAGCACCCTCTATAATGAGGCTATGTTGTCCAGAGTCAAATGGGAGACATGAGAGAGCAAACAACAAACCTGAGTAACGTTTTGAAGAATTTTTATCGATTCATTGAAGTTCTTTAACAAAGTCGGCTTGATTTTTATCAGAAATATTTTCGATCTGATGAAAGCACGGCAATTGAACATAGAATATTGAACCCATCCCCACTTCACTTTCGACCCAAATCTTTCCAGCGTGAGCTTCGACAATCTGACGGGTAATGAAAAGACCCAAACCCAACCCCTGAGCAGCTCTCTCGCTGCTCGCGCGTTCGAAACGATCGAAGATCTTTTCAATCTTATCTTTGGCTATACCCGTTCCCTGGTCTTGGATTGATACGAGTGCCATTCCATTGATCATTTCCACTTTAACTGTGATAGGTTTTCCGTCCCCGTACCGGATGGCATTGGTGAGGATATTATTGAACAATTGCTCCAGTCGGAGCTTATCGAACTGGCCATAGATCTCCTGGCAGGTCTCGAGCACTGGCAGCGCGGACTCGGTTAAGTTAAACACCGGGCTGAGCTGCTCTAGCACCTCACTGATACAGTCACAGAGTGAGACACTTTCTTTTTTCAATGTTAAGCGCGAGAACTGGATGCGAGAGATGTCTAACATATCGTCTACCAAACGGGTGAGTTTAGCAATCAGCTGGCTGGTGTTGAGTGAAAATTTGGTAAAGCTCTCAATGGGTAAACTTTTACCTTTGATGATTTTGTGTACCAAGAAATCGCATTGGAGTTTGAGAGATGTCAGCGGTGTTTTGAGTTCATGAGACGCCATGGCGAGAAACTCATCCCTCACGGTCAAGGCCTTGCTCAAGGCCTGTTCACTTTTCAGGAGCTTCATTTCAGCCTCGACCCTATCGGTGATGTCGCGGGTGATTTTCACGAAGCCGTACAACTCACCTTTCTCATCGTTTAAAGTCGTCAGGGTCACCTGAGCTTTGAAAAAACTCCCGTCTTTACGCATTCGTTCGTGTTCTTCTTCGAACACTCCTCTTTCTTTGGTTTCATTGAGTTCGTGTTGAGGTTTTCCATTGTCCTGATCTTCCGGTGTGAAGAGCATAGCATAGTTTTGACCAATGATTTCTTCGGCTTTCCACTGCTTCATCAGTTCAGCTCCATGGTTCCAAGAGGTAATGATTCCCTCGGGGCTGATCAAAAAGACTGCATAGTCTTTGATGGTTTGCATGGCAAGGCGATAGATTTCAGGATTTTTTTCTAATTGAGATTTGATAACTTCTCCCCGGTCATGAAATATTAAGAAATTGGAGTTTTTAAGGCGATGAACTCTGAATCAAGACCAAATCACTTCCTTCGAAGCATCTTAATGTTTTCTCAAGAATTATTTCTCAGGCTACGGCATTTACTTTGAGAAAGAGGATAGAAAGGTGCTCTCTAGACTTAAGTAATATTTTTAAAAAGGATTTCGTAAATGGAAATAGAAAATGCGTTATTACTTCTTCTTAAATCATTGTTCACACACTACATTTGCTTGGATCGCTTCAAAAAAACTCTTCCCTCAAGGATTCACAATGCTTAAATTCTTAGTTCTCATTTCCCTAATGTCCTCTCAGGCCTGGGCAAAAGGTTCACCTACAATCGATGGAGTCATCCAGGACTACTTCCTAGGGTATCAGCGAGCTGACACCAGCTTGATTCAAAACGCTTTCCATCCACAGACCAAACTCTTGAGTGTTACCGAGGGACAGATGGATGTCACAGCAATGGAAGACTGGTTAAAGAGTCTTGAAGAGCGCCGGCGCCGAGGAGACATCAGACTCGGAAAACTCAAAGTAGAGGCGATAGACATTACTCAGCAAGCGGCTTCTGTCAAACTGCAGATCCGATTCCAGGCGTTCGAATTTACCGATTACCTCTCGCTTCTGAAGATCGAGGGGGAGTGGTTGATCGTTGGAAAAATTTATCATTTCCGGGAGATCTAAGTGGGAAGAGAGGTCCATGAGACTTTGTAATCAAGTCTTTTGAATAATTATTCCAATCAAGTTTCTGACGCTCAGTCACGGTGAAGATTTCGTATGGTCGATTGGGTTACCAGCAACTTCATCGACCAGCTTCTTCAGAAATTCTACGTTCGAAGTTTTTTCCAACCATGGGAAGTGACCAGACTTTTTCACTTCGACGGTCTTCAGGTCGCCTAGGTGTGCATCTAAAAAGGTGAAGGTCTCTTGTAGTGGAATAGGATCGTGGTCCCCGTGGAAGGCCACCACTGGATCAGAGATTCGTGCCAAGGCCTTGGGCACATGGCCCGCATCAATGAAGTCCCAGAGTGAGTCAATGCTGGTTATAAACGATGTGTAGTTCCAGCGGAGCTGCGAGAAATGCTCCTCGGTCGTCGGGTCTAAGTGATAGGCAGGGCCAATGATCCGCAGTCGTTGTTGCATCAAAGCGTTTATTTCAGAATCTGTCTTTGCCTTTTCGACTGAGCTTTTGATCAACTTCAACTTAGCCGTAGCACTCTCACTCAACCTGCTCTGGATGTTTTCTCCGAATTTCTCATTTATGGGGTCACTCAAAGGAGCAGAGCCGATGAGGATGGTCCTCTCAATCATCCCGGGATGGTTAGCGATGAATAACAGCGCGAGAGAGGCTCCCCAGGAGTGGCCTAGGAGCACAACCGGTTTGCCTCGCTGGAGGACTACGATTTCTTTAAGGTCAGCGAGATGACTGTTAAGCGAGAGTTCATCCTTGCGAGTTGCGGGGTTCTCCGGAGTGCCTTTCTGTGAGTACTCCACAATTCGGGAAGTCGACGCGAGGGTCGTGCCGAGAGTAGACATGTAGTTCGAAAGCGAAGGGCCACCGCCGATAAGGATCACTGTTTTGCTTCCCTTTCCATAAGCTTTCATCATCACCCCTGCTTGTTTCTTAGCATGAAAAGAACATGCTCCCAAGTTGAGAGCTAGCAAAACTATCAAGAGCTTCATTAGAAAAACTCTGCTCCCAGACCTAGACAAAGAACGGTCTTGAGTCTTTGAGAGCTGCAGCTGGCACCACCAGGTTAAGCACCTTTGGTTTGACCTGGAACACTGCTGGAGTGTTAGTCTGCACATCCCCGTCGACGTCGATCTGCAACGGATGGCGGGTTTCGATCTTGATCTCCTGACCGGCAACCAAAGTTACGTCTAGATTGTCTCTGTAGTTTCCCCTCAGGTAACACGGCAGGAGCCGGAATCCCTGCCACCATTTTTTGATCTCTGTACTCAGGCAATGCAAGGTTCCGTCACTATAGGAGGCGTCTGGTTCGATGGTCATCCAAGCAGCGTACTTCCGGCCGTTGCAGATGGTGATCTGCCAGGTTCTGGTGACCACGGGCGTGTTCCCGTCTACCGTCAGCTTCATCTTAAATGGAGAGAGATTCGGACTCAACTTCAAACCCGTCAGCCAGAAAGAAAAAGGGCCAGTCAATTTCTTGAGCTTTAGGGAGATGTTCTTGTTAACCTCCGTGCTAATACCCAGGCCGCAGACGTTGATGAAGTAGATCCCATTGACCATTCCCAGGTCGACCGGGATGGTTCTTCCGGTATCAATGAGTTCCAACAGGTCCTGCACGTTCGCTTTTAGCTGGATAGACCGGGCCAGGAGGTTTGCGGTCCCCAAGGGAAAAACGATCAATGGGAGCTTCGTTTCGACCAAGGCAGAAAGGACGCGGTTCACAGTGCCGTCCCCACCCCCGACGATGACGTAGCTGATTTCTTCCTGGTAGGTAAGAATCAATTGTTTGAAATCAGCATTCTTCTCCTGGTCTGAAAGTCCAATCACCGAAAGACCTTTGGAAAGAAGGGCCTCGGCGATCTCCTGGTAAGATCCCGCTCCAGACCGGGCCTTGGGATTGATGAGTAACAGTATGGATTTCATGGAGGCCCCAAGTATTTTGCCAATCATTAGCATTCTAGCTATTGTAGGAGAAATAACTTGTACCGGAAACTTTTCATTTTCAGGTACGCCACATCGCAAGAGCTGCATATGACAATTCCAACGTTCCAGACTTCCCGGCTCATCCTGCGAGGGATTGAGCTTTCGGACGCACCATCGTATCAGAAAAATTTTGCGAACTACGACGTCATCCAGTACCTTTCTTCGCGGGTCCCATGGCCCTATCCGGAGAACGGGGTCGAACTCTTCATCAAAGATTTCGTGCTTCCCAATCAAGGAAAAACACGGTGGAGCTGGGGCATCTTTCTGAGTGAGCAACCGGAGGAAGTCATCGGTGTGATTGAGATCTTCAATCCGGGAATCCCCGAGCACCGGGGGTTTTGGTTGAGTAAGGATCACTGGGGGAAAGGACTCATGTCCGAAGCCATCGCTCCAGTGATGAACTTCGCCTACACCACACTCGGGATGGAGTCTCTCATCCTCTCTAACGCTGTCGAGAACACGCGCTCCCGCAGAGTCAAGGAAAGATCCGGCGCAACTTTCTTATACACCCGTCCAGCGTCATTCTCGAACCCACAGTATACCCACTCAGAATACTGGCAGCTGACCCGAGAAGTCTGGCTCAGCACAGGGCCCTCAATCTGATGGGAACCTGCAAGACCAAAAATACCTTAGCATCAATTTCGGAAGCACCGGTGTTCAAGTCTCACGTGGTAACCGATGGTAGATTAGTGACCGGTCAGAACCCTGCCTCGGCGTTTGGTGTTGGCTACGAGATGATCAGGCTTCTGAATCGTTAAGCGGAAGTCCATGCCCGGAGTCACCTCCCGGCATGGACTTTTTTTGTTGGTTTACTTTGAAGTTACGAAAACACTCCTGAGGTCATGTGCCTTCAGCGTGTCGTGAGTCGTCAGGTCTCTTTCCCAGACACTTCCGGTCATGTCTACCACGAACAGTCTGCCGTCCAGGTCCAGCATGTAGTTCGAACCAACCTGAGCGATGTTGACTAGGAGGAGCTTCATCGGAAGGATCGGAAGAGACAGCTTGCCTAGCTCGGAGATGGTGTAGAGGCTTCCCATGCTGTCGAGAAAGAAATTTCCTCCGTTCTTCTTGACACCGGTGATCTTAAAATCTGGCTGGATGGTGAAGATCCCGTCTTTGGTTGTCGTGTAAACCGCACCCTTGTTGGTGATCAAGAAGCGCGAACCGACGGTGGTGATGTCTGCTGGGTTAAGTCCTGGCACAGTGGTCTTGACGTGAGCTCCTAGGCTGGTGACGGAGTAGAGGTCGACGATCTTCTTGTCTTTTTCATTGATGACGGTGAAGAAGTTCCCACCGAACTTGTCGACTTTCTTGAAAGCCTTGTCTTTGGTGATGTAGTGGAAGCCGAGTGCGTCTACGGTGTAGAGGTTATGGTCTTCATTGAAGAAGTAGTTCCCACCGTGGCCCTTGACCGTACCCTTCACTTTGACGTCTTTTTTATAGAGGATTCCGTTGAGGTCGATGGTGATGAGTTTTTCAGCTTCGATGAAGTACCTTCCGCCCTTGACCGTGATTTCATACGGGTTGATCTGATGATTGAAGTCGTAGACGAAGCCGGCGGCGTCGGTGGTCAGGGCCACTCGGTTATTCAGCACCATGTACGACTGGGAAAAGGCACTTACAGGTACGGCGAGCATGAGCGACAGGATGAAGTTTTTCATAGGATTCTCCTAAAGTTTTTTCTCATTTTCGCAGGAAACAGGCCTAGGCAGTAAAGAATGGTAAAAACGACCGGGAGGTGTTTAAAAGTTGGACGATTCTGTCACCACTTTACGGTCAAGGGATTGTGTCACCTTCATAACTAATGTGATTTCCTAAATATAACTACTATTTAGGAGTCCAGATGAAGGATGTGATCATGTCTCGGGATCAAATA
>DATLXA010000031.1:0-3219 GCA_035576105.1 Bacteriovoracaceae bacterium
CGAATCGTTACTGTAATCAGTCTCGCGCCGATATGTCACGCCGTCTATCTCAATTGTTTCAAGTAATTCAGTTGTAGGATTCATGGCAGACGTTCCTTTCAGCTAATATCGAAAGCAAATCGAAACAACTTGTTAATGGAAGGCGAACATGACGCTGTTTAACTTGGTATTGATTCAGATTGCCGACGATTACGAAGTTCATCGGCCACCTGATACGCAATTGCGTTCAAGTCAATCTGATTAGTATTTTTCGCTTCCAGCGTCGCAACTCGTGCCTTTAGCTCGGCTAATTCTATTCGTTTTATTTGGTCTTCCAGCGCAGCAAGACGCATTAACACGTTATTGAGATGGTACGGTGTACTGATTATCATTTGTGGATAAGCGACGGATGCACCGTCATGTAGGTAGTTCAGGCACATTTAGGAGCCAGCAACACCGTTTACTAGTCGTTTTGTTGCTTTCTTTCGTCCCGGTGTCCCTAAGCACCCAAGCGGCCCGCAGCGCTACGGTAGCTCCGCTTGTTTGGTCTGACGTTCCGCCCGCAGGCGTGGCTCCTAAATGGGTCTGAATCATGTGGCTGATTACGAGGTCACTAACGAGGGTTAATCGAAGTAACCAATCAGGCATAGCAATGTGTCTGTAAACGTTTGGTGAGCAGTTGTACCGACCATCCGCCAAGATAAAGCGGTGCAACTGTGGTAGAACGGATTTTCTAAGTATACTATTTATCGTATTTCTTAGGCAAATCCTTCGTTACATTTCTGTCTCCTTATGCGCTAATTATAGCAATTAGAGAAACAGAAAGCAAGAGAGCTTGTTATCCGCCAGGGTGGCAGGTCGAGATACAAAAGACTCGGTGCTTTCTAGTGCCGGGTTTTTTGTTCCCGGCCCAGAAAGTCCTAATCGTTTCCGTTTAGGGGTTCGCGCTTCCTGGGCCGAAAGCTTTTCCCAGCGTCGGCCTTTTCTCATCGATAAAGTCAAGCACATAACGAATAAATTCACTGGTATTGTCGAATCCGTAGATAGTCACAGCTAATTCGTGAATATCCTGCTTTGTGCGATTTCTTAGCCTGATTTGCAAAAGGTTGCTGTTGTTGGTTTCGGTCTTTTCTTCTGCGCTGCTCATTTTCTTACCCCCCTTCTGGTGAATTAACTACTGCATACAATCATACTACAGACTGTATACATTGTCAATACCCAGTTCGAACAAACTTAACACAAAAAGAAGGCCACGTCTAATTGAGACGTGGCCTTCTTTTTGTTATATCGCTTTCCAAAAAACTCGTTGAAAACTCGTTAGGAAAACACTTGACAACTGTATACAGTTGTAGTATAATTGCATACATAGGACTGACAAAAGTAAACAAGCGCAGTACGCAGCACAACAAAAAACCCGGTTCACTGGCGACACAGTGAACCGGGGTAAGACGAAGACCTACAATCAATCAAGGAGTAAATAATACCATGAACAGTAACACTCTGCAAGTGGAAGTCTACTTTAATACAGGCAAAGGCGGCGCGCAGCCGTGGCACGTTGGACTGCGCGAAGGTAAGGCTATCACGGAGATTTACGGGCAATTCGCGGACGCGCTGGTAGCAATCCACCATGCGCAGCGAGTGTGCGAAGGTTTGCCGGTAACGTGGCCGAAGTGGCTGAAAGTGGTGCTGCAATGAGCACACGTACATTTGCCTACGGCTGGGCGCAACCACGTCAGCCAATAGTGATTGTCGAAGTGGAACCTGACGATGTGCCATTCGACTTCGCGCCGAAGCTGAGTGAACTTGAGTAAATGGCACAAGATTTGGACGACTTGCGGCTAGGGTTGCGTGAAACGATATGTGAGCGCGTGCCGGTGCGGATTCACCGGCAATTCACGAAAGGAAAGTGAGACAATGGCAAAGTGGAGAAGCAAGAAAGAAAATATCAACGTGACAAAAGAAGGCGGGAATTCGATACCTCTACGTCCAACAGGGACGGCGGGCGAACTTCATTATGCGGCTCACGAGTTGAATGAATCGTTGTGTATTATGAGCGGCGCTATCAGCGCAGTCGAACGATGTCCTGTTTCTGAATTCGTGGGACAGTCTGAAATCCTGACTGAGCTACAGGATATTGAAAGACGCCTATTTGCCGTACACGAGAAAATCAGTTTTCGAGAGGGAAAGGGATAGCATGACACGCAAAGAAATACTCAGTCAGGTATCAGCAACAAAGCACTTTGCAGATTGGGGGGACGCTGATTATATGGTTCTGCTTAATGAGCTTGAAGCAACGTCAAACCGATTGACAATTGGTTATGCTCTACACTTCGCCTACTTGCTAGGTTACAAGGAGGCGAATCAGAATATTCAACGCAAAGCTGGAATCGGTGTCGATTGGAGTGATTCTTGTATGGATTTAGGATTATCAGTGTTGGATTAGCAAGTGATTGACAATCTTTCACGTGAAAGATTCAACCGCCTATGCCGGGGGCTAAACTGGCGAAAAGGATTATGAATAACATACTGCGTTGGCTAGGTCGGCGTAAGGCCTGGACTATCTGCAAAGAGTGCGGCGAAGTGATTGACAGTTATGACCGTTGCGGGTGCGACTACAAATAATTAACTAATTCCATATCAGCCGCCCGGTTGCGGAGCTATGGCGGCTGATTCAATGTTAGGGGAGGTAGCAATGGGCAAAGACTTGGGCACGTACCATCTAATCGTTGAGTTCATGTCAGGCGAAGGCTACATCGAAACGTGGGACACGGGCGCACGCTACACAAGCGGGACAGCCAACCATTCCCCGCTCGATGCCTACCGGATTGAGCCACCCTATGAGGATGAAGCCGACCTATTCGACACGATGATATATGCCAACACAAGCGGCAATTTTAGCTGTGATTGTAACCGTTCTCTTTTCCTGGCCCGTGCGTATCAGGAGGACGAAAAAGAGGATATGGCGTGCGGTGACACAATTACACTAAAGCGACTAACGGTTATTCGGCCAGATGGTACAAGACAAGTAGCTTGGGAAGAGACGATGTAAGATTGTTCATTGGCTTTGTAGCAACGGCTATCTGGCCCTATATGTTTGAAGGACGCACCCATGACCAAAATTAAGACACAACCCATGCCATACAGTGAAGGTTCGAGTTTGTGGATTTACGATGCTATTACGCTGACCGTCGAGCAAGTGAAGAACCGTTTGCGCTTGAGTCGTGAGGGGAAGGGGCGCGA
>DATLXA010000032.1:0-71314 GCA_035576105.1 Bacteriovoracaceae bacterium
ATTCAAGGTCAGCAATTCGCTTTTTCCAGATAATTCGCTCTTGCTTTAGTTTTTCTTGATGGTCCACAGAATCCTCCTTTGGAAGGGAGGATGATAAAATATCTTAACAATAATAATAGATGTGAATCATGGATCGTTTACTCTAAGCTTGATCACATCTTCGCACTGCTTCGACGGCGCAGTGGTGGCATGAATCATAAACTCTCATTTAAAGTTATCTAAGCTTGATCACATCTTCGCACTGCTTCGACGGCGCGGTGGTGGCATGAATCATAAACTCTCATTTAAAGTTATCTAAGCTTGATCACATCTTCGCACTGCTTCGACGGCGCAGTGGTGGCATGAATCATAAACTCTCATTTAAAGTTATCTAAGCTTGATCATATCTTCGCACTGCTTCGACGGCGCGTGGTGACGTGAATCATAAACTCTCATTTTAAAGTTCTCTAAGCTTGATCACATCTTCGCACTGCTTCGACGGCGCGGTGGTACTCAGTGAATAAATGCATTCTCAAGATCGTGACTAAGAAGAGTAAAAGATTAAAATTCATTTGGGAAATTTTCAAATAAAAGATCTTAACCCAACTTGACATATCCGTATCTTTTACGTATTATGGGTATATGAAACTATCACAACTCACCGATCAAAATCTACATACATCGACCTTGTCTTTAGCGAACAAGGAGAGGGAGATACTTACTCAATTACTGTGGCATCTCAGGGAGATCGATAAGAGAAAATTATTTTCTGATCACAAGAGTGGAAGTTTGTTTGAATATTGTGTGAAAGTTCTAAAGTACTCGGAGGGCCAGGCATCCAGGAGGGTCAGCGCCTGCAGGTTATTAAGGGACTTACCAAGTATTTCGTTACAGATTGAAAAGGGAACCATCAATCTCACGCAATTGAATCTCGCTAAAAGCTTTTTTGATGATCAAAATGTGAAGTCGCCCACTGAAAAAGAAAAAATCATCTTCAAGCTCGAGGGCAAGACTACCCGAGAAAGTGAAAAAATTCTCTCTGAGCTCAAAGGTGGAGAGACTGGAAAATTGACAACCACTTCTATCATCATTAAAGAAGGCACCTACTCAGAATTAAAATCGGTCCAACGGCTGAGATCTCATAAATGTCCCGACTTGGACTCACTACTTATGGAACTATGTAAAGAAGTTCGGCAACTTTGGGAAATTAGATCACATCGAGATAAAAAGGTTTCACCTGTCAGCACCACCCGCTACATACCTGTACAGGTTCGGGCAGAGGTGTGGAATCGGGATCAAGGCAAGTGCAGTTTGTGCGCCTCAACTACTAGGCTCGAATTCGATCATGTCAAACCGTTTGGAGCAGGAGGAGAGACAAGTACAAAGAATTTACGAATTTTATGCAGGAACTGTAATCAAAGAAAGGCCCTGATCTTCTATGGTCAGAAGGTCAGAACTTATCAACAGAAGGGAACTATGTTGATTTGATTTAGAATATATTTGAATGAAATTACTGAAAATAAACGGTATTTACTCAAATACATTCGTACAAGATAAATCCAAATTCATGGTTCCATTATCGCGTATAAAGAAAGTCCATTTCTGAGTATGGTTTTTCCCATATTCGCTATAAACCCAGTCACCGAAGACTGAGTCAGTCTCACTTCCGTGGGAGAGGTGAACTTTCCGAAGTTCATAAATCTTGCCGTTCATTCTTAACATAAACCTCACTTGGATAATATTTACCTTCTTATCATCAGGTGAAGTTGGACCTTTCATAATTTATACATGTCGTTTTTTTCAGTAATGTTTTAAAATTTTGTATCGTAACCTTGCCCCAATATGGATCTCGGTAAGTTCAGCAGGAGTGGATCATTTCACCTCACCCCTGCCGCAACCATTCTAGAACTGAGAAACAAGCTGTGAACTAGTCTTGGAGATCAGGTGTTTCTGCAAACGAACGAAATTCGAATTCATCCGTGCCTTGGCCTCAACCTTTGCGACTTTTATGTTAACTTCTCTAAAAGGCATCTCCAAAGATGAAGCCTGTGAAGAGAATGGTAAAGATAGGACGAAGATAAAAATCAATAGGGCCTTCACTTGAACCTCCAGTTCGAAGTTTGTTTCTTACACTTCACAATGCTAGTTTTATGCCAAGCGTTATTACGTTATATTCAATACCTTAGCCCGAAAATGGGAAACGCTAAAACAATACCGGTGCCATTTACTCGGCTATTAAACATCACCCCTTAACAGGTGGTGCAGCTTTGTCCCCGGCAAGTATCGAATCCCTTTGAGTAAAGGTTCTCTTCAACCCTTCTTCAATTGAAACCCGAGGATGATATCCAAAATGAGCAAAAGCTTTTTGATGTGAGAAATAATGAGATTTGCCCAGGTTGAGCGCTACGAATCGGGTCATAGGAGGTTCTGGTTTTTGAATGCCGGCGATCTTAAAAACTTTTTCCAGAAGCCAGCCCAAGCGGTAAGCGGATTTGATGTCGATGGATCCCATCACCGGTTCGACCTTCACGAAGCCCAGGATCTGGTTGATGAAAGTCCACAGCTTCACGGGTCGTTCCTGGCCCACGAAGTAAGCTTGACCACACACCGGAGAGCCCGGTTCCATCCGCTCGAAGGCGAGGACGTGTGCCAGGGCCGCGTTCTCTACGTAGATGATGTCGACCAGGTTTTCACCGTCGCCCACCACGCGCAGTTTGCCTTCTTTGCCTTTTTGGATGATGCGGGGGAAGAGGTGCGGGTCCCCCGGGCCCCAGATGAGGTGGGGCCTGATGGCGCAGGTGAGAAATGACTGGCCATCATTACTCTGCAGGACCAATTTTTCGGCCATGGTTTTTGTTTCTGAGTAGGCGTTGAGGAACTCAGTTGCGTAAGGTTGTTCTTCGTTCACGCCGAGAAGATCGTCTTGGTTAAAGACCACCGAAGGTGTGGAGGTGTAGATGAACCGCTCCACTCCCCTTTCTCGGGCAGCTTCCACCAGGTACTTGGTGCCAAGGTAATTGATGCCCAGGTAGTCGTCATACTTCCCCCACACGCCGGCCAGGGCCGCAACATGGAAGATGGCATCGAAGCCCTGGGCCACGGCCCGCTCGACATCCTGCTTGTTTCTGATGTCACCCTTGATCGTCGGCACACCCAAGTCTTCCAGGTGCGAGTAAGAGTGCCTGGAGAAGTTGGTTACCAGGTAAGAGGTATTCTTTAGAAGTTCTTTGACGATGAAGGTGCCGAGGAAGCCACCGCCACCGGTTACGAGAATGCGCATGACCTATGATACATTGGTTCTCCGGGGCTAATCCAGCAGATAATCACCCATGCTAGCTAGTTCTCGGTCTTCCCGAGTTCGCTCCAAAATAGAGGTAGCGTGTCGTAAGCGATTGATCCAATCAGCAAACCGATGAAAAGTCCAGGGAACCCCAACAGCAACGCTCCTCCAATCACGCACACGAACGCCACCACCGGTGGAATCCTGCTCTCTCCCAAGGAAGCGAGCCAAGGCCTCAGGATATTGTCTACCACGCCGGTCACCATACCCAGCACTCCCAGGATGATCGCCGCCGTGGTGTTCCCCTTGGCCCACGCCACCAGCGCAAAGACGAACGCGACCGGGGCCGCTCCCACCACGGGGATGAAAGATAGGATGAGGGTGATGAAGAACACCAGGAAGAAGCTTCCGAAACCCAGGAAATAAACCCCGATGGCGACCATCAGCGACTGGATCCCACCGGTGGCGATGTTGGAGATGTACACCTGGCGGGAGTCCTTGATGTAGACGTGAACGAGCTCGTCCATCTTAGTGTCGTTGAACCCGAAGATCTTCTGGAAAAACTGCCGGACTTCGGTGGAGTGCTTGAGGAAGGAAAACGTACACAGGACCATGATCAGCAGGAACAGGAATAACACCGGAAGGCTCGCCGCGAACGCCTGGAAAAAATTCAAGAGAAATGTCATCACCATGCTTAGGTAGGACCCGATCTTCTTCATGGTTAAGAAATCATCGAACTTAAACTTCACCGCGAGGTCGTGCAGGTACACCACCAGGTCGTGCCTCATGTCGTTCACGATCTCCTGGACCCCTTGGTCTTTCATCTTATCTTTGAGGGCCATCTCCTCTAACTGATTAGTGACGGCCGAGGTACCTTTCACGATGAAAAAAAACAGCGGGATCGAGATCACGAAGGTGAACACAGTGGTCAACAGTGCCGCCGCCCGACCTTTCTGAAACCCCCGCCGCAGAAGTCCTGCCTGCACAGGGAACAGTGCCAGGGAAACCGTCGCAGCGAAAACGATGGGTATCACAAAAGGTGAGACGAGGAATAAAAACATCAACACCAGGATAACCACATAGATAATTCGAACGGAGTTTTTTTCTACCTGCTTGGACATACGCACCCACCTTTGAATCAAGTTTCCTTATCAAGAAGATCGATGACAAGACTTACGGCACAATCGGAAACGAGCTCTTATGATGTTCTTTGGCCCATGAAGAAAGTTTCAGCCGGTCGATCTTGATGTTATGTCTCACGTCCACCGGGAAATTTGAATGTAAAAAAATCGCAGAAACTTTTTGTGTAGCTTCTGTCCGCATTGCAAGTTCACGCAGCTCATTTAAAAATTTTTTTTCCATGTGAGAACTCTGGTCTCTGCGCTCGATGACGACACCCAGTTGCTTTTCTCCCGCCAGTTCTATGCCCACCAGCGCACTCCGTCTCACTTCTGGGTGCTGGTTGAAGACGGCCTCAACTTCCAAGGGATAAAATCTTCCCTCCCTGGTCTCAACCCGGTGTGCCTTCCTGCCAAGAAACCAAAGATTATTTTCTCCATCTAACCACCCCAGGTCTCCCATCCGGTGCCAGAGAATATCATCCACTGCAATCTTGGACTTAACCGTCTCTTCTTCCAGCTCAAAATAACCTCTGGTCACCTGCCTCCCACTCACTGCGATCTCTCCGACCATATCAGGTGCAACTTCGTCCAAAGAAGTCTTTGGACTATCCGAAACATCAAGGATCTTTATTTCTACCCCTGGGACAGCTTTCCCGACACACGTGCCTTTTCCTTGCAGCGACAAAAGCTGCTTACCAGCTAAGACTTCGCTTCCAGAAATCAGGCTCACAGGTAGGCACTCGGTGGCGCCGTAAGGTGTGTAGGTGTCCCCGTGCGGGAGGATCTGCTGGTACATCTGATGGATCTCACTGCGTACAGGTGCTCCGAACATCACCACTTGTTTAACACTCCCAAGTTGAATCTTCTGCTCGAGGCAATACTTCCCGACTCTCTCCCAGATTATGGGTGACCCGGCCACGAAAGTGGCCTTGCTATCTTGGATATTGGTCACGATCTTTTGTGGGTCACAGGCCGCGGGTTTAGTGGGGTCCATGTCCGGGATGACCGAAGTCATGCCCATGGCAAGAGTGAATAAGGCAAACAGCGGGAACCCCGGAAGATCGGTATCACCTGGTGAGAGTGCAAACATACTCTTCAGCGCGTCCGTTTGAGCGTTCAGGATCCCGTGCGTGTACAAGACCCCTTTCGGACTCCCCGTCCCTCCGGAGGTGAAGAGGATGGCGGAGAGATCCGTCTCCTCTCGCTCCACCGGCTCGAACTCCTCGCTCTCACCGGCGAGGTTTTGGTAGAGATGATGAGTGTTCCCGTAGACCTGCTCGAGAGAAATATTGATCTCCACACTCCTGAAAGCTCTCCGCAGGACCCGTCTCATCCAGTGAACCTTCCCGATCGACACCAGCGCCCGCGGCTTCACTTGCTCCACCGAGCGCAGCAGACTCGCCAGACCCATCCCAGGGTCGATCAACACCGGCACCGCACCCACCTTGAACAGGGCAAAGGTGATGACGGAAAAATCTAAGCATGGTTTCACGAAAAGCAGTGTCCGCGTCCCAGGTCCGATCCCCAGCTTGGCAAACTTATTGGCCATCTGATTAGAGCGGGATTCGAACTCGCAGAAGGTGTATGAGGGGTAGTCGTATTGCCCATCCGGGCGACGCTGCGAGAAGACTACGGATTTTTTTTGCGGAAAGATCCTGGAGACGTCCCGGATCCGCAATGCGATGTTCATTTGATAAAGTCCCAGATGCGCAGGCTCACGTCATCCAGCGCGTCTTCCAGCACGTAGTGGCCGGCGTTGGCGTACCAATGGGCGGAGACATTGGGGTAGATCTCGAGCCACTTCTCAAAGAAATGGCGGTCGAAGCAGAAGTCCTTGCCTCCCCATAAGATGAGCTTGGGGTGTGGAAGGGCCGCGAGTTTTGATTCGATTTCCGCCAGCGTCTTGTACGTCGGGTGCTCTTTCTCCATCGGGATATCCTGCACGAACCTCGCCACGGCGATGCGGTTCTCGAAGCTATCATAGGGAAGGAGGTAGGCCTTCTTGATCGCCTGGGGCAATTTCTTCTGAGTGGTCATGAAGGTCGCGGGCCAGGCGAAGAGGTTGAACTTGCGGGTGAGGTATTCGCCGAACTTTCCTTGCCGCAGGAGATTTATCCGCTGCGGGATGTGCTCACTGGGAAAGGCCGCGGTGTTGAGGATCACGATGCGCTCGAATAGCTCCGGGTAGCGGGTCACCAGACCCATGCCGATCGCCCCGCCCCAGTCGTGGACGATGAGGATGATCTTCTGCAGGTCGAGGAACCTGATGAGCTTGTAGGCGTTCTGGATGTGCGACTCCAGCGTGTACGGATAGTCCTGGGGCTTGTCCGAGAGCCCGCACCCCATGTGATCCGGCACCACCGTTCGGAAGTCGCTGGAAAATGTCCGGATGAGATTGCGGTAGTAGAACGACCAGGTCGGGTTCCCGTGGAGCATCAGGATGGGCCTGCCCTCTCCTTCGTCCAGGTAGTGGAGGCTCTCTTTCCCCAGCCGCAGGTAGTTTGAGCGGAAGGGGTAGGACTCTTCGAGCCCTAAATTTTTTATCTGTTCTCGGATCGCGTTCATGCCCACTCCATCCCTAGCATCGTGCTGGTGAGACCACTCCCGATCCCCAGCAAGGCCACTTTATCTTTTGGTTTTAGAAATCCCGCCCCAGAGGCCTTGATCAAGGTGAGAGGCACGGCCGCAGAGCCGGTGTTCCCATAGCATTCGAAGGTCTGGAAGTCCCGGTCCAGTGGGAGTCCTAGCTCGGTGAGCATCGCCCGGCGGTGGGCGCTGCCCACCTGGTGCGGGATAATTTTTGCCACGTCTGCGTTGCTCCAGCCCAAGATGGCCTTGGTCTTCTCCCAGTTCGAAAGCGAGAGCCGGACACCGGCCAAGAGCAGGGCCTCCGAGTCCGTCTCCATCATCAGCCCCGAGCCGGATCCGTCTCCCTGGCACAGCTTCACTGAAGAAGAATCAGTCAGGGTCGCCCCTCCTAAGATCTTCGGGGCCATGGGGGCGAGCGACTCATGGGTGAGCAGCCAGGCGACACCCGCGGAACCGATGGTGAGAGAGGCGATGAACGGTTTTATTTTTTTTCGGTCCATCTCGGGTCCTAGCAGATGCTTGAGTGTTTCATCAATCAAGGGCCCGGCGTTCTCCCCGGAGACGATCAGGGCACTGCGGATCGCCCCACTCTCGATCATCTGCCCCGCCATCAGCACACTCGAGAGGACTCCCAGGCAGGCGTTGGAGAGATCCGAGATCATGCAATGAGGAGAGAGCCCCAGGATCTGGTGGACCGCCGCCGCGGTGGCGGGTTCCAGAAAATCCCTGCACACCGAAGCGTGGATCAGAAGCTCGATCTCCTGCCGGGGAAACCCGCTGAGGATTTTCTCGGCGGCCTTGGCCGCGATCACACTGGGAGGAGTTCCTTTTTCAAAGATTCCTCTCTGCTTGATCCCGGTCTGCAGCTCGAGCCGACCGAAAGGAAGCTTCGCTCGCTGGTACAAACTCGAGAGCCGCTGCTCGATCTCTTCGGAGGTCACGAACTGGTCCGGCTCTTGGTGACCCCAGGAATGAAGACGGAGGTGTTTGAAGATCATGTCTCACTTCCCATCAGCCCGTGGAGGTTGGCCATGGAGATGCCCGAGAGGATGGCACCGACGATGCCCAGGAAGCCCTGGTCGGTTCCGATGATGTAGAGGCCCTTCACCGGTGTACGGCCGTCTCGGGATTTGTCAGTGGAGCCGTAGACTGTCCCGCCCAGGTGCCAGGTGTAGCGCTCGATGGTGGTGGGAGTGAAAACGTCTTTGAACAGCAACTGTCCGTCGAACTGGGGCACGAGCTTTTTCACCAGGCCCGCGGCAGTGTCCGCTACTTTTTCTTTCATCTGCTGGTACTGCGGGCCCGGGAGATCTTTCCACTGCTGGTAGTTTGCCATGTAGGTCACTCTCGCTACCCCTTCTCCATCGCTAAGTTCAGGCCGGTAGTTATCCGGAAAACAAACCACTGCTGAATGCGGATCGTAGTAGTCCTTGGCCTGCCGGTAATGGTATTTTTTAGAATCGTTATAAAAAATGATGGTGGAGTCACACTGACTCACTGGGATTTTTTTCTGGTAGACAAAAATACTTTCAAGGAAAGTCATCTTCCCTACTGCGGGCCCTATAAAAACCGATAGCCCCGGAAGAATCTTGTACGTCTCCGGAAGCCCGATGCTAGAAAAAACCACCGGCGCTTTGAGTTCCTCCCCTTCGGCCACAACCCCCAGCAGCTGCTCACCGTGAGTGAGAATCTCAGAGACCGCAGTCTTAAGCCTTAGCTCCCCACCAACCTCTTGGTACTTTTTGAGCAGCAAGGAAATGATGGTTCGCACCCCGCCCTCAGGTCGGGAGAAACCTTCGAAGTAAATCGACTTGAACATGATCACAAACTGCGCGAAGTCCATGTCCTCTTCCCACGCAGAGCCGTAGACCAGCAGCGGACAAATAAGCATCTCGATCAAAAGTTCATCTTTGATAATGGTCTCAAGGTACGCCCGCGAGGAACTGTACCCGATAGCGAGGTCGAGCTCATTGAAATTTTTGACCTTGTCCACCAGCGCCCGGAACCCCTGCTGCTCGAGAGGGAATTTCTCCATCACTTCCGTCGTTAGAAGTTCGAAGTCATTGGAGAAGTTCAGCTCAATGTCCGGGAACAAAATTTTCGAAGACGACTGGGGGCTAAGATGAAACTCATCATAGGAGAGCCGCAGCTGCTTGAGGAGCTTCGAGAACGGCTTCCCCTTCTCGCCTTTTTTTATGTAATTGGTCAGGGCGTGCAGTCCTACGTCGAACTGGCGGATGCCGGGGCGGTCGAAGTTCCTTCTCTGGTAGTAAGAGTTGAGACCTCCGGCGATGGTGTGTTTTTCTAGGATCACGACTTTCTTGTCGAACATCGCCAGTCGGATGCCGGCGGCGAGCCCGGACATGCCGGCCCCGATGACAATGGCATCGTAGTTCATAGGATTTTTAAGCGAACTTCGGAGACAGGTAGGACACGCAGCTGGCGAGAGTGGCAAGCTTTGGGTAATCTTCCTGTGGGACTTCGACCTTGTGGCGCTTGCGCAGCTCCATCACGATGTCGAGGAAATCCATAGAGTCCAGGTCGAGTTGCTCGCGAAGAGACTTTTGGTCATCCAGAGTCGTCACGTCTTCGTCGGGCGCGATGTCGGTGATGATGTCGATGACTAGCTGGCGGACGTTTGAGGTGGTCATGGTCCTCTCCTTATGAAATGTATTTTTTTACGATGAGTGCAGAGTTGATCCCCAGCATCCCGAAGGAATTGTTGAGGATGTAATTCACCTTCCCCAGTCGCTTGGGTTCTTGGTACACCAGGTTCTTTATAGCGCACTCCGGGTCCAGGTCAGTGAGGTTCATCCCCGGATGGACGATGCCGTCGTCGAAGCTCGGGATGTTTCCCGCCAGCTCCAGCGCCCCAGCGGCCCCCATGCAGTGTCCGATGTGGCCTTTGGTGAAGTTCACGTAGGTCCGGTCCGAACTCTCAAAGGCGTCTCTCACCGCTTTGGATTCGGAGATGTCTCCCGCACCGGTACCGGTGGCGTGCATGTTGACGATGTCGATGTCAGAGATTTTAAGTCCCGCGCGCTTAATTGCCTTGTGCATGCACTGGACCTGTCGCTCTGGGTTCGGATTAACAAAATCAGTGGCGTCGGAGTTGATGGCGTAGCCCACGATCTCCGCGTAGACCTTCGCACCCCGCGCTTTAGCGTCACAGAGCCGCTCCAGCACGTAGAGGCAACCGCCCTCAGAGATGGCAATGCCGTTTCTTTTCTTATCGAGTGGCCTTGAAGCGAGCTGGGGGTCTTGGTGATGGGCCAGGGCACCCTGGGCAGCGAAGGCCGCAAAGATCCCGAAGGTGGCGGGAGATTCTGAGACTCCTCCAGCTAATGCCACGTCGACTTCACCCAAGAGCAATTGCTGCACACCTTGGATGATCCCGACGTTTCCGCCAGCGCAGGCCGAGCCAAGAGTATAATGGGGTCCAGTGATATTTAAATTAAGTGTCACTTCACCCGCCGGTGAGTTCGCGACCGTTCTCGGGTTATGGTGCGGAGACCATGTCTTCCAGTCCAAGCTATTCTGGTGCATCTGGAAGATTTCATTCTCCGTTTCCACGTTCCCGTGCTCGGTGATCCCTAAGTACACACCGACCATAGACTTATCCAGGCCTGCCCAGTTTAATCCGGAATCGGCGACGGCCTCGTTAGCACAGTAGATTGAAATGCTCCCGGCCCTGGTTCCTCTGCGGCGTAATTTTTTTGATTGGTACTTGTATTCATCGAAACTGCAAAGGCCCGCCACCTGCGGACCCATGTAACGAATTTCCGTATGCTTTAGCCCGGAACGGCACTCGAGCAGAGCACTCCTAAAATCATGAAGATTATTTCCATTTGGTGCAGTCAGACCAATGCCTGTCATCACAATACGCTTCGAGTCGTCCACTTAATAATCCCAGTGAAAAAGGAATGAAAACTGAAGGAAAAAGTTAGCGCAGCCAGCGTCGTTTGTATAGCGAACAATTTAGATTGCAGGGTTTGATTTCGTCTTGCCCAAGAGGGGACAATCTAGCATATTTAAGTGGCACAAGTTTATATGAATCACATATCTCTCTAAGGAGATCATAATGGAAAACTTAATCGTCATCTCAAAAGTTAAAAAATTTATCAAAGAAAAAGCCGATATGAACACTTCTTCCGGCTTCTTTGAACCACTTAACGAAGATATTGTAAAAGCTTGTCGCGACGCTATGTCGCATGCGCAAAAATTAGGTCGAAAGACTGTCATGGGCAAAGATTTCAACCTCTACGTTGAAAATTCGGGAATCGATGAAGCACTGGTGGTAGCGTCAAAAGTAAAGAAGCTGATCAAGGACGAAGCCACTCTCTCCACCTCTGCTCAGGCGATCGACCAGCTATCGGTCCGCGTCCAGACGGTTTGCTTAAAGGCGATTGAGAACGCTAAATCTGACAAAAGAAAAACTGTCATGGACCGGGATTTCACGGCCCCGACCACACTGAGCTAATGTTTATGCCGGGGGCGCCCAGCCGGGGGCGTCACCGGCCCTTTCGTCTTATTCTTATCGAGAAAATTAAACTGCTAAGGCTCACCACTCCCCAAAAGAGCGATCCAAAAGTTGTAAGCTGATAATGAATCATTTGCATCCATCGTCCAAACGACCAGTACGGATAGATACATGTTCCTGGCCGCACGTGGACTAAAATTTTGTTTTGATCTATGGTCCAAAGGTCAGGCAACCCGCTTTCACAAATGGCACCAACGGCCGCCGCTAGGAACCGCTCTTTCGATACGCTGGTCGCTGGAAGGTCCTCTACCTTGGTAGGAGCTCTGCCTGCAGCAGCTTTGCTCGCTAAAAAAACAGCACTCTCCGGTCCACAGCTCAGTTTGGGTCCCGGATGGCCCACAAAATATTCATTACAGAGTTGCATGCCGTCTTCGCCACAGGTGGCACCCAAGGAGACAATTCCATAGGTATAATAATCGACATGGAAGTTATTCTCACCAATTTCCTTAAAGCAACTGCTGAAAGATCCAAATTCCTTCTGGTACATCATCTGCAATTGATAAATATGAGTAAGACTCGCCTTAGCAGAGTAAGTGCTAAAGTAAGGACGAGAATAGGGTTTCAGGCTTCCGGATTCGAGGTTCAAAAGAAACCAGATCAAACATGCCAACCATGAAACACAAACAACGATGAAACTCAGGACCGCCGTTTTCTTTCCCATCAAAACTCCACCGTTGGCCCCGCCAACACCTCTTTCCTGGTAAACGGTAAACTCACAAAGTAACTCAAAGCACACATCACCACCGTCAAGATGATCGGAAACTCTATTTCCCACAAGAAGTGCGCCGCCACCCAGGTCAAGAGGCTCATGCTCATGGCGAAGATGGCATTGAGATGGTTCCCTGACTTCACGTACAACGCGACCAGAGTGATGATGAAGATACTCGGTCCACCCAGGCTCGAGGCCATCTCCACCAGACCGGTGATGGAGTCTGAAGAAAAGGCGATGGCATAGGCCACCACTCCGGAAACCAGCACCCCCGTCCGGGCGATGAGGACTTTCTTCTTATCAGTGAGATTTTTTACCGAAGGGTAGATGAGGTTATGACTTAACAGGGCCGAAGCCGACAGCAGTGTCGAATCCACCGTAGACAGGATCGCCGAGACCAGGGCACCGATGAAGATGATGTAGAGAAACGGCGAGAGGTGATTTTTGGCGAGCACCGGCAGAATGGTCTCGGCTTCGCTCAAGTTCGGTAAGTAGCGCACTCCCAGCAGCCCGATCATCACCGGGATGAATCCGATCAAGAGGTACATCCCCCCGGCCCTCAGGCAAGACCTGTAGGCCACCGAATCTGATTTGCTTGCCACCACCCGGCTCACCAGCTCCTGGCTCATGATCGACCCCAGGATGGGGACCATCCACAGTTCGAGTTTCCCTAAGGCAGAGAGCCCGGCACCGGCTGAACCCAAGCTGAGTTTCTCCAGCGGTATGGTGCGGAGGGCGGCCCCGATCCCACCCATGTCCATGACGACCACAACGGCCAGGATGATGAGACCGGCGATCAATGCGAAGCCCTGGATGAGATCGGTGTAGGCATCGGCCAGGAGCCCTCCGAAAACGGTGTAGGCGATCACCACCAGGGCGGCGATGGTCACGGCAAAGGTGACACTGAAGTCCGTGGTGGAATGGATGATCTGTCCGAAGGCCCGCACCTGGGCCCCGGCCCAGATGATGCTCGACGGGATGATGATGATGGCCGCCATCTTTTCAGTGTTGGGTGAGAACCTCTCCCGGAAGAGGTCCGGGATGGTGGTGATTTTTTTCTTCCAGAGGATCTTGGAAAAAAAGAGTCCCATCAGGATGATGCAAAGGGCGTACCCCAGCGGATCGGCGTGGATGGACCCGATGCCGTCCCGGTAGACCGCTCCAGCTGTCCCGATGCAAGACTCGGCTCCGAACCATGTGGCGAAGATGGAGAAAGTTGCCAGGAACGGTCCCAGGGATCTTCCCGCCAGGAAATAGTCGTCGTCGTTTTTGATTTTTTTTGAAACGTAGTAGCCCATCACCAGCATCACAAGCACGTACACGGTGATACCGAATAATTCCCAGTTCATCAGGTTCCCTCACAATAGAATGAGGTTTCATCAAATCGCGATCGGCGCAAACTGTAAAGGAAGAGGGTTAAAGAATCGGGTCCCTCAGGACTGAGAGACCCGGAGAAAAAATTATTTTTGTAAGTTCTGGAGGAGAGCTTTAAACTGGTTGGCCGGGATCACTTTCAGGCTCATCGGGTATCCGTTCATCAGATTCACGTACGCTGCTACCACTTCACTCTGGGAGTTGGTAACCTGCGGGGTGATGGTCATGGTCACCAGGTAGGCACTCTCACAACCAGCGAAGCCACACCCTCCGCCGAGTTCGGCCACAGAAGGTTTTCCGAGATCCACGATGGTGTTAAAGCCATTTATTCTTTTGAGCGTGCTCACCACTTTGTTCACGGCGAGTTTGACTTCCACGTGATTCATGAACTCGTTGGACGCAACTTTGGTAGAAGCGCTCGCCGCATTATTAAAAAAAATGCCAGCGAAGATGAAAAGAGTAACAAATGATTTCATCCATTTATCCTTTGGTGATGAGTCCGTTTTATTAAAAAGAATTTAGGTTAATGGAATTAGCAAAGAAAAATCCACTCAGCAACACTAAAAATCTCATTAAAAACTTCTTCGAATTCGCTACAACCCAAGGGCCAGGCCCTCGCCTCTAGGATCACTCACTCCAACCCATTGACCTTTTTCTTTTTTAACCGCCTGAATAGAACACCCTAGCCTTCCGTGAACAACGTTGTGTCCACGTTTCTTAAGTTCACTCTCAGTCTTTGAGGACAAGAATGGCTCTTCGATTTTTAGTTCATCCGGATACCACTGCTGGTGGATACGGGTGGCGGCGACGGCTTCGTACAAAGGCATGTCGAACTCTACGGCGTTGAGAATGGTCTGGGCCACGCAGGTGATGATGCGAGTCCCGGACGGGGAGCCCAGCGCCATGTACGGTTCATTGTTTTTTAAGATCACCGTCGGAGACATGCTCGAGAGCGGTCTCTTCCTCGGCTCGACCAAATTGTTCTTTCCACCGACGGCACCGAATAAGTTCTGAGCTCCGACTTTCTGAGCGAAGTCGTCCATCTCGTTATTGAGGAAGACTCCAGTGTTCTTGGCCACCACACCAGAACCGAACCAGCCGTTGATGGTCTGGGTGGTGGCCACCAGGTTTCCTTCCTCATCGGCGATGGTGAAGTGGGTGGTGTCCGGGGACTCGTGGAGCAGAGGGATCGGTCTCAGCGCGTCTGCCTTGATCGCCTCCGGTGTGTCGATGCTTTTTGAGAGTCGCATGAGGTACTCTTCTGCCACCAGTTCTTTGACCGGTATTTTATTGAAGTCCGGGTCTCCCAGGTAACTGGCGCGATCGATGAACGCTCTCTGCATGGCAAGGGCCGTCAGGTGAGTCGCGTCCGCCGACTGTGGGCCCATTTTCTTCAGCCCGTGCGGCTCGAGCATCTTGAGGATCTGGACCACGTGGATCCCTCCCGAGCTGGGAGGTGGCATGGAATAAATATCCAGTCCTTGGTACGGGCCGTGGACCGGGTCTCTTTGCTTGACTTCATAGCGGCTAAGGTCTTTCTGTGTCAGGATCCCCCGGTGGTCACTCACCGTCTTGATAATATTCTGCGCGACCTTTCCTTTATAAAATCCATCGCTGCCGTCTTCGGCGATGGTCTGCAGCGTGCGCGCCAGGTTCCGCTGGACAATGGCATGGCCCAACAGTGGAACCCCCGCCTCTGGAGTCAGGAAAATTTCTTTGGTATCCGGGTCAGTCGAGAGGACCACCCTCTTATCAGTGACGGCTTCCTGCAGCTGCTGGTAGAGCGGGAACCCGTCGCGGGCTAGCTTGATGGCCGGAGCAAGAGTGTCTTTCCAGGCGAGCTTACCGTAGCGTTTGTGGATCTCATACAGGCCCTTGACCAGCCCGGGAGTCGCCACCGCCAGGGCACCATTCTGAGAAAGCATGGGCTGGGGCTCACCGTTTTTATCCAGGTACATCCCGCTCCGGGCCGCCAGAGGGGCGATCTCCCGAAAATCGAAGGCGAAGACTTTATTTTCTTTCTTCAAGAAGAATAGCAAAAATCCTCCTCCGCCCAGCCCGGTGGAGTGCGGCCTTTCGACCGAGATGGTGAACGATGCTGCAACGAAAGCATCGATGATGTTCCCGCCGTCTTTAAACATGGCCAGTGCTGCCCGGGTGGTGGCCCCACCCTGACTTGCCACCATTTGTTTCTTTGAGGTAGCTTCATGGGCAACCCGTGGCCGGTCGACCGTCGGAGCGACGATTTTGACCTGATGGGAACAGCTGATAAAGATTAGCAGTAAGCTTAGGCCACGCATTAACGACTCCTGAGTTTGATAGGATACTCAAGGGAGTCTAGGAGAAAAGAGATGGATCTGAAAGATAAAAAATGTGTCCCCTGCTCGTCGTACGTCCCCCCACTAGCGCAGGAGCAAAAAAACTCGCTGCTGCAGACCCTCTCGGCCGACTGGCGTCTCACCAACGACTCGAGCCGGATCCGTCGGGACTTTAAATTTAAAAATTTTAAACGGGCGCTGGAATTCACCAACCTGGTAGGACAGATCGCTGAGGAACAGAAGCACCATCCGGAAATTCATCTGGGCTGGGGTCACTGCGAGATAGAAGTTTGGACTCACTCTAATAACAACTTAGTGGAGAATGATTTCATCCTGGCGGCCAAGATCGACGAAGCCTTTAATTTATTTTCTTCTGTTGGATCCTAAGCACTCTTAGGAATTTCCTTTGCTTTAATGTTTTAGCGGAAAGATACGAGCGCTTGGGGTCGATGTAAAACGGCGTCAGTGCCGCTCTCCCGATGAGCATCCGGTACTTCATGGTTTCCCGGTTGGTCAGGGTGAGTTCGATCTTTTGCTTTAATGGCCCGACCGCCATGGTGGTGACGATCACGTACCGCTCTTCTTTATGCCCGCCCGAGTCCGTCACCATCCGCTTGTCCACTAACGGTGAACGGCAAGAGACGACCACGCTGAAATCTCCCTGGAGTGGGTGCACCTTGAAGTTCACCCAGGTTCTCCCCGCCTTGCTTTCGAGTGAAATATCGAAGGCGTGCAAGGAGGAAGTTTTTGCCCCGGTGTCCACCTTGGCCTTGATGGCCACAAGACCTATGCCCGGAAGCCCGATCCATTCCCGCCAGCCGATGAAGTTCGGAATGACTTTGATTTCTGTTTCCATAAGTCAGATTGTATTAGTCTTGAATCAATTTGACCAAAGAATGATTTTCCTCCTAAGATGTCTTGCAATGACCACGGGCGATGTTAAAATTATTAAATAGTCTGACAAATCGTTTAAGCTGCGAGGTTCTTGTACATGAAGAAATTTTCCGTCCTATCCAGTCTCACCGTGGCCGCGTCCATCCTGCTGGCCAGTTGCAGCTCTGTGCGTCCCCAGCAAAGCTCCCACATCTCCGACGAGATCAGCAGCCTCTCCTCGAGTGTCGAGCTCTCCGACGATGAGATCTTCGAACAGACTCCTAAGACCGGCGAATACCTGCACGAGATGGCAGAAGCCGACGCCGACGACTCCAGTATAAAAAAAGAAATTGGTTTCAACGACGCCGACCTCGACGAGGACCTGCCCGGCACGGTCCCGGACCGGATCCCCTACGCCAAGAGCTTCCTCTCGCTCAAAAACACCAAGCGCATGCAGTTCTGGGTGAACTACTTCACCAAGAAGCAAAGAGACCGCTTCCAGCGCTTCATTAATAACGGTGAAGAATACCGGCACCACATCGAAGAGATCTTCCAGAGCTATGGCCTACCCAAGGAACTCTACTACGTGGGTCTGATCGAATCCGGCTACTACCTGGGTGCCAAGTCCCACGCCTCTGCCGTCGGTCCGTGGCAGTTCATCCGCGGCACCGGCTCCCGCTACGGCCTGCGCATCTCCGGCGAGCTCGACGAGAGACAGGACCTTTTCAAGGCTTCGCACGCCGCTGCCCGCTACTTCAAAGACCTGCACAACATGTTCTCCAACTGGGAACTTTCCCTCGCTGCCTACAACGCAGGCGAGAACGGCATGCAGAGACGGATCATCAAATACGGCACCCGAGATTTCTATCAGCTTTCAAAGAAAAAATATCTTCCGTCCGAAACCATCAACTACGTTCCTAAAGTCCTGGCAGCGATGCACGTGGTGCAGAACGCTCAGAGATACGGCTTCGACATCCCTAAGAAAAAGCACCGGCTCTTCGACTTGACCGAACTGCGGGCCATTAAGAAGAACGTTCCCCTGTTCAAGATCGCCAGCAAACTCAATGTCGACACTGCCCTGCTAAAGAAGCTGAACCCGGAACTGCGCAGAGAGGCCACGCCGAGACACTTCGGCGGCACCTACTTCCTGCGGGTCCCGAAGACTCAGTACAGCTACCGCTTGGGTGAAGTGGCCCCCGCGACTATCGTTGCGAGCTCCGGCCGAAATGAAAAAAGAAAAGAGATGAACCGCCGCACGGCCTTCATCCTAAGATCCGCAAGTGAAGACAAGGTCGAGGCCTTCATTACCCC
The DNA here is from genome assembly GCA_035576105.1 of Bacteriovoracaceae bacterium. Taxonomy (GTDB): domain Bacteria; phylum Bdellovibrionota; class Bacteriovoracia; order Bacteriovoracales; family Bacteriovoracaceae; genus Peredibacter. Next base: position 18,095 of record DATLXA010000032.1, read on the forward strand.
GAAGGTGCATAAAGTCCGCAGAGGCGAAACCCTCATCTCCATCGCCAAGAAGTTCGAGCTCTCTCCTAAACAGCTGGCGAGCTTCAATAACTTCAAGGACTGGAAGACCAGAGTACAAGTCGGACAGAAGCTTCAGCTGGCCTCCAACAAGGATGCCCAGAGAGTGGTGACCAGAGCAGTGACTCCGAGAGCGGTGACACCGAAAGTGAAACTCGCACATGGCCCCATCGTTTACAAAGTCCGCAAGGGCGACAACCTCACCGACCTGGCCCGGATCTTCAACCTCAAGGTTTCGAAGCTCAAGACCGCCAACAAGCTCCGCCGTGGAAGCATCATGGTCGGTCAGCGCATCGTCCTTCCCAACACGCAGAAGGGCATCTACACTGTCAAGCGCGGAGAGAACCTCACTCGGGTTGCGAAGAATCTAAATCAACCGATGGAGGCCCTGATCAAGCTCAATTCGCTCAAGCGCGGAGCGATCTACCCCGGCCAGAAGATCATTGTGAATATGGATTAAACTTCGGCGTATCGATTAAGAAACTGGCCCAAATGGGCAGATGATCCGAGAGGGCCGAAGGTAAAACTTCGGCCTTCGTTAATTTCAGCCCTTGCTGGTAGAAAATGTAATCCAGCCGCCGGTCCGGCGCCCAGGCCGGGAAGGTGAAGTAGGCCTGTTCATTCTTAGAGTAGATCGCGTCGGGGATGACCTCTAGGTAGCTCGACTTCTGCAGCAGAGAAAAACTCCGGTCATTTTCGTAGTCATCGTCGTTAAAAAACTTCCGCTTCTTAGTCGCGATCTCCGGGACCATGTTGAAGTCTCCCACTAGCATGTCGGGCCCCCCAGAAGCGGCGAGGGCCATGAGCTTCTTGACCTGACCTTCTCGGTCGACCTTGTCGAAGGCTTCCAGGTGAAGGTTTAAGAGCCGGATCTTCTTAGTGCCGATCTCCACCGTGACCCGCTGGAAGTAGCGGTGGAGGTAAAACAGGTTGTACCACCAGGGCTGTGCCGCGGGCTTGGCCAGTAAAGTGACCTGGTGGTTTGAGAGCGGGTACTTGCTCAGGACCGCACCCCCGGAGCTGATCCTTCCAAAATTATTCTTCACCGGAAGGTACGGGAAGGGAATGTAGTTAGACTCCCAGCTCACGGCTTCGGCCACATAGGGATATCCGGCCTTCTGGGCAAGGTAGCGGGCCTGGTTGATCCCGTGGGAGCGGTAAGAGTCGAAGTCCACTTCCTGCAGGCACAGGATGTCCGGGTTCCAGTTCTTGATCTCCGTCACCAGTTGCTCGAGCCGGGAGAGGTAGAATTCTTTTTCACGGAAAGCGTAGCCGGGCCCTTCTGAACCCTTTCCGTAGAGAAACCCGATGTTCCAGCTCAGCAGCCGGATGACTGAAGGACTCTCTTCCACGTCCATGATCGACTCGGTTTCAAAGGACAGGATCTCCGGGGTCATCACCCGTTCTTGATTACTCCAGGGGTAGGAGCTCCAGGCAAGGAAGCCCAGCAGACTTATCAGGGTCAGCAGGAAAATGAAGAAGAGCAGTTTCATAACTCACGGCCTTTGATGAAGAGGGCCTTCACGGCCCCCGGGAGTGTGTGGCCCAGGAACGGAGAGTGGCCAACCTTGGTGCAAAGCTTTCCGGGAGAAACGAGAGTGGTGGCTTCGAGGTCCAGGACGGTGAAGTTGGCGCAGTAGCCGGGGACGACGAAGCCCAGCCCCTTGCCCCGGGGACCGAACTCAGAGGAGAGCTTGTGCCAGGAAGCGAGGAACTTGTTATGAAAGGTTCCCGGATTCTCCGAAGCCATCAGCGCCACCGTCTTCGGGTCAACACCTTGTTTGAGCAGCCAGCAGACGAAGGGCCCATAGGTATCAAGACCTGTCAGACCGGAGATGCCGCTGTCTTTTTCCTGTTGGGTATGGGGGGCGTGGTCGGTGGCGAGGAAATCAATGTCGCCGTTTTTCACGGCCATAAGCAGGGCCCGCCGGTCCTCGCCGGACCTGATGGGTGGGTTCATCTGGAATTTTTTGTCGTCGCCCGGCCCTAGCTGCTCCAGTTCAAAATATAAATGCTGTGGAGTCACTTCCAGCTTCACGTCGACGCCTTTTTTCCTGGCCGCGAGAACCAGCGCCAGGCCTTCGCGCGTACTGTAGTGGCACAGTTTCCCTTTGAGCTTGAACTTTTCAATGAGGTACAAAGCGTCTTTGGTGGCCACCACCTCGGCCCGCGCAGGCCTTCTTTGCTGATGGGTTTTTTCCTGTTTGGTCTCTTCTAGCACCAGCGGGTCCTCGCAGTGGAAACTCACCTCTTGTCCCTGGTAGTGGGCCAGCACCGTCTCCAGCGAAGCTAGGTCTTTGAAGAACAGCTCCCCGACAGAAGGGCCCATGTAGACTTTGTAGGGAACGGGATACGGCAGAGGTCGGGTGCCCGGTCCGATGCCCGCGTAGAGCCACAGTTCTCCCTGTGCCTTCAAGGCGGCGAGCTGGAATTTTTCATGATACGAGTGCTCGTCCACCGGCGGCACCGGATTGTTCGGCATGTCTCCGGCGTGAGTGAGACCACCGTTGTGCATGGCCGCGCGGGCGGTGGTGAAGTCTTCTTTATAGTTATTCTTGCCCGAGACGTCCTCCCGGGCGTGGATGTGGATGTCGCCCATCCCGGCGAAAAGCCGGCACTCGTCGCCGTAGGTAAAATCGAGCTCCGCTCTCGGGATGCCCAGGTCACCGACTCTCACGATCAGACCGGTCACTTCATCATAGGTAATCTGCCGGCGGGAAACTTCTGTTGAGGAGACGCACACGGCTTCCAGCGATCTCAAGGGGAGCTCCGGCAGACCGTGGTCGCCGACCCCTGGTCCATGGGCATAGTGACTAGCTCGTCGATCACCACGTGCCGGGGCTGCTCCAGCATGAACGTCATCATGCGGGCGATGTCCTCCGCCCGTAGCGGGGTCATGCCGGCGTAGACACTGCTTGCCTTCTCTTTGTCTCCTTTGAACCGAACGGTGCTGAACTCGGTGTCCACCATCCCCGGCGAGATCTGCATCACCCGGATATTTTTCCCACAGGTCTCTTCTCGGACCGCGCGGGTGAAGGCGAGGACCGCGTGCTTGGTGGCGCAGTAGATCGCCCCACCGGAATAGGTGTAGTGGCCCGCGATCGAGCACAGATTGATGACGTCGCCCTGACCGTGCTTGAGCATCCAGGGAAGCACCAAGTGCACCAGACGGAAATTCCCCAACACGTTGGTGTGGATCATCTCTTCCCAATCGGTCGCCTGCGAATTCTCAAACTTCTCCCGGCCGAGGGCAAGGCCCGCGCTGTTGATCAGGATGTCGATCCTCTGGCCCGAGAGCTGCGAGAGGACCTGCGGGAGTGCGGGATCACTTATGTCTTTAGCGATGAGGTGGGTGACGGTGTTTGGGAAATTTTCTTTTAAGGTGAGCTCCAGCTGTTGGAGCTTATCGCTCCTTCTGGCGACCAGAAAAAGTTCGTGGCCTTGCTGGGCCAAGGACATGGCCATGGCCTTACCGATTCCGGAAGAAGCCCCGGTGACAAGGGCCTTTAGGGTTTGCATGAGGTCCTCTGGGAAATAATTGATGAGACTAGACTATTATCCCGTAGGGACTGATTGGTTGACAATCAAGAATCGCGCCGGCGAAGCCTTGCGTCAGAGGGAAAATTCCCCACCAACTTCAAAAGTAACTTATCATTTGATGAAACCCACTTGAAGGAAAGCATGAAAAGTCTGCTGGCAATTTTCTTTATTCTCTCGTCACTGCCTCTATCCCGGGCAGCTTCTTTCGAAGATGACTGTAGAGAAAAAATCTTCAAAGGTAAGGTCATTCTGCTGTTTCCACAACGTGCAGAACTTCACTCCCAGGACGACTCTCCGAGACTTCTCGTTTGGAGCAAGGGAGGCTTTCCCGCCGAACTGTCCCAACAATCACGGCTCGGGCACCTCTACCTATCGCGCCGCAAGCTCGCTGGAAAGGACGTCGTCATCTGTGGTGTAATCGCAGACTCGAATGTGATCGTGATTTCAAGTCTCACTCAAAAATAATTTCCCGACTTCTTTTGACCGGCACTACCATGGTAACTCAGCAACTTCTTGAAATAGGTAAATTCTTTAATTTAACCTCAATTTTTTTTTGGTGAAACTGAGAAGGTGTGTCATTGTCTTAATACATAGATTTTAAGCTCACTCATGGACGAGTGACTATCAAGACCAGGAAGGTATATTCATGCTGAGAAAGTATCTCATCACCTGTTTCGCCGTTTTCATCTCCATGCCAAGTGTGGTTTCGGCCCAGGTTCCGGAAGCCGCCGGAACCTTCGATACCAACGTAAAAATCTACAATGCCACCAGTAGCATGACCTCTAAGATCCGCGCCGCCGAAGAACACATAAAAAGAATCATCGCCTCGGAGGTCTTCCGGGACGCGGTCCTAAATCACACCTACCGAGGGGTCAAAAAGTTCGTGGACAACGAGGGCCTCTCCAACGAGCAGGTCTATCAAAAAATCCTGGAAGGGGCCGAGTACCTCAACCGCGACAAGAACAACACCATGGACCTGGAAGTCGAGATGTACTACGAACGGTCGAGCACCGTCGGGTTCACCTATCCCAATTCAAGGAAGATCTACGCCAACACTAAGTACTACAATGATTATTCTCCTGCCTCCATCTCCGGGAACTTGATGCACGAATGGCTGCACAAGCTTGGCTTCAGTCACGCTTCCAGCTACTCTGTGAGCCGGGACTATTCCATCCCCTACGCCATCGGCTCTATCTTGTCGGACCTGGCGAGGAGCAGCTCGAGCTACATCACGGCACCCACCGGCGTCCAGCTCAAGCAGTCGGCGTCCAACGTCGAACTCCGCTGGAAGGCTTCCGTCGCCGCAGCTGGCGTGGATGAGTACAAGATCTACCGCAAGCTCGACGGGTCTTCGACCATCTACCACCAGGGCACCACTACCCAACTGACATTCACACAGGCCAAGCCCACCAAGGGCGCGGTCTATTTCATCCGGGCCTTTGACCGAAACGCTAAGAGCTCCCAGTCTCTGAATGTGCGCTACGACGAGGTCCACGTCCTCACGCCACCGTCCAACCTGTCTCTCACCAGCACCAGCACCAGCGTCACTCTCAAGTGGAGTGCCAGTTCGTCGTCGGAGGGCGTGAAAGAGTACAAAATTTATCGCAAGTTCGACGGCTCTTCCTACATCTACCTTCAGGGCACCACCAGCGCACTCACCTTCACTCAGCCCCTGCCAGCGGTGGGTGCGACCTACTTCGTGAAAGTGGTGGATCAGGACGCCAAGACGGTTATCTCCGATGAGGTCACACTAGATTTTCTTCTTGCCCCCACTAACCTCATTCTCTCTAAGACCACCTCGTCGGTGACGGTGAAATGGAGTGCGGGCAAAGCGTCCGAGGGCCTGCAAAGTTATAAAATCTACCGCAGGCTCATCGGCTCCAGCGCCGTCTACCTGCAGGGCTCGACCACCAGTTTGAGCTTCACGCAGTCCAGACCCTCTACCAGTGCGGTCTACTACGTGAGGATCGTCGACGAGACCGGTGCCACCGCCAAGTCCTCTGAGGTAACTTTCACCAGATGAGGTCCCGGGGGCCCCGCAGACCACAGGGGGCCTACGGCTGTCAGCCGTCGCAGTTTTGCTGCTGCCGGATGCAACCGGCTCCATTTTGATGAGGTCAGGGCCGGGATGATCTTCCATCCACCGGCCCTCTGACTGTGAGACACACTACGCGTTCAATTTCCGTAAAACATAATGCAGGATCCCCGAGTTCTTATAGTACTCAAGCTCGTTGGCCGTATCGATCCGTGAGTGGAAAGTGACCTTGATCACTTCTCCATTCTTCCGCTTGATCTCACCACGGATCTCCGCCTTCGGCTTCATGTCGGCAAGCCCCGTCAAGGTGATCTCCTCCGAGCCGTCCAGATTCAGAGTCTTCCTGGTCTGACCACCCGTGAACTGGAGCGGGATCACACCCATCCCGATGAGGTTAGAGCGGTGGATCCGCTCGAAGCTCTCCGTGATCACGGCCTTGATACCCAGGAGCCTGGTTCCTTTGGCGGCCCAGTCTCGGGACGACCCGGTTCCGTATTCTTTTCCGGCGACGATCACCAGGGGTTTGCCCTGGGCCTGGTACTTGAACGAGGCGTCGTAGATGGTGGTCTCCTCGCCAGAAGGGATGAAGGTGGTGACTCCTCCTTCTTTGCCGGACTTCACCATCTCGTTTTTCAGGCGGATGTTGGAGAAGGTCCCTCTGGTCATCACTTCATCGTGGCCTCTCCTCGCTCCGTATTGGTTGAAGTCCGAAGGATTCACACCTCGGGACACCAGGTAGGCGCCGGCCGGGGTATCGGGTTTGAACGATCCCGCCGGTGAGATGTGATCTGTTGTGATGGAGTCACCGAATAAACCGAGGATGCTAGCGCCGATGATATCTCTCACCGCTTCCGGGTCTTTTTTCATTCCCTTGAAGTAGGGAGGGTTGTTGATGTAGGTGGAGTCCGCGTCCCAAGCAAAAGTCTCGCCCTCGGGGATGGAGACCTTCTGCCAGTCAGAGTCACCGGCGAACACGTTGCCGTAGCGGGACTTGAACATCGCCGGAGTGATCGCCTTCGACATGGCCTCCTGGACCTCGGCAGAAGAAGGCCAGATGTCTTTGAGGTACACCGCCGCACCTTTGTTATCTTTGCCGATGGGCTCTTTGGTGAGATCAATTTTCACGTTCCCCGCGATGGCGTAGGCGACCACCAGAGGCGGAGAGGCCAGGTAGTTGGCCTTCACGTCCGGAGAAACTCGACCTTCGAAGTTCCGGTTCCCTGAGAGCACAGCGGAAGCCGTGAGGTTGCCGTCTTTGATGGCCTTGGAGAACTCGGGCCGCAGGGGTCCGGAGTTTCCGATGCAAGTGGTGCAGCCGTAGCCCACCAAGTTGAACCCGAGCCGATCGAGCTCGGACTGAAGACCGGCGGCTTCGAGGTAATCCGTCACCACCTGAGAGCCAGGAGCGAGTGAAGTCTTCACCCACGGTTTGATCTTGAGTCCGAGAGCATTGGCCTTCTTGGCGACAAGCCCCGCTCCGATCATCACCGAAGGATTGGAGGTGTTGGTGCAAGAGGTGATGGCCGCGATCATCACGTCACCGTGAGTGATGGTAAAATCCTTCCCGTCCACCGCCTGGGCCTTGTTCACCTCATCACTGTTCACTTTAAATCCGGTGGCAGAAACCAGGTCTGTCTTAAACCCATGGGCGATGTGGGAAAGTGTGACTTTATCCTGGGGCCGCTTCGGTCCGGCAAGCGAGGGCTCGACCGAAGCGAGATCGAGCTCTAAATTTTCTGTGAATACCGGGTCTTTTGTATCGTCTCTCCACAGCCCCTGCTCCTTGGCGTAGGCCTCGACCAGTTGAACCCGCTCTTCGTCGCGACCGGTGAAGCGCAGGAACTCAATGGTCTTTTCATCGATGGGGAAGAACCCACAGGTGGCCCCGTACTCCGGCGCCATGTTGGCGATGGTCGCCCGGTCCGCCAGAGTCAGGTCTCTGAGTCCTGGCCCGTAGAACTCAACGAACTTATCGACCACACCTTTTTTTCGCAGGATCTGGGTCACGGTGAGCACCACGTCCGTCGCGGTGACACCTTCTCTGACTTTGCCAGTGAGCTTCATCCCCACCACTTCCGGGATGAGCATGGTCACGGCCTGGCCGAGCATGGCGGCTTCCGCTTCGATCCCACCCACACCCCATCCGAGGACGGAGAGGCCATTGACCATGGTGGTATGGGAGTCGGTGCCCACGCAGGTATCACAGTAAGCGATTTCTTTTCCGCCTTCAGTTTTTGTCCACACCGTCTGGGCGAGGTACTCCAGGTTCACCTGGTGGCAGATCCCGGTCCCCGGAGGGACCACACGGAAATTTTTAAAGGCTTTCTGTCCCCACTTGAGGAACTTATATCTCTCACCGTTTCTTTGGTACTCGAGTTTCTTATTGGCCTCGAAGGACTCCGGCGTGCCGGCGTGGTCCACGATCACCGAGTGGTCGATCACCAGGTCCACTGGAACCAGTGGGTTGATCTTCTGAGGGTCTCCGCCGACGAGTTTCATGGCGTCTCTCATCGCCGCTAGGTCAACCACTGCCGGGACTCCGGTAAAGTCTTGCATCAGCACCCGCGCCGGGTAGTAGTTGATCTCGCGGGAAGATTTTTTATTCTTAGTCCACTCACCCATCGCCTTGATGTCGTCCGCGAAAACCGTAAAGCCATCCTCGTTGCGCAGGAGATTCTCCAGCAGCACCTTCAGCGAGAATGGAAGATTGCTCACGTCTCCCACTCCTGCCTGGGCGGCGGCCTTGAGAGAAAAGTAATCGTAGGATTTATGGCCCACATTCAACGTACGGCGGGTTTTGAAAGAATCTAGTCTCTTCTGGTCGGACACTTTGAGCTCCTTGAAAATATAAGAGTATTCTATCCCGTTGGAGAAATAGTGACTATGGGATTTCTTTCCATCTTGCTTCAAATCCAAACATCGACGATGATTAGTGCATCGTATAAACAAGAAGGCCATAAACACATGAACGTCACCCGTGAAAATCACCTGAAGTATATGACAAAAATGACTCCCCTCTTGATCCTTGCTTACGTTATCCAGAGTCTGGTGTACCGGCAGTTCATCCCTGGTGACCTCGCGACGGATTTCACCATCTTCTTGGGAGTGGGGTTGGTGCTCATCATCATTTGCTTCCAATACTACGACCAGAATCACAAAGTTATTTTGAAAGAAAACTTCCTCGAAGTACGCTTCGATATTTTGAAGATGCACCAGGAAGTTCTCTACCAGAATATCGATGAAGTTGAGGTCAAAAGATCCCGGCACTCCTTCGCCCACGTCACTCTGCACCTGCGAGACGGCAGTTCGGTGAAACTCCACCACATCGATTCACCGGAACTCATCCAGCAGGCCATCGCTCGCAAGAACACCCGCTGCCTGACTGTCTAGTACCGGCCCTCTCCCGTCGGCCTTCGTCCTTCGAACTTTTCCTCAATTTGTGTTGAGACTTGTCCGATACGAATGGTGCTATGAAAGAAAACTGCCTACACTTGACCCGCGAACAACACCTGGACCACATGGTCCGAGTGGTGCCGCTATTAGTCCTGTGCTACGGACTCCAGTGCTACGCCATCCTCAACATGAAGAATCCCGGTGAAGCCGGGACAATCCTAAGCGTCTCCGGCGTGTGCCTGGTGTTGATGATCGGTGCTTTCATCTGCTACGACCTCAAGCACCAAGTGGTTTTCTATGAAGACCACCTGCGCGTCCAATTCTTTGGCCGGGTGGAGACCATCTGGTACCAGGACATCCAAAAGATCGACGTCCTCGAACCGAGCGGAAGCTTCTCCAAGATCACCATCCAGCACCGGACGGGCAAGGCCAGTTTTTACTTTGTCGATTCCGCGGCCGCCATCAAAGACTGGGTCCAGTCCCGCCAGCTGGAACATCCCCAGGCCGCCTAAACCCGCTTCTTCTTGAAAAGTCCTGACACTTAAGCGATAATCAGCGGATGAAACTTCTGGCACTTTTCTTTTTTCTCAGTCTCTATGCACACGCGCACGCGGACTTCGTCGACAACATAAACGCAAATGGCCAGGTTTACCGCAGTCTCCACAGCAACGCCACCGCGACGGTGCGCCTGGGTCCGGTCAACGATCTGGTAGTGGATTCCAGGAAGAAAAATAAAACATACCACCTCCCCCTTGATCCCTACCATCTCAAGCATGGTGACTTCTACGTCTCCGAAAACGGAGACCTGGTGGTGTGGATGCTCAAGCCGTCCTTCCTGAGTAACCAGGTCAAAGAGGACACGGACGGGCTGATGGTGTTCAAGGACGGCAAGGAGCTGGGCAAGCTGGCCTTGAGGAAACTCATCGACGACTTCCAGGCCATTCCCCAGACCACGTCCCACTCGCACTGGCTGCTCAATGAAAAGTACGACTTCGATCTCGATCAGCTCCTGCTCACCACCTCGGAGTACAAGACTTTCATCATCGACTTGTCGCGGGTCCGGATCTTGAAAGAAAGCTTCCTCGACAGTCACAACGATGCGCCGATCATCGTGCGGGGGCACTTCGAACAGCAGTCCGAGGTCGACCGTTTCTCCGGAGCACCGGTCAAGCTCAACGTCACCAAATGGATAAAAGGAAACTACCCACACAAACAGATCGAGATCACGGGCCTGGGCCCCAAAGAACACTTGCCCAGCGGTGGACCGTTCGTCCTGCGCAAAGAAGACAAGGGCTGGCGCTACCTCGGCGAGTTCTACGACGGAGTCAAACGGATTGCTCCGCAGCCGAGCCTCAAGTACAGTGCTGCATTCCTCCCGCGCCTGTCCGCTCAGCTAACCCCCTCCGGAAGACTCATCCTGACCCGGGAAGTCAAGGGAGAGAAAGGTTTGGTGGTGGTGTACCTCATCCCCCTGAAGAACCTCGGTCACACCCCGTACACCACAGTGGTTACGGTCATCCCGGACGTCGAGTGGAACGCGGTGATGGACGTGCAGCATCTGCAGAGTGGCACCAAGAAAACGGCCACTCCCCAGCACCCGCAGAGTCTCTACAACATGGAAACGGTGAATGCGAAATGGTCCCGGACTGAAGACAAGAACACGCTTCTTTCCATCGAGCACAGGGAAGTCAACGGAATCAAGACGGACCTGCTCCACTTGAACCTTCCCTCACCCGGGAAGAACTTCACACCTCATGAGGAGACACGTCTCAAGATCTCCGAGAACCCGATTAATCTCTCCTCCACCGCCAGTGTGTCGGAGATCAAAGACTTCTTCGCAAAACTCCAGGTGAAGAACCTGGAAGTCCACGACCACAAAAAAGACTAGTTCGCTGACTTACTATTTTCTAACTCAATCACCGGTGTCTTCTCGCACGGAATCCAGTGCTGCTTGCGGATGAGAACCCGTACCTCCTCCGAGAGGTCGGAGACGTTCCCGGCGTCGTCTTCGGCCTGGACGCGGTAGCCGTAGAAGCCTTTACGGATCTTGGTGTCGGTGAAGGTGGTGAACTTGGACGTGGTGTAGAATCTTTTGTTACGGTAAATGTTAAAATGGGACCATTTGTTATCGGCGGATTTCGGGCTACTCCAGGCGAGGTCTATCCCGGGACAGCGGTAGCGAGGGGTTGCAGTGAGGTCGGATGGCGTCAGAGGGGGAGTCAGGTCAATCAGGACCTGAGCTTGTTGGGAGACCGGTCCCGTCTCATGCCCGCTGATGGTCACGGAGTACGGTAGGGTCAGCTCGCTTTTAATCTCCGGACTGGTGCTGAGTCTAATCTTGAACCTCTGGATTTCCTGCGGGGCCAACGTCACCGAGACAGGAATGATCTCACCGCCGAGGTACTCCGGGAGAGTGATCGCTGTGGTAAAGTTGGTGCTGGCGCAGATCGAGTTATCGAGGTTCTGGATGATGAACTCCGTTTCTCTGGTCTGACCGGCGCCCATGGAAAACTGTTCTTGCAAGTACACGTACGGCCGTCTGCGCAGACAGCTCTTAGAGACCTTGACCCGGCTGCTGTTACCGGACAGGGACAGATGTTCGATCCGGACTCCACTGGTATCCTGGTAGCTCGCGCCCACGGCGACCGTAGTCAGCAACGTAGTCGGGACGGAGAGCTGTGGAGCTCCCCGGTGGATAGAAATCTGGTTGAAGAAATACGTGTTGAGGATGCTATCAAAACCCACTGGACTGCGCAAGGATACGTAGACCCGCGAGAAGAGTTCGGGGTCCGTGATCACCAGCACCCGCGGTGTCCCAGCACCGTCGTAGGGTGGGCTCAGCGAGGTGAGGTCGTAGACCTTCCCACTGGCGTCGCCCTGGATGATCTCCTCGTCGCTGAGCCAGCCGGCGCGCGAGCGGTTGACGGCGTTCAGACCGGGGCTGTAGGTCTGTGCGCCGTTGTTCCCCATCACATCTGAAGGGTCACCGTAGGTCCAATTGGGTGAGCCGGCGTGAGCGAACCCGAGGTTATGTCCCATCTCGTGGACCAGTACACCGTTCCAGGAACAATAGTTCCCGTTCAGCCAAGACCGCCGGCTGGGAAGGCCCTCGGCGACTCCGGCAAAACCACAGTTCGCTGGCGGGGTAAAGTACATGACTTTGGTAAAGTCCTTTGGATTGATCCCTCGGGAAAGGAGGATCGCTTCAGCTTGGTTGGCCCAGTTGTAGAAGTCGCAGATGCTGCCACTCCCCTCAACTTCCAGCAGTTCGGGGTGCACACTCCCGCTGAAGGTCACGGCCCCCCGGGACTGATCTTTGAAATAACTGGCCACCGACCCCGGGTCCGTGAAGAGTTTCTCCTGGAGCATGCCGGGCCCACAGGGAGTCTCTGCTCCGTTGCGGAATTTTAGCCGAACTCCCAGCAGGGTCTCCTGGCCCGTGGCCTCGCTAAGACTGAGAGCTTCTGGACTTGCCTCAGTGAGGATCTGGTACCCTTGGATGGCCATGTACCCGTCGGAGACCATCGGGTTCATGACTTCGATCTTCGATCCCTCTTTGGGCGCTTCCCCTAGAAGTTTGTAAGTTCCAGTTTTGGTTTCGATCGCCTTAAAGACCTCGGAGGTCCCGTCGGTGTTGTCCACCGTCACGCTGATGACGACGCCTTCGACGCGCCGGAGTTTCTGCTGGTCCATTTTCTTTGATCCAGGCCTGGGGTCGCCTATCCGGACCCGGCCTGCGACGGACCCCTTTTCTCCTTTCGCCAAGCCGCGGCCGTGAGAAGGAGTTGAAAGGAGTAAGCTTACAGTGGACACGGCCAGTAAAGTTCTAAGCATAAAAAAAGCCTCCGGGATGGAGGCTCTTCGGTTAAAACTATGGAGAAGTTGAGTCTAACGGTAAGCCTGGGTATGGACAGCTAGCAAGTCCTTGTGGTTCATGTCGACACCTTCGTACTTCACTGAAGTTGGCCCTGCCAGCATAAGGTAAAAAAGGACTGAAAGTGCGATCACTGTGTAACGAAACTTTATCATAAATCCCCCCTAGGCCTTTGTTCTAGAGTGAGTTTAAATCGACCTGCCTTTTTCACAGAGAGCAAAGCGCACGCAACCGGCATGCATCTTAGAGAATCGAAGGTTTATGCCGCCCATTCACGGTGCTAAAGAAGATTTATTCTGCCCTGCTTTTAGGGCAAACGCAGGTAAACCTTTAGATGTTGAAGGCCCTGTTTTCCGTCGCCGCTAGGCAGGCCTCTTTGAGCCCTTCCGAGTAGGTGGGATGGGCATGGGAGATCCGTCCGATGTCTTCAGCGGAGGCACGGAATTCCATGGCCACCACGGCTTCGGCGATCAGGTCCGACGCCCGAGGTCCGATCATGTGAACTCCCAGGATCTCATCGGAGGTCTTATCCGCCAGCACTTTGATGAAGCCGTTTTTCTCACCGGAGGCTACGGCCCTTCCCAGTGCTAGGAAGGGAAACTTGCCGACCTTGTAATCGATGGACTTGGCCCTGAGTTCTTGTTCAGTATGTCCGACCGCGGCGACCTCGGGCCAAGTGTAGACCACTCCGGGGATGAGCAGGTAGTTGATGTGCGGCTTCTGGCCCGCGATGGTCTCGGCGACGAAGACACCTTCTTCTTCTGCCTTATGGGCGAGCATGGCACCCTTGATGACGTCACCGATGGCGTAGATGTGGGGGACCTCTGTCTGAAGGTGAGCGTTGACCGGGATCCTTCCCCTCTCGTCGAGCTTCAGACCCGCGTTTTCCAGCCCGAGGTTTTGAGTGTAGGGTTTGCGTCCCACCGCCACCAGACAGTAGTCTCCGACCAGCTCCATCTCCTGGCCGTTTTCTTTATTCTTCGCTTTCACAAAAACTTCCTCGCCCCGCCGGAGCACCGAGCTCACGCCGTGGCCCAGGTGGAAGGTCACACCTTCTTTAGTCATAACCTTCTGGAGCTCTTTGCCCAGGTCCGTGTCCATGCTGGAGAGGCAGGTGTCCGCGAACTCCACCACTGACACTTTCGCGCCAAGGCGCTTGAACACCTGACCGAGTTCAAGGCCAATCACTCCGCCACCGATCACGATCAGGTGCTTGGGAGAGACCTCGAGCCTGAGCGCTTCGGTCGAGGTGATGATCCGTTCTTTATCGAGGGTGACTCCCGGAAGTGTTGCGGGCTTGGACCCGGTGGCGATGATGACGTGCTTGGCGGAGATTTCCTGCGTGCCCTTCTCACTGGCCACGGTGAGGGTATTCTTATCCTTGAAAGCCGCGTGCCCGTGGATCACGGTGATCTTATTTTTCTTCATGAGAAAGGCCACGCCGCCGGTCATGCCCGCCACCACCTTCGACACCCGCTCGCTCATTTTCTGGACGTTGAGCTTCACGTCCCGCACTTCGATCCCGTGCAGCTCATGGGTGTGGACCGTCTGATGGAAGCGCTCGGAGGAATCGAGCCACGCCTTGGACGGGATGCAGCCGACGTTCAGGCAGGTTCCGCCGAGAGTTTTGTACCGCTCGACGATCGCCACCTTCTGCTTGAGCTGCGCCGCCCGGATGGCAGCGATGTAGCCCCCAGGCCCTGAACCGATCACCACTAAATCAAACTGCTCCATTGGACTTGTCCTTACTTAAACATCTAGTAGTAAACGTGTCGGGTCTTCTAGCATCTCTTTGACCGCTTTGAGAAACGACACGGACTCACGGCCGTCCACGATCCGGTGATCATAGGAGAGGGCCAAGTACATGATGGGTCTTATCACCACCTGACCGTTCAGCGCCACCGGTCTCTCGACGATGTTGTGCATCCCTAGGATCGCCGACTGTGGGGCATTGAGGATGGGGGTGGAGAGCATCGACCCGAAAATCCCACCGTTGGTGATGGTGAAGGTCCCGTTCTGCATCTCATCGATGGTGATTTTTCCGTCGCGGGCACGGGTAGCAAGTTCCACGATCTTGGATTCGATCTGGGCCATCCCCATGGATTCGGCGTTGCGGATGATGGGCACCACCAGCCCTCGCGGAGTAGAAACCGCCACGCCGATGTCGGCGTAGTTATGATAGACGATCTCATTTCCGTCGATCATGGCATTGACCGCCGGGAAGAGTTTCAGACCCGCGCACACGGCCTTGGTGAAGAAACTCATGAAGCCCAGGCCCACGCCGTGCTTTTCTTTGAAATTCTCTTTGTACTTCTTGCGCATCTCCATCACCGCACTCATGTCCACTTCGTTGAAGGTGGTGAGCATCGCCGTGGTGTTCTTGGCCGTGACCAGCCGGGTGGCGATGGTCTTGCGCAGGCCACTCATCTTCTCCCGCTTAGACTCACGGGAACTAGACTGCGCCAGCGTCTGGTGGGCCAAGGCCTTGAGCTCCGAGTCCCCCGGAGCAATGACCGTCAGTGCGGGAGCTTCCTTAGTCTGGACCGGGATTTGGGTGACGGAAGAATTGATGGCGTCGAGCTTGGTGATCCGTCCATCTTTGCCCGACCCTTGCACCGAAGAAGCCTCTACTCCTTTCTCCGAGAGAATTTTAGCGGCTGCCGGAGAGGGAAAGTTTTTGTCAGTCGAACTCTCACCCGGTGTCGGAGGAGGAGTGAACTCCGCAACCGGTGCAGCTGATGCCGCTTTGGTGGAAGCAGCGGCAGACGCCGTCTCGTCGATCTGCGCCACCATCGTTCCGATGGCCACCGTCTCCCCTTCCTTGGTCAGGATCTTAAGCTTGCCGGCCTTGGGCGCGGAGATGTCCAGTGTCGCCTTGTCCGATTCAATAGATAAGATGACCTCGTCGAGTTTCACCGAGTCTCCGTCTTTCTTGACCCAGCTTGCGAGGGTGACCTCTGAGATCGACTCACCGACGCTGGGTATTTTTACATCCACCATAACTTATCCTTTTAAAACTTTTTCTTAGACTGTTTCAATGTTCTCGGCGAAGGCAGCGCCGATGATCTTCGCCTGCTCCTGGGCATGGACGCTGGCGTACCCCGTGGCCGGACTGGCGGAGGACTTGCGGGCGATGAGCTTAAAGTCATCGAACTGCTGGTAGCGTCGCAGGAAGGTGAATGCACCCATGTTCTTGGGCTCTTCCTGGACCCACACTCTCTGGGCACCCTTGTACTTCTCTAAGAGCTTCCAGCTCTGCTCCTCCGGCATCGGATAGAGCTGCTCCAGTCTCACGATCGCCACGTCTTTTCTTTTATCTTTTATCTGCCGGGCCTTGAGGTCGTAGTAGACCTTGCCCGAACACATTACCAGCCGTTTGACGTCTTTGGAGTTGACCGAAGGGTCGTCGATGATTTCCTGGAACCCGCCCTCGGTCAGGTCGGAGACCTTAGAGATGCACTCCGGGTGCCGCAGCAGGGACTTCGGCGTGAAGATCACCAGCGGCTTGCGGAAGTTCCACTTGATCTGCCGCCGGAGGATATGAAAGATATTGGCCGGGGTGGTGAGGTTTGCCACCACTATGTTCCACTCGGCGGCGAGCTGGAGGAAGCGCTCTGGTCTGGCGTTGGAGTGCTCTGGCCCCTGACCTTCGTAGCCGTGCGGAAGGAGCATAACCACTCCACTCTGCCGCTGCCACTTGGACTCACCCGAGGAAATGAACTGGTCGATGATGGTCTGCGCGCCATTGGCAAAATCACCGAACTGAGCTTCCCATAGGTTCAGGGACGTCGGTGAGCCCAGCGAGTACCCGTACTCGAACCCGAGCACGGCGTATTCGGACAAAAGAGAATTGTAGATTTTAAACAGTCCCTGCTTATCACTAATGTTGCTCAGGAAGAGGTGACGGGTATTGGAGACCTCGTCCACCACTCCGGCGTGCCGGTGCGAGAAGGTCCCGCGGATGCAGTCCTGTCCGGACATGCGGACGTTGATCCCCTCCTGCAGCAGAGACCCGTAGCTCATGAGCTCCGCCATCGCCCAGTCGATCTGGTCTTCGTTGAAACGTTTACTTCTCTCCTCGAGCAGCTTGTCGATCTTCTGGATGGGCTTAATGTTCTCCGGAAGGGTGGTGAGGGCCCGGAGTGTTTTCTCCAGCGAAGCCCGGCTCACGGCGGTCTCCGGCGAATAGTCAAAGTCCTTGGGAGCTGACCTGCGGAACTTCTGCCACTGCTCTTCGGGCTTCTGGTACAGGTACGGAAGGGGCTTCTGCTTGACCATGTTGAAGCGGTCCTGCAACAGATTCTTGAACTGCTCTTCCATCTGCACCACCAGCTGGGCCTCGATCTGTTTGCCTTCGATCAGCTTATCCTTATAAATTTCTCGCGCGTTCGAATGCGAGGAGATGAGCTTGTAGAACTTCGGCTGCGTGAAGCGCGGTTCGTCGGATTCGTTGTGGCCGTACTTACGGTAGCAGACCATGTCCACGAAGATATCTTTATGGAACTTGGCCCGGAACTCCGAGGCCAGCTCGACCGCGTACACTACCGCCTCGGCGTCATCACCGTTGACGTGGATCACCGGGGTTTCGAGCACCCGGGCGACACTGGTCGAGTAGATGGAGGAGCGGGCGTCGTCGAAGTCGGTGGTGAAGCCGATCTGGTTATTGATCACGAAATGGATCGCCCCGCCGACGTTGTAGCCTTTGAGTCCGGACATCTGGACGGTTTCGTAGACGATCCCCTGGCCGGCGACCGCCGCGTCTCCGTGGATGATGATCGGGAGAAGCTTGTTTGGATTTTCATTGTACAAAGAGTCTCCCTGAGCGCGGGTGTAACCCAGCACCACCGCGTCCACCGCTTCCAGGTGAGAAGGGTTCGGCATGAGCTTGAGGTAGACTTTCTGTCCGCCCATGGTGCTAACGTGAGACGAATAACCCATGTGGTACTTCACGTCGCCGTCACCCATAGTGAGGTCCGGAGTCGCCTGGCCCTCGAACTCGTTGAAGATGTACTCGTAGGTCTTGCCCATGATATTGGCCAGGACGTTGAGCCGGCCCCGGTGGGCCATCCCGATGACCACTTCTTCCACGCCGAACTTGGCCGAGGAGTTGATGATGGCGTCCAGGGCCGGGATGGTGTTTTCCCCGCCCTCCAGCGAGAAGCGCTTCTGACCCACGTACTTGGTGTGGAGGAAATTCTCGAAGGCCACGGCTTCGTTGAGCTTGGTGAGGATTCTTTTTTTCTTGTCGATCCCGAAGTTCCGGTCATGGGACCCGTTCTCAAACCGCAGCTGGAACCAGTCACGGATCTCGGAGTCGTTGATGTGCATGTACTCCACCCCGATGGCCCCACAGTAGATATTTTTGAGGTGGGCCAGGATGTCTTTGAGTTTGGCGTTCTTGAGCCCCAGGGTTTCACCGATCAGGAAGGTTGAATCGAGGTCCGCGATGGTCAGACCGTGGTCGTCGAGGTCGAGCTTGGGGAAGCGGTTAACCCTTTCGCGGATGGGGTTGGTGGTGGCCACCAGGTGGGCCCGGGAGCGGAAGGCTTCGATGTACTTAAAGACTTTGAACTCTTTACTTAGGTTGTGCGCTGACGGTGTCGGACCCGCAGGATTTTCGGTCTCACTTTTATTCAGCGCGAACTCCACCCCGAGGAAAAACTGTTTCCAGCCAGGGTCAACACTCTCCGGGTTTTTTTTAAAATCATTGTAGAGGCTATCAATAAAGGAGTTGTCCGAAGATGAGACGTACGAATAATCATGAGAAACAGTCATAGAAGTGCCCGTTCGATAGAAGTGAATAATCTCTTGGCGCTATTATAAAACAAAGCACATCTGGTGTTAATCTTAAAACCAACAAAAGTTCGCAGGTTATTTTTGTTGACTAAACTGATTCAAAAAATTTCTTACTTCTCCAATGACCACCGATGGGATTTCGTGACCACCGTTGAAAGCGTGAAGTTTTCCGGTGAAGTTTAACGCATGAAGCTTCGCCTCTAACGCCTTCGCTCCATCGATGTGCAATACCGGGTCCCCTGTCCCATGAGACTGGTAAAAGGGAATGCCCTTAGCGACCTTGGGCATTTTGCTATCTGCCAACAGACTTCCGGAAAGCAGAATCAATCCGTCGACCTTTAAGTTTTCACTCATCGCTAGATGTGAAACGCACATCGCTCCCTGAGAAAAGCCGCCCAGGATGATGGTCTTATGTTTTTTGGAAAGTTCCAGGATCATGGATTCAAGTTCCCGCAGTGTGCTCTCGAGCTCTGCAGGAAGTTCCTGCGCCATCTTGCGGTGAGTGCCGGTTTGCATGGCCCTCTGCAGAGCTTCGAAGTCGATGGAGTACCAGGCCCGGCCCTGTTGATACCCCGGTTGCAAAGGAAGTATTCCATTCGGGAAGTACCAGTTAAATTTATCCATGTGCCACAGTTCCCATAAGGGAAAGAGGTCGTGCATGCTGGCGCCGTAGCCATGCAGAAAAATCACCCCCACTGAGGGGTCCTCTCCCTGGACACTCAAGGTTTCGATCCCACAGATGTGGCCTGATGTTGTTTTCATCATATTCCTTTAATTATCTAAACCATCGAAACTTCATCATTTAGCTAAATTTAGGTTAAACTCCCAACGCAGTAATGCCGATAAAGATGAGGATAAATAAAAACTCGATTGTAGAGGCCCTCATGTCCGACATTGACGAGGATGACAAACCAACGGTTAAGCTTGATTTGAATGCACTAAAAAATCAAGCTTTAAAAAAAGAAGAAGAGCTGGCGCGAGTGGCCGCTGACCTTGAATTCAGCACTCACAAAAAATCGCAGGGCACTAGGACTAGAACCAAGATTCCTAAGCTCGATCCCAGGCTCAAGAAGCCCGTCGTCATCCTCTTTGACTTAGATTCGGACTTCTTCGAGAAATCACTCAAGCAGCTTCCCCAGAACTACGACTACCAGCTGGTCAAAACCCTGGCGGAGTTCAACAAAAAACTCAAGACCGCACAGATCGTCGTCTTCAACTATGACCTCCACGCCAAAGCTGCCAGTCAGCTCATCGTCCAGATCAAGAAAAAACTTCCGAAGCTGAAGTGCCTGCTGATGGCCAGTGCCATCTCTCCGGCGAAAGCAAAGCTCCATGCGAAGACACCTGCGGGGGCCCACGGTTACTATCAGTTTCCTCTAGATGCTGGGAAGGTGGCGGTGGAATTTCAAGAAGTGTTAAAGAAGATAAGCCTGGCTTCCTAAAAAAAAAGGCCATCGCGGTCAAACGATGGCACTTTTTATTCTGGGAGTGAAATCAATGGCCTTGATTTCGAAACCCATCATTAAGAAATTCGCTGTCACCGTCAACTAAAGCTGCAACTTTTTTTGTAACACTCATACCTATCAGAATGTTAGAAAACATAAGTTGACCTATCCTCTTCGACTCTGAAAGATCATGTCATGAAAAACTTCTTTTTTAAATTAATTTTATTTACTGCGCCTGTCTGTGTTAACGCTGCTCCCGATTGGTCGAGGGACGCAGAAGTGCTCTTTCCTAGAGACAACATTTACGCTCTTTCACAGGGAAGTCTGGCCGAATCTGTGAACTCCGGCAGGCGTACCGCTTTGTTTTATCCAGTGACTGTCTCGGACCTGTTGCTCCCGTATGAACCCATAAAAGATTTTTTTAACAGCGAAGCCGATGACCCTGTAAGGAAACTGCTCTTCAAGCTCGCAAACGTCGTTTCTCCTTACAAGAGTATGAACGAAGTTTACTCCCGGCTCGGTCTTCATCCCTTTCCAAGCGGGCCTCAGTTGGAAAATCCCAACCCACTCCCAGAGCTCTCAGGTGAGGAACAGAAACTACCGATGGGGGCGACCCTGATCCACACTGCTGAGGGCGAAGCTCTTACTTTCGGGTGTGCCGCCTGCCACACCGGAGACCTCTTCGGGGTGAAGGTGCTGGGTCTCTCCAACCGCTTTCCCCGGGCCAATGAATTTTTCCGCCAGGGAGCTATCCTCGCTCCCTATGTCAATAGCTTCCTCTTCCGTGATGTCCTGAGCGCCAGCGAAGGCGAACGCAAGATGTTCGCCACCGCCAAACGTGGCCTGAAATACGTGGGTACCAAGGTTCCGGCGGCGCTGGGCCTGGACACCAGCCTCGCCCAGGTTGCACTCTCCCTGAGTAAGCGAAAGGCCGACGAGTCCGCCACCCGGACACCGTTCTCCCACCGTTTCCCCCGCCCTAACAAACTGGACAAGATGGTCGCCGACAGTAAGCCCGCCGTGTGGTGGAATCTCAAGTATAAAAACCGCTGGCTATCCGACGGCTCCATCGTTTCCGGTAATCCGGTACACACCAATTTTCTGTGGAACGAGATCGGCCGCGGCACGGACCTGCCGCGGCTTCAAACATGGCTCTCAGAGAACCGCCAGACCATCGAAGACCTCACCGCCGCAGTCTTCGCCAGCAGACCACCCCGCTATGAGAAGTTCTTCGGGGCCCACGCCATCGATATTGAAAGGGCCAAAAGAGGTGAGGCGCACTTCAAAGTATCCTGCCAGAAATGCCACGGGGTCTATGAGAAAGGCTGGAGCGCGTCCGAAGCTTCGCAACTTTCTGCGACGGAGCTCATCCAGAACCGCCGGGTCTCCTACCATAAGAAGACACCGGTCAAAGACGTCGCGACAGACCCGGGCCGCTACCTGGGAATGTTTGAGTTCGCAGGTGACCTCAACCGCCTTGCCATCTCTAAGAGCATCGGCACGGTGGTCGAGCCGCAAAAAGGCTACGTGCCTCCTCCACTGGATGGGATCTGGTCGCGCTGGCCCTACTTCCATAACAACTCCGTTCCGAATCTGTGCGCGCTCCTCACCCGAGGAAACCACAGACCGAGGTCGTACTACGCCGGAGAGGCCCTGGACCGGGAGAAAGATTTTGATCAGAACTGCGTCGGCTACCCTCTGGGAGAAAAGGTTCCGGCCTCCTGGAAGAAGGACAAGGATTACTTCTACGACTCAAGTCAAGAAGGCCTCTCCAGACTTGGACACGATGAGGGGATCTTCCTCAAGAACGGCCAGGAGATTTACTCCCAAGATCAGAAACTGGAATTGATAGAATTTTTAAAGACGCTTTAGAAACTGACAGGGCCATCTACCACCCAGATTTCCCGAAGGTCTGGAAGCTCCGGCGTTGGTTATGTGAAAAGCACAGCATGCGGATGTTGTCTGCTGTTCGTCCTCCATTTAAGGCATAGGCGATGATGTGGTCGTACTGGAGGTTCCGGCGCTGTGTGCAGCGTGAGCCGTCTTTGTTTTTGTGTTCGCACTGGTTATTTGAACGTCCAAATATTTCCCGCTTCACACTGACTGGAATGTAGCGGGTGTGGGTGGATGAAACTGGTTTTGAGGGTCTGGGTCTCTTGTCTTCGACCTTCAACTCAAGCTGCTTTAGTTTCTCATCGATGAGTGCTTCAAGAATCTCTGCCTCTGACATCTCTCCCCAGGATTGTTGCAGCTTCTTTATCTTTTCTTGCAACTTAAGATTAAGAGTAATTTTCTTTTCTTTAGGTTCTTGCGGTTTGAACTCCTCTTTGAGCTTTCTGTGACTTAGATCCTCAGCTTTCTTAATTGCATCAGCAAGCTTCTCGGGGTGTTTCTGGATGCCAGCTTCTTGGATGAAGCCTTGAAGGGTGGAAGCATTTGACAGGGAGATTTGCCCGGATTCGATTTTTTTTTCGATCTCAGGAACTGTCTTTAAGAGTCTCATCGCCTGAATCCTGGTCCACGCTTCATTTTCTGAGTACCCGAGCTCGACCACAACGTACTTCGGTAGAGTCGAATGTCCATAATCAAGATAGAGCTTTCGTCTGCTGACTTCTTGCAGGTGCTTTAGAAGGTTGACGGTGGCAGACTTCTCGCTGAGGGAAGCACGGAGGGTCTCAGAGTGAAGGATCTTGTCGTTATAGCTTTGCAGATTCATTTTTCATCTCACTGGTAAAAAGAATTAACCTTTTTTAACACAAGTATTTATAGCGAAAATTAACATTAAAGAATGAAGCTAGAACAATTTTTAACTCACAGGTTGGCCCGGTCCTGAGGAGGAAAAACAAAGCTCATCAATGAGTGATTCTGAATGCTAGAGAGGGCATTCGTATTAACCGAGACGTGGAAAGTAAGATATAAAAACAGGTCCTTTTTCAGAGAAAACAAAAAAACTTTCACCGCTGTAAAATAATTCTAAAATGAAATTGGAACGTCCAAGAAGTTTACCCATCACTTCTCACGAGGTCAGAAGATCTCAGAACATTCAAGAATCAATCATCCCATCTTGAAATACGGATGCTAGCAACTAAGAAATCTAACGATCCAATCATATCAACGGGCCCACATTGAGAAGAGCTGGTTTTTTAAACTAAAAGCATACTCACGAAAACATTAGACTTCAAGCTCAGCGCCTATACCACTGCACAGAACAGAACTAACTTTCCAATGTCTTAATAGACATTCATCAGATCCTTCAGCCACTTCAGCGAGGCCGCCCCCTCATGCTTTATGTCATCCACCAGGGACTGGGTGAGCTTCTCTTTAATTTCCTTGAGGGCCTCCGGCTTCATGGCCATCACTGTGTCCAGGCCCGTACGTTCCGAGGTGACATCGAAAAGACCGAAGGTGAGCTTCTTATCTTTCAGCAGGTCCCAGTTTAACTTCGCCGGAAGCGCTTCGTGGAGGAAGAATACGCTCGCCACGAGTTTAATCTCCTCTTCATACTGGACCATCTCTTCCGGGAGATCCGGCTTGACCAGCAGTTTTCGCGCGAGATTGAGATACGTCGTCCCGTCGATCAGGACGTTGACCATGGTTCCCACCTGAGCGGCACCCCAGGGATTGGTCTTGGCGCCAGGGATGAGGTCGCAGAAGTAGATCTCTGTGTCGAGGGTACATTTTATGTCATCGAGCAGTCCACTCAGGGCGTCTCTGGAGGTGAGGTCGGTGGGGTCGAGGGTGTTTAGTCCCGAGGCCAGAACGGGCGGCTTCCTCTCCGGAACCTCCGGAACCTCCGCGGCCGCCGGGAGTTGTTCGTCGGTTTTCTTCAAGGCCGGAAGGGCCTTCTCCTCTCCCACAACACTTACCGGTGGAGCAACGTAGGCTTCCTCCTTCGGCGCAAAGAAATTATAATACGCGCCGATGCCAACGATGAGGATCGCCAGCAGCTGGACGCCGGTCATCCTGGACTTGTCAGATCTGGTTCTATTTACCGCTGGCCCAACTCTCGCCTGAGAGCGCTTCTGGACGATGAGTTCGTTTCTTTTTCGGACCAGGTTTTCCGTCTTCGTCGACTGGAGTTCTTTGAGGGAAAAAACCTTGGTCGTCTGCTGGTTCTTATCCTGTGCCGGAGTGAGGGTCGAGAGATCTTTCAGAGATTCCTGGATGAAGTCATTGGATTCGAAATCACCGATGAGGTTCAGCAGGACACTGTCTCCCAGTCGCACGGGAAAGAACGAGGTGAACTCCACCTTCCGCCCGGGGACGAGTCTCTGCTCGTTGATGAAGCTTCCGTTGGTCGAGCCCTGGTCAACCACGTAGTAACTGTCATCCTCGTTGAGGATAATAATGTGCTTGCGGCTTATCCCGGAAGCCCGCAGCTCGATGTCACAGGTCTCACCTGAGCCGAGGGCTATTTTGGTTTTTGAGAGGGGGAAGATCTTCGGCTCTTCGTTCCCCACGATCACTTCAATTCGCATAGTTAGATGGTATAGGAGTTTTCGGCGGAGACAAGTTTATTTAAAAGGAGAAGAACTTACAGGTTGGAACATCTCATCCTATACTTCCCACCTTCGACCACCATGGTGATCTTATTCCAGGTTCCCGCCGGCGCCTTGGTGGTGCAGTTCTCCCAACCGTAATCGAAGTAATCATCCAAGTTGATCCAATTCCTCACAGGCACGCAGTCGAGCTGGTCGAAGGCCACCACTCCTTTCGGCACGGTTTCCGCGGCGCAGAGGATCGGCGTCGGCGGAGTGCACTTCGAGGTAGGGATGTCCCAGGTGAAGCCAAACTGCTTGCAGAGGTTCCTCTTGGCGATGTCATTGGCGTCCCCCACCGCAGGGCCGCAGCCGGTGATGGTCGGTGCGCCGACAGCGGTTCGTGAGACTACGAAACTGATGGTCCGCTTGACTGTGATGAACGGCAAGGTGTTGCTATCCGACAGGAAAGAAAGTCCTTTCTTATTAATCTTAAAGGTGATCGTAAGGTCGGCCAAGTCGGGCCCGAGGGTTGATTTTTTTATAAAGATCCCTGACTTATCGGGTGGAGCGAGCTGACCAGGGATTTGAAATTCTTTGTAGCTCTTCCCAGAACCCAGGAACTCCTTGGCCACGGCACCGGCTTGGTCTTTGTCCCTATCGAAGTATGAAAGGGTGTCGATGCTCTCGCCGGCGGCGGAGAAGGAGCGACCCCCGACCATGTCGTAGCAGCGGGAACGGTCATTGATGGCGGTTTTGAGTAGGGACATCGTCTTGGAGACCTCACTAGAACTGCGCAGCAGTGCCTCGCCCTGGATCTGGTTGTCGATCAGCTTCATTGTCATTACACCCATGACTCCCAGGATGAACATGGAGATGGAGAGCTCTACTAACGACAGGCCGTTGGCATTTTTTACTAAGGCTGGCATCTGAATCCCATCCTTCCACTGGTGAAGACTAAGTTAACTCTTGTTCCTGTGCCACACAGGTTTGGCGAGACAATATTGATACCTTCGTACCCTGTGCGAAGACTCACGCAGTCCACGGTACCATTTTCAGTGTAACCCTTTGCGACGAATCCTGCCGGGCAATTCCTGACGTTTGTTTTCCTGACACAGTTCTGCTTTGCCTTATCCCACTCAAAGAGCTGGCCCATCCCGAGGGAGGTCGCGGGTGGAGTCATGGTTTCGCAAAGGTTATTTTCTAAGTTTTCAATGGAATTCTTCTTAATGTCGTGGCAGCCGACGAAGTCCGGGCCTGAGGCCGTTTTTTCAAACTTCGCAGTGAAATAGATACTCTTGATCGACGTCTGTGCTGGCTTCTCTCCCATCTTCGGGTAGATGTAAGTTATATCCATCCGGTGCCGTTTGGTGATGGCGCCGGAAACGTTTGCCGAGGTGTTCGGGAGTTCAACGACATCCATTGTTTCTATCTTCCAAGATTTATCTGGGGTGCCGATGAACACTCCTTCTCGCGCAATAGCCGTGGTTGGAATAGCCGAATATGTCCCATCAAAGGCGTCATCGTTCTGGTCTTGGTTTGCGCTTTCTGCCAAGATGTTGATATGGTCAATATCAACCAGCTGAGGATTTTGCCCAGGGCCAGCGAGCATATTAAATGTTGCGTTGCAGTTTCTGGTGTCTGAAAAAGTCTTAGTGAGTGCCGTGTGGTACGACTGAAGATCCTGGAGATGAGTGATCCCCTTCTGAGCGGCCATGTTCTTTGAGAAAAGCACGGTGGCAGTAATGCCGGCACCTGCGAGGATTGTCCCACCGATCATCAACTCGATTAAATTAAAACCCCGTTGGGTACGAATCATCTTTCCTAGAAAAGAGAAAAACATTAAACCTCATTATTTCTACTGATTCTAATACAATTCTCACTTTTTACCAGCGAGAGCATATTTCCTGTAGTTGAGGGATCCGGAATCAAAGAGTAAACGCCGGTGCCGTCATGCCTGACTCTTTTAATTGGCATTCCTGCGGTGAAGAGATTTTGCGCCACTTGTTTCAAAAAATCTCAAGATAAGATAGACTCAGGGGATGTTTAAAAGATCACAGCTCCAGGCGGGATTTTCCATCGTACAGGGATTAGTACTGACCGGCGTGGTGGCGGCCTCTGCGCTGGTGATGGTCAACATGGTCCGGGACCAGAAGCTTGCGGGCAACACCTCGGAGTCCAGAGGAAACATAGACCAGCTCCATGACCTGATCTTCGGGATCCTACAATACCGGGATAACTGCAAGGCAACCTTTCTGGGGACCTCCCCTGCATTCAACATTAACTCAGCGAACACCTACAATCTGAATACCATCGCCTACGCCTCGAGTGTGACGGGCACCGGAGCCACGGCAGTGGTCGATGCCAGTATCATGTTTAAAACTTTCAATTCACCACTCATCCTCGGCGTTGAAAACCTTTACATGAAGAACTCTGTTTCTATCGAAAAAATGGAACTGGATTTTGACAATGTCTTATTTACAGGTGCCCCGCCGACGCAGCAGGCGAACCCCTCTTTGCTGAAGATCACCTATCACCGGTTCTCAGATGACCCCAATAAGCCAACCAAAAAAGGGTACGGCGGCAAGGACATTGCTAAGACCATCAAGATCGTTTTTCAAAAAGACCGGACCACTAATAACTTCCTCTCCTGCTACGCGGTCGAGACCGCGGAGTTTGATACCAGCGCGGATGAGAATGTGACCCTGGCCGAATCTTTCTGCGAAAACATCGGCAACCCTTCCGCGGGAGGATCCAGCATGATGGTGTGGGACCATACCAGGAACATCTGTGTCTTCCGCGAGACAAAGTGTACGCCGCCGTCGATCTTCGTGGGGTTCGAACCCACCGGGCTTCCAGCGTGTCGTCTGCTCAGCACCTGGGGCTTCGGGACCCTGCTAGATCAAACACCCCCGACATCATCGAACTGCGCACCGACGAGCAGGACGGCCCTGCAGTTTGAAAAAGTCGGTACCCAGGTCCGGATCAAGTGTAACTAGCGGTACACCACCACCGCCGCCGAAACCTTCTCCTTCCCCCAGCGCGAAATCTTCAAGAACTGATCCTCCGGAATCGGAATATGCACCTTACTAATCACCCCTTCGTGCTCTTCCGGCGTATCCTGATCCGGGTCATGGATGTACACGAAGCTCTCATCGTAGGCCGTGACGATCACCCAGTGCGGGATGCGGTTACTGTCGAAGTGGTAAGTAGTGATCAATACAATGGGGATCCCCCCACTCTTGAGGATCTCATCCAGGTCCACCAAGGTGAGCCGCTTCTTATGCACCTTGATCTCGGTCTCCTGGATCTTCGCTTCGAAGTCCTTGTGCACCAGTTCGATGATCTTCTTCTTCTCCGGACTCCTCACCGTGTCTTTAAACAGCACCGATGAGTGGGAGAGAAACAACTCGGGCCTGTACCCCCGCCGCCACGCCGAAAGTGCCAGCCCCCGGGGTCCGCACCCGCCGTGACCAGAGGTCATGAAGATGGTGGTCGCTTCCCGCCAGATCTGCAGCTCCGAGGTCAGCGACATGTCGACCCGCGGGTTGAACGTTTTCATCGCCATCATCAAGCACGACGGCCCACAGGTAAATTCCGTGCCTTGCTGGTAGTACGGAATGTTCAAGCGGGGTTTCTTTTTCAGGATGCGGATCCGTTTTTCGTAGCACAGGGCCGTGCCGCCGTCATCGTAGTAATCTTTTTTCTGAGTGAACTTGCGGTACCCGAGCTTCTCGTAGAGCTTGATGGCGCTCTTGTTACTCGCCTTCACCTCCAGCCGCAGGTACGCGCAGTCTTCCTCGTCCGAGGCCAGCAGCTCCAAGTGACTTATCAGCTGCGAGGCCAGACCATGGCCCTGGAACTCGGGAAGGGTGCAGATCGAATAGAGCCGGGCGAGGCTCGTCCCGGAGTTAATCAATACCAGACCGTATCCAATAAGCTTTGTTTTATACTCGATCACCAGAAAAATGGAGTGCGCGTTCTTGACCATCCAGTGGAAATTTCTTCGACTTAACAGGTCGTATTCGAAGCAGGAATTCTCCAGGTCCACCAACTGGCCCAGGTCCCGCACCCGCGCCTTGCGGATTTTCACCTGATCCGGATCGAATTTTAATTTCGGAAGGGGGGTTTTCTTTTTTTTCAAAGAAAGGCCCCCTTGAAGATGCGTTCCATTCTGCTATTGTACTTAAAGTACTATCAACTTCACCAGATTTAATTGGTGATCCAGCCCGGAAGGCACGTGGCCAAAATTATCGTCATTGTCGAAAAACTTAAAGACTGGAACTCCTACTACCCTGTCGAACAATTAATGACGCCGCAGGATTACCTGGTGAATTGGGACGAGAATCTCTACGAAACTAAAGGTAGCAAAGAAAGAATCAAGATCATCAACCTCTGCAGGAACTACAAGTACCTGAGCAATGGGTATTACTGCTCCCTTCTTGCTGAGGCGCGTGGTCACTCCGTGATCCCTACGGTCAAAGGGATCAACGACCTCTCTAAATCTTTCCTCTATAGTCTGGAGACCGAGGACCTGGATGATGCCATCCAGAAAGCGTTCAAAGCTCAGAGCAACCAGGAAGCTTTTTCTATCACCATCTACTTCGGAAAGACCGAAAAAGAACAGCTGCAGGACGTGGCCCGGCAGATCTTCGACCTCTTCCCCGCGCCCATCCTGCACGTCGACTTCGAATGGGACAAGAAGTGGGAGATCCAGTCCATACGCACCGGAAGCCTCAACGCTCTCTCGGCGTCTGACGAAGATAAGTTCGCGAGCTCCCTGGACGACTACTCGGGCCGCATCTGGAGAAAACCCAAGGCCAAGAAAAAATACCGCTACGACCTGGCGATGCTCCACAACCCGACCGAGGAGATGCCTCCCAGTGATAAGAAAGCACTCAATAACTTTATCAAGGCCGGCAAGGAAAACGACGTGCTGGTGGAGCTGGTGGAGAAGAAAGACTACGGGAAAATCGCCGAGTACGACGCCCTCTTCATCCGAGAAACCACATCGCTCAACCATCACACCTACCGCTTCGCTAAGAAAGCCGAGTCCGAGGGCCTGGTGGCCATCGACGATTCCATGTCGATCCTCCGCTGCACCAACAAGATCTACATGCACAACCTGCTGCACTCAAACCACATCAACGCCCCCAAGACCATCGTCATCAGTAAGGACAACCCCGACCAGCTCAAGCAGTCGATCCTGGAGATTGGTTTGCCCATGATCATCAAGATCCCCGACGGAGCATTCTCGAAAGGGATCTACAAAGTACAAAGTATGGAGGAACTGGTGAAGGTCACCGACGACCTGTTCAAGAAAACCTCCCTGCTGCTCGCGCAGGAATACTTCTATACCGACTTCGACTGGCGCATCGGGATCATCAACGACCGGCCGATATTTGCCTGCAAGTACTACATGACCAAGGGCCACTGGCAGATCTACAACCACGCCAAGAAGATCAAGAAGGGCATCACCTCAGGAGACGCGGAGACCTTCCCCATCTCCAAAGTTCCCAAGCACGTGCTGAACACTGCCGTGAAACTCTCCCACCTGGTGGGTAACAGCCTCTACGGCGTGGACCTCAAGGAAAAAGA
This sequence comes from Bacteriovoracaceae bacterium, assembly GCA_035576105.1. Lineage (GTDB taxonomy): Bacteria > Bdellovibrionota > Bacteriovoracia > Bacteriovoracales > Bacteriovoracaceae > Peredibacter. The sequence goes on from DATLXA010000032.1 coordinate 48,311, forward strand.
CGGTAAGGCCTACGTCATCGAGATCAACGACAACCCCAACATCGATTCCGAGGTGGAGGACGCCATCGCGGGCATGGACCTCTACCACAATATCATCCACGAGTTCGTCCGCCGGATCGAGGAAACCAAGTGAGTCCCCTCGATCGCGTGCTGGTCTTCGGCGGCACCCACGGCAACGAATGGACCGGCGTCTACGCCGTGAACAGGTACGCGGCCCTCCTGCAAAGAGAATTCGCAGGGCTGGACCTCGGCTTCCACTTCTCCAACCCGGAGGCGCACAGGCTTAATAAAAGGTTTAAAGACGAAGACCTCAACCGGGCCTTCCAGTTCCTGCACGAGGACCGTCCTCTGTCCTTCGAGCACCAGCGCGCGCGGGAGATAAAGCAGCTCATCGATGAGAAACAGACCTTCGTTATCGATCTCCACACCACCACCGCCAACATGGGGACGACGGTTATCCTCACCAGCTACCATCCCTTAAACCTATGGGTGGCCGGAGAAATCTCGCGCGGTCTTCCGGAGTGCAAGATCATCGGCTCTTTAGACACTCAAAAAAAATACCTCGCTTCCCAGTCGCAATTTGGGATGATGATCGAAGTCGGCCCGGTGGCCAACGGAGTGCTAAATGCAAAGGCGCTAGAATCCACAATCGCGGTTTTGCGTGGGATTTTCTCGGCATTGTCGCGCCAGCATGAGATGACTTCAGGTCAGGTGGAGGTGTATCAAGAAATAAATGATATTTACTATCCCAAGAATGAAAAAGGTGAGTTAGAAGCCTATATTCACTCAGCTTTTCAAGATAGAGATTTCTGTGTGGTGAGTGGGGCGTACACTCCTTTTAAGAAATTTTCAGGCGAAGATATCACTCTCCATACCCTTGAAGATTTATTCCCTGTGTTCATCAATGAAGCCGCCTACTATCCGCAGCAATTGGCCTATAGTTTATGCCGTAAAGTCACAAAAACTTTCTAATGCTTGGCACCGTACATTCGGCCCTTCTAGCAAACCTTTAAAATAATTGAGTCAAAACTCTTGCGATGACAAAAATACTTAGATAAATTTACTAGGTAATTTATCAAGAATTAAGATCATCATATGGATGAATCACAAAGGAGAATTCTATGTCTAAGTATTTCGTTCTAGCTGCAGCTTTGATCGTTCTTTCTGTTGCTTGTAACAAAAAAGATGAAGGCGCAACTACAGAAACTTCAACCACAACGATGGAGCAAACTGCTCCTGCTGCTGAGCCAATGCCAGAAGCTGCTCCTGCTACTGAAGCAGCTCCAGCTGAAGGTATGGGTACTCCTGAAGGCGCACCTGCTGAAGCCGCTCCTTCTGAAGCTCCAGCTCAGTAATCTAAAAGCTTGAAGTTTTAAGATTCTATAAGAGGGCCCACTTTTTGTGGGCCTTTTTTTCTTCAACCTCCGGCCCGGCCATGAACATCCTCAGAAACCTTCTTCGTGACTTGTCCCTCGACGAATTCCTAGAAAAATCGTTCACTAAGCTTCCCTATTCGTGTGCTACGGCCGCGGCTGGGATGGTTCACCTGCTCGACTGGAAAGTGGTGGAAGAGATCATCAAAGAAAAAAAATCTGTTCTGCGAGTCGTCCAGGACGGTAAGGTCATCAAGGACTACGTCGACCTCACCTTCGAAGAGGCCCGAGATCATCACCGCAAAGGTCACACTCTGCTGCTAAGATTCGCCGAACTTTCATCCGCGCCACTACGGGCCCTCGCCAAAGATTTTTCAGAATCATTTTACAGTAAGGTCGACATCCAGCTCTACTGCTCACCTGAGGGCCACAATGCCTTCGGCTGGCACTACGACGTGGAGGAGGTCTTCATCATCCAAACTCAGGGTAGCAAGAGCTACACCATCAGACCCAACACGGTACACCCCAATCCGCTGGTGAGTTCGATCCCCAAAGACCTGGAGTACGAAAAAGAAAAAACGCCCATGGAGATCAAGGTCACCCTGGTGGCCGGTGACTGGCTCTACATCCCGTCTGGGTGGTGGCACGTGGCCAGGACTCAGCAAGAATCCATGCATATCTCCATCGGCATCATGCCCAGCTCGGCCGTCGACCTGGCCAGCTACCTGCCGCACTTCCTCTCCCGTGCCCCCTTCTGGCGGGCGCGGCTTCCGATCCATAAAAAATTTGATTCAGAACAAGAAGAGATCGCGTACTACCAACAGGCGATGGAGACCCTTGGCCGTGACTTGGCAAAGAACATCTCGGCCCCGGAGTTCATCAAAGAATTTCTGCAGTGGAAACGATCGACCGCTTCTCTAGAATAGGATGGAAGTGAATAAGGGACCGGGTGGCGCCGGATAATAAAAGGCGGCCTTCCACAGGACCGGGTCACCCAGGTCTTTAATGATCCAGCCGTAGACATCCATGCCGAGCTTTCCGGAGAGAGCAATCAGCCCCAGTCCCGCCGTGGCCATGATCTTTCTCATGCGGAGGGGATTGACCAAGAATGGTTTCATCAGTGAAGAAGCGGAAGACAGAAGAAAGAACCACACCAGAGAGAAAAACGACGCTCCTAATCCCAGGGCCACACGGTCATTTATTTCTTGGTACTTGGCGGAGTACCCTCCGATCAGGATGAAGGCGTCCAGGTAGGCATGGGGATTCAAGACGCTGAAGGTGACGGCCAGGATGATGCTTCTCTTCAGATCACCCCCGTCCGAGAGGACCTCACTGGAAATTGTGTCTTCTGCTTTGAGGAAGAGTTTTGTGAAACCGTAGCGGAACAGGAAGATCACGCCGATGAGTCCAACCAGAATTTTCAACTGGGGAAACAGGGTGAACACCGTGGCTGCACCCGCCACCCCGAGCATGATGAGAAGGAAATCACAGAGAAAACACACGAAAGAAACCGTGAAGTGATTCTGCCGGCGGAGTCCGGACTCGAGCACGAATACGTTCTGCGCTCCCAGAGCGAAGATCAAGCTTGCTTGCAACAACAGGCCTTCAACAAACAATCTATACATCCCACTCTCCATTTGCGTGGATACTAGTGGAAAAATGATGCGGATGCCACCTTGATTTCTTACAAAGATTCTTTGCTGATGTCGCGTTGCTTCAAAGAAGCTTGAACTTCATCTTCTCTGCCTTAGAATAGCGGTAGTTAATGGTGATCTCTTCATCGGGATAAATAATCTTAGTGGCCTTGACCACTAGAATTTTATTCTTAACGTCGATGGTAAAATCTGCATTGGGTCTGTCGTTATGGTTAAACAAGGATCCATTGCCCAGTGCCAGTGCCACGTTCTTAACGTTGAACTCAAACACGTACCCTTCCAATGAATCAGGTACTTCGGTGAGTTTGATCAGCAGCAGGTGACACCGCTCGATCAATTCTCCCTTCAAGATGGGGGCCCTGGCGTAGACACCCCGGCCTTTGCGGGCGTCGGTGGTGATGAATGTCTTCATGGAACTTCCTCTGGCTAATCTTTTCTCTCGACTTCATTCTTCACGGCCAGCCGCAGGTCACCCAGGCCGGCCATCTCCACCGGCTTGCCGTTGACAAAAAACGTCGGAGTCTGGCGCACGCCGATCTGCTTGCCGCTCTCCACTTCCAGAGCGATCATCTTGCTGGTCTCCGGGTCGTTCATGGAACTTCTGATCTTCTCAACGTCCACTCCCGCTTCAGCCAGGAAGGTCCAGATCAACTCCGGTTGCGGGTGGTGGTGGTCTCCCCAGCTCGGCTGCTTCTCAAACAACAAGGCCAGCGTCTCCCAGTACCGGTCTTGCTTGCGCGCCCCTTCCAGTACGCGGATGGCGAACTCGGAGTTCCCGTGAAAGGGGGCGTAGCGGATCACCAGCTGCACACTCTGTTTGAACTCTTCCACGATCTCCTTGACCACTGGGTGGAAGTGCCGGCAGCTTTCGCACTCCGGGTCCAGGAACTCCACCAAGTAGACCTTGGGATCCTGCGCGCCCATCCTCGGTGCGTAGTCCGGAACGAAGGCCTTGAAATTTTTCTCTGCCATGAATCCCAGTCTCTGCGTCTCCTGATTCTTGTACTGTTTGATGGCCACGAAAAACCCCACACCCGCCAGCAGCAGGGTGACGACGACGACGACGACTTTATTTCTCATGGACTTTTTCTCCTCAGGGCAATCAGTTGAAGGACGAGTATAAGGGTGAATGCGGTCAACGATAGCAGGGGGATAGTGATGAAACCCAGCCACTCAATGTGCACGCTGGTGCAGGAGATGCCCTGGGTACAGGGGGCCACACTCTCCGGCAGAATTTTATAGTAAAGAAGGTTATGGTAGCAGGCGATGATCAATCCCAGCAGGATCAGGGGAAGGGAAAACTTAAAAACCTTCCGGTCCAAAGGAAAGAGCCCGGCGACGAGGATCACCACCAGTGGGTACATGCAGATCCTTTGGTACCAACAGAGCACACAGGGAGGGTACTTCATGACCTCACTGAAGAACAGACTCCCCAGCGTTGCGGTCAAGGCCACCAACCAGCTGGTGAAGACGAGCATCCACGCTGACTCCGTTTCTACTTCTTCCTTCACTCTATTCCTTACTATCCGCGAGGTTTTCCCAATTGGCCATCTTGTCGTTATCTCCCAGATAATCCGAAACGAAGTGATACACCACGATCCCCGGAGGCCTGAGCGCCACGATCCCACCCATTTGGGTATGACTTCCGGAATCTTTGGAGAGTGGCCCTTGCTTGTGCCCCTCAAAGGCAAGCTCAAGCATGTTCTTCGCCCCCCTGGGATCCATCAGCTTCAACATGCCTCTGTGTAGCCCGCACGCGTCGTAGGTTTTAAGCGAGGGGTCAGTGTAAATGGGAGCGTCGACGATGTTCATGTCCTCTTTGAAGGCCTGGATGAACTGAGGCGCACCATTGCCGATGAAGACGATGTTAGTCTTTGATTTTTTAAACTTTTCTTTTTCATTCCAGATCTGTGCCACGTGAGACCGACAGGCGATGCAGCTAAAGTGCCGCACGAAGATCAGCACTACTGATTTTTCTTTCCAGAAAGTGGAGATTAATACTTCCTTGTTGTTTTCGTCTAACACCTTGAGCCTGTTCAAGGTAAGGATATCAACCCGGTCCTGCGTCCGATCAACTTTTGCGCCCACGATCACTCCTGAAATTTACTAGTTACACCCATTGAAGCACACCTGCAGCAAACAATACACCAAGGAAAATTCGTCATTAGGCAACCGGAGCAATCAAGAAATCTTTATTTTCAAGGGTTTGCTTGCATGTAGAAAATACAGTTTTAACGATTCCCTTGTCTGTCTGAGACAACTGATTTAAGAAAGCACTCTAAATATTCACAAGGGTCCAAAATGAAACCGACTACGTCTAAGGTTACGACGCTCACTCTATTATCTTGCCTGATTGCTCTCTTCATTTTTGGCATCTTCATGCAATTGGCCCAAGCCGCGGTCTAACTCTTAGGCGGAATATGTGACATCGCATGCTCCGTCACAGCAGTGATAGTGAGACTCGGGTTGACCCCCAGGTTCGCTCCTAGCACTGACCCGTCACAGATGAACATATTCTGGTACCCGAAGACCCGGTTGCGGTAATCGCACACCCCTTTCGATTCATCTTCTGCCATCACGGCGCCGCCGATGCAGTGAGCGGTCATCGGGATGTTCATAAAAATCTCCGTGGTGGTGGTCATCGGGATGCCACCGGTCGCCGCTGCGGCCTTGATGGCGAAGTCGTTGGCCTCCGGTATGAAGGTCGCCACCCTGTCACCTTCCGTCACCAGCTTTTTCATGAACGGGTTGTACCAAGGACGGCGGTAGCGCATGTTAAGGTGCCCGTCCAGAGTCTGCATGCAAAGAAAAATCATTCCGTTTCTTGCGAAGCCAAAGGGTGACAGGGACCGCAGGGTCATGATGGGCCTGGTGAGAAGGAGCTTGATGAGAGTTGCCAGCCAGTAGAATGGACGGGTGATCCCCGGTTTTCCCAGAGTCATCACCGTCGAGAATAACCCAAGAAAGTCCGAACCGTTCGGATAGCGGGTGGCTTCGATGTGAGTGTGGTCATTGAGATAAATCCCTGAACCGATGGCGATACCAGTAGAGAGATCAGTTTTCGAGCCGGGGAACTTCACTCCGATCAGGGACTCGGCATTCGTCCGGACCTGGTTGCCGAGGGTGCTAGAGATGTTCGGAAGGGACCCCCGGTCCTTCAGTTTAAAAAGAAGTTCCTGAGTCCCGAGGGAAGACGCGGAAAACACCACACCTCCTGCGGTCAGCTTGAGCTTCTCTTTTTTCCTTCCGGTGGTTTCACAAGAAACTTCGTACCCCGCCTGACCGTTGGCCCCGGCGCTTTGAGGTTTCACGTCCACCACTTTCGTTTCAGCGAAAACCCGGGCACCGTTTTTTTCGGCGAAGAAGAGGTAGTTCTTATCAAGGGAGTTCTTCGCACCATGTATGCAGCCGATCATACAGGCCCCGCACCCAAGACAGCTGGTGCGCTCGGGACCCTCTCCCCCGAAATACGGATCCGGGTAGACCGTTCCCTGCTTGGCACTCTCGTCTCCGAAGAAGACGCCGACTTCCGTCGGGTAGAAGGTATGCTCCACTCCGACGACCTTTGCCATCTCCTTCAAGCGATGATCCGCGGGCCCGAGGATCTTATTGGTGGTAACTCCTAGCATCCTTTTGGCTTCGCTGTAATGGGCCGGCATAACACTTTGCCAATCTGTCAGACCCGCCCAGCTCCCTTGGTTCCAGATCTTCGCCGGTGGGACAAGGAGTGTGTTGGCGTAGGTCACCGAGCCGCCGCCGACGGCGTTGCCGTGAAGGACCACCAGGTGTTTAAAAAAACTCATCCCGAAGAATCCCCGCAGACCCAGGGACGGTTGCCAAAGCCAGTCTGTGAGTGACCAGGTGCTCTTGGGCATGTTCTGCGGAGTGAAACGTCGGCCCATCTCGATGACGGCGACCTTGTACCCTTTTTGAGTCAGACGGTGGGCCGAGACACTGCCGCCGAAGCCGGAGCCGATGATAATGTAATCGAAATCATATTCCATGCTGAAATCTTAACAGCAGAAGCGGCGTCCGACCAGTTCAGCAAAACTATTCCCTGCTGATCATCGCCTCGTACGCTGCCTGAGAGACTTCCTCCACCGCGACTCTGCAGCGGTAGACCGGCTGTTCATCTTCGGGAGCAGCTAATCCCACTGATCCGGCCCTTACATGATAGTAGGTCTCGCTCTTTGCGCCCGAACTTTTGTTCTTTAGCGCCAGGACTCCGGCGTAGAGATTCTGCACCGGCCAGGACTCGAGAACAGCGTAGAGACTTAAACCGTTTCCGGAGGTCAAGACACTGTTGGTTCTTCCGTACTTAGCTAGTGCATCTGTGACCATGGCATTGAGTCCCTGGAGCTGACAGGGTACCTGGTTAGAGTATTTCACCGGTACCGGAGCCGCGTGGGCAACTCCCACTGAAACGGACAAGAAAGAAAGGAGCAGGAGAGTTTTCATCGTTTTTCCTTTTTAGGGATTGATAGAAATAAAATAGCACGCCCTCAAATGGAGATGAATCAAGGCTGGCCAAAATGCCAAAAAAACTCGGCTGCTGGCAGAGGGATTTGCTCTCTACAATGACATCGATCTTATGCTAACTCGCCAATATCAGGGGTATAAATTTTTTAACCCGCAGAACGCATAAGAATTCTTTTTAGATCCCCCTTAAACTCAACAAGAGCTTAATCATTTACGGGAAAACACCTGATGAAAGTACTTTTTTTACTGCTCTTCTTCGCTGTGGCCTGCAATCAGCAAGCCAGCATCGATGACACGCAGTTGGACCGCGGTTCCGAAGTTGGGACAAGTGGGGGAAGTACCGGAGGAAGTTCGGGTGGAGTTATCGACGGAACGGTACCTCCTACAGTCATTCAAGAATTTCTAACCCTGGTCAATAATCACCGCGCCACCATCGGGGCCCAACCACTCCAGCACAGCACTGCCATGGATGCCATCGCCCGGGCCCACAGCGAGAACATGGCCGACAAATCCGTGTCTTATAGTCACGACGGGATCCAACAGCGCTGCTACCAAGCTTCCCAGGCCCTGGGCGGTGGTTACACCTGTGCGGAGAACATCATCGGGGCCGTCGAAACCGCTGACCAGATGTTCAGCTTCTGGATGAGCTCTCCGCTACACAAAGCGAACATGGAAAATCAATCTCTCACCCACCTGGGCCTGGGCTGGAAACTGAGCTCCGATACTTTTACCTACTGGACCCTCCTTTTAATCGGAAAGTGAGTTCAATTTCTAGCGGTAAGATCGTAGACACCGTCGTCGATTACAGGGAACTGAATTTAACGAATTATTAACCAGAATCTGTAGAGCATAAAAACTTTCCGGAGGGCCGGTGAGAGTCCTCCGGAAAAACATCACTTACCTTTCGTCTTATTTTTCTCTTTCTTTTTATCCTGCTTTTCTTTGGTGGTAAGCTTCGGCTTCCCTTTTACTTTTCCCTTGTCCTGTCCGCCTTCTCCGCGTGCCATGAGTAACTCCTTAGATGTTCATTAGCCTCTAGCCTAGCATGATTTTATCGGGATTTTGGAGTTTTTTTCAGCGCAACTCTACTTCTTCTTCTTCGTTTTCTTAAACCCCGGATGCGGCTTTCTCTTGACCGCGCTGTCCGGAGCGGGCTGCCGCTTGGAGTGGTCGACGTAGGCCGACTTTTCCTGGCTCCGTCCCGGAGTGGGGGCCTTGACCTGCTTGCCGATAGCAATCTTGAACCTCAACACCTCACCTTTCCCGACGAAGTCTTCCGTTGTCATTTCGTTACCCGGTATCTGGTTGATCTTCTCCAGGTAAGGTTCTTCGGACTCATCACAAAGAGAAATGGCCACACCTTCTTTGCCCGCCCTGCCGGTCCGTCCGATGCGGTGGATGTAGCTCTCCACGTCTCTGGGAAGTTCGAAGTTTATCACATGGGTCACACCGTCGACGTCGATCCCACGGGAGGCGATGTCGGTGGCGACTAAGATCTTGAAGGTCCCTTCTTTAAAAAGCTCGAAGGCCCTCTCCCGGTCAAACTGGGCCTTGTCCGCGTGGAACGCCTTGGCGGCAAGCCGGTTCTGCGCAAGATACTCAACGACGTTATCGGCCATGTTTTTTGTCCGGGTGAAGACCAGCACCAGCTTGCACTCTTCCAGCTTGAGGATCTTCACCAGGAGTTGGAACTTGTGATTCTTGTTACAGAATATGACTCTTTGCCGGATCCTACTGACCGTCGGCGCCAACGGAGTCACCTCCACCACCTTGGGACTTCTTAGTAAGGCAGCCGCGAGACCCGATACGGACTCGGGCATGGTCGCCGAAAAAAGCACCGTCTGCCGCTTGCCTGGTAGATGCTTCACCACGGCCCTGATGTCGTCGATGAATCCCAGGTCCAGCATCCGGTCTGCTTCGTCTAGCACCAGGACTTCTATCTTCGAGAGGTTGATTCGTTTGCGTTCCACCAGGTCGAGCAGTCTACCGGGAGTCGCCACCACAATATCAATTCCCTCTTTGAGCAAGCTCACCTGATCGGCCTGGGCCACCCCGCCGTAGACCGCGCAGGACCGAAGTCCCAGTCCCAGACCATAGCCCACAAAACTTGCGTTGATCTGGTTACATAGCTCCCGGGTCGGCGTGAGGATCAGTGCCCTGGGGGCCCTGCTGGCCAAAGAATTGGAGGTCAAAAGCTGCTGGATGATGGGCAAGGCAAAGGAGGCAGTCTTACCGGTGCCAGTCTGAGCAATTCCCAGTAAGTCAGACCCTCGCAGTAAAACGGGGATCGCCTGCTCCTGGATAGGTGTTGGATCTTTGTAGCCGGCCTTGGAGAGGTTGACTAACAGGCCTTCTATAAGATTCAGATCTTTAAAATCGCTCATCGGACCCACTTCATCATAGATATAATGCTGACAGACATTTACCCTAAAAGTTGATCTAAATATATAAATTTTAACCCGCCATTTGCCACCAGCTGCTACTTCATCCAAATTTTATGATTCTTCACCGCCCGGATCAGCAGGTCCAGCAGCAGCAAGTGCCGTCGCATGATGCGCGAGTGCCGGTGCTGCTTCATCGGATGGAACAGTCCCAACTTACTGAAGAACTGGACCGGATTCTTGCGGATCCAGTTCCAGGATCCGAGCTCCAGCGTGAGTGGCAGGAAGACGGTCGCTGAAGTCATTGAACTGGCCTGATACTCATCCAGTAAAAAATCCCACAGGTCGCCGCTGGTGATGTAGTTATCGGCCTGTCCCTCGAACTTGTAGATGTGGTGTGGGTAGGTGGTATCCAAAAGTTCTTTGAGCTTCAGAGTCTGTGGCCTGAAAGGATAATCTTTCTTCGACCTGGCGTACGGGTACCAGATCTGATCTTTTACTCCGAATCCGGAATGCACGTCCAGGCAGAGGGCCAGCTCGGCGTGAAACATCTGCTCTCTCACGAACTCTACCAGGACCTTCGACTCCAGCTCAAGTTCCGCTCCCTGACCCCGGTACCACGGGAGCCTGGGGCTAAGCCGATGGCCGGAGATCAGAGGATAGCCCAGTCCTGCATCTGCTTCCACCGGCGCGTTTCTCATCAGGTCCACGCCGCTTGGATTGCAGCGGGTGGAGTTGGCCATCCCGCCCGGATTGATGATGGGGATGGAAACGATCCTGAACTGCTCTAGGCTCTTGACCAGGTCCTGATCCCAGCTCAGCTGATGGAAAAAAGTTTTGAGGAAAGCGATGATGATCTGAGACCCGACTTTCTCCAGGCCATGCACTCCTCCGAAGAGACCGAAGGTGGGCAAGGACTTGTCTTCTGCTCCGATGACCAGTGACTGGATGGGATACTCACGGCCCCCGGTGCTTACGGATCCCAGCACCTCGAACCGCACTTGCGGCAGGCGCAGTTGCTTGAACGACAGGAGCTCGTCGAGTTCGGGGAAGGTGTTCATGCTAAGAATTTACCAATTTGTTCCACCACCCAGCCGGGGTCATCGCTGCTGAGGTCGTGGCCCGCTGACGGATGTTCCAGCAACGTGGCCTTCCACTTCCGCGCGAGACCTCTGGAACTTTCAACATCAACCATACGGTCCGTGGTGGACGCCAGCAGCAGCACCGGGACCTGTGGTTGAAAATCCCCCACCCGGCAGGTCGCCGCGGCCATCAGTTGTTTGAGCGAATTGACGACGGTGACGGGCCTGCGCCGCTGGATCTGTGTCCAGCTCTCGAGGGTTATCTTGCAGACGGGCCGGTGGTTGCTCACCAGCTCGAGGATGCGGGCCTCTTTTTTTTCACCGGCCAGGAACGGCACTGCCAGCACGTGCCGGAGAGCACTTGGCCGGAGCCGGTGGTAGAAAGGAGTGACCCCGGCGAAGCTGCTATTGATGAGAACGGCCCGGGAGAAATCTTTCGGATGCTGTTTCATCCACTGCCCGGCGATCATTGCTCCGAAAGAAATGGAGACAATGACACTGGTTTCATTGGCCGCTGTCTCCTTCAGGAACTTCCCTCGCATCTGTTCGACCATCTTCGGGACACTGGCCGAGGAGGACTGCTGGTGAAATTCTCCGGCACCGGGGATGTCGATCATGGTCATCCGAGATGCAGGGAATAGACTGGCCAGGAGATCCGGCAGTGCACCCCAGTGCGCGGCTTCACGGATAAGACCGCGCACCAGGTAGAAATGGAGGGGCCCGGGGCAGGTCCTATTCAACCCGAGACCTGAAACAGCTCACTAAGCATCTTTTGTTCATTTTGATTCCTGAAGCATTCTTTGAGAGTGCATTTTATGAAGTCCAGCGCGACTTGGAAAGTGGCATCTACCTGCGGGCAAGAACCGATCTCGGTGTTGAGCTCGACCACGTCCATGGAACGCAGCCTACCGCTCTCCCCCAGCACCCGGCCCATAGAGAAGACTTCTCTCATCTTCGGACCGCGTCCCTCCACTGTTCCCGTCGAGACCACGTCGCCGGGATCGAAGAGGTCCACGTCGAGGCTCAGGTGGATGGGGCAGGTCCCGTGCGGGTCCGCCAGCCGGAGAGCGTCTTTGAGAATATCTCTCGAGCCCCACTGGTTGATCTCCTGCGAGGAGTAGTACTGGATCTTTAGGCTCCGCAGGATCTCCCGCTCATAAGGGTCCAGCGACCTGGGCCCCATGAAGATGAGCTTCGAGGGAGAGAGTTTGCGTCTGAGCCAGCTGAAGGTATTCAGATTCTGCGCACCGTTTAGGATAAAAGACAGCGGCATGCCATGGAAGTTCCCCGATGAGGAAGACTCGGGAGTATTGATATCACCATGCGCATCGGCCCACACCACCACCATGTTTGGGCGCTGGTGAAGGAGCCCGTGGAGGACCCCCAGTCCCAGGCCATGGTCCCCTCCCACGTTCAGAAGAAAATCATCAGCGAGAGCTTCCTTTTCAATGAAGTTCGATATACGAAAATTGGCCAGCGCAGACTGATGCTCCTTCTTGATACCGCCGAGGTCCTGGCCTCGAGGTGCGATGTCGAGGTTCAGGTCTCCCAGGTCCTTGGTCCTGGCGATTTTCTCCAGGACCCGAACCAGTCCACTTCTTCTCAGGTACTCGGGGGCCAGGCGCACGCCGGGGTTGGGTTGACCGTAGAAAAAGGGAAGGCCCAGGAGTTTAATTCCTCGCATACTCTTCCTTGATCAATCCGTGGCACAGGCCCGAGAGCTGGTAACGGTCCCCATAGGGTTGGACCGTGTCGAGTTGGACCACCCGGGCCTTGAGTCCGCTGGACATACAGAGCATGAAAAGATGGCGCGGGAAGGTCATCTCTCCATACCAGGGGATGACGTTAACACCGACGCTGTATTTTACGCACAACGGGACGAGCGGCACATTGCAGTCTAGGGCCGTCTGGAAGAAAGTAGCTTTAAACGGCAAGACCGTCCGGCCATCCGAACTGGTGCCCTCTGGGAAGAGAAAGACGTCAAACCCTGCCTGAAGCTTTTCATTCATGCTGCGGATTTCTTTGTCCAGGCCCTCAGCTGACCGTTTAAATTTTCGCCGCTCCACAAAGAAGCACCCGGCGAACTTTGCGATCATCCCGAGCACCGGCACTTCACCCATTTCCACGGAGGTTACAAACAACGAGGGGTACCTGGAAAAGAGAACCAAAACGTCAACGTAAGACAAGTGATTGGCGATGAGGAGCCTTCCTCCACTCCCCTTAGGCACCGACCCCTGGGTCTCAACTTCTATCCCCAGGAGCCTTAACCCCAGCTGGCAGGTGCGCTGGATGCTCTTCATAAAATAACTCAGACGTTTAATTTCGTCCTGGAACAGAAGCCCGGCGATGAAGTGGTGAAGAAGAAATAAACAAATCATCAGGCAGAAAACGGTGAACCTGGGCACACCCCGGAGCAGCGCTAGCGGATTCGGTGTAAGAACTCGACTCTGGGAGATCATCCGAATTTCCTTTTGAACGAGGCCGGTAGTTGGCCGATGTCGAGGATGGTGAGGAGGTCGAGGCAATCCATCTCTTTATCGTAGGCGGCTTCCTGGGAGAACTTCGCACCTGCCAGCAGGTACATGTTCATCAAAGAAGTGAGCGGTCTCGCTGCGTCCCTCCCGGGATCATCGCAGGCCGCTCCCAGGTCTAGGCCTGAGGGAGGAAGAAACTCGGCCTGGACCCGAGACCCGAACTCAGTGATCACGGCCCCGCGGCGGCGGAGGTCTGCTTGGATGGGCCGGTAGGAAGAAAAATCCTTCCGGGGGATGCTCGAGCAGCCGAAGAGGTACTTGGAGTCCGAGCGCCGGGCGTACTCGATTAAACCCTTCCACAGCAGGCTAATCACGGGACCGGTGCGAAATTCTTTATGCACGCAGGCCCGCCCGAGTTCGAGCTTGTTTCCCGGGGCCCGCAGAAAATCCGTTAAGTCGAACTCCCCTTCAGAATAGAAGCGGGCATCCGTCCCCGAGGCCAGCAGCCGGTAACAAGCGATGATCCTTCCGGAAGTCTTATCTTTGACGATCAGGTGGTCACACAGGAAGTCGTGGAGGTCAATGTCATAGGTGAAGAAAGAAAACAGCGCCGGTAACTGAGAAAATTCCTTAAAGAAAACCTCAAAGCGCAGCCGCATCACCTCCGCCAGTTCGGTGGCACTGTTGATGGTCTTGACTTGGTAGTTCTGATTCTCGAAGTCGATCTGGATCCGAGGCTTGATCAGTTTACTCGAGAAGTATTTAAACCGGAAGAAGTGAGGCATCCTGGCGACGGCGAACTGAGTATTCATCAACAACGCATTTACCATATCAACTCCTTGATGTGATCAAGCTCTTAGTTTGAAGGGGTTCTACGGTTTCGGCTCGTTAAGTTCTGGTTAAGGACTGAAGGCATGTCAGGGACAGGTTAAGATTGTGCAAAAATCATCATAGACCCTGTAGGCCGTTTCATGGTACCTCGTGGTGTGACCACAGGCGAACTGAAGGACTCTATGAGCGGCCACAGCGTAAACATCCCTCATTGCTCAGCATCCCTGCTGAAGTACTTCAAGCTTAACATCCGTCGCTCTCGGCAGCTCTGTGCCGCATCCAGCTCCGATCCGAGTGTGGCCAACATCCATCAACTGCGGGTGGCCCTACGTCGCACCAGGACCGTGCTGACCCTGCTCAAGGACCAGGGGATTAAAACCTTGTCCACCGTCGACAGTCAGAATTTGTCGAAGCTCCGGAAGACGCTAGCAAAGCGCCGTGACGCTGACGTCGCCCGGGAGATCCTGAGTTCCATCGGTGAAGACGTCCCTCATCGCAGTGAGATAGAGGCCCTCCATACCAACAAGCTCTTAAAACGACTTCAGAAGAAAAAGAACAGGCAGCTCTTCAGAAATCTCGCCAAGCTGGCCAAAGACCTTAAGGGACAGGCAATCTCTCCTGAGAAGACGATCCGCAAGCAGCTAGAGAAGCTGTCTCACGTCTACCAAAAGCCCAGTGAAGTCCACGCGTTTCGGATTGTTTTGAAAAATAGCCGCTATGTGCTCGAGGGTCTGGGCCTCTCCGTCGATGAGTTCAAGCCCTACCAGAACGTCATGGGAGAACTCAACGACCTGGAAACCTTGTTTTTTTTAACTGATGAGGACCCTGGTATCAAGAAGAGAAGGGATAAGAAACTAAAGGAAGCTTTGAAAGTCATCGCCCCTGCCAGGAAGCTGGCGGTGAAAAAACTGACAGCGGCCCTTACTTTCCGTCCGGACAATCTCGACCCCGTCCTTTGACCTCACACTCCGGTTTCTTACTCTCTCGTTTAAACTTCGCAAGGTCTTCCTCCGTGTTAAAGAAGTACTCCTTCCCTCCATGGTAGGCCCGAAAGGCGTGAGGTTTCGGAGCGTCAGTCGACGAAGATTTCTTCTCATGGTGGTGATGCCTGGTGTCCGTATGGTGATGCGAGCACGCTGTGACAAAAGTCAGCAGTAGGTAAAAACAACTTTTCATTTCAGACTCCCCTCTTTTTCTGTTTCGGTGCTGAGGCTCCGGAAGTAGATCGACTCTGCCTGGGCAAACTGATAATTCTTCTTCACCTCCGCGAACTTGATCTTCGCCTCGATCCACCGCTGGCTCGCCTGGAGCACGTCGGGAGAGTTCTTAATCCCTCGGGCGTACTCCGAGAGGATTCCTTTCCGGTACTGAGCGGTCACTGTCACGTTGTCTTCGGCCCCGTGGATGAGATTGTGGGCGAGCTGGAGTTTCTTGCTCGCGTTCTTGGTTTCCCGCGCCAGCTCCAACTGCTTGGCCCGGGTCTGCGCTTCCTGGGCCCGGGCCATTGACTCCCGAGCGGCGCTCTCTCGCAGGCCCGTCCCTCCGTCAAACAACGGGAGGGTGAATCTGAAGCCGAAGGTCACGTCGTTCCGTTGTTCCGGATCCGCGTATTCTCGCTCCTTCTGAGTGAAGCGAAGAGCGTAGCCGTAGAGTTCCAGGCTCGGTGCCCACCACAAATTGGCGAGTTTCTTATCAAAGGCCGCGATGTCAGATTGGACGAGTGCTCTTTGCAGGAGAAGCGAAGTCCGCAGTTGCCCGGAGGGGGCTTGCTGGTCTCCGTGCTCCGGATGAGAATTTATGAAATCCACTTCGACAGTTTCTTCGGGATCCTGACCCAACAGTGTGCTGATGAGACGATTCACCACACCCTTTTCATACTCGAGGCCCTCCAGTTCCTGAGACAACTCGATCTTCTGCTGCCGGAAATCAAGCAGGTCGGTGCTGGTGGCAAGCCCAGCATTTTTTCTTTTCTGACCGCTCCGGAGGTTTGAGTCATTGAGCAGCAACGCCTCTCTCAGGATCACCTGGATTTCCACCAGGTAGGCGAAATGGGCCATGGCCTTGCGGGTCTCGGAGATGACTGTGCTCCTGGCGATGGTAGCGTCGATCGCCGCGAGCAGGGCCCCCCGGCTGCGCACTTCTTCCGCCAGGGAGTCTCTGCCCGAGTTAAAGAGGTTGATCTTCGCCTCGATCCCTCCGTGCGGTTGGTTGATCCAGTTGTAGGGACCCGTGGTGTACTTCTCTCTTCCGTAGCTCGCCGTGACCTTAGGGAGAAAAGACCTCAGGAGTGAACCCTTGAGCTTCTCCGCTGACTCCAGCCTGTGCCGCACGCTCTGCAGGTCCGGATTCTTCTCCACCGCAGCTGCGATCATAGACTCACTGATCTTCACCTGGCCGTGTGCCAGAGAGCTGAATAAAAATAAGAGTGTGATGATTCTCATGGGCCCCTCGGATTAGTCTAGGTTAGAGAAACCGGCGAACAAGCTGCGCCCCTCTCTGGTCAGGAACAGGTCGATGTTGAACGGCTTGTACTGGACTTTCGGTAACTGCGCGGTGTAATGGCTCCCGTTCTTGGTGAACTTAAATTCCCCGACGTAGATGAACTTACCTTTCTTCTTCACTTCGAGCTTCGCGTCCACGGACTCTCCGAAGGCCTTCAGGTCCAGCAGCTCCATCTTCTCATCGAAGACGTAGAGACTGAGCTTGCCGGACTCCGCTCGCACCAGCTCGGCTTTGTAGAGTGTCTTGGCCTTCGTCCCTTTCCCGGCGTCGGCCTTGTCTACCAGCGGCGCCGTGATCCCGCCGAACTTGCCCCCTTCGGCCACCTCGCCGTGCCCGCCTTCATGGGCAAAGCTCGTGAGTGTGCACAGGAACAGGGCGAGTACAAAAAATGCTTTCATTAAAACTCCTCAGTTTTTAGACGTTGATATTTTTCCATGGCCTTCTTTGAGGCTCCTTCACCGAATAAGTAGAACACCGCCGGGGTCACTAGCAGGTCGAGCAGAGTCGAGGTCAGCAGCCCGCCCACGATCACCACCGCCACCGGGTGCAGGATTTCCTTCCCGGGCTGGCCCTTGGCGAACAAGAGTGGGGTGAGTGCCAGGATGGCCGTGAGTGCTGTCATCAGCACCGGAACCAGTCGCTCGAGTGTGCCCCGGATGATCATTTCTTTGCAGAACGTCTCCCCTTCTTCATTCATCAAGTGGAGGTAGTGGGAGATCATCATGATCCCGTTTCTGGAAGCGATCCCACACAAGGTCACGAACGCGATGAGAGAGGCGATGGAGAACGATCGCTCCGTCAAGTAGATGGCAGCGACGCTACCGATCAGCGCCAGGGGGATGTTGAGCATGATCTGCATAGAAAGGACGGCGGAGTTGAAATGAAAAAACAGGATCAAGAAAATCAGCACTAACGAGACCATCCCCAGCCACACCATCTGCTGGGAGGACTTCATCTGACTCTCAAACTGGCCCCCGACCTCCATGTGGTACCCCTCGGGCCAGTCGATCTCCGCAGAGGCCTTGCGGATCGCCCCGACCAGCTCGTTGAGGTCAACCCCTTCCGAGTTAGCGGAGACCACCAGCCGCCGCTGCAGCCCTTCCCGGTTGATCATGTTCGGCCCACTGCCTTTGTAGACATTGGCGAGGTCCTTCACCTTAACGTTATCTCCGGTCGGCAGGAGGCGGACGTTGATGTTCTCGATGGTTTCAGGATTGGAGCGGGAGTCTTCGTCCAACCGCAGGAGCACTCCGTGGATCTGCTGCCCCTCAATCACGTTCCCGACACTGTAGCCGTTGAGGAGTGCCTCCATGTCACTGGCAAGAGTCCCGGCACTCATCCGTGCATGTTTGACTTCTTCCTTATCGATGAAGATTTTTAGCTGCGGGATCTGAACCAATGGTTCCACCTGGAGATCCTTCAGGCCTCGGAGGTGCTTGATCTTTTCATAGATCTCCCCTCCCAGCCGGCGGAGTTCGACGATGTCCGGGCCAAAGAGCTTGAGGGCAATCTGCGAACGCACACCGGAGAGCATGTGATCGAGCCGGTGGGAGATGGGCTGACCGACGTTTAGGAACACTTCGGGCCAGGTGTCTTTAATTTTTTTTCTGATGTCATCGAAGACGGCTTCTTTCTCTCTTCCCCCGGACTTGAAGTCGACGTCGATCTCGTTCCAGTTCACCCCTTCTGCGTGTTCGTCCATCTCCGCCCGTCCCACTCTCCTGGTGGTGGACTTGACTTCCGGGATGGTCAGCAGGACCTTCTCCACCTCAAGGCCCTTCTTGTTGGACTCATCCAGGGAGATCCCGGGGGTCGCCTGCAGGCCAAGTGTTGCGGAGCCTTCGTTGAAGGAGGGAAGGAAATCCCGGCCCATGAAGGGGATCGCCGCGACGGCCACGGCGAAGGCCAAAGAAGTTCCGATCAAAATATACTTCGGTGCCCGCAGGGTACTCCCGAGGCTCACCGTCGCCCACTTCTTAAGAAATATGACGAAGAAGCCATCTTTATCCGCCTTACTAGAATCGGTTTTATGCCGTCCCAGAAGGTAGTAGCACAGAACGGGGGTCAGGGTCAGGGATACGAAAAGGGACGCCAGGATCGAAATGATGTAGGCGTGACCCATGGGAGCGAAGAGCTTCCCTTCAAGGCCCCCCAGCGCAAACAACGGCACGAACACCAGCACCACAATCAGCGTTGAAAAAACGATTGAATTCCTGACTTCTTTGGAAGCCTCGTAGATGACCTTGAGCACGGGTCTTGGACTCTTCAGCAGAGCGTTTTCATTTAACCGCCGGTGCACGTTCTCAACGTCCACAATGGCATCATCCACCAGCTCACCGATCGCCACTGCCAGACCTCCCAGGGTCATGGTGTTGACACTGATCCCGAAGAACTTAAAGATAATGGCCGTCACCACAAATGAGAGTGGGATCGCGGTCAGGGTGATGAAGGTGGTCCGCCAGTTGAGGAGGAAAAGCATCAGGACGATGACCACCATCAGGGTCCCGTCCCGCAGGGCCTCAGTGACGTTACCGATGGAGTTTTCAATGAAGTGCGACTGCTTAAAGAGGTCGGACTTTATTTCCACTCCCGGAGGGAGGGTGAGCTTCAGGGATTCGAGCTCTTTTTCGATCACCCTGGTAAGAGAGACGGTCTCGGCGGTCGGCTGTTTTTGGATAGTCATGACGATGGAGGGCCTGCCGTTGACGGAACCGTTGCCCCGCTTGAAGTAGGCGCCGATCTTGACCTCGGCGATCTCTCGCACGGTCACCGGATTGCCTAAGTGGATCCCGACGAAGGCGTCCATGATGTGCTCGACGTTCTCCGCGCGGCCAATGGTCCGGATGAGGAATTCTTTTTCACCGATGTTGATGAATCCGCCGGAAGTGTTCACTCCGATCTCGGCCAACGAGTGCTTGAGGTCTTCGACGGTCAGGCCCTTGGCCTGCATCTTCTCGGCGGAGACCAGGATCTGATACTGTTTGAGGTCACCCCCGATGGTGATGACCTGGCTGACTCCCGGGATCGAGAGTAAGCGTGGTCTGACGGTCCATTCGGCGAGGGTCCGCAGGTCCATGGGACTCACCAGGCCGGACGGGGAGGTGAGACCGATGAACATGATCTCCCCCATGATGGAAGAACTCGGAGTCATGACCGGGCCGACGCCATTGGGAAGTTTTTCTTTCGCCAGCTCCAGCCGTTCTGCGACCAGCTGCCGGTTTTTGAAAATATCCGTTCCCCAATCAAACTCCGCGTTCACAATCGAGATCCCGGGCCCACTGGTAGAACGCAGCCGGATCAAACCTGGGAGCCCGTTAAGAACATTCTCAATGGGCATGGTGACCTGCACTTCGGTTTCTTCCGGGGCAAGACCCCTCGCCTCCGTCATCACCGTTACGATGGGTCGGTTGAGATCCGGGAACACGTCAATCGGGAGGTTGAAGGCCTGCCAGGTACCAAGGATCAGGAGGATGATGCTCAAAGCGATGACCGCTAATCTTTGGCGCAGGGCCAACTTAATGATAGAATTTAACACCTGGTGTTTCCTTAAAATTTTGAAATGCGAAAAAAATAAGTCGAGGGATTAAGCTATCGGAGGCCGGTACAAGGAGCTGGAGATCTTCCGGGTGGAACCTGAGTTAGTCTGAAAATTGAATCTCTGGTATCCCGCCGGTTGTATCAAAAGATAGGTTGGTGGGATGAGGGCCGCAAAGTGACACCCAGAGCAGGCGTGGTGACAGTGACCTGCTGAACTCTCAGATCCTGAATGATCTGGGGTTGTACTGTGATGATCCGATTGTGTCTTCTCTTCATTCTGTTGGGAATGATTCATAGTCTCTTCAATACAAAGTGATGTCAGTTCGACAGCGTTAGCCGAAACAAGACTGAATAGCAGGAGCAAAGTTGAGATGAATTTGTTCACGCATGGATTCTAGGGCGAGCAAGTCAACTTTGCAATTCATCTTTGACGTTCCTTTACCGACACGCAACAGCATGCGAAGTTAAGGAGATCAATGTTCGGCGGGCATCACACTCATGAGAGGCAATCCCCTCCTCATCCCTCACGCTGTTTCGATATCAAGGAGAACCTATTCTAAAATCAAACAAAATCTTTTCTGGGCGTTCATCCCATGGTGGCCAGAGCGGCCATGGCCCTAAGTTCCGTGAGTGTGGTCACAAACTCACTTCTCCTGAAAAAATGGAAGCCATCAAACACGAATCATGTATCAGAATTAGAAATCAAATTATCAGAAATAAAATCAATGCTTTCGACCTTAAATAACCTGGTTGAGCATTGTCATGGCTTTAAAACGTTTCAATTACAGATCTCGGCTACCATTGACAGAACTTTTTCAATGTCTACGGGCTTTTTAAGATATCGAGAGATACCAAGTTTTTCGATTTTTCGTTTGAGGTCTCCATCCGCAGACATAATTACTACAGGAATATCTGCAATTTTTTTATTTAAAGCTTTCTCCTCATAAAATTGATATCCATCCTTTATAGGCATCATGAGATCTAACAGGATCAGGGCCGGCAAATGTGTACCAGATGAAAGTTGCTCTAGCGCATCTTGCCCATTCTCAGCAGAAAAGACTTCATATCCTTCAGTCTCAAGAAGTTCCACTAAAGACTCCCGGATGGCCTCATCATCCTCTACTATAAAAATTTTCTTTGCCATCTACATCCTTTTAATTAACTCATTCATTAGCTCAAGAAGGGGGAGTCTTCGGCAGATCAACATAAAATGTCGATCCTTTTCCAAGTTCACTTTCTAGATGAATCTGGCCTCCGTGCGCAACGACTATCTGTTTAGTGATATACAGACCCAGTCCCAGCCCGCTGATGTTGTTATGGGAGACGGCCCTTTCAAATCGTTCGAATACCATGGCATGATTTTCCTTGGCAATTCCGAGACCAAAATCATGAACAGAAATTCTAATGCCTTCTGGCAGCGATTTAACTGAAACTCGAACAGGTTTGCCTTTCCCATACTTTAAAGCATTCGTTAATAAGTTAACCACCACTTGCTCAATTCGAAACTGATCTCCATAAATAGTAAACGAATCACCCGTTTCAACTTCTATAGGACACTTCGCAGATAAGAACTGTTCACCAACACGATCAACGACTTCATTGATCAAGCTTGAGATATCTACAACCTCTCGATTGAGGCTTAACTTTCCTGCTTCAATCCGTGAAACATCAAGTAAGTCATCAATTAAAACAATGAGTCGCTCAATTTGTTTTGTAGAAATGTCGAACACCTTAGCAAGTTTTGCCGGAGACGGGCTCAAGTTTTCCTCTGGCTTCACACCCCGCCTTGCCATTTGAAGTTGAAGTTTCAGTGAGGTCACAGGTGTCTTCAGTTCATGACTTGCAATAGATAGAAATTCATCTCTTGCCTTAAGAGCTTCTTGAAGTTTCGCACGAGACTCGAACTTTTCACTCACGTCAGAACCAACGGTCATGATCCCGTTAATTTTCCCCATCGGATCAAAACTTGGTTGAAAAACAAAATCAAAATACAATTGCTTAACAGTTCCGTCAATTTGGGTTACCAAGCAAGGTACGTCACTGCCGATGAAAGGCTCCCTTGTTTTATAAACTCCATCCAAAATATCAACAAAGCCTTGTTCTACTAGCTCAGGGGCTGCTTCCCTGATTGGTTTACCGATAAAATTAGGATCTCCTCCAAAAAAGTCAAAGAATTTATCATTCATTAAAGTATAAACATGATCGGGACCAGCAAGAAGACAAATGGCAGCAGGTGCTTGCATAAAGAGTGCATGAAGTTCTTTTCGTGCAGCTTCAGCATGATGATTAATCTGTTTTTCTTTCTCGAGATTGAGACGAAGTTCAAATGCTGCTTGAGATTCTTGAAAAAGTCTTTCATTCTCAATTGAAATTGATGTTTGCGCAGCTAATAGTTCAAGTAGATTTGTTCGAGCACTTGTGAAGGCGCCAGTAATCAGATTGTTTTCAAGATAGATGAGTCCACTAACTTGTCCCTGTTTCAATACTGGAAAACAAAGCACAGACTTAGGCCTGGTTTTTATTAGATAAGGATCGGTTAAGAATTCAAGATGCCGAATTTCCTAAAAGGGGACCGGCCAATTTCCTGAATGGGGACCACTTGATTTCCTCAAAGGGGACCACCCAATTTCCTATTATGGGTACCACTTTTTGAGCTAATACCTGAACGATCCTGTTGGCCTTTATGCCAT
>DATLXA010000033.1:0-2929 GCA_035576105.1 Bacteriovoracaceae bacterium
ATCTTTTCGGTAGGTGATCTCAAACTCATTCCACCCCTGTGGAATCCGTGGCTTCACCCTAAACTTGTCTCCCTGAACCTCGAACCCTAGAATGCTCTCCAGGGCCGCGCGGTACATCCAGCTAGCGGAGCCGGTGTACCAGGTCCAGCCGCCACGGCCCACGTGAGGGTGGAGTCCGTAGATATCTGCGGCCACCACATACGGCTCGACTTTGTACTTGTGAAGGCCCGCGCGAGTAGAAGAGTGGGTGATCGGGTTTAGAAGGGCATACAACTCAGCCGCTCTGTCACCGTCTCCTAATTCTGCATAGGCCATGAGAGTCCAGATAGCTGCGTGGGTGTATTGACCACCGTTCTCTCTGACACCCGGAACGTAGCCCTTGATGTATCCTGGATCCAGAGAAGTTTTATCAAACGGTGGTGTGAAGAGTTTAATCAGTCCATCGCCTCTGTGGATGAGGTATTCATCAACCGCCGACATGGCCCGAACGGCTCGTGCGGGATCCGCAGCACCGGACAAGACGGCCCAGGACTGGGAGATGGAGTCGATCCGACATTCTTCATTGGAGGCAGATCCCAGAGGGGTTCCGTCGTCAAAGTAAGCTCTTCGGTACCAGTCACCGTCCCAGGCATTTTTCTCCACGGCATTTTTTAAGTCCAGCAGATGTTTCTGATACGCATCCACGCGGTTTGCATCGCCCGCACGTTTACACAATGGAATGAATTTTGTAAGAGTGTCGTACAAGAACCAAGCCACCCACACACTCTCTCCGCGGCCTTCGTGTCCCACGCGGCTCATGCCATCGTTCCAGTCACCCGCACCCATAAGCGGTAAGCCGTGGGCCCCGACTTTGAGACTTCGGTCGAGTGTTCGTGCACAGTGTTCGAGGATGGTCCCGGATTCATCAGAAAGCTGAGGATGAGTGTAGGAATCATCCTGGCCCTGAAGAAGCAGGGGAGATTCAATGAAAGGAACCACTTCGTCCAGCACCGAGTAATCTCCGGTGAGTTTCACATAATACGTCACCACAAACGGAAGCCAGATCAAATCATCTGAGAAATGTGTCCGGACCCCGCGACCGGTAGGAGGGTGCCACCAGTGTTGCACGTCTCCTTCTTTGAACTGTCTCGCGGCTGCCGTCAGGATCTGGGCCCGGGTGATCTGTGGGTGGGAGTGGGCCAGGGCCATCACATCCTGGAGTTGGTCCCTGAATCCAAAGGCCCCGCCGGACTGGTAGAAAGCCGAACGCGCCCAGATTCTGCAGGAGAGTGTCTGGTATAAAAGCCACTTGTTCACCAGAAGATCCATCGCCTTGGCTGGAGTTGTGATCTCCACCACATTGAGAGTTTTATCCCAGTACGCACGGGACTCCAGATACGCTCTCTGCACCTGGTCTTTATCCCGGTATTTTAAAATCACGTGCCGGGCATTCTCAACCGAGTCAGCTTGCCCGAGCATCACCACAACCGTCACTTCTTCACCGGCCGCGATCTCGAGCTTTGTCTGGAAAGCAGCGCAGGGATCAACACCTGCTCCAGTGGTCCCACTTAAACTCACCCGCTCCATCGCAGCGGGTGCTTTGGGACTTCCGTTTCTACCGATAAACTCTCTTCTGTCACAGGTAAAACTTCGTTCCACTTCGCTGATATCGGCGAACGCAATCCGTGAAGCGAATTCGTTGTTGTACGGATTCCGGGCGAGGATGGCCCCGGTCTGTGGATCATGCTCCGGTATGATAAAGGCCGCTGTGGTACCTCTTTGAAACCCCAATACCCATTCGACGTAGCTGGTGACAGAGATTTTCCGGTTGGAGAGCCCTGAGTTTTTCAAAGTTATTCTGCCGAACTTCACACCCGTGTCCATCGCCACAAAGACTTCCAGTGACTGGTCTATTCCGTGACTGACGTGTTCAAACTTAGTGTATCCCTGTCCATGTCTGATCACGTACGGTTCTACTTCTCTGATCGGAAGTGGTGTCATGGACCAATATTTTCCCGTCTCCTCATCCCGCAGATAAATGAGTTCCCCTGCCGGATCACTGACCGGATCATTTGACCAGGGAGTGAGTCTGTTTTCTCTACTAGTTGTTGACCAGGTAGAGCCCAGTCCACTCTCAGAAACGATGAATCCGAAGTCATGAGAATTGGCGATGACATTGATCCAGGGAGCAGGGGTCCACTGGCCCTCTTTGAGGACGATCACATATTCTTTTCCGTTCTCCGCAAAGCCACCCAGGCCATTGTAAAAATCCAGTTCGGGGACGATAAGCGCAGGAGCTGCAGCGGTAGAAGCTGTAGTTGAGGAAGTGGATGTATTTCTGGCAACGAGATTCTGCGGATAATGGACCAGTGCTTTGCGGAGTTTGAGTTGCTCTTCCAGGGATCCTTTTTCTGCCGTCAGGATCACCCGGGAAACCGTTCGCAGAAGGATCACGTCTTCATTGGGAATGAGATCGGTTCTTCTTAAGAAAATCCCGCCTGGTTTATCGAGTAGGGCCTGAGAACCGCTCATGCGGATTTGTCTGAGGAGTTCGTCCTGGAGTGTCTGAAGATAACTAGGTGCTCTTTCGTTTAAAATCACCAGGTCAATGCTCAAACCTTTGAGCCTTAGATACTCGTGTGCATGCAGCAGCTCCCGCACCAGCGCCATGTCTTTTTCATCACTGATTTGAGTCATGATGATTGGCAGGTCTCCGCTGATTCCGTAGGCCCATAAGTTTGACTGGGCCCTGGTATTGAGGGCCAGCACATGAGACGCGGGCCGAAGGGATGAATCCAGATAGAGGACTCTTCCGGCCAGCCTTTGATAAACATGGGCCTTGGCATTGGAAATGTTCAAGTGCCGTAGAAGAACCTGTGACTGCGTCCAGGCGATCTCTGATTCGCGCTTGAAGATGTGCACGTCCCGGTACTTATCAATGAGCTCCACG